>NZ_CANMLQ010000004.1:0-354897 GCF_947498795.1 uncultured Pseudoxanthomonas sp. | reverse complement strand
ACCTCGTAAGACCTTGGGCTTCCAGACGCCAGCCGCTAAGCTGAGCCAAGCCGTTGCGTCGACGGGTTGAACTCACCGGTGTCTTCCTTGGACATCGCATCGACGATGGCGTGCACCGCGTGCAGCCACTCGTCGACGCGCTCCGGCTTCACGCGCAGGCGGACGTAGAACACCAGCGGCGCGGAGGGGGTGGCAGCGTGATCGAGGCTCATCGGTGCAGGGCCTTGGCGTGGTGCGCGACGTGGTCGCCGATGAAGCTGGCGATGAAGTAATAGCTGTGGTCGTAGCCGGGTTGCAGGCGCAGCGTAAGCGGATGGCCTGCGGCGTCGGCGGCGGCCTGCAGCAGCTCGGGCTTCAACTGGACATTCAGGAATTCGTCCGCATCGCCCTGGTCGACCAGCAGCGGCAAGCGTTCGGAGGCATCGCGGATCAGTGCGACGGCATCGTAGTGCTTCCACGCATCGCGGTCGCTGCCGAGATAGGCGCCGAACGCCTTTTCGCCCCACGGTACCTGCGACGGCGCGACGATCGGCGAGAATGCGGACACGCTGCGGTAGCGGCCGGGATTCTTCAGTGCGACGGTCAACGCACCGTGCCCGCCCATCGAGTGTCCGCTGATCGCGCGCGCATCGGTGGCCGGGAAATTCGCTTCGATGAGCGCTGGCACCTCGTGGACCACGTAGTCGTACATGCGGTAGTGCGCTGCCCACGGGGCCTGCGTGGCATTGACGTAGAAGCCAGCGCCCTTGCCGAGGTCATAGCCGTCGGCATCGGCGACGTCGTCGCCCCGTGGACTGGTATCCAGCGCGACCAGGATCACGCCGTGCTCGGCGGCGTAGCGCTGCGCACCGGCCTTGGTGATGAAGTTCTGCTCGGTGCAGGTCAGGCCGGACAGCCAGTACAGCACCGGCAGCTTCTGCGTTCCAGCCTGCGGGGGCAGGTAGACGGCGAAGCGCATCGTGCAACCGAGGGTGCGGGATGCGTGTTCGTAGACGTCCTGCCAGCCGCCAAAGCAGGCGCGGTGCTCAATGCGCTGGATCGTCATGTCAGGCCACGTCCTTTGCGGGTGCGAGACGGATCTCGAAGGTCTTCAATGCAAGCGCATCGCCTCTCGTCTCGATGCGCGATGCCTCGGCGAGTGCGCGGATCCTGGATGCGTAGAACATCTCCGGCAGATCCTCGTACTCGTCCGGAGCCGCGATCATGACGCCTGCGGTGATGAACCCCGCTTTCTTCCAGTCCCGACCCAGCGACGAAAGGATCGCCCGGTCGATGTTCTGCAGGTCGTGCTCGCCGAGGCGCGCGATCGCATCGCGCGCATCATGATCGAAGGAGTCGTCCATCGTCGCGTCCGGCATGGCGTCCAGGGTCGTCTTCTGCAAGGACATCGTCATCTCAGTAGTGCACCACGCTGCGGATGGACTTGCCCTCATGCATGAGGTCGAACGCCTCGTTGATCCCGTCCAGCGGCATGGTGTGGGTCACGAATGGCGCGAGTTCGATATCGCCCTTCATCGCGTCCTCGACGATGCCCGGCAGCTGCGAGCGACCCTTCACGCCGCCGAACGCGGTGCCCATCCATTTCCGTCCCGTCACCAGCTGGAACGGACGCGTACTGATCTCCTGCCCCGCGCCGGCCACGCCGATGATGACGCTCTGGCCCCAGCCACGGTGCGCGCATTCCAGCGCTGCGCGCATGACGTTCACGTTGCCGATGCACTCGAAGGAATGATCGACGCCCCATCCGGTCATCTCGACGATCACCTGCTGGATCGGCTTGTCGGAATCCTTCGGATTGACGCAGTCGGTGGCACCGAACTGTTTTGCCATCTCGAACTTCGACGGATTGGTGTCGATGGCGATGATGCGGCCGGCCTTGGCCTGGCGCGCGCCCTGGATCACGGCGAGGCCGATGCCGCCGAGGCCGAACACGGCCACCGAATCGCCTTCCTGCACCTTGGCCGTGTTGTGCACGGCGCCGATGCCGGTGGTGACGCCGCAGCCGAGCAGGCAGACGTGCTCCGGGTTCGCGTCGGGATTGATCTTGGCCAGCGAAACCTCGGCGACGACCGTGTATTCGCTGAAGGTCGAGCAGCCCATGTAGTGGTACAGCGGCTGGCCTTCATAGGAGAAGCGCGAGGTGCCGTCCGGCATCACGCCCTTGCCCTGCGTCGCCCGCACCGACGTGCACAGGTTGGTCTTGCCGCTCTTGCAGAACAGGCACTCGCCGCATTCGGCGGTGTAGAGCGGGATGACGTGGTCGCCCGGCTTGACACTGGTGACGCCTTCGCCGACCTCGACCACGATGCCGGCACCTTCATGGCCCAGCACGACGGGAAACAGTCCCTCCGGATCCTCGCCCGACAGCGTGAACGCATCGGTGTGGCAGACGCCGGTATGGGTGATCTTCACCAGCACTTCGCCGTTCTGCGGCGGGGCGACGTCGATCTCGACGATCTTCAGCGGTTCGCCTGCGGCGAAGGCGACGGCGGCACGGGATTTCATGGTCAGTCTCCTGCGAGAGGGGGGATTTTTTGTAGGAGCGGGCGATGCCCGCGATGCGTTCCCGTCCTTGGCCGAGGAGCATCGCGGGCATGGCCCGCTCCTACTTCAGATAGGACCGCACCAGCGCGACGGCGGCATCGATGCCGGCCCCGCGCTGTTCGGGCGTCGAAGCGGGATGCGCGAATTCCTCGCGCAGGTGGCTTTCCAGGATTTCCGACATCAGTCCGTTGACCGCACCGCGCACCGCCGCGAGCTGCTGCAGGACCGGCGCGCAGTCGGCACCCTCCTCCAGCGCGCGCTCCAGCGCATCCAGCTGGCCGCGGATGCGCTTGACGCGCGTGAGCGCTTTCTTCTTGTCGGCGGGCGAATGCGGCATGGCGATGGCAGCCTATAGTGGGGGGGAGTATAAGGCGGGCCGTCCGTCGGGCCAAGGTGGCAAGCCGGCCGATCCGGTCCGGCCGGCGCGTGTCCGCTGGGGAGGCCTTCCTTCGCATACCTCCCCATCGCCCACTCCAGGAGCCGCCCCATGCGCCGCCCCCCGCTGACACTCGCCCTCGCCACGCTACTGGCCATCGCACTGCCTGCCAGCAGCGCACCGCCCGCCGGCCCTGAAACGCAGGTCTGGATCGATGTCGCCACCCACTCCATGGCGGGCATGCCCGATCTCGGCGCACTGGGCGGACTGGCCGGCCGCATGATGGGGGGCGAGAAGGGTCCGCAGGCCTATCCGCAGTCGCGGAACATCCCGGCCACCCAGGGCCACGTGCTCGATATCGCGCTGTACAACCGCCTCAAGCCCGGCGTGCCTGCCGAGCAGGCGGTGCCGGCGGGACTGGGCGTGGGCAAGTCGCTGTCGCTGCTGCCGCCCCCGCCCGGCAAGGACGTCGAAGACCCGAAGAATCCCGAGATGCACGACATCGAAGTGACCATCCGCCAGTACTGGGGGTGCGGCGCGACGGTGCGCCCGGGCCAGCCGAAGGTGATGACGCTGAAGGTAAAGAACGGCCAGTTCCAGCAGGACGGCGCGCTGGCACCCGGCCTGTTCGTTCCCGATCGCGACGTCGACGTCACTCCCGGCTACGCGCTGTGGCCCAACCTGAAGAACAACCGACGCGTCGGCGAACGCTCGTCGCTGGTCGGCCCGCACCGCATCAGCGGTGAGGGCGTGCCGGCCTCGCTGCAGTTCGAGCTGGGACAGAACGCTGACTTCATGCCGAAGATCGCGCTGCAGACGCGTGGCGAACTGACGGACAGCATCGCCCTGAGCTGGCAGCCTGTGGATCGCGCCAGGGCTTATTTCCTCAACGCGATCGCCATGCAGGACGAACGCAACTTCACCGTGTGGAGCAGCGCAGAGGTACCCGGCGCCGGCCACGAACTGGTGAACTACCTGACCGGTTCGTACATCGACAAATGGTTGAAGCAGAAAGTACTGCTGGCACCAGGCGCGACCAGCTGCGCGGTGCCGCAGGGCATCTTCAAGGCCAGCGGCAAGGGCGGACAACCGGGCGGCTTCGCCTCGCTGAACATGATCGCCTACGGTCCCGAGACCAACATCACGTGGCCCCCCAAGCCTGCGGACCCGAAACAGCCATGGGATCCCGAATGGAACGTCCGCGTCCGGACCAAGGCGACCACGGTGGCGATGCTGGGCATGGACTTCAGCGAGATGGGCGGCATGCCGACCGGCGATGACGACGGCGACGGCAAGCAGGACCCCGAAAAGAAGGAAGAGGGCGGCGCGAAGAAGCTGCTGCGCGGCCTGCTGCGCAACTTCTGATCCCGCCAGCGGCAGGCCTTGCGCCTGCCTCCCTCCGCCATGGATGACACCCGATGAAGCCCGCACTGCTGCTGTTGTTCGCCCTTGCCACCCTCTGGTACGCACCCCCTGCCCGTGCCACCGATCCCTGTCCACAACTGCGCACCCGGACGGCGTCGACCGACGTGGCCACGCGCATCGCGGCTATCGCCTGCCAGGAGAACCACGCGTGGTTCCGCCCCTTCATCGATGCGGAAGGCCGGGTCGGTGGGCAGGCGGTCTACGAAGCGGAGAACGACGTGCTGGCCGACGGTGCGCCGGCCTGGCGCAAGGTGGCGGCGTACTGGAACGGCAGCGGGCTCGGCAGCGGTTGCGGTGGCGCGGGCGCGGCGTGCCGCAGCTTCGTGGTCGACATGCCATGGTCGGCGGCGTTCGTGTCCTGGGTGATGCGGCAGGCGCGCGTACCGGGCTTCGGCACCTCGTCGCGCCATGTCGACTACGTGCGCGCCGCGCGCCACGCATCGCCGACGGCGCCCTATCGGCTGGTCGCCCCGGACGAGGCGGCACCGGCACCCGGTGACCTGCTCTGCTACGTGCGGGGTCGGTCGCGTGCGCTGGGTTATGCGGGACTGATCGACAGCCTCGATGCCGGCGACAGCCTGCCGATGCACTGCGACATCGTCGTGTCCGCACAGGACGGCATGGCGTGGCTGGTCGGCGGCAACGTGCAGCAGACCGTCGCGTTGCGGATGCTGCGGCTGGATGCACAGGGGCGTTTTGCCGACCTGCCGGCGCGTGCGGCTGGCGATGCCGCCTGCAGCCCGGATGTCCCCGCGCACTGCAACCTCAACCGGCAGGACTGGGCTGCCCTGCTGAAGCTCCGATCAGCCGACACCCGCACGCTGCTCGCCACGACCGCCGACCGTTGACTCCTGCCGGGATATGTCCATGAAGACGCGCCTCCTCGCCTGCCTCACGCTCACGGCCTGCATGCTCGCCGCGTGCTCGCGCCCGGACGCGGAATCCGGCGACGCAGGCGTCGCCGACAATCGTGCGAAATTGATGCCGACGCGCGCGCAGAGGGATGCATTCCGCGCCTCGGAGCCCGACGCCACGCTTCGAAAGATGGCGCTGTTCGACTACCTGGTGCACTTCCGGGTGATGGAAGCCACCGGCATAGTCGATGCGCTGGGTGGCGAAGCGAACGCGGTGGCGGCGCTCAGGGCATGGGGCGAGCAGAACGAGCGCGCCCTGCGCGGCACGCAGGCCGATGTGCCGCGGATGATCCCGGCGGCCTTCGATGGCAGCGGCCTGGATGCCGGCTTCACCGGCCTCGCGGTGGGCGCCTTCGGCGGCCTGATCGCCGGCGGCATGGTCAATGGCGCGGTGCAGACCATGTCGGACGAACAGCTGGCCGACCTGGTCAAGGCCGGACCGATGAAGCTGGGCGCCGACAAGGACGGGAAGGGCGGTGCGGAACTGCACTTCGGTGCCGACGGTTCGCTGGACCAGACGCTGGAATTCGACGGCAAGGCCACCGACGGGCTGTCGGGCAAGATGAAGATCAAGGTCCACATCGACGCCTGCCCGGATGCGGAAGGCAAGCTGACGGTGACGCTGAACGTGGATTCGCAGATGAACGTCGTCGGCCAGGCCGGTGCGGGCGGACATGTGCGCAGTGAATTCAAGCTCGAACGGTTCCTAGACAACGATGCGCACCTGATCCAGGACAATGCCGGATCGACGGCGAGCATGACCATGTCCGCAGGCGGCACGGTCGGCGGCAAGCCGCAGTCCTTCGACGTCAGGATGGGCTACGGACGTACGCCCGGCAGTGGCTACGAGGATTTCGGCGACCATAGCGGCTTCAGCATCTTCCGCATGGATGAAGTGAAGCACGCGGCGCAGCTGGCCGAGCAGTCCTTCGTCTACCTGCAGATGGTCGCCGAGATGATGCTGCGCGGTGTCGGCCAGGGCGGAGGGCCGTGGGAAAGCGGCCGCTGCGTGGAGCTCAAGGTCACCAGCAATCCCGGCAAGCGCAAGGGCATCCGCCCGAGCACCGCGTTCGATCTGGAGGCCGTTCCCCGCGCGAAGTCCGATGGCGCGCCCGCCGGCGGCACGGTGACCGCGACGCTCAGCGGCGGCGCGAGCCTGCAGCCCGCGGGCGGCAAGGTGCCGGCGGATGCGAAGTACGCCTATGCGGGGCCGGACAAGAAGAACGAAGAGGCCAGCATCATGTTCGAAGCGCGCAGCAAGCGCGGCGTGGGACGCGCGACGCTGGCCTTCGACACCAAGCGCCCGCAGGCTTACACCGCGGCAGGCGGGCTGGATGCGTTCTACGGGACCGGCACCGTCTGCAACCTCGGCGAGCCGTTCACGATCAGCGGAGGCGGCAATGTGGTGACCTTCACGCCGAGCAGCGAGGAGGGCGGGACCTACCGCTATCAGGGCAACATGGGCGGCGTCGGCGTCTACGGAAATGGCACGTATTCCGTCTCGGCCGACGAGCGCGGAGGCACGCTGACCGGATCAGGCGACGGGTGCGTGAAGACGCCGATGGGCACGCGCTGCAACAGCGGGACGGAGCGCTACACGCTGACGCCGATCGCACCCTGCGAGCAGTAGCGCGCTCGCGGGTTCACAGCGTGGTGGCCAGCCGTTCCGCTGCGGCGAGATTGCGCTCGCCCGGCAGCAATGCAGCGCGCAATACCGGCAGGGCGCTGGCCAGGAGCTCCTTCGCCTGCGCCCTGTCGCCGCGCACCGCGACGTCGCCGGCCAGGGTGGCGCGCGCGATCGCCGCGTCGACGGCGCTTGCGCTGGACGCGAGCCGGCGGACCGCTTCGCGCTGGTGCTGCTCCGCCCGTCCCGCGTCGCCGCGCATGCGGTCGAAGGCTGCCTCGTAACCAAAGAAGTGACCGAACTGTTCGTGCGTCTGCGGCACGCCGCGCCGTGTCATGAGGAGGCGCAGGTCGGCCAGCAACGGGACCCCGCGCGCCACATCGCCGATCCGGCGATACAGGCCGAGCTGGTCGCCAAGCACCAGCGCGTACTCCTCGGAGTCCTGGCCATCCAGGCGTCGCGCGCGTTCCAGCAGGCTGTCGAGCTGGCGGGCCGCGTCATCGAACCGGTCGTTGGCGATCAGCACGCGTGCGTGCGTGCGCTCGGCGCTGCGGCGGAACGTATCGTCCGGCGGAACCTCCGCCTCCAGCAGGCGTGCCATGCCCTGCGTGGAGCGTGCCAGGGCGGTCGCGTAGTCGCCGTACATGAGGTTGAGCGTGGCGATGTTGGTGAGCGCCATGGCCAGGTTGCGCGGCCCCTCGCCGGCCTGGCTGGACAGGGCGCAACTCCTGTCCAGCGCAAGCAGCGCCTCGCGGTAGCGTCCTTGACCGATCAGGGTTTCCGCGAGCGTCTGGTAGAGCACGGTTTCGCTGGCACCGCCGTACCCGCCGGTCTTCTCGCCGTCGGCGATCGCCTTGCGGATCACCTGTTCCGCTTCCCCGGACCGGCCCTCCAGGACCAGCCCGGCGACCAGGCCGCGGGTCAGGGACTGCCGTACCGGTGAATGGGCGGCGATGCCATGCCTGTCGGCATACGCCAGTCCCTCGCGGCTGACCGAAAGCAGGCGGCGCCGATCGTTCTGGAAGTTGGCGGCGGTGCTGATGTCGGAGTAGATATCGAGCACGATGTCGACCGGCGGATCGTACATCTGCTTGGCGAACGCGAGCGACGCCTCGGCCCGCTTCCGGCAGGCGTCCAGGCCGAACTTCTCGACATGGCCCAGCGTGAGATGCGCCATCGCGCGCAGTTGCTGCTCGGGATCGTCGGGCGCGAAACGTCTTCGCAACGCCACGGCCTGCTCGGCTGCCGCGAACGCCTCGGCGTTGTGCTCCAGATCGGCCAGTGCATCCGAATAGGCCACCAGGTCATCGGCCAGCGCGAGCGCTTCGTCCCGCTGCTGCGGCTCGACGCCCTCGAGCCCCGCCGCGAACACGTCGACGGCGGCCTGCTGCTCCCCGATCGCCAGGTACAAACGGCCGAGCATCCGCTGGACCGGTTGCCTGACCTGGGGATCCAGGGTGCGCTGTTCGAGCTTGGCCTGCGCCTGGTCGAGCAGTTGGCGCACGCTGACTTCCCTGCTGCCGGCCTGTTCGGGCGAGGCGGCCGCCAGCGTATCGGAGAGGAACGCCAGCGTGGCCCGTGCGTTCGCAGCCTCATGCTCGGCGATACGCGCCTGCGCGCGTGCTTCGCGGGCCTGCCACACGGCGACGCCCGTACCGGCCAGCAACGCCACCGCGACGATGCCCGACGCCGCCGCCAGGGCGCGGTTGCGTCGCAGCCACAGCAACGCGCGGTCGACCCGCGACAAAGGCACCGCGCTGATCGGCCGGTCGTCGAGCCAGGCGCGCAGATCGTTCGCCAATACGTCCGCCGAGGCATAGCGCGCTTCCGGATCACGGCGCAGGCAGGCCTGCACGATCTGCGCCAGGCTTCCCCGCAACGCGCGTGCGAGCGATGCCGGGGTGTGGCCTCCGCGCTGCGCGGCCTGCTCGCTGCTGGCGTGCGACGCCGCCCGCGTCAGTGGCTCCGGATCGCGATCGAGCTGCTGCAGCTGGTGCGCCACCGGCGTTTCGCGCGTCACCCCGAACGGATGCGCGCCCGCCAGCAGGCGGTGCAGCACCACGCCCAGTTGCCACAGGTCGGTGGCGGTGGTGATGGGTGCGTCGAGCAGTTGCTCGGGCGAGGCGTATTCGAAGGTCAGCGCGCGGTCGACCGTCACTGCGCGCGTATCGGCGAGTTCCTTGGCGATGCCGAAGTCGAGCAGCTTCACCCGCCCGTCGGCATCCACCAGCAGGTTGGAGGGTTTCAGATCGCGATGGACGACCAGGTTCCGATGCGCATGGCGGACCGCATCGACCACCTGCAGGAACAGCACGATGCGCTGGCGCAGGCCTAGCTGCCGCGTGTCGCACCAGCGGTCGATCGGCTCGCCGTCGACGAGTTCCATCACGAACCACGGGTCGCCTTCGCTGCTGATGCCCCCGTCGAGCAGCGTGGCGATGTTCGGATGGCGCAGCCGGGCGAGGATCTGCCGCTCGCGCAGGAAGCGTTCGCGCGCCGCCTGCGAGTCGGTGCCGGCGCGGATCAGCTTCAGCGCGGCATGCTGCGCGTAGGCGCCGTCGTCGCGGTCGACGCGGTAGACGGCGCCCATGCCGCCATGGCCGAGGATGCCGGTGAGGCGCCAGGGACCGATGCTGCGGCCGACCAGCGCATCGCGTGCCACGTCGCCGTGCTCGTCGCGGAACGCACGGCCCCAGGCCAGCGCATCGCCGGCGAACGGTTCCGTGCCGCTCGCGTCCGCGGCCAGCAGTGCATCCACATCGGCCCGCAGCGCGGCGTCGCCGCCGCAGGCACCCGCGAGCCATGCGTCGCGCTGGGTCGGCGCGATCTCCACCGCCTCGCGGAACAGCGCCAGCGCCTGCCGGCGACGTTCGGGCCCGCCCTCGCTCACTTGCCCAGCTCCGCGAGCAGGAAAGCGCGCGCCGCGCGCCAGTCGCGCCGCACGGTACGCTCGCTGACGCCGAGCATCTGCGCAATCTCGGCTTCTTCGTAGCCACCGAAATAACGCAGCTCCACGATCTGCGCCGCGCGCGCATCGGCCTGCTGCAGGGCATCCAGCAGCTCGTCCAGCGCCAGCACTTCGACCACCGCCCGTTCGCCGCCGCCCAGCCGCGCGGTCAACGTCAGCGCTTCCACGCCGCCGCCGCGCTTCTGGGCATGCGCGATGCGCGCGTGGTCCACCAGCACCTGCCGCATCGCGCGCGCCGACATCGCCAGCAGGTGCGCGCGATCGTTGGCCGCCAGGCGTCCGCCCGTCGCCATCTTCAGATAGGTTTCGTGCACCAGCACCGTGGTGTCGAGGTTGTCGTGGTGCCGGCGCAGCTGGAGGTGGGCGGCACGCTTGAGCTCGTCGTAGAGGCTGGCGAACACCGCATCGGCCGCCCGCACGTCACCCTCGCGCGCGCGCTTCAGCAACTGGGTGACCGGTACCTGATCCATGCATCGCTCGCGGATGTGCGCCCCGGCACCCTGCCGCGGCCCCCTGCGTGACCGGATCCGGCATGCGCCGGATACGTCCACTTCAAGGGTGAGCAACGCAAAACAACGGCGACCCGGGACAGGCTGCGCCCGGGATCCCGCCTAGTACGCGAAGTCGCGGAACACGCCGTCGATGTCGCCGTTCCACTCGCCGTGGAAGAGGGCGAGCTTGCGCTCGGCCGGGGTCTCGTTGGCCTCGACGATCTCGACCAGCGCATCGAGGAAGCCGGCTTCGTCCACGCCCTTGCTGTTGAGGCGCGCGCGGCGCTGCAGGCCGCCGATGGCGATCTTCACGGCCTCGCGGGCCAGGTCGCGGACGGTGCCGTCGCGGAAGGGCAGCTTCAACGCGTGCTTCGGCACGCCGTCGCGCAACGCGTGGCGCTCGGCCAGCGAGAAATCCTTGACCAGGTCCCAGGCCGCATCGAGTGCGGCATCGTCGTACAACAGGCCCACCCAGAACGCGGGCAGTGCACAGATGCGATTCCAGGGACCGCTGTCCGCGCCGCGCATCTCCAGGAACTTCTTCATCCGCACTTCCGGGAAGGCGGTGGTCATGTGGTCCGACCAGTCGCGCAGCGTGGGCAGCGCACCCGGCAGCACATCCAGCTCTCCACGCAGGAACCTACGGAACGACTTGCCGCTGGCATCGTGGTAGATGCCGTCGCGGTAGGAGAAATACATCGGCACGTCGAGCAGGTAGTCGACGTAGCGCTCGTAACCGAAGCCGTCCTCGAAGACGAAGTCCAGCATGCCGGTGCGGTCGCCGTCGGTGTCGGTCCAGATGTGCGAACGGTAGCTCTGGTAGCCGTTCGGCTTGCCCTCGGTGAACGGCGAGTCGGCGAACAGCGCCGTGGCCACCGGCTGCAGCGCCAGCGACACGCGGAACTTCTTCACCATGTCCGCTTCGCTGGCGTAGTCCAGGTTGACCTGCACCGTGCAGGTGCGCGTCATCATGTCCAGGCCGAGCTGGCCGACCTTGGGCATGTACGACTTCATGATCTGGTAGCGGCCCTTCGGCATCCACGGCATCTCGTCGCGGCGCCACTTGGGCTGGAAGCCCATGCCGAGGAAGCCGAGCTGCAGTTCGTCGGCGACCTGCTTCACTTCCTTCAGGTGCGTGCCGACTTCGACGCAGGTTTCATGGAGGGTCTCCAGCGCCGCACCCGAGAGTTCCAGCTGTCCCGCCGGCTCCAGCGTGACCGAGGCGCCATCCTTCGACAGTGCGATCACGCGACCCTTCTCTTCGATGGCTTCCCAGCCGAAGCGGGTCAGGCCTTTCAGCAGCGCTTCGATGCCGCGGTCGCCATCGAAGGTCGGCGGCCGCAGGTCGTCCAGGCGGAAGCCGAACTTCTCGTGCTCGGTGCCGATGCGCCAGTCCTGCGCGGGCTTCTCGCCCGAGGCGATGTATTCCACCAACTGGGTGCGGTCGGTGATCAGCGTGTCGGCGACGTGGCTGGGACTGGACAAGGGCGGGACTCGCAAGGGGGACGCGACGCCGGCGTGCCAGCGTGGCAGGGCCGGCACTATAACGTGGCCGCCTGCACGCCAGCATCGCCACGACAACGCCGCAGCATCCCATCCATGGACGCGATGGGGCGGATCGACGCCCGACCTTGCCGGGCGTACGCTGCGCGCATGACGCACCCCGCCCGCGACACCGCACCGCGCCATCGCGAACGCCATCGCACCGACCGTGTCGGCTGGCTGCGCGCGGCCGTGCTGGGCGCCAATGACGGCATCGTCTCGGTCGCCGGCCTGGTGGTCGGTGTCGCCGCCAGCGGGGCCAGCGCGTCGACCATCCTCGTGACCGGCGTGGCCGGCCTGGTCGCGGGCGCCATGTCGATGGCGGCCGGCGAATATGTTTCGGTGCAGTCGCAGGCCGACGCAGAAGCCGCCGCGCTCGCCGTCGAAACCCGCGAGCTGCGCGAGATGCCGGACGGCGAACTGGCGGAGCTGGCGCAGATCTACGTCAAGCGGGGTCTGGATCCGGTGCTGGCGCGGCAGGTCGCCCAGCAGCTGACCGCGCATGACGCGCTGGCGTCGCACATGCGCGACGAACTCGGCATCACCGAGGCGCTGCGTGCACGTCCGGTGCAGGCGGCGCTGGCGTCGGCCGCTGCCTTCACGGTCGGTGCCCTGCTGCCGATCGCGACGACGCTGCTGGCGCCACCGGACAGGGTCGCGCTGGTCACCACCGTGGCGACCCTGGCGGGCTTGCTGGTGTCAGGCGGATTGGCCGCCAGGGTCGGCGGTGCCCCGGTTCTTCGCGGCGCGTGGCGGGTCGGCTTCTGGGGCGCGATGGCGATGGCGGCTGCCGCGGCCGTGGGCCGCCTCTTCCACGTCAGCGTCTGAGTTCCGGCTCAGGACAGTTCCAGCCAGTTGCCCACGATCATGCGGGCCTCGTCCACGCCCTGCTTCGACTCGGCGGAAAACGTCTGCACGCTGACCGTATCGCCGAAGGCGGAGAACAGCTCCTTCTTCACCGCCTGCAGGGCATTGCCCTGCTGGCCGCGACCGAGCTTGTCCGCCTTGGTCAGCAACGCATGCGCCGGCAGGCCGCGCTGGACGGCGTAGCCCAGCATCTGCCGGTCGTACTCCTTCAGCGGATGGCGGATGTCCATCACCACCACCAGGCCTTTCAGCGCGTCGCGGGTGCGGAAGTAGCGATCGATGAAGGCCTGCCAGTGCGCCTGCAGGTCCTGCGGCACCTTCGCATACCCGTACCCGGGCAAGTCGACCAGATAGCGGTCCGGCTGGACCTGGAAGAACACCAGCTGCTGGGTGCGGCCGGGCGTCTTGGACACGCGGGCCAACCGGTTGTGGTTGACCAGTGCGTTGAGGGCGCTGGACTTGCCGGCATTGGAACGGCCGGCGAAGGCCACTTCGAAGCCGCCATCCTCCGGCAACTGGCGCGGAGTATGGGCGGAGAGCAGGTAAGTGGCGGAATTCAGGGGGTTCGACATGGCGATAGGATCGCACGGTGGCGGGCGGGATACCGTTTGAATTGACCGCGAGCGGCCGCCGCGACGATAATTCGGGGGTTTCGCGGCCTCTTCGGGCGCCGCCTCAGTCAAGGGTTTCGGAGCTTCAGCATGCGCCACGCTCGCGTTATGGGACTTGCCGGACTGGCCGTGTTGGCCGTGGCCGCAGTCGCTTTTGCACAGACCACGGTCGTTCCCGTGCCCGACAATGCGCCGGTCGAGACCGCCCCGCTGGAGGTCAATCTCGCCAAGACCACCTGGGGCGATGCCAAGGCCGGCCAGACCAAGGCCGCCGCCTGCGCCGCCTGCCACGGCGTCGACGGCAACCCCAGCGATCCGCAGTACCCGCGCATCGCGGGCCAGAGCGAGCGCTACGTCGCCCAGCAACTGGCGCTGTTCGCCTCGGGCGAGCGCAACACGGGCATGGCGGCGGTGATGGCCCCGTTCGCCCAGGCCCTGAGCGCGCAGGACATGCGCGACGTGGGCGCGTACTTCGCCACCCAGAAGTCGGGCGCCGGCCTGGCCGACGACAGCGTCGTTGCCGACGGCGCCTACAAGGGCATGAAGTTCTATGAGGTGGGCCAGCAGCTGTACCGCAGCGGTGACGCCAAGCGCGGCGTGCCGGCCTGCATGGCGTGCCATGGCCCGACCGGCGCCGGCAACCCGGGCCCGGCCTATCCGCACATCGGCGGCCAGATGCAGGACTACACCGTGCGTCGCCTGACCGAATACAAGGCGGGCACGACCACGCTGAAGGACGCCGCCCACTTCAACATCATGGCGCAGGTCGCCGGTCCGTTGACCGAGCAGGAAATCCAGGCGCTCGCCAGCTACCTGCAGGGCCTGCATGCCCGCGCCGACGACATGGCGGCCGCGAAAGCCGGCGGCAAGTAACGACACGGCCGCACGCCGCTCCGCGCGGCTGCCGGTTCAAGCTCCTGTTCATCGCGCCGGCCCCACCATGGCCGGCGTTTCTTTTTCGCGGACCCGTCGACCGGGCGCCGCCCCTAGAGGAAGAGTCCGATGGCGTCGCGCCTGCTGCCCGTGCTGATCACCCTGCTGGCCCTGTTGCCGGTCACCGCGCTCGCCGCCCCCGCGGCCCCCGCGCCGCTGGTCGAAGGCCAGGACTACGAGGTGATCGCCGAGGGCCAGCCGTTCGCGCCGGTGAAGGGCAAGATCGAGGTGGCCGAAGTCTTCGGCTACACCTGCATCCATTGCGCCCATCTGGAACCCACGCTGGTGGCGTGGAAGAAGACCCTGCCGCGCGATGTGCAGCTGACCCCCGTTCCAGCCGCCTTCGGTGGCTACTGGATTCCCTACGCCCGCGCCTTCTTCGCCGCCCAGCAACTGGGCGTGCAGCCGCGGACCCATCAGGCGGTGTTCGACGCCCTGCACAAGACCGGCGCGCTGCCGATCCAGAATGCCTCCGTCGACGAGATCGCCAACTTCTATGCCAGCCAGGGCGTCGATCGCGCGAAGTTCGTCGCCGCCCTGCGAGGACCGGCCGTAGACGCGCAGTTGGCCAAGGCCCGCGACTGGGTGGCCGGCGCCGGCGTGGAGGGCACGCCGACGCTCATCGTCAACGGCAGGTACCGCGTGACCGGCGGACGCACTTACAGCGACATGCTGAAGATCGCCGACCGCCTGGTGGCCCGCGAGCGCGCGCGCAAGTGATGATTCCGTCATGGCGACCGCTGCGGGCGCCATGCAGAATGCGATGTCCCCGGCCCGGCCGGCACCTTCTTTCCTGTGATCCCCTGGAGTTCGCGCGATGAAATCCCGCCACGCCCTGATGCTGTCCCTGCTGCTGCCCGTGCTGGCGGCCTGTGGGCCGAAGCCCTCCACTGATACGACACCGACGCCCGAGGCAACCGCCGCCGCGACCGATGCGACCGTGACGGCGCCCGCCGCCGAAGCACCGGCGACGCCGGCCGATGCGACCACCACCCCCGCCGACGGCACCGCTGCCGCGACTGCCGCCAGTGCCAACCCGATCGTTCCGCCGCAGGGTCCGGCGCCGGTCGCAGGCAAGGATTACGTCGAGATCCCGAACGGCCAGCCCTACGCTCCGCTCAACGGCCAGGTCGAGGTGGTCGAGGTATTCGGCTACGTCTGCCCGGCCTGCGCGCGCTTTGCGCCGGAAGTGTCGGCATGGAAGAAGAAGCAGCCGGCCGACGTGCGCGTTACCTACGTGCCGGTGGTGTTCGGCCCCGTCTGGGCCCCGTATGGCAAGGCGTTCTACGCAGCCCAGGCGAAGGGCCTGGTCGACAAGACCCACGATGCGGTGTTCAGCGCCATCCACCTGCAGCGCACGCTGCCGGGCGAAGGCAAGCCGCCGGCGGATCCGGCCCAGATCGCGCAGTGGTACGCCCAGTACGGCGTCGACGCGAAGGAGTTCGTGTCGCTGATGAACAGCTTCGGGACCAATGCCCAGGTCGGCCGCGGCATGCAGTTCGCCAAGAACAGCGGCGTGGAAGGCACGCCGACCATCATCGTCAACGGCAGGTACCGCATCACCGGCGGCCAGACCTACGCCGACGTGCTGCGCATCGCCGATCACCTGGTCGCGATGGAGCGCGCGCGGCGCTGAGTGGCGCGGAAGCCCCCACTTCCATGACCGACTCCTCTTCCACGCGGCGGCTGCGCGTGCTGAGCGCCAACATCCAGGCAGGCTCCAGCACGCGCCGCTACAGCGACTACGTCACCCGCAGCTGGTCGCATGCGCTGCCGGCGGGCAACAAGCGCGGCAGCCTGGATGCCATCGCCCAGCTGGCCGGCGAACACGACATCGTCGGCCTGCAGGAAGCCGACCCGGGCAGCCTGCGCTCGGGCTTCACCAACCAGACGCATTACCTCGCCGAGCGCGCCGGCTTCGACTTCTGGACGCACCAGCCCAACCGCAATGTCGCGCGCGTGGCCGGCAGCGCGAACGGCCTGCTCAGCAAGCTGGAGCCGGTGGAAGTGACCGACCACAGCCTCCCCGGCCGCATCGGCGGCCGCGGCGTGCTGATGGCGCGTTTCGGCGACGGCGACGAAGGCCTGACCGTGGCGGTGGCGCACCTGTCGCTGGGCGCCAATTCGCGCAGGTCGCAGCTGGCCTTCATCGGCGAGCTGCTGTCGGACCACCCGCACGCCGTGCTGATGGGCGACTTCAACTGCGTTCCCGACACGCCGGAGATGGAGCTGCTCTACAAGCGCACGCGCCTGCGTCCGCCGGCGTTCTGCGTTCCCACGTTCCCCAGCTGGCGCCCGCTGCGCGCGATCGACCATATCCTGCTCAGCGAAGGCCTGCGCGGCGACAACGCACGCGCCATGCCTGCCGCCAACTCGGACCACCTGGCGCTGGCGATGGATATCCACGTGCCGGACAGCGCGTTGCGCTGAGCGCATCCCCTCCCCTCACGACGATGCGATGCGCTCGGTGAAGGCGGCCACGTCCATCGGCCGCCCGAACAGGTAGCCCTGGAACAGCACACAGCCCTGCCCGCCCAGCAGGGCGAACTGGTCGTCGTGCTCGATGCCTTCGGCGATCACGTCGATGCCCAGGTCGCGACCCAGCTGCAGCAGGTTGCGGGTGATCGTGGCCGCGTGGGCGTCGCGCACGACGTCGCGGGTGAAGGCGCGGTCGATCTTCATTTCGGCGAACGGCAGGTCCCGAAGGTACGACAGGGAGGCGTAACCCGCGCCGAAGTCGTCGAGCGACAGGCGCACGCCCATCGCGTGCAGCGCGCGCATCTTTCCCACGGCGTCCTCCATGTCGTGCACCAGCACGCTCTCGGTCAGTTCCAGCGTCAGCGCATCCGCCTGGATGCCGCTGCGCGTCATCACGTCGTCCACGTGCTGCACGAAGTCCGGCTGACGCAACTGCAACGCACTGATGTTCACGGACAATCGCACGTGGCGCAGGGCGGGTGTCGCCTGCCAGACCGCCAACTGCCGGCATGCCTCCTGCAGCACCCAGTGCCCGAGCGGCAGGATGAAGCCGCTGTCTTCGGCGGCCTGCATGAAGTCGGCCGGACGGATCAGGCCGCGCCGCGGATCGTGCCAGCGCAGCAAGGCCTCGGCGCCGACGATGCGCCCCGCCGCGTCCACCTGTGGCTGGTAGAGCAGCACGAAGCGACGCTGCGACAGTGCATCGCGCAGCGCGCGGTGGAGCGCGCGGTGCTCGGCGATGTCCGAATCGGCCAGGCGCACCACGATCAGCAGGCTGGCCACCGCGGTGGCGAGATTGATCCAGATGCCGACGCGCCGCACGTCCTCGGCGATCGCGAGCGACGAAGGCGTCGTCACGGGCGCGGCCGCGAAGACGACGAACAGCACCAGCAGCGCCACCACCAGTCCGTAACGCAGCCAAGGCTTTTCGTCGCGGAACACATGGTGGCCGCACAACGCCAGTACCAGCAGGAACACATGGCTGGTCCTGGGCGCCTGCGCGGTGGGCACGTCGAGGTACGCGGAGAAGAAGCACAGCACGCCTGTGAGGCCGACGAACGCCACCCACGACGCCGCACGCGGGCGATGCAGGCGCGCCATGACGATCACGCCGGCGCCCAGTGCTGCCATCGCCAGCTCCATCGCCGCCACCGCCCATTCCCCGCGCCAGGCGAAGAACACCCCCCAACCCAGTCCCACCAGCACCATGATGGAGCCGGTCGCGAGCAGAAGATGGAAAGCGCGGCGACGCCGCCGGTGATCCATCCTCGCCGGCCACGCCACGGCACGTGCATTGTCGACCGGCGCATCCATTCGATCAGTACCCCCGCCTGTCGCCATCCTACTCCTGCGGCGGCGGGCAGCACGGCGAGCGGACGGGCGGAGTCTTCCGCCGTTGCTGGGGGTGCGCCCCGGCCTTATGCGTGGGGACGCCGCACCCAGGGCGCCAGCGCGCGCAGCCAGCGCGGCCGCCATGCGAGCGTCATCGCGACGCCCGCGGCGGCGGCGGTGAGCCCCATCACCCACACCAGACTGGCCATGGTGGCATGGTCGACCGCCAGGCAGAGCCCCAGCGCCACGGCCACGGCGACCGCGCCGGCGATCTTCAGCGCGCGCCGCGTCGACCCGGCAGGCACCGCGCTCCAGACCTGCTGCGCATGCACCGGCATGGACAGGGCGAGCCATCCCATGCCGGCCGCGCTGGCCACCAGCGCCGCCAGCAGGAGCAGGGCCGCGGTCACGGGTTCAGGCATGCGTCGTCTCCATGTCCCGATGCGCTGCAGGCAGCGACGCACGCTGCTTCAGCAGGCGCGCGGTGAACGCCGCGATCACGGCGGTCGACAGCAGTGCCAGGTCGACGCCCGCTACCGGCCAGTAGCCCGCGAGAATCGTGCGCACCAGATGGTCGCCCGTGGTGGCCCAGTTCAACAGCATGGCCGCCAGCGCGAGCAGCGCGATCATGCCGCACTGCTCGCGCCACGCCGGGTTCGGCAGGCCACGGGCCACCGGCGCACTGCGCCAGGCCGCGTGCAGCATCGCCAGTGACCACGTGCCCCAGAAAGCGTAGCGCTCCCAGTCGCCGCGTGCGGGCAGCCCTTCGGGAAACAGGCGGTTCGCGACCAGGATGCCCAGCGCCGCCAGCACCATGCCGGTGACGGTGGTCACCGCCAGCGCATCCACCACACGCGCGCCCTGCTGTCCCTGCCTCGCGTGCTGCCGCTTGCGTTTTTCGACGAAGAACAGGAAGCCGGTGGCGATGCATACCGCGCCGAGCAGGCCGCCCAGCACGTACATCCAGCGCAGCAGCCAATGGCGGAAGTGCTGCAGGTGCAGGCCGGTGAGGAATTCGGCGACGCGGCCCGCCGCGCTTGGCGGCGGATCCTCGCGGATAAGTTCGCCGGTGGACGCCTTGTAGTGGATGCCATCGCCGACCAGCGCGATGCGGTCGGTGCCTGCGCGGTACACGCTGATGTAGCCGTTCGCATCGCCGACATGCTGCAGCACCAGGAAGCCGACATCGCCGGCCTTGTCCTGCGCCTGCCAGCGCCGCTGCGCGTCCGCCACCATCGCATCGACATCGGCGAGCCCGGCGGGTACGCCCGCACGCAGGTGCGGCAGGCCGGTCTCGCGCGCTTCCACCACCGCATGCAGGTCGTGCAGGTCGTGCAGCTGCGTGTGACCGACCGGGAAGTAGTACGTCGCCGCGAAGATCAGCAGGCCCGTGAAGGCGAAGAAGAAGTGGAACGGCAACGCCACCACGCCGGTCAGATTGTGCAGGTCCAGCACGCTGCGCAGACCGCCCTTGCCGGGCCGGAAGGTGAAGAACTCGCGGAAGATCTTGCGGTGCATGACCACGCCGGTGACCAGCGCCACCAGCATCATCAGGGCGGAGAAGCCGCCGATCCAGATGCCCAGGTTCTTCCAGTCCAGGGTCAGGCCGTAGTGCATCGGATAGAAGAAGCCGCTGCCGACCTTCAGTCGGTCGTTCGGCAGCGGCGTGCCGTCGCGCGGGTCGATGGTGGCGTCGGCCCAGATGGCTTCCTCCGGATCCTTCGCGTTCGGCACCTCGTAGCCGGCGAACAGCTGCAGCACCGGATCGCGGTGGGTGGTGTACGCACTCCAGCTGACCACGGTGTCGAAGCGCTCGGGCATCGGGCCGTCCACGCGCGGGCGCATCGCATCCACGGCGGCCGGCAGCGGCTGCATGCGCTCGAACGCCGGGCGCAGGATCTTTTCGTACGACGGCATCGGCTGCGGTTCGAAGCGCGTGGACGGGATCGCCCAGCGGTCGATCTCGCGGTCGAACACCGACAGCGCGCCGAAGAAGAATGCGGCCACCAGCACGAAGCCGAGGACCAGGCCGAACCAGGTATGCAGCCAAGCCATCGCCTGGCGGAAGCTCTGCATCATGATGACGTCCCCGGCCTCAGACCAGCCGCGATTGCACGAACGAACCGACGGCGGCCAGCAAGGCGCCACCGCCCACGAGCACCGTCCACACCACCCACAACCGGCGCGCCGCGAAGGTCCACAGGAACACCGCCAGGAACGCCAGCACGCCGAACAGGCTGGCGAGGAACTCGGCATCGTGGAAGTCCATGCCGGCGGCGAACATCAGGCTGGCGCCGGCGGCGACGATGCCCCAGGCGAAGCCGTAGCCGCCGAAGATGGCGGCCACGATGCGCGCCGCCAGATGCAGGCGTGGCGAACGGGGAGCGATGGAACGCGGGATCGTGGACATGGTGGCGGCGGCTACCAGGGATGGTCGGGGCGGGACGTCATCAGAACCGGTATTCCAGGCTCAGCGACCAGTGCCGCGGCGCACCGTAGTAGCCGATCTGGTACAGCGTATTGATGTACTTCTCGTCGATCAGGTTGCCGACGTTGGCACGCACGGTGGCGTTCTCCAGGAAGTCCCACGCCGCGAATGCATTGAGCACCGTGTAGCTGCCCTGTCGCACGGTCTGGCCGCTGTAGCTTTCCACGTTGGAGATGGCGCTCTGCCAGCGACCGCCGATGCCGAACGACACCGCCTCGTACGCAGGCAGGCGCGTGCTGAGCATCAGGTTGGCGGTACGGCGCGGCACCCAGTTGTAGGTCAGCGTGCCCTCTTCCCCGTCCATTTTCAGGTGGGTGTAGCCGAAGACCAGGTCGGTGCGATCGCCGAGCCTTCCCGTGGCCTCGAACTCCCAGCCCTTCGACTCCACGTCCTTGGACACGTAGTAGTTCATCAGGGTCTCGCTGCTGTAACCGGCGAAGGTCGCCAGGCCTTCCTGCTCGGCAGAGAAGTACGCCAGCGTGGTCAGCAGGCGCTTGTCGAACCACTCGGCCTTGACGCCCACTTCGTAGTTCACGCCCTTGGACGGCGCCAGGTAGAAGCCGTCGAAGTCGCGCTGGTCCTGCGGCTGGTAGATGTCCGAATAGCTGACGTAGCCCAACACGTCATCGCTGAAGTCGTAGGTCAGGCCGGCGTACGGGCTGGTGTTGCTCTCGGTTTCGTCGAACGGCTCGATACCGTTGGCGCCGTCGCGGTGGTATTCGGCGTAGTTGACGCCCAGCACCGCCTTGAAGTTCTCGGTCAGCGACAGGCGGGTCGCGCCGAATGCACGACGCAGGCGCTGGTTGAAGAAGCTCGACCGTTCGCGGGCACCCCAGGCGGGTTCCGGCACGGCATCGCCCGCGTACGGGAAACCGGGAAGCGCGCCGAACGCCGGCGAATCGGATGGCGCGGGATTGATCCAGTATGCCTGCTCGCTCTCCGCCTGACTGAGGCCGAACATCGCCTCGTGCTCGCGACCGAACAGCTGGAAGCGGCCGTTGACGCTCAGGTCCACCAGATCCGACGTCAGCTCGTCCTGGCCCTTGTAGGCCCAGCCCAGCAGACCCGTGCCGGTGACCGGATCGAGACCCGTAAGGGAGTACGCGAAGAACAGCTCGTCGTCGTTCTCGCCCTTGCGCCGGTTGTAGGTCGCCTTCAGTCGCCAGTCTTCGCCCAGCTGGTGCGTGTATTCGACGAAGGCGGTCTGGGTGTTGGTGTCCCAGTAGGCCCAGTCCACCGTGGTCGAGGCGCCCACGTCCCACGAGGGCTGCGTGCCATCGGTGTTCACGAACGGCAGCGCGCCCCACATGTTGCCGGTGGTATCGGCCTGCTGCCACGAATAGCCGAACGCCAGCGTGCCGTTTTCGCCCACCTGGCCATCGATCACCGCGTAACCGAAGGTGCGCTCGTTCTCCAGGTCGCGCAGGTAGGAGTCGCCTTCCTCCCGCGCGAACACCACGCGACCGGCCCAGGTACCGTTCTCGTTGAACGGCATCGAATAATCGAACTCGACACGGCGCTCGCCCCACGAACCGACCTTCACGCCGACCTGGCCTTCAGCCTCGTTGGTCGGACGCTTGCGCACGTAGTTGAGGGTGCCGGCCGAATTGCCGACGCCGGTGAGCAGGCCGTTCGCGCCACGGATGACTTCCAGCTTCTCGTAGCCGAAGGCGTCCATCGCACCGGTGGCGATGCCCCAGTCGTTGGGCATGCCGACGCCGTCGATCTGCGTGCTCTTGATCTCGAAGCCACGCGCCAGATAGTTGGTGCGGTTGGTTTCCCATTCCTCGACCTGGATGCCGGTGGCCAGGCGCAGCGCATCGTTGAGGCTGTCGGCGCCGAACTGCGCCATCTGTTCGCTGCTGACCACGCTGATCGACTGCGGGGTCTCCTTGATGGCCAGATCCAGGTTGGTCGCGCCGTTGCTGACGCGGTTGGCACGCTGGCCGACCACCAGCACCGCGTCCAGGTCGGTGGCGCTGCTACTGGCGGTGGACGACGTCGCCGCTTGCGGCGAACCCATGACAACGCCGGATGCGCTCAACAGCGCGGCCGCGAGTGCCGCCGGCAGGCGCGCGCTTCGGGGTGCGGGGCCGGAACGCTGTGCAGGGCGAACCAGGGGATGGGACGAAATCGGACGAAGCATGGAGGGGCCTGGGGGAGGGGGAGGGCAGCGCCGGAGAACAGCACGGGGCCAAATCTCACCGCCGTGGCTGCCCGAGCCCTTGCCGACGCATCGGGTCGCAAGGGCCCGAAGGCTCTGCGGCCATTAAATGCGAATGAGTCTTATTTTTCAAGCCGCAGGCCTCGGCTGAGGCCGCGACCCATCGTCGCAGCCGGTGCCGAGCCGCCCGCCCGGGTGTGGATCGAGGTCGTGGCCACCACACGGAAAGGCCGGCGTTGCGCCGGCCTCTTCCATTGCATCCCCGGTAGCCTGAGGAAGGGGCGGGACAGCCCTGGCGTGGACCCGCGACTCACCCGCTCGCGATGATCGCGATCCCCATCACCACCATGAAAACCGCGAACACCCGCTTCAAGGCT
Source organism: uncultured Pseudoxanthomonas sp. (assembly GCF_947498795.1). Lineage (NCBI taxonomy): Bacteria > Pseudomonadati > Pseudomonadota > Gammaproteobacteria > Lysobacterales > Lysobacteraceae > Pseudoxanthomonas > uncultured Pseudoxanthomonas sp. The sequence goes on along the minus strand of NZ_CANMLQ010000004.1, from coordinate 331,763 downwards.
TTGCCGCCGATGCGATGCGCAAGGCGCGTGCCGTACGGCGCGGCGAGTACGGACGCGATGGCGACCCCGATGGCGGCGGGAAGGTAGATGTAGCCGACCGCGTGCGCGGGCAATGCGCCTGCGGGTGCATGCGCCGCATACCCCACCGCGCTGGCGATGCCGATGGCGACGCCGCACGCGCTGGAGGTGCCTACGGCCCGCACGGGCTGCACGCCACGCCAGACCAGCAGCGGTACCGTCATGCTGCCGCCGCCGATCCCGACGACCGCCGATACCGCGCCGATCAGGGATCCGGCCGCGCTCATCACCGGGCCGCGCGGCGCGGCCACACCACGTCCTTCCGGATGCGCGTTGCCGCCGAACATCATCTGCGCGCCGGCGATGAAGCAGTAGCCGGCGACGATCCAGCGCAGCACGTCGTCGTCCAGGTGCACCGCCAGGCCACTGCCGACCCAACCACCCAGCAACAGGCCGGGCACCATCCACGCCACCGTCGGCCACAGCACGCTGCCACGACGATGATGCGAGTACGCCGACGACGATGCGGTCAACACGATGCTCGCCAGTGAGCTCGCGAGCGCGGCATGCATCGCCGCGTCTTTCGGGATCCCGTGCAGGGGCAGGATCCACGCGAGTGCGGCGACCAGGACCAGGCCGCCCCCGATGCCGAGCAGGCCCGCGAGAATGCCGGCCAGCACGCCGAGCAACGGAAAAATCCAGACACCTTCCAATCAGCACCTCGCTGTGACGCGTTGTCTACGTGGACGTTCAGCCGGCTTGGGTATAGTCCCGGCATGATCCGATCCACGACTTTCATCGTACTCGTTGCCATCGCCGGGCTGTGCAACGCACCCTTCTCGCGCGCGCAGTCGCTCGACGCACAACGTCCCGCGATGCGCGATGCGCTCGCCGCGGCCGAGGCCGGTCGCTTCGATGCCGGCACCGCGTCGTCGCTTACCCGCCACCCCCTGTACGGATGGCTCGAGTTCGCGGCCCTGCGCCGCGACCCCGATGCGATATCCACGTCGCAGGCACAGGCCTTCCTCGCGCGCTACGAAGGCCAGGCCGTCGCCTCGCAACTCCGCAGCCTGTGGCTGGCGGCCCTGGCGCGCCGCCAGGACTGGCCGACGTTCCTGGCCGCATGGAAACCGGCCGACAGCGTCGCCCTGCAGTGCGCCCACCTGCAGGCGCGCCAGGCCACCGGACGCATCGATGCCGCGTGGACCGAACAGGCGCAGGCGCTCTGGCGGAAAGGCGCGAAGTCGCTTCCGGATGGGTGCGACCCCGTCTTCAATGTGCTGGCGAGCCAGGGCGCGCTGGCGCCGGCGCTGCGCTGGGAGCGCATCGATGCGGCCGCGGCCGAGCGCCAGACCGGCGTGATGCGCAGCGCGGCGCGTGGCCTGCCCGGCGACGAGGCCGCACTCGCCAACGACTATGCCGCCTTCATCGATGCCGTCCATCCTCGCGCGATGAACTGGCCGAAGACCGACCGCAGCCGCCGCATGGCGGCCCACGGCCTGTCGAGACTCGCACAGAACGATCCCGACACGGCCGAGCGCATGCTGCCGCAATACGCCGACGCGCTGGGCATGGGCCCCGACGAGCGCGGGCAGGTGCTGTACCAGATCGCCTTGTGGACGGTCGCATCCTACGGACCGGATTCCGCGCGCCGCTTGGGCAACGTACCCGAGTCTTCCTACGACGAGCGCCTCCACGAATGGCGTGTACGCGAGGCACTGTCGCGCGGCGACTGGCCCTCGGCGCTCGTGGCGCTGAAGAAGATGCCACCGGCGCAGCGCAGCGATTCGCGCTGGCGGTATTTCGAAGCCCGCATGAGCGAGAAGACCGGCGACCGGGCCGCCGCACAGCGTCTTTACCGGGAGACTGCGGGCAGCCCGACCTTCCATGGCTTCCTCGCCGCCGATCGGTTGGAGCAGCCCTACGCGTTGTGCGCCTGGATCCCGAACGACCCCGCCACCGCCGTGCAAGCCGTGGCGCGCGACCCCGCCGTCGTTCGGGCGATGGAACTCTGGCAGTTGGAGCGTCCGGGCTGGGCGACGGCCGAATGGAACGAGGCGCTGTCCCGCTTCGACGATACCCAGCGCCGCATCGCGGTGCAGGTGGCGCAGGACAATGGCTGGTTCGACCGTGCCGTGTTCTCGTTGGGCAAACAGCCCGACGAGCAGCGCCTGTACCGGCTGCGCTTCCCGCTGCACCATGAGGACACCATCAAGCGCGAAGCCGCGAAGCACGGCATCGATCCGGCCTGGGTCGCCGCGGAGATCCGTGCCGAGAGCATCTTCAACCCGAAGGCACGATCGGGCGCCAACGCCATGGGCCTGATGCAGGTGTTGCCCTCCACGGGTGCGGGCGTCGCCAAGCGCCTGGGCATTCCCTACGCGGGCGCGGCCAGCCTGTACGACGCCGACACCAACATCGCCATCGGCACCGCCTACCTGCGCGAGATGGAAGACAAGTACGCCGTGCCCTATGTCGCCATCGCCGCCTACAACGCGGGGCCGGCGCCGACGGCACGCTGGCAGTCGCAGCGGCCGGGCTTCGATCCCGACGTCTGGATCGAGACGATCAGCTACAAGGAAACGCGCGAGTACGTCGCGCGCGTGCTGGCCTTCAGCGTGATCTACGACTGGCGCCTCAACGGCAGCGCCCTGCCGGTCAGCGACCGCCTGATGGGTCGCGTGCAGGCCAAGCGCAAGGCCTTCACCTGCCCGACAGCACAGATGCCGAAGAGCTGATGACGCTGCGCCCCTGTGGGAGCGACGTCAGTCGCGACCGCGGAAACAGGACGACGGCCCACGTCCCGCATCGGGAAGTCGCGTTGTCAGCGGATCATCGCGCACGATCGTCGGGCTGATGGCCTGCACAGGTCGCGGTCGCGACTCGCGTAGCTCCTGAAGCAATCCCGCATCGCGCTCCGGATCCGGCATCATGCCGGCATGAAGACCTATCTCGTCGGCGGCGCGGTGCGCGACCGGTTGCTCGGCCTGGCGCCCGGCGACCGGGACTGGGTGGTGGTGGGTGCGACGCAGGCGCAGATGGAAGACCTCGGCTTCAAGGCGGTGGGACGCGACTTCCCTGTATTCCTGCATCCGGACACGGGCGAAGAGCATGCGCTTGCGCGCACGGAGCGCAAGAGTGGCCGCGGCTATCGCGGGTTCGTCGTCGATGCCGACCCTTCGGTAACGCTGGAAGAAGACCTGTTGCGGCGCGACTTCACCGTCAACGCCATTGCCCAGGACGACGACGGCGCGCTCGTCGATCCCTACGGCGGCGCGCGCGATATCGCGGCGCGCGTGCTGCGGCATGTGGGCCCGGCCTTCGCCGAAGATCCGCTGCGCGTGCTGCGCGCGGCCCGCTTCATGGCGCGCTTTGCATCACTGGGTTTCACGATCGCGCCTGAGACGATGGCGCTGATGCGCGCGATGGTGGCCAGCGGCGAACTGGAGGCGCTGGTGCCCGAGCGCGTGTGGCAGGAACTGCGACGTGCGCTGGCGTCCACGACGCCCTCCACCTTCCTGTCCACGTTGCGCGCCTGCGACGCATTGGCGGTGGTGCTGCCGGAAGTGGATGCGCTGTATGGGGTGCCGCAGCGCGCGGAATACCACCCGGAGGTGGATACCGGCGTGCACCAGGAAATGGTCAGCGACATGGCGGCGGAACTCGCGCCGGGCGATGCGCGCATCGGCTTCGCCGCGCTGGTGCACGATCTGGGCAAGGCCCTGACGCCGGCCGCGGTACTGCCGAAGCACATCGGCCATGAACATGCCGGGGTGAAGCCGGTGATGGCACTGTGCGAACGACTGAAGGTGCCGGTGGACTACCGCGAACTGGCCGTGATGGCATGCCGCGAGCACCTCAACGTGCACCGCCTCGCCGAGCTGCGCGACGCCACCGTGGTGGAACTGCTCACCCGCTGCGATGCATTCCGGCGACCCGAACGCATCCCGTGGCTGGCGACGGTCTGCGAAGCGGACAAGCGTGGCCGCGGGGGACAGCGGCAGGCCGACTATCCGCAGGGGCGTGCACTGGTGCGCCTGCACCAGGCCGCATTGCGGGTCGGCGCGCGCGATGTGGTGCGCGAGGGCATGACGGGCGTGCAGATCGGCGAAGCCCTGCAGGCGGCGCGCGTGCTGGCCATCAGGCAGCAGCGGACGGCGGACGGCTGACGGACGGTCGGCCATTCCGTCTCCCGTCCGCAGGGGAGCACGGTATCGTGTCGCCGCGGCCGGGGGAGCCGCGCCCTCCCACCATCACACGAAGGACCCGTCATGGAACGCACGCGCCTCCTGCTGTCCGTCTGTCTCGCCGGTGCCGGCCTCTGGGGCGCCGATGCCCGTGCCGACGACTACGTGACCTGCGAAAGCCGCAATGATCGCTACCAGAGCTGTTCGATCACCACCGCGGGCTACGTCACGCTCGACCGGCAGCTATCCACTACGTCCTGCACGCAAGGCCGCACCTGGGATTACAACCGTCGGGAGATCTGGGTGGACGATGGCTGCCGGGCGACCTTCCGCGTGCACACCAGCTCGTCCGGACACCACGGCGACGACCATGACGCCAAGGTCGCGGCGGGCGTGCTGATTGGCGCGGCGATCCTCGGCGCGATCGCACACAACGCCAACAAGAAGGACGACAAGTACGACGACGACCGCTACCAGGGTGCCCGGCACAGCTCGTACGTGCCGTCGTGGATGATCGGCACGTTCGAGGGTTACAACGCGGTGTACGACCGCGACGTCACCCTCACGATCACCGCGGATGGCCGCGCCACGGCCCGCACGCGCGACCAGACGGTCGACGGCTGGATCAACGACGGCCGGCTCAACGTGGGGAATACCGCGTTCGACATCGACCCGTCGCGGGATGGCCTGGTGACCACGCAGGTCGGCGATCGCCAGAACGAAGTCCGCTACCGCCGCGTGCGCTGACCGCGCCGACGCGGCACGGACGCGCCCGCCACGCCGGCGGGCGCGTCAGCGGTCGTCATTCCATCGGCTTGCAGGTCAGCTTGTTGCCGAAAAAATCGACTGACGCTTCGCCTTGGTGCTCCCAGTACTCAATGCCGACGCGGCCGTACTTCACACCGCTGGCGGCCGGTTGCGGGAACACGATCGCCTGGTCGTTGCCCCAGGTCATCACCGCCGCCTGCGGATCGATGTCGTTGTAGTACACCATCGTGAAAGGCAGGCGGTTGTCGCTGCATCGGTATTCCACGGTCTTCGGCACCACGACGCCGGGCGCCGCGATGGCCAGCTCGACCAGCCGCGTCCGATAGGACTCCAGCACGCACAGGCGAAGGTCATCGGCCTTCCAGCAGTCGTCGCGCCCCTTGGCCCAGCCGCGCTGCGTGGCAGGGTCCGTGTCCCTCGCGTCGGCGTAACGCCTGGCCAGTTGCCGATCCAGCGCGGCGAGTTCGGCGTCGCCGCAGACCAACCGCTCGGCGGCCGACTGCGCCTTGGCGCAATCGAACGATGGCGGTGACAATGCGGGCACTTCGGCCGCAGGCGTGGGTGCGGGGGGTGCCACGGGCGCCGCCGCGACCGGAGGCGTGGAGGCCGGCGTTGCAGGGGGCGCGGGCGGTGCCGAGGGCTTGCAGGCCGACAGCAGCACCAGGGACAGGCAGAACAACGGCCGCTTCATGACGGTGTCCTCCGGGAAAGGCGGGACGATGCTAGCGCGTGCCGGCGAAGCCCGGCGTCAACGCGCGATCCGCAGGCGGCTGATCGTGCCGCGACCCGGGGCGGACTGGATGGACAGTGTCCACCCGAAGTGTTCGCACAGGCGCGCCAGCAGGTCCAGGCCGATGCCGCCGCCCTCGCGGCTGCCGCCCCGCGCCAGGTGCGCATAGATGCGGCTGATCTCTTCCGGCGTCATGCCATGGCCGGGATCCTGCACGGTGACGGTGGCGTCCGCGTCCAGCGCCACGTGGATCTGGCCCCTGTCGCTGTTCTCGATGGCATTGCGCAGCAGGTTGCCGATCGCGGCCTGCACGATGTGCAACGGCGCGCTCACGCTGCATGGCGCGAGCGCGTCGATGACGACCGACAGGTCCTTGCCTGCCATCAGGTGGCGGTGGTCGTCGATGATGTCGGGGAGCAGCTCGTGCAACGGCACGACTTCCGTGGCGCGCGAGAGGCGTGCCGGATCCTTCGCCAGGGCCAGCAGCAAGCCGATCAGCCGTTCCACGTCGCGCGCGGTGCGGTGGATGCGTTGCACCTGCTGGCGAGCGGGCGCGGGCAGTCCCGCCTGGTCCAGCGCAAGCTCGCTGGCGCCCGCGATGACGGCGATGGGCGTGCGCAGCTCGTGGCTGGCGGTGTCGATGAAGACGCGCTCGCGCTCGACGAAAGCGTCCTGGCGCCGCAGGTAGTCGTTGAGCGCATTGGTGATGACGTGCAGCTCCGCACTGGCGTCCTGCGTCACCACGATGCGCTGGCCCGCGCGGTCGGGCGACAGTGCATCGATGTCGTCGGCCAGGTCGGACAGCGGCCGCAACGAATTGCCTACGCCGCGCGCCACCATGACGCCGATCACCACCAGCATGACCAGCGCCAGCCCCAGCGAGCCGATGATCAGCGCGTCCTCGATGGCTTCGATCCCGGTGATGTCGCGCACGACGAAGTACTGCACGCCGTCCACGCGCTCGACCAGCACCACGTTTTCGCGCCCGTCGAACCAGAAGTCGTCATGGACGCCCGCAGGCAGCATCGACAGGCCCGGCGGCGGCGGACGGCCGGGCACGCCGTAGAGCTGCACGGCGTCCGTGTCCTGCCAGCGATGGTGCGGATCGGCCTGCCGGCGCGCGAGGTGTTCGGCGATCTCCCGGTGGAGCAGCGACTTCCAGACCCGGTCCTCGAGGAAGTCGTCCGCGAAGACCAGCAGGATCACCGCGGCCAGCAGCACGGCGTAGCCGCCCAGCAGCCGCCGGATCTGCCCGCTCAGGCTGCGGTGGCGCTTCATGCCTCCGTCGCCCCGTGGGGCACGGCGAGCCGGTAGCCGGTGCGGGGAAGCGTATGGATCAGCTTGACCGGAAACGGGCCGTCCACGCTGCGCCGGAGTTCATAGATGTGCGAACGGAGCATGTCGCCGTCGGGCGGATCGTCGCCCCACAGGGCATGTTCCAGTTGCTGGCGGGTGACGGCCGCCGGACTCGCCTGCATCAGCGTTTCCAGCAATTTGCGGCATGCGGGGTACAGGTGCAGCGCCTGTCCGGCGCGCATGACCTCCAGCGTGGCCAGGTCGAGGGTCAGATCGTGCACCTGCAGCAGCTTGCGCCGCTGCCGGCCCTGCACGCGCGCCAGCAACGCCTCCAGGCGGACCTCCAGTTCCGGCAACGCGAACGGCTTGGTCAGGTAGTCGTCGGCCCCCGCGCGGAAACCGGAAATCTTGTCCGGCAGTTCGTCGCGCGCCGTCAGCATGATGACCGGCACGTCGGAGGCATGGTCCTCGCGCAACCGGCGCAGGACCTCCGGGCCCTCCAGCCGCGGCAGCATCCAGTCCAGCACGACGGCGTCGTACGCCTGCGTGGCGGCCAGGTGCAGGCCGGTCACGCCGTCGGGCGCCGCGTCCAGGGTGTGGCCGCGCGCCTCGAAGTAGTCGAACAGGTTCGCGACCAGGTTCCGGTTGTCTTCGATCACCAGCAGCCGCATCGGCAGGGCCCGCGCGAAGGGAGGAGGACCGGCAGCATCGCAGGCCGGACGTCGAAACGCCGTCGGAACTCCGACGGTTCTCTTACGCCGCATGATCCACGATCATGCGCCCGACTGCCGACCGCCGACCCCGCCGATGCGACCGACGCCGCTCCGAGACGCCCCCCGCTGGCAGACCCCGTTGTTGATCGCCCTGGTGGTGTGGGCGCTGTTGGCGGGCCTGGGCCTGCGCGAACCGATGCCGGCCGACGAGCCGCGCTTCGTGCTGGCGGCGCGGACGATGGTCGAGAGCGGGCAATGGCTGTTCCCGCACCGGGGCATCGAGCTGTACGCGGAAAAGCCCCCGACCTTCATGTGGCTGCAGGCGGCCAGCTATCTGCTGGTGCGCGACTGGCACGTTGCCTTCCTGCTGCCCTCGCTGCTGGCGGCCTTGCTGACGCTGTGGCTGTCTGGCGACCTGGCGCGCCGGCTGTGGGGCCGCCGCGCCGTGCCCTACGCGGTGTTCGGCCTGTTCGTGTGCCTGCAGTTCGCGCTGCAGGCCAAACGGGCGCAGATCGACATGGTGCTGGTGGGCATGACCACGCTGTCGCTGTGGGCGCTGATGCGCTACCTGCTGGAAACGCCGCGCGCGTGGCTGCTGGCACTGGGCACCTTCGCGGCGGGGCTGGGCACGGTGACCAAGGGCGTGGGCTTCCTGCCGCTGCTGGTCTTCGTGCCCTGGCTGTGGGTGCGGTGGAGGTCGCGCCGCGCGCTGCCGCCGCATCGTGGCGTGCGCGCGCTGGCGGGCGTGGCGGGCTTCATCGCCGGCGCCGGGGTGTGGCTGGTGCCGATGCTGTCGGTTGCGCTGACCTCGTCCGATCCCGCGCTGCACGCGTACGCGCGCGAAATGCTCTTCAAGCAGACCGGCACGCGCTATGCCAGTGCCTGGCACCACGTGAAGCCGGCCTGGTACTACCTGCAGACGATGCTGACGCTGTGGCTGCCGGGCGTCCTGCTGGCACCCTGGCTGGTGCCGGCGTGGTGGCGACGCCTGCGCCGCGTGGACCCCCGGCATGCGCTGCTGCTGGGCTGGGCGGTGCTGGTGCTGGTGTTCTTCAGTGCCAGCCCGGGCAAGCGCGAGGTCTATGTCTTCCCCATGCTGCCGGCATTGGCAGTGGCGGCGTCGCCGTTGCTGGCCGGGTTGCTGCGCCGACGCGGCGTGCGGACGGTGCTGTGGTCGTACCTGGCGGTGCTCGTGGCGGTCGCCGGTGGACTGGGGCTGTGGCTGCTCACCGCGTCGCCGGCGCGCGTGCATGCGCTGGTCGATGGCCGCGGCATGGACATGGATACAGTGGCGCAGCTGGGGCGATGGCTGGCCGGTTTCGCGGCCGTGGCGGTCGTGGTGATGGTCGCGGCGCGACGACGGGTGGCCGTGGCACTGGTCGCGGTCACCGCGGCGCTGTGGACGGCGTATGGCATGGGCTTCATGCCGGCGCTCAGTCCCGACAGTTCGGCGAAGGCCCTGATGCAGCGGGTCGGTGAACGGATCGGCCCCCAGGCAGAACTGGCCATGCTGGGGTGGCGCGAACAGCACCTGCTGCAGGCCGACCGCCCGGTCACCGACTTCGGCTTCAAGCAACCCTGGGCCGCGCAATGGCAGTACGCGCATGCGTGGTTGCTGGAAGCACCTGCGCAGCGCTGGTTGTTCCTGCGCAAGGAAGCCATCGGACCCTGCCTGGACCCGGCGAAGGTGGTGGACATCGGTGCATCCAACCGGCGCGCATGGATTCTGGCCCCGAGCGCGGCATGGATCCCGGGCTGCGAGGTCCCGACCGACTGGTCGGCGGACGTCAGCGAAGACTGAATCGGCGGCAACCCGGGACGCTCGCACGCCCGTTCTCGTGCGTCTCTTAACGCGGCTCCGACGCGCGTCCGACCGCGCTACGACGTAACCGCCACCAGCATGCGTGCACGTTCCGCTCGCCGCCTGCCGCATGTCGTCCTTCCCGGTCCGCCCCCTCTCGCGTTCCCTTGCCCGACTGTCGTGGCGGTTGCCGTGGTCGTTGCCGGTGCTGCTGCTCGCGTGGTGGCTCGCACGCCATGTGGACCTGGCGGTGGCCCACGGGCTGTTCCACTGGGAAGGCGACGTCTGGTCGCTCAAGCGCAGCGTGCTGCTGCAAGCGGCGCTGCATCGTGGCGGTCGGCTCCTGAGCCAGGCGGCCTGGGCCGGCGTGCTCGTCGCCACGCTGCTGCACTGGCGTTCGCCGGCGTCGCAGGCGTGGACGCGGCCGGCGGCGCGCTTGCTGCTGTCGGTCTTCGCATCGGTGGCCTGCGTGGCCGCGTTGAAGGCCCTGACCCACATGGACTGTCCCTGGGACCTGGCAGGCCTGGGAGGCGACCGGGCGTTCGTGGCGTTGTTCGAAGCACGGCCCGCGACGATGCCGCCCGCCGCGTGTTTTCCCGCCGCACATGCCGCGGGCGGCTATGCCTGGGTGGCGCTGTATTTCTTCCTGTCGCAGGTGGCACCGCGCTGGCGCCGGGCCGGGCTCGCCGTCGGCCTGGTGGCCGGTGCCGTGTTCGGTGCAGCACAGCAATTGCGCGGGGCGCATTTCCTCTCGCACGACATCGCCAGCCTGGCGGTGTGCTGGACGGTGGCCTGGGGCGTGAACACCCTGTCCGCATCGGCCCCGCGGGAGACGCAGGCATGAGCGCGTCGGTCGTCGAGCACGCGCACGCCGGCTCGCGCGGGCAACGCCTGCTTGCCCTGCTCGCCGTGCGGCCGCGACTGCACACGGAAACGCTGATCCTGTTCGCGTGCCTGTACTTCAGCCTGTTCGCAAACGCGGAATTCTGGCGCGCCGCCGCACCCCAGCCGTGGACGCACGGTATGTGGACGCTGTCGCTGTTCCTCCTGGTCACCGCCGTGCATGGCGTGTGGCTGTCGGTGCTGGTCTGGCGACATACCGCCCGCTGGGTGCTGTCGGTGCTGGTGGTGGTGGCGGCCCTGGCCGGCCACTACATGGCCAGTTACGGCATCTACATCGATGCCGACATGGTCCGCAACGTGCTGCACACCGACTGGCGCGAGGCGAGCGACCTGGCCGGCGCCGATGCCGTGCTGCCGCTGCTGGCATCCGTTCCCGCGCTGCTCGTGGTGTGGCGCGTGCGCCTGCGTCCCCGCACGTGGTCGCGCACGTTGCTGGCACGCGTGCTGTTCCTCGCCGGCATGGTGGTGGTCGGCGCGCTCGGCGTGCTGCCCTCGATCCAGCCGCTCACCGCCTTCCTGCGCAACCAGCGCGAAGTACGCTACCTGGTCACGCCCGCCAACGTGCTGGTATCGCTGGCCAAGGTGGTCAGCGAGGAGGCGCCGGGCAAGGCGCGCTTGCAGCTGCCGATCGGCGAAGACGCCGTGCAGTCGCCGGCCGCCACCATGCGCCGCCCCCGCCTGGTGGTGCTGGTCGTAGGCGAGACGGCCCGCGCCGCCAACTGGGGCCTCAACGGTTACGCGCGCCAGACCACGCCGGAGCTGGCGCGGCGCGGCGTACTCAATTTCCCCCATGTCGCCGCCTGCGGCAGCAGCACCGAGGTATCGCTGCCCTGCATGTTCTCGCCGTACGGGCGCGAGCACTATGACGAGAAGGAGATCCGCGGGCACCAGTCGCTGCTGCACGTGCTGCAGCGTGCGGGCGTGGCCACGCTGTGGCGGGACAACCAGTCCGGCTGCAAGGGCGTATGCAACGGACTGCCGGTGGAAGACCTGCACGCACGCAACGACCCCGCGCTGTGCGACGGCAAGCGCTGCGAAGACGGCATCCTGCTCACCGGCCTCGCAGACGCGGCGCGCCGCAACGCGGGCGATCAGGTGATCGTGCTGCACATGCTGGGCAACCACGGACCCACGTATTTCGAACGCTATCCGCCCTCCTTCAAGGTGTACCAGCCCGTCTGCGAGACCTCGGACCTGGGCCGGTGCTCGCGGGCGCAGATCGTCAATGCGTACGACAATGCGCTGCGCTACACGGACCACGTACTGGCCGGGGCCATCGATGCGCTCGCCGGCATGGGGGATTACGACACGGCCCTGCTGTACGTCTCCGACCATGGCGAGTCACTGGGCGAGAACGGGCTGTACCTGCACGGCATGCCGTATTCGATCGCCCCCCGCGAGCAGTTGCAGGTGCCGATGGTCGCCTGGTTCTCCCAAGGCTGGCGCAAGGCGACCGGTCTGGACGACACTTGCCTGCGCCGCCAGGCGGCCGGCCAGCGCAGCCATGACGACCTGTTCCACACGATGCTGGGCCTGACCGACGTGAAGACGGCCCTCTACCGGCCGGACCACGACATTTTCCTGACCTGCCGGAGTGGACGATGACCCTCCCTTCCCCAGCAAGCAGCCCCATGACGAGTCTGTCCGTCGTCATTCCCGTCTTCAACGAGCGCGGCAACATCGGGCCGCTGGTCGAGGAAGTGGTACGCCACCTGCGCGGCCACGTCGCCTTCGACATCGTGTGCGTGGACGACCAGTCCGACGACGACACCCGCGACGTGCTGACGGCCCTGAAGGCCGAGGTCCCCGAGCTGCGGGTGCTGGTGCACCATCGCCGCAGCGGGCAGAGCACGGCGATCCGTACCGGCGTGAAGCAGGCCCTGTCGCCGTGGATCGCGACGCTGGACGGCGATGGCCAGAACGACCCCGGCGACATCCCGAAGCTGCTCGCCGCGCGCGACGCCGCCGATGCACAGACCAAGCTGTTCGCCGGCTGGCGCGTCGACCGCAAGGACACCGCCAGCAAGCGCTGGGCGTCGCGCTGGGCCAACCGCATCCGCCAGCGCCTGCTGCGCGACGACACGCCGGACACCGGCTGCGGCATCAAACTGTTCGAGCGCGCCGCCTTCCTGGACCTCCCCTATTTCGACCACATGCATCGCTACCTGCCCGCGCTGATGCAGCGCGCGGGCTGGAAGACCGTCAGCGTGCCGGTCTCGCACCGGCCGCGTGGGTCGGGGCAGTCGAAGTACACCAACCTCGGGCGCGCCCTCGTGGGCGTGCGCGATCTCATGGGCGTCTCGTGGCTGATCCAGCGCAGCCACGTCACCGCGATCAGCGAGATCAACGCGGGGCGCAAGCCATGAGCGTGATGGACCAGGAACTCGTCTGGCTGGGCTGGACCGGCCTGCACATGACGCCCTGGAAGCTGATCGGCCTGACCGGCGCCGCCATGTTCGGCGCGCGCTGGGTGGTGCAGTTCGTCGCCTCGCGGCGCGCGCGCCGGCCCGTCATCCCGCGCCTGTTCTGGTACATGAGCCTGGCCGGCAGCCTGATGGCGCTGAGCTACTTCCTGTTCTCGTCCAAGCAGGATGCGGTGGGCGTGCTGCAGAACCTGCTGCCGGCGTTCACCGCCGCCTACAGCCTGTACCTGGACATCCGCAACGGACGCGAGACGCGCGCGGACGGCCGCCCGGCCTGATCAGCTGCGGTTGGGCATGAGCTTCAGCAACCGCCCGCCGGCGCCGTCCTCCAGCAACCACAGCGCGCCGTCCGGCCCCTGTTCGACCTCGCGGATGCGCCGCCCCATCGGATAGCGCCGCGCCTCGCGCGCCTGCGTGCCGGTGAATTCGATCTCGACCAGCGCCTGCGAGGCCAGGCCGCCGATGAAGCCCTTGCCGCGGAACCAGGGAAACAGGTTGCCGGTGTAGATGACGAAGCCCGCCGGCGCGATGACCGGCGACCACCAGGCCTCGGGCGCGTTCAAGTCCGGTCGCGTCACGTGGTCCGGGATCGGAGTGCCGTCGTACTGGTCGCCGTTGGACACGACGGGCCAGCCATAGTTGGCGCCGCGTTCGATCAGGTTCAGCTCGTCGCCGCCCGACGGCCCCATTTCATGCGTCCACAGCTGTCCCGACGGATCGAAGGCGATGCCGAGCAGGTTGCGGTGGCCCAGGCTCCACACCTGCGCCGCAATGCCGCCCTGCGCCGCGAACGGATTGTCCGGCGGCAGGCTGCCATCGTCGTTGAGCCGGATCAGCTTGCCGAGTGAGGACTGCAGGTCCTGTGCAGGCGTCTGCTGATCGCGCTCGCTCGAGGTGATCCACAACTTGCCGTCCGCCCCGAAAGCGAGGCGGTGTCCGTAGTGATTCGAGCCTGACACTTTCGGCAGCTGGCGCCAGATCACCTGCAGGTTGGACAGGCTTCCGCCATTGCCACTGGCATCGAGCTGCAGCGTGGCGCGCGCCACGGCAGCGCCGCGCGTGCCGCCGCTGCCGGCTTCCGCATAGCTGACATAGACCAGCCGGTTGTCGGCGAAGCGGGGATGCAGCAGCACGTCGCCGAAGCCCCCCTGCCCGCCGTAGGCGACCGTCGGCACCCCGATGATCTCGCCGACCTGGCCGCTCGCGACGTTGGCCAGGCGGAGCTTCCCGGATTTCTCGGTCACCAGCAGGCGACCGTCCGGCAGGAACGTCATCGCCCAGGGCTCGTTGAACGTGGCGACCGGCGTACTGGTGAACGGCGGGTCGGGGACCTGCCGCGCGCGCGACAGTCCTGCCATGGTGCGGCCCGTGCCGGTCATCGCCGCCCCGGTCCCGGCCGGTGCCGGCGTCGCTGCCGTGCCCGCGGCGGAGCCGGTCGTGGGCATGACGCGGGAGGCCACCACCGCCTTCGCGCCCTCCTCGGTGATCGACGCCCGCTGGCAGGCGGATACGCACAGGCAACAGACAAGCAGCAACGGCATCTTCATGCAGGCGGCATCCGGCGGGGCTCGTTGCCCTTGTACGCCTGCGGAGCGAAGAAAAGCGTGACGACGGCGGAGCTTCAGACCTTCACGTACCAGCCGCGGCGATCCATCGCCCACACGACCAGCCACCACACGCCGACGAACGACAGCGCGAAGGCCAGCGACGGCAGGTACGGTCCGAAGCGCGGCGTCATCCAGTTGGCGAATCCGACCCGGTACAGCGGCTCCATCCAGCCAAGCGCGAGCAGTACGTACGTCATCACGGCGGCGCCGACATAGGCGGCGATGGCATTCACACCGAAGCGCCGCCCCACCGCCGGCCACCCCTGCCGGTCCACCGCCGCATGGGCGAACGCCAGCGCGAGCGATGCGCAGCCGGCGGAGAACAGCGCATACGACGATGTCCACAGCGCCTTGTTCAATGGAAACACACTGCTCCATGCCAGTCCGAGGGCCACGGCCGCCATGCCGGCCAGCACCAGCGTGCGAAGCGCGCCTCCCCGCAACCAGGCGCCGGCGCGCACGCCGAACAGCGTGGTGGCGATGGCCGGCAGCGTGCTCAGCAACCCCTCCGGATCCTGCCCGCGCGCGAGCGTCGTATCCCACTGGTACAGCCACGGCGCGAACAACGCCGTGTCGATGCGTGCCGGCAGGTTCGTGTAGGCCGCATAGCCGGACGGCGCGAGCAGCGCCCAGTAGCCGAGCAGGACCGCGCCGATCAATGCCCACTGCAGGCGAGGCTTCACGTACAGCGCGATCAGGCCGGCCGCAGCGAAACACAGGCCGATCCGCTGCAGCACGCCCCAGGGGCGGAAGTGCGGACGGTCCAGCATCAGGTACGCCAGCAGGTGCAGCGCCAGGCCGAGCGCGACGATCTTCGCCGCGCGCCACAGCAGCGCGCGCACCAGCACGCCATGCGCCACGCCTGTTTCGCTACGCGGCACGATGCCCAGCGAGATCGATACGCCGACGATGAAGAGGAAGAACGGAAACACCAGGTCGGTCGGTGTCACGCCATGCCATTCCGCGTGCAGCAGCGGTGCGTAGACATGCGACCAATCGCCCGGCGTGTTGACCAGCAGCATCGCGGCGACCGTCAGGCCGCGCAGCGCATCTACGGACGCGAACCGGGCCGGCGCGACGCTCATGCGCGCGGGATCAGGCGCCGCCGATCCACGTGCCGACGATCTGCAGGTCGGCGTCCAGCGCCACCAGGTCGGCACGGTAGCCGGGCGCGATGCGGCCGCGCGTCCCGCCCAGGCCGAGGACATCGGCAGGATAGGTGGACGCCATGCGTGCCGCCTCGTCCAGCGGCAGGCCGAGCAACCGCACGCAGTTGCGCACGGCGGTGATCATGTCCAACGCCGAACCCGCCAACGCGCCGGCGGCATTGCGCACCACGCCGTCGACGGCGGTGATGGTTTCGCCATACAGATCGAACGACGGATCGTCCGAACCGACCATCGGCATCGCATCGGTGACCAGGACCACCTTGCCGCGCGGCTTGGCCGCCAACGCGACGCGCAGGCTGGCCGGATGCACGTGCACGCCATCGACGATCACGCCACACCAGCAGCTGTCGTCCTCCAGCGCAGCACCGACCGCGCCCGGTTCGCGGCCCTGCAACGGCGACATCGCGTTGTACAGATGGGTGAAGCCCGACACGCCCGCGTCGATGCCGGCGCGGATCTGTTCGTAGCTGCCCGCCGTGTGGCCGGCGACGACGATCGCACCACGCGCCACCAAGGTGCGAATGGTGTCGGTCGGCACCTGTTCGGGCGCCAGGGTCAGCAGGGTCACGCCGCTATCGAGCGACGTCGCCATCGCGATTTCGTCCGCGCCGGGCACGCGGAACTTGGCCGCATCGTGCGTGCCCTTGCGCGCGGGCGCGATGTACGGGCCCTCCAGGTGGATGCCGAGGACGCCCGGCACCCCCTGCGCGATGGCGTCGCGTGTCGCCGCGATCGCGCGCGCCATCACGTCGGCATCGTCGCTGATCAAGGTCGGCAACAGGCCGGTCGTGCCGAAGCGCCGGTGCGCCTTCGCGATCGTGCGGATCGCGTCCACCGTGGTGTCGTTGTTGAACAGCGCGCCGCCGCCACCGTTGACCTGCGCATCGATGAAGCCGGGCAGCAACGTCGCGCCGCGAAGATCGTGCCGCACCGCATCTGACGGGATCGCATCGTCCGCGAGCAGGTCGGCGATGCGGCCGTCCTGCATCAGTACCGCCAGGCCTTCGACGAAGCCGTCCGGCGTCAGCACGCGGGCGTTGCAGAGGGCAATGGCGGCGCTCGTCGCGTTCATACCGTTTCCGTGACCTTGTTGAGGTGCGGCGGCACATCCGGATTGTGGCCGCGACGCAGCGCGAGCGCATTGATCGCCCGGTAGAAGCTCTGGATGGTCAGCAGCGGCGCGCACGCCGGATGCGGTGCCTCGACCAGTGGCAGATCGCCCTGGCGCGATGCCACCCACACCTGCGCACCGCGGTCGCGGAATTCCTGCGCCAGCGCCAGCGTGCCGGCTTCGGTTTCGTCCGGCTGGGCGAAGCAGAGCACCGGGAAGCCCGGACCCACCAGCGCCATCGGTCCGTGTTTCACTTCCGCCGAACTGTAGGCCTCGGCGTGCAGGCCGCAGGTTTCCTTGAATTTCAATGCGGCTTCCTGCGCGGCGGCGAGGCCCAAGCCTCGTCCCAGCACGAACAGGTTGTGCGCACCCACCAATCCATCGCTCAGCGGCGACCAGTCCGCCTGCCACGCGCGACGCAGCGCGTCGGGCAGGGCATCGGCGGCGGCATGCAGCGGCGCCTCGTCCTTCCAGTACGCGGCCAGCTGCAGGATCGCCGCGAGCGAACCCAGGTAGCTCTTGGTTGCCGCCACGCTGCGCTCGGGACCGGCGCGCAGCGGCAGCACGGTGTCGGCGAGTTGCGCCAGCGGCGAGTCTTCCACGTTCACCAGTGCGACCACGCGTGCGCCGGCCTCCTTGGCCGCGCTCGCGTTGCGCAGCAGGTCCGGGCTCTTGCCCGACTGCGAGATCACCACGTACAGCGCATCGGCCAGTCGCTGCTTCACTTCGTACACCGACCCCACCGACGGCGACGCCGACGCTGTGACCACGCCGAGCTGCGTCTCGAACAGATACTTCGCATACGTCGCCGCATGATCGGAACTGCCGCGCGCGCAGGTCACCACGAACGGTGGAGGATTACGGCGCAGGTCGTCCGCCAGCGCTTTAACCGTCGCGGCGTTGCGCGCGTACTGGTCGGCGACGATGTCGGCGGTCTGGGCCGCCTCCTGGTGCATCAGGGTGTCGGAAGGCGCAGGCAGTAGCGTGTCGGTCATGGCGAGAGCGGTTCGGGTCGGTCGGCGCGCGGACGGACCGGCGCCGTGGAGCCCCGCACCACCAACTGCGGCACGAAGCCCTGGTTGTGCACGGGGGTGGGGTTGTCGTCATAGGCATCGGTACGCAGGCCGGCGATCAGCAGGCGTGCGGCCTGTTTTGCGATGTCCTGCGTCGCCTGCTTGGCGGTGGTCAGCGGCGGCCACGACTGCTTGGAGAACGGGCTGTCCTCGAAACCGGCGATGGACAGGTCGTAAGGCACGTTCATGCCGGCCGACTTCGCCGCCGCCAGCACGCCGGCCGCAATTTCATCGTTGGAACCGAAGATCGCCGTGGGCGGTTCGCGCAGTGCCAGCAGGCGGCGCGCGCCGCGGAAACCGTCGTCGAACGTGTAATCGCCCGGCACGACGAGATGCTTGTCGAGGGTGATGCCGTAGTCCTTCAACGCTTTCTCGTAACCGGCATAGCGTTCGGTACTCGACCGGTGCGCCAGTCCGCCCCACAGGAAGCCGATGCGCTGGTGTCCGAGCTGGATCAGGTGTTCGGTGATCTCGTAGGCGGCATCGCGATCATCGACATAGACGCACGGCAGGCCGTCTTCCGGATCTTCGGTCGCGGCGATGATGCGCACCAGCTTCACCCCGCGCGCAGCCAATGCCGTCACCAGGTCGGCGCGTTCGGACATCGGCGCGGTCAGCACCAATCCGGCCAGGCGCGAACGCTGGACGAATTCCACGAGCTCCTCGGCCAGCAACGGCGAGGTGGAATCCACCGGATGGATCTGCAGGCCGAAGCCGGTCTCCTTGCAGGCGGCCAGCACGCCGTTCTGCACGCCGATGATGTGGTACGGGTTGGGGTTGTCGTAGACCAGACCGATCACGAACGGCGTGCCGCTGCGCAGGTTGCGCGCGGACTGGTCCGGTTCGTAGTCCAGTTCGGCAATGGCGTGCAGCACGCGCGCACGCGTGCCCTGCAGCACCGACGGCTCGTTGTTGATGACCCGGGACACGGTCTTCAGCGAGACCTTCGCGCGTTCGGCGACGTCCTTGATGGTGGGTCGGCGCATGGGCGTTTCCGTCATGGAGGCGAGTCCACCATGATGCCGCGTTCCGGGACGCCCGTCGCCGCCCGTTTCGCGCTGCCCACGCGGTGCCCGGCCAGCGCGTAGTAGAGGATGTACAGGTAGCCGGGAATGGCCAGTCCGGCGAACACGACCTGGAAGTCGTAGTGCTGCTTCAGCACCGCGAACAGCTGCGGCAGGATCGCTCCGCCGGCGATGCCCATGATCAGCAGGGCCGATCCGGTCTCGGTGTGCCGGCCCAGCCCCTTGATCGCCAACGGGAAGATCGCCGGCCACATCATCGCGTTGGCGAAGCCCAGTGCAGCGACGAAGCCGACCGACACATAGCCGTGCGTCAGCAGCGCGCCGAGGGCGAACAGCACCCCCAGCGTGGCGGAGATGGCGAGGTAGCGTTCCTGCGACACGAAGCGCGGGATCACGGCCAGGCCGACCAGGTAACCGGCCAGCATCGCGAACAGGGTGTAGGTGGTGAACAGCTTGGTCTGGTCCAGCGGCAGGCCGAAGCCCCTTCCATAGGTGCCGATCGCGTCGCCCGCCAACACCTCCACCCCCACGTAGAGGAACAGGCAGAGCACGCCCAGCCACAGGTGCGGGAAGCGCGACAGGCCACGTGCGCCATCGGCGGCATCGGCCGCGGGCGCGGCATTGACCTCGGACGGCTTCACCTCGGGCAGCGGCGAGAACAGGATGCCGATGGCGACCACGACCAGGAGGCCGGCCATCACCAGGTACGGCAGGTGGATCTTCGCTGCGAACGCGTCCAGCAGCGCCGCCTTGGCGACGGGATCGGCCGCCTCGACCTGCGCCGCGAGATCGCCCACGCCGTGCAATACCAGCGTGCCGATCACGATCGGCGCCAGCATGCCGGCGATCTTGTTGCAGATGCCCATCAGCGCGATGCGCTGCGCGGCGCTCTCGATGGGGCCGAGGATGCTGACGTAGGGGTTCACCGCCGTCTGCAGCAGCGCCAGGCCGCCGCCGATCACGAACAGGCCGGCCAACGCACCGGGGTACCAGCGCTGGGTGGAGAACTCGCCGAACATCGCCGCCCCCACCGCCATCACGAACAGGCTGGCGGCCAGCCCCTTCTTCATGCCGGTGCGCTTGAGCAGCACCGCAGCAGGCAACGCGAGGAAGAAGTACGACAGGTAGAACACCATCAGCACGAGGAAGGCATTCACCTCGTCCAGATCGAAGGCAAGCTGCACGAAGGTGATCAGCGGGCCGTTGATCCAGGTGAAGAACCCGATGATGAAGAACAGCACGCCGACGATGGCGAGCGAACGGAGCGGGGTGGTTCCAGCGGCGGTACTCATGCAATCCCCTCGATCTGGGATGTCGCGCCTGCGCGCGACATCGGGAACAACGTTGTCAAAGCCATCAGGCAGTCCCCCCGGAACTTGAAGGCCTCCAAGCGATCTGGCCTTCCTTCCGTGAGTGCACCGGCATAGTGCGCCGCAACATAAAGTCCTGTAGGACTTAGCGCTTTTCCGCCTTTGCATGCCGCAATTGGCGACACCAATGCGCTCAATTGAATAATGAATACGAGCATTGTTGTCGGTTCCATGCATCGCCTCGGCCGCCAGACGGCTATTTCATGACAGAGTCTTGACAACGTTGTCAAACACTTTCCACACTCCGGCCATATCGGGATGACGGGGTCCCGGCCGCGAACATGTGAGGAGACGTGTGGTCGCCATTGCCAATCCATTGCCGACAGATGCCAGCCGCGGGGCGCACGACGCCTTCATCGCGGCGGACGTCGGTGGCACCCACGTCCGCATCGGCCTGGTGCGCGGCAGCGGCGACGCCGGGATGCCGGTCCACGTGCTGGAGTACCGCAAGTACGCCTGCGCCGACCACGCCGGCCTGGGCGACATCGTCGAGGATTTCCTGCAACACCTGGGCCTCGACCACGGGCGCGCGACCCGTGGCGTGATCGCCAGCGCCGGCTATGCGCTGGAAGACGGCACCGTCATCACCAACAACCTGCCCTGGCGCCTTTCGCTGGCGGAACTGCGCACGCAGCTCGGCTTCGACGACGTCCGCCTGGTCAACGATTTCGAAGCCGTGGCGCATGCCGCCGCGCAGGTGGACGCCAGCCAGGTGCTGCAGCTCACCGGCCCGGCGATCGCACCGACCCGCGGCCCCACGCTGATCCTCGGCCCGGGCACCGGTTTGGGCGCGGCGGTGTGGATCCCGGTCGGCCCGCGCGCCGTGGTGCTGGCGACGGAAGCCGGCCAGGCCGCGCTCACCGCCGGCAACGCGCTCGAGATGGCGCTGCTGGCCGAGATGCTGAAGACCCGCACGCACGTGCCGGTGGAACAGGCGCTGTCCGGCCCCGGCCTGTTGAACCTGCATGCCGCGCTGTGCGCCGTCCGCGGCGCCGCGCCTTCGGCCTACACGCACCCGGGCCAGGTCACGGCCGCCGCGCTGTCGGGCGACGACCCGCTGGCGCGCGAAAGCCTCGATGTGTTCTGCGGCCTGCTCGGCAGCGTCGTCGGCGACATGGCGCTTCTTTACGGCGTGCAGGGCGGCGTGTATCTCGCCGGCGGCATCCTGCCGAAGATCCGCGGATTCCTGATCCAGAGCAGTTTCGTCGCGCGATTCCTCAACAAGGGATCGATGCGCGAGGCGCTCGAACGCATCCCCGTGAAGCTGGTGGAGCACGGGCAGCTGGGCGTCATCGGCGCGGCCCGGTGGTACCTGGATCGCGACGGAGACACATGAAGGAAAGCGCCGGCACAGGCGCGGAGCAGGAAGGGGCGGGGTGCAGGGGATACGTGCAACGCCAGGCGACATCGAAGTACCAAGCACGGCGGAACAGCGCGAGCGATGGCTGCCGGAACTCTAAAAACAATGATGGGAGAGACATCATGAAGTACCGCACCTCGATCCTTTCGGCCTCGATCGCCGCCGGGCTCGCGTTCTCGATGCAGGTCCACGCGCAGGAAGCCGCACCGGCCGACACGGCCGCGACCGACCTGGACACCGTCGTGGTCACCGGTATCCGCGGCAGCATCGAGAAGGCCCTCGATGCCAAGCGCGACGCCGCCACGCACGTCGAAGTCGTCACCGCCGAAGACATCGGCAAGCTGCCGGCCAAGAACGTGGCCGACACCCTGCGCCAGCTGCCCGGCGTCAACATCGCGTCGTCCAGCGCCAGCGAAGGCGGCTTCGACGAAGCCGACCGCGTCAGCCTGCGCGGCACCAATCCCAGCCTCACCCAGACCCTTGTCAACGGACACGGCATCGGCACCGGCGACTGGTTCGTGCTGAGCCAGGTGGGCAATGTCGGCCGCAGCGTGAGCTACTCGCTGTATCCGTCCGAAATCGTCGACCGCGTGGTGGTGCACAAGACCTCCGAAGCGAAGCTGGTCGAAGGAGGCACCGCCGGCTCGGTGAACATCATCACCCGCCGTCCGCTGCAGTTCGCCGAACCGCTGACGATCCAGGGCTCCATCGGTGCGGTCCATTCCGACCTGCCGGGCGACACCAAGCCGCAGCTCGATGCGCTGCTGAACTGGCGCAACGATGAAGGCACGGCTGGCCTGCTGGTGCAGGTCTTCAATGAAGAGCGCAGCCTGCGTCGCGATGGCCAGGAAGTGGTGGGCGGCTACGGCACCATCACCTCCACCAATCCCGACCTCGATGGCGTGCTGTATCCCAACCTGATCGGCGCGGCGCTGTTCGAACAGGTGCGCAAGCGCCAGGGTGGCGTGGCCAACATCGAGGCGAAGGTCACCGACAACCTGACGCTGAACGTCAACGCGTTCTACTCGCGCCTCAAGGCGGACAACTACAACCGCAACTACATGATGTGGGCCAGCCAGTTCGTCAACTCGCAGATCCCCACCAGCTACACCGTCGAGAACGGCGTGCTGACCAGCGCCACCTACGCGCCGGTGACCGGCGGCACGACCGTCACCCCGTACGGCGTATACGACATGATCTCGCGGCCGGGCGCCGAGTCCACGTCCAAGTACATCGCCCTCGATGCCGAGTGGAATGCCAGCGACGCGCTGAAGTTCGTCTTCCAGCTGGGCTCCACCAAGGGCCGGGGCAGTAGCCCCACGCAGGACGTGCTGGAAACCGGCATCGCCGGCAATGCGGGCGCGAGCTGGAGCATGAACGGGGTCGGCAATCCGATCGACTGGTCGCTGGGCGGCACCAACACGGCGGCGAACCACTTGCCGCAGAACGGCTGGATCTTCGGCGCGCAGGGCATCGATGTGCTGGACAAGGAAGACTGGGCGTCGGCGGACGGCCAGTTCTTCTTCGACAACGACACCCTGTCCTCGCTGGACTTCGGCTACCGCTATGCCACGCATGAGCGCAGCAACGACTTCTCGCTCGCGCAGGGTCCCAACTGGGCCACCAACTGGACCGACATCGCGGCGTACCCGGCGGCCGGCGGCGCGTATCCCGGCGACTTCGGCGTGGGCGGCAACGTGCCGTCGGGCATCTGGTACTACACGCCCGCGCAGCTGGCGGAGATCAATGCCCGCTTCGCCAACCGCAACAACCCGGAGCGCTTCTACTTCTCCGACGTCTACGGCGTGAAGGAAGACATCAACGCGGTGTACGCGCAGTTGAACTTCCGCGGCGACCGCTGGAGCGGCAACGCCGGCCTGCGCTACGTGCGTACGCAGACCGACGTGAACTACAACCAGGCGCTGGCGGTCAACTCGGGCATTCCGGGCGCGATCACCGGGTCGGCGTTCGGCGACTACCTGCCGGTCGTGGTGAACAACGACTACAACGAGCTGCTGCCCAGCGTGAACTTCAAGTTCGAGCTGACCGACTCCCTGGTGGCGCGCGTGTCGGGCAGCAAGACCATGACCCGCCCGGACTTCTCCGCGCTGGCCGGTTCGCTGACGCTGAACGACCTCACGCACGAAGGCAGCGGCGGCAATCCGAACCTCGACCCGCTGGTGTCGACCAACTTCGACGCGTCGCTGGAGTGGTACTTCGCTCCCCGCGCGCTGCTGGCCGCCAGCGTGTTTTCCATGGACCTGGACGGTTATGTCGACTTCGGCAACGTGATCGTGCAGTACAAGGACCAGCAGGCCAGCCAGGCGGCCGGCACGGATGTCTACAGCGACTACCTGGTGTCGATCCCGGTCAACTCGAACGGCAAGGCCCGCGGCGTTGAACTGACCTACGAGCAGCCGATCGGCGACAACTTCGGCATCAACGCCAACTACACCTACGTGGATGGCGAGGCCGATGGCGGCAAGCCGCTCAACGGTACCTCCGAGAACACCTACAACCTGTCGGGCTGGTACGAGAACGACCGCTTCAACGCACGCATCAACTACAGCTACCGCAGTTCGTTCTACGCCGGCGTCAGCCGCGCCGACAACTTCTACCAGGACGACTTCGCCACGGTCTCGGCGTCGCTGGGCTTCAAGGCCACCGAGTGGCTGACCATCAGCCTCGATGGCCTGAACCTCAACAACCCGAAGCTGAAGTACTACACCGAGAACGATGCGGTACCGGGCTACCTGCCGCACGCGTTCTACAGCAACGGCCGTCAGTACTACCTGAACTTCCGCTTCAAGTTCTAAGCCTCACGATGTAAGGGAACACTCTCCCTCTGCGGGCCCGGATCCGTCCTGGCCCGCTTTTTTTTGGGCATGCTAGGCCCGCCGCTATCGAGGACTCCGATGAACCGACGCATCGCCCATCGCGCCCTGGCCGGATTGGCCTTCATGCTGCTCGCGCTCACCGCCTGCACGCCCAGGACGGGTGACGACGCCGACACGACCACGGTGGCGGCCACACCGATCACGCCTTCGCTGATTCCCGCGCCGGCGGTAATGGAAACCGGCACCGGCAGCTTCACTGTCGGCACGGGCACGCGCCTGTCCGCCAGGGGCGACGTGGCCACGCGCGTCGCGCGGCAGTTCGCCGCCTACCTGCAGTCGGCGGGCGGGCCGGCACTGGCCACTACCGGGGACACAGGCAAGGGCCTGATCCAGTTCGTGCTGGCGCCGGCCGGCGCTGGCTCGGCCAATCCCGAGGCCTATACGCTCGACGTGACGCGCGACGGCATCATCGTGCAGGCGCACGACGAACGCGGCCTGTTCTACGGCGCGGTGACGCTGTGGCAACTGGTCACGCAGGGCGACAAGGGCGGGGCCACGCTGCCCGTGCTGCACATCGAGGACGCACCGCGATTCGGCTGGCGCGGCTTCATGCTGGACCCGGCCCGCCACTTCCAGCAGGTCGACGACGTCAAGAAGATCATCGACGCGATGGCGCTGCACAAGCTCAACACGCTGCACTGGCACCTGACCGACGACCAGGGCTGGCGCATCGAGATCAAGCAGTACCCGAAACTCACCGGGATCGGCGGCTGCCGCATTCCCGCCGGCGACGGCGGCAAGGATCCGAAAACCGGCGAGCCGCGCCCGTACTGCGGCTTCTACACGCAGGACCAGATCCGCGACGTGGTGAAGTACGCCGCCGAGCGCCACATCACCGTGGTGCCGGAGATCAACGTGCCGGGCCATGCGACCGCGGCGATCGCCGCCTATCCCGAACTGGGTTCGATCGGCACGCCGCTGGTTCCGTCGAACGAATGGGGCGTGTTCCCCAACCTCGTCAACGTGGAGGAGCCGACGATTGCCTTCTTCGAGAACGTGCTGGGCGAGGTCGTCGCCCTGTTCCCCGGCACCTACGTGCATATCGGCGGCGACGAGGCGGTGAAGGACCAGTGGGAAGCTTCCGCGCGCGAACAGGCGCGCATGCGCCAGGTGGGTGCGAAGACCGAGATGGACCTGCAGGGCTATCTGGTGGAACGCCTCGAGAAGTATCTCGCCGGACACGGCAAGCGCCTGGTCGGCTGGGACGAGATCCTCGAAGCCAAGTTGCCGGCGGAAGCGACGGTGATGTCGTGGCGCGGCATCGAAGGCGGCCTGCAGGCGGCGCGCCAGGGGCACGACGTGGTGATGTCGCCGTCGAACAAGACCTACCTCGACTATCTGCAGACCGCCTCGCCGAACGAACCGCCCGGACGCCCCGCGCTGATCACGCTGCAGGATGTCTACGGCTTTGAGCCGGTGCCGCCGGATCTCGAGGAAAGCCAGCGCCACCACATCCTCGGACTGCAGGCCAACCTGTGGACCGAGCACACGCGCACGTTCGCGCGTCTGCAGCACAACGCATTCCCCCGCCTCGCCGCGGTCGCCGAAACCGGCTGGTCGCCCGCGGCCAAGAAGGATTTCGCCAGCTTCACCGCCCGGCTGCCCGCGCAACTGAAGCGCTACGACGCCATCGGCCTGGGCTACGCGAAGACACCGTTCGAGCCGCTGATCGCCACCGAGGACAACCGCAAGGCAGGCAATGCAAAGGTTAAGCTATCCAACCCGCTCGACTACCCGGTGCACTACACCACCGACGGCAGTGAACCCACGCAGGCGTCGCCGACCTTCGCGTCGCCGATCGAGGTGAAACTGCCGGCCACGCTGCGCGCCGCGGCCTTCGCCGACGGTCGCCCCCTGGTGCCGGCGTCGACGTTCGAACTGAGCGCCGCTTCGATGCTGAGCCGCACCGATGAGGCGATGTCGGTCTGCCCCGACGCCGGCCGCCTGCTGCTGCGCCTGGAAGACGATGGCCCGGCCGACGGCGAACGTGCGATCTTCAACGCGACGATCTTCTATCCGTGCTGGCAGTGGGACCAGGCCGATCTGGAAGGCATCGCCTCGATCCGGGTACGTGCGGGCCGCATTCCCTACTACTTCCAGCTCGCGCACGACGAGCCGCACCGCACCTTCGAACCGGCGAAGTCGCCGCTGGGCGAACTGGAAATCCTGGGCGGCGGCTGCAAGGGCCATACGCTGGCGACGGTCGCGCTGCCGGCCGCGCCGAACGCGGATGGCTTCCTCGACCTCGACGCACCGCTGCCCGCAGGCACCACCGGCAAGCAGGACCTGTGCGTGCGCTTCACCGGCGACACGCGCCCGCAGATGTGGGTGCTGGACCGCATCACGCTGCAGCCTCGCTGACGGCGGTCATCGCAGCATGGAAGAGCCGGGCATGTCCCGGCTTTTCTTTTTCTAGACGCGTGCGGGACGCAGGCGCGCGTCCAGTGTGAGCAGCAGGCAGTGCACGGGCGTCAGCAACGTCGCCAGTCCGGCCAGCACACCCAGCGTGTTCGCAAGCGCATCGCGCGGGTCGGCCATGCGCGTGGCGGTCAGCGTGCCCTGTGCGAACTCCAGGCAGACGCCCAGGGCGACCAGCAGCGCCGCCACGATCAGGCAGCCGCGCCGCGTGGCGAACAACTGCATCGCCGCCGCTGACAACACGCCGTAGGCGAGGAAATGCTCGACCTTGTCGCTGCCTTCCGGCACTGGCGGCAATCCGCTCAGGTTCACCAGCGACAACACGATCACGGCGGCGACGGCCAGCAGCCACAACCCAAGCCACAGCCGCGGGCGATGGAACGGCTTCAGCGCGAAGACACGGCTCACAGGCGCCAGCTGAGGTCGTTGAACAGGAAGGCCGTACCGAACTCGACGTCGCTGGAGAATCCCATCACCTGGAAACGCTCGCCCATCTCGCTGGGGAGCGTCAGCCGCTTGGCTTCGTTGCGCAGGCGCAGCAGCGTGGTTTCGTCCGCGCGTGCCTCGGCTTCGTTCAAGCGCTCCTGCAGCCCATTGCCGAGCAGGAAGTTCGCCTGCGTGGTGTAGCCGGCCAGGTCGAACCCGGCCTGCGTGCCCGCCTCGGCCAGCGCGGTGAAGTCGACCGAGGCGGTAATGTCCTGCAGCCCGGGCCACAGGTAGGGATCGTTGTGCACGCGGTGGCGGTAGTAGGCACGCAGCGTGCCGTCGTCGCGATCGGGCTGGTAGAACTCGCGCCGCGTATAGCCGTAGTCGGCGAACAGCATGGCGCCCCGGTCCAGGCCACCCATCACCGCCTGGATCCAGTAGGGCAACTGCGGCAGCAGCTCGGAGCGATAACCATCGGGAAACGGCCGCCCGATGTACCGCTCGACATGGCGCACCGCCGCGGACAGCAGGGCATCGGCCGGGCGATCGGCACGCACGAAGCGGCCTTCGCCATCCATCGCCACGCCCTCTTCGAACACTTCGCCATCGCGCAGCGTGAAGCGCGGCGTCGGCAAAGCATCGATCACTTCATTGGCGAACAACACGCCGCTCCACGTCGCCGAAGGTGGGCCGTCCAGCCATTCCACCAGCTCGAACACCGGCGGAATCAGGCGCTGGCGCAGCCGTTCGCGCTGTCGCTCGCGCAGGTCCGCACTGGGCTCCAGGATCGCGTAGCGCGCCGGCAGCGCATCGAGTTCCAGCAAGCGCTTGAGCATGATGTCGGCGAAGGCGCCGCTGCCGCCGCCGATTTCAACGAACTCGGCTTCGGGACCCAACTGCTGCAGCACAGGGGCCACGGCCTGCGCGACGCAGCTCGCGAACAAAGGACCCAGCTCGGGCGATGTCGTGAAATCGCCCGCCTCGCCGAACTTGGTGCTGCCGGCGCTGTAGTAGCCGAGTCCGGGCGCATACAGGCTGCGCTCCATGAAGCGCGAAAACGGAATGCTGCCGCCCTCGGCGGCGATCTCGTTTCGGATGAAATCAGCAAGGCGTTCGCTGTGGGCGCGCGCCGCATCGTCGGGAAGGGGGAGATCGGCCTGCATGGCGCACCTGGAGCGGAAATCCCGGCCATTGTACGGGCCGTCTAACACTGCGACGGCGGCCCTAGCCAACCCCCGGGACGGCGCATAGAATCGTGATGCACAGCAGCAACGGACACGCCATGACCTATTGCGTCGGCATCGAAGTCAACGAAGGCCTGGTCTTCGCCGCGGATACCCGCACCAGCGCTTCCTTCGACGACGTGCGCGTGTACCGCAAGATGCACGTGTTCGAATGGCCCGGCGACCGCGTGCTCGTCATCATGTCGGCCGGCAACCTGGCGACCACGCAGCTCACGCTGTCCCGCCTGCAGCGCGACATCGACGATCCCACCGCCACGCGCAGCCTGCGCACGTTCTCGCATCTCTACGAGGTGGCGGAATACGTCGGCGAGATGCTGGTGGCCAGCCAGGTGAAGATGAGCGGCGAACTGCAGCAGAGTGGCGTCAACGTGCAGTCCACGCTGATCCTGGGGGGGCAGATCGCCGGCGAGCGTCCCGGCCTGTACATGGTGTACCCGCTGGGAAACTGCATCGCGACGTCGCCGGAAACCCCTTACCTTCAGATCGGCGAGTCGAAGTACGGCAAACCCATTCTCGACCGCATCATCCGCCCCGAAACGCCGCTGGAAGATGCCGCGCGCTGCGCGATGGTGTCGCTGGATTCCACCATCCGCTCCAACCTCTCGGTCGGCATGCCGGTGGACATCGCCCTGGTGCGGAACGGCGACCTGAGGATCAGCCAGCAGATGCGGCTGGAAGCGGACACTCCGTTGTACGCCGAGATCCACGACACCTGGTCGCGCAAGCTGGAAGCCGCCGTGCACAGCCTGCCGCGCTTTCCGTGGGAGCCGCAGCAGCCACAGGAAGCGCCGCCGCCGGGCCTGCCCGCCATGCCGCCCCGGCGAGTACCGTCGCGACAGGATCCGGGCGACGCGCAAGGCCAGCAGCAGTAACCGTCCGCCGGCGCCGCGAGCCTGCGATGAAACCCTGGGCCGTCGCGCTGCTGGCATTCCTGCTGGGCGCCGGCGTCACCGCGCTGATCCTCGTGATCTGGATGCCACCGGCCTGGCGGATCGTCGCCGGCGCGGCGGGACTGCTCGTCGCCAGCAAACTGGCGGCGGTGTCCGCGGCCGCCTGGCGCGAACGCGGCGACTGAGAGCCGCTCAGCCGTGGAAGTAGCCGGAGGCGACGGCGTCGTGCAACGCGCCGAGATGCCGCTGGATCTCGTCCATGAACGCAGCGGGGTTCCGCTCCGCCAGCACGGCGGGGTCGGCGTTGCGCGTCATGCCCAGCACGCGGTTGAGGTGGCGGTCCACGCCCGGACGTGGCGGCATGGTGGGCAGCACGCTCTGCACGCGCGCCAGGCAGAACTGGACGCTGCGCGGGAATTCGTTGTTCTGCAGCAGGAAGCGCAGCGCCAGTTCGGCGGTGACGCGCTGGCGCACGTGGCGACGGAACATCTGGTAGCCGGCCAGGGAGCGCAGCACGCTCATCCACTGCATGTTCTGGAAGGCTTCGCGGTCGTCTTCGTTGCGCGGAGTGACCAGGCCGGATGCGCCGGCATCGATGATGCGCGTGGTCATGTCGGCCTGTTCCAGCGCCGTGCCCAGCCGCAGGAACTGGTAGCCGATGTCGCGGCTGACATTCGCGCTGAGCAGGCCGGACACCTTCAGGCAGCCGTCGACGATGCGCTGCAGGAAATCGAGCCGGTAGCGGCGGCTCAGGCTGCGTTCCCCGTAGGCGGCGATGTAGAGGTGCAGGTCGTTGATGGCCTCCCACACGTCCTGCGGCAGCGTGTCGCGGATGCTGCGCAGGATCTCGCGCGCCGCGTCGACCGACACGCGCAGCGATGACGGATTGCGCTCGTCCAGCAACAGGAAGCGGATCACGTCGACATCGCCCGCGGCGTCGCCGGTCTCGGGAAAGCACTGCTCGAAGCGCTCGCCCGCGCCGACCGTGTCGATCATCGGCCGCCACGCGAACCGCACCGAGCGCGGCATGTCGAGCTGCAGCTGGCTGCCCACGCCGACCAGCCTCGCGGTGTTTTCCGCGCGCCGCACATAGCGGCTGAACCAGTAGAGATCGTCCGCGACGCGCGACAGCATCAGGCGGCCTCCTCGCCATGGTCGGACAGGTCGACGACCCAGGTGTCCTTGGCGCCGCCGCCCTGCGAGGAGTTCACCACCAGCGACCCCTTCACCATCGCCACGCGGGTGAGGCCACCCGTGGTGACATAGGTGTCCTGGCGCGAGAGCACGAACGGACGCAGGTCGATGTGGCGAGGCGATGGACCCTGCTTGGTGACGATCGGCGCGGTGGACAGCGCCAGCGTGGGCTGGGCCATGTAGTTGCGCGGGTTGGCCTCGATCAGCGCCTTGAATTTCTCCCGCTGGCGCTTGGTCGAGCGTGGGCCGATCAGCATGCCGTAGCCGCCGGATTCGTTGGCCGGCTTCACCACGAGCTTCTCGATGTTCTCCAGCACGTACTTCCGCTCCTTCGCGTTGTGGCAGAGGTAGCTGGGCACGTTGGGCAGGATGGGATCCTCGTCCAAGTAATACTTGATCATCTTTGGCACATAGGCGAAGACGACCTTGTCGTCGGCCACGCCTGCACCCGGTGCGTTCGCCAGCGCCACCTTGCCGGCACGCCAGCTGCGGATCAGCCCCGGTACGCCGAGCACGGAATCCGGATGGAAGACTTCCGGATCGATGAACAGGTCGTCCACGCGCCGGTAGATGACGTCCACGCGCTTGGGCCCGTAGACGGTCCGCATGTACGTGCAGTCGTCGTCGGCGACGAACAGGTCACTGCCTTCGACCAGCTCGATGCCCATCGCCTGGGCCAGGTACGCGTGCTCGAAGTAGGCGCTGTTGAACACGCCGGGCGTCAGCAACGCGATCACCGGGGTATCGCCCGGGCGCGGCGACAGCGCGGCGAGCGTGTCGTAGAGCTGGCTGGGGTACTCGTCCACCGGCAGGATCGAGCTGGTCTCGAACAGTTCCGGAAACACGCGCTTGGCCACCATGCGGTTCTCCAGCATGTAGCTCACGCCGGACGGAATGCGCAGGTTGTCCTCCAGCGCGTACAGCGTGCCGTCGCCGTCGCGCACCAGGTCCGAACCGCAGATGTGCGCCCACACGCCCAGCGGCGGGGTGATGCCGACGCACTGCTCGCGGAAGTTCACCGAATCCTTCAGCAGCATCGCCGGGAACACCTTGTCCTTGACGATCTGCTGCTTGCCGTAGATGTCGCCGATGAACAGGTTCAGCGCGCGCATGCGCTGCTTCAGGCCGGCCTCGGTCCGCTGCCATTCGCTGAGCGGGATGATGCGCGGGATCAGGTCGAACGGCAGCGTGCGGTCGACGTTGCGGCCGTCGGAATACACGGTGAAGGTGATGCCCTGGACGCGCGCCACCACGTCGGCGGCGAGCTGGCGTTCGGCGAGCTCGCGGCCGGACAGGCCGGCCAGGTATTCCACCAGGCGACGCGCGGCCGGTCGCGGCCGTCCATCGGCCTGGATCAGTTCGTCAAAGGTCGTGGTGCGGTACTTCGCCCAGTCCATTCGCCTTCCTGCTGTCCCCGCCGGCACATCCGGCGAGGAGTAATGCATCGCAACATGCATGGTCGATGCGCACGCCGTCAAGCATCCGGGCGATGCCGCGTTCTCCTCACATTGCTGGCGGTGCCATGCGCCATTCCGGTGCAACTCAGGGGACAATGCGGGCCTTGCTTCCGGAGCCTGCCATGTCCACAGCGCGTCGCGTCATCCTGATCACCGGTGCCGCACGCCGCATCGGCGCGGCGATCGCACGTCGCCTCCACGCCGAGGGCCATGACCTGGCGCTGCACTATCGCGGGTCGTCTTCCGACATGCGCACGCTGGTCGGCGACCTGGAAGCGGCACGCGCGGGCAGCACGCTGATGCTGCAGGCCGACCTGGCAGTCTTCGACCGGCTGCCGGAACTGGTGGCCAAGACCGTCGGGCACTTCGGCCGCCTCGACGCGCTGGTCAACAATGCCTCCGCCTTTTATCCCACCCCCGCCGGCGCCACCACCCCCACGCAGTGGGAGGAACTGTTCGCGGTCAACGCACGCGCGCCCTTCTTCCTGGCGCAGGCGGCAGCTCCGCACCTGCGCGCCGCACGCGGCGCCATCGTCAACATCGCCGATGTCTATGCCGAGAGGCCACGTGCGGACCTGGCGGTCTACGCGGCCTCGAAGGACGCACTGCTGGCGGTGTCGCGCGGACTGGCGGTATCGCTGGCGCCGGAGGTGCGGGTGAATGCCGTGTCGCCCGGCGCCATCCTGTGGCCCGATGGCGGGATCGATCCCGACGTGCAGTCGCGCCTGCTGGCGCAGACCCCGTTGGCGCGCGTCGGAGATCCGGACGACATCGCCGGTACCGTGGCGTGGCTGCTCGGCGACACCGCCGGCTACGTCACCGGCCAGGTAATCCACATCGACGGCGGCCGGCACATCGCCTGACGCGCATGTGGCGTAGCGTGCGCCATGCGCGCGCTACGGGAACGGGACCGCCTGCGGAGGCGTGTCGTGGTCGGGATGCTCGCGCCACAGCGCCGCCAGCGTATGGCCGCTGCGCGGTTCGACCACGTCGGGTGCGATGTCGACCAGGGGCAGCAGCACGAAGGCATGCTTCAGCTCATCGCGCGGCAGGCGCAGGTTGCCCGGCCCCTGCATCACCCGGTCGTCGTAGAGCACGATGTCGATGTCGAGCGTGCGGTCGGAGAAGCGCGGACCGCTGCGGTCGCGACCATGCGCGTCTTCCAGCGCGTGCAGCCAGTCGTTCAGCGCCAGCGGATCCAGATCGCTGTCGATGATGGCCGCCGCATTGAGGAAGTCGGTACCGTCGAAGCCGACCGCGCGCGTGCGGTAGACGGGCGACAGCACCACCTCGCCGAAGCGCTCGCGAAGCGCATCCACCGCCACCCGCAGGTGGCGCTCGGGTTCCACGTTGCTGCCGAGGCTGAGATAGGCCTTTCCCATGGTTCAGTCCGGCCGCACGCCGCGCTCGATCAGCACGCCGACGTTGCGCGCGCCGGTGACCGCACCGGGCTTGCTCAGCTTCAGCCGTACCCATGCCACCCCGAATTCCTCGCGGATGATCGCCGCGCATCGTTCGGCGAGCGTCTCGACCAAGCCGAAGTTCGCCCCTTCGACGAAGGCGATCAAGCGCTTCGACACCGCCTTGTAGTCCAGCGTGTGCACGATGTCGTCGCTCGAGGCGGGAACGCGGTTGTCGAATGCCATCTCCACGTCCAGCGCGACGGTCTGGCGGATGCCGCGCTCCCAGTCGTAGATGCCGATGACGGTCTCGATGCGCAGGTCTTCGATGAAAACGATGTCCATGGGGGGCTCTGGATCCGGGTGCGGGAATGGTACGCGCAATCGTCGCGTCCGCTCAGCCCGCGACTCCCATGGCGGCACGCGGCATGCCATCAAGCCGCCGCAGGTCGGCACCGCCCGGCTGCTGGAAGACCTGCAGCCCGAACTCCGGGAGGATCGCCAGCAGGTGGTCGAAGATGTCCGATTGGATGCCTTCGTATGCGCCCCACGCCACTGTCCGGGTGAAGCAGTAGATCTCCAGCGGCAGTCCGGTCGGGCCCGGCGGCAGCTGGCGGACGAGCAGCGTCATTCCATCGTGGATGCCATCGTGCGCGCGCAGATAGGCTTCGACGTACGCGCGGAACGTGCCGACGTTGGTGATCCGCCGGTGGTTGACGGTCTCGCTGCCCCGCGCGGCCAGCGAGGTGTTCCATGCCCGCAGTTCGCCGTCCTTGTGCCGCAGGTAGTCCTCCAGCAGGCGGAAGCGGCGCAGGCGCGCCTGTTCGGCATCCTCGAGGAACCGCACGCTGTTCTGGTCCAGGTGCAGCGCACGCTTGATGCGCCGGCCGCCGGACTCGCTCATGCCCCGCCAGTTCTTGAACGACTCGCCGATCAGCTTCTTGGTCGGGATGGTCGAGATGGTCTTGTCCCAGTTCTGCACCTTCACCGTGTGCAGGGCGATGTCGATGACGTCGCCGTCCGCGTTCTGGCTCGGCATTTCGATCCAGTCGCCCACCCGCACCATGTCGTTGGAGCTGATGGTGACGCTGGCCACCAGCGACAGCAGGGTGTCCTGGAACACCAGGATCAGCACCGCCATCATCGCGCCCAGGCCGGACAGCAGGATCACCGGCGAGCGGTCTATCAGGGCGGCGACCATCAGTACCGCGGCAATGACGAACACGATGATCTTCAACAGCTGCAGGTAGCCCTTGATCGGTTTGTCGGCGGCATCGGGTCGACGCTGGTAGACCTCGTTGGCCAGGTCGAGCGCCGCCGCGACGGCCAGCGCGACCGTGAGGATGATGAAGGCGAAGCACACGTTGCGGACCACCGCCACCAGCAAGGGCGGCAGGTCGGGAACGAAGGCGATGCCGGCCGCGAGCACGATGGCGGGGACGACGTTGGCCAGCCTCGGGATGACGCGCAGGCGTACCTGTTGGTCGCCCTGTCCCACCGGCAACGTGGCAAGCAGTCGCCGCAGGCCGCGCAGCAGCACGCGCTTGGTCAGCCAGTTCGCCAGCCAAGCCAGCGAGACGAGTGCGCCGGCGGCGATGAGGGCGTAGGCCCCGGGATACGGCGCTAGGTGCGCGCGCAGGGCGTCCAGGTGTTCGATCATTCCGTTACCCCTTGAGGCGGTTCATGCGCACCACGGGATCTGCATTGCACAGGAGGGCGCGTCGGTTGGCGGAACGGTCACCCTACCCGGACCGCCTTGAACCTGATCGGAACTCGGCTGCTCAGGGCGCCGCGATCCGCGCCACCTGCGGCAGCGTCGCCATGTCCCAGCGTGGCGTGACCTTCACCTCTGCCGTCTCGTGCTGGCCCGCTTCCAGTCGCAACGCACCGGCGAAGGCGATCATCGCGCCGTTGTCGGTGCACAGCGACGGGCGGGGAAAGCAGGCACGGCCGCCGCGCTTGGCCGCCATCTCCTGCAGCCTGGCGCGCAGCCGCTTGTTGGCGCCGACACCGCCGGCGATGACGATGACGTCGCTGCCGGCTTCGTCCAGTGCGCGTTCGCACTTGATGGCCAGCGTGTCGACCACGGCATCCTCGAACCCGCGCGCGATGTCGGCCCGGGTCTGTTCCGCCTGGTCGCTGTCGCGCCAGGCCAGCAGCACCTGCGTCTTCAGGCCGGAGAAGCTGAAGTCCAGCCCCGGCCGGTCGGTCATCGGACGCGCGAACCTGAAGCGGCCCGGCGTGCCCTTTTCCGCAAGGGCGGCCAGTTGCGGACCGCCCGGGTACGGCAGGCCCATCATCTTGGCGGTCTTGTCGAAGGCCTCGCCGGCAGCGTCGTCGAGGGTTTCGCCCAGCAGGCGGTAGCGGCCGATGGCGTCCACCGCCACCAGCTGGGTGTGACCGCCGGACACCAGCAGGGCCACGAAGGGCGCATCGGGCGGGTCGTCTTCCATCAGCGGCGCCAGCAAGTGGCCCTCCATGTGGTGGACGGCCACGGCGGGCACGTCCAGCGCCCAGGCCAGGGACCGGGCCACGCCGGCCCCGACCAGCAAGGCGCCGACCAGCCCCGGGCCGGCCGTGTAGGCCACGCCATCCAGATCGCCGGTGGCCAGGCCGGCCTCGGCCAGGGTCTGGCGGATCAACGGCAGCAGCTTGCGCACGTGGTCGCGACTGGCCAGTTCCGGCACCACGCCGCCGTATTCGGCGTGCAGGGCGATCTGGCTGTAGACCGCGTGCGCGCGCAGCCCGGCCGCGCCGGACAGGCCGGTGTCGTAGACGGCCACGCCGGTTTCATCGCAGCTGGTTTCGATGCCGAGGACTTTCATGAGGGGGATCTGGGGTTGCTGGAGGGCGGGGACAAGCCGGCGACACGCCGGGTGGGTTGCAGCGCCGGAGTCAGCCGCTATAATACGCGGCTCACCGGGCGTGCCCGGACCGTTTACACCACCGAGATTACGTATGCCCAGCGTCAAAGTCCGCGAAAACGAGCCGTTTGAGTTTGCGCTGCGTCGCTTCAAGCGCACCTGCGAGAAGGCCGGCGTCCTGGCCGAAACCCGCAAGCGCGAGTTCTACGAGAAGCCGACCCAGGAGCGCAAGCGCAAGGCCGCTGCTGCGGTGAAGCGTCAGCTGCGTCGCAGCTCGCGCGACGTCACCAAGCGCCAGCGCCTGTACTGAGCCGCGTCGCTTCGCAAGAAGCCGGCACGCGCGAGCGTCGCCGGCTTTTTGTGTTTTTGGCGCCCCGCCGTCGCGGACCGTCTTACCCCAGTTCCCCCGGAGCACACCATGTCCCTGAAACAGCAGCTTACCGATGACATGAAGGCCGCCATGAAGGCCGGCGAGAAGGACCGCCTGGCGGTCATCCGCCTGATCAACGCCGCCATCAAGCAGCGCGAAGTCGACGAGCGGATCGAGCTGGACGACGCCGCCGTGCTGGCCGTGCTGGAAAAGATGGTCAAGCAGCGCAAGGACTCGGTCAGCCAGTTCGAGGCCGCCAACCGCGAGGACCTGGCCGCGATCGAGCGCGCCGAGCTGGTCGTGATCGATACCTACCTGCCGGCCAAGCTGGGTGAAACCGAGATCCTGGCCGCCATCGAGGCGGCCGTCGCCGAAACCGGTGCCACGGGGCCGGCCGACATGGGCAAGCTGATGGGCGTGCTGAAGCCGCGCCTCGCCGGCCAGGCCGACATGGGCCAGGTGTCCGCGCTGATCAAGAAGAAGCTCGCGGGCTGAATGCAGTTCGCGTTCGCTCGCGTGACGCACGCTACGCACCAGACCGTGGCGTTCTCGTAGAGCCGAGCTTGCTCGGCTCGACTGCCTCCGCACGTCACCGACGTCATGGCCAGTCGAAAGCAGCGGAGCAAGCTCCGTTCTACGCACCACGCCGTACAATCGCGGCATGAGCAGTCCTGAGATCAACCTGCGGCCCGCGACCCCGGCGGACATCCCGCAGATCCTGGATTTCATCCACGGCCTCGCCGAGTACGAAAAGCTCGCCCACGAAGCCGTCGCCACGCCGGCCCTGCTGGAAGCGCACCTGTTCGGCGAACGCCCCGCCGCGGAAGTCGTGATCGCCGAGGTCGATGGCATGCCTGCGGGCTTCGCCCTTTTCTTCCACTCGTTCTCGACCTTCCTGGGCCGGCCCGGGTTGTACCTCGAGGATCTGTTCGTGCTGCCGCCCTACCGCGGGATGGGTCTGGGCAGGCGGTTGATGGTGCATCTGGCGCAGCTGGCGGTGGCGCGTGGTTGCGGGCGTTTCGAATGGTCGGTGCTGGACTGGAACGAGCCCGCCATCCGCCTGTATCGCAGCCTCGGCGCGGTGGGCCTGGACG
The DNA here is from genome assembly GCF_947498795.1 of uncultured Pseudoxanthomonas sp. NCBI lineage: Bacteria > Pseudomonadati > Pseudomonadota > Gammaproteobacteria > Lysobacterales > Lysobacteraceae > Pseudoxanthomonas > uncultured Pseudoxanthomonas sp. Next base: position 293,955 of record NZ_CANMLQ010000004.1, on the reverse strand, counting down.
AATGGACCGTGCAGCGGGTGACCGGCGATGCCTTGTCGGCACTCGCACGCCGCGACGCGTGAACATCAGGGCCACGCCGCCATAACGAACTGCTGACACGCCGCGCGCCACGCTCGGCACATGGAACATCCAGCCCCCTTCCGCACGCTGCGCGCACGAGCACGCACCGTCGGTGAACGTGCCAACCGCAGTCTGCCCGCCGCGCTGGTGCGGCGCTTCATCGAAGCCGACCTGATGACGCAGGCCGCGTCGCTTTCGTTCTACGCGCTGCTGTCGCTGGCGCCGCTGCTGATCCTGCTGCTTTGGCTGACCGCTTCGCTGTATCCACCGGCGCAGCAATCGCTGCTCGACCAGATCCAGCAGCTCGCTGGCCCCAGCGCCGGTACCGTGGCCGAAACGGTGATCCGCAACGCCAGCGACCGGCCGGATGTCGGTTCGCTGGCGGGATGGTGGAGTACGGCCCTGCTCTTCATCGGCGCCACCGTGGTGTTCGCGCAGTTGCAGGGCGCGCTCAACCTGATCTTCCGCACCGATGCGCAACGGCTCAACGGCGCGCTGGCCTGGCTCAAGAAACGCGTTTTCTCGCTCGGCGTGGTGCTGGCCATCGGCTTCCTGCTGGTCGTCTCGATGGTCGCCACGACGGCGCTGCAGGTGGTGTTCGCGCGACTGCCATCGCTGCTGCCTGCACTGGGCTATACGACCACGCTGCTGCTGTACACGCTCGCGTTCGCCTTCTTCTACCACTACCTGCCGGACCGGCGCGTGGCATGGAAGCAGGCCTTCCTAGGTGGCGCCATCACCGCGCTGTTGTTCGCCGCCGGCCGCTACCTGATCGGGCTGTACCTGGCCGAAGCGGCGCCGGGCAGCGCCTACGGTTCGATGGGAGCGCTCGTGCTGTTGCTGGTGTGGATCTACTACGCCAGCGTGGTGTTCTTCGTAGGCGCATTGATCACGGCGGTGATCGATGAGCGGAAGCGTGCAGAAGCCAGCGTAAAGGAGTGAGAAGTGAGTGCAAGGCGACGTTCGCTCACTTCTCACTCCTCTCCACTCACTCCTTCCAGTCCGCCTGCCTGCTGGTCTGGCCGATGCCGGGATTGAAGGTATTCGTGGGATCCAGCATGCGGTAGAAGTCGGCCAGCGCCGGCTTGGCACGGTACAGGTGGCCGACGTTGTGTTCGGCGGGGTACTCGGCGCCGCGCGCATCGAGCAGGTCCCACAGGCGGTGTTCCACCGCCAGCGGATCGACGCCCTTCCGCACGATGTAGTCCTGGTGGAACACGTGGCAGAAGAAGTGCCCGTAGTAGAGCCGCGCGACCATCGTCGTCGCCAGCGCCGCCGGCAGTGTCTCCACCCAGGCGCGGTCGTCGCGGCGCAGGGCGATGTCCAGTGCGACGATTTCCTCGACCTCGGCCGCATGCACCGCGCGATAGCGCACCGCCGCGCCCGCCACCGCGAAGCGCAGCAGGAACGCCTTGCGGCCCTCCTCCGCATCGCAGGCGAAGAAATCCCCCTCGCGGCCACCGAAGAACCCGTGCAGGAACGCGCGTGTCGCTTCTGCATCCCGCGTCGACACCTTCAGCAGCAGGTGGTGCTCGTAGCGGTTGCGGTACGCGCGCAGCCGCGGCGGCAGGTGGTCAGGCAGCTTCGCGGTGAACCATTGCAGCGCGCGATCCGCCAGCCCCTGCATGCCGAACCGTTCGCACACTCCGTCCACGCGGCTCTTCAGTGCGAACGCTGCGGGTATCTTGTCGGTCCCGAACCGGTCGATCAGCAGGAAGGTGTCCTTGCCATAGCGGTCGCCGATGTCGAAGGCGTCGCGGTGCAGGTATTCGCCGGCGATCGGCAGGCGCTCGAAGGCGGTCAGCAGATGACGGCGCACCTCGGTGAGGTCGTCCGGGTCGTTGCTGCCGATGTAGAAGACCGACGCATCGTCGCGTTCGAACGTATCCAGCCGCACCGCAAACACCGCCAGCCGCCCCGCACAGCCCGAGGCCTCGTGCAGGCGCGAAGGGTCCGCGTTGTAGCGGGCGGGCGTGGGTGCGTCGACCTCGCGGACGTGGTCGGCATAGCAGGGGTCCGATGCGGCCTGCGCCGGATCGTGGACGATGGCATCGGCACCGTAGTCCCCGGCCTGCAGCCGCGACAGGATCTCTTCCGGTGTCTCGCCCAGCGCGATGCCGAGATGGTTCACCAGCCGCAGCACTCCGTCGTCGCCCCGCTGCGCGTACAGCGCCAGCTCGGTGTACGCAGGTCCGCGCCGCACCAGTGCGCCGCCGGAGTTGTTGCAGACGCCACCGAGCACGGAGGCACCGATGCACGAGGAGCCGATCACCGAATGCGGCTCCCGCCCGAGCGGCGCCAGCGTCTTCTCCAGCACATCCAGCGTAGCGCCCGGCAGGCAGACGACCTGGCGTCCTCCCTCCAGCAGCTGCACGCCGGTGAGGCGCCGCGTGCTGATCAGCACGATGCTCCGGTCGTAACCTTCGCCATCGGGCGTCGAACCGCCGGTCAGGCCAGTGTTCGCCGCCTGCATCAGCACGATGCGTCCCGCATCCACGGTCGCCTGCAGTACCCGCCACAGCTCCAGCAGCGTGCCCGGGCACGCCACCGCCAGCACGGGGCCGTCGCCAAACCGGTAGCCCTTGCGGTAGCGGCGTGTCGCGCGGGCGCCCGTCAGCACGTGCCTGCGGCCGACAACCTCGCGCAATCGCGCCAGCAGGGCGTCGTCTGGAATCGTCTCGAGCGGCATGGGCGCATGGTAGCGCGGCGGCGCGGCGGCCCGGCGGCCCGGCGGCCCGGCGGCCCGGCGTGGCATCCTATGCCTCGCATGGCCCGCATCCCCGACGCCTTCATCGACGAACTGCTCGCCCGGACGGATATCGTCGAGGTGGTGGGCGCGCGCGTCCCGCTGAAGCGCCAGGGCAAGGAATATTCGGCCTGCTGCCCATTCCACGATGAGCGCTCGCCGTCGTTCACGGTCTCGCCGACGAAGCAGTTCTACCACTGCTTCGGCTGCGGCGCGCACGGAACGGCGCTGTCGTTCCTGATGAACTACGACCGCCTCGAGTTCCTCGACGCGGTGGAGGAGCTGGCGCGCCGCAACGGCATGGAAGTGCCTCGCGAGACCCAGCAGCGCAACGAGAACAACGACACCCGCGACCTGTTCAATGCGCTGGAAGCGGCCGCGCGCTTCTTCCAGCGCAATCTGGAGGGCAGCGACAAGGCGAGGTCCTATCTCGACGGCCGCGGCGTGGATGCGGCGATCCGCACGCAGTTCATGATCGGCTATGCGCCGGACGGCTATTCGGCGCTGAAGGACGCGCTGGGCACCGACGAGCGCCGGATGAAGCTGCTCGATCGCGCCGGCCTGTTCTCGAAGAACGACCGCGGCCACGTCTACGACAAGTTCCGCGACCGCGTGATGTTCCCGATCCACGACCGGCGCGGGCGCGTGATCGCCTTCGGCGGGCGCGTGCTGCAGAAGGACGACGGCCCCAAGTACCTCAACTCGCCCGAGACCGCGCTGTTCCACAAGGGCCGCGAACTCTACGGCCTGTGGCAGGTGAAGCAGGCCAACCAGAAGATCGCGCGCCTGGTGGTGGTCGAGGGCTACATGGACGTGGTCTCGCTGTTCCAGTTCGGGGTGAAGGAAGCCGTGGCCACGCTGGGCACCGCCACCACGCCCGAACACGCCGAGCTGCTGTTCCGCAATGCGCCCGACGTGTACTTCTGCTTCGACGGCGATGCCGCGGGCCAGCGTGCCGCGTGGCGCGCACTGGAATCGGTACTGCCGCGCATGAAGGACGGGCGCCAGGCGTTCTTCCTGTTCCTGCCCGATGGCGAGGACCCCGACACCATCGTGCGGCAGGAAGGCGCGGTCGGTTTCGATGCGCGCCTGCAGCAGGCGACGCCGCTGTCGCAGTTCTTCTTCGACGAACTGGCCAAGGACATCAAACTGTCCACGCTCGACGGCAAGGCACGCCTGGCCGAGCGCGCGCGCCCGTTGCTGGCGCAGATTCCCGACGGCGCGTTCGGCGACCTGATGCGCCAGCGCCTGACCGAGATCACCGGTGTCGGCGCCGGCAGCGCTGGCACGCCGGTCGCCTCATCCCCGCCAACGTCACGTCGCGCGGTACCCACGCAGGCGGGGCACACCAAACCGAGCCTCGTCCGCAGCATCATCGTGCGCCTGCTGCACAAGCCCGCGCTGGCGTTGTCCATCGAGTCGACGCACGGTTTTTCCGCATTGCGCCTAGCGGGCATGGAGCTGTTGCTGGAACTGATCGACCTGGTGCATGCACGCCCCGACATCACCACCGGTGTGCTGCTTGAGCACTTCGCGGAACGCGACGAGGCCGCCGCCCTGCAGAAGCTCGCGATGCAGGACCTGCCCGGCGACGAGGACAGCTGGCGCCAGGAACTCCTCGACGCCGCCGTGCAACTGGAAAAACAGATGCTGCAGCAACGACTCGAGGAACTGCAGGCCAAGCAGCGCAGCCAGGGCCTGGACGAAACCGACAAGTACGAACTGCGCACGCTGCTGCAGGCCCGTATCGGCCGCCACTGAGGAGCCCACGATGATCCGCTTCGCTTCTTTGCTGTTCCTCCTCCTGGCGGGCTGCCCGCCGCTCGCCGCCCATGCCCGCGACTTCACCCAGCCGCAGCCCGGCCTGCACACGGGTGGCCAGCCATCGCAGGACGATCTCGTGCGCCTGAAGTCGCAGGGCGTGCGCACGGTGATCGACCTGCGCGGCGCGCAGGAAGATCGCGGCTACGACGAGGCCGCTGGAGCGCAGCGGCTGGGCCTGAACTACATCGCTTTGCCGATCGCTGGCAAGGACGACGTCACCCCGGCGAACGCGAAAGCGTTGGGCGAACTGCTGAGGGCACAGAATGGCGACGTGCTGCTGCATTGCGCCTCGGGCAACCGCGTTGGCGCACTGCTGGCACTGGATGCGGCGACGCGGGGTGTGCCACGCGAGGAAGCGCTGGAGCTCGGTCGCAAGGCGGGATTGACGTCGCTGGAGCCGGTGGTGGCGGAGCAGTTGGGCAAACCCTGACGCACCACGGTGAGCATGCTTCCCGTGGGAGCGACGTCAGTCGCGATGACGCATTCATGGCGCTCATTTCGCGACTGACGTCGCTCCCACAACAGCTCAACTTTATCCCGCCGGCACGAACTCGATGCCGGACGCCGCCGCCGCGGGCCGCAGCATCGGCATCGCCCAATGATCGACCAGCAGGAACGCGAACAGCGCCATCAGGTAGACGATGGAGTAGTTGAAGACACGCATCGGAAAGAAGTCGTCCGGCGGATCCAGCAATCGCCACGCGTACCAGAGGAACACCGCGCCCAGCACCAGCGCGCCCCCCAGGTAGAAGAAGCCGCTCATGCCGAACACCACCGGCAGCACCGTCACTTCGACCAGCAGTACCGTGTAGAACAGGATCTGCCAGCGCGTGTATGTCACGCCATGCGTCACCGGCAGCATCGGCACCAGTGCGCGGGCGTAGTCCTCGCGGCGGAAGATCGCCAGCGCCCAGAAATGCGGCGGCGTCCACACGAAGATGATCAGCACCAGCAGCAGCGCGTGCGGCCAGTCCCACTCGCCCTGCATGCCGGTCATGGTGGCCCAGCCCAGCAGCGGCGGCGCAGCACCGGCGATGCCACCGATGACGATGTTCTGCGGCGTGGCGCGCTTCAGGAACACCGTGTAGACCACGGCATAGCCGATCAGCGAGGCGAAGGTCAGGATCGCGGTGATCGTGTTGACCCAGATCACCAGGATCGCCATCGACAACGCCGCCAGGACCAGCGCGAACACCAGCGCCTGCCACGGCTTCACCTGGCCCTGCACCAGCGGGCGCCACGAGGTACGCGCCATCTTCGCGTCGATGCGCGCGTCGAGCAGCTGGTTGATCGCGGCGGCGCTGGAGGCGGCCAGCCAGATGCCGAGGAAGCCCAGCGCGCCGCGCAGCAGCTCCGCGCCGTCGGGCAGGCCGTCGATGGCGAGGAACATGCCGACGATCGCGGTGAACACGATCAGCGCCACCACGCGCGGCTTGGTCAGGTCCCAGTACTGGCGGAACGTCGATGCCATCAGTCCGGCCTGCGCAGGCGCGCGGTCAGCGAGACCAGGGTGAACAGCAGCAGCACGGCACCGGCGTTGTGCGCAACGGCCACCGGCAGCGGCAGGTTGAGCTTCACGTTGAGGATGCCCAGCGTGACCTGCGCGGCGATCAGCACCCCCAGCGTCAGCGACCAGCTGCGCATGCCGGGGGTGCGGAACAGGCGAAGCGCCAGCGCCAGCACGTACAGCGCCACCACCACCGCCATCGCGCGATGGGCGAGCTGGATCGCAATGCGGGCCGCACCATCGAGCACGCCCCCTTCGTAGTCCACGCCGATGCCACGCCACAGCACGAAGCCTTCGCGGAAATCCGCCGGTGGCGCCCACTGGCCCACGCATTTCGGAAAATCCAGGCCGCAGGCCAGGGCGGCGTAATTCGCGCTGACCCAGCCGCCCAGCGCGATCTGGATGCCGAGCAATGCCAGCCCGCCGATCAGCCAGCGGCGCAGCACGCTCGCATCGGCCAGCGTGATCGGCCGGCCGGTGGCCCGCCACGCCATCCAGACGAGCAGCGAGAACGTGGTCAGGCCGCCGAGCAGGTGCCCCATCACGACGATGGGTTTCAGCAGCCAGGTGACCGTCCACATGCCGAGCAGCGCCTGGAAGATGATCACCGCCAGCGTCAGCGCACCGGCGCGCGCCAGGTCGATGTTCGTCCAACGCAATGCCGCGAACAGCAGGATCGCTTCGCCGATGACCGCAAGTACGGACGCTTCCACGTGCTCGCCGTGCATGTACAGCGGGATCGCCGCGCCGACCAGCCCGGCGGCGATCAGGATCTGCGCGATGCCCCAGCGCCGGCGGCGTGCGGCGAGCAGCGCCAGCACCAGCACCAGCACGCCCAGCGACGCGGCGAGGTGGCGGTGCACCTGTTCGCGCCACGCCTTGTGGGTTTCGAACGGCCGGATCTCGCTGGCGACGTGGGAGGCCGCTTCATCGACCGCTTTCGGCCACGCGGCACGGCCGTAGCAGGTCGGCCAGTCGGGGCAGCTCAGCCCGGCATCGGACAGGCGCACGAAGGCGCCGAACACGACGACGCACAGGGTCAGTGCGACCGCGAGCCAAGCGATGCGGTGGAAGTGCTTGTAGACAGCAGGACGGGAGAGGACGGAGCGGGCGGGGGTAGTCATCATCGGCGGTTCTGTGAGCGGCTCAGATGAGCTTGATCAGCTTGGACACATCCGTGCGCAGGCCGCCCGGATCGAAGCCGGGGGCATAGCGCAGGATGACGAAGCCATGGGGATCGATCACGTAGACCGGCGTACCCGCCGCGTCGTCGACCTGCGGCAGGCGCGCGCGCAGGGGATCGTTGGCACGCACCTCGCGCAGGGCCGCATGGCGGGGGGCATCGGCGGGATAGTCGCCGATCCAGAGGATGTCCACTTCGTCGGCGTTGTGGCCGAACAGTTGCCAGACCTTGTCCAGGTCGCGGGCGAGCCGGGTGCAGGCCTGCGCGCAGTCCGGCGCCGGGGCGGCGACGATGCGCCAGCGACGCTCGGCGGGCGTCCAGTCGTAGCGGCCACCGTCGGCCAGCGTCAGCGAAAGATCGCGCGCGTCCGTCGGCGGCTGCAGCATCACCCCGTGGTTCTTGTGCGAGGCGGGTTGCCAGCCGGAAAAACGCAGGATGCCGGCGCCGAACACGGTGCCGAAGAACAAGGCGAACAGGCCGACGAGCATCCACCGCCCGCGACGCCGCTGGGCGGGATCGAATGGTTTTGGGTCCATGGACGCATTTTCTCACGCCCGCGGGATCATTGCCCCTTCCGCGCACCACGCCGGCTGCGCCAGGTCAGCACCAGTGCCGTCACCAGCACGGCACCCGCCAGTCCGAACCACTGCACGGCATAGCCGATGTGGCGCTCCGGGGGCAGCGTGTTGGGCAGGATGTCCAGGTCGCGCGCATAGCCCAGCGGCAGGTCCGGATCCAGTTTCAGCACACGCGGCGCCAATGAAGGCAGGCCCAGCGCCTGGCCGATCTCCTGCCGCTGCAGCGCGATCACCAGCAAGCTGCCATCCGGCTGCGCGCTGGGCGGCGCGTGGGCGATGCCTTCCGATGGCGGCGGCACCAGCAGTCCGGTGATGCGCTGGGGACCCGACAGCGGCGCCACGGCCGGCATCACGCGGTTGCCCGGCACCGGCAGCCAGCCCAGTTCCACCAGCAGCGGCGCTCCCGCATCGGCCGGCTGGAAGACACGATACGCGCGCACGCCGGGCTGGCGGTCGCGGGTCTGGTTGTCGAGCAGGATGGCCGGCGCAGGCAGGAATTCGCCCTCGCCGGCCGCCCAGTCGTAGGCCTGCGACCGCGCCTTGTCCGCGGCCGACGCCAGCGGCTGCGGCTGCCGGTCCGCCAGCACGCGGGCGGTCTCGGCCAGCATCGCCTCCTTCTGCTCTGCCCGCCCCCACTGCCAGGCACCCAGGCTGCCGAACAGCGACATGGCCAGCACCGCCAGGGTCCAGCCGACCGGCAGCGGCATGTGGCGGCTCATGGACTGCGTCCGAGTGTCGCACCCACCGCGGGCTCACCCGGGGAGAGCGATAATGCGCGCCTCACTGCCGAAGTCCCGTCGAGGACGCCATGAACGATTCGCTGAAAACCCTGCTGATCATCGCTTTCCTCATCCTCATCGTCTGGAACCTGGGCGCAGGCCTGTACTACATGCTGGTCGACAAGGGCGAGAGCAAGCGCACCGTCAACGCGCTGACGCGCCGCATCGCCCTCTCCGTTGGCCTGATCCTGCTGGTCGTGCTGGCCATCAAGATGGGCTGGATCCAGCCGCACGGCATCAATCCCGGCTGAGCACGCATTGTCCCGCGCGCGGCACCCCGCGCCAACCGGGCAAAAGAAAAGGGCCGGCATTGCCGGCCCTTTCTTCGTTGCGGCGTCGCCCGCGCTTACAGCACGTAGACGAACAGGAACAGGCCCAGCCACACCACGTCCACGAAGTGCCAGTACCAAGCCACGGCTTCGAAGCCGAAGTGGTCGTCCTTGGTGAAGTGGCCCTTGGCGCAACGGAACCAGATGATGGCCAGCATGATCGTACCCAGCGTCACATGCAGGCCGTGGAAGCCGGTCAGCATGAAGAACGTGGAGCCGTAGATGCCCGAGCCCAGCGTCAGGTTCAGTTCCTTGTACGCGTGGACGTATTCCTCGGCCTGGAAGAACAGGAACACGCAGCCCAGCAGCACCGTGGCGCCCAGCCAGATCAGCAGCTGGCTGCGGTTGCCGGCCTTCAGCGCATGGTGCGCGATGGTGATGGTGACGCCGGAGGTCAGCAGGATCAGCGTGTTGAGCAGCGGCAGGCCCCACGCCGGGATGGTCTGGAACTGGCCGCCCACCTGGCCCGGGCCGGCGCTCGGCCACGCGGCCGAGAAGCCTTCCCACAGCAGGCTGTTGGTCATCACGCCGTCGCCTTCCCCGCCCAGCCACGGCAACGCGAGCGTGCGGGCATAGAACAGCGCGCCGAAGAAGGCCGCGAAGAACATCACTTCCGAAAAGATGAACCACACCATGCCCATGCGGAACGACACGTCCACCTGGCGGTTGTAGTGGCCGCTGACCGACTCGCGGATCACGTCGCCGAACCACATGAACAGCGTGGCGCACAGGCCAACCACGCCGGCGTAGAACGTCCACATGCCGAACGACAGGTCGTTGAGCCAGCTGGCCACGCCGACCATGGTGACGAACATGGCGATGGAACCCACGAACGGCCACTTGGAGCTGTGCGGCACGAAGTAGATGTTGGCGTCTGGCGATGGGGCGTTTGCCATGGCGATGCTTCCGGTTGCTAAGGCGAAGTCAGGGGGCCGCGAGCGGCGAAGTCGACGCATTGCCCGTGCCGATCTGCGCGGTCAGGGCGTCGTTCTTGAAGAAGGTATACGACAGGGTGATCGTCTTCACTTCCGCCGGCAGGTCCTGGTCCACGATGAAGCGGACCGGCATGTCGCGGCTTTCGCCGGGCTGCAGCGTCTGGGCGGTGAAGCAGAAACACTCGGTCTTGGTGAAGTAGCCCGACGCGCGCGCCGGCGCGACCGACGGCACGGCGCTGCCGACGACGGCCTTGTCGCTGTCGTTGCGAGCGAAATACTTCGCTTCGTAGAGCTCGCCGGGCACCACCTGCATGGTCAGCTGTTCCGGCTTGAAGGCCCACGGCAGCTTGGAGTTCACGCCGCCGTCGAACTGCACGGTGACCGTGCGCTTCGCCTTGGCGGCGGCCGCCGCGGCGGCCTGGCCCGGGCCCTGCTCCAGGCGGATGCCGAACACCTTCTCGCAGGCGATGCGATACAGCGGCACCAGCGAGAACGTCAGCACGAACACCGCCATCGCCACGCCGACCAGCTTGAACAGGCCGGCCGAGTTGGACTTCGCCGCCGTCATGCGGCCAGCACCGCGCGGCCGATGAAGGCCACGAAGATGGCGAAGGCGATGCCGCCGATCACCCACGCGGTCCGCAGCACTGCCCTGCGGCGGCGCGCGAGTTCTTCGGGGGTGAAGGCGGGGACGTTCATGCGGTCGCGGTCAGGCGTTCAGTGCGTCACGTCGCCGTGCGCCAGGTCGCCGTCCCGGATGACCGGCGGCGTGGTGAAGGTGTGGTGCGGCGCCGGCGACGGCACGGTCCACTCCAGCCCCTTCGCGTTCTCCCAGGCGCGCGCCTCGGCCTTCTTGCCGCTGCGCAGCGAGGACCACAGGATGGCGGCCATCATGAAGGGCGTGACGAACATGCCGAACGCACCGATCGAGCTGATCAGGTTCCAGTCCGCGAACACCGGGTTGTAGTCCGGGATGCGGCGCGGCATGCCGGCCAGGCCCAGGAAGTGCTGCGGGAAGAACAGCAGGTTGACGAACACGATCGTCCACCAGAAATGGACCTTGCCCCAGAACTCGCTGTACATGCGGCCGGTCCACTTCGGCCACCAGTAATAGGTGGCGGCGATGATCGAGAACAGCGCGCCGGTCACCAGCACGTAGTGGAAGTGCGCCACCACGAAGTAGGTGTCGTGGTACTGGAAGTCCGCCGGCACGATCGCCAGCATCAGGCCGGAGAAACCGCCGATGGTGAACAGGATGACGAAGCCCACGGCCCACAGCATCGGCGTCTCGAAGGACAGCGAGCCGCGCCACATCGTGCTGACCCAGTTGAACACCTTCACGCCGGTCGGGATGGCGATCAGCATGGTGGCGAACATGAAGTAGATCTCGCCGCCCAGCGGCATGCCCACCGTGAACATGTGGTGCGCCCATACGATGAACGACAGGAAGGCGATCGAGGCGGTCGCGTACACCATGGCCTGGTAGCCGAACAGCGGCTTGCGGCTGAAGGTCGGGATGATTTCCGACACCACGCCGAACGCCGGCAGGATCATGATGTAGACCTCGGGGTGACCGAAGAACCAGAAGATGTGCTGGTACATCACCGGGTCGCCGCCACCGGCCGCGTTGAAGAAGCTGGTGCCGAAGAACTTGTCGGTCAGCAGCATGGTCACCGCGCCCGCCAGCACCGGCATCACCGCGATCAGCAGGAACGCGGTGATCAGCCAGGTCCAGCAGAAGATCGGCATCTTCAGCAGGTCGATGCCCGGCGCGCGCATGTTCAGCACGGTGGCGATGATGTTGATGGCGCCCATGATCGAGCTGACGCCCATCATGTGGATCGCGAAGATGGTGAAGGCGACGTTGTAGCCGCCCTGCAGCGACAGCGGCGGGTACAGCGTCCAGCCACCGGCCGGCGCGCCGCCCGGCAGGAACAGCGACATCAGCAGCAGGGTGAAGGCGAACGGCATGATCCAGAAGGACCAGTTGTTCATGCGCGGCAGCGCCATGTCCGGCGCACCGACCTGCAGCGGGATCATCCAGTTGGCCAGGCCGACGAACGCCGGCATCACGCCACCGAAGATCATGACCAGCGCATGCACCGTGGTCATCTGGTTGAAGAACTCGGGGCTGACGAACTGCAGGCCCGGCACCATCAGCTCGGCACGGATGATCACCGACATGCCCGCGCCGATGATGAACATGATGAAGCTGAAGATCAGGTAGAGCGTACCGATGTCCTTGTGGTTCGTGGAGAAGAACCACCGCTCGATGAAGCTCTGCTGGTGACCGTGGTGATCGTCGTGATGATCGACAGCGGTGTTGGCCATGTTCGTAATCTCTTGCAGCTGGTGCGGACGGTCGATCAGCCCTGCGCGGTCGGCGCGGGCGTCTCGGCGGTAGGGGCGGCTTCAGCGGCCGGGGCCGTCGTGGCGTCGGCCGGAGCGGCCGGTTCCACCGGCGCGGCCGGAGCGGGTTCGGCGGCCGGAGCGGGCTTCTTCGACGCCAGCCACTGCTCGAACTCGGCCTTCGGCACAGCCTTCACGACGATCGGCATGAAGCCGTGGTCCTTGCCGCACAGCTCGGCGCACTGGCCGCGGTAGATGCCGGGTTCCTTGATGTCGGTCCAGGCCTCGTTGACGATGCCCGGGATCGCATCCTGCTTCCAGCCCAGCGCCGGCACCCACCAGGCGTGGATCACGTCGTCGGCGGTGATGACGAAACGGATCTTGGTATTGGTCGGCAGGACCAGCTGGTTGTCGACGTCCAGCAGGTAGTGCGGGTTCTTCGCCAGGTCCGGCTTCTCGCCGCTCTGGCGGATGCGGTCGGACTCGCGGTCCAGCCGGCTGGTGAAGGAGACGTCCTCGCCCAGGTAGTCGTACTTCCACATCCACTGGTAGCCGGTGACCTTGACGGTCATCTCGGCATCGCGGGTGTCGTACATGGCGATCAGCTTGGCGGTGGCCGGCCAGGCCATGACCACCAGGATCAGCACCGGGATGACGGTCCAGATGATCTCGGCCGTGGTGTTGTGGCTGAACTGCGCCGGCACCGCGCCCTTGGAATGGCGGAACTTGAACATCGCGTAGCCCATCGCGCCGAACACGATGACGCCGATCACGATGCAGACCCACAGCGCGATCATGTGCGCGTCATAGGCATGCTGCGAGGACGCGGTGACGCCCTTGCCCATGTTCAGCTGCCACCGGTGCGGGTCGGCCGACTGCGCCCAGGCCAGCGCCGGCATCGCCAGCAGCGTGCAGGCCGTCACCAACCGCTTCCACATCCCATTCACTTGCGTCATTGCCTAGACCCCAATGCGTCATCGGTTGCGGCCGCTCGCGGCCGCCAGTAAATCCTGCAACGTGTCCGCCAGCTCCCGGCGTTCGGCCGGCCCCAGGAAGTCGCCCACCCGGACCCGCCTGCCGCTGGATGCCAGCGAAATCCTTTCGCCTTCCCGCTCGATCCCCAGCCGTACCCAGTACGGGTGCGCCCGGAACACCACCCCGGCGTCGGAGGTGACCACCTCCACCGCCTCGGGACCGATGCGGATCTCCTCGCCCCGGTCGCCGCTGCGCCACAGCGCCCTCAGCGCCGTGGCCACGATGGCCGAATGGAGCAATGCAAAGGCCGGCGCGAAGGCATTGCCTCCCCACCAGCCCAGCATGGCGACGATCCACATCGCGCCCGACAGCGCCACGAACAACAGGATGAACTGGCGGCGCGTCAACGCGCGGGGCGGCCGCAACCGGAGCTGCGCACCACGCCCGTCCCACGATGACGGCACCCTTTCGATCATGTCGTCCGCCACACGATCCGGGCTGCGGAAAACCGCTGAATGGTAGCTCCCGGCACACTTTGCGGCAAGTTTCATTGATCCTGCACAAGGCGCGCGAATCCTCCGCAAACACGGCGCGGCGCCTTCGCGCGGCGATTCCGCGACCGGCGTCACCGCCCGGACGACCGCCCTGCCGCGGCCCGTGCGCGCGGTCGCCGCGGGCATATCCGGCCCGGCCGCGCCGTCCTAAACTAATGGACTGCCTTTGGACTGCCCCGCCGTCATGTCGACCCCTTCGCCTGTCGCCCCATCCGCCGCTCCACCGGTCGGCGCCGTCGTCTCTCCCGAGCTTCCCGCACCCCCGGCCGCGCTGCGTGCCGCCATCACGGCCGCCTGGCTGCGCGACGAGACCGAACACGTCCGCGAACTGCTCGGACAGGCCCGCCTGCCGGCCGACGAACAGGTCCAGGCGCAGAAGCTGGCCGTGGACCTGGTGAAACGGGTCCGCGCGCGCGCGCAGGACCAGGGCGCGATCGAGGCCTTCATGCGCCAGTACGACCTCGGCAGCGAGGAAGGCGTGCTGTTGATGTGCGTGGCCGAGGCGCTGCTGCGCATTCCGGACCAGGAGACCGCGGACAAGCTGATCCGCGACAAGCTGGGCGACGCCGACTGGGAAAAGCACCTCGGCCAGAGCGACTCGGTGCTGGTGAACGCCTCCACCTGGGGGCTGATGCTGACCGGCAAGCTGGTCAACCTGAACGACCTGACCCGCGCCGACGTGCCGGGCGCCTTCAAGCGCCTGGTCGGCCGCGTGGGCGAGCCGGTCATCCGGCTGGCGGTACGCCAGGCCATGCGGATCATGGGGCACCAGTTCGTCATGGGCCGCACCATCGACGAGGCGCTGGCCCGCAGCCGCAAGGGCGACAACGCCGACTACCGCTATTCGTTCGACATGCTGGGCGAGGGCGCGCTGACCACGAAGGATGCGGCGCGCTACCTGGAGGCCTATCGCCAGGCGATCCACGCGATCGGCCGCACCGGCCCGTTCGCGGACGTGCTGGCGGCGCCGAGCATCTCGATCAAGCTGTCCGCGCTGCACCCGCGCTACGAACACGCCAAGCGCACCCGGGTGATGCGCGAGCTGGCGCCGGCGATCCTCGAACTGGCGCAGCTGGCCAAGTCGTATGGCATCGGCTTCACCATCGATGCCGAAGAAGCCGACCGCCTGGAGCTGTCGCTGGACCTGATCGAGGCGACGTTCTCCGACGACTCGCTGGCCGGCTGGGAGGGCTATGGCCTGGCCGTGCAGGCCTACCAGAAGCGCACGCCGTACGTGATCGACTTCCTGGCCGACCTCGCCCGCCGCGTCGGTCGCCGCATGCCGGTGCGCCTGGTGAAGGGCGCGTACTGGGATGCCGAGATCAAGCGCGCGCAGATCGATGGCCATCCGGGCTACCCGGTGTTCACCCGCAAGCCGAACACCGACGTCTCGTACCTCGCCAATGCGCGCCGCATGCTCGACCACGGCGACGCGCTGTACCCGATGTTCGCCACCCACAACGCGCAGACCATCGCCGCGATCCGCTTCATCGCCGCAGGTCGCCCCTACGAGCACCAGAAGCTGCATGGCATGGGCGACGACCTGTACGCCGAAGTGGTGCCGAAGCACCGGCTCGACACGCCGTGCCGCGTCTACGCGCCGGTCGGCTCCCACGAGGACCTGCTGCCGTACCTCGTGCGGCGCCTGCTCGAGAACGGCGCCAACAGCAGCTTCGTCAACCGCATCACCGACGAGAACGTCGCCATCGAGGACCTCGTGCGCGACCCGGTGCAGACGGTGTCCGAATTCGATTCCATCCCGCATCCGCGCATCCCGCTGCCGGTCGATCTTTTCCGGAGCCAGCCGGCTCCCATCGCCTCTTCTGACAGGAACAACTCCATGGGCGCCAACCTCGCCAACGACAACGACCTGCGCGCGCTCGCCGAGCGCATCAACGCGGCGGTCAAGCCGTGGCGCGCGGCGCCGCTGGTGCCGGGCGCCGTCGTGTCCGGCAACGCGCTGCCGGTGACCAATCCGGCCGACCGCCGCCAGACGGTCGGCGAATGGCAGCCCGCCGACAGCGCCGCCGTCGAGAAGGCATTGGCCAATGCCGTCGCCGCGCAGCCCGCCTGGGATCGCACGCCGGCCGCGAGTCGCGCCGCCATCCTCGAGCACGCCGCCAATCTGCTGGAACAGCGCCTGCCCGACTACATCGCGCTGTGCGTGAAGGAAGCCGGCAAGACCATCCCCGACAGCGTCGCCGAGGTGCGCGAGGCGGTCGATTTCCTGCGCTATTACGCCGCGCAGGCGCGCACGCAGTTCGGCGCGCCGGAACACCTGCCCGGCCCGACCGGAGAATCCAACCAGCTGCAGCTGCAGGGCCGCGGCGTGTTCGTCTGCATCAGCCCGTGGAACTTCCCGCTGGCGATCTTCCTGGGGCAGGTCAGCGCCGCGCTCGCCGCTGGCAACAGCGTGATCGCCAAGCCGGCGGAGCAGACCAACCTGATCGGCCACGCGGCGGTGAAGCTGCTGCACGAGGCCGGCATTCCCGAGTCGGTGCTGCAGTTCCTGCCCGGCGACGGCGCCACCGTCGGCGCTGCGCTGACCAAGGATCCGCGCGTGGCCGGCGTCGCCTTCACCGGTTCCACCGAGACCGCGCGCGCGATCAACCGCGCGCTGGCCAGCCGCGATGCCGGCCCGATCGCCACGCTGATCGCCGAGACCGGCGGCCAGAACGCCTTCATCGCCGACTCGTCCGCGCTGCCGGAGCAGCTGGTGAAGGATGCGATGGGCTCGGCCTTCACCTCCGCCGGCCAGCGCTGCTCGGCGGCGCGCGTGCTGTTCGTGCAGGACGACATCGCCGACAAGGTGATGACCATGCTCGCCGGCGCGATGGATGAACTGAAGATCGGCGATCCGGGCCTGCTGTCGACCGACGTCGGCCCGGTGATCGATGCCGACGCGCTGAAGATCCTCGACGACCACGCCGCACGCATGGCGAAGGAAGCGCGCCTGATCAAGCAGGCGAACGCAGGCGAGGACACTGCACACGGCACGTTCTTCGCGCCGCGCGCGTGGGAGCTGACGTCGCTGGACCAGTTGCACAAGGAAATCTTCGGACCCGCCTTGCACGTGGTCCGGTGGAAGGCCGACCAGCTGGATGCGGTGATCGACCAGATCAACGCAACAGGCTACGGTCTGACCCTGGGCGTGCACTCGCGCATCGACGAAACCGTAGACCGCATCGCGGCGCGCGTGAAGGTCGGCAACGTGTACGTCAACCGCAACCAGATCGGCGCCGTGGTGGGGGTTCAGCCGTTCGGCGGCCAGGGCCTGTCGGGCACGGGCCCGAAGGCGGGTGGACCGCACTACCTGCCGCGCTTCGCCACCGAGAAGACCGTCACCGTCAACACGACCGCGGCCGGCGGCAACGCGTCGCTGCTGACGCTGGGCGAATGACGTAACGCGTCGTTTTTCGCTCGATGCCGGACACCGAGCCCCGCCCATGCGGGGCTTTTTCGTGGGACATGGCCCACGGCACTGATGCGGGCGGCGGTGTCGCCGCGATCCTGCCGATCCGTGGTCGCCGTCGCTGAACTTCCGCCGCGACTGCGCCAGCATCGCGCAGCGAGCCTGCCGGAATGCACCGTTTCCTGCGTTCCTGCAGCGACAGGATGTTCAAAGGCCAGCAGGGCTCCAACCGACGCATGACGACCGACTTCTACAACCTGCTGCTCAGCGACTGCGCCTTGGCCGCCGTGCTGCTGGCGCTGTTCCTCTACGTGGGCAGGGTCTCGCGCGGCGTGCGCGGCATCGCCACCTGGGGTGTGGCGCATTTCCTCTATTCACTCGGCGCGGCGATGCTGGATGGCACGGCGCAGACGCTCGTGCGCGCCGGCAATGAATCGCTCGCGGACGGCATCGCCGGTGCCGGTGGCGTGCTCGCGTGCGCGGGGCTGGTCGGACTGGCGTGGTCGATCATCCAGTTCGTGCAACAGCGCGCGCTGGCCCTGTGGGAACGCGCATTGCTGCCGCTGTGCCTGGGCTTCTCGCTGGCTGGCGTGGCCCTGGGGGGCGGCGTGGAGGCTCAGGGCGCGGCGATGAGCGCCACGGAAGTGATCGTGCTGCTGGTCATGGTGCGGCATCTGTTCGCGCTGCGCGGCGCGCCCGACCACGTCCCGGCGCGCCTGATGATCGTGGGCTGCGGGGTGCTGCTGTGGCTGTACGGAGGAGACCTGCTGGCCGCGCTGACCGGACGTTACGGCCCCAACCCGATGTGGGTGAACCTGGACCTGTCCATCTGGTTCCTGCTCAATTTCTGCATGCTGATGCTGGCCAGTTTCCGTGCGGCGGAGCCCTTGCGGCGCGGCGCGCTGTTCGATCCGCTGACGGGCGCCTTGAACCGGCGCGGGCTGGACAACGAGCTGCAGGCGCTCGGCACGCGCGCCGCCGGGGAGCACGGGCTTGCCGTGATCGTGCTGGACCTGGACCACTTCAAGGCGGTCAACGACGACCAAGGCCATGAAACCGGCGACCGGGTACTGCAGCGCTTCTCCGACGTGGTTCGCGGCTGCATCCGCAGCGAGGATCTGTTCGCGCGGCTGGGCGGCGAGGAATTCATGCTGGTCTTGCGCAACACGCAGGCCGACACCGCGCACGCCCTGGCCGAACGCATCCGCTGGCAGGTGATGATGCTGGAGTTCGCGCCCGCCCATCGCAACATCCGCGTCACCGTGAGCCTGGGCATCTCGTTCTCCGCCGACCGCCATGCCCCCTGCGAAACGCTGATCCGGCTCGCCGACGAGGCGCTCTACGACGCCAAGCACAAGGGGCGCAACCGGATCGAGGTACGCTGGCATCCCGCCTGAGTAAGAGACCGCCATGCCGCGACGCCATCGCCTTGCCCTCGCCCTCGTCCTGTGCGGCGCCCTGCCGCTCGCTCATGCATCTGCCTACCGTTCGGTCTGCCCGGCCGACCCGGGTCGCGCACCCGCGGGCGAAATGACGGCCACGCGCGTGGCCGCCGCGAAGGCCGACGACGGCCAGGACCGCCTGTACGAGGGCGCGGTGTGGAAGGACGGCGCGCTGTACCTGTCGGATTTCGTGCACAGCGGCCGCTTTCCCTCGCGCATCCGCCGCTTCACGCCGCCGGACCGCTGGGAGACCGCGGTGGAGGACAGTGGCAGCAACGGGCTTGCGCTGGATACGGAAGGCCACCTGATCGCCGCCACGCACGACCGCAAACAGGTGGCGCGCGTCGATCTGGACGACGGCACGCGGACGGCACTGGTCTCGACCTTCGAGGGCGCGCCGTTCAATTCGCCGAACGATCTGGTGATGGCCGCCGACGGCACGCTGTACTTCACCGACCCGGACTACCAGCGCAAGGCCGCGCCCGGTGGCCAGCCGCTGACGCGGGTGTACCGCTATCGCGACGGCACCACGAACGTGGTCGACGACACACTGCGCAACCCCAACGGGATCGCACTGTCGCCGGAGGGCGGCACCCTGTACGTGGCCGGCGGCACCGACGACGGCGATGTGTTGCGCGCTTATCCGCTGCGCGATGGCGTGCCGGGCGACGGACGCGACCTCGCGCGCATCAGCGGCGGCGATGGCCTGGCCATCGACTGCCTGGGGAACCTCTACGTGACCGAACACGGCGAACGGCGCGTGCGCGTGTTTTCGCCGACCGGTCAGGTTCTGGCGACCATCCGCGTGGATGCGAACATCACCAACGCGGCCTTCGGTGGCGAGGACCGGCGCACGCTGTTCCTCACCGGCGCGGCCAGCCTGTGGTCGATCGACCTGGACGTGACGGGGCTGCCGTACTGACGGCAACGCGTGCGCTGTGCGCTGGATGCTCTCGGCGGGAGATGGGTTCGAGCGCCTGACGGACGTAGCGTGCGCCACGCGCACGACCACTGAACCCATCACCGCGCGCCGTGCGCTCAGCGCACGCTACGGCTGTTTGATGTTCTCACTCCGGGAAGAGAGCCTGCCCCGTACGCGATACGGCGTGGCGTGGCCGGGGCGCCGGATGCGGGTGTGCGGACCGCTGAGCCTCCACCACTCCGCCTGACCCTCACCCCAACCCCTCTCCCGCCGGGGAAGGGGCTTCAAAGCACCATGCATGAACCATCACCGCGGGTCGTGCGCATGGCGCACGCTACGGATCGCGTGTTTGCCAGGGCAAAGAAAAACCCCGCCGAAGCGGGGTTTCTCGTGGTCCGGATCCGTGGTGCGATCAGAACTTGTACTGCATCGACACACCGAACAGGTCGGCGCCGCCTTCGAAGTCGCCGACCAGGCGCGCGCGCGTGCTGGTGGTCAGGTCCACTTCGGGCGTATCGACGATGTCGATCTTCACGTAGCTGGCGCTCAGCTCGAAGTGCTCGGACACGTTCCAGGTCAGGCCCAGCGAGTACCACATGCGGTCCTGGTCGGGCAGGCGCGGGGTGCGGTACGGGCGGCTCACCGGGGAGTCGTCGCGGGCCACGCCGGCACGGAAGGTGAACGCATCGCTGAACTTGTATTCGCCACCGATCGAGTAGAACCAGTTCTCGTCCCAGTTGTACTCCTCGACCGAGTCGGGCTGCGCGGGGTTGTCGAACTCGATGCGGATCTCCTGCAGCGACGACCAGTCGGTGCGGGTGACTTCGGCCATGACGGTGAAGCGGTCGGTGGCGTAGTAGGTGGCGCTGAACGCATCGACCGCCGGGGTCGTCAGGTCGGCACCGCCGCCGCCGTTGATGAAGACGCTGTTGCCCAGCGCGGCGCGGACGTTGGCCGGCACTTCGAACACGGAGTCGCCATCCAGCTCGTGGTCGACTTCGGAACGGTGCGAATAGCCCAGCGACCACTTGTCGCTCGGACGCCAGTTGACACCGACGATCCAGCCCAGGCCGTTGTGCGTGCCGTTGATGCTGGCGAAGCCGTCATTGCGCTGCGGGCCGAACTGCGCGGTCGGGCCGACGCACGCGGCCGGGCTGCGGCTGCAGACGATGGTGCCGAAATCCACGGCGTTGGACAGGGTGACGTCGGCGTGCTCGTAGATCAGGCCGGCGCCGACCGAGAAGGTGTCGCTCAGCTCCAGCGATGCGGCCAGCGTCAGGTCGACGATCTTCACGTCCGATTCCAGCGCGTGGTAACGGCCCTTCCAGCCGTCGTCATATTCGGTCTTCAGGCCGAACGGCGCGCTGATCATCATGCCGAGCGTCAGGTACTCGAAGTCGCCGCTCAGGGGCAGGATGAACGACGCGGCGGGCACGGCGGCCACGTCACCGGCGTCGCCACCATTGCCGCCGGTCAGCGGCTGCTGGAACGGCGTGCCGGTCGCGGCGGTGCCGTCGCCGGAGAATTCGTAGGACAGGTCGATCGCGGTGAGGTCGGCCTGCAGCGTGCGCTCGGTGAACGTGGACATGACGGCGGGGTTGTTGACCACCACCGAAGCGTCGCCCTTGGCGGAGGCCGAGCCGGCCATCGCGCGGCCCTGGGCCTTGACGCTGTTTTCCTTCAACTGGAAGGCGGCCGCGTGCACATCGCCATAGGCGAGGACACCGGCGATGCCGAGTGCCAGCGCGGTGACGCGGGTCAGGTTCTTGGTGAATTCCATCTGTATCTCTCCGGAGACGTGGGTACAAGGATCGTCTGCGTCGCGAAGGCCGGGGTGTGTTGTCCACCTTTCGACCTGCCGGAAGCCCCTCCCGACATACGACGCCGTATGCAGTATACCCGCTAACTAAACTCTAACAATCCGTCGTAAGTCATTGCCCCTATTCAGTTTCGTCGCGATGCACCATGGGCAGCCGGACGGTGAGCAGGTAGAGTTCCGCCGCATGTTCGTTTCGCTCCCCTCCCGTCGCAAGGCGCCCGTCCGCTGGGCCACGCCCACCTTGCTCGTCCTGCTGTCGGCCACGTTCTGTTGGGCGCTGACGCGGGGAGATGCGGCACAGGGCGATCTGCTGATCCGCTGGGGCGCACTGACCGGCGGCATGGTGGCCCCGGAGGTCTGGCTGGCGTCGCTGCAGAGCGGCACGGTGCTGCGGCTGTTCACTGCGCTGTTCCTGCATGCGGACTGGGCGCACCTGCTCGGCAACCTGGTGTTCCTGCTGATCTTCGGGCTGCCGTCGGAGCGGGCGATGGGGCCGTGGCGCTTCCTGTTGCTGTTCCTCGTCGGCGGTGCCGTGGCCAACGTGGCGGCGGTACTGAGCATCGGCACGCCGGACCGCGTCATCATCGGCGCCAGCGGTGCGATCTCCGCCGTGATCGGCGCCTACCTGGCGCTGTTCCCCACCGCCAAGCTGGGCGTGGTGCTGCCGCTGGGCCTGTTCCTGGAGTTCGTGAAGGCACCCGCCTCGTTGCTGATCGGCATCTGGGCTCTGCTGCAGGTGGTGTTCGCCTATACCGGCCCGGCGTTCGGTGCGGTGGCGTGGTGGGCCCACATTGCCGGCTTCCTGTTCGGGGTGGTCTTTGCCCTGTTCGTGCGCGCGGCGATCGCACGCCGCTTGCGGAAGCGGCAAGGTTACTGAGGGGAGGAGCGAGAGGAGATAGATGAGAAGTGAGCAGTACAGCCTTTGCTCACGCCCCCCTTCTTTCCTCTCACTTCCCTGCCCTCGCTCCTATAATCCGCGCATGAAGAACGCGCTCTACAAGATCACCTTCCACAACCACACCAAGGTCTACGAGCTGTACGCGCGCCGTGTCGCCGCCAGCGCCCTGTGGGGCTTCACCGAAGTCGCCGACCTGGTGTTCGATCTCCACGAAGGGTTGGTGGTCGATCCCACCGAAGAGCGGTTGCGCGACGAATTCGGCGCGACCAAGGTGTTGCACCTGCCCATGCAGAGCATCATCCGCGTGGAGGAAGTTGAGCGGAAAGGCCAGTCCGCGATCCGCGATGCGATCACCGGCGAGAAGGTGGTGACGCCGTTCCCGCTGCCCGCCAAGCCGCGCTGAGCCGCACGGGGTGTTCCTGGCCCGTTGTCCGTGACCCTATGATGCGTCGCTGACCGGTCCGCAATCCGGCAACGCAGGCGACGATGTCCACACCCCAGCTGTCGGTCTACTTTTTCCTCCAGGTCGGGGTGATCATCCTGGCGTGCCGGGCAGCGGGCGCGCTGGCGCGACGCATCGGCCAACCCCAGGTGGTCGGGGAAATGATCGCGGGGGTGGCACTGGGACCCTCCCTGTTCGGCGCGCTCGCCCCGGGCATGCAGGGCGCGCTGTTCCCGGCGGCCTCGCTGGACATGCTGTATGTCGGCGGGCAGGTGGGAGTGGGTCTCTACATGTTCCTGGTCGGCACGGAGTTCAACGTGGCCCACCTGCAGGCGCGCTACCGCAGCGCCCTGGCGGTGTCGTGGGCCGGCATCGCCGTGCCGTTCGCCCTGGCCTTCGCGCTGGCGCCGTGGCTGCACGATGTGCCGGGGCTGTTTTCGCCGCAGGCGCGCTTCCTGGAAACCGCGCTGTTCCTGGGCGCCGCCATCGCGATCACCGCTTTCCCGATGCTCGCGCGCATCATCCAGGAGCGCGGCCTGGCGGGCTCGCCGCTGGGCACGCTGGCACTGACGGCCGGCGCCATGGATGACGCGGCGGCCTGGTGCATCCTGGCGGTGGTGCTGGCGAGTTTCGGAGGAAGCTGGGGCCAGGCCTGGATCGCGATCATCGGCGGCATCGTGTATCTCGCGCTGATGCTGTCGGTCGGGCGCCGCTGGCTGCGGCCGCTGGCCAACCGCGTGCCGCTCGACGGGCCGTTGCCTGCACCGACCTTCGCGGTAGTGATGGCGCTGTTCTTCTTCTGCGCGTGGGCGATGGATGCCATCGGGCTGCATGCGGTGTTCGGCGGCTTCGTGCTCGGCATCTGCCTGCCCCGCGGCGCGCTGACCGACCGCCTGCGTGCGACGCTGCAGACGGTCGTCGTCGTGCTGCTGCTGCCGCTGTTCTTCACCTACTCGGGACTGAAGACGCAGCTGTCGCTCGTCTTCGATGCGGCGATGCTGCTGCCGGCGATCGCGATCCTGCTGGCGTCGTTCGGTGGCAAGGCCGTCGCCTGCTGGGCCGCGGCAAGGCTGGCGGGCGAAACCTCGCGCGATGCGATGGCGATCGGTGCATTGATGAATGCGCGCGGCCTGATGGAGCTCATCATCATCAACATCGGCTTGCAGGCGGGGCTCATCGGCCCGAGCCTGTTCTCGATCCTGGTGGTGATGGCCATCCTGACCACGCTGATGGCGACACCGCTGTTCAACCGCATCATGCGTAGTGCGAGCGCCGCGCAGGCGGAGCCGAGCGCCCGGTGACGGGCGCGCGCCGTCAGCGCCGCGAGGTACTGCCCGCGCTGTCCGCTTTCGCGGTCGCGGCAACCTTCTTCAGTTCCGCCAACGCGGCCTGGATCGGCGCTTCGCCATCCAGCACATCGCCGGGCGTGTAACCGGCGGCGCCTTCTTCATCGCCACGCAGGTGGCCCGGCAGCGTGGCTTCGGTGATGTACAGCTGGCCATCCTGGCCCAGGACGGCGGCGCCTGGCTTGCCGCCCTGCTCGGGCTTCACGACCACGTCCGGCACGATGCCGCTGGCCTGGATCGACTTGCCGCTGGGCGTGTAATAGCGCGCCGTGGTCAGCTTGACCGAATCGCCGTTGTCCAGCGGCAGCACGGTCTGCACCGATCCCTTGCCGAAGGTGCGGCTGCCCACCACGCGCGCACGGTTGTTGTCGCGCAGTGCACCGGCCAGTACTTCCGATGCGCTGGCCGAGCCGGCATCGACCAGCACCACGACCGGTGCGCCGTTCAGGCGGTCGCCGGGCGTGGCATCAAACTTGGAGTCGCTGATCGACATGCGTCCGCGCGTGCTGACGATGTTCCCCTTGTCGAGCAGATCGTCCGCCACCTGCACGGCGGCGAGCAGCAGGCCGCCGGGATTGCTGCGCAGGTCCAGCACCAGCCCGCGCAGCTTGCCGTTTTGCTGCAGCCTGTCGATCTGCTTCTGGAAGTCGGCCGCGGTATCGGTCTGGAACGCGCTGATGCGCAGGTAGCCATAGCCCGGTTCCAGCAGGCGGCTGCGTACGCTGGTCACGCGGATGGTGTCGCGAACCAGGGTGACGTCGAAGGGTTTGGGGGTACCGTCGCGCACGATGGTCAGTACGATCTTGCTGCCGGGCGCACCACGCAGCGGCTCCATGCCATCGTCGGCGCTGATCGGCTTGCCGTCGATGGCGGTGATGAGGTCGCCCGACTTGATGCCCGCCTTCGCCGCCGGCGTGTCGTCGATGGGCGACACCACCAGCAGGGTGCGGTCAGGCTGCTGCATCAGTTCGACGCCGATGCCTTCGTAGGCACCGTTGGCCTGTTCGTCGAAGGCTTCGGAGTCGGCCTTGTCGAAATACGTGCTGTGGGGATCCAGGTCCAGCAGCAGGCCGCGGATCGCGGACTGCATCAGCTTCTTGTCCTCGACCGGCTCCACATACGCTTCCTTGACCGCGTTGAACACGGCCACGTATCGGCGGATTTCCTCCAGCGGCACCTTCGCCGGCGCGGTCTCCGCCGCGTCGGGGTCGTCGCTGGGCGCGACCACCGGCGGCGTCTCCGGCAGCGGCGCCTGCTGCTGTGCCCATGCCGGCATGGCGGCAAGCAGGGCGACGGTCAGGATGGCCAGGGGAAAACGCTGCGTCATGCGGACACTCCGGGTGAGGCTTGCGAGGACGCCGCGACACGGCGCGACGTTCGCCGGATTATGCGTGAACCCGCGCGGCGCGGATGTTCAAGCGGAGTTACGGGCGCCAGCACCGTTCATCGCCGCTGCAGCCACGAGGCCGGATCGACCGGCTGTCCGTTACGGCGCAGCTCGAAATACAGGGCAGCCTGCCCTTGTCCGCCCGATGTGCCTACGCGCGCGACGGCCTCGCCACGCTTCACCTGCACGCCACTGTCCTTCAGCAGGCTGTCGTTGTGCGCATACAGGCTCATGTAGCCGTTGCCATGGTCGAGGATCAGGATCAGGCCATAGCCGGTCATCCACTCTGAGAAGACCACCGTGCCGTCGGCCACGGCCGTGACCGTGGTGCCAGCGGGCGCACCGATCAGCACGCCGGTGCTGGCGCGGCCATCCGGCAGGCGACCGCCGTAGCGCGCCAGCAGGCTGCCCGACACCGGCCAGCCGAGTCCGCCGACCTTCAGCGGCGGCGCAGACGCCACGGCCGGGCGCGGGGGGGCGTTGTCGCGCGATGGGCGCGCACCGGTGCCGGCCGGGTCACGCTTCTTCGCCGCCGCGGCCTGGGCCGCGGCGCGGCGTGCGGCGGCACGGCGTTCGGCGTCGGCGCGGGCGGCCGCCGCACGCAGGTTCTTCAGCAGTGTCTCGAGCGAGCGTGCGTCCTGGCCGAGCGCTTTCTCCTTGGCGGCGCGATCCTGGTAACGCTCGTCGAGGTCGGCGACGAGGAGGGCGCGCGTCCTGCGGTCCTTTTCCAGCTGCGCCACCTGCTGGCGTTGCCGTGCGCGCGCGGCGTCCAGGTCCGCGCGACGGGCGACGATGTCGCGCTCAACCTCGTCCAGGGCGGCCAGCTCGGTGTTGAGCGACGCGATGCGGTTCGCCTGGTCGCGTTGCACATAGCGATGGTAGGCCAGCAGGCGATGGGCGTCGGCCACGCGATCCTGCGACAGCAGGACCTTCAGCGGCGCGTCGTCGCCCCGCTGGTAGGCCGCGCGCACCAGGGCAGCCAGCTGCGCACGTTGCGCGTCCTGCTGGGCGCGCATGGCATCGCGCTTTCGCTGCAGCTCCTCCAGCGCCGCAGCTTCGCGGCGCAACGCCGATTCGGTATCGGACAGCGAGCGCGTGGTGCGCCCGACCTGCTCGTCGGCATCGCGCAGCTGGCGCGACGCCGTCCCGCGCTCGCCCTCCAGCTTGCGGCGCTCCTGCGCGATCGACTTCAGTTCGCTGCGCACGCGCTGCAGCTTCTGCTCGGCCTCGCGGGACGTCTGCGCAGGTGCGGCCGCGACGACCGAGAACGCGGCCAGCACGATCGCGAAGCCTGCGGCGCGCGTGCGGTGCGGCATCAGGGGTCGATCAGGCTGCGGCCGCTCATGTCGGCCGGCTGCGGCAGGCCGAGCAGGTCGAGCAGCGTGGGCGCTACATCGCGGAGCGCACCGCCGCTGCGCAACGTCGCCGCGCGCTCGCCCACGTAGACCAGCGGGACAGGACCCACGGTGTGCGCCGTGTGCGGCTGGCCGGTGTCAGGGTCGCGCATCATTTCCAGATTGCCGTGGTCCGCGGTGATGATGAGTGCGCCACCCGCGGCGCGCACCGCGGCATCGACCTCGCCGATCGCCTTGTCCACCGCCTGCGCGGCGAGGATCGCCGCCTGCAGGTCGCCGCTGTGGCCGACCATGTCGGGATTGGCGATGTTGCAGATGATCGCGTCGAAGCGGCCCGACCCGATCGCCGCCACCAGCTTCTCGGTCAGTTCGGGGCAGCTCATTTCCGGCTGCAGATCGTAGGTAGCGACCTTCGGGCTGGGAATCAGGATGCGTTCCTCGCCGGCGAACACATCTTCGCGGCCGCCACTGAAGAAGAACGTCACGTGCGCGTACTTCTCGGTTTCGGCGATGCGCAGCTGGGTCAACCCGTGTTCGGCCAGCAGCTCGCCGAAGGTCTCGCGCAGGTCGTCCGGCGCGAACGCCACCGGCGCCGGCAGCTTGGCGTCGTATTCGGTCAGGCAGACGTAACGCGCCAGTGCCGGCACGCGCCGCTCGAAGCCGTCGAACGCCGGCGACACGAACGCCGCGGTCAGCTGGCGCGCGCGATCGGCGCGGAAATTCATGAACACCACCGCATCGCCATCGGCCATCGGCGTTGCGCCGTCGATGACGGTGGGCAGCACGAACTCGTCGTTCTCGCCGCGCGCATACGCGGCTTCCAGCGCGGCCACGCCACTGGCGGCATGGTGCTCGCTCTTCGCCTCGACCATCGCATCCCACGCCAGCCGCACGCGGTCCCAGCGCTTGTCGCGGTCCATCGCGTAGTAGCGCCCGCTGACCGAGGCGATGTGCGCGTTGCCGAGCGTCGCGCATCGATCCTGGAGCGCACGCAGGCTGGGTTCGGCCGACTTCGGCGGCGTGTCGCGGCCATCGAGGAAAGCGTGCACCGCCACCCGGGGCACGCACTGGCGCTTGGCCAGTTCGAGCATCGCGAAGATGTGCAGTTCATGGCTGTGCACGCCACCCGGCGACAGCAGGCCGAACACGTGCAGGGTCCTGCCGTCGGCCTTGGCCGCGTCGCACGCGGCGACCAGCTCGGCGTTGGCGAAGAAGCTGCCGTCTTCGATCGCGGCGTCGATGCGGGTCAGGTCCTGGTAGACGATGCGGCCCGCGCCCAGGTTCATGTGGCCCACTTCCGAATTGCCCATCTGACCGTCCGGCAGGCCGACATGGCGGCCTTCGGTATGGATCAACGTGTGCGGCGCGGTCGCCAGCAGGCGGCGCCAGTTCGGCAGGTCGGCCTGCGCCAGCGCGTTGTCGGCGGGATCTTCACGGTGCCCCCAGCCATCCAGGATCAACAGCACGACAGGCTTGGGGCGCTTCACGGACGGGGCAGATGCGGACACGGGGGAGATTCCAGTGACTTCAGGCAGGTGACGATTGTAGCGAAGCATGGTGCCATCCACTCCGGCACGGCGGTGTTTAAACCCTCCGTCACGCCGGTGCATCAGACCGATACGAGACCACCCAAGAGGCAACCCCATGATCCGTCCCCGCACCGCCCTGCTGCTGACCCTGGCCCTCGCCGCCACGCCCGCGTTCGCGCAGCAGGAAATCTCCAAGGTCAACGGCAGCATCACCGCCGACGCCGGCCAGACCTACGGCGACCTGGACACCGTCAACGGCAGCATCCGCATCGGCGAAGGCGCCACCACTGAAGACGCCAGCACCGTCAACGGCAGCATCAACATCGGCGACAAGGCCGTGGCCGAATCGCTGGAGACCGTCAACGGCTCGATCCGCGCGGGCAAGGACGTCAACGTCCGCAAGGACGTCGAAACGGTCAACGGCAGCATCTTCATCGATCGCGGCGGCGTGGTCGGTGGCGACATCGAAACCGTCAACGGCGCCATCGGCATCGTCAGCACGCAGGTCGGCGGCGAGATCACGACGGTGCGCGGCGACATCACCGTCGGCGTCGGTTCGAAGGTCCGCGGCGGCCTGCGCGTGCAGAAGTCCACGGGCTTCTTCAACACCGACAACAAGAAGCCGCCGCGCATCGTGATCGGCCCCAACGCCGAGGTGACCGGCCCGCTGGTGTTCGAGCGTCCGGTCGTGCTGTACGTGCACACCAGCGCCAAGATCGGCCCGGTGACCGGCGCCACCGCCAAACCGTTCAGCACCGACACCGCACCTACCGAGTAGCCCCGCGCACGGGCGGTCCGGCACGGGTCCGGGCCGCCCATTGTGGCTAGAATCGGGATTCCGTTCGTTGAGGAATCCCGATGCCCCGCAAGTTGATGCTGGTGCTTGCCGCCACCGCCGCCCTGGCCGCGTGCAAGCAGGAACCCGAGGCGCCCGCCGCCGCGCCCGAAGCCGCCACGCCGCCCGCCGCGGCGCACACCTTCACCGCCGACATCACCGAGGCCGACTTCGCCGACATGGTGAAGACGCTGTCGTCCGACGCATTCGAGGGCCGCGCGCCTGGCTCGGCCGGCGAAGAGAAGACCGCCGCCTACCTCGAGGCGCAGATGAAGCGCATCGGCCTGCAGCCGGGCAACAACGGCAGCTACTTCCAGGACGTGCCGATGGTGGAGACCACCGCGGACGAATCCGCCACCACGCTGAAGCTGACCACGGCCAAGGGCGCGCGCGACCTGACGTTCGGCACCGACTATGTCATCGGCACCCGCACCGGCCAGACCGACGTCAAGCTGGATGCCAGCGAGCTGGTGTTCGTGGGCTACGGCGTGGATGCGCCGGAGCAGCAGTGGAACGACTACGCCGGCCAGGACTGGACCGGCAAGACCGTGGTGATGTTCGTCAACGATCCCGGCTTCCATGGCAAGGACGAGACGCTGTTCGGCGGCAACCGTATGACCTACTACGGCCGCTGGACGTACAAGTTCGAGGAAGCCGCGCGCAAGGGCGCCGCCGCCGCGCTGATCGTGCACGACACCGCCGGCGCCAGCTACGGCTGGGACGTGGTGAAGAACTCCTGGGCCGGCCCGCAGTACGACCTGCCGGCGAAGGACGATCCGGAAAAGCGCATCCCGCTGCAGGGCTGGCTGAGTGCCGACGCCGCGAAGCAGCTGTTCGCCGATGCCGGCCTCGACCTGGACTCGGCCTATGCCAACGCCGGCAAGCGCGGCTTCAAGCCGGTGCCGCTGAAGGCGCAGGTGTCCGCGACGCTGAAGAGCAGCATCACCGAGAAGACCTCGCGCAACGTGATCGGCGTGCTGCCGGGCAGCAGCAAGCCCGACGAAGCCGTGCTGTACATGGCGCACTGGGACCACCTGGGCAAGCACGAGGGCGAGGAAGGCGACAACATCTACAACGGTGCGGTCGACAACGCGACCGGCGTGGCCGGCATCCTGGAGATCGCCGAGGCGTTCGCCCACCAGGATCCGAAGCCGGCGCGCTCGGTGGTGTTCGTGGCGGTGACGCTGGAGGAGTCCGGCCTGCTGGGCTCCAAGTACTACGTCGCGCACCCGACCTTCCCGCTCGACAAGATCGCGGGCGTCATCAACCTCGACGCGATGAGCGTGGGCGGCAAGTCGCGCGACTTCGTCGTCAACTTCAAGGGCAACTCGCAGTTGGAAGACATGCTGAAGGTGTACGCCGACCAGCAGGGGCGCGTGCTGGCCGAGGAAGGCAATCCGGCGGGTGGCTACTACTTCCGCAGCGACCACTTCAACTTCGCCAAGGCTGGCGTGCCGGCGCTGTACGCCAAGGGCGGCAACGACCTGCTGGAAGGCGGCGTCGAGGCCGGCAAGGCGGCGAGCGAGGAATATGCCAAGCGTTATCACCAGCCGAGTGACGAAATGCACGCGGGATGGAAGCTGGACGGCGTCGTGCAGGACCTGCAGGCACTGTATGGCGTCGGCAAGGACCTGGCCGTGGCCGGCACCTGGCCGAACTGGTACGAAGGCAATCCTTTCAAGGCGGCTCGTGACAAGATGCGTCCGGCAGCGCCCGCGGCGAAGTAAGCCACGCGCTCAGCTGCAAACGAAGACGGCGCCGAAAGGCGCCGTTTTCTTTGGTCCCTGGCCCCGCGATCGACTGGCCCTTTCTCCTGTGGGAGCGACGTAAGTCGCGATGAGGCGTTACCGGTGGCCCATCGCGACTTACGTCGCTCCCACAACAGTTCGCCTCGGACCCGATCCCATTCCATCGCGTTGCCTCACCCCGGCCCTCTCCCCCGGCCACGGAGGAGAGGAGGCAGAAGCATGGACTCCCCACTGCCGTACCCACTACCCTGCGCCATCCTCGGAGGAAACATCATGTCCATCGCTTACTGGTGCATCCTGGTCACCGCCCTGCTGCCGTACCTGTGGGTCTTCATCGCCAAGCGCTCGGGCGAGCGCTACAACAACCGCAATCCGCGCGCATGGGTCGCCAAGCAGGAAGGCAACTACAAGGTGCAGCGCGCCAACGCGGCGCACCTCAACGGCTTCGAAGCGTTCCCCGCCTTCGTCGCCGGCGTGCTGATGGCGCAGCTGGCCGGCGTGCCGACCAGCCTGGTCACCCCGCTCGCGGTGGCGTTCGTCGTCGCCCGCATCTTCCATGGCTGGTTCTATGTGATGGACATGCACACGATGCGTAGCCTGTCGTGGCTCTTGGGCATGCTGTGCGCGGTGGGGCTGATGGTGCTGGCGGCGATGCGGGTGGCGTGATGCCGCTCCCTGTTGGAGCGATGTGAGTCGCGACCGCACGTCATGACAGCCGTTGGCGCTTGAGGGTAAGGGCATGCGCCGCGCGATCGCTCATGGTCGGACCATCCCGGCGTTTCGCTGCTGCGGTCGCGACTCACATCGCTCCTACAGAAGAGCGCAGCTCAGCGCAGGTCCTCTTCCCACCCGAACAGCGCGAACGCCTTGCGGAACTCCGCATCCAGCGGCGCCACCGCCTCGATGCGCGCGCCGGTCAACGGATGCGGGAACGACAACCGCACCGCGTGCAGCAGCATGCGGTGCACGCCCTGCATGCGGAAGTTGCGGTTGTGGCGGCCATCGCCGTGGCTGGTATCGCCGATGAGGTGGTGGAACGCGTGCTTCAGGTGCCGGCGGATCTGGCGGAAGCGGCCGGTCTCCGGCTGGCAGCGCAGCAGCGCATAGCGCGAGGTCTCGAAGCCGATGGACGGCAGCGGCAGCTCGCCCGTGGCCAGGCGCACGAAGCGCGTCACCGACGGTTTCTTCTCCGGCTTGCCCGGGCCGCCATCCAGCGGATGGTCGACGGTGAAATCCGGCTCCGGCCAGCCGCGGCACACGGCCAGGTAATCCTTCTCGACCTCGCGCGACATCAGCACCTTGCCGAGCGTCGAGGCGCTCTCGCGGTCGAACGCCACCAGCAGGCAGCCGCTGGTCGCGCGATCGAGCCGATGGATCAGGAAGATCGGCTTGCCGAACTGCGCGCGCAGGCGGTCGGCGACGAAGTCCGTCTCGCCGCCGGCGAGCTTGCTGTCGTGCGCCATCACGCCCGCGGGTTTGTTGACCACCGCGATGTGAGCATCCGCATACAGCACGGGCACCGCGCCATCGTCCGACTTCATCTCACCATAATCCATGAATCTGCGTGCCTTCCAAATCTGCGAAACTCGGGGTTCGTCGCACGCGATGGACGCACGCGGCCCTGAAGGAGGATTGAGGATGAAGTCACCCCGTTTCATTGTCGCACTCGGCTTGGCCGTGACGCTCGCCCTGGGCCAGCCGGCCTGGGCCGATGCCGCCGCCGCGCTGCCGAAGGGCGTCGTCGCCGGCCCCAGCATCGAGGGCATCAGCGAGTACACGCTGTCCAACGGCCTGCGCGTGCTGCTTTTCCCCGATGCCACCAAGCCCACCGTGACCGTGAACCTGGTCTACGGCGTGGGTTCGGTGCACGAGAACTACGGCGAGACCGGCATGGCCCATTTGCTGGAGCACCTGCTGTTCAAGGGCACGCCCACGCAGGCCGACATCAGCGGCGAGATGAAGAAGCGCGGCATCGACTTCAACGCCACCACCGGCCTGGACCGCACCAACTACTTCACCTCCTTCCCGGCCAACACCGACACCCTGGAGTGGGTGTTGAAGATGGAAGCCGACCGCATGGTCAATTCGAACGTCGCCAGGAAGGACCTCGACAGCGAGATGACCGTGGTCCGCAACGAGCTGGAAGCCGGCGAGAACAATCCCGCCGCGGTGCTGTTCCAGCGCATCCGCTCCACCGCCTTCCTGTGGCACAACTACGGCAACACGACCATCGGCGCGCGCAGCGACGTGGAAGGCGTGCCGATCGACAAGCTGCAGGCGTTCTACCGCCAGTGGTACCAGCCGGACAACGCCACCCTGGTGGTCGCCGGCCGCATCGACAGCGCCGACGTGCTCGCCCGCGTGGCGCGCCATTTCGGTCCGGTGAAAAAGCCCGCGCGCGTGCTGCCGCGCTTCTACACCGTCGAACCCGCGCAGGACGGCGAGCGCGAAGTCACCGTGCGCCGCGTCGGCAACCTGAAACTGGTCGCCGCGTCCTACCACACGCCCGCGCTCGCGCATCCGGACAGCGCTCCGCTGACCGTGCTGGCCAACGTGCTGGGCCACACGCCGGGCGGACGCCTGCACAAGGCCCTGGTCGAAGCCAAGCTGGCCGCGGCCGCCGGTGCCAATGGCGAGTCCATGCGCGACCCGGGCCTGCTGACCGCCATCGCCGTGTTACCCAACGACGGCGATGCGGCCAAGGCGGAAGCCGAACTGCTGAAGCAGGTCGAACAACTCGCGGCACGCCCGATCACCCAGCAGGAAGTCGATGAAGCCAAACAGCGCATCGCCAACGCGTACGAGCTGTACTTCACCGACGTCAATGCCGTGGGCATGGGCCTGTCCGAGTTCCAGTCCGCCGGCGACTGGCGCCTGCTGTTCACCAGCCGCGATGCGGTGGAAAAGGTCACCGTGGCCGACGTCAACCGCGTCGCCGCTGCCTACCTGAAATCCAGCAACCGCACGCTGGGCCGCTTCGTTCCCACGCCCACGCCGGATCGCGTGGAGATCCCGGCTGCACCGGCGGTGGCCACCCTGGTGGACGGCTACACCGGACGCGCCGCGGTAAGTGCCGGCGAAGTGTTCGATCCCTCGCCGAAGAACATCGATGCGCGCACGCAGACCTTCACCCTCGGCAGCGGCCTGAAGGTGTCGCTGCTGCCGAAGAAGACCCGCGGCGGCACCGTCATCGTCGATGCGAACTTCCGCTTCGCCGACGAGGCTGCGCTGAAGGGTCGC
This sequence comes from uncultured Pseudoxanthomonas sp., assembly GCF_947498795.1. Classification (NCBI taxonomy): domain Bacteria; kingdom Pseudomonadati; phylum Pseudomonadota; class Gammaproteobacteria; order Lysobacterales; family Lysobacteraceae; genus Pseudoxanthomonas; species uncultured Pseudoxanthomonas sp. The sequence goes on along the minus strand of NZ_CANMLQ010000004.1, from coordinate 259,761 downwards.
GAAGGCGCCGCCGGTATCGCCGGCGCCATGCTGATGCGCGGCAGCAAGACGATGACGCGCGAGCAGATCGACCAGCGCCTGGAACAGCTGAAGACGCAGGGCAGCGTGGGCGGCAGCCTGCAGGGCGCGAGCATCGGCCTGCAGACGCGGCGGGAGCACTTGGCCGATGCCCTGGCATTGGTCGCCGACGTGTTGCGCAACCCGGCCTTCCCGGAGAGCGAGTTCGAACAGCTGCGTACGCAGGCCCTCACCGGCATGGAAGCCTCGCGCTTCGAGCCCGGCGCCATCGTCGGTCGCGCACTGGGGGAATACTTCGACCCATGGCCGGCCGGCCATCCGCTGCATGCGCGCACGCTGGACGAATCGCTGGCCGAGCTGAAGGCGCTGAAGCTCGACGACGTCCGCGCGTTCCATCGCGATTTCTACGGTACGTCCAACGGTGAGATCGCCATCGTCGGCGACTTCGACCCCGCTGCCGTGCGCGCGCAGCTGGAGCAGCTGTTCGCGGGGTGGACCTCGGGCAAGCCCTACGCACCGATCGCCACGCAGTACACCGACGTGGCGGCGAAGCAGGCGCGCTTCGAAACGCCGGACAAGCCCAACGCGGTGTTGCTGGCCCGCCACAACCTGCCGCTGAAGGTGACCGATGCCGACTACCCGGCGCTGGTGGTCGCCAACCGCATCTTCGGTGGCGGCGCGCTGAAGTCTCGCCTGGGCGACCGCATCCGCCAGCAGGAAGGCCTGAGCTACGGCGTGTCCAGCGGCGTGCGCGCCGATGACAGCCCGAGCGGCAAGGACGACGCCGGCAACCTGAGCATCCAGGCCATCGCCGCGCCGGAGAACATGGCGAAGGTGGAAGCACTCGTGCGCGAAGAGCTGGCCAAGCTGGTCAAGGACGGCATCACCGCCGAGGAACTGAAGGACGCCGTGGCCGGCACGCTGACCGAGCGCCAGCAGGCGCGCGCCGAAGACGGGACTGTCGCCGGCATGCTGGCCGACCAGCTGTTCTATGGCCGCACGATGCAGTTCACCGCCGATCTGGACGCGAAGTACGCGGCGCTGACGGTGGACCAGGTCAATGCCGCCATCCGCAAGCACTTCAAGCCAGAGGCGCTGAGCGTATTCCTTGCGGGCGATTTCGCCCGCAAGGCGGCGGCAACACCCGCGGCGGCGCCCACGAAGTAAACCGCATCAAGTGACGCGGAACGGCCCCGCAAGGGGCCGTTTTCGTTTTCACGCTCGCAGAAGATCCTTTCCCGCAGATGTTCCCCTCTCCCCTGCAGATGTTCTCCTCTCCCCGCGCGCGGGGAGAGGGTGCCGAAGGCGGGTGAGGGGCGAACGGAGAGGCGACGTACACCGCGCCCGTACTGTCGCCAGAGGCGGCCGCGACGACCCATCCCGCGTGTCCGCCCATCGCGCCCGCCCCTCATCCGCCCTCCGTGCACCTTCTCCCCACAAGCGGGGCGAAGGCAAAAGCCGTCATCGCGCGCCAGAACGTCGCGAAGACCTGGCGAGACCCCTCCGCCCCCCCCAATTAATCCTTACACCGGCCTCGGAGCCCGGCGATGGGACCCGGAGCTCGATCAATGGAGCTCGGCGCTTCGTCTGTCTCACATCGAGCTCCAGGCGCGGAGCTCGGAATGTCATCGATGGAGCTCGGGAGCTCGATCTCTCTCACGTCGAGCTCCATCCACTAAGTTCTGAACGCCATCGGTGGCGCTCGGAATGCGATGGGGATGACTTTCGGAGTTTCGTCGATGGTGCTCGGAAGCTCCATCTGTCTCACATTGAGCCCCATCAACGAAGCTCGGAAAGCCATCGATGGGACTCGGGGGCTCGATCTCTCCCGCATCGAGATCCAGCCGCGAAGCTTGGAAAGCCATCGACGGGATTCAGCGCTCCATCGTTCTCCCATCGAGCTTCACCGGCGCGGTGTCGCCAGGCGGCTCAGGCTTACGGCAACCGCAGCGTCGCCACCAGGGGGAAATGATCGGACGGATAGCGCTGGTTCCAGCGTGTCGTCACCGAGGCGACCGATTCCAGCTGCACGCCCCGGACGAAGATCCAGTCGATGCGGCGGTCCGGGTTGCCGGTGAACGCGTGGAACGTGGCGTCGCTGCCCTCGACGCGCGGCGCCGTCGTCCATGCATCCTGCAACGTGCGGGCGAGCACCGCATGCGCCTCGCTGTCCGGCGTGGCGTTGAAATCGCCGGTCAGCACCACCGGCACGTTCGCGGGCAGTGTGGCGATGCGCTGTGCGATGGCGCTCGCGCCCTTCACCCGCGCTGCTTCGTCCTGCTCGCGGTACGGCAGGTGGGTGTTGAACAGGTAGAAGCGCTTGCCGTCGCCGCGCTGCTCGAACAGCGCCCAGGTCACCATGCGCGGATAGAGATGGTTCCACGTGATGCTGCCCGGCACGTCGGGCGTGTCGGACAGCCAGAAGTCGCCGGATTCGACGACCTTCAGCCGGTCCTTCCGGTAGAACACGCCCATGTGCTCGCCGCCGCCATCGGCGTTGCGGCCGCGGCCGAACCAGGCGTACTGCGGCAACTCGCTCGCCAGGTGTTCGGCTTGCCGCTTCACCAGCTCCTGCAGGCCGATCACGTCGGGCTGCTGCTCGCGCAACATGCGCACGGCGAGCGGCTTGCGCGTCTCCCAGTAATCCACGCCATCGCTCTCGACGGGCAGGCGGATGTTGAAGCTCATGATGCGGAGCGGCGTCTCGTCCGCGATGGCCGGCATGGCGACGGTGGCCAGGATCATCCCGATCAGTAGTGAACGCAGCAGTGGCATGGTGATCCTCCGGCTCGACTCGCTCCAGTATAAGAACTGCGGTAACGTCGCGCTCCATCGGGGAACCGGGAAGTTCGATCATGCGGGGAATGAAGTGCATTGCCGTCCGTTCCGCCTGGTTGCTGTCTGCTTTCGTCGCCGCGCCGTTCGCACACGCACAGGAGGAGACGCCTGCGCCTGTCGGCGACGCACAGGTCACCAAGGCGCTGCTCGATGCGGAAGCCGCCGGGCGGGCGATCTACCTGCATGACCAAGCGGCAGCGGTCGCTTCCGATGCCGTAACCGGAATCGAGTCGTTCCGGGAAGACGGAAAGCGGGGACGATTGGGAGGCTGGATCACCGAACAGCGCGAGGAAGGCATCGTGGTGACCTTCGTCAGTAGCGAGCCGGTGCCTCGCGCAAGATACCGGGCTACGGTATCGGCTGACGGCCGCGTCGTGGGAGACGCCGTTGCGCTCGCCGAGCCCGCCGCACTGACGGAGTACGAACTGCGCGCTGCGCATGCGCGCACGACGGCGTCTACGGCGACGTTCGAGCCCTGCTCGCGGATGTACAACACGGTCGTGCTTCCAGCTGCCAACGACGCGAGCGGCTGGAATGTCTATCTGCTGCCTGGGACGACACAACACGGCGTGGTCCCGATCGGCGGCAGCTATCGCCTTGATATCGATGCGTCGGGAGAGAACATCATCAAGCAGCGGCCCTTCACGCGGACCTGCATCGCACTGGAGCGCCCGCCCGAGGACAAAGCCAGAGAGACCGTCGCCCTGGTGATCACGCACTTGCTGGATCCCACGCCCACGGAAGTGCACGTGTTCTGGAGCCTGTGGGCACGAACACCGCTTTATGTAGCCACGTCCGAGGGCAACTGGCTGATCGAGGCGGGCAGGATCTCATTGGTGAGTCGCCACGAGGCATCGACGAAATGAAGAAGACCATCCCTTCCGCAACGTTCATTGCCTTGGTGCTGATGCATGCGACCGGAGCGGCTTCGGTGCCTGCGCCACCACCACCGGTCATGAGCGAGCAAGCGGCTGCGGCATGCGCTCTCGCGCGATTGAAGCCCTTTGTGGGCCCCTATGGCATACAGCAGCGCTGGCCGGTCATGACAGCGCTGCCGCAGGGTCGCCAGCACGCCGCTGGGGTCCTGCTGTCCGACACCGGGCCGGTGGCGGATGGATACCAACACTTCCTGCATGTCGACGTTCAGACGAACGCCGTCTACATCGTGCAACAGGGCGGCTTCGCCGGCACGACCAAGGTCTATGGCCCGCTGCCGTTGCCGTACTGCAAATCCGGTCCCACAACGACCAGTAAACCTGCCTCGCCGCAATGACCGGCGAGGCGTCCCGCCGGCTCAGGCCGAGCGTCGCTGTCCGCTGTGCTGGCCTTCCGCGATCTCCTCCACCAGCTTGGCGCAGAACGCAGGCAGGTCCTTCGGCGTACGGCTGGTGACCAGGCCCTTGTCGACGATGACTTCGTCGTCCTTCCAGTTCGCGCCCGCATTCTCCAGGTCCTTGCGGATGTTCGGCACCGACGTGACGGTGCGACCCTTCAGCACGTCCGCGTTGGCGAGCACCCAGGGACCGTGGCAGATCGCGCCCACAGGCTTGCCCGCCTCGAAAAAGTCACGGGTAAATGCCAGCGCCTGGTCGTTCACGCGCAGGGCATCGGGATTGAACAGGCCACCTGGAATGACCAGGGCGTCGTAATCCTTCTCGCTCACCTCGGACAGGACGTGATCGACCGGTACCTGGTCGCCTTTGTCGAAGTGCTTGAAACCCTGGATGCGCCCGCTTTCCAGCGAGACGATGTCGACCTGGGCCTGGTGTTCCTTCAGGGCCCGCATCGGTTCGGTCAGCTCGGACTGCTCGAAGCCGTCGGTAGCGAGGATGGCGATGCGTTTGCCGGTCAGGTGGCTCATGGGGAGGACTCCCGTGCGAATGAAGCACCACCCTATCGCGCGCAGCGCGCACGCCACGCGAAGGAATCGTTGCGCCCGCGTCAACGCGGCAGCCGCCATGCTTCAATGGGGCCTGTCCCCCTCGAACGCGTCAGCATGCAGAACCGCGTGATCGTCGTGTTGCGCAGCGTCGCCGCGCTGGTGCTCGCCTTCCTCGCCATTCCGCTGGTGAACATGGCCGGCGGCGAACTCGCCGCGCTGTTGGGCCTGACCCGCGGGGGCGACGCGCGGCTGGCGTACGACCTGCTGTGGGTGTGCCTGGCCGGCGTGGCGGGCAGCGCGCTGATGGTCGGCGTCGCGGCGGTAGCGAAGACCGCGCATGCGTGGGCGCTGTTCGCGTTGTACCTGGCGCTGGATGTCTACGCGACGGGAATGGCGTGGGATGACTTCCCGCGCTGGTTCACTCTCGCCTGCCTGCTGACACTGCCCGTGCAGGTGTGGCTGGGCTGGTGGCTGGTGGTTGGGCGACGAGTGAGGAGGAAGTAAGGGCGTCGAAGCGTGCGCTCACTCCTCACGTCTCTTTCTTCGTTCCTCGCTTCACCGCCTGGGCCACGCCGCCAGCAGCGCCCACAGCCCGCCGATGCCGGCGATCCATGCGGAGGCGGGCACCGACAGGATGCTGGGGCCGCCTGCTTCCAGGCCATAGAGCACGGCCGCCACGATCAGCAGGCCGACGCCGAGGATGGCGGCGACCACGCGGCGCTGCATGCCTTTCATGGTCTGCGCGAGGTCGGTGAGGTCCTTCGAGCGCAGCGACAGTTCATGGCGGCCGTCCACCTGCTGGCTCAGCCAGGCGTGCACCAGGCGCGGCATGTCCGGTGCGTGCGTCATGATTTCAGGCAGCCGCTTGCGGAATTCCTGCGCGGCGCGCTGCGGGCTGTAGCGTTCCAGGAGGATGCGCTCGAGCACCGGCTTGGCCACGGCCCAGATGTCGATCTGCGGGTCCAGCTGGCGGCCCACGCCCTCGATGTTGAGCAGCGTCTTCTGCAGCAGGATCAACTGCGGCTGCAGCGTCAGCTCGTAGCGCTGCGCGGTGCGGAACAGCTTGGCCAGCACCTCGGCAAGCGAGATCTCGCTGAGCGGGCGGGTGAAATACGGTTCGCAGACGGCGCGCGCGGCGGCTTCCAGTTCGTCGATGCGGATGTGCGACGGCATCCAGCCGGCCTGCACGTGCAGCTCGGCGATGCGGCGGTAGTCGCGGTTGAAGATGGCCATGAAGTTCTCGGCGAGCCAGTACTGGTCGTCGCGCGAGAGCTGGCCCATGATCCCGAAATCCAGCGCGATGAAGCGCGGATCGGTCCTGCGTTCCGGGTCCACCCAGATGTTGCCGGCATGCGCATCGGCATGGAAGAAATTGTCGCGGAACACCTGCTGGTAGAAGACGCGCACGCCCTTGGCCGCCAGCGCGCGGCGATCGATGCCGGCGGCGTCCAGCGCGACGATGTCGTCGGACGGAATGCCGCGCACGCGTTCCATGGTCATGGCGCGCTCGGCGGTGTGCGACCAGATCACCTCGGGCACGTAGAGGTCCGGCGACTCGGACCAGGTGCGCCGCAACAGGCTGGCATTGCCGGCCTCGCGCTGCAGGTCGAGTTCGGCCGCCAGCGTGTTCTCGATCTCGGCGACGATTTCGCGCGGGCGAATCTTGTCGGCGTTCGGATGGGCGCGCTCGACGATGGCGGCGACGCTTTCCAGCAACGCGATGTCGCCGGCGATCTGCTTGCGGATGTCGGGCCGCAGCACCTTCACCACCACCTCGCGCCCGCCGGGCAGCGTGGCCGCATGTACCTGCGCGATCGAGGCGGACGCCAGCGGCGTCGTGTCGAAGTGTTCGAACGCCTCGTGGATGGGCCGGCCCAGTTCCTCTTCGACCAGCGCGCGTGCGCGATCGCCGTCGAAGGGCGCGACACGGTCCTGCAGCAGGGTCAGCTCTTCGGCGATGTCGGGCGGGATCAGGTCGCGGCGGGTGGACAGGATCTGGCCGAACTTGACGAAGATCGGGCCGAGTTCCTGCAGCGCCAGCCGCAGGCGCGCACCGCGTGCCTGCGCTGCGATTTCGGCCGATGCCCGCGGGACGAACGGGCGCGCCAGGCGGAGCCAGGGCTCGACCGGGGTACCGTCGAGCAGGTCGTCGAGGCGATAGCGCAGCAGTACCCGACCGATGCGGCTGGCCCGCAGCACGGACTTCATGCGCGATGCTCCACGCGCGCCGCCAGACGGCCTACGCGTACCGCCAGGCGCTCGACATCGTCGCGGATCGCATCGACGTCGTCATGGAAGGCATTGAGTTCCTCGCGGCCGACGACGTCGCGCGATTCCTCGGTGACATAGTCGGCGGCGCTCTCGGCCAGGTTGGCGGAGGCCGTGCGCACCTGCTGCAGGCCGGCGCGGACCGCGTTCGCCACCTGCACGCCGATGACATCGCCGAACACACGGGTGAACGGCAACGACCAGTCGGGGTCGAAACGGGTAGCCAACGTCTGCAGCCGGCGCGCGAGGTCGGCATCGCCGGATACCTTGACCTTGCCGACGGGCGTGGCGTGGTCGCGGCGTAAGAAGGGCAATTGGCCCAGCAAGCCACCCAGCGTGCTCTGCACGGCCAGGTCGGCTTCGAGGACTTCACTGGCAGGTCCCACCTGCAGCAGACCGCCACCGACGGTGATGTCCATCGCGAGCGGCGGGGTATCGACCCTCAGCTGGATACGGCGACCTTCCAGCGGAAGCAACGCCGCGGACATGTCGGGATCCAGCGCCAGCGCCTGGTTCAGCGCGGTTTCCAGCGCCCGGCCGGCTAGGGGTTTCAGAACATCGAACGGAGACAGGTCCATGCCGTCATTCTAGCGGCAAACCCTGTACGCCCCGCCCGCCCGTCCGCCTGCTTCATGCAGGCTCGGGGCGGGCTCGACGGCATCATGCCGTCCCGGCGGAGAGAGACGGTATGCGTCAGACGCGCTTGCCGCGCAGCAGCGAGATGATCGCCAGGATCACGAAGACAACGAACAGCACCCACGCGATGTTGGTGGCGGCGCCGGCGATGCCGCTGAAACCCAGCACGGCGGCGATGAGCGCGATGACGAAAAAGATGATGGCGTAGCGCAGCATGGAAACTCCCTTTGGCATCTGGCCAGTGGTACAGCCGGTAGTGGCGTGCGCCATGCTGGTATGCCGGGAGTCATCGCCGCGTGAGTGTCCGGAGCGCCGATATGGACGGGCTTCAGCGTCGTGATTCGGACGTGAAGGAGAGCGGGCGGTGCGGTCTCAGACCGGATGGTCGCGCAACCAGGCCCGCAGGCGCGCGAACCCTTCCTCCATCGACACGCGCGGTAGGTAGCCGAAGTCGCGGCGCGCGGGCGCCATGTCGTACCAGTGCGCGGTACTCAGCTGCTCGGCGAGGAAGCGCGTCATGGGCGGCTCGCCCTTCAGCGGCAGCACCGTCCACAGCGTCTCGCACACCGCGCCCACGCGGTAAGCGGCCTTGAACGACAGGTGCTTGTCCACGCGCGGCGCGCCGGCCGTTTCCAGCAGCGCGTCTAGCAGCTTGCGCATCGGCCAGGGCTCGCCGTTGGAGATGAAGTACGCCTTGCCTGCGCAGGCGGCGCCCGGCGCGAGATGGTCGAAGGCATCGAAGTGCGCCTGCGCGGCGTTGTCGATGTAGGTGGTGTCGACGTGGTTCTCGCCGCTGCCGACGATACGCAGGCGGCCGGCGCGCGCACGCGACACCAGCCGCGGGAGGATCTGGTGGTCGCCCGGGCCCCAGATCAGGCGCGGGCGCAGCGCGACCGTCGCCAGGGCAGCATCGTTGGCGGCGAGCACGGCCTTCTCGGCGATCGTCTTTGTGGTCGCGTACGGCGCCTTGAAGCCTTCGCCGTACGGCACGTCGTCAGCCGTGCCACCTTCGACCGGATGCGTGGCGCGGTGGGTCACGCTGGGCGTGGAGGTATAGACCAGCCGGCCGATGCCGTGCGCGCGGCAGGCATCGAGCACGTTCTGCGTGCCGACCACGTTGGCGTCGTGATAGCTGCGATAGCTCCCCCACGCACCGGCCTTGGCGGCGTTGTGGAAGACCGCATCGACGCCATCGGCAGCGTGCCGCACGGCGTGCGCATCGGCGAGATCACCCTGCACCTGGCCCACGCCGAGTTCGCGCAGCACCGGGTAGTAGCCGCGATTGAGGCTGATGACCTCGTGCCCGCGCTCGACCAGGCCACGGCACAGCGCCTGACCGAGGAATCCACCGCCGCCGGTGACGAGGATCTTCATGCGTGTTGCTCCTGTTGCTTGGCGGCCCACACGGCCAGCGTCTCGCGGCCGATCTTGGCGTTGTGGCGGATGTCGACGGGAAAGCCCGGGTGCGGCAGGAACACGCTGATGCGTGCGGTATGCGGAAGGCGCGCGCCGATCTCGCGCAGTTCGCCCTCGATGCGCACGCGATCGGCGACCACGCCGGGCATCAGCTCGTAGCACAGCACCGGCCGCTGCCGGCCCGCCTCGCCCACGCCGACCAGCGCGGTGCGGCGCACGTGCGGATGCGTGTTGAAGACGGGCTCGACCTGCTCGGTGTAGAGCGGACCGTCGGCGGTCTCCACGCGCTGCGTCTTGCGCCCGCAGAACCACAGCCGGCCTTCGGCATCGAACCAGCCCACGTCGCCCATGCGATGCACGATGCGCTCGCCCCCGTCGGGCAGCGCTTCGCGGATCTTGGCGATGCGCGTGGCGGCATCGCGGCGGAAATAGGTATCGGTGGCGGTGGGGCCGGCGACGGTGATTTCGCCGACCTCGCCATCGGGTACGACGTCGACGTCGCGCCAGTCGGCGATCGGCGCATCGACGATGCGGATGATGCGGACGTCGTTCGGCGGCACGGCGCGACCGACGCAGGTGCCGGCGCCGGCTTCGGTCGACGCGCGCGTGGATTCCAGCTCGCGGCCTTCGATGACGGCAACGGGCAGGCACTCGGTCGCGCCGTACGGCGTCCAGAACTGCGCACCCTCGGGGAGCAACGTGCGGATCTTCGCCACGGTATCGGGCGGCACCGGCGCACCGGCGGACGTCACGCGCTGCACGGTGGGCAGCGGTGCGCCGTGGTCGGCGAGCACCTTCATCAACGCCGGCGAACCGAACAGCTGGGTGACGCCGAAGCGCGCGATGGCCGCGTGCAGCTTGTCCGGGTCGGCACTCGCGGGCCGGGTGGGATCCATGTCGGGAATCACCGAGGTCAGCCCCAGCGCGGGATCGAACAGCGCGAACGGCGGGAAGGTCGGCAGGTCCACGCCGCCAGGCTGCATGCCGAACGCGTTGCGCAGCAGTTCGATCTGGGCCACGAAATGGCGGTGGCGGTAGACCACGCCCTTCGGCACGCCGGTCGAGCCGCTGGTGAACAGGATGCCGGCCACATCGTCGGGCGACGTGTCGGCGAGCTGCGGACCCGCGCCACTGCCGCGCGCTTCGATCTTCGCCAGCGTGGTGCCGCCCCAGGCCCAGCGCGTGCCGACGGTGACGATCTTCTTCGCCGACCTGGCCCAGCCCAGCACGCAGCGCGCGACCTGGGCCAGCGGAATGCCGATGAAGGCCTCGGGCTCGGCTTCGTCCAGGCATTGCTTCAACGCGCGGCGGTCGATGCCGGGGTCCACCAGCACCGGCACGGCGCCGGCCTTGAACAACGCGAACATCAGCAGGAAGAACTCCGGCGTGGGCCGCACCATCACCACGGTGCGGCTGCCGCGGCCGATGCCGTACGCACCCAGGCCGGCGGCGATGGCGTCGCTGCGGGCATCAAGCTGCGCGTAGGTGAGCTCGCGGGTGTAGCGGCCGGCGCCATCGGGGCAGCGCATGGCCACGCGGTCGGGCTGCTCGCGGGCCAGCCGGGGCAGGCTGGCGGCGATGTTGCACGGATCGGTCATTCGGGCATTGTCGCCGCTGGGCGGTACTTGCGTCAGCCCGCGGCGTTGGCAGAATGCGCGTCCCGCCCGCGCCCTGACGCCCGCCCACGCCGATGCACCCCTGCCTGACCTGCGGCGCCTGCTGCGCCCACTTCCGCGTGAGCTTCCACTGGAGCGAGGCGGACCCCGACCAGGGCGGCGTGGTGCCGATCGAACTGACCGAGCCGCTGCGCGTGCACGAGCGGGTGATGCGCGGCACGTCGCAGAAAGAGCCGCGCTGCGTGGCGCTGGACGCCGACATCGGCCGCTACAGCCGCTGCACGATCCACGACCGGCGTCCGTCAGTCTGCGCGCTGGTGCCGGCCTCGCTGGAATTCGGCGAGCGCAGCGCGCAATGCGACAAGGCGCGGCTGGCGCATGGGTTGCCGTTGCTGGTGGAGGCGGACTGGGCGGGCGTGGTGAACGCCGAGAAGAACCCGTTGCCGGAGTTCTGACCCTTCTCCCCTTGCGGGAGAAGGTGGCGCGCAGCGCCGGATGAGGGGATGCGAGCGCAGCGAGCGCTTGGCAGCCCGCAATCAGAGGCAAAAGCGCCCCTCATCCGCCTTCGGCACCTTCTCCCCGCTGTCGCAGGGAGAAGGAATCAGGTTAATGGATGACGATCCAGGAAGTCGCGGATCAGCGGCACCAGGATCTCGTGCTTGTCTTCCAGCACGTAGTGGCCTGCGTCTTCGTACGCGTGCACTTCCGCGTCCGGCAACGCGGCACGGAAACCGTCGAGGAAATGCTTGTCGAACACGAAGTCCTTCAAGCCCCAGCCCAGGAACGCGGGCCGGTCGGCGAACGAGGGCAGCGCCTTGCCGGCGGCTTCCAACAGCGGCCACGCCTTGTCCTCCGGACCGAGCGGGATGTCCTGCATGAAGCGGATCGTTGCGATGCGGTTGGCCCAGGTGTCGTACGGGGCCACGTAGGCGCGGCGCACGTCGGCGAGCATGCGGCGTTCTACGCCGATCCACGACGCGCCGGCCGAGAAGGCGTTGAAGCCGCGGATGATCCACTCGCCGATCTTCCAGTCGCGGCCGAGCCCGATCTGCCAGGGCATCGCCTTCGCGGCGGGCATCGGGAACGCGGCGGTGTTGGTGACCACCAGGCGCTTCACCTGCGCGGCGTGCGAGAGCGCCCAGCCGAAACCGATCATGCCGCCCCAGTCGTGCACGGCCAGCGTCACCGGGCCGGTGATGCCGAGGTGGCGGAGCAGCGCGGCGACGTCGTCCACGCGCGACTGCAGGGTGTAGTCGTAGCGGCTGTCGTCGGGCTTGTCCGAAAGGCCCATGCCGATGTGGTCGGGCACGATGCAGCGATAGCGCTTGCCGGAAGCGGGGTCCGACAGCCCCGCCACCAGCGTGCGCCAGTAATAGCTCCACGACGGATTGCCGTGCAGCATCACCACCACCTCGCCGTCGCGCGGGCCTTCGTCGAGGTAATTCATCGACAGGCCCGGGCGGACCTCGAAGCGCTTCGGATGGGAGGGATAGCCGGGAAAGTTCATCGCGCGTGGCCGCCGTCAACGAAAAGGGCCGGCGAACCGGCCCCTGGAATGCGAATGCCGGGTGGGATTACCACTCCACCTCGGCCATCGTGCAGTTCAGGCCCGAGCCGATGCCGAGCAGCGCGATGCGGTCGCCCTTCTTCAGCTTGCCCAGTTCCTTCAGCTTGCTCAGCACGATCGGCACGCTGGCCGGGCCGATGTTGCCGTGCTCGGTGAAGATGGTCATGACCTTCTTCGGGTCGATGCCGAAGGACTTCACGAACGCCTGCGTGTGCGGGCGGCTGACCTGGTGGATGACGAACTGGTCCAGTTCGTCCACGGCCCAGCCCAGCGCGACCTTGGCGGCGGCAAAGGTCTTGGTGGCCAGCTTCATGCCCTCGATCAGCAGCATGCGGGTGTCGGTGACCATGCGATCCAGGTTGCCGCGGCAGAGTTTGTTCCACTCGGTCGCCGAGCGGGTCACGCCGCCCTTGTAGCGGGGGGCTTCCGGGGCCAGCGCTCGGCGCGTCAGCACCATCGCCACGGCACCGCAGCCCAGCGTCAGCGCAGCCAGTTCGTCGCGGAACTGCTGCTCGGTCACGTCGGGGGCGTTGAGGCGCTCGATGGTCTTCTCGTAGACCAGGTTGGCCGTTTCGCCGTCGACGACCAGGGCGTAGTCGATCTCGTCGCGCTCCAGCATGCGCGCGGCGATGTCCATGCCATTGATGAAGGCCAGGCAGGCATTGGCGACGTCGAAGGTCTGGCAGTGGTCGCCCACTCCGAGGTTGCCGCAGACGATGCTGGCCGTGGACGGTTCCAGGTAATCGCGGCTGACGGAGGTGTTGACCACCAGGCCGACCTTGTCGGCGCCGATGCCGGCGTCGGCCAACGCCTTCTTCGCCGCCATCGTGGCAGCGTCGGACGCCTGGGTGTCGTCGTCCCACAGGCGGCGCGCATGCACGCCGGCCACGTCGTTCAGCACATCGGTCTTGATGCCCAGGCGGTCGAGCGTGGGCTGCAGCCGGGCGTTGATTTCGGCGGACGTCAGCGTGTGCGGCGCATCGATGTGCGCCAGTCCCGCGATGGAGACATTCTTGAAGAGCATCGAGGTTAGCGCCAAGGCTCAGGCGAGGGGGCCGACAAGGGTAACGGCTTCGGGCCTTCACCGCATCTTTACGACCCGGAGGAGCCGGCGCTGCCGGCCCTTAATTGTGACGCAGTTCACACTTCATCGGCCGCAGCGATAGGCCGCGAACCGCTGCTCGCCATTCGACGGATCGCCCAGCGGCTGCAGCGTGTCGGCCTGAACGCCGGGCGCTTCGTTGCGGGCGAGGGTCTCCAGTTCGTCGCGCACACGCAGGGCATTGCGCTCGTAAAAGGCCACGTTGCCCGGCACTTTCACGGTGATCTCGCTGCGCTTCTCGCAGCCTGCCGGCGCGGCGCCGGCGGGCAGCACGCGGACGTTCTTCGCGTTCGGGGCCAGATGCACCCAGGTGCAGGCAGAGAGCAGCACGGTGGAGGCGGCGGCAAGCAGGACAACACGCATGAGGGTCACCTTGGGCGAGGGTCCGGTCATTCTGGCCGATGCCGGATGAATCGATCCGGGTCGTGCGCCGCCCCTCGGCGACCAGGGCGGCGCAGACCGGGGGGCTTACTTCTTCTTGACGTTGCCGTCGGCGTCCAGCTCGACGGCGTCGCCCAACTGCAGCGCGCGGACCGACTCGCCCACCTTGGACAGGTCGCCCACGACCACCCAGGTCAGCGACGACGGCGACAGCGTGGCCGCCGCCTTCGCGACATCGGCGGCCCCGATGGCTTCGTTGCGGGCCTTGTACTGCACGATGTAGTCGTCCGGACGCCCATACCGCTGGTTGGAGGCGATCTGGGCCAGCACCGCCGAGGCGGTCTCGTACGCGCCCGGAAGCTCCAGGGTGTTGGCGGCGCGGATCTTGGCGATCTCTTCCGGCTTGGCCGGCGCCTGGCCGGTGGCGAACTGGCTGATCTCCTTCTGCAGTTCCTTCATCGAATCGGCGGTGCGGTCGCTCTGCACCGCCGCGCTCGCCCACCACGGACGCTGGCCGAGGGTGTTGCGCGCACCGCTGTAGGAGCCGTAGGCCCAGTGCTTGTCTTCGCGCAGGTTCATGTTGAGGCGCGAGCTGAACTGGCCGCCCAGCACGCCGTTGGCGAAGTCGAAATCGATGGTGCCCGCATCACCGGTCGGCGGCACCAGTTGTGCGGCATAGACGTTGGACTGGATGGCGCCGGGCTGGTCGATCAGGAACACGCGTGCCTTGGCCGCGTTGGCGACCGTCGGTACGGCGGCGAGCTTCGGCGCATTGGGGGCGGCCTTCCAGTCGCCCAGGCGCGCTTCCAGCAGCGGTACGATCTCGGCCAGCGTGGTGTCGCCGACGATGGTGATGCGTGCCTGCGACGGCTGCAGCCAGTCGCGGTGGAACGCCGCCAGGTCGTCGCGGCTCAGCGAGGCAATGGAAGCCTCCGTGCCCGAACCGGTGAACGGAATGGCATAGGGATGCCCGGCGCCGTACAGCAGCGGCGGCAGCGTGCGCAGCGCGGCGGTCTGCGGGCGTGCCTTCTCCTGTTTGATGCCGGCGATCCAGGTCGCGCGCACGCGCTCGATTTCCGCCGGGTCGAAGGTCGGGCGGCGCAGCACGTCGGCCAGCAGGTCCAGCGACGGCGCCAGCTTGTCGGTCAGTGCGGACAGGCCGACCGAGGCCGAATCCAGGCCGGCGCCCGTGGTCAGTTCGGCACCCAGCGCTTCCTTGCGGGCGGCGAATGCAAGGGCGCCGTACTGGCCGGCGCCTTCGTCCATCATCTGCATCGCGAAGCTGGCGGTACCGAGCTTCTTGCCGACATCGGCGGCGTAACCCCCGGGGAATTCGACATTGATCTGCACCACCGGCGTCTCATGACGCTCGGCCAGCGTGACCTGCATGCCGTTGGACAGCGTGGCGCGCTGCACGGCCGGGAACTTCAGGTCGGGGAAGGTGGTGGTCTTCGGCACACCGGCGCTGCGATCGACGTCGGTCTTCACCGTCTTGAACTTCGGGTCGACCTTGGGCGCGGCGGCCGGCGTGGTGGCGGGCGCCGCGAACACGGTTTCCGGAAGGGCCGATGCCGGCGTCTCGCTGGGCTGCACGAGAATGGTGTGCGAACCGCCGCTGAGCCACTTCTTCGCCGCGGCCTGCACCTCGGCCGGCGTGGCGCTCGCGTAGATGGCGAGGTCTTCCTTGTAGCAATCGGGCTTGCTCTGGTAGACGGCGCACGACGCCAGCACGTCGGACTTGCCGCCGAAACCGCCGATGCGCTCGATGCCGCGCACGAAGCTGGCCACGCCGGAGACGCGCGCGCGCTCGAGCTCCTCGGCCGTCGGGCCCTGGGTGATCAGCCGCTTCAGTTCCTCGTCCAGCGCCGCCTCGACCTTGGCCGGGTCCACGCCTTCCTTCACGGTGGACATCAAAAAGAAGGTGCCGCTGATCTCGCTGCTCCACTGGTAGGCGCTCGCCTGGTCGGCGATCTTCTCGCCGTGCACCAGGCGCGTGTCGAAGCGCGAGGCCGCGCTGCCGCCCAGCACCTGCGCGAACAGGTCGAGCAGCACGGCGTCCTTCGTGCCCATCTCAGCGACCGGCCAGGCGCGATAGACGCGGACCTGCGGCACGCGGTCGGGAATGGTTTCGCGGGTGTCCTTGGCGTGGGTGGGAATGTTGGTCTTCATGTCCGCCAGCGTGGCGCTGGCCGGAATGTCGCCGAAATAACGCGTGACCTTTTCCTTCGCGGTGGCGACGTCGATGTCGCCGGCCAGCACCAGCACGGCGTTGTTCGGGCCGTACCAGCTGCGGAACCAGGTCTTCACGTCGTCCAGCGTGGCCGCGTCCAGGTCGGCCATCGAGCCGATGGTCTGCCAGCTGTAGGGATGTCCGGCCGGATAGAGCGCTTCGAACATGCGCGCGCTGATGCGACGGCCGTAGGGCTGGTTCTCACCCTGGCGCTTCTCGTTCTGTACCACGCCACGCTGCTCGTCGAGCGCCTTCTGGTCGATCGCGCCCAGCAGGTGGCCCATGCGATCGGATTCCATCCACAGCGCCATGTCCAGCGCGGTGGTCGGCACGTTCTGGAAGTAGTTGGTGCGGTCCTGGTTGGTGGTGCCGTTCTGGTCGGTGGCGCCGACCAGCTCGAACGGGGTGAAGAACTCGCCGGCGTGGTTCTCGCTGCCCTGGAACATCAGATGCTCGAACAGGTGGGCGAAGCCGGTGCGGCCGGGCGTCTCGTTCTTGCTGCCCACGTGGTACCAGATGTTCACCGCCACGATCGGCGCCTTGCGGTCGGTGTGCACGATCACCCGCAGGCCGTTGGGCAGCGTGAACTCCTCGTAGGGGATCACGATGTCCGCGCCGGCCGGCTTCGCATAGGAAGGCGCGGGCGCGTAGGCGAGGCCCCCGAGGGCGGCGGACAGGGCGACGGCGAGCAAGGCGGCGCGGGGCCGACGGTAGAGGGACATGGACACTCCTGTTTATACGGTATGGGCCTGCAGAATCCGCGATGCTAGCCGCCGGCCGTCGTCATTACACTAGGCCACAAGCCATGACCAATGGCAGGGGAACCCCCTCGAGGAGGCGCCATGGACCGCAAGCACTGCCTGATTACCGGCGCCAACCGGGGACTGGGGTTGGAGCTGGTGATCCAGCTGTTGGCCCGGCAGCGGCACGTGGTGGCGACCTGTCGCCACCCCGGCAAGGCGACGGCGCTCAACCGCTTGGCCGGCGAGCATCCCGGCCGCCTGCACGTGATGCCGCTGGATGTCGCCGATGCGCGCAGCCGCGACGCGCTGTTGCGCGAGTTGCCCCTGGTGACCGACGACGATCCGCTGCACCTGCTGATCAACAACGCCGGCGTGCTGCGCAGCGGCGAACGTTTCGGGCAGGTCGCCGCCACCGACCTGGACGCGAGCTTCCACACGCATGCGGCCGGACCTTTCCTGTTGACGCAGGCGCTGGCGCCGCGGCTGGCCGACGGTGCCGTGGTGGCGAACATCTCGTCCGAGATCGGCTCGATCGCCTTGCGCCAGGAATTCCGCACGCCCAGCTACGCCATCGGCAAGGCGGCGCAGAACATGGTGACGTCCCTGTTATCGCAGGCCTTGGCCCCACGTGGCATCAAGGTCGTGGCTCTGCACCCCGGCTGGGTGCGCACCGACATGGGCGGCGACAGCGCGCTGCTGTCAGCGGCGGAATCCGCCAGCGGCCTGCTGCAGGTAATCGACCATGTCACCGCCGAGCAAAGCGGACGCTTTCTTGATTGGCAGGGCGATCCCCTCCCCTGGTGAAACTGAACGTTGACTCCGCCAGTTCGCAGGCGACGCAACGATTCCTAGTTGAACGGCATCCAAACCCTTGCGTACCGGAATGACCGGGCGTGGGGCGAAGCAGCGTGTTCGCAGTCACAACGAACAACGCCGCCCGTCTTGGCTTACGCAGGACGGACACTGGACGGACAGTCTTCAGGACAGCGGACGCGCAGGAAGCACCCTAAATACCATATGGATCAATGACTTACGTTTGGCATGGTTTCTGCGATACCTACAACAAACCCGCGCAGTACCTGCTCAACCTGACTGAAGCCTGAACGAAACTCACAAAACGAAAAGTTTTGCTTGCTCGCTCTGTCTAGGTGTACTACCTTACTACCACACCACCCAACAACATCACTACAGAGGCATGACAATGAACGCCAAGAACCTCCTCCCCCTGACCGCCGCCGCCGTGTTCGCCCTGTGCGCCGGTGCCATGGTCGTTTCCGCCAGCCACGCCGACAACCGCCAGACCGCCGCCGCCGACATGGCCCGCATCGTGGACCTGCCGACCGTGACGGTCGCCCCGGATGCCGCCGACCTGGCCCACTACAACACCTACAAGGACACCAAGATCGTCGACCTCGCCACCATCACCGTGACGCCGGCCGCCGAAGACCTGGCCCAGTTCGTCGCCCAGCAGGCCGTGCGCGTGGTCGACATGCCGGTGGTCACCGTGCGTCCGTCGGCCGAGGACATGCAGCAGATCGCGGTGCAGGCCGGTGCACTGGCCAGCCAGCTGGCTTCGCGCTGATACGCAGGCGATACACGTTCCACCTGCGTCATCACGCAAGCCGGCGGCGGCCGGAGCTCCACCGCCAATGAGACCATGCAGCGCCGCGTAGAATGCGCGCCATGACCGATACCCTGGACATCGACGTCCTGCTGTACCAGCCGGAAATTCCCCCGAATACCGGCAATGCCATCCGCCTCTGCGCGAACACCGGCGCGCGGCTGCACCTGATCGAACCGCTCGGGTTCGCATTGGAAGACAAGCAGCTCAAGCGCGCCGGCCTGGACTACCACGAATACGCCACGCTGCAGGTCCACGCGTCGCTCGACGTCGCCCTGCAGCGTATCCGTCCTGCACGCCTGTTCGCGCTGAGCACCCGCGGCACCGTCCGCCACGACCAGCCGGCCTATGGGCCTGGCGATGCCTTCCTGTTCGGGCCGGAAACCCGCGGCCTGCCGCAGGACGTCCTGGAAGGCGTGCCGGGCGACCAGCGCATCCGCCTGCCGATGCGACCGGACAACCGCAGCCTCAATCTGTCCAACACCGTGGCCGTGGTGGTGTTCGAGGCGTGGCGACAGGCGGGATTCGTCGGCGGCGCGTAGTCATTGCCCTTCTGTAGGAGCGACGTCAGTCGCGACCGCACGCGTGAACCGCCGACGCACTTCCATCAGGCAACCTCTGCGGCGAGACATTGGCGCTCGCGACATCAAATCGCCTTGATCGCGAATCCGTGGGTCCGACGATCTGCGGTCGCGACTTACGTCGCTCCTACAGGTGGATCGGCTACCCGAACCGCGCCAGCGCATAGGGCGCCAGCGGTATCTCCGTCGCCTCGCCGGCCATCATCTGATCCAGCAGCTTGCCCGTGACCGGTCCCTGGGTCAGGCCGAGGTGGCCGTGGCCGGTGGCGACGAAGACGTCTTCCCCCGGCACGCGGTCGATGATCGGCAACGAATCGGGCGTGCAGGGGCGATTGCCGGCCCACTCGGACACCGGTTCGCCCGCGATACCGGGAAACAGCGTGCGCGCCTCGGGGTCGAGCCGGCGGATCAGCGCGTAGTGCGGATCGCGACCCAGCGCGGTCAGCTCCTTGATGCTGGTCATCCGGATGCCTTCCTGCATCGGCGACACCACCATGTAGCGCTCCGCCCACAAGGTGGGACGGCGCACTACCGTTTGCGCCTGCGGATACATCAGGTGGTACCCGCGCGCGGGAATCACGGGAATCTTCAGCCCGAATGGGCGCAGCAACGCATTGCTCCACGCGCCGGCAGCGACCACCACCCGGCCGGCATGCACCGGCCCCCGGTCGGTATCGATCCGATAGCCCCCGCCCTGGCGCGCCACGCCCGACACGCGGGCGATCAGCGACGTCGCACCACGCGCGACCAGGTCGTCGAACAGCCGCCGGCAGAACGCCCCCGGGTCACGCATCGCCAATGACTCGCGCTGGAACACCGCGCGCCGGAATCCCGACCCGATGCCCGGTTCAAGGTCGCGCAACTGGGCGGCATCCAGCGCATCGAACACGACGCCACGTTCACGCATCAGGCCGCGTTCCCATTCACCCTTCGCGAACGTCGCCTCCTCGCTGTACACGTGCAGGTAGCCGGTGTGCGCGATCAACTCGCTGGCGTGGATCCGTTCTCCGAGCTCCAGCCACGCGCTGCGCGATGCCGTGTTGATGGCGCCCAGCGCATCGATGATGGGCAACACGTGCTGCAACCGGCCCTGGTTGAGGAACTGCAGCAGCCAGCGCGCGTACGACGGGCTGACGCCCCAGTCCAGCTTCAGCGGCGCCAGCGGATTGGCCAGCATGCGCAGCGCCTTGGTGACGATGCCCGGCGTCGACTGCGGCATCACGTTGCCGACCGAGATGGAGCCGGCGTTGCCGAACGATGTCTCGCCCGCCGGCCCCTTGGCATCGATCAGCACGCACGACAGCCCGCGATCCAGCAGATGGTGCGCCGTCGACAGGCCGACGATGCCGCTGCCGATCACCGCGACATCGGCGGCCATCGGCAAGGGGGAAGAGGGGGAAGCACTCATTGGATCGGGACGTCGTAGGCAGTTCGCGGGGTGGGTTCGGGACGGAAGGTGAAGTGCCACCACTCCATCGCATAGTTCTGGAAGCCATGGCGGGCCATGGCCTGCACCAGCCGCTCGCGGTTGCGGCGCTGGTCGTCGTTGATGGCCGGATGCGCGGTGTTGGCGCGCGGATCGAAGAAGTCGAACGGCGTGCCCATGTCGAGTTCGACGCACGCGTCACCGTCGCATCGCACCAGCGTCAGATCGAGCGTCGCGCCACGGCTGTGCCCGGATGTCTCCGCGATGTAGCCATCCAGCAGGCTGTCCTTCTCGAGATTCGGGTAATAACCCGCCTTGGTGCGCTGGTCGGACGGATCGCGCGCCCAGCGGACGAAGTGCTGCACCGCGCGTACCGGGCGATAGCAGTCGAACACCTTCAGCGACAGGCCTTCGCTCTGGACGTCCTGTTGCACGCGTGCCAGTGCCTGCGCGACCGGCGCAAGCAACAGGCACTTCGGTGCGTCGTAACCGGTGACGGGCGTGCCGACGAAGTTGTTCGTGCCGGCGTAGCGGATGTCCTGCGCCAGTCCGGGCACGACGCTGGCCGCGTCGACCAGGCCCGCCTGCGACGCGTCGCGCGCGGGAGACACTCCTACCACCGGCGATGACGCGCACGCGCTCAACCAGGGAAGCACGCACGCAAGCAGCAGCCAGGCACGACCCATGTCAGCGCCCTCCGTAGCACGACGCCGTGCGGACGAACGCGAGGTTCTGGTAGTCGTAGCTGAAATCGGCGTCGGGGTCGACATGGCTCAGCGTCAACGTGGCGACGCCGCCCGATGCGGTGCCGAAGTGCAGCCACGGCTCCGCGTCCACGCTCTCGTCATCCCAGTCCACCAGCCAGCGTGTGTCGACCCGCATGACCGTGCCCGTCAGCATCGGCGAACGCTCGGATGCGAACCGGACCTGCCCGCGATCCCGGCACAGCGCGACCTTGCCGAACCATGGATCCTGGTAGTGGCCCGTCCAGTCGTCCAAGCTCCGGGCTCCGGCGGGGACGCGATGCCGCGTGTCAGGCTTTGGTTTGGCGGCCCGCTCGCCTGCACGCTCGTGATCCAGCAGACCAGCGTAGTACGCCACCGTGGGCATCGACTGCGGATCGGTGAAGTGCTTGGTCAGTACCTGCCCCAGTACCGTGCGCGCGGCTTCGCCTTCGCCGTTGATGAGGATGACGATCCCCGTGCGCTGGTCGGGCAGCAGGATGACGGACGAGTACATGCCGGCCAGCGTGCCGGTGTGCGCGACCTTCCACGCCCCGTCCACGTCCGACAGGCGCCAGCCATAGCCATAGGCCGAGACATGGGTGTTGTCCCACGCGCGCATGCGCGCGCTCACCGGCATGGGCATGTGCGCGGTCCACACGGCCTTGCGCTGTACCGGCGACAGCCACGCGGGCGCCGCATCCGGCGACAACCACATGCGCATCCACGCCAGCATGTCATCGAGGCTGCAGCGGATGCCCCCGGCCGCCATCGACGTGACGTTGGGGACGATGTCGCCGTCCTCGCGGATGACACGGTTGCCCTGCGGCGTGCGCATGTGCGGTTGCGCCACGTTGCCGACTTCGGTCCGGTTCCATTCGCCCACCTGGCAGCGCGACAGGCCGAGCGGCTCGAACAGTTCGCGCTTCACCAGTTCCTCGTACGACGCACCGCCTGCGGCGGCCGCGACCTCACCCGCCACGACATACAGCAGGTTGTCGTAGGCATAGTCCGCGCGAAAGCTGTGCGTGGGCTTCAGATGTTGCAGGCCTGCAATGATGTCGGCGCGGGTGAAGCGGTTCGGTTCGGGCCACAGCATCAGGTCGCCGGCACCCAGGCCCAGGCCGCTGTTGTGGATCAGCAGGTCGCGCACCTGCATCTGCTGCGTGACCCAGGGGTCGTGCATGCGGAACTGCGGCAGGTGCTTGAGGACCGGGTCGTCCCACTTCAGCCTGCCGGCATCGACCAGGCGCGCGAGCACGCCCGCCGTCATGGCCTTGCTGTTGGACGCGATCTTGAACAGCGTGTCGTTGTCGATCTTCCCGCCGCCGCCGGCCTCCCGTTCGCCGAGCGTACGGGTGTAGACGATGTCGCCATCGCGGATGACGCCCACCGCCAATCCGGGCAACCGGTATCGCTCGAAGGTCTGTTCCACCGCGATGTCGAAGGCATCGTTGGCGGGTGCCGCATGCGCGACGGGCGCCAGTAGCGCAAGGCAGACAAGGACGTGCTTCATGGCGTGATTCGGGTTCCGCGTTACCGCAGGCCTCGCATCCTGCAAACAGGGGGGCCGCCGCCGGTTGCCGGCGGCGGCCCCGATACCATCGATCCGGGCGCGGATCAGGTCAGTCGAACTTGTACTCGACCATCAGCGCGAACGAGCGGCCGCGCGGATCGGCGACGCGCGGCTCCCACGCGGCGCCGGACGCGAAGTCGTTCTGGTGCGCGGTGAACGGCGGATCCTCGTTCAGCACGTTGCGCATCACGAAGGTGAGCTTGGTGTTCTCGATACCCGTCCATGTCAGGCTGTAGTTGTACGTGATGTAGTCGTCGACGTTCGGGTTCCAGTCCTCGGGCACGTAGCTGCCATTGGCGACGCTGACCGGCAGTTCGTCCTTGTACCCGTCGCGATAGACCTGGGTCAGGGTATGCGCCCAGTCGCCCTTGGCCCAGTTGAAGCCCAGCGTGTGCTTCCACTTCAGCGGCAGGCTGTAGTAGCGGACGTACTTGCCGACCAGGTTGTTGCCGTAGGGCGAGGTTTCCAGGGCTTTTTCCTGGAAGCTGTCGATGTAGCTGCCGTTGAGGTTGATGCGCCATGTGCCGCCGGCCAGTTCGCCGGTCAGGTTGGCGTCGAGCTCGATGCCGCTGATCAGCGTGCCGCCGGAATTGATGAAGCGGCGGTCGATCGCGATGACCTCGCCCGACGCATCGCGGATCCAGTTGGCCGTGAACAGATCGTAGTTGGCGATCAGCGTCGCCTGGTTGGGCACGCGGATCGTGTTGGTCCGTTCGATTTCCCACCAGTCCAGGCTCATGTTGAAGTTGCCGGTCGGCGCGAACACCAGGCCGAAGCTCTTCTGCTTGGACTCCTCGGGTTTCAGGTCGGACTTGCCGCCGGTCAGGATGTCCGGCTGGATCGCTTCGCAACCGGGCACGGCCGGGTTGGCCACGCCGCCGGGGCAGCTGGCCGGGTCGGCCAGATCGAAGCCCGTGTAAGGACTTTCGGTGACGCCGCTGAAGAGCTTGGTGAACTCGGGCACCTTGAAGCCGGTGCTGTACGCGCCGCGGAACGCCAGCGCATCGATCGGCTGCCACTTGAAGGAGTACTTCGGGTTCACCGTGCTGCCGAAACCATCGTAATCGTCACGGCGCACGGCCAGGCTCAGCTCCAGGCTGTCGACGACCGGCAGGAAGGCTTCCGCATAGACCGCTTTCACGTCGCGCGTCACCTTCGGCATGTTGTTCGCCGCATCGAACGGCGCGCCGAAGATGTAGCTGTTGTCCAGCGTGATGCCTTCTTCGACCGAGCCGAACTCGAACTCCTCGCGGCGCAGGTCGATGCCGACCGCCGCCTGGACTTCGCCGCCCCAGAGGTTGAAGCCCAGGCCGCCGGAGAACGCAGCGTCCAGCGTGGTGACCGTTGACTCGCCGCCGTACAGGCGCGTGCCCGCCGCCGACGCGGCCTGCAGCATCGCGATGCCTTCGGCGCGCTGCTCCTGCCCGGGCATCAGGAAGGGGTTGAGCATGCCGCTGCCCAGCGCGGCCTTGAAGGCGGGAGTGAAGTAGTAGCCCGTGCCGAGGACCGATTCGGCCTCGCTGGAGGCGCGCGACAGCCCAACGTCGTAGTCCCACGTGCCGATGCTGCCCTCGACGCCCGCCAGCAGGCGGTATGCCTTGGTGGTCGTCTCGATCTGGCGGGGCCCGCAGACCTCGCAGCGCCAGCGGTAGGCGATGCGGTTGCCGTACACGAGGTTGGCCGTGCCGAAGTAGTTGGCCAGCGCGTTGTAGATCATGTTGTAGGTGGCCAGCGCCTGCGCATCGTTGGGCAGGTACGGGAACCACGTGCTCGGGCCGAGCGCCGATGCCGCCGTCGAGGCGCTCGACGTGATCTGCTGGGCTTCGAACTGGCGGTTGGATTCGGTCCGCGAGCCCATCGCTTCGACGTAGAACTGGTGATTGTCGCTGATCTTGAAGCTGGCCCGGCCCAGCGCCTGCAGGCTCTCCTGCGGCTGCTGCATGACCTGCGCGGCCGGGTAATCCCAGGCGCACGCATAGCGCGAATTGGCGACGCCCCACAGCTGGTAGGCGTACGGCCCCATCATGTCGCCGCCGGCCTCGCATCCGGGCCCACCCGGCAGGTTGAGCGTGTTGACCAGCGCCTGGTTGGGACCACCGGCCGGATTCACCAGCGTGCCGTTGATGAGGCCGCCGGCGATGTTCGACACGGTGGCGAAGGGCGTGCCGCGCGTGTCGGGCGACAGGCCACGCTCGGGCTGGAAGGTGTTGGAGAAATCGCGGTCGGTGCCGAGCAGGATCTCGTTCTTGCGGTAGTTCAGGGTGCCCCACGCGTTCCACCCGTCGGCATCGATGTCGCCCCACCCGCCGAGCACGCTGGCGGTGTAGACGTTGCCGCCGCCCTCCTGGGTGACGTCGACGCCGGCATTTAGCGTGATGCCGCGGTAGTCGCTGCGGGTAATGAAGTTGATGACGCCGCCGATCGCATCGGTACCGTAGACCGCCGAGGCGCCATCGCGCAGCACTTCCACCCGGTCGATCGCGGCGAAGGGGATCGAGTTGAGGTCGACCGCCTGGCCACGCAGGCCGTGCGTCGCGACGCGGCGACCGTTCAACAGCACCAGCGTGGCATCGGCGCCCTGGCCGCGCAGGTTGGCGCCGGAAACGCCGTTGTTGCCGCGCAGGTCGGCCGGCGCGATGCCGGCGTTCGCCGCCAGGCTGTCCGAGCCGTTGCTGGCGATGTTGAGGAACTGCAGCAGCTGTTCGGC
The DNA here is from genome assembly GCF_947498795.1 of uncultured Pseudoxanthomonas sp. Lineage (NCBI taxonomy): Bacteria > Pseudomonadati > Pseudomonadota > Gammaproteobacteria > Lysobacterales > Lysobacteraceae > Pseudoxanthomonas > uncultured Pseudoxanthomonas sp. Next base: position 234,431 of record NZ_CANMLQ010000004.1, on the reverse strand, counting down.
GGAGGTGATGCCCTGGGCTTCGATCTCCGCCTTCTGGATGATGGTGATGGGCAGCGCCGCCTCGACGTCGGTCCGCTTGATGCGCGAGCCGGTGACGGAGACGGTTTCCAGCGTGCGCGCCTCGCCCTGCGTCGCAGATGCCGCCTCCTGCGCGAGTCCCACGCCGGGTACGGCGAGCCCCAGCACGATGGCGACGGCGAGATGGCGGGGCGTGAGCGGGCGGGAGCGAGAGGGCATGCGGAATCTCCTGGAGGTAAGAACGCGGCGATACGTGGCCGATACGATGCCTGCGGTGCGTGGTGCACGCCGCCCGGGGAAATGGCGCACGGCCCCGCCCTGTCCGGGCGCATCGCCGCGCTGTTGCCGTCATTCCCCGCGCGTATGGATCCCCATGCGTGCCACCCGGCGCGTCCGGTTCCGGCGACGCAGCGCAGGCATTGCCTGTTGGTTCGGTTACTGCGCCGGCACCCCGCCGGTTACTGCGTTGCCGGATCCGAACATTCTCCGGCGGGACAACACGAAAACCCCTTTCATGGCGGTTTAGCACGCGCCCCGCGATGAGTCAATAAATTATTCTTGATCAGCGAAAAAACTGACTTGAATATTCCTGTTCATTGGGGCAGCGGCGTGGCGGTGGCGGTCAATGCGTGCAGGATGCGCAGGTCTTCGGCGTCGAGTTCGCTGCCCTCCATGCCGCGGAAGCGATGATGGAAGGCGCGCACGGTGTCGCCCCGGTTGTCGATGGAATAGCCGATGGCCTGCAGCGCCAGCCAGGGGTCGAAACCGGGCGGCGGTTCGCCCGCACCGGCCGCGGGCCACAGGCCGAAACCGGCGTCGTGCAGGCGCTTCCATGGGAACAGCGGGCCAGGATCGATCTTTCGCGACGGCGCCAGGTCAGAATGGCCGATGACCTGCGTGGGGGGAATGCGCAGGCGCGTGGTCAGGTCGCGCAGCAGCACGATCAGGCTGTCGATCTGCGCATCGGGAAACGGGCTCTTGCCGTCGTTGTCGATCTCGATGCCGATCGACGCATTGTTGACGTCGGTGATCGCGCCCCAGCGACCCGCACCGGCATGCCAGGCGCGTCGGGTATCGCTCACCAGCTGATAGACCTTGCCGTCCTTGCCGAGCAGGTAGTGGGAACTCACGCGCCCCCCGCTGTTGCGGCTGCGCAGGGTGTCCAGCGACTGTTCCACCGAATCCTGTTCCGTGTAGTGCAGCACGATCACCACCGGTCGGCGCTCGTCGAAATTCTTCGACGGCACCCACGTGGCGAGCGGATTGCGCGGGCCGGAATGGGCGCAGGCGCCGAGGACGAGGACCAACGCGGCCAGGAGGGCGGTTCTGCACGCGAACGTGACGCGCTTCGTCATGGGAGACACCTCGGGAAGCAGCCTTGCATAGGAATAGCACGGCACGGAAAAGAAAAGGCCTGCCGCGAACGGCAGGCCACGGGAGAGACACACGCCGGATCGCATGCGCTGTGCGGTCAGAACGTCCAGGTCACCACGAGCTGGGTGTAGCGCGGCGCCTGCCAGACCGTTCCCTGGCCGAAGTGCGGAAGCTGCACGCCAGGCTGCGCCTCGTAACGCGAGTGCACGTTGACGACGGTCTGGTTGTTGAACAGGTTGTACACGGACAGCCGGGCCTTCAGGTCGATGCCCTCCACCGGCAGCGTCCAGGTGACGTTCGCGCCCACGTCGGTGACCCACGGCATGCGGCCGAATGCGCCGCGCTCCGAATACGTCAGCTGGCGCGTCGCCCAGTTGGCGCAGTTGTTCGTGGGCGACGAATAGCACAGCCAGCCCGAGCCACCGCCGCTGAACTCGCCGGGGCCGCCCGCCGCACGGTTGTCGTCAGGCCACACCACGCCGAACGCCGTGATCGGCCCACCGGACCGCGTTGAGAGCGTGGCGCCGAAGCTCCACTGCTCGTTCAACTTGTAACTGCCGCGCAGCTTGATCTGGTGGCGGAAGTCGTTGAACAGCACGCCATAGCGCTCGTTGACCGCCGGATGATCGTAGTACTGCACCAGGTTGGTATCCGCGTAGCCGGTGTCCGAATTGACCGGCCCTTCGATGTTGCCCTCGGACTTCGACCACAGGTAGCTGGCGTTGAAAGCCCACTTGTCGTCCCACGCGCGGTCCAGCTGGAATTCCACCGCCTTGTAGGTCCGGCGGGGCTTCTTGTAGCCCATGATGTTGCCGCTGCCGCTGGCGATATAGCCGTCCTGCGAGGAATCGAACTGCACCCAGTCGTCGGTATCGGGACACCACAGGGTGGTGCTCTCGCCCGGATTGATGATCGGCCAGTCGCCGGAGTACCACGGGCAACCCGCGACGTGGTTGATGCGCGCATCCTCCACCGCCCGGGTGACCTTGCGATACGTCGCATTGACGCCGTACGACCAGGCCTGGTTGATCGCCTGCTGGAAACCGAGGATGTACTCGTCCTGGAAGACCTGCTTGAGGTCCCTGGCGACGGCGGTGCGCACATCGTCCGGCGCAGGCGCGTTGCCATCCGTGTTCACCGGACCGATCTGCGGCCCCAGGTCCGGGACCAGGTACGTCGCACCGGTGACCGGGTGCGTCTGCTGGATCCAGCCATTGAGCACGTAGTAGGTGTGCTCGTCCGTGGTGCCGCCGCCGAAATAATCGGTGAGCTTGTTGGTAAGCGGAATGTAATAGCGGCCCGCGTTGCCGAAGAGCTTGGTCGTGCCATCGCCCTTCATGTCCCAGCTGAAGCCGACGCGCGGCGCCATCATGTCCGAGAAGTCGGCCTTGGCGAAGGTGGCGCCGGAGGCGAGCTTGTTGTGGAACTTGTCGAAACGCAGGCCCAGGTTCAGCAGCAGGTTGGGCGTGACGCTCCAGTTGTCCTCCACATAGAACGCCTGTGCCTCGGTGGTGACGGGAGAGCCCGTGATGTAGCGACGCGCGTCGATGATGCGGGTGACGCCTGCCGGCACCAGCGCACCGTTGGGCAGTACGGCGCCGGCATTCGCGGCCTGCGCCTGGTAGCTGACGCCGTCGCCCGGGTAGACCACCGAGCTGTCCGAATCCATGATCTCCTGGTCCAGGCCGAAGCGCAGCAGGTGATCGCCCAGCGTCCATTCGAAATCCAGGCGTGCCGCTTCGCGCTTGTCGTAACGGCTGCTGATGCTGGTGTCGGTCGGGTGGCAACCCTCGGGGATCGTCTCCGCCCCGAAGCGGGTCGTGTAGCTGCCGGACCGGGTGACGATGCTGCAGTCGGCGTCGAGCGGCGTACCGCTGAGGGCACTGCGCTCGTTAACGCCGTACATCGCCTTGGCGGTGAAGTTGTCCCCGAAGTGTCCCGTATACGTCAACGACCAGTTGTCGCCGCCGGAACCCGCGGTACTGCCGCCCCGCCAGTTGCCCAGCATGCCGGTGTCCCACGTGTAGCCGTACTTGGTGGTTTCCGAGTCCGCCTTGTCGGAGAAGGCGAGCAATTCCAGCGCGTGGTCATCGTTGATACGCCAGTCCAGCTTGGCGCCCCAGAAATCATTGTTGCTCTTGGTCTTCCAGGCCTCGATCGTGTCGATGTCCTTGGGCTGGCTGTCCCGCATCTCGTACATCGCGAAGAAGAACAGGCGGTCCTTCACGATCGCGCCGGATGCCCACACGTTGGCCTTGTAGAACGGACTCGTGTCGCGGCTGGTGCGGTTGCGCTCGTCCAGCGTGCCATCGCGATGAAAGTGGTCTTCCTTCGAGGCTTCCCATGCGGAGGGCTCGAGCGTCAGCTCCGCACCGGCCTGGAATTCGTTGCTGCCCGATCGCGTGACCGCATTGATGACGCCGCCGGTGCTGCGCCCGAATTCCGCCGAGTAGCCGCCCGTCTTGACCTGGACCTCTTCGTAGAAGCCGAACGGCACCGACGAGAAGCCCTGGCGGCGGTACGGATCGGTGACATTGAGTCCGTTGATGTAGATGGCGTTCTCGGCGACCGAGGAACCCCCGAAGGACAGGCCGCCGAACGTCGCGCCCGAATTGACGACGCCCGGCGCAAGCAAGGCGACGGAGCTCAGGCTCTGGTCGACCGGCAGGCGCGCCAGCTCCTGGCGGTTGATGTTGGTCGCGGACTCCGTGGACCGCACGTCCACGCGATTGACAACACGCGAACCGACCACCTGTATCGCGTTGAGGTTCACCACGGCGCCGTCGCCGCCCAGGTTGACGGTGGTGGTCCCGCCCAGCGAGACATTGACCGCCACGCCATCGCCCACGTCCTGGCCGGCGCGCTTGACCTGCAACTGGTAGTCGCCGACCGGCAACTGGGCAAGGCGGTAGCCGCCATCGCCGCCCACGGTCACCGAGCGCGCCGCGCCGGTTGCGGTGTTCGTGATCGTGATCTGGTCGCCCGCGTTCGCACGGCCCGCGACCGCGCCCGTCGCGCTCTGGGCCATCGCCAGCGGCGCCATCGACGCCAGGCAGGCCCCCAGGGCCATGCCCAGTGCCGCCTTCTTCAGAACCTTGCCTTTCATCCCCGCTCTCTCCTGCTAAAGATGGTGGTGAATCGTGTGGTGGTGTGTTTCGTCAGCCGCGCCCGTCCCGGGGCAGCACGGTCCATTCGAACTGGTAATCCCACTGGTCGAAGTAGAGGTTCCCGCCCCGCCACTCCACTTCCCCGCGCTGCAGGTCCACGGTCTCGGAGCGGACGTGCTGCTTGGCGGGGATGAAGGTGCGCGAGTAGTCGTCGTTGAAGGCGACGCGGTAGGCGTCCAGCCCGCCCAGGTAGAACCAGCGCAGCGCCGGATCGTCCGAAGCCAGCTGGCCAGTGGTCACATCCATCGGGACCCAGCCGTAGGGCGCCAGGTACAGCGCGCCCCAGTCGTGCATGGTGTCGTGGCCCTCCACGTCTTCGGAGTACGCCCACCCGGACTGCCAGCGCGCGGGAATGCCGTTCATGCGCAGCAGCGTGATCAGAAGCAACGTCTGCTGGCCGCAGTCGGCATGGCCGGCGCGGAAGGCGTAGTCGCTGATGTTGCTGATGGTCGAGTACTCGCGCGCGCCGGCCCAGGGGATGCGGTCCACGGCGGCGAACAACTTCTGCGCGATGCGGTACGGATTCTTCTCGTCGCCGACGACCTGCTCGCTGAAGCGACGAAGGTCATCGCTGAAGACCACGTGCGGCGACCGCTCGGCGAGGAACGGCGCCAGCGCCGGCGTGGCGGTCACGGGCTCCACCCGCTCGGGATCGATCGCCACGCGGCGTGCATGCACGGTGACCTCGTATGTCACCGAGAACGTGGTCGGCTGTCCCGCGAGGGCAGGCTGCTCGAGGTAGGCGGTGCGCTGCAGCGCGCGTTCGGGCGCGATCTGCGGGCGCGCGGGCTGGCTGGCGACCAATGCGATCGCCTCCTGCTGCCCCGCGATGGCGCGTGGGTACGGCAGCCAGGCGCGGATGGTTTCGCCTGCGGGCACCGCATCCGGCTTCACGCTCACGGTATGGGTGATGCGTACGCGCCGCGGCAGCACGCTGCTCGCGGCGGTCGCCTTGCTGACCTGCACCACGTCGCGATGATGGCGGTGCAGCGCTTCGTATGGCCCTTGGGCGAACGGTCGCACCGGCGGCGCGCGACGCGCGGCCGCTTCCGGGCTAATTCGGAACAGGTTCGACGCCGACCGGTTGAAATAGAGGGGCCGGCCGTCGATGTCGAGCCGCTCGATCAGGCCCGCCCGGTCCCAGCGCTGGAATTCCTCATCGCTCAGGTCGGGAATCTGCGCGCGCACGCGCTCGCGCACGGCGTCGGCATCGAGGGCGAAATCCAGCCGGATGCGGCGCATGCGCTCGCGCTGGAACTGCAGGGCCTGCCGACGGGCATCATCCGCCGCCCCGTCCGCAAGCGCCCGGGCGATCGCGTCTTCCGCCTGCTGGAAATGCCCCCGGTCGATGTCGGCGACGATGGCCGCGAGCGGATCGCCGGCCTCGGCCAGGCCGGGCACCGGGAGTACCATCGGCCACCCGCACAGCGACAGCCACGCCGCCAGGCGCCGTCGGGCCCGCCTGTCGCGTCCTGCCACCACGTGCTGGTTCCTGCTCGCATCCACGTCGCACATCCCCACGCCGATTGGTCGCGGTTGTGTAACACGACGTGAACGCAAGGGTCAATAATTTATTCTTGATTTTTATGACGGAAGAAATAAATATTCTTGTGGAAACCGCCCCGGCCATGGCGTCATGGTGGCGGGCGAGGGTTCTGGAAAAGGGGATGGGATGAACACACCGATGTCGTACCGGCCCAGGGACCGTGCAGGTCTGCCGCAGGCGCTGGGTGCGCTCGCGCTGCTCGGCGGGTTGTTCGCCGCGCTGCCGTCGATCGCGCAAGAGCCGCTGGCCGTCCCGGCGCATGCCGTCATCGGAGTACAGGCGCGGCATCTCCAGCCCGAGGACTGGGTCCGCCGCCTGTCCGCACCGGACCGCCTGCTGCTGGACACCCGGGGCGTCGCGGCGCAGAACGAACAGATGTGGCAGCGCGATCGTCATGTGCATGACCTGCAACGCCTGCCCGCGGAACTGACGCGCGCCGACGTGCGCGCGTGGCTCGACCCGTTGTCCTCGGCTCCCACCCGGACGCTGTACGACGACAAGGGACGCGACATCACCCGCGAACAGCTCGCCGGGTTCGTCGCCAACGCAGCACTGGATGCCATTCCGACCCGTGCGCCTGCACGCTACGGCCTGGTCGTGCATCGCGCCGACCTGCGCACGTTCCCGACGCGGGAGCACGTGTTCAGCAGCAAGGACGACACCGATATCGACCGATTCCAGGAAAGTGCGCTGTTCCCCGGCACCCCGGTCGTGATCGCCCACACCAGCGCCGACGGCGCGTGGTACTTCGTGGTAAGCCCGCTCTACACCGCCTGGATCGAGAAGCGCCACGTCGGCGAAGGCGCCCGCGAGATGGTGTTCGGTTACGGCGCCGGCCCGTCCGCGCTGGTGGTCACCGGCGCCACCGCGCGCACGGTCTACAACCCGGAGGAGCCCGGACTGTCGGCACTGCAGCTGGACATGGGCGTGCGCGTCCCGGTGCTCGCCGACTGGCCGGCCGACAAGCCGGTGAACGGGCAGCATCCCTATACCTCGCACGTCATCCAGCTGCCGGTGCGCCGCGATGACGGCACGCTCGCACTGTTGCCCGCGCTGTTGCCCAGGACGGCCGACGTCGCCCCCGACTACCTGCCGTACACCCCGGCCAACCTGCTCCGCCAGAGCTTCAAGTTCCTGGGCGAACGCTATGGCTGGGGCCACCGCTACGACAGCCGCGATTGCAGCGGCTTCGTCTCCGAGGTGTACCGCAGCATGGGCATCGTCCTGCCCCGCAACACCAGCGCCCAGGCGGTCAGTCCCGCGCTCGAACGCATCGGCTTCGGCGCCGGCGACAGCCACGAGAAGCGGCTGGAGGTCCTCCGCAGCTTGCAGGTCGGCGACCTGATCTACATCCCCGGCCACGTGATGATGGTGATCGGACACGACAACGGCACCACGTACACCATCCACGACACCACCGGCATCACCTATCGCGGCGCCGACGGCCGCGTGGTCCGCACCACGCTCAACTCGGTCGCCGTCACGCCGCTGGAGCCCTTGCTGTTCAACAGCGAGCAATCCACCGTCGATCGCATCACCGCCATCCAGCGCATCCGTCCCCAAGGGGCTCCATGAAGATCACCGACATCACCTTCGGCATGCTGCGCGTGCCGCTGAAGACACCGTTCAAGACCGCGCTGCGCACCGTCGACACGGTGGAGGACATCGTGGTCATCGTGCATACCGACACCGGCCATGTGGGCTATGGCGAAGCGCCTGCCACCGCGGTCATCACCGGCGACACCCACGGCTCGATCGTCGAGGCGATCGGCAAGTTCATCCGCCCGCGGCTGATCGGACAGGAGATCGCCAACCTCAACCACATCACCGACCTGGTGCAGACCGCCCTGGAGCGCAACACCAGTGCCAAGGCGGCCGTCGAGATCGCGGTGTACGACCTGTGGGCGCAGCTGTACGACGCGCCGCTGTACAAGATGCTCGGCGGTGGCGACCCGGTCATCACCACCGACATCACCATCAGCGTCGACTACATCGACAAGATGGTGGCCGACTCGATCAGCGCGGTGGAGCGCGGCTTCGAGTCGCTGAAGATCAAGGTGGGCAAGGACATCGGGCTGGACATCGAACGGGTCAAGGCCATCTACTCCGCCGTCGAAGGCCGTGCGCTGCTGCGCCTGGACGCCAACCAGGGCTGGACTGCCAAGCAGGCCGTGTTCGCCATGCAGCACCTGGAGGACGCCGGCGTCGTCTTGGAATTGCTGGAACAGCCGGTGAAGGCGCGCGACCTGGACGGCCTGAAGTACGTCACCGACCGCGTGCACACGCCGGTGATGGCCGACGAGAGCGTGTTCGGCCCTACCGAGGTCATCGACCTGATCAAGATGCGTGCCGCCGACATCATCAACATCAAGCTGATGAAGACGGGCGGCATTTCCAACGCCATCCGCATCGCCGACATCGCCTCGCTGTACGGCGTGGAGTGCATGATCGGCTGCATGATCGAGACCAGCATCAGCGTGGCCGCCGCCGTGCACGTCGCGGCAGCGAAGGCCAACGTCATCACCAAGGTCGACCTGGACGGACCCTCGCTGGGACAGTTCAACCCCGTCGAGGGCGGGGTGATCTTCAACGAGTCGGAGATCACCATCACCGAGGCGCCGGGCCTGGGTATCCGCGAGATCCGTGGCCTGGAGATGCTGCCGGGCTGAGCCCGGTGGCGATGGCCCGTTGTCAGCACCGTCCACCGCCATCACACTCACGCCATGACAACCTCCCTGGTGAAGATCCGCTCTGAACGCGACCAGATGTCGGCCATCGAACGCCGCATCGCCGACTTCATCCTCGACAACGCGCACCTGCTGCGCGACTACTCGTCGCAACAGCTCGCCAGCGCGCTCGGCATCAGCCAGTCCAGCGTGGTGAAGTTCGCGCAGAAGTTCGGGTTCAAGGGATACCCCGACCTCAAGTACACCATCGGCGAAGCCGTCGCCCGCAACGGCAATGGCCACGCGATGCCGCCGCACGCCGAGAGCGACGACGCCGGCGATGCCTACCAGCAACTGCAGGACGGCCTGCGCCGCAGCAAGATGGCGGCCGAGGAGGAAACCCGCAGCCTCAACCCGCGCGCGCACATCGAGCCGATCGTCAGCCTGATCGACGGGGCCGACAAGGTGTTCGTGTGCGGCCTGGGCGACGATGGCCTGTTCGCGCGCGAGTTCGCGATGCGCCTGTCGCTGCTGGGACTGCTGACGGTGCACCACGCCGATCCGATCCTGATGATGGCCAACCTGTCGGCCGTGCGTCCCGGCGACGTGCTGCTGATGTTTTCCGAGTTCGGCAAACTGCCCGAGCTCTCGCAGGTGAGCCGGCAGTTCCAGGCCTGCGAGGGCAAGGTCATCTCGATCACGCGCCATACGGCCAATCCCTTGCGTGCGCACGCCGACGCCGCGCTGGTGATCTCGGCGCATGATCCCGCGCCGCACGTGGAACAGCTGCTCTATCGCTCGTCGCTGCAATCGCTGCTCGACTTCGTGTTCGTGCTGCTGTGCCAGTCCAATCCGGACCGCAACCGTCAGCTCGCCATCAACCTCGAACGCATCCACCATCTGCTGGAGTCGTGATGCCCTTACTGTCGTTTCCGCGTCTCCCGTTGGGATCGTTCGCGCTGACCCTCGCCCTGATCGCGAGCAGCGGCCCTGCACTCGCCGCCGATGCGCCCGCGTCGCAGCCCTGGCGCGACGCGCGCCAGCTGGTGCTGGTGGTGACCGAGGGATGGGATGCTACCGACGCTACGTTGCAGCGTTTCGAGTTGCGCGACGGCCGGTGGCAGGCGGCGGCGGCCGCAGCGCCGGTTTCGGTCGGACGCCATGGCAGCGCCTGGGGTCTGGGCCTGCACCCGGCGCAGGCGCAGGGACCGCAGAAGCAGGAGGGCGATGGCCGTGCCCCCGCAGGCGTGTTCACGCTGGGCGAGGCCTTCGGCTATGCCGACAAGGCCGACACGGCCATGCCGTACCGCGCGATGCAGGCGACCAGCTATTGCATCGACGTGCCGGATTCCCCGCTCTACAACCGCATCATCGATACGCGCACGGAAGGCGAGGTCGCCGCGAAGGGCTCGACCGAGCCGATGCGGCTGGACCTGCACAACAAGGGCGATGTGCGCTATCGGGAGGGCTTGGTGATCGGCCACAACCCGAAGGCCACGCCGCGCGCCGGTAGCTGCATCTTCGCGCACCTGTGGCGCACGCCGGGCGAGCCGACCGCCGGCTGCACGGCGATGGCAGCCGAGACGATGGACGGTGTGCTGCGCTGGCTGCGCCCTGATGCACGCCCGGTCTTCGTGCTGCTGCCGCGCGCCGAGTACGCGCGCCTGGCGCATGACTGGCAGTTGCCGGAGGCGGTGCGATGAGGTGGCCCGGCGCCACGGCGCGCGTGCTTCTGGGTCTTGCCGCCGGTGCCGTCGTCGGCCTGGCGCTGGCGCACTGGTCACCTGCGAGTGCCACCACGGCGGTCGCCATCGCGCAGCCCATCGGCAAGCTGTGGCTCAGTGGACTGCAGATGACGGTGGTGCCGCTGGTGCTGTCGCTGGTGATCCTGGGCATCGCGACGGCGAGCGATGCTGCGGCCTCCGGCCGCGTGGCGCGGCGCGCGATGGTGGTCTTCATCGCCTTGCTGTCGCTGTTCGCGGCCTACGCGGCCATCGTCGCGCCCCTCATCCTGTCGATGGTGCCGCCGAGTGCCGCGTTGACCGCCACCTTGCACGGTACGCTGCCGGCCTCCGGTGAGGTTGCCGCGCCGGGGCTGGCCGACTGGATCGGTTCGATCGTTCCCAGCAACGCCATCATGGCGGCCGCCCAGGGCGCCATGCTTCCGGTAGTCGTGTTCGCGCTGTTCTTCGGATTCGCGCTGACGCGCGTGCAGGAGGATCGCCGCGCGCAGATTATCGGGTTCTGCCACGGGATCGCCGACACCATGATCGTGATCGTGCGCTGGATGCTGCTGGCCGCGCCGATCGGCGTGTTCGCCCTGGTACTCGCTGTCTGCGCGCAGGCCGGTATCGGCGTCATCGGTGCGCTGGCGGGCTACATCGCCCTGCAGTGCGGCATGTACTTCGGCGCGACGCTGATCTGCTACGTGCTGGTCGCGGTGTTCGCGCGGCAGTCGCCGCTCGCGTTCGCAAAGGCGATCCTGCCCGCGCAGGTCGTGGCTGCCAGCACGCAATCCTCGCTAGCCTCGCTGCCGGCGATGGTGGAGAGCGCGCGCTTCCGCCTGGGACATCCGCGCGCCGTCGCCGCGCTGGTATTGCCCATGGCGGTGACGCTGTTCCGCATCACCAGCCCGATCCAGTACATCGTGGCGGCATGCTTCGTCGCGTGGGCCTACGGCATCGACGTCAACGCCGTCACGCTCGCCGCCGGCGCCGCACTTGCAGTGGTGATCAGCCTGGGTTCGATCGGCCTGCCGGGCCAGGTGAGTTTCATGGCCACGGTGATGCCGGTGACGCAGTCGATGGGCCTGCCGATCGAACCGCTGGGCCTCCTGCTGGCGGTGGACACCATTCCCGATGTGTTCGCCACGACGGGCAATGTCACGGGTGACCTGACCGCCACCAGCATCGTCGCGCGCCAGTCGCCCGACGCCCACGACACGGATACTCCTACCGGCTGATGCCATCGGTCTCGTTGTCAGGCGTGCGGCGACCGATGCCGACAGCGTCTGCGCGCCGTGCTGCGATGTCTCGATGGCCGATGGCGTCTGTGTTTGCCGCCCCGCCCTCGCCATGCACCGGCGCATGTGGGCATCCCCGATTCCCGGATCCGGCGCGCCCTCAGAACGGCGTGAATCGCGGACCCGAGCGGCGCGCAAGCGACGCAGGGTGGTGCGAGAGCCTGTACGTGCTGACGAGTTGGCGGAGCGGATCGGCAATGTCCGCGTGCGCCTGCAGCGACGCGATCACGTCATCCCAGATGCCGTCCTGTGCCCAACGGGTGAAGCGGACATAGATGCTGTGCCACCGCCCCCATGCCAGGGGCAGCCGACCCCACGGTTGCCGCGTGACGGCGACCCACAGCACCGCTTCGAGGAATGCCCGCGTCCGCTCGCCATTCAGGGCACGCGCGCGGACCAGAGGCGGCAACGCGGCCAGGATCGCCTCCCAGCGTGCATCGTCCAGTCGCAGCATGTCGGTCTGATCGACCCCGTCTTCGCGTTCCACCCCGAGCACCGGGTTCCTGTCTTGTCCTTCCATCCTGCGTGTCTCCTGACGCCCCGGAAAAACATGCGCGTTTGCACGCGCTGCGGTATCCATCCGCTTGCTGTTTCATTCGTCGCGACGCCATGAAACGGGACACACTTCATGCCCCGGCGGGAATTGCAATCGCGCAACTGCTGAAAGTTCCCATCGCGTCCGCGCAATTTATGTACCGCTAAGTTTGGTATTCAGGAGGTGTTGTGAGCGGCGGCGGATACTTCGTGCACCGTCGCTTCCCTGGAGCGACGGACACACAACAACTAGAGAGAAAGACGTCCCATGAAGAAGTCCTTGCTTGCCCTGACCCTGTTGGCTGCCGCTCCGTTCGCCGCGTCGGCCGCGGAAGGCGTTTCCTACAACTATGTGGAAGGCGGTTACACCGCCACGAACATCGATGGCCCCGATGCCGATGGTTGGGCATTGAAGGGATCTGTTGCGCTGCACCCGAATTTCCATGTCTTCGCCGACTACAGCACGCAGGAAGTCGACGACGTCAACGTCGATTTCGACCAGTGGCGCGTCGGCTTGGGCTACAACCATGAGCTGTCCCAGCGCGTCGATCTGCTGACCCGTGTTGCTTACGAGAAGGCCAAAACCGACAGCTTCAACGTCGGCGGCGTTCGCGTCCCCAGCTACAGCGCAGACGGTTACAGCGTCGAAGTCGGCGTAAACAGCGCGCTGACCAGCCGCCTCAACGGCTACGCGCTGGCGGGCTATGAAGATGGCGATGATTACGATGGCGAGTTCTACGGCCGCCTCGGCGCGCAGGTGAAGTTCACCCCGAACTGGAGCGCTTCGGCCGACGTCAAGTTGGTCGACGGCGACACCCAGTGGTTCGTCGGTCCCCGCTTCAGCTGGTAATCCTCAACGCTCCCCTCGCGACGCGTCCTCTCTCCCCGCGTCGCACCCCAAAGCCCGGCCCCACGGCCGGGCTTTTCTTCGTGTGATGCGCTCCATTGCGCAAAGAAAAAGCCCGGCATGGCCGGGCTTGTTTCGTCGCATGTCGACGGCACTTACTTGAACAGCGTTTCCGGGTATTCCGGCTTCTGTTCGCGCGAGAGCAGGTGCTGCAGGCCATCGCGCGGGGTCAGGTCGCCATGCAGCACGGCGCGCACCGCGCTGGATATCGGCAGGTCGATGCCGTGCTTGTCCGCCTGGCGCATCACTTCGTCGGCCGTCTGCACGGACTCGACGACCTGCCCGATCTCGCGCACCGCGTCCTGCAACGACTGGCCGCGGCCCAAGGCCAGGCCAAGGCGTCGATTGCGCGACAGGTCACCGGTACATGTAAGCACCAGGTCGCCGAGACCGGCCAACCCCATCAGGGTTTCCGGCTTGGCGCCGATCGCCGCGGACAGGCGCAGCATCTCGTTGAGGCCGCGCGTGATCAGGCCTGCCCGGGCATTCAGGCCCAGCTGCATGCCGTCGGAAACGCCGGTCGCCACGGCCAGCACGTTCTTCATAGCACCGCCGAGTTCGGCACCGACCATGTCGTCGCCGGTATAGGCGCGGAACGCGGGGCCGTGCATCACGTCGGCGACCGCCTGAGCGAACGCCGGATCGGCGCCGTGCACGGTGACGGCGGTGGGGAGGCCCAGCGCGACTTCCTTCGCGAACGAGGGACCGGTGACGACCGCGATCGGCACTTCCGGACCCAGCACCTCTTCGGCGACCTCATGCAGGAAGCGGCCGGATCCTGTTTCGAAGCCTTTCGTCGCCCACGCCACACCCGCCCTGGCCGGGCGCAGAGGCGCCAGCTTGTGGAGCGTCTCGGTGAAGGCGTGCGATGGCACGACGACCAGAACTTGGTCCACATCGGCGAGCGAAGTGGCCAGGTCCGTGGTGGCTCGCAGGTTGTCCGGCAGGGGAATACGGGGCAGGTAGCGGGTGTTCTCGTGCCGCTGGTCGATCGCCTCGGCGACGGCGGCATCGCGGCCCCACAGCGTGACCGCGTGCCCGTGCCTCGCCATCAGCGCGGCGAGCGCGGTGCCCCAGGAACCGGCCCCGAGCACCGCGATCTTCAGCGGATCAGCGGATTGCAGATCAGTCATCCGTCACCCCTGTACGACGCCATTCCGACGTGACAGTGCACCCCGACTCAGGCGTTGCCGACGGGTTCCGAATTGGCCAGGCCGGCATCGCCGCCCTGCGCGGCGCGCTGGCGCAGCGATTCAGCGTACAGCGCTTCGAAGTTGATCGGCTGCAGGAAGAACGGCGGGAAGCCGCCGGCCTGCACCAGGTCGCTGACCAGCTGGCGCACGTACGGGAACAGGATATTCGGGCACTGGGTGCCGAGCAGCACGTCGACCGCCTGCGGCTCCAGACCGATCAGGCCGAAGATGCCCGCCTGCTGCACTTCCGCCACGTAGGCGGTCTTGTCGCCGGCCTTGCAGGTCAGGGTCACGCCCAGCACGACTTCGAAGGCGTTCTCGCCGAGGCGCTGCACGCGCTGGTTGAGGTTGAGCTGAAGCTCCGGCTGCACGTTCTCGGCGTAGACCGCCGGCGCACCGGGGACTTCGAAAGAAACGTCCTTGACGTAGATCTTCTCGACAGTGAAAGCGGGGCCAGCGGCTTCGGCGGCAGGCGCGACCGCGCCGTTGGTGGTCTCGTCGGACATTTCTTTGACTCCGGAATCTGGATTGCGGCGGTGAATGGAAATTATGTCATGGCGGCTCGCGGGGCCCGCTTCAAGGGCGGGTCCGCGGCCACGGGAACGGGCGGATCAGCGGCCCTTGACCAGCGGCAGGTCCGCCTGCTGCCAGGCGGCGATGCCGCCCTCGAGGGCGTAGACCTTCTCGAAACCCGCCTTCTTCAGGCGTTTTGCAGCGCCACCGGAGACCTGGCCGGTGCGGCAGACCAGCACGACGGGCTGCGACTTGGCGCCGGCCAGCAGCTTGTTCTCGGGGTCGAAGTTGCTCGGCAGTACGTTGCGGCTGCCCGCAATGTGGCCTTTCTCGAAGTCGTTGCTCGCCGACAGGTCCACGACCAGGGCGTTTTCGCTGTTGACCAGATGGGTCAGCTCGGCGGGGCGAAGTGCCTTGTAGCCGCGGAACATGCGCGCGATCTCGGTGTAGACGATGGCGACCGTCAGGCCCACGAGGGCGAGCGACAGGATCTGGTTGAAGGGAGAACGGGTGGCGAAAGCCAGGATTTCTTCGAAATTCACGGAGTTGGCGATCTTCGAGCGGGCGGCGATTGTCGCACAGGACGCCGCCGGGGCGTCGCTCGCTTATTCGCCGTTCCAGAGGTCGGGCAGGCCCACCACCAGCCACCAGCGCTTCACTTCCGGATCCCACCGCCAGCGTTCGCGGTAACGCATCGTCCGTTCGGCCATGGTGTGCTTGTTGATGACGCGCAGTTCGATCGCGCGCTCGACGGTTCCGTCGGGACCTCCGCTGGTCGACAGGTCCCGGTATCCCGATATCTGCACCTGCTGGTAGCGCTCGAACTCCAGCTCGGTCATCGGATGCTCGGCCTTGTAGGCCGGGTCGACGGCCTTCCAGGCATTCTCGAAGTCGCCCCAGCGGATCGAGGCCGCATACGCATCCTGGACTTCCTGCAGCTTGCCGCGCTGCAGGCGGCCTTGCGCCGCCGCGGGCACCAGCGCCAGCACCAGTCCCGCCGCCAGCAGCCATTTCACGATCACGCGCATGAGCACCCCCCGGTCATGCCGGCATGCTACCGCTTCGCGATGGCGACGAACCGCCCGCTGAGCGTGGTAGCCATTCCGCCTTCAGGCAACCGCACGCTCGCCTCCACCTGGATGCGGGCGCGACCGCGCTGCACGAGCGTGTCGATGAAGGCCTCCATCGACTGGCCTTCCGCGAAGGTCGCCTCCGCGACCAGGTCGCCATAGAGCGGTGCGAGGTAGCGGATCTGGCTGTCGGCCACGTAGACCTCGGCTTTCAGTCCGGCCAGCCGCAGCTTCAGCGTCACCAGACCCCAGCCGGCCACCGTCATCAGCGAGGTCAGGCTGCCCCCGAACGCATTGCCCTTGTCGTTGACGTTGGCCGACAGCGGCGCCGTCAACCGCAGGACGTCGTCGCGGAATCCCTCCACCTCCACGCGCATCGCTGCCACCGGCGGCATGCCGCGGCAGTAGTCGCTCAGTTCCTGCAGGGCTTCTTCGGGACGCATCACTCATAATCCGCGCATGGGACATCCAACGCCGCCGGCATGGTACGTCATCTCGCTGCGGCCCCAGGGCGCGCACGACGCACTCAGGCGCGCCGCGCGCCGCCGCGACGCCGGCCTGCTCGCCCTTTCGCCCTGGCGCATCCGACGCTGCGACGATGGCGCGGCGCGCGATGCCTTGCGGGCTGCGCTGGCGTGCCCGATCGTGGTGTTCACGAGTCCGGCCGCGGTCGCTGCGGCCCATGCGCTGCAGGCCCTGCGCGACCGGGACGGACAGGTCTGGCTGGCCGTAGGCAGCGGTACTGCCGCCGCGTTGCGGCGCGCCGGCATCGGACACGTCTCGTTTCCCGCACGAATGGACAGCGAAGGCCTGCTGTCCCTGCCCGAACTGGCCAGCATCCGCGGCACACCCCTGGGCTTCGTCACCGCGCCGGACGGTCGCAACCTGCTGGTTCCGACGCTGCACTCCCGCGGCGCCCGCGTGCACCTCGCGGAGGTCTACCGGCGCGAGCCAGTGGCGCTGGATGCCCGCGCGATCGAGGCGTTCGCCGCCCTGGATGCGCCTGCCTGCCTGCTGCTCAGCAGCGGCGCAGCACTCGAACAGGTGCTGGCGCAACTTCCGGGAAGCCTCGCCGCCCGGTTCAAGGCCTTGCCGGTGGCAGCCGCTAGCCAACGCCTGGTGGACGCGGCACGCGAAGCCGGCTTTGCCCACGTGGTGCTCGCCGAGGGACCGCGACCGGCCCAACTGATGAAGGCGGCGTGCACGATCGGCTGCCCCGGCATCCGGTAGCATCTGCGGCATCCATCACGTTTCGCCTGCCGCCAAGGACGCCTGTGAACGACCAGCCCTCTTCTCCGCACGGTTCCGGCTATCGCGCGCGCCTGGCGTGGGCGGCGCTGGCGGTGGTGGTGGTCGGTATCGGCGCGTGGCGGGGCTGGGCGTGGTGGCAGGAACGCGACGCGCGCGCGCAGACGCTTCAGTCGGCAGCGGAGCAACGCCTTGAAGCGCTGGAGTCGCGCACCGATGCCCTGCGTCGCGACCAGCGTGCGCAGGCACAACGCCTGCTGGACGCGGCGGCCACCAACCGCGTGCTGCGCGACGAAGTGCTCGGCCTGGGCCAGCGTGGTGCGCTGCTCGAGGAGAGCGTGGCCAAGCTCACCGATCCCACCCGCCATGGCGCGCAGGCGCTGCGGCTGGATGAAGTGGAGTTGTTGCTCTCGCAGGCCGCGCAGCGGCTGGACATCGCACGCGATGTGGCGGGTGCGCGGCGGGCGTACGCGTTGGCTGCCGGCGTCCTTGACGGGATCGACGACCATCGACTGCTCAACCTGAAACAGGCACTGGCGCAGGAGCGCGCGGCGCTGGATGCGCTCGGCGAGGGTCCGCAGGCGACAGCCATGAAGCGGCTGGAGGCGATCGCCGCCGCCCTGCCCGGATTGCCGCGCGAGCGGGACGCCGTCGCCGACCAGGCGTCGCGTCCGGCCTGGCAACGGTGGCTGTCACCGCTGGTCGACGTGCGTCCGACCCGCGACAGCACGCTGGTGACGCCGGAAGACCGCGCCACCGGCGACGCGGCGCTGCAGATCGAGATCAGTCTGGCGCGGGCTGCGCTGGAGCGCGACGACGATGCCGCCTTCCGCGCCGCACTGGCGCGCGTCGAGGGCTGGCTGCCGCGCTTGTGGCCCGATTCACCCGCACGACGGCAGGTTCACGCGCAGTTGCGCACATTGCAGGCGACGCCGGCGCCGGTCCGTCCCACGGAACTCGGCAGCACGCTGCAGCAGCTGCGCGCACTGCGCAGCGCGGGCGTGCGCCTGCCGGTGTCGACGCCATCCACCGATCCGCAGGAGGCCGCGCTATGAAGGTGTTCCGTACCGTGGTGGTGCTGTTGGTGCTGCTGCTGGCCGGCGTGCTGGCGTCGCAGTGGATGGCGACCACCGATCGCGATCTCGGCGAGGTGTTCATCCGGTTCGCAGGGTACGACCTGCAGACCAATGTCCCGCGCGCACTGCTTGCCCTGCTGTTGATCACGGCCGCGGCCTGGTTGTCCTGGCACCTGCTGTCGCTGCCGTTCCGCGCATGGGGCCGCCATCGTCGCAAGCAGGCGCGCGCACGGCTCATCGATGGCCTGGACGCCCTGCACGCCGGGCATTGGCAGAAGGCGGAAAAGCTGCTCGAACGTGCCGCAGACGACACGGAAGTCGGTGCCATCGCGCGCGTGGCCGCGGTGCGCGCGGCGCAGGCCCGTGGCGACGATGCGGCCGTGCAGCGCCATTTGAATGCACTGCGCGAGCGATCCGTCCAGGCGCACGCGATCACGGCCGCGCAGATCGCGCTCGATGGCGGACAGCCTCAAGAAGCACTGGCCTTGCTGGATGCCGTCGACGTGCAACCCCTGCCCCCGCGCGGCCTGGCACTGCGCGCCGATGCGCTCGCGGCCACCGCCCGCGCAGGTGAGGCCTATGGCTTGTTGGGCGCATTGAAGCAGCAGCAGGCCTTGGCGCCGTCCGCGTTCGACGCGCTGGAGATCTGCTTGGCCACACAGTCGTTGCGCGAAGCGGCCGACCCGAACGTGCTGGCCGAGCGCTGGGAAGCCCTGACTAAACCCTTGCGCGTGCAGGCGACTGTCGTGGCCGCCTACGCGGAGCGGGCCGCCGCGCTGCGCTGGGAGGACGCGGCGACGCGCAGCATCGAACAGGCCCTGGAGTCGCGCTGGGATGAAAGCCTCGTGGCCCTGTACGGCCGCCTGCCGGTGGGCAAACTGGATTCCCGTCGCGCCAGCGCGCAGCACTGGCTGCACGCGCACCCGGCCAGTCCCGCCCTGTTGGTGACGCTGGGGCGGCTCGCGCGGCAGCAGGGCCAGTGGACCGCAGCGCAGGAATTCCTCCATCGCGCGGTCGCGCAGGGCGCCGGCGCCGACGCGTGGGAAGAGCTGGCCACCGGCTTCAACGAGGCGGGCGACACCGTGTCGGCGCAACAATGCCGTGCCAACGTGGTGAAGGCCGCGCGGGGAGAAGCGCCGGTTCGTTTGCCGGTGCGCGACATGCGGCAGGAAATCCATGACGCCGCCGTCGTCGAAGAGCGCGACGCGCACGGCCTGCCGCGGCTCAAGGAGTGAGGATCACGCGGCGGACGGCTTCCTGCGCCAACGGCGCCACCCGATCACCGCCGCCAGCACCACCAGCCACACCGGCCACAGGGCAGCCAGCGCCACCACGACCTGCTGGCCGGCACGCCAACCCACCCTCAGCGCATCGCCCAGCTGGCTGAAAAAGCCGGGTCCGTTGTCGCGGAACACGGCATCCACGTCCACGCGCTCTGCCTTGCGTACCTGCACATCCTGACGCAGCGACAGCGTGATGGTGCTGAACGCCACGCGGTCCTCGAACTCTTTCTGCGCGATCACGGCTTCGTCGCGCTGGCCACGCGCTTCGCCACGCGCTTCGATGGCGTCGGCTTTGTCGCCGAGCTTGCCGCCTGCCTGCACCGCGTCGCCGAGTTCCTGCTGCTGGTCCTGTGCGCGCTGCCGCGCCAATTGCTGACGCAACAGCTCGAACTGCGCATCGCGCGCACTGAAGTTGCGGCGCTCCAGGAACTCCATCTGCGATGCGATGGCACGCAGGAATACCTGGGTCCGCTCGCTCGGCACGCGCACGGTCAGTTCGCCCTGTAGCCGGTACTCGGAAAGCTCCAGTCGCTTGCCGTCGCCGATCGGTCGGCTCTGCACGCGCTGCACTTGTGCCTGGATGTCGTTGTCGACGGTGAAACCGCCCTGCTTCGCGACTTCATCCTCGATCGCCAACGCCGTGCGGTAGACATCCTTCACCTGGAACTCCGCGGCGGCGGTGCGGATGAAGCGGCGTTGCGGATCCACCTGCACCAGCACGTCGGAGGCCAGTTGCGAGGCATCGACGCCCGGTGTCTGCAGCGGTGGCGGTTCCAGGTTTTTCTCCGGTGGCGCCGCTGCTGCGGCATTAGCGGCTTCGGCCATCGCCGGGGCGGACTCCATCGCCACCTCTGCGTCGGCCGGGGCCATCTCGTGCTTGCTGCAGGCGGTCGCCAGGGCCAACAGGCCCAAGAAGGAAACGACAAGGCACTTCCTGTACATGCGCATGGGAACTCCGGAGAGAGGAAAAAGGCGTAGCCGGATGGCCGTGCCGCACTCCAACGCGCGGCGGCGTCGAATGGGGTCGCGAGGCGTCATGGCGCCTTCGTCGTCGGTCCGGGTTCGCAGATCACGCAGCGGCCGCCGGGGTGCTCGGCGTTTCGCACCGACTTTAGGATGCGACGGGCTTCTGCCTGGCGCCGGGCGACGGTTGCGGTTTCTTCGGAGCCGTAGCGTTCGGCCAACGCGTACAGCACGACGACGTTCTCCATCGGACCTCCCGCCATGTTCAACGCCGCCCAGTCGGACAGCAGGTTCGCCACTACTGGATCCTTCGGCAGGACGAACTGCATGCGCTCGCCCAGCTGGTAGGCGAAGGCCTGATTCAGTGCGTACGCGTCGACACGCCGGCCGTCGTTGCCGGCCGGCAAGGTGGCAGGCAGTGGCGGGACCGTTGCGTCGCCGAACTGTAGGCCCGCAATCGAGTACCTCGCCAGGCGCACGGGATCCTTCGCCGACGCGAGCTTGCTCTCCAGGATCCGCGCGTGCAGCCATTCGGTACCGAAGTGTTCCGCCGGATTGCGCTGGATGCCCAAGCGTATCCAGGCCAGCGCCGGCGCGTCGTGGCCGGAAAGCTCCAATGCCGTGCCCAGATTGGCTGCTGTCTCGTGGTGGCCAGGCCAGCGACGCTCGATGGACAGCAACAGCTGCGCCGCCCGCGAGTGCTGGCCCTGGTACATCAGCAGGATGGCGAGCTTGGTCAAGTTCTCCAGGTCCGGCACCGACTGGGCCTCGGCGGTGAGGCTCCGCGCGTTCCGCAGATAGTGCTTCCTGACCTCGTTCGACGTCAGTCTCGCTTCCAGCTGTTCGCCGACGTCATCGTGGACATCAAACTGCCGCCCCTGATGATCGGTCCCGATTGCGTTGACGCAAGCCTGCACCGGACCTGCCGCACCGAAGGCAAACGCCGCCAGCAGCATCCATCCCTTGTGTCGCATCCTGCCGCCCCCCTGCCTGCATCCCATAACGCACGCTATCCGATGAGCGGCCACAGGGGAACGGGGGTGGGCCGTGGGCGTGTGACAATCGGATCAGCTGCCCTTCGGTAATCCGCGATGACCCGAACCCTGCACGTCCTGCTGCTCATGACGCTCCTCGTCATCGTGCCGGCGCAGGCGGAGACACCGGTCGCCCGGGGAACCGGCGGCGCTGCCGCGACGATCAGCGAGCAGGCCACGCAATCCGCCATCGCGATCCTGGACCAGGGCGGCAACGCGGTCGATGCCGCCGTCGCGGCGGCGGCGACGCTCGGGGTGACCGATCCTTTCAGTTGCGGCATCGGCGGCGGCGGTTTCATGGTGGTCTACCTGGCGAAGGATAGGCGGGTCATCACGATCGATCATCGCGAGACCGCGCCGGCTGCCACCACGCCGGCACTTTTCATCGAAGACGGCAAGGAGATGGACTTCGACACCGCGATCGCCAGCGGGCTGTCCGTCGGCGTGCCCGGCACCGTGCGCGGCTGGCACGAGGCGTTGCAGCGGTATGGCTCGATGTCGCTCGCGCAGGTGCTCGCGCCTGCGATCACGGTCGCGGAGGAGGGCTTCACCGTCGACGCCAACTTCTCACGCCTAGCGGAAGTGAACGAACGCAAGTTCAACCGTTTCCCCGCAACGGCGGCGTTGTACCTGAGGCATGGCAGGGCCATCCCGGCCGGCACCCTGCTGCGCAATCCCGATCTCGCCCGCACGTACCGCCTGCTGGCGGACGGCGGCGTGGATGCGTTCTACGCGGGCCCGCTGGCGAGCGCCATCGTCGACACGGTCAACCGCCCACCGACCGCGCCGGGCGTGCCGGTGCGGGGTAGCCGCATGACACTCGCCGACCTGGCCAACTACGAAGCGCGCCTGCGCCTGCCAGTGCATTCCACTTATCGTGGCTACGACCTCTACGGCATGGCGCCACCGAGCAGCGGCGGCGTGACCGTATTCGAAGCGCTGAACATCCTTGAGGGCTACGACCTGAAGACGATGTCGCGTGCGCAGGTCGAGCATCTGTATCTGGAAGCAAGCCGCCTGGCCTTCGCCGACCGCGATGCCTACCTGGCCGACCCGGAGTATGTCGATGCGCCGGTGACGGGCTTGCTCAGCAAGGACTATGCGGCACAGCGGCGTACGCTGATCGCTCGCGACAAGGCCGCATCAGGGCGCGTGGCCGCCGGCGATCCCTATCCGTTCCAGCAAGATCCCAGTCATCCCCTGCGCTCCACACCTCGCGCACTGCCCCCTGAAAACACGCACACCACCCACCTGACCGTGTCCGACAAGGACGGAAACGTCGTCGCCTATACCTTCACCATCGAAGACTGGGGCGGCAGCGGCATGGTGGTGCCGGGCTACGGCTTCCTGCTCAACAACGAGCTGACCGATTTCGATTTCACCGCGCCGCATCCGAACATCCCCGAACCCGGCAAGCGCCCGCGCAGCAGCATGACGCCGACGATCGCGCTGAAGGACGGCGAGCCCGCATTCTCGATCGGCAGTCCGGGCGGTTCCACCATCATCACGACGGTGCTGCAGACCATCGTCAACTACGTCGACCTCGGCATGCCGATGGACCAGGCCATCGACGCGCCGCGGTTGTCGCAGCGCAATGGCGAGGTGACCGATATCGAACCCGGGTTCGCCGGCAGCGCCCAGGCGAAGGCGCTGGCGCATCTCGGGCAGCGCTGGTCGGATCAACCCGAAGAGATCGGCGCCGCGAACGCGCTGGTCTTCAATGCGGATGGCACGGTGACGGCGGTAAGCGAAGGCCACCGTCATGGCGTCGGCAGTGCACAGGTGCAGACGCCGGCCCGCTAGTCGCGACCGGCGCCGCGCGATCGCCTATCGCTCGATGATGGCGACGACGCCCATGCCGCCTGCCGTGCAGATGGACACCAGTGCACGGCCGCCGCCGCGCTGCTTCAGTTCCTTCGCCACCGTGGCGACGATGCGCGCACCGGTGGCGGCGAACGGATGGCCCGTCGCCAGCGAGGAGCCATTCGGATTCATCTTGGCCGGATCGATCCTGCCCAGCGGTGCGTCCAGGCCCAGGCGGTTGCGGCAGTAGTCCTCGCTCTCCCACGCGCGCAGCGTGCACAGCACCTGCGCGGCGAAGGCTTCGTGGATCTCGTAGATGTCGAAATCCTGCAGCGTCAGGCCGTTGCGCTTGAGCATCTCCGGCACGGCCACCGTCGGCGCCATCAGCAGGCCTTCGCCGTGGACGAAGTCGACCGCCGAGACCTGCGCGTCCCTCAAGTACGCGAGCGGCTCGTGGCCGTGCGCCCTCGCCCACTCGTCGCTGGCCAGCAGCACCGCCGCGGCGCCGTCGGTCAGCGGGGTGGAGTTGGCGGCGGTCAGCGTGCCGCGGCCCGAGGTCTTGTCGAAGGCGGGCTTCAGCGTGGCGAGCTTCTCCAGCGAGGTGTCGGCGCGCAGGATGTTGTCACGCTCCAGGCCGCGGAAGGGCGCGATCAGGTCGTCGAAGAAGCCGCGCTCGTACGCGGCGGCCAGCTTCTTGTGCGACGCTACGGCGAGTTCGTCCTGCGAATCGCGGGAGATGTTCCACTCCTTCGCCATGTCCTCGCAGTGCTCTCCCATGCTCTTGCCGGTGCGCGGCTCGGCCACGCCGGGGAATTCGGGCTTCAATTCGCCGAACTTGAAGCCGCTGACCAGCGCCTTCAGCTTGTCCTGCGTGGTCTTGGCCCGGTTGGCGGCCAGCAGGCGTGCGCGCAGCTTCTTGCCGTAGACGATCGGCACTTCGGAGGTCGTGTCCGACCCGCCGCCGATGCCGGACTCGATCTGGCCCAGCGCGATCTTGTTGCCGATGTGGATGATGGTGTCCAGGCTGGTGCCGCAGGCACGCTGCAGCGTGATGCCCGGGGTCAGCGGCGACAGGCCGGAGGAGAGCGCGGCCTCGCGGCCCAGGTTCCAGTCGGACGAATGCTTGATCACCGCACCCATCGCCACTTCGCCGAGCTGCTGGCCATGCAGGCCGAAGCGCTCGACCAGCGCGCCCAGCGTGCGCACCGACATGCCCAGGTTCCCCACATCCGCGTAGGCCGTGTTCTGGCGGCAGAACGGAATGCGGACGCCGCCGAGGATGGCGACGGGGCGGGGTGCGGGCATGGGGACCTCTGTGCGAATGGCGATGACGGGATAGTGAAGATGCGCCTGCGTACGGCAGGCATAATGGGGGAGTGTAATGCGCCCCTCCATCGCCTCCAACCGCTGACATGACTCGATCCACAACCAGCCCTGTCGTGATGGGCGTGATGGCCCTGGAACTGGCAGCGGGCAGTACCCCTCGGCGTGCCGCCCTGAGTGCCGCCGATGCGAGCGGCCTGGCGGAAAAACTCGGCCGCGACCTGGCGACGCATGCGCCGCAGGTGCGTGACCTGGATCTCGTCTTCGCGGGCGCGCATTTCGATCCCGCCGAAGCGCTGCGCCCCGGTTGGCCGCTGCACCAGCGGCTGCGCGAGTTGCACCAGCGGGCACCGGGACGTGGCGACGGGGCGCGGGTGATGGCGTTCGGCGCCGACGACACCGGTGACATCCCGATGCCGCTGCAGGCCGACGACGGCTTGCGCGGCGGCCTGCTGCGCGTGCTGCCCTTCGTGCTCAGCGGCGACGTCTCCGCGGTCGAAGCGGTGGCAGAACGGCTGGAGAGCGTCCTGCTGGAAACCGGGATGGCCCAGGCCGATACCGCGCTGCTGGCGCAGACCGCATTCGGCGCGCAGATCGAACACGCACGCTACATGACGCTGCACGATCTCGCCGCCATGACCGCGATGCAGTACGACCATGGCGGCCTCGGCGCACTGTGGCCCGTGATCGAAACCGCCCTGATGGCCCCGACCGACGAGGCGTGGCTGGATGCCGTGCCGGAACCGCTGCTGCGCTACGCCAGTGGCGAGGTCCACATCGCGCTGTTCGAACCGATGGCCTGGCGGGCGCGCTATGCGACGCAGGAAGCGACCGACGAACGCCTCGAGCGCGCCTACCAGCATTTCCAGGCCCGCCAGCAGCAGATCGCGGCCGTGCTGGAAGCACATGGCATCCCGGTGACGTTCGCGCACTGCCCCGCCAAGACCGATGCGCGGGACACGTTGAAGTCCTAGCGTGCGCCATGCGCACGACCATGAGGACCACACATCATGCGGTCGTGCGCGTGGCGCACGCTACGATGTCGGGTGGTACTACTGGGTGACCTTGATGATCCCGCAGGCGACGCGCGCGCCTGCGTTGCCGGCCGGCTGGCTGGCGTAGTCGTCCGGCGCGGCATGCACGATCAGCGCGCGTCCGGCGACGTCGTTGACGGCACCGCCACCCAGCGTGAGGCCTTCGAGGTGCGCATCCACCTTGGCCACGCCGTCGGCATTGGCGGTCAGGTTGTTCATGTCGCCGGCATGGTGCGCGCCGCTGCCGGCCTTGCCGTGCGCGGCATTGAACGGGTTGAAGTGCGGCCCCGCGCTGCTGGCGTCGGCGGCGCTGCAGTCGCCCTTCTCATGGATATGGAAGGCGTGCGTGCCGTTCGCGGGCAGGCCGCCGATCTCACCGGTCAGGTGCAGGCCCTTGCCCATGGGCGTGAGGGTGACGCTGCCGCTGACCAGGCTGCCGGACGCCGATGCCAGCACGGCGACCGCCTGCCTGGCGGTACTGGTGGTGGGGACGACGGGCGTCGCCGTTGACGCCGGCGACGACGACGACGGCGTGGTGCTGCATGCCGCGAGGGCGAGGGCGGAAGCGGCGGCCAGCAGGACGATGCGCATTAGAGGGCTCCAGTACGGGTCGTGGCCGGGTACCGTAACCACCGCTACCTTCACGATCAATGAAAATCGCTGCGTTCCCTCATCCGCGCTTGCGACCGGGCCCCAGCTTCCGCGTCACGGTGTTGCGTCCCACGCCCAGCTTGGCCGCGGCTTCGGCGCGGCGTCCATGCGTCAGCTCCAGGGCGACCTCGAGCAGCGTGCGGTCCAGGCGCTCGCGGGCTTCCGCATGCAGCGCCTCGGCGCCTTCCAGCAGGCGGCGGCGCGCCCACTCGCCCAGCGCGTGGTCCCACTCGCCGCGTCCACCGGCGACCGGTGCATGCAGCAGTGCGCCCTGCAGGTCGGCGGTGTTGATGACATCGGCCGGTGCCAAGGCCGCCAGTCGCCAGCAGACGTTTTCCAGTTCGCGCACGTTGCCGGGCCAATCGTGGGCCTGCAGCAGATCCAGCGCTGGATTGCTGAAGCGCTTGGGGGCGATGTCGAGCTTGCGCGTGGCCATGGCGAGGAAGTTCTCGGCCAGTTGCGGCACGTCCGCGCGACGCTCGCGCAGGGGCGGCAGTTGCAGGCGCACGACGTTCAGGCGGTGCAGCAGGTCGGCGCGGAAGCGACCCTCGGCGACCAGCCCATCGAGGTCCTGGTGGGTGGCGGCGATCACGCGCACGTCCACGCGGATCAGTTCGCGTCCGCCGACGCGGAAGAACTCGCCTTCCGCCAGCACGCGCAACAGGCGCGTCTGCAACGGCAGCGGCATGTCGCCGATCTCGTCGAGGAACAGCGTGCCGCCATCGGCCTGCTCGAAACGGCCGATGTGCCGCTTCTGCGCGCCGGTGAACGCACCGGCCTCGTGGCCGAATAGTTCGCTTTCCAGCAGTTCCGACGGGATGGCGGCGGTGTTCAGCGCGACGAAGGGTTTGCGCGAACGCGGCGACTCATGGTGCAGCGCATGCGCCACCAGCTCCTTGCCGGTGCCGGTTTCGCCGGTGATCAGCACCGACAGCGGCGCCTGCGCCAGCCGGCCGATCGCACGGAACAACGCGCGCATGGTCGGCGTATCGCCGATCAGCTGGGGCGTGGCCGCCGCCGTCGCGTCGGCGTCCTGGGCAGCGTCGGCGCTCTCCTCCGCATCGGGCAGCGTGCGCGCGGCCAACGCCACAGCATCGTCCAGATCGAACGGCTTGGACAGGAATTCGTGCGCGCCACCGCGGAATGCGCCCGCCGTGCTCGCCACGTCGGTGTACGCCGACATCACGATCACCGGCAGCTGCGGATGCGTGGCCTTCAGCTTGTCCAACAGTACCAGGCCATCGTCGCCCGGCATGCGTACGTCGGTGAACAGGAGGTCGGGGGCCCCCCTCGCGCCGAGCGCGCTCAACGCGGCGGCGGCGCTGTCGAAGCCGTCCACGGCGTACCCCGCATCGCGCAGGGCGGTGGCGAGCACGAAGCGCACCGAGCGGTCGTCATCGACCACCCAGATGCGGCGCGCGTCGGCGGCGCTGCCATGGGCAGCCAGGCGATCAGTGGACATGACGTTCCTCGTCGTGGTCGTGCAGCGACTGCGGCAGCAGCAGGGTGAAGACCGTATGGCCGGGGCGCGAGCGGTAGGTCAGCGACCCCCGGTGTTCGCGTGCCACCTGTTGCGACAGTGCCAGGCCTAGCCCGCTGCCTTCGGCACGGCCGCTGACCAGCGGCAGGAACAGGTGCTCGGCGAGCGCTTCGGGCACGCCGCGGCCGTCGTCGACGATCTCCACCCGCAGCGCCATGGCGTGCAGGTGGTCGTGGATGCGCGAGCCGTGTTCGACACGGGTGCGCAGGATGATGTTGGCCGCACCCGCCTGCAGGGCGTTGCGGACCAGGTTCCAGACCGCCTGGGTCAGGCGGTCGGCGTCGCCGGACAGTTCCGGCAGGCTGGGGTCGTAATCGCGCTGCAGGCGCACCGACCAGCCGCCTTCGTTCTCGGCCAGGCGCAATACCCGCTCCAGCACGGTGTGGATGTTCAGCGGCGCATGCGGGCGCTGCGGCGAGGGCGACAGCAGTTGTTCCAGCAGTGTGTTGAGGCGGTTGATCTCGGACTCGATCAGTTCGATCAGTTCGCGCTCGTCGTCGTTGTCGTCGCGGTGCGCGGCCCGGCGTGCCAGCAGCTGGGCGGCACCCTTGAGGCCCGCCAGCGGATTGCGCAGTTCGTGTGCCAGTCCCTTCAACGCCGCGCTCAGCGCGTTGGGCAGGGCCTGGGTGGGATCGAGCGCGGGGAATTCGTCCACCGGGTGCGCTTCCAGCAGCCAGCCGCCGCCCTCCAGCCGCGACAGCCAGCCCTCGGCGAAGCACGGCGATTCGCCGGGCATACCCAAGGCCATGCGGTGCAGGCGCAGGACGTCGCGGTCGGTGTTGTCCAGGAAGCGCGCCATAGCGTCGCCTTCGATCTCCAGGGCCGCCAGCGGTTGCCCGATCAGGCGGCGGGTACTGACGCCCAGCCAGCGCGCGAAGGCCGGGTTGACGCCACGGATCAGTCCGCCGTCGTCCGCCCAGGCCACCGGCGTGCTCAGCGCGTCGGTGGTGGGGTCGAAACGCATGCGGGAGAGGTCCGGGGACGACATTGCACCAGTTTAGTGCAAAGCCGTCCCCGGCAAGCCATCAGGCCTCGTAGGCCGATTCGCCGTGCGAGGTGATGTCCAACCCCTCGCGCTCGGCATCCTCGGAGACGCGCAGGCCGACGGTGTACTTCACGATGAGGAAGGACACCAGGGCCACCACGCTGGACAGCACCACCGTGATCAGCACGCCCTGCGCCTGGATCCACACCTGCGACCCGATGGAGTACTCGGCCACGGCGGTCTCGGTAACGTAATCCCAGATGCCCGCGCCGCCCAGCGAGGGCGCAGCGAACACGCCGGTCAGCAGCGCGCCGGTGATGCCACCGACGCCATGCACGCCGAACACGTCCAGGCTGTCGTCCGCGCCCAGCATCTTCTTCAGGCCGCTGACGCCCCACAGGCACAGCACGCCCGCGATGGCACCGATGGCCAGCGCACCGTTCAGGCCGACCAGACCGGCCGCCGGCGTGATCGCGACCAGACCCGCCACGGCACCCGACGCGGCGCCGAGCAGCGAGGGCTTGCCCTTGGTGATCCACTCGACCAGCAGCCAGGCCACCACTGCCGCGGCCGTGGCCAGGAAGGTGTTGACGAAGGCGATGGCGGCGACGCCACCGGCTTCCAGCGCCGAACCGGCGTTGAAGCCGAACCAGCCCACCCACAGGATCGAGGCACCGACCATGGTCAGGGTCAGGTTGTGCGGCTTGATCGCCTCGCGGCCGTAGCCGGTGCGCTTGCCGATCACGTACGCGCCCACCAGGCCGGCGATGGCGGCGTTGATGTGCACGACGGTGCCGCCAGCGAAGTCCAGCGCGCCCTTGGCCCACAGGTAGCCCGACTTGGCCAGCACGCCGTCCACGGCATCGGTACTGGTGAACGCATCGGGGCCGGGGAAGAACCACACCATGTGCGCCATCGGCAGGTAGGCGAAGGTGAACCACAGCACGGTGAACAGCATCACGCCGGCGAATTTCACGCGCTCGGCGAACGCGCCGACGATCAGCGCGCAGGTGATGCAGGCGAACGCACCCTGGAACACGAAGAACGCCAGTTCCGGAATGTAGACGCCCTTGGTGAACGTCGCCCCGATCGAGGACGCATCCAGTCCCGCGGCGAACAGCCGGTCGGTACCGCCGATGAAGGCATTGCCCTCGGTGAAGGCGAAGCTGTAGCCGTACAGCGCCCACAGCACCGCGACCAGCGAGAACACGGCCAGGTTCTGGATCAGGATGGACAGCACGTTCTTCGAACGCACCAGGCCGCCGTAGAACAGCGCCAGGCCGGGCAGCGTCATGAAGATCACCAGCACCGCGGAGACCAGCACCCACACCGTGTCGGGCTTGCTGATGGTCGGGGCCGGGGCTTCCTCGGCGGGGGCGGTTTCGGCCTCTGCAGGGGCCGCAACGGCTTCCGCAGGTGCGGCTGCTTCGACCGGCGCAGGCGCGGCCTCGACCGCGGGGGCGGCTTCGGCAGCGGCGGCTTCGGCCG
This sequence comes from uncultured Pseudoxanthomonas sp., assembly GCF_947498795.1. NCBI lineage: Bacteria > Pseudomonadati > Pseudomonadota > Gammaproteobacteria > Lysobacterales > Lysobacteraceae > Pseudoxanthomonas > uncultured Pseudoxanthomonas sp. The sequence continues at coordinate 203,993 of NZ_CANMLQ010000004.1, read as the reverse complement.
TGGGTGCGGCGGTGTCCTGCGCGGCGAACACGGTGGCGGTCGTGCCCACCGTCATCAGGCCGAACAGCGCGGCCATGCACAGCATCCGGGTACGGGTCTTCCACCCGGAGAACAGTCGAGTCTTCATGTGGGGCTCCGAGTGTTAGAGCGCGTCCGCGCCGACTTCGCCGGTACGGATGCGGATGACCTGGTCGATGGTGGTGACGAAGATCTTGCCGTCGCCGATCTTGCCGGTGCCGGCGGCCTGCTGGATGGCCTCGATGACGGCATCCAGTCGCTCGTCGGTCACGACGGTCTCGATCTTGATCTTGGGCAGGAAATCGACGACGTACTCGGCGCCGCGGTACAGCTCGGTGTGGCCCTTCTGCCGGCCGAAGCCTTTCACTTCGGTCACGGTGATGCCGGACACGCCCGCTTGCGACAAGGACTCTCGGACCTCGTCGAGCTTGAACGGCCGGATGATGGCGGTGATCAGTTTCATGCGCATACCCCGATGGTGGATGGAACCGGCCGACCGGAGCCGGCCGGCGGTTTCAGGTCACCCGTGCGCGCAGCCCCCTGGCGGCGGACACGTTGTCGGTGCGGAGCGGTGCATGAACCGCATCCGTGCCCACCGCGATCATTTGCGGCGGGAACGGATGACGTGGGAGGGAGCAGCGGTTCATGGACCTCTCCTGTATTTCCCCAAGTACAGCGTTGGTGCGATCTCCAGGAATCGAAGACAGGTGGTGCCCCGGTTCCCCAACCGGGCGAATGCATCGCGGGACGATGCACTCGATAAGGTGCGGCGATGGCGACGGGTGGGAGGGGAGATCCGTCGCCATCGCCGCGAGAACTCAGTGCGCGACCGCTGCGTCGCGGAGGGCCGGTGCATGGCCCTCCGCGTGCATGGCGATGTGCGCGCAGGCCTGCATCAGTTGGCGTAATACAGCTGGTATTCCAGCGGGTGCGTGGCCGCGCGGAACTTGGTCACTTCCTGCATCTTCAGCGCGATGTAGGCATCGATGAAGTCGTCCGACATCACACCGCCGGCCTTGAGGAAGTCGCGGTCCTTGTCCAGCGCGTCCAGCGCCTGGTCCAGGCTGGAGCAGACCTGCGGGATGTTCTTCTCTTCTTCCGGCGGCAGGTCGTACAGGTCCTTGTCGGACGGCGCGCCCGGATCGATCTGGTTCTTGATGCCGTCCAGGCCGGCCATCATCAGCGCGGTGAAGGTCAGGTAGCCGGACTGCAGCGGATCGGGGAAGCGGATCTCGATGCGGCGCGCCTTCGGATTCGCCACCCACGGAATGCGGCACGACGCCGAACGGTTGCGCGCCGAGTAGGCCAGCATCACCGGCGCCTCGAAGCCCGGCACCAGGCGCTTGTAGCTATTGGTGCCCGAGTTGGCGAACGCGTTGATCGCCTTGGCGTGCTTGAAGATGCCGCCGATGTACCACAGCGCCAGTTGCGACAGGCCGCCGTAGCCATCGCCCGAGAACAGGTTCTGGCCGCCCTTGGCCAGCGACTGGTGCACGTGCATGCCGCTGCCGTTGTCGCCGACGATGGGCTTGGGCATGAAGGTCGCCGTCTTGCCGTTGCGGTGGGCGACGTTGCGCACCACGTACTTCATGCGCTGCAGTTCGTCGGCCTTCTGCACCAGCGTGTTGAACTTGGCGCCGATCTCGCACTGGCCGGCGGTGGCGACTTCGTGGTGGTGCACTTCGACTTCGATGCCGACCTGTTCCAGCGTCTTGCACATCTCCGCGCGCAGGTCGTGCAGCGAGTCGGTCGGCGGCACGGGGAAGTAGCCGCCCTTGACGCCGGGACGGTAGCCGCTGTTGGCGCCGTCGTAGCTCTTGCCGCTGTTCCAGGCGCCTTCTTCGGAATTGATCTTGAAGAAGGTGTTGCCCATGTCATTGGCGAACTGGACCGAATCGAAGATGAAGAACTCGGGCTCCGGGCCGAAGAAGGCCACGTCGGCGACGCCGCTGGCCTTCAGGTGGGCCTCGGCGCGCTTGGCGATGCCGCGCGGGTCGCGCGTGTAGCCCTGCATGGTGGCCGGATCGAGGATGTCGCAGACCAGCACCAGGGTCGGGTCGGCGTAGAACGGATCCAGATAGGCCGTGCTCGGGTCGGGCAGCAGCACCATGTCCGACTCGTTGATGCCCTTCCAGCCCGAGATCGACGAGCCGTCGAACATCTTGCCGTCTTCGAACAGGGACGCATCCACGATGCTGACGGGGAAGGTGACGTGCTGTTCGACACCGCGCATGTCGACGAAGCGCAGGTCGACGAACTCGACCTTGTGGTCCTTGATCAGCTTCTCAACGTTGTCCAGGGACATCTCGGAACCTCGGGTTGGATAAGTGTGTGACGGAATACAGCAATCCCCGTGCCAACCCCAAGGACGCGGCAAGTTATTGATTGTCATGGACATCCTTGACGGATTCGTCACGCGAAGTCCCTTTTTTGGTGCAGAATTCCGGCTCAGCGAACCAACGCGGTGCGTGGCGCTTTCCACTATTCTTTGCCGCCCTCCCCTGCAAGCCCGATCCGATGACCGACCTGCTCGCCGCCCTGCTGCTCGGCATCCTCGAGGGCCTCACCGAGTTCCTGCCGGTGTCCAGCACCGGCCACCTGCTGATCGCGCAGCACTGGCTGGGCGAGCGGTCGGATTTCTTCAACATCGTGATCCAGGCCGGCGCCATCCTGGCCACCACCCTGGTCTTCCGCCGCCGCATCTGGGAACTGACGACCGGCTGCTGGCGCGATCCCCAGGCCCGCGACTACTCGATGAAGCTGGCGGTGGCCTTCCTGGTCACTGCGCTGGTCGGCCTGCCGGTGCGCCTGGCCGGATGGGAACTTCCGGAAACCGTCACGCCCGTGGCATGGGCCCTGATCATCGGCGGCGTGTGGATGCTGGTGGCCGAGCATTTCGCCGAGAAGCGCGGCGACGTCGCCACCATCACCTGGAAGGTCGCGGTGCTGGTGGGCCTGGCGCAGGTGGTGGCGGGCGTGTTCCCGGGCACCTCCCGTTCGGCCGCCGCGATCTTCATGGCGATGCTGGCGGGCACCAGCCGGCGTTCGTCCGCGGCGGAGTTCGTGTTCCTGGTCGGCATTCCCACCATGTTCGCGGCCAGCGGCTACGCATTCCTGGAACTGGTGAAGGACGATGCGCTGGGCAGCGAGAACTGGGGCGAGGTGGCGCTGGCATTCGCTGCCGCCACCGTCACCGGCTTCGTGGTGGTGAAGTGGCTGCTGGGCTTCATCAAGGCGCACCGCTTCACCGGCTTCGCGATCTATCGCATCGTGTTGGGCGCGCTGCTGCTTTTGTTGATGCCGGTCGGCAGCTGAGCCGCCGCGCTCCCTGCTCCCTGTAGGAGCGACGTCAGTCGCGACCGCACGGCCGGCATGCCCTGAAGCGGCTGTTTGCCATCCGGGCGCGCTGCGGCGCGTTCATCCCAATGCACGGTGAATGGCTATCGGGGCGCGGTCGCGACTGACGTCGCTCCTACAATCAAGCGCGATGCCCAGCCTTCACCCCATTCCAACCTGCCGCGCGTTTGCATGGGGCCACCGTCGACGGAGAACGCCATGAAACGACTGCTGCTGCTTGCCTTGCCACTGGCCCTCGCGGGCTGCCCCAAGCCGGCGGAACGGGCCGACACGCCAGCGCCCACCGTGGCCGCCACTCCGGACACCCCGGCAGCCGCAACGATCGACGCGGTCGCCCTGCTTCCCCGGTATCACTGGCAACTCATGGACGCGACGGACACGCAGGGCAGGCGCATCGATGCGCTGTTCGTACGACCCGACAAGCCAGTGCAGCTCGACTTCAGGGAAGGACGGCTGGGCGCGTCCAACGCCTGCAATCGCATGGGCGGCACCTACACGCTGTCGGACACCAGCCTCACCATCGGCCGACTGACGTCGACCATGATGGCCTGCACCGACAATGCGCTGATGGCGCTGGACCAGGAGATCGGCAAGCGACTGGAAGGGACGTTGAAGGTCGCCGCCACGCAAGGCGGCGTCGCTCAACTCGCGCTGACCACCGCGACCGGAGAAAAACTGCTGTTCGCCGGCAACCCGACCGCCGAAACCCGCTATGGCGGCCCCGGCCAACGCGTGTTCCTAGAAGTCGCGGCGGACACCAAGCCGTGCAGCCACCCGCTGATTCCCGACAAGCAGTGCCTGCAGGTGCGCGAGATCGCCTACGACGACAAGGGCCTGAAAGTCGGCACGCCGGGCGAGTTCCAGCACTTCTACGACAGCATCGAGGGCTACACGCATGAGCCCGGCATCCGCAACGTCCTGCGCGTGGACCGCTACACGGTGAAGAACCCGCCCGCCGACGGGTCTTCGAATGCCTACGTGCTGGACATGGTGGTGGAGTCGGCCAGCGAGAAGAAATAAGGTCCGTCGCACGAAGCGCGCCTGATCCAGGGCGTGCTTCGTGGCTGTCGGTCAGCCGCTATAGTGGCGCGTCACCGCACCTGACGCGCCAGCATGCACCCCCCCGCAAGGAACGCTTCTCCCCTTCCCTGGATCGCTGTCGCACTCCTGGTCGTCTCCGCCCTGCCGATGTGGTGGCCGGCGCTGCAGACGCCATTCTGGGGCGACGACTACGTGTTCCTGCATGCGGCGCATGCGACGAATGCCATGGGCGCGCCGTGGTGGTCGGATTTCTGGCCTTCGTCGCCGCCGCGCTTCTGGCGGCCGCTTTCGCAGGAAGGCTACTGGCGCTGGATCGACGTGTCGCTGGGCGGCAGTGCGCATGCCGCGCACGTGGTCAGCCTGATCCTGCATGTCCTGGCCACGCTGGGCGTTGCGCTGTTCGCCCTCCGCCTCGCGCGCGCCTGTCGCTGGCAGCACGCCGGCCGCATCGCCGCGCTCGCTGGCGCCGTGTACGGCGGACTGACGATGCACCTGCTGCCGGTGCATTGGGCGGCCGCCGCCAACAATGCCCTGCTGACGCTGTTCACCACGCTGCTGCTGGCTGCATGGATCGGTGCGCGTGATGCGGCCGGCAGCTGGCGTGCGGTGCTGCTCGCGTCGCTGCCGGCATGGCTGGCGCTGGCGTTGCTGAGCAAGGAATCCGCCGCGCTGACGCCCGCGCTGATGATCGTGGTCGCCGCTTTCGTTGCCATGCGCAGGCCGGATCGCGGCGAACTCGTCGCATGGCTCGCCTGCGTGGCCGTCGTTGGCGTGTGGCTGGTGCTGCGCGCGCGCTTTACCGCCAACACCGATGCGTCGTACGCATTCGGCCTGGGCAGCAATGTCGTGCGCAACGCCGCATCGTTCGGCGCATGGCTGTTGAACGTCCCGCGCGAGGCGATGCGGATGGCAGTCGCGGGCGAACGCATGCAAGGACTGGCCTGGATCGCGGCCACCGCGCTGCCGATGCTGGCAGCCTGGGCGGTCGCCGGTTGGCGCGGGCGGACGCTGCTGACGCGGTGGCAGTGGATGTGCGTCGGTGCGTTCGCCGTGCTGGCGTACGCGCCCTACTTCCTGTTCGCCTGGAACAGCTACGAGTATTACGCGGCCATTGCCGTGATCCTGCCCGTGATCGCGCTGGCGCGCTGCCTGGCGACCGATGCTGCCGCGCTGTGGGTGGCGATGCTGATCGTGGTGTCGTCGTGGATCGCGGTGGAGGGCACGCGCCGGCTGGACCATCCTGGCCTGATCGGTCGCGCGCACTGGGCGGAAACGACGCTGCAGGCACTGGAATCGCAACGTATCCCCGCGCCGCTGCATGTCAGCGTCGCGGACGCGCAGCGCTTCTATGCCATCGGCCAGGTGGGACTGGCATGGCGGCTGGGCCTGGATCCGGAGCAGGTCCGCGTGGCGCCGGCATGCCCGCCCACCGGCACGTGCCTGGTCATCGGGGCCGATGGGCGGACGCGCTGGCGACACGCGGCGGAGTGAGGCGCAGCACGCGCACCCCTCAGGCGATCGCGGCCGCGCGCCTCCTTACCACGCGCGTGCGCGGCCAGAGGTCGTGCCAGCCCCGCGGATCGTCATCGTCCGCCAGCAGGACCGAGAAGGCTTCGAACGGCACCACGCGACTCACGCTGCGCAGCAGTGCCTGGCCGAACCGGACCCGGCGCCCTGCCTCGTCGACCACGCGCGTACCGGTCACGAGCTTGCCGATCGTGGTTCCCGTGATGCCTTCCATCAGCGTGTAGTAGAGGATGATCGCAACGTAGCCGATCAGCTGTTCTTGCCACCACGTCAGCCGCCCGGCCCACGCCAGCACCGCGTCGCCGCCGATCATCCCCGCGACCAGCAGGGCCAGGAAGATGAGCCCGATCACGATGACGCGATCGATCATCCAGTGGACGAAGCGGCGGCCCTTCGTGGCCGGCACGTGCGGCAAGCCGTCGCCTCCGGGATCGGCGACGGCGCTTCGCGGGCTCTCGTAGGGATTGCCGCCGTCCACGGGCTCAATCGCGCAGGGTCACGTTCAAGGTGTACGTGCCGTGCACCAGTGCTTCCGCCAGCACATGGCCCTGCATCGCACGCTCCACGTCGCCGGCGGTGAAGCGGGCCGGCAGGTCGAGCGCGGCGACATCCAGTGCGAACAGGCGGAAGAAGTAGCGGTGCACGCGGGCATCGTTGAACGGCGGGTAGGGACCGTCGTAGCCGTGGTAGTCGCCTCCCATCTGCGCATCGCCGGCAAACCAGCCCGTGTAGTCGTTCAATCCCTGGCGTGCGCCGGCCGGTCCGCCGGGCTGCTGCTTGCCCCGGGCAGTGACGCCGTCACTGCAGCTGCCGGCCGCGATCTCGCGCACGCCGGGCGGGATGTCCGCCATCGCCCAGTGGATGAAGTGCGCGCGCGGCTGCTCCACCGGGATCTGCAGGTCGTCGCGACCCACGGTGTCCGGCACGGTCGGTGCATCGGGGTCGATGCAGAGCAGGGCGAAGGACTTCGTCCCGTCCGGCACGTCGGTCCACGCCAGGTGCGGGTTGCGGTTGGCGGCGAACCCGTCGGGCTGGCCCATCGCGAACTCGGCCGGGATGGGCTTCATGTTCTCGAAACTGTCGCTCCACAGACGCATGGGTGGCTCCTCGAAAAAGGGGAAGACCAGGCGCGGGAGGGGCGCCGTCGCAGTCCGGATGGCGCGCCCGGCCAACGCCCGGCAACGACCCAATTGTAACGGGCGGGACCGCTCAGGCCGTGGTGGCGGCCAGGCGCTCGGCGACCCAGCGCTCGGCGTAGCCATCGCCGGCGACGTTCTCGATGAAGGCGCAATGCCCGCCCCATGGCGCGATCTCCAGCGTGGCCTGGGGCGGCAACGCCCAGTCGCGGAAGGTGTCGAACGGGATCACCGGATCGTCCTCGGCCATCAGGATGTGCGCCGGCACCTCGAGGCCGGCAAGCCGATCCCCCGAGATCGCATAGCCGTCGAAGTAGGCGTCCAGGGTGCCGAAACCGGTGTGGCGCTGCACCAGCCAATCGGTCAGCGCGCGGATGTCGAGCGCCAGCACGGTGTCGTCGAAATCGTGCCGCTGCGGGAACAGGTGGCGCTTGCGCTCCAGCGAACGGCGCCACTTCCGCGCGAAATACCAGTCGTACAGCGGCATGCCGCGCTCGATGCGGTCCATCGTGGTGGCCGGATCCAGCAGCGGGCAGACCGCCGCCACGTGCGCCAGCGCCAGCCCGGCCTGCGGCGCGCGCAGTGCCAGGCGCAGTGCGAAATTGCCGCCCAGCGAATAGCCCGCCACCCGCATCGGGACGTCGCCGGCGAAGCGCCGCGATATGTCGAGTGCGGCATGCACCACTTCGTCCAGGCGGTTGGAGTGGAACAGGTCTTCGTTGAGGTGGTGAGTGTCGCCGTGGTCGCGGAAGTTCAGCCGGAACACGTCGAACCCGCGCGCCAGAAGCTGCGCGGCGGTCAGCCGCATGTAGTTGGAATCGGCGCTGCCTTCCCACCCATGCAGCAGCAGCACCAGGCCGCGCGGGGTACGCCCCGGCACCTGGCTGTGGAAGCCCTGCAGGCGCACGCCATCGCCACCGTCCACGATGTATTCCAGCGTTACCGCGCCGCTGCCCGCCAGCGCCCGCAGCGCACGGCGGCGGCGCAGCGCGCTGGATCCCAGCACCGATTGCAGGTGCGGGTTGCGCAGCCAGCGCGGCGGTCGGAAGTCGGCGGCAGTGATCATGGGGTCATCGCGGCAACGTGGGAACGAGGGTGGCATCGGTGGACCGAGTATTCCCTCGAATACGTCGCAAGCCCGTCATGGCGGCCGCTCAGGCGTCCGCCATCGCCCGCACGATCCGCTCGCGCGAGAGGTCGGCGATGCGCCGGCGACCCTCGACGTCGGCGACCCGGATCGGTTCCAGGAAGCAGATATCGGCCGTGCGCGCCGGCTCGCCGAGCAGGCGGACGAAGTTGGCGAAGAAGCTTTCCCTGGGTCCGAACGCCACCACCGGCTGGGCGCTGCCGCGTGCGCCGTAGCGCAGTGCGACCGGCTGCACCGGCACGCCGGCCTCGACCGCCGCCAGGAAGATGCGCGCATGGAACGGCCCGACCTCGTGGCCGTCGCGTGTGCGTCCTTCCGGGAACACCCCGACCGAACGCCCCTCGCGCAGGCGCCGCATCATGGCCTGCAGCACGCCGCCCAGCGATTCCTGGCTGCCGCGCTGGTGGAAGATGGTCTGTCCCTGGGCCGCCAGCCACCCCACGACCGGCCAGCCGCGGATCTCCTGCTTGGCCACGAAACCCATCATGCGCTGGCTGTGCAGTGCCTCGATGTCGATCCAGCTGACGTGGTTGGCCACGAACATCGTCGGACCCGGCAACGGCGTGCCGACCCGCCGCAGGCGGAACCCGAAGATGCGCATCAGTCCACTGGACCACCAGCGCACCGCGACGTCGCCCGCGGTTTCGGCGCCCACGCGTATCCACACCAGCAGCGGCGACAGGCACAGCAGGGTGATCGGCAGGAAGAGCAGCAGGTGGATGAGCAGCAACGGCACGCGGTACGCGTAACGGAAGGCCCGTGCCACGCCGCTGCCGCCAGCAACATGAACAGGGGGCGGCGTCATGCGTTCACGATAGCAGGAGTGAGGGTGGGAGGGGCAGGCGTGAGGGGAGCGGAGTGGGGCGTGAGCGAAGACGAGGGCTCTGGGTGTCCGCACTCTTCTCCCTTCCCCACTAGCTCCGCGGTACGACCGCCAGCGTCAGCCGCGAGACGCAGACCAGCTTGCCGTCGTCGTTCTCGATGCGGATTTCCCACAGCTGCGTGCTGCGGCCCACGTGCAGGGCCCGCGCGGTGCCGGTGACCACGCCGCTGCGCATCGCGCGCACGTGGTTGGCGTTGATCTCCAGGCCCACGACCATCTCTTTCGTCGTATCCACGCACAGGTTGCCGGCCACGCTGCCCAGCGTCTCGGCCAGCGCCACCGATGCGCCCCCGTGCAGGATGCCGTAGGGCTGCACGGTGCGCGCATCCACCGGCATGGTGCCGCGCAACCAGTCCTCACCCGCTTCGGTCATCACGATGCCGAGGTTCGACACCAGCGTATTGGCCGCATGCGCGTTGACGGCGGCGAGATCGACGGGGGCACGGAAAGCCATGGCGTTTCTCTTGAAGAGCGAGTGGAGGGGAGCGGGGCGCAGAGGCGTAAGAGGGTGAAGGGTAAGGGGTGCGCTCACTCCTCGCTCCTCTCCGCTCACTCCGCCCTTACAGAATAGGTACCAGCCCAGCGCCGAATGCGGTGAGCACGCGGGTGTACAGCCATTTCGGCCCGACGTTGACCTCGGGGAAGTCGCCGACCGCCACGTAGCAGCGATGGAAAGCGGGGTCTTTCGGGCTGACCGGCAGCGGGCAGTCGGGACCGGGCTGGAATTCGTAGCTGGTGGCGTAGCGCCATGGCCAGAGATCGAAGATCGGCAGGGCTTCGGACACCTTGCCCAGGCTGTAATCCAGCCCGGAGAACACCGGCGGCTTGGCGCGCGGCGCGATCGTCCAGGCGTTCTCCGGCGACATGTCGCGGCGGATGCTGTCGGCCAGCGCGCGTGCGAACGCGGGATCGTCGATCACCACCGCCGCCTCGGTGTTGTAGTTCTCCGACCGCGGGTCGAAGTTGTGCGTGCCGATCACCGCCGTTTCGCCGTCGATCACCATCGACTTCGCATGCAGTCCCATGCGCACGCCGGCGCGCTTCAGCGGCAGCGGCTCAGATCCGGCGCCGCTGCTCAGGAACGACGGCCGCGATTCGGTGCGCTGGAGGCGGCGCGTGGTCTCACCGGACGCCGCGTTCGACGAGGACCCACCCGAAGGACCGAGGGAACCCGACGGTCCGCGCAGGCGACCCGTGCCGCTGCCGCTGCCGCCGCCTTGCGCATCGGGCGAGGCGACGGGCGGGCCTTCCGGCATCAAGGCCGCATAGTCCACCGGCGCGTCCTCGGGGAACGGCTTGTATTCGTGGATGCGGAACCCGAACTCGCGCAGGTAGCGGCGCTTGTACTTGAACGACATCGAATAGACGATCGGGTTGTCGGTCGCGGCCAGGCTGTTGGTCGACACGGTCACCTGCGGCGGCGGTTCGCGCTGGCGCATGTCGCGGAACATCACCTGTGCCTGCTTCGACATGACCAGGTAAGGCGTCTGCAGCAGCACTTCCGACTTCGCGCCTCGGATCAGCGCTTCGAGTTCCGGCGCGGCGGGCGCGTCGTCGTCGCGTCGCTCGCGACGGTGCTTCTGCGGCAGGTCGGCGATGTAGCGCACCGCGCCGACGGCGAACGCAGGGTCGACGAAGCGCGCCTGCACCACCGCCGGGTCGCTCGCCTGCTCGACCGCTTCCTGCACGCGCGCCGGCCGCAGGTAGCGCGGCACCGGCATGGCCGGCACGCCATCGCGCAGCAGCCTGCGCCCCACGTCGTTGAGCCGCTCGGCCGGCACGCTCCGCCGCGCGTCCCAGAAGGCCTGGAAGTTCGCCGCCATGGCCGAGGCCTCAGGTCCGGCGACCAGCACGTCGCGGTCGCGGAAGTTGTACTCCGCATCCCAGTCGAAATAGTCGTCCTGGTAGTTGCGTCCACCGCTGATGCCAATGCGGTCGTCCACCAGCAGCAGCTTGGTGTGCATGCGCTGGTTGAAACGGCGGAAACAGCACAGCACGCTGCCGGCATAATCCAGATAGTTCAGCTTGGCCTTGCCGAAGCTGGGGTTGTAGATGCGGATGGAAAAGTTCTCGTGCGCGCCGGACAGCGCCGCCAGGATCTCCAGGTCGGCGATGGCCGACAGCTGGTCGATCAGCACGCGCACCTTCACGCCACGGCGCGCCGCCGCGAGCAGCTCGTCCAGCACCAGCCGCGCGCTGTCGTCCTTGTCGAAGATGTAGGTCTGCAGGTCGATGCGCGCGCGCGCGCTGCGGATCAGGTTCAGGCGCGCCAGCAGCGCATCCGACCCCTTGTCCAGGATCACCGCGTAATGCCGGGGCGCGGCCGGCGTGGACGCAGCCGATGCCTGGCCGGCCAGGTCGTACAGCGGCGACGGCAACGCACAGGCGTCGGCCTGTGCGCACTCGACGACCGGGGACCGGGCGGCGGCGGCGATGCCGGCCGCGCGGTCGCGCTGGCGGTCGGACAGGCTGGCGCAGGCCGTGCCCAGCAGCGCAAGGCTGAGCACCGCGCAGCGCACGGCGAGCGTGGAGAAACGGGAGGTCACTGTGTCTTACCGCCCCGGATGCGGGCACGCAGCACGAATACCACGCGGTCGCTGACCGCCAGCATCCAGTCGTCCATGTCGTAGTCGCTGCGGCGCACCGCACCGGTGGCGACGACGTCGCAGTCCACGGCGGGGCGGGCGCAGGTGCCGGGTGCCACCGTCAGGCTGCGCGGCCGGCTGATGCCCTTGATGCTCAGGTCGCCCTCCAGCGTGCCGCCGTCGTAGAGCAGCATGGGGTCGTAGGGCTTGGAGGTGAACGTGACCACCGGGTAGCGGTCGGCGTCGAAGAACTTCTCGCTGCGCGCCCATTCGGCATAGCGGGCGTGGTCGACGATCTCGACCTCGCGCGTGTACATCCGCAGGCGCACCTGCTGGCGCCCGTCGGGCAGGTGCTCGACCGATCCCTCGTAGCGGGGGAACACGCCGTCCAGCACCTGGCCCCAGCGCGTGCGCAGTTCGAACCCCAGGCGCGTGTGCCCGGGGTCGAAATCGTTCCTGCCCTGCGCCCACGCGGGTGCTGCGCACAGCAGGGCCAGGCACAGCACGACCAGCCAGGCGGCCAGTGGCAGTTCCGGCTTCATGGCCACCAGAACGCGGAGAGCTGTGCCACTCCCGGCTCGATGGCGGCGTCCACCGGCAGGGTCAGCACCACGACGCCCGCCGGCGGCATGCCGCGGTACTCGCTGGTCACGCCGGAATACATCAGCGCCGCCAGCTGCTCGAAGCCGGGGTTGTGCCCCACCATCAGCAGGCGTTCGGCCTCGCGGTGCTGGTCGGCCAGGTCGGCCAGCGTGCCGGGAGTGGCTTCATAGATGCGCTCCTCCAGCCGCTGCTCCACGTAGCCGATCGCATCCAGCACCGCTTCCAGCGTCTCCCGGGCCCGGCGCGCGGGGGAACACAGCACGCGATCAGGCACCAGGCCCTGCTCCTTCAACCAGCGTGCGACGGCCTCGGCCTCGGCCAGGCCCTGCGGCGACAGGGGACGGTCCAGGTCGGACTGCCCGGGGGTCGCCGGTTCGGCATGGGCATGGCGCAACAGGATGAGTTCACGCATGGGACGCTTGCTCCTTAGGCTTTCTTGATCCACTTCAACAACGGTTCCCAGTCGGCCTGGTGCTCGCGCACTTGGGCCGAGCGGTAGTCGAACAGGCTGCGGCCCAGGCCCGCCATCACCACGTAGGCCTGGGTGTCGCGCAGCTGGGTGATGACCGGGTAGGGCCAGGTCTTCAGCATCTCCACCGCCTGCTGCGATGCGTTCGTCCACGGCTTGCTTCGGTTGACCACCAGGCCGACCGGCAGTTTGCGCTTGTGCACGCGTGGCACCTTGGCCATGGTGTTCAGGAAGCCGACGGTGGCCTCGATGTCCAGCGCCGACGGCAGCACCGGCACGACGACGGCGTCGGCCTGCTCGAGAAAGCTTTCGAGATCGTCGGCCATCGCGCCGGCCGGCGCATCGATCACCACGCGCTCGGCGTCCTCCGGCAGCCACGCCTTCCAGGCACGCTTGCCGCTCGCGTCGATCGGCAGCACCGCCGTTTCCAGTTCAGCCCGGCGCTCGGCCCAGCGGGTGGAGGAATGCTGCGGATCCACGTCCACCAGCACGGTACGTTTGCCATCCAGTGCGAAGTACGCCGCCAGATTGGTCGCCAGGGTGGTCTTGCCCGCGCCGCCCTTGGAGCTGGCGACCAGAATCGTCTTCATGCGCGCACCTCGTTGCTGGAGAACCCGGAGGGTACACCGGGGGCGGTGAAGCAGAAAGGCGGGGAGGCAGGCGTGAGGGGAGAGGAGCGAGCGAAGGCAAGACCCGGCTTCCCCTCACTCCTCACTCCTCGCCCCTCATGCCTTGCTGTTATCGTTCCGTCCCCACGGACCGGATGCGCCATGAACGAGCTGCAGGACCTGACTGCGCTGATCCGCGCCAACACCCCGCTGATCGTCATCGAGACCCAGGACGAAGGCCGCGTGGTCGAGCTTTTCCGGCAGGCCTTGGGGCAGGTGTGGCGGGCGCTGTTCCGCTGGAGCATCACCGAGGGCCTGCGCCGGCTGGACATGGACCGCGAGGACGACGCCGTCGGCCCGCCCGACGCCAGCGCCGCCCTGCAGGCCATCAAGCAGGCCGAGCAGCGCGGCATCTACCTGCTGCTGGATTTCCACCCCTACCTCGGCTACGCCAGCAGCCAGCGCCAGCTCCGCGACATCGTGCAGCGCCGCCACAGCCTGCCGCACGTGGTGGTGCTGGTGGGTGCCAAGATCGAACTGCCTTCCGAACTGGACGCGCTGGCGGTGCGCTTCAACCCGCGCCTGCCCGACGGCCACGCCCTGCTGAAGATGGTCCGCGAGGAAGCCGAGCATTACGCCCGCGAACATGGCGGCCGCCGCGTCGAGGCCGATGGCGAGGCGGTCAAGCAGATCGTGCGCAACCTGCAGGGCCTGAGCCTGGTCGACGCGCGACGGATCGCCCGCCAGCTGATCTTCGCCGACGGCGCCCTGACCGCCAGCGACCTGCCCGCGCTGAACAAGCTGAAGTTCGAACTGCTCAACCGCAGCGGCCACCTCCACTACGAATACGACACGGCGAAGTTCGCCGATGTCGCCGGCGCATCGCGGCTCAAGCGCTGGATCGAGCAACGCCGCGCGGTGTTCGTGTCCGGCAATCCACCGCCGGGCCTGGACCTGCCGAAGGGCGTGCTGCTGCTCGGCGTTCAGGGCTGCGGCAAGTCGATGCTGGCCAAGGCCACGGCTGCCGGTTTCGGCGTGCCGCTGCTGCGGCTCGACTTCGGCACGCTGTACGACAAGTACCACGGCGAGACCGAAAAGAACCTGCGGGCCGCGCTGGCCTCGGCCGAACAGCTGGCGCCGTGCGTGCTCTGGATCGACGAGATCGAGAAAGGCCTGGCCAGCGGCGGCGACGAGGACGGCGGCGTCTCGCGCCGCGTACTCGGTTACCTGCTGACGTGGATGGCCGAACGCAAGGCTGGCGCCGGGAGTGGACAGGTGTTCCTCGTCGCGACGGCGAACCAGGTGCAGGACCTGCCACCGGAACTGCTGCGCAAGGGCCGCTTCGACGAGATCTTCTTCGTCGACCTGCCCTCGCCCGATGCGCGCGTCGAGGTATTGCGCGTGCATCTCACCCGCCGCGCGCTGGACCCGGAAGGCTTCAACCTGCCCGCGCTCGCCGCCGCGGCGAACGGCTTTTCCGGCGCCGAACTGGAACAGGCCATCGTCTCGGCGCTCTACGCCGCGCATGCCGAACAGAAGCCACTGGACACCGACCTGGTGATGCACGAGATCCGCAGCACCCGCCCGCTATCCGTGCTGATGGCCGAACAGGTGCAGGCGCTGCGGGAGTGGGCGCGGGAGCGTACGGTTCCCGCGGACTGACCTTGGCTCCGGTGGCGGTAGCGACGTCAGTCGCGAATGGCCGACAGCAGTCTGTCCAACGTCATGCCAGCAGGAAGCCGACAACGTAGATCACCAGGATCAGGAACGACAGCAGGATGAAAAGCTGGAAGCGGTAAAGCAGGTACAGCACCTTCCGCTCTTCGCCGGGCAGGTCGAACAACGCCCTCGACATGCGGAACTTCATCAGGTTCGTCACCAGGTGCAGTGGCGTCCCGAACGAACGGAACTGATCGATCTCGGGGTGATGCGGATGCACCTCGGCAATGGCCGCCTTCAGCCGGCGGATCCAGACGTAGTTGTTGGCAAAGGCACTCAGCACTACGGCGAACAGGGCGTATTCGATCAGCTTCATGCCGGGACGCGCCCGCCGGGAATCCCGTGTCCGTGGAGCGGCACTGTACGACTCAACGCGCACCACCGTCGCACATCTGCCGGCGCCTCGGCGGCACGTACGCCTCGCTGCCGAAGCAGTAGGACGTCCTCAACGCACCTTCCATCTGATGCGCGTAGGTGGTGTACCACTCGGCCACGCTCACGCGCAGTCCGCAATCGGAATCGCCGTGCCCCGTCATGACCTGAACACGCTGGGGGCCTTTGCCCTTCACATACTCGGACACCTCGAAAGTAACGCGCACGTTGTCCAGGAACCTTCCGTAGGCACGGATCTCTTCTTCCGACGGTGCGCCGAACAGCGCAGCCAGCGTCGCGCGGACCTGTCCCCACGCATTCCGCGCCGGCGGCAACGGACGTACCTCTTCGATCTTCACCGGACTGCCGACGAACACCAGCGTCGCCTTCTCCAGCGGCGAGCCTTCCAGATCCTCCGGAGAACACAGGCAGGCGAGTACGTTGCCCGCCACGCAGGCCGCTGGCAGTACCAGGTATCGCCATCGCGACATGCGCCTCATGATGTCCCCCTCGAACCTGTCTCACACGATTCGCGCATCCGCCGCTCATCCCCGCGTGTTCTTCTCATCCCACGCCATCGGCTGCCACAGCTCCACCTTGTTGCCTTCCGGATCCATGATCCACGCGAACTTGCCGTTCTCGTGCGACTCGGGGCCTTTGACGACCGGCACGTCGGCGGCGCGCAGCTGGGCCAGCAGCGCATCGAGGTCGTCGACGCGGTAGTTGATCATGAAGGCACTGTCGCTGGGGCTGAACCACTGGCTGTCCCTGTCCGCCACGGTCCACACCGTCAGTCCCCTGTCGTCGGCCGTGTCCTCCGGCCAACGCAACACGGCGCCACCCCATGCTTCCAGGGGCAGTCCGAGATGCGTGTGGTACCACGCCGCCAGCGCCTTGCTGTCGTGGCGACTCTTGAAGAACACGCCGCCTATGCCCGTCACTTTCGCCATCGTTCCGTCCTCCCGGGATTGATTGTGTGTGTTGACCACGGTTTCGCACGCCACGTCGACGCGGTCGTCAGAACGTGGTGGTCTGCCTCAGGTACACGTCCATCGTGTAGGCGAACGCATAATCGCGCATCTTCGCGCGCTCTTCCTGCCGATACCGCGCGGGATCGAGGAAGATGCCCGCGTTCGTACTGGTTTCGGATACGACGGCAGTGGCCTTCTCGAACGCCATGAACGGTCCGATGCACGCGGCGTAGGCTGCGGTTGCCACTTCCGTCGGCGTGCCCTTCACGGGCGTCAGTGCCCTGGCGAAGCGGCGTGCGTAGTCGGCATGGCAATCAAGCACCGCCTTGGCGTGCGGGTCGTCGCCGAACATCGGGTCGGGCGGCGTCTCGGCGTGGGCCAAGGGAACGAGGGCCATCAGTGAGACGAAGGTGGCCAGGGCAGTCAACCGCATGTACAACTCCTTGAGGCAAAGGGATGGTCCAGGATCGAGCGTCCCGCCCGTACAAGTGCAGCGCTGACACGCAACCATCTGGAACAAAGAAGGCGCGGTGCTAGCCCGCACTCCGGTAGATGAAAACACCCGCAATGACCACGTCATAGCTCGGATCTTGAAACCTGGAAGGCACGAACGACGACGTCGTGTCCAGGATGAACACGCCCCTCTGCTCAACGAAGAATTCCGACGTGATGATGTAGACCCCCTCGTAACTCCGATACACCCTCTCTGGCTCAAGGTCCGCCACGGACTTCGGCCAACGAGATGCGGGTATCTCCCCTTCCGGATACTCAAGCAGGGCGTGACGAGCGTCCACCAGGCTTTCAGCGTGGGCGCGAGTAAGCGAAGGCCCGCAAGTGGAAAGAGGCAGGGAGAGCAGCGACATGCACGCCAGCAAGACGGTCTGCCTCGCGTTTCGTGCTCGCTTCATGGATCGGGCCGGTTCTCGTGCATCAAAAGAAGTGAGCATTGGCTCGTTCGGGCGACGGACGGCGGACGAGGGGATGGAGCGCGATTTCCCTTCTCGCCGACTCTGCCGTCCATTGACCCGCAGCTTACTCCTCCCACATTGCATCTATCGAGCTGAGCGCATACCCGGCACGCATGCCATGGCGTATGCGGGATATGCGGGATGCCAGACCCGCCAAGGCTTCGCCCTTCGCCCGGTTGCAACCCGCCGCACGCATCTGGGATGCTCGCCTTTCCACCGGCAGGACACTCGACCGCCGCCCGCGTCCCGACTCCCGGACCGGGAACCTTGGAGGCAAGGAACGGTCGACAGAGACGAAGGAACGAAGGGGACACGATGATCGAGTTGCAGGGCGTGCAGCGCCATTACGCCATGAGCGGGCAGACAGTACGGGCCTTGGCGGGGGTGGACCTGCACATCGGGCAGGGGGAATTCGTCGCCATCACCGGTGTGTCGGGGTCCGGCAAGTCCAGCCTGCTCAACATCCTCGGTTGCCTGGACCGTCCCAGCATCGGCACCTACCTGTTCGAAGGCCGCGACGTGGCCACCTTCGACGACGAGGCCAGCAGCGACCTGCGCAACCGGCGCATCGGCTTCGTATTCCAGAGCTTCCACCTGCTGCCGCGGCTGACCGTGCTGGAGAACGTCATGCTGCCGCTGCGCTTCCACCGCCAGCCGCCGCCCGGCACGCAGGAGCGCGCCCTGTCGTTGCTGGACCGCGTCGGGCTGGCCGAGCGCCGGGACCATCGGCCCAGTGAACTGTCCGGCGGGCAGATGCAGCGCGCCGCCATCGCGCGTGCGCTGCTGCTGCGGCCGGCCCTGTTGCTGGCCGACGAACCCACCGGCAACCTGGATTCGAAGAGCGCCGCCGATGTGCTGGCGCTGATCGACGAGGTGCATGCAGGCGGCCAGACCGTGGTGCTGGTGACCCATGACAACGACATCGCCGGGCGCGCACCGCGCCAGGTGAAGCTGCGCGATGGCAAGGTGGAATCCGATGCGCTCCAGTAAGACGTGGCTGACCGTCATGGTCCTCGCCGCGGCCGCGCCCGCGCAGGCGGTCGTGCTGACCGGCGAAGTCCGCGCCATCGACGCGCAGCAGATCCTTACGCCGCAGTCCAACAGCGCGCCGGTGGTGATCCGCTACTACGTGCCGGAAGGCGAGCGGGTCAAGAAGGGCGACGTTGTGCTGCGCATCGACCCGGGACAGTCCGCCAGCCGCATTCCCGATCTGGAAGCGCAGATCGAGCAAGGCCGTGCCAAGGACGCCAAGGATTTTGCCGAGCTGCAGGTCAAGGCGGTACAGGCGGAAATGGCGCTCGTAGAGGCAGAAGCAGAGCTTGCCAGCGCAAAGCTCGATGCGACGATTCCGCCCGATCTGATTTCCGCGCTGGACTACGACCGCTACCAAGGCGAACTAGACCGCACCACCCGCGAAGTGGCGCTCAAGCGCAAGGATCTGCAAGCTGCCAACGCCGCCGTACAGCGCCGCATCCAGGACGGACGTCTGCAGATAGACAAGCTCGTACTGCAACGCGACTACCACGCTGCGCTCATGCGCACTTCGGAAGTCATCGCCGACCGCGACGGCGTGGTGGTGCACGGATTCAACAATAACTGGATTGGCGGGCGCATCGACGAGGGGTCGTCAACCATGCCGGGAAGCAAGGCCGGCGAGGTGGTCAGCAGCGGCCGTATGAACGTGCGTGCTTGGGCGTTGGAGCCCGACCGCCGCGGCTTGGTCGTCGATCAGCCGGTGGATCTGGCGTTCGACGCCGTGCCCGGACGCAGGGTCGCCGGCCGCATCGCTTTCATCTCCGGCGCGCCCGACCGACGTCCGGAATGGGGAGAAGGACGCTACTTCACCCTGGATATCACGCTGGACGCGCATACGTTGCCGCTGATGCCTGGCATGAGCGTGCGTGTGATCGCGAAACCGGTGGGTGCGCCGGCCACAAAAGGGAGGATGCCATGACACGGCGAGTTTCCCTGCTTGCGCTGCTTCTGCTCGCCGGCACCTCCATGACGCATGCCGCCTCCCTGCGTGTCGATGGCGAGGTTTATGCGCAGCGCAGTGCACAATTGGTTCCACCAGCCGTGGACCGGCTGTGGCAGTTCAACCTGACCCAACTCGCACCCGACGGCAGCACCGTGAAGAAAGGCGACATCGTGGTCGCCTTCGACACCAACGAACTCGTGCGCCAGCTCAGCGAGAAGCAAAGTCTGTTGCAGGAGAAGAAGCGCGAGCTGGAGAACCTGACGCTCGATGTCGCCGAGCGCGAGCGCAGCCAGCGCTTGCTGACCGCGCAAGCCGAAGCAGAGCGCGACAAGGCCGGCCGCAAGACCCAACAGCCGCGCGAGCTGATCGCTGCGCTGGAGTACGACAAATTGGTCGAGGATCGCCGCCGCACCGAACGACTGGCAGTCCTCGCCCAGCAGGCTGAGCACGCAGCCACAGAACAGCGGCGGCAGGAACTGCGCTTGGTGACATCGGAACTGCGGCAGGCGCAGGCCGATGTGACGCGCCTGCAGAGCTCCATAGGCGCGCTCACGCTACCTGCACCACGCGATGGCGTCTTCATGCACAAGAGCAACTGGAATGGCGAGAAATTCGATGTCGGTTCGCAGGTATGGCGCGGCCAGACGATTGCCGAGATACCTGACCCGGCCACGCTCGCGGTGCGTGCAGAACTGCCCGAACGCGACCTGCAGCGCGTCAAGGCAGGCGTGCGTGCACGCATTGTGGTGGAAGGCGGCGGCGGCAGTGCGTACTACGGCAAGGTGGCGAGCATAGGCCGCGCCGTGCGCAGCAAGTCGCAGGTGCAGCCCGTGCCCGTGCTCGACCTGGAGATCCGGCTCGACGACACCAAGGCGAAGTTGCGCCCCGGCCAGGCGGTGCGGGTGGAGCTGACCGTGCCCGACATCGCCGGAGGTGGGAAATGAGCCGCGGGATGCAGCGTGCGACGCTGCTGGCCATCGTCACCCTGCTGGCAGCCTGCGGCAGCGACGACATGCCGATCGCCAGCGAGACCGTCGCGAAAGGTCCGGTGACCCTGCACGTCCGCGGCGAAGGCGAACTGCGTTCATCCAAGCCGACACCCTTGAACGTTCCCGGCAAGAACTGGGCGCAGCGGCAGGTGGTGTGGATGGTGCCGGAGGGCAGCCTGGTGAAGAAGGGCGACGTGCTGGCGCGCTTCGTGTCGCCCGAAGGCGAACAGCAACTGGCGCAGGCGATGATCGACCTGCAGCGCAACGCACTGGCGCGCGCGGCGAAGGAGAGTGGACTGGATTCGGCGCAAGGGCGCGTGGAAGTCGACCTGTCGCTGGTGGCGGTGCAGCTGGGGATCGCGCAGCGCTATGCCGATGCCGACCTCAGCACGGTCGCCCGCAACCAGGTGCTGGATGCGATCGAGGACAAGGAGTACCTGCAGGTGCGGCAGGGCACGCTGCAGTGGCAGCGCGACCAGTCGGGCGTGCGGGGTGGCGCCGAGCTCGCGGTGCTTGATGCGCAACGCGCCACCTTCGACATGAACGCCAAGACGCGCCGCGACGACTTGCAGGCGCTGGAGCTGCGGGCGCCGAACGATGGCGTGTTGCTGCTGGCCGCCAACTGGTCGGGCGACAAGCCGATGGTCGGCGCCAACCTGCGCGCAGGCTTCGAGTTCGGCAGCCTGCCGGACACCTCGTCGATGGAAGTGGAAATCGACCTGCCGCAGATCGAAGCGCAGGGCGTGCAGACGGGTGACGCGGTGGTGCTGCACCCGCTCGGCCGTCCCGACCAGCGCATCGACAGCAAGCTTTCGTGGGTGGCGAGCGCAGCGAAGGTTCGCAACCGCGAGAGCCCGGTGAAGTTCCTGTCGATGCGCGCGCCCATCCCCGCCGACGCCATCGAACGTTACCGGCTGATCCCTGGTCAGCGCTTTGCCGCCTCGGTCGTGCTGCTCGACGCCGAGGACGCGATCGCGGTGCCGAACGTGGCCATCGAACAGCGCGACGACCGCCACTGGGTGCAGGTCAAACAGGGCAACGACTACGTGGCGCGTGAAGTGAAGCTTGGCGTGCGCGGCACGGCCCGATCGCAGGTCCTGTCGGGCCTGAAGGCCGGTGACCAGGTGCGCCTGTCGCAGGTCGACGTGCCCGCACCCGGCGATGGCAAGGACAAAGACAAGGATGCGACGGACGCCGACGGCGATGATGCCGCCGCTGACGACGCGGAAGGAAAGAGCGCATGACCGGCCTGTTCAACCGCCTGCCCACCGTCTGGCGCGAAGCGGTGGAGGAGCTGTGGCGTCGCCGCCTGCGCACGCTGCTGACGCTGCTGGGCATGATCTTCGGTGTGGGCGCCATCGTGGCCATGCAGGCGGTCGGCGAAGGCAGCCGGCGCGAGGCCTTACGCTTGGTCGAAGGCCTGGGCCTGCACAACCTGATCGCCGAAGCCAAGGCACAGGACGAGGACACGCTCAAGGAAACCCGCGAACGCAGCCTGGGGTTGACCGTCGCCGATGCCGAGGCCGCACTGAGCGTGGTGCCCGGCGCGGAGCGCCATGCCGCCGAAAAGCAGGTGCGCACGCACACGGTCTTCAGCGACACGGGACGCAGCGATGCGCAGGCCAGTGGCGTAAGCGCCCATTGGTTCGACCTGTCGTCGCTGAAGATCGCCCAGGGCCGCGCCTTCGATGCCGATGACGAAGCCGCGCTGGCGGCGGTGGCGGTGCTCGGCCATCAGGCGGCTGCCGACCTGTTCCCGAAGGGCGATGCGGTCGGGGGCCTGGTCAAGGTCAACCACGTCTGGCTGGAGGTGATCGGTGTGCTCGCCGACCGCGACCTGGGCCAGGACGATTTCGAAGGCGTGCAGCTGGGCTCGGAGAGCAACCGCATCTATGCGCCACTGGCGAGCGTGCGGGCACGTTTCCGCTTCCAGCCACAGGAGGATGAAGTGGACCGCTTCCTGCTGCGGCTGGACGATCCGCAGCGCCTGGCCGCCGGCGCCGGCGTGCTGTCGGCGGTGCTCGACCAACGCCATGCGGGCATGGCGGACTACCAGTTGATCGTGCCGCAGCAGCTGTTCCAGCAGCACCAGCAGACGCAGCGCATCTTCCAGGTGGTGATGGGCGCGATCGCGGGCGTCAGCCTGCTGGTGGGCGGCATCGGCATCATGAACATCATGCTGGCGAACGTGCTTGAGCGGCGCCGCGAGATCGGCCTGCTGCGAGCACTCGGTGCACGCCGTCGCGATGTGATCGCACAGTTCCTGCGCGAGGCCACGGTCATCTGCATCGCGGGCGCGCTGCTGGGCCTGGTGTTCGGTGGTGTGCTGGCCTACCTGATCGCCACGTTCGCGGGCTGGCAGGTCGCATGGGCGCCGCTGCCGATCCTGTTGTCCGCGGGCTTCTGCGCGGTGGTCGGCCTGGGCTTCGGCGTGTATCCCGCGCGCCAGGCCGCGCAGCTCGATCCCATCGCGGCGTTGCGCCACGACTGAGGCAACGACTTTGCTGAGTCCTCGTGCGGTGCCCAGATGTGGGCGCCGCACGTCAAAGGACGTACTACGCGGCGGTACTTCCGGCGCCTGATCCGCTCACTTGCCGCCGTGCGGCGGCGGAGCTTCCACCAGCGTGCCCGTGCTGTAGTGGCCGCCGGAAGCGGCGCAGTCGATGTCGCGCGCGGGTTCCCACTTGATGGCGGTGCCGGTCACGACGGGCCTGACGAACCGCCAGGGCCAGAAGCCGAAGCGCTGCGAGCCGTTGTAGTGGATCACCGCATCGGCACCCGCCGCCCTGGCATCGGCGATGACCATGGGAAGGATGTCGTTGATGCTTCCGTAGCTGCCCTTCCCGTACTTCAGCTTCCTTACCGTGACGTATGAGAACTCAGCCGGTGGCGTCGCGGTAAAAAGACAGATGCCTCCCTGCTGGCTTTGCGGCTCAGGAGCCGGCGCCGTCTCCTGGGCGCTACAGAATTGCTACGCGCACACCAGCGCTACACCCGTCATCAGTTTGCCGAACATGTTTGAGTTCCCCCTTGTTGGTTTCTGCGGTCTGTTGAAACTATGCGAGAAGCCTCTCGTGCCTGATGCGCGTCATGCCGATCTGCGAACCGGATTAGGATTGAACCGATTCTTAGCGCGTATAGATCGAGAACGAGGCAGAAGCCGGTGCTGCGCATTGACTGAGGTCGTCAAGGGTAGCGTCGATCTGGTCTCTCAAGCGATGTTCGCTACCCACGTACGACCAGTTCATTTGGTTGGAGTGACCGTCACGTGCGCTGAGGAAGAACTTAGTGCCGTGTATCACCGTTAAGCCTGTTGCATCATCAAATGCGTGACCAATCGGAATGCTCTGAGCGGCCAGTTGGTTGTAGATCTCCGTTGATTCAGGGCAATCAGCAATTTCGAGGACAACTGAGCAACTTCTATTCCAATCTCCCACGGCCAAGAATAGTTGTGGCTCTCTCGTCGGTTGACCAAAAGCACCATTCAGTCCGCGGCGGAAGTGGGCCACTAGACCGGTACCATTGCCAACGTCAGGAAGGCGACCGATGCGGATGTCTGTGAGGTTCAGCGTTGTGCCGAAGTGCTCAGGCGAGAGAAGCAATTCAGAGAGGCCTCTGTCATGACAGCCGTCACCCAGAGATGACCAGTTAAGGGGCTCAACGGAAGCAGTACTTGCGCAACCGGCGAGTCCAATCACTGATAGTGCGATGACAGTTTTCATGCAGGCTAAGTGAGGACCATGCCACGCCACGAAGCGGCGCCGGTTTGAATGAATTCTCAGGCCCTTCCCGATGACAGCTAGTCATACCAAAAGCCCTCATTGCTGAGCCACCGACATAGTGCCGTCGTCGAGCCCTGAGCCTCAGGAGAGGCTGGTCCGAACTCAATCCGATCCGACTGGGCTTGCTGTAGCAGAACATGGCCGTGAACGATCTTGAGTTGGTTGAGAACACCGAACTGGAACTCACCACTCAGCTGTCCGCGATCAATCATGTCCTGGAGCTTCCCTGCAGCCGCAGCGGCTGCAGGACGACCGAGGTCGGATTATTGGATCTGCATGTCTGGCTCGATCTTGCTCACAGTGTCCTTGCATAGCGGAGGCTCTGGACCCGTCGCAGCAGCGAGGGAGAACGCTAGTAGAACTGCGATGCTCATGAAGGGCCCCAGCGCTTGGCAGACCCCATCAAGGGGTGATGGCAGATGTTCACTTTCCGCCCAGCACGCGTCAAGGCGCAGGATGTAGCGAGGCGCAAGAATCTTGGTGACGATCAAGCAACAGCCGCAGCGTCGATCACCGCGGAGCGTCTTCGTCGTTCGACGAACCCCGCGACACGCGGCGCTCCATCCACGCCAATACGGAAAGCACGGCCAGCGTCAGCAGCGTAGCCATCAGGGCCAGCCAGCCGTGGCCGAAGCCCACCGCCACGCCGATCACCGCCACCATCAGCAACGAGGCGGCGGTGGTGATGCCGGCGACCACCCGGCCGCGGTGGGCGATCATCGTGCCGGCACCGATGAAGGCGACACCGGCGATCACCGCTTCCACCAACCGGAACGGATCGATCTGCACGCGGCCGTGCGCGTCATGGTGCGCCTGCGCCAGCATCATGTCGCCCATGCCGGTCAGCATGGCGGCGGCGCCCGCGACCAGCGTATGCGTGCGGAAACCGGCGGGGCGGTCCTTCATTTCGCGCTCGAGCCCGATGACGCCTCCCAGCAACATCGCGAACGCGATGCGGGCGACTACCGGCGCCTGTGCTTCCCATCCATCGAACATGGCGAGACCTCCGGTGCAGATGCTTCCACCGGCTCGGTCAAGACCATGCGAAAGCGGTCAGGGTGCGCTGGGCGGGCCGTCCGTCAGCAGGGCGCGGTAGTCCGGACGGTCGGGCAACCAGCCGACGGGCGGATCGCCGGCGAGGCCATTGGCCTGCAGCTGGCGGCGCATGGCGGCGAGTTCGCCGTCGCGCAGGAACACATCGACGTAGTCGGCCGGCAGCTGTCGTGCGGTCGCAGGACGCTGGTACAGCAGCATCGTGTTCTCGTAGACCCAGGCGAAGCGGCGCAGGCGTTCGCGTGCGGCCGCACGTTCGACATCGGTATCGGCCCACTGCACCAGCTGCGGCAGCGCGACGGCGCGCGTGATCAGGATGGAGGCATCGTCGGCCATCAGCGCGTAGATGCGCTTGCAGGCGGATCTTGCCTGGAGCGGCAACGCCTCGACCTGCGTCCGGCACCGCTGCGTGACCGGCGACAGGCTCGGCATCGCGATGGCCGCATTGATTCCCATCACCGCCATGTCCGCAAGATCCTGCGGCGTGGCGGCCCGGCCGATTCCGAAGTCCTCGCCCATCGCGGCCGCCAACGCAGGATCCAGTGGCGGTGCCGGCACCTGTCTCAGCGTCGAGGCCATCAGCAGGCCGACGTCGTTGACGTGCCCGCGATAGTGGGTCGCATTGGCGGCTGCCTGCCAGTAGCGTTCGGTGGCGTTCCCGTCCCTGCGCTCGGCGGCATCATGATAGGCGGCAAGCAGGACCTCGGCGTTCCCGGGATCGGCGGCCATCAGGCGTTGCAGCAATTGCGCGCGATCACAGCGCGCGTCATTCTTCGGGCAGGCATTCAACAACGCCCAGTCCACCAATGGGTCGTCGCCGGTAGATGCGTCGTAGGCGGCCTGGATCCAGTCACGCGCCTCGCGGCGCCAGAAGCTGCGGCTCTCCTGGCGGCGCGCGTCATCGTTCTCGATCGGCCACAGCCATCCCGCGACCAGCAGGTCGCGTGGCGTACCGCGCGCGGCAATCGTGCGCAGCTGTGCTTCTACGTTGGCGCGCCAGGCGCCATGCCATGCCTCACTGGCGGCGGCCAACTGCGGATCGGACTCGACCCGCCCCGGTATCTCGGGAGGCGGGCCCTCCTGCGCGATGGTGGGCGATGCCGCTACCACCGACGCCATCATTCCCAGCCACAAAGCCAGCCTTGTTCTCGTGCGCATCGCCCACTCCTGTCGGGAACCGCGGTCACGTTCGCATGAACTCCGTACCGGACGCCAGCGCTGCGCCCTCCTCCCGACAGCCCCGCTCTTGTCCGTGATCGCTGCGCGCGCGGAAAGCAGCGTCTCTGAGTGCCGTGGCCTGACATCGCTGGACCCCGCCTCCCCGCGGACGATAGCCATGGTCCCGACCTCCCCTATGCCGCCAGCTGTCCCACCACCCACGCCCACATCGGCAGCGTCACCAGCGACAGCAGGATGCCGTAGCCCACCATCGCGGCGGCCAGTCGCGGCGCGAGTTGGTGTGAGATCGCCAGCGCGGCGGCGGTGATCATCGGCGGCATGGCCGACTCCAGCACGTTCGCCTGCAGCATCTCGCCCGACATGCCGAAGGCGAGCGACAGCGGCAGCGCGAGCGCAGGCATCACCAGCAGCCGCAGCAGCAGGCCGACGGCAAGTGGCTTCACTTCGTCGCGCGGCAGTTTCAGCTGGATGGTCAGGCCGACCGCCAACATCACCAGCGGCAACATCGCATCAGCGAGATTCCTCAGCGCCGCGCCGATCCATGCCGGCGGCTGCGCCGGCATCAGCGTCAGCGCGACCAGCAGGGCCCAGACCGGAGGGAACTTCACGATGCGCAGCCCGATCTCGCGCGGGGTAGGCGGCGCGTCGCCGCCGTAACGCGCCAGCACGTAAAGCCCGAAAGTGGAGAGCAGCACGAAGGTGCCGAACTGGTCGTACACCACTGCGTACGGCAGCGCGTGTTCGCCCAGCAATGCGCGCACCATCGGGTAGCCGATGAAGCTGCTGTTGCACAGCGCCACGCACAGCAGCAGCACGGCGTGCTCGTCGCGGCGGAATCCGAACGCGCGCGTCGCCAGGGCCACCAGCGCCAGGGTGGCGATCGTCAGGATCCACGGCGTGGCCACCACGCCAAGCACGGACACATCGACCTGAAGGCGAGGCACGTAGATCAGTACGGCGGCGGGCAGGCAGACGTACAGCACCACGCGGTTGAGGACGTCGGCGGCATTCACGGGGAACACGCGCAGGCGCGCGAACACCATGCCGAGGGCGAGCAGGGCCAGGATCAGGGCGAAGGCATCGAATGCCATGGTGCAGCGGGCGCGACGTGGGGACGGCAGGATCGCACAGCGCTGCGCGGGGCGCTGCGGGACCTTGGTAGCACGCGCGATCCCCCCTCATTCCGTCGGTGTCCGATCGCCGACGGCGGTTCACGCCGGAATGACCGACCGCGGGGAAGCGACATCCCCTTGCACACGCAAGGCTTATCATGGCGGCATGACCAACCCCGCATTCCCCACCACCTCCGGCGCGATCACCCTGGAAGGCCCTGAAGGGCCACTGGAAGCCCATGTCGACTGGCCCGAGGAGGGCGAGCCCGTTGCGCCCATCACTGCCGTGGTCTGCCACCCGCTGCCCACGGAGGGCGGCACCATGCACAACAAGGTGGTGGTGATGGCCGCGCGCAGCCTGCGCGAACTCGGCGCGGTGTCGGTGCGCTTCAATTTCCGCGGCACCGGCGCTTCGGCCGGATTCTTCGACCATGGCGACGGTGAAAGGGACGACCTGCGCGCGGTGGTGGACTGGGTGCGCGAACAGCGGCCGGGCACGCAGTTGTGGCTGGCCGGTTTCAGCTTCGGCGCGTACGTGTCGCTGCGCGCGACGGACGCGCTGCAGCCGGACGCACTGGTCTCGATCGCGCCGCCCGCCGGCCGGTGGGATTTCGATGCGATCGTGCCGCCGACCTGTCCGTGGTTGGTGATCCAGGGCGAAGAGGACGAGATCGTCGAGCCGCAGGCGGTCTACGACTGGATCGATACCCTGAAGCAGCCACCGGAGCTGATCCGCATGCCGGAAACCAGCCACTTCTTCCACCGCAAGCTGATGGACCTGCGCGGTGCCATCAAGCACGCGATGAAAGGCTACGTGCCGGCGTGACGACGGACGACGCCGGAAACATGGCCGCGGCGCCTTCGCAGGTGTATGCGCGCGGCGCGGCGCAGGGCCAGTGGCAGGACGACCCCGCGCAGCATCCTGCGCTGGCCGAGCTGGACCGCATCCACACCGCGCTGCTCGCCGACGACGGCGCGCCCGGCCTGTTCGGTCGATTGTTCGGCAAGGCGCCGGAGCCGGTGAAGGGCCTGTACTACTGGGGCGAAGTGGGCCGCGGCAAGACCTTCCTGGTCGACCTGTTCTACAACAGCCTGCCGCTGCCGACATATTCGGTCTCGCAGAACAAGGCGCACGGCGAGGGTGGCGGCAAGTACCGCACGCACTTCCACCGCTTCATGCGCGGCGTGCACGAGCGACTGCGCCTGCATGCCGGCGAAAGCGACCCTTTGGCGAAGATCGTGCGCGAGGTGCGCGGCAAGCTGCGCGTACTGGTGCTGGACGAGTTCTTCGTCACCGACATCGGCGATGCGATGCTGCTGGCGCGGCTGCTGGATCGCATGTTCGCCGAGGGCATCACGCTGGTGACAACCTCCAACACCGCGCCGCAGAACCTGTACAAGGACGGCCTGCAACGCGCGGGCTTCCTGCAGGCCATCGAACTGCTGCAACAGCACTGCGCGGTGCTGCGCTCCGACGGGCAGGAGGATTACCGCCTGCGCGCGCTGACGCGCTCGCCCGTCTACCGCACGCCGCTGGACGGTGCCGCCGACGACTGGCTGGCGATGCGCTGGCGCGAACTCAGCGGCGGCGAGGCGGCGCACGGCGGCAACATCGAGATCGATAGTCGCAAGATCCCGGTGCGGGGGCGCGGCAAGAGCATCGCGTGGTTCGATTTTTCCGCACTGTGCGAAGGCCCACGCGGTACGGCGGACTACATCGAGGTGGCGCACGAATTCAACACCGTGCTGCTGGGCGGCATCCCGCGCTTCGATGCGCTGAACGAGGATGCCGCGCGCCGCTTCGTGAACCTGATCGACGAGCTGTACGACCGCCACGTCAACCTGGTCTGCACCGCCGCGGAAGCGCCCACGGCGTTGTACTCCGGCACCCGCCTGCAGGGCGCGTTCGAGCGCACCGCCTCGCGCCTGATCGAGATGCAGAGCGCCGAATACCTGGCCACGCCGCACAAGGCCTGAGCCATGGACGCCGTGCCGACCGCGATCGCCTCCACGCTGCAGAGGACGATCAACGTGGGTGGCCGGCTCTGCGTGCTGACCGGCGCGGGTATGTCGGCCGAGAGCGGCATCCCCACCTTCCGCGGCACGCACGACAGCCTGTGGTCGCGCTTCGATCCGATGCGGCTGGCGACGGCCGAGGCCTGGCGCGAGGATCCCGCCCTGGTCTGGGGCTGGTACCGCTGGCGCATGCAGCTCGTACGCCATGCGCAACCGAATGCCGGCCATCGCGCACTGGCGGAGTTGGCGCAACGCGTGCCGCTGTCGCTGGTCACCCAGAACGTTGACGACCTGCACGAACGCGCCGGCAGCGTCGTCGAGGCACATGTGCATGGCAGCCTGTTCGCCCTGCGCTGCTTCGCCTGCAGCCATGCGCACACGATGCTCGACGACTACATGGAAGGCGTGCAGCGTGTCGAGCCGATGCGCTGCACGGCGTGCGGCGACCGCATCCGACCGGGCGTGGTGTGGTTCGGCGAAGCCTTGCCGGACGACGCGTGGGCATCGGCGGTGGATGCCGCCGAGCGTTGCACGTTGATGCTGGTGGTAGGGACGTCGGGCCTGGTGTATCCCGCGGCCGGCCTGCCCGCACTGGCGCGACGCCACGGCGCGACCGTGGTGGAGATCAATCCGGAACCGACGGCGCTGTCCACGGAGGTGGACCTCGTCTGGCGGGCGACCGCAGCGCAGGCCTTGCCTTTGCTGGTTGGCTGAAGCGCAGGCACCGGTTTCACGCACGAGTTGCCAGACTCGGCGCGAGCATTGCGGAGGAGATCTCCCATGAAACCCATCGTCCGTATTCCCTTGTTTGCCGTCGTTGCCGGCGCACTCCTCGTCGGCTGCGACCATGCGCCGAAGCAGGAAGAGGTTGATGCTGCAACGCGGACCGCGGCCGAGATCGCCGATCCGGCGCCGCCGGTGACGGGACGTGAAGCGCCACAGTTCCAGTTCTCCGACGACGACATCGGCATTGCGCTTGCGCCCACGCCTGGCTTCGCGCTGCGCCGCGACTTCACCCGCGACTATCTGTCCAACGGCGACTGGAAGACCTTCGCCGCCCCCGACGTGCGCGGCGAACCGCTGGTCGCGCTGGTGCTGGACGGATCGGACAAGATCACCGCCGCCGAATTGCGCATCGGCACCAGCACCGACAGCCACGCCCTCGTCACCTGCCTGGACCCGCCGGAAGGCGCGACCACCGAACCGCCCGATGAGGTACGCATCGACGGCCAGGCATTCCGTCACTTCCGTGCCAGCGACGCTGCGATGAGCCATTACCAGTCGGTCGATGCCTATCGGTCGGTGCGCAACGAGCGCTGCATCGCCATCGACCTGCTGGTCGCCGGCACCCGCCCAGAGGTCTACGACCCGCCTGCGACGCCGCCCTTCGACGAAGCGATGGCGCGTGCGCGGTTGCAGGAGGCGCTAGGTGCAGTGCGGATCATTCGCTGACGGCTTTTCCACTCTCCACCACCACAGGGACGAGGACCGGCGCGAGGGGGAAGCGCGGCCTCAGGTTCTTGTGGGAGCGACGTAAGTCGCGATCGGCGATCGGTAAAGCCCCATCGCGACTTACGTCGCTCCCACGCCGAGCACTACTGCAGATGACGCCGTACGAACGCGTCAACGGTGTTCGTGTAGTCGGTCGGCAACCCGAGATTGCGATTCACCTCGCCATGCGAGAGATCCTCCGGCAGCACCTCCATCGCCACGCCCAGCGCCTTCCCCTTCTTCGCCATCGCGCGCCCCTGCGGGCATGCGTCCTGCCGCCGCGACGAGCAGACGAACAGCATCGGCACCGCGTCGCGCGTGAGCTGGTGGTAAGGCGAGGCGGCGATCCAGTCGGCCGGATTTCGGCCGAACGCTGCATCATAGATGCGCGGCAGTGGGGGCTTCTTCATCGTCAGCGGCACGTCGAGCGCGCCGCTGTCGAGCGAGACCACACCGCGCGGACGGGCGGCCCCCGCGTCGCGCCACAGCGTGGACGACGCACCCACCAGTGCGGCGAGGTGCGCGCCGGCCGAGTGGCCCATCAGCATCACGTTCGCCGGATCGGCGTTCCATGACGGCGCGCGCTTCTGCACGTCGGCCAGCGCGCGCGCCACATCGCGCGCCTGATCCAGCGGCGCGGTATCGGGACGCATGCGGTAGTTGATCGAGACCAGCACATAGCCTTTCGGCAACCAGTACGCCGCCTTGTTCTCGACCACGCCCGGGTTGTCCTTGTTGCCGTTGGCCCAGCCGCCGCCGTGGACGAACAGGATCACCGGCGCGCGTTGCGGTTGCGCGGGAAGGTAGACGTCGTAGCGTTGGCGCGGATCGTTGCCGTAGGACACATCGCGGACGGCGCGTGCGCCGGCCGGCAGCGTCGGCGCACGCGCTGCGGGCTGGCGCGACGCATCGCGCATCTCCTGCAGGCGCTCACGGAAGGTCTGCGCGGCCAGCGGCAGCACGGCGAACAAGGCACAGGCCAGCAGGCCGGTACGGAACAGCGTCTTCATCGCATCACCTCGTGGGGACGTCCGGTTCAACCCGCGCGCAGCACCAGCTGGGCGCGCAGGCCGTGGGGGGTATTCGGCAGCAGGCGCAGTTCGCCGCCGTGCTGGCGCGCCACGCGGTCGACGATCGGCAGGCCCAGGCCGCTGCCGCCGCCCGCCTGGTCGTGGACGAAAGGCTGGCGCGCGCGCTCGGCCGCTTCGGCGGAGAGGCCGGGGCCGCCATCGGCCACCTCGACCACCCAGGCCAGTCCTTCTGCCCACAGCTGCAGCGACAACGGCAACGCGCCATGCCGCTCGGCGTTGACCAGCAGGTTCTCGACCGCGCGCAGCAGCGCCATCGGCTTGCCGGGCAGCAGGGCGTGCTCGGGCAGGTCGACGCGCCATGCTTTCGACGCTGCGGCAACCGCATGCCGACAGATCGCGGCGAGGTCGACGGTCTCGCTGCCCTCGTCGCGGCCATCGCGCGCGAACGCGATGAACTGGCCGAGGATGGCGTCCATCTCGGCGATGTCGCGATGCATGCTGCGGGTCAGTTCCGGATCGGTGTCCGGCACCATCTCCAGGGCGAACTGCAGGCGCGTCAGCGGCGTGCGCAGGTCGTGCGAGATGCCGGCCAGCAGCAGTGCGCGCTCTTCCGCCGCCGCGCGCACGTCGCGGCTGGCGTCACCCAGCGCCTGCGCCAGGTCCGCGACCTCGCGCGGGCCTCGTGCATGGACCGGCGGCGGTGCATCGCCCCGCACGATGGCCGGCGCGGCCGCGGCGAGCTGGCGTAGCGGTTGTACGAGCCGACGGGCGAAGTACGCCGCGGCCAGCCAGACCAGCACCACGCAGCCCACCAGCATCAGCACCGAGAAGCGGCGCATGCCGGTACCGGGGCGGTCGTACGCGAACGACACCCACAGCGGTTCGCGCGTGGCGGGTTTCAGCCAGATGACGCGCAAGCCGCGGCCGGCGTCCATCCGCAGTTCGCGACCGTCGCCCAGCGTGCCGACGGCCTGCTCGCGCAGTTCGCGCAGCAAGGGGGCGAAGCGCGGCCGGGCATCGGCGGGCGGCGTGCTGCGCACCTCCAGCCCGGCCGCCCGCAGCTGCGCGACCGTGCGCGCATGCGGCTGGTGTTGGTCGAGTGCTTCGACCACCTCGGCGAAGCCCTGCATCGCGCGCAGCAACTGGTCGGCGGCAGGCCGCGTGGCGAGCTCGCGGCCGAGCAGGACCGCCAGCACGCCCGCACCGATCAGCACCAGGGTGATCACCAGCGCCAGTTGGCCGAACACACTGCGGGGCAATGGCGACCTCATGGCGTGGCCTCCGGCGGCACGAACACATAGCCCACGCCCCACACCGTCTGGATCAGGCGCGGCTGGCGAGGATCGTTTTCCAGCAGGCGGCGCAGGCGCGCGATGGTCACGTCCATGCTGCGTTCGAACGCCTCGTGCTCGCGGCCGCGCGCCAGGCTCATCAGGCGGTCGCGGCTGAGCGGCTGGCGCGGATGCCGCAGCAGCACCGACAACACCGCGAACTCGCCGCTGGTCAGGCGCAGCAGCACACCGTCGCGGGTGAGTTCGCGCCGGCCCAGGTCGAGCGTGAAAGGCCCGAACACCACCTCGCCGCCGTCGGCCTGCGGTGCACCGGGCACCGGACGCGTACGTCGCAGCACCGAACGGATGCGCGCCAGCAGCTCGCGCGGGTTCACCGGCTTGGGCACATAGTCGTCGGCGCCGATTTCGAGCCCGACGATGCGATCGATCTCATCGCCCTTCGCCGTCAGCATCACGATCGGCGTCGCGTCGCCCTGGCCGCGCAGGCGGCGGCACAGCTCCAGGCCGTTTTCGCCGGGCAGCATCAGGTCGAGCACGATCAGGTCGAAGTGGCCGCGATCCAGTGCCTGCCGCATCTGTGCGCCGTCGCCGGCGCCGCGCACGTCGAAGCCCTGCGATTGCAGGTAGCGCTGCAGCAGCTCGCGCAAACGCACGTCATCGTCGACCAGCAGCACACGGGGCAGGGCGTCTTCCATGGAGCCACTATCGCCCGCCGCCGCGACGCCCGGCAAACCCCGCCGACGGCCTGTTTGTAAGCAGATGTTTCGAGCGCGGCCGGCAGACACATCTGCTGTCAACCGCGACACACCTTCCCGCGTTGCCCGCCCTACCGTGGCCCTGCCGCTGTTTCCCCATGCGGCCATCCCGCACCCCAACGAGGATTCCACCATGAGCAAGACCCCGCTCCTGATCGCCGCCACCTTCGCCCTGTGCGCCAGCACCCTGTTCGCCGACCATGCCGAAGCCCGCGAGCGCAGCCGTGCCGTGCAGCGCACCGCACAAGGCGGCAATGTCGCAGTCGAGCGCAGCAATGCGCGCTTCGACAGCCAGCGCCAGCGCAGCTGGCAGGCCGACGGCCAGGGCAATGCCACTGCCGCACGCAGCGGCGCCATCAGCGGTGCCAACGGCGGTAGTGCCGGCTACGACCGCAGCGCCTACCGCAATGCCGATGGGAGTGCCGGCCGCCAGGGCAGCGCCTACGCGAACGGACCCAACGGCGGCACCGCCAGCACCACCGGCGGCATCAGCCGCGATGCGGACGGCAACGTGACCGGCGCACGCAACACCACCGCCACCGGCGCGAACGGCAACAGCTACACCGGCAGCACCACGGTATCCGGCGGCACCGTGTCGCACACGGGCACCTGCACCAACGCCAGCGGCGAGACCATCGCCTGCCCGCGCGGCCACTGACGACCACACCTTTCTGCAGGCGCGACGGCAGGCACCCCCTATGCCGCATGGACGCCCTCCCACCCGTCGCGCCTGCACCTTCCTTCACGTCCTGGAGAACGCCATGTCCCGAACCATCCTGCTTCCCTTCGCCACCGCCCTGTCGGTGTTCTCGCTGGTGGCGCCGGCCCACGCGCAGCAGCGCACCCTGACCGACGAACAGAAAGCCACGCTGCAGGAACGCCTCAAAGCCGCCGATGCCAACGGCGACGGCCTGATCGACAAGGCCGAGGCCGACGCCAAGCTGCCGCGCATCGCCAAGCGCTTCGATACCCTGGATGCGAACGGCGACGGCAAGCTTTCGCCCGACGAAATGCGCGCAGCGGGCGAGAAGCTCGCCGAACGGCGCGGGCGGTAGGGCCGCGCCATGGACCGCATGCGCGTCTTCGTCGGACTGCCGCTACTGGTGTTCGCGCTGATCGCGGCGATGGAAGCCGCGTGGCTCGCGCGGCGAGGTGTGCGCTACGACTGGAAGGGATATTGGGCGTCCTTCGGCGATGCCGTGGGCCGCGCCCTGACGGGCTTGGTGATCCAGGGCGGCATCGTCGGCGTGCTGCTGTTCGCGATCCGGGAGTTCCGCGTGACCACGATCGCGATGGACCAGGCGTGGCACTGGATCGCGCTCTTCCTCGGCCAGGAGCTCTGCTACTACGCGATGCACCGTGCCGACCACCGCGTGCGATGGTTCTGGCTGAACCATTCGGTGCACCACTCGGCCGAGCAGTACAACCTGTCCACCGCCTACCGCCTCGGCTGGACCAGCAAGCTCACCGGCGCGGCGGTGTTCTTCGGCCCCCTGGTCTGGCTGGGCTTTCCGGTGCCGTACGTGGTCGGCGCGCTGGCACTGAACCTGCTGTACCAGTACTGGCTGCACACCGAGTTGGTGCCGCGCCTGCCGCGCGCCATCGAGTTCGTCTTCAACACGCCGTCGCACCATCGCGTGCACCACGCCAGCAATCCGGAATACCTGGACTGCAACTACGGCGGCGTGCTGATCGTGTTCGACCGGTTGTTCGGCACCTGTCGCGAGGAACGTCCCGGCGTGCCGATCCGCTACGGCCTGGTGGAGCCGGTACACAGCTACAACCCGGTGAAGATCGCGTTCCATGCCTGGGTGAAGCTGGCCCGCGACCTGCGCCGTACGCGTGGCATCAGGCAGGTCGCCATGACGCTGTTCGGCCCGCCCGGATACCTCCCGGGAAGCGGGAAAAAGGTTCGCCAGGGGCACTGAGAGTGGCCCGGGCGGGCGCGGGCGGCGACAATACGCGCCCCCGGCGGCCCCACGCCGCCCGCACGCAGAATCCCATGACCGCCTTCGTTTCGCCCGACCGCATCCGCGGCCTGTTCGCCCAGGCCATGTCCGACATGTACCGCGCCGAGGTGCCGCTGTATGGCGACCTGATCACGCTGGTCGGCGACATCAATGCCGACACGCTGCAACGCGATCCTGCGCTGGCCGAGCGGCTGCAGCGCACCAGCGAGACCGGACGCCTGGACCTGGAGCGCCACGGCGCGATCCGCGTCGGGACGCCGGCCGAGCTGGCGATGCTCGGGCGCGTGTTCGCGCTGATGGGCATGCACCCGGTGGGTTACTACGACCTGACCGTGGCCGGGGTGCCGGTGCACGCGACCGCGTTCCGCCCGCTGACGGAAGAGGCGCTGGCCGCCAACCCGTTCCGCATCTTCACCTCGCTGCTGCGGCTGGAGCTGATCGCCGACGCCGCGCTGCGCGCCGAGGCCGAAGCGATCCTGGCCCGCCGCGACATCTTCACCGCCGACGCGCGCGCGCTGGTCGCGCAAGCCGAACAGGACGGCGGACTGGACGACACCGATGCGCAGCGCTTCGTCGCCGAAGTGCTGGAAACCTTCCGCTGGCATGGCGATGCGACCGTCTCGCTGGAGACCTACCGCGCGCTGCACGGCCTGCACCGCCTGGTGGCCGACGTGGTCAGCTTCCGCGGCCCGCACATCAACCACCTCACCCCGCGCACGCTGGACATCGACGCCGCGCAGGCCGCGATGCTGGAACGCGGCATCCAGGCCAAGGCCCTGATCGAGGGTCCGCCGCGCCGTGCCGTGCCGATCCTGCTGCGCCAGACCAGCTTCAAGGCGCTGGAAGAGGAAGTCGCCTTCCCCGACGCCACCGGCACGCTCGTGCCCGGCAGCCACAGCGCGCGCTTCGGCGAGATCGAGCAGCGCGGCCTGGCGCTGACCCCGGCCGGCCGCGAGTTGTACGACCGCCTGCTCGCGCAGGTGCGCCAGGCGGGCGGCGCCGGCAACACGTCGGCCGACTATCCGCAGCGGCTGGCGGCGGCGTTCGCGGCGTTCCCGGATGACGAGACCACGCTGCGCCGCGAAGGCCTGGGCTACTTCCGTTACCGCCTGACCGACACGGGCGCCGCATTGCCGGCGGCCGAGCGCGCGGCGATGACGCCCGACGCTCTGGTCGATGCCGGTCATGCCGTCGTCGATCCGATCATCTACGAAGACTTCCTGCCGGTCAGCGCGGCGGGCATCTTCCAGTCCAACCTCGGCGGCGGTGAACAACGCGCGTACGACGCGCATGCCAACCAGGACGCGTTCGAAACCGCACTCGGCGCGAAGATCCACGACCCGTTCGCCCTGTACGCGCAGGCGCAGGACGCGTCGATCGCGGCGCTGCGCGGCTGAGTGCGGAAAGCTTGCGGAAACGCGTGCAAAGCGCACCATCCTTTGAAGGTATGAGAATGGCCTATCGCATCCCACGCTTCCTGTTCCTGGCAGCCCTGACCTGCTCGGCCGACGCTGCGGAAACGGGACCTAAGCCCGGGAAAGCGAACTCGGCACTGGCGGAAGAGCTTCTGAGCCTAGGACTGGCGCCGGACCTCACGCTCGGCGACTTGGGCAGGTATGCGGATCTGGAC
The DNA here is from genome assembly GCF_947498795.1 of uncultured Pseudoxanthomonas sp. Lineage (NCBI taxonomy): Bacteria > Pseudomonadati > Pseudomonadota > Gammaproteobacteria > Lysobacterales > Lysobacteraceae > Pseudoxanthomonas > uncultured Pseudoxanthomonas sp. The sequence goes on along the minus strand of NZ_CANMLQ010000004.1, from coordinate 166,311 downwards.
AGGAAGGCGGTCAGCACGCGCCGTTTCGGCGCCGGACGGATCTTCGATATTCCACCGAACCGCAGCGCGAAGGAGGTCGAAGAAGTATCCGTGCACCTAGCGGGTCGCGACAGGGATGGGATTGTCTCGGTGAGCTTCCTGCTTGAGGAAAAGACGGATAGCTGCTCGTCTGTCAGGGATTTCGCTCGCCGCCATAGGCTGGTGCCTCGCGTAGCGGGTGTTGCAGAACCCGATCAAGCGATGATCGCGTTCGAAGGCATCGTCAGCGGCTCACGTGTGGTCGCCATCCCGGAACAGGCGCGGCCGGCGTGCATCGGGGAGTTGGTGATTTCGCGCTCCGCAGAGGCAGGTGCCCGTCGGCGTATCCGACGCTCGGAACCGTGAAACCCGCGCCCCGCCAAGGTCTGCTGTTCCACACAACATTTGGTGTTGACGCTTCTGTATACCCCCACTATCTTGTGGCCGTCGGTTCCGGTGGTCGCAAGCCACGGGATTAAAACGGGAAGCCGGTGACGCGTTCGCGCCACTCCGGCACTGCCCCGCAGCGGTAATTGGGAACGAACCCGCCACACAGCACTGAGGCCCCATGCCTCGGGAAGCGGCGGACGTAGGAAGAAGGCTCGCCCTTCGCGCCCATGAGTCCGAAGACCTGCCGACAGCCGCGCGATGCACACCGCGCGGTGCCGGCCGCGGAATCTCCGGGGGGAGAGGGCTGGCGAAGCAGGGCGCCCGCAGTCCGTCTGCGCGGTCGCGTCTCCTGCGACGCCGCTTTCCCACTGTGATCCTCCATCCGGCCTTGCGCAGCCCCGCGAGGGACGGGCCGCCGCGTGCACCACGCATGGAGGAATCTCGTGACCCAGACCGACAGCGCCGTCGCCGACGCCGGCACCACTCCGTCCCAGAAGGACGCGTTCTCGCTGACCCCGCCGCCCACCGCCACCGCGATGAGCGTGACCAAGCGCAACGGCGGCCGCGAGCCGGTGGATCTCAACAAGATCGTGCGCGCCGTACAGCGCAACTGCGAAGGCCTGCACGCCATCGATCCGATGCGCGTGGCCACGCGCACCATCTCCGGCCTGTACGACGGCGCCAGCACGCGCGAACTGGACGAACTGTCGATCCGCACCGCCGCGCTGCTGACCGGCGAAGAACCCGAATACAGCCGACTGGCCGCGCGCCTGCTGGCCGCCTACATCGCCAAGGAAGTGACCGGCCAGGAGATCCATGCATTCTCGCAGTCGGTGACGCGTGGCCACGAGGTCGGCCTGATCAACGACCGCCTGCTGAACTTCGTGCAGACCAATGCGCGCAAGCTCAACGACGCGCTGGACGCGTCGCTCGACCTGCACTTCGACTACTTCGGCCTGCGCACGCTGTACGACCGCTACCTGCTGCGCCACCCGCACACGCGCAAGGTCATCGAGACGCCGCAGCAGTTCTTCCTGCGCATCGCATGCGCGCTGAGCGAGGACGTGCCGGAAGCGCTGGCGCTGTACCGCCGCATGGGCAACCTGGACTACCTGCCCAGCTCGCCGACGCTGTTCAACAGCGGCACGACGCACGAGCAGCTGTCGTCGTGCTTCCTGCTGGACTCGCCGCAGGACACGCTGGAATCCATCTACGCCAAGTACGGTGACATCGCCCAGCTGAGCAAGTTCAGCGGCGGCATCGGCGTGAGCTATACGCGCGTGCGTTCGCGCGGCTCGCTGATCAAGTCCACCAACGGCCACAGCAACGGCATCGTGCCGTGGCTGAAGACGCTGGATTCCTCGGTCGCGGCGGTCAACCAGGGCGGCAAGCGCAAGGGCGCGGCCTGCGTATACCTGGAAACCTGGCACGCGGACATCGAGGACTTCCTCGAACTGCGCGACAACACCGGCGACGAAGCCCGCCGCACCCACAACCTTAACCTGGCCAACTGGGTGCCGGACCTCTTCATGAAGCGCGTCGAGGCCGACCAGGAATGGTCGCTGTTCGATCCGCGCGTGGTGCCGGAACTGACCGACCTGTACGGCGCCGCCTTCGAGCTGGCGTATACGCAGGCCGAAGCGCAGGGCAAGGCGATGAAGACCACGTCCGCCCGCAAGCTGTACGGCCGGATGATGCGCACGCTGGCCGAGACCGGCAACGGCTGGATGACCTTCAAGGACAAGTGCAACGCCGCCAGCAACCAGACCCTGCGTGCGGGCAACGTCATCCACCTGTCGAACCTGTGCACCGAGATCCTCGAGGTCACCTCGGCGGAAGAGACCGCCGTGTGCAATTTGGGATCAATCAACCTGGGGCGCCATTTCGATAGCGATCCCGAGACCGGCCGCACCTGGTTCGATTTCGACAAGCTGGCCGAGACCGTGCGCCTGGCCGTGCGCCAGCTGGACCGCGTGATCGACCTGAACTTCTATCCGATCGAGACCGCGCGCCGCGGCAACCTGCGCTGGCGCCCGGTAGGCCTGGGCTGCATGGGCCTGCAGGACGTGTTCTTCAAGCTGCGCCTGCCGTTCGACAGCGCCGAGGCGCGCGCGCTGTCGGCGAAGATCGCCGAGACCATCTACTTCCACGCGCTGGAAACGTCGGTGGAACTGGCGCAGGAGCGCGGCCGCCATCCATCCTTCGCCGATACCCGCGCCGCCAACGGCGAGCTGCAGTTCGATGCCTGGAACGTGGTTCCGGAGAACGCGGAACGCTGGGACGCGCTGCGCGCGCGCATCAAGGAGCACGGCCTGCGCAACTCGCTGCTGATCGCGATCGCGCCGACCGCCACCATCGCCTCGATCGCCGGCTGCTACGAATGCGTGGAGCCGCAGGTGTCCAACCTGTTCAAGCGCGAGACGCTGTCGGGCGACTTCCTGCAGGTCAACCGCTACCTGGTGGACGAGCTGAAGAAACTGGGCCTGTGGACGCCGGAAACACGCGACGCGATCAAGCTGGCGGAAGGCTCCATCCAGGGCATCGCGCAGATCCCGGAAACGTTGCAGCAGGTCTACCGCACGGCGTGGGAACTGCCGATGCGCTCGCTGATCGACATGGCCGCCGACCGTGGCGCCTTCATCGACCAGTCGGCCTCGCTCAACCTGTTCATGGAAAGCCCGAACATCGGTGCGATGTCGTCGATGTACATGTACGCGTGGAAGCGGGGCATCAAGACCACCTACTACCTGCGCTCGCGCCCGGCCACCCGCATCGCCAAGACCACGGTCAGCAGCGCAGCGGTCACCGCGCCGCAGCGCGAGTACACGCCTACGGAGGCGATTGCGTGTTCGCTCGAGAACCCCGAAGCCTGCGAGGCCTGCCAGTAACCGCTCCCCCTGCGCCGGCTCCGGCCGACGACCCCTGGAACAGGAACACGGACGTTCCCGGCGCAAGGACGCGCCACCTTTCTTGATCGAGCCCCTCTCCCACCGGGAGAGGGGTTGGGGTGAGGGTACGGCGGCGTCACGACGTGTCGCCGCCGCTGCCTTTGCCGCACCCTCATCCGCCCTACGGGCACCTTCTCCCGGAGGGAGAAGGAACCAAGAGACCACCGCACCATGTCCGTACACCCCAAGCAGATGCTGCTAGACCCCGGTTTCGAACTGACGCTGCGCCCGATGCGCTACCCGCTGTTCTATGACATGTACCGCGACGCCATCAAGAACACGTGGACGGTGGAGGAGATCAACTTCCAGATCGACATCACCGACCTGCACTCGAAGATGACGCCGGCCGACCGCCACCTGATCCACCGGCTGGTCGCCTTCTTCGCCACCGGCGATTCCATCGTGTCGAACAACCTGGTGCTGAACCTCTACCAGCACCTCAACGCGCCCGAAGCGCGCATGTACCTGTCGCGGCAGCTCTACGAAGAAGCACTGCACGTGCAGTTCTACCTGACCCTGCTGGACAACTACCTGCCCGACCCGTCGGAGCGCTTCAAGGCGTTTGCGGCGGTGGAGAACATCCCGGCAATCAAGAAGAAGGCCGACTTCTGCTTCAAGTGGATCGATTCGCTGCAGGACATGAAGCGGATCGAGACGCGCGACCAGCGCCGGCAGTTCCTGCTCAACCAGATCTGTTTCGCCGCGTGCATCGAGGGCCTGTTCTTCTTCGCCGCGTTCGCCTACGTGTACTACTTCCGCTCGCGCGGCCTGTTGCCGGGCCTGGCCAGTGGCACCAACTGGGTGTTCCGCGACGAGAGCTGCCACATGGAGTTCGCGTTCGAGTGCGTGCGCACCGTGCGCGAGGAAGAACCGGACCTGTTCGACGACGTCATGCAGCAGCAGGTCTACGACATGCTCGAAGAAGCGATCGAGTGCGAGGTACAGTTCGCCGAGGACGTGCTGTCCGGCGGCGTGGCCGGCATCTCCACGCGCGACATGCGCCAGTATCTTCAGCACTGCGCGGACCAGCACTTCGCCAAGCTCGGCATGCCCAAGCGCTACGACGTGCGCAACCCGCTGCCCTTCATGGAGCTGCAGGACGTGCAGGAGCTGACCAACTTCTTCGAGCGCCGCGTGTCCGCCTACCAGCTGGGCGTGCAGGGCGAGGTCGGCTTCGACCACGCGTTCTGAGGCGTGACGATGGCTGACGTGGGAGCGACGTAAGTCGCGATCGCGGCAACGACACGTCGTCGTGGCATCCGAAGGGCGACGGGGTGCTTCTTTCGCCCTGTCGCGACTCACGTCGCTCCCACAGGGCCTGCGCTATGCTCCCGCCGGGAGTACGCGAACCGGAGCACCACCATGACCGAACTGGCCAACGCCGAAGCGCTCCCGACCGAGGCGCGCCTGCTGCACATGGTCTTCCCCGACCACACCAACCACCTGGGCACGCTGTTCGGCGGCCAGGCGCTGGCGTGGATGGACATGTCGGCCTTCATCGCCGCGTCGCGTTATGCGCGCACCACCGTTGTCACCGCACGCTCGGAACAGGTGGACTTCAACCAGCCGATCCACAAGGGCGACCTGGTCGAAGTGGTGGCGCGCGTGGTGAAAGTCGGCCGCAGCTCGATGAACGTGGACGTGGAAGTCATCACCGAGAACCTGCTGACCGGCGAGCGGAAGCTGTGCACGCGCGGCCACTTCGTGATGATCGCGCTCGATCCGCTGGGGCGGCCGACACAGGCGCCGCCGCTGCCGCCCGCCATCGCGCAGGACTGACCGGGCCTGCGCACCCGATGCGCGGGGTTCCGTATCGTCGTTCGTCATCCTTGTGCATGTGCCCTCCACGTGCAGCCGACATGACGCCGAATACCGCCCCGTCCTCCCCGCAGCGTCGCCGCTGGCTGGCCACGTTGGCCTCTGCACCGTTCATCGCCTGCGCGTGGCCGCATCTTGCGACCGCCGCCGCCTGCGACGATGAGGCGAACTGGATCCCGCCCGATGCCTTCCTCGCCGACCTGCCGCGACTGATGCAGGCGCTGCGCGTGCCCGCCATCGGCATTGCCGTGGTCGAGCGCGGCGAAGTCGTGTGGTCGCGCAACCTTGGCGTGCTGAATGCGGAAACGCGGACGCCGGTGGCCGACGACACGCTGTTCGAGGACGCCTCGCTCAGCAAGCCGGTGTTCGCCTATCTGGTGCTGCAACTGGCTGACCAGGGCGTGATCGATCTCGATGTGCCGCTGGTGCGCTATCGGCGGATGGACTACCTGGCCGACCATCCGTGGGTGGACCTGGTCACCGCGCGCGACGTGCTGCGCCATTCCACCGGCATGCCGAACTGGCGCAAGGACCCGGCCCACGAGAAGCTCGTGCCGGCGGTGAAGCCCGGCACGCGCATCGACTATTCGGGCGAAGCGATCTTCTGGCTGCAGCTGGTCGTGGAGAAGCTCACGGGTGAGAGCCTGGACGACTCGATGCAGCGCCTGCTGTTCGGTCCGGCCGGCATGCGCGACAGCAGCTATACGTGGAGCAAGGATCTCGCCGCGCGTTCGGTCTACGGCCATCGCGCCGTCGAGGACGAGGAAACCGGCATGCCGCCGCAGATGCTGCGCGACACCTGGAACGCGGCACAGACCGTCGCGGACCGCTGGGGCAAGCCGCTGTCCGCATGGCGTTACGAAGACGCAGAGCGCGCGTTGCCGGACGTGCAGGCCATCACGCCGAAGGGCCTGGTGAACTGGCCCGGCGACATCCTGGCCAACGCGGCCGCCAGCCTGCGCACCACGCCCACCGACTACGCGCGATTCATGGCGCTGATGGTGCGCGCGCCGCGCGCACCCTGGCAGATCAGTGAGGCGACGCGCCGCGCGATGTTGAGCAAGCAGATCGACGTGCCGGGCCGCTGGACCGACAAGGGCCTGGGCTGGAATCTTGAAAGCACCCCGCGCGGCCCGGTGTTCTACCACTCGGGCAGCAACGGCAACATCTTCAAGAATTTCGCCCTCGGCGATCTTGCCGGCGAGCGTGCGCTGGTCGCGCTGACCAACGGCGGCAGCGGCAACGTGCTGTACCGGCGCGTGGTACGTGCCGCGACGGGACACGACCTGCTGGCGTTCGACCTGTAGGCACGGCCACTGCGGGCCTGTCGACAATGTGCTAAACAGCGATCCTCACTGCCCCGGAGACGCTGCCATGGCTTTCCCCCGTCCGTCCCTTCGTTGCTTCTGTCGCAGCCTCGGCATCGTTGCCGGTTCCCTGGCCTTGTCCGCCTGCGTCAGCACGCCCGGCCCGCAGGTCGCCGGCAGCGGCAGCTGCCGCGATGCCTCGCTGGACTGGGCCGTGGGCCAACCGGCGGACGAAGCGACGCTGAAGCGCCTGTCGAGCGAGAGCGGCGCCGGTCTGGTCAACCCGATCGGCCCCACCACGGCCGTGAAGAAAGACACCCGCAACGACCGCCTGCGCGTTTACATCGACGCGCAGAACCGCATCACCGCCGCACGCTGCGAATGACACCCGATCCGAACCCCGCATGCGCCGCGACCATATCCTGACCCTCTCCTGCCCGGACACCACCGGCATCGTCTATCGCGTGAGCGGTCTCCTGTACGAGTCCGGCTGCAACATCCTGGATGCGCAACAGTTTGGCGACGACGAATCCGGGCGCTTCTTCCTGCGCGTGCATTTCGACGTGCCGGGCGCGGCCGAGATCGATGTGCTGCACGAAGGCTTCGCGTCGCTCGCGGAAATCTTCAACATGGACTGGCAGCTCCACGACGCCAGTCGCAAGGCGCGACTGATGGTGCTGGTCAGCAAGCAGGGTCACTGCCTCAACGACCTGCTGTTCCGCGTGCACAGCCGGCAATTGCCGGTGGAGATCGCCTGCATCGCGTCCAACCACGCCGACTTCGCGCCGCTCGCCCAGTCGTACGGCGTCGCCTTCCACCACCTGCCGGTCTCCGCCGAACACCGCGAAGAGCAGGAGCATCGCATCATCGACCTGGTCGAGCGCGAACGGATCGACCTGGTCGTGCTGGCGCGCTACATGCAGATCCTCTCGCCGACGCTGTGCGATGCGCTGGCCGGACGGGCTATCAACATCCACCACAGCTTCCTGCCCAGCTTCAAGGGCGCCAAGCCGTACCACCAGGCGCACGCGCGCGGGGTCAAGATCATCGGCGCGACGGCGCATTACGTGACGCGCGACCTCGATGAAGGTCCGATCATCGAACAGGATGTCGCGCGCGTGGACCATGCGATGACGCCTAAGGAACTGGTACGGATGGGCAGCGACATCGAATCGCTGGTGCTGGCCCGCGCGGTGCGCCGCCACGTGGAGCACCGCATCCTGCTCAACGGGCACCGGACGGTGGTGTTCCGCTAGGCTGCCCGGAGTAGGAATACCCGACGTGGGAGCGACGTAAGTCGCGAGCTTTTGGTGCTACCAGAGGAAGAGCTCGCGACTTACGTCGCTCCCACAATCAGCCTTCCTGCCTCGTCTGGAACTCAGCTTCCGACGCGCCGCCGCAGCCCGACCAGCACCGCGTAAATCGCGGCCAACACCACCACCGCCACGCCGATCGCCGTCCACTCGCGCGTACTCAACGTGGTGAGGATGGCGACCATGCCAACCACCGCCAGCCCCGGCACCAGCGGACCGCCGCGCAGGACGAACGGTGCACCACGCTCGCGCAGGTCGGTGCGCTGCGCCCGCCACGCGGCCACGCAGACCATCACGTACACCAGGCAGACCGCGCCGCCGGAAATCAGCACCAAGGCTTCGAAGTTGCCGACCACCGCCAGCAGGCAGGCGATGCCGGCATGCGTGGCCAGCGCCAGCAGCGGCACGCGATGGGTGGCGCTGACGCGAGCGAAGGCCTGCGGCAGGTAGCCATCGCGCCCCAGCGCGAACAGCAGCCGGGACGACCCCAGCAGGTTGCCCAGCAGGAAGCCCGCCATCGAGATGCACGCGGTCACCAGCAGGGCGATGCGCGCCGGATCCCACAACCGACCCGCGGCTTCGGCGATCGGCACGCTGCTGGTCGCGAGGGCCGGGCCCAGTACACCCTGGCAGACGATCTGCAGGCCGAGGTACAGCAGCACCACCAGCAGGATCGCGCTCAATGCCGCGCGCGGCACGCTGCGCGAAGGGTCGCGTACTTCGCCGCCGGGAATCAGCGCGGTTTCCACGCCGGAGTACGCGAACACCACCATCACCATCGCTGCGCCCAGCGCGGTCCACGAGGGCACGTCGGCGAAGGCGAAGCTGACGTGCAAGGTATCGACGAAGGCCAGGCCAACGATCACCAGCAGGAACAGCGGCACCAGCTTCAACGTCGCCAACGCCATCACCGCGCGTGCACCCAGCTTCACGCCGAAGGCATTGAGCGCATAGATCGCGGCATACACGCCCAGCAGCAGCAGCGCGCGCGGCAGGGGCGCGTCGAAGACCGGCCACAGACTGGCGGCCTGCAGCGACAGCGCCGCGGCGACGCCGGCACTGGAGGCCACGTTGCAGATCCACATCAGCGCGCCAGCCAGGAAGCCCGGCAGCGTGCCGAACACCGCGCTGACATAGGTATAGGGTCCGCCGGTGGCGGAGGCCCGGCTGCCGATGGCGGCGAAACACAACGCCACCGGCACCATCACCACGGCACCGGCCAGCAACGCCAGCGGCGCGGCGGCGCCGACCTGCGCCGACAGCGCCGCAGGCATCTTGAAGATGCCGCCACCGACGATGATGTTGATGACGGCCGCGGCCAGCGCCAGGCTGCCCACCGCGCGCAACAGCGCGGCATCGCCCTGCAGCGGACGGGAAGAAGCGGGATCGGCGTCTCGGGTCATGGGCAGGGGCGCTCTCCAGTGGCCTGCGAGCCTGCCACGCGCGCGTGGCGAATGCGAGCAACGCGCACGCATGCGCTCATGGTGATTTGCCATTGGACGCACGCGCCGCCCGGGCTAGCATCGTGCTCCCCGTCTGTCCCGGATGCCGCCATGCTTCGCGCCCATCGTTTGTTCGCCGCCGTGCTCGTCGCGACGGTCTCGCTGGCAGGCACGGACGCAGCGCGGGCACAGGACGCCACGGCGTTCGCGGCGCTGGAGCGCGCGCAGCCCCAGCTCGTGCAGTGGCGGCGCGACCTCCACCAGCATCCCGAACTCGGCGAACAGGAAACGCGCACCGCCAAGCGGGTCGCCGATCACCTGCGCTCGCTGGGCCTCACGGTGCGCACCGGCGTCGGCAAGACCGGCGTGGTCGCGGTGCTGAAAGGCACAAAACTCGGCCCGCGCATCGCCCTGCGCGCCGACATGGACGCGCTGCCGGTGACCGAACAGACGGGCCTGCCTTTCGCGTCGAAGGTGAAAGCCGAATATCGTGGCCAGCCGGTCGGCGTGATGCACGCCTGCGGCCACGATGCGCACGTCGCAATCCTGATGGGCGTGGCGCAGGCGCTCGTCGCCGCGAAGGACGAACTCGCCGGCGAAGTGATGTTCGTGTTCCAGCCGGCGGAAGAGGGCCCGCCGGTCGCGGGCGCGGTGTTCGGCGCGGCGCTGATGCTGCAGGACGGCGTGTTCAAGGACTTCACCCCCGATGCCGTGTTCGGCCTGCACGTCTGGGCCGGCCTGCCGGTCGGCAGCGTGGGCTATCGCAGCGGGCCGCTGATGGCGGCGGCGGACGAGTGGTCGCTGGTGGTGAAGGGCAAGCAGACGCATGGCTCGCGGCCGTGGGATGGCGTGGACCCGATCACCCTGGGCGCGCAGATCCTGCTGGGCACGCAGAGCATGATCGCGCGGCAGGTGAACATCGCCACCAGCCCGGTGGTGCTGACCGCGGGCCAGTTCCAGGCCGGCGTGCGCTTCAACATCATTCCGGACGAAGCGACCCTGGTCGGCACGCTGCGCACCTTCGACCCGACCGTGCGCGAGGACGTGATCGCGCGTTTCCGCCGCATCGCCGACGACTACGCGCACGCCAGTGGCGGCAGCGCCGAACTGAAGGTCGCCAACAACGCGCCTGCCACCATCAACCAGCCTGCGCTCACCCAGCGCGTACGGCCGTCGCTGGAAAAGGCGGTGGGCGCGGCGAACGTGGTCGAGATGCCGTTGGTGACCGTGGCCGAAGACTTCTCGCAGTTCGCCAACACGGTGCCCGGTTTCTACTTCTTCGTCGGCTCGACGTCGAAGGGGATCAATCCGGCCACCGCACCGATCAATCATTCGCCGCAGTTCCTGCTCGACGAACAGGCGCTGCAGACCGGCAGCCAGGCGATGCTGCAGGTGGCGCTGGATTACCTGCGCTCGCCTTGATGTCCCCCTCTCCCCGCCTGCGGGGAGAGGGTGCCGAAGGCGGGTGAGGGGCGACGAAGCCGCCGAGTGCGACATGCGCAGGCTGCAACCGAAGTATCGCGCTCGCCCCTCATCCGCCCTCCGGGCACCTTCTCCCCGCCGCGCGGGGAGAAGGGTTAGAACCCCGCCCACACCCGCAACGGATGCTGCGGATCCGCCAGAAGGCGGATCGCCAGCGCGATCGACACGGTGACCAGCAGCGGCTTGATGATCCGCGCACCCTGCTTCATCGCGAAGCGCGAGCCCAGCTGCGCGCCAAGGAACTGGCCTGCGCCCATCAGCAGGCCGATCTTCCACAGCACCGCGCCGTGCAGCAGGAACACGCCGAACGCGCCGAGGTTGGAGCCGAAGTTGAGGAACTTGGTGTGTGCAGTGGCCTTGAGGATGCCGAAGCCGGCCAGCGCGACGAAGCCCAGCATCAGGAACGAGCCGGTGCCCGGGCCGAACACGCCGTCGTAGAAGCCGATCGCCGGGACGAAGGTCAGCGCGAACACCTGCGGGCGCATGCGCTGGTGCCGGTCCACGTGACCGATGTCGGGCTTCATGCCGAAGTACACCGCGATGCCGACCAGCAGGAACGGCAGCGCCCACTTCAGCCAGTCCACCGGAATGATCGTGGCCAGCAATGCGCCACCGACAGCGCCGAGCCCCGCGGTCAGCACCATCGGCAGCTGGCCCTTGAGGTCGACGTGTCCATGGCGCGCGTAGGCCCAGCTCGCCGAGCCCGAGCCGAACAGCGACTGCAGCTTGTTCGTGCCCAGCACCTGCAGCGGCGGGATGCCGGCCAGCAGCATCGCGGGAATGGTGATCATGCCGCCGCCACCGGCGATGGCATCGATGAAACCTGCCAGCATCGCGGCGAGGAACAGCAGCAGGAGCACCTGCAGGGCGAGATCGGGCATGGTGGTTCCGGCGGGGAGCGGAGGCGTCGCCAGCCGTGATCGGCCACACGGAACGCCTGCGCATTCTAAGGTGGCATGCGCACCGTCGCGACGCAGGCGTTAGCATCGGGGCTTGCCTCCAGGAGCCGACCCGATGCGCCACGCACGTCCTCTCGCCGTTTCCCTGCTCGCCCTCGCCTGCGCCCTGCCCGCCGCCGCGCAGGATGCCGCGCCCACGCAACGGCCGGAAGTCGCCGCCGCAGGCAAGGCCGTGCAGCAGCAGGTGATCGACTGGCGCCGGCACTTCCACCAGTATCCGGAGCTGTCCAACCGCGAGGAGCAGACGTCGAAGCGCGTGGCCGAGGAACTGCGCAAGCTCGGCCTGCAGCCGCGCACCGGCATCGCGCGCCACGGCGTCACCGCGGTGATCAAGGGCGGCAAGCCAGGCCCACGCATCGCGCTGCGCGCCGACATGGACGCGCTGCCGGTCACCGAGCGCAACCGCCTGCCGTTCGCATCGAAGGCGACGTCGACCTATCGCGGCGAGACCGTCGGCGTGATGCATGCCTGCGGCCACGACGCGCATACCGGCATCCTGCTGGGCGTGGCGAAGGCGCTGGTCGGCATGAAGGACACGCTGCCGGGCGAAGTGCTGCTGGTGTTCCAGCCCGCCGAGGAAGGCGCGCCGGCCGGCGAGGAAGGGGGCGCGGAGCTGATGTTGAAGGAAGGCGTGTTCAAGGACTTCAAGCCCGAGGCGGTGTTCGGCCTGCACGTGTTCTCGTCGATTCCGGCCGGCCAGATCGGCGTGCGCCAGGGCCCGCTGATGGCGGCGTCCGACAGCTTCACCCTGAAGGTCATCGGCCGGCAGACGCACGGCTCGCGGCCGTGGGGCGGCGTGGACCCGATCGTCGCGATGGCCGACGTCATCGGCACCACCCAGACCATCGTCAGCCGCCGCACCGACATCTCCAGGCTGCCCGCGGTGGTCAGCTTCGGCGCGATCAAGGGCGGCATCCGCTACAACATCATCCCCGACGACGTCGAAGTGGTCGGCACCATCCGCACCTTCGACGAAGGCATGCGGCAGAAGATCTTCGCCGACCTGAAGAACGTCGCCACCCACGTCAGCGCCGCGCACGGCGCGAAGGTGGAAGCCAGCGTGCCCGACAACGACGGCAATCCCGTCACCGTCAACAACCCCGAGCTCACCGCGCAGATGCTGCCCAGCCTGCAGGCCGTCGTGGGCACGGACAACGTCATCACCCCGGGCCTGCAGATGGGCGCGGAGGATTTCTCGTTCTATGCGCGCGAAGTGCCGTCGATGTTCTTCTTCGTCGGCAGCACGGCCAAGGGCATCGATCCGGTCACCGCACCGAGCAACCACTCGCCGGAGTTCATGCTGGACGAATCCTCGCTCGACATCGGCCTGCGCGCCCTGCTGCAGGTGACGCTGGATTACCTGGAGAAGCCGAAGGGTTGAGGTTCAATGGCATCCCCCTCTCCCCGCCTGCGGGGAGAGGGTGCCGAAGGCGGGTGAGGGGCGAACGGAGACCTGTTGCTCCACCGCACGCGAAACCATCAAAGCAGTGACCACGCGTGTAATGGGCGCGCGACATGGCCAGCGTCACCGCTTCGTTCGCCCCTCATCCGGCCTCCGGCCACCTTCTCCCCGCCACGCGGGGAGAAGGGTTCAACATCACCGATGCTCGCCATCCACGTACAGCCATCGCCCGCCGATGCGGGCAAAGCGGCTGCGCTCTTGCAGGCGCACCGCACTGCCGCCGCCGACGCGGTAGCGGGCGACGAACTCGACTTCGGCCGTGTCCGGCCCAGTGATGCGGTGCGATTTCACCGCGAGCCCCAGCCACGTCGTCCTCGGTGCACCGGGGGCGTCCAGGCCGATTTCGTCTGGCCGCGTGTCGGGATGCCAGGTCGTACGCAGGTAGTCCGCGTTGCCGGCGACGAAGGCGCTGTAGCGCGAGCGCATCAGCGCTTCGGCATCAGGCGCGGGCTCACCGCCGTGATAGCGGCCGCAGCAGGCCGCGTAGTCGCGGCTGGTGCCACAGGGGCAGGCATTCATGGCTTCGCTTCACTGTAGGAGCGACGTAAGTCGCGACCGGGCACCTTCAGGCTACAGGAAGGTTGATTCCTCGAGATGAGCAAGCACATGGACAGTGGCATCATGCGGTCGCGACTTACGTCGCTCCTACAACAGCCGCACGCACTCAACGCTTCCCGTGGCCCGTCTCGATGAAGCGCAGGAATTCCGCGCGGGTGCGCGCGTCCTCGCGGAAGGTGCCCAGCATCTTGCTGGTCACCATGCTGACCCCGCGCTTGTGCACGCCACGGGTGGTCATGCATTCGTGCGCGCCGTCGACGACGACGGCCACGCCGCGCGGCTGCAGCACGTCCTGGATGCACTGCGCGATCTGCGCGGTCATCTTCTCCTGCACCTGGAAGCGGCGCGCGTACACGTCCACCACGCGCGCCAGCTTGCTGATGCCGACCACCTTGCCGGCCGGCAGGTAGCCCACGTGGGCACGGCCGATGATCGGCGCCATGTGGTGTTCGCAATGACTTTCGAATTCGATGTCGCGCAGCACTATCATCTCGTCGTAGCCGGCGACTTCCTCGAAGGTGCGCGCCAGGTACTCGCGCGGATCCATCTGGTAACCGCTGAACCAGTCGCGGTAGGCCTTGGCCACGCGCTTGGGCGTATCGAGCAGGCCTTCGCGCGTGGGATCTTCGCCCGCCCACTCCAGCAACACGCGTACCGCATCCTCGGCCTGCGCCTGGGTGACCTTGCCGGGATTGTCGTCGGACGGGTTCATCGCATGGATTCCTGCGGGGGGCGGGGAGGATAACGCATTTGTCTGGCGGGTCCCTTACGGTGCGCAGGGGCGCGCGGATGCGGCCGCGGTCGGCCGGCACTCGCCAAGCCGCGCGTGCAGGCGCACGCTATGCCCCGGTCCACCACCGTGACGGGCGATCCCGTCGAAGTCCGTTCCCGGAGTTCTCCATGCTGCGTACGCTGTTGCTTTCCTCCGCCATCGCCGTCGCCCTGTCCGCCTGCGGCGACCGCCCCGCTTCCGAAACCGCCATGCCCGCCACCGCCACCACGCCCGCCCAGGGCGAAAACCCCCTGTTCACCGCCAGCACGCTGCCGTTCCAGGCGCCGCCGTTCGACAGGATCAAGGACGCCGATTACCAGCCCGCCATCGAGGAAGGCATGCGCCAGCACCTGGCCGAGGTGCGCAAGATCGCGGACAACGCCGAGCCGGTCACCTTCGCGAATACCTTCGAGGCGCTGGAGCGCAGCGGCACGCTGCTGACGCGCGCGACCAGCGTGTTCTTCGCGATGACCGGCGCCAACACCAATCCCGCGCTGCAGGCCGCCGAGGAAGCGCTCGCGCCGAAGCTGGCCGAACACAGCGACAGCATCCACTTGGATCCGGCGCTGTTCGCCCGCGTGAAGGCGATCTACGACCAGCGCGACGCGCTCGGCCTGACGCCGGAACAGAAGACCGTCGTCGAACACACCTACGACGGCTTCGTGCGCGCCGGTGCGCAACTGTCGGACGCCGACAAGGCCGAGCTGCGCAAGCTCAACAGCGAGGAATCCTCGCTGACCACTGCCTTCGGCAACAAGCTGCTGGCGGCCGGCAACGCCGGCGGTGTGTTCGTCACCGACAAGGCGAAGCTGGACGGCATGGACGAAGGCGCCATCGCCGCCGCCGCCGAGGCCGCGAAGGCCGCAGGCAAGGACGGCCAGTGGCTGCTGAGCCTGCAGAACACCACCCAGCAGCCGGCGCTGGGCTCGCTGAAGGACCGTGCGCTGCGCGAGCAGCTGATGGCCGCGTCGCTGGGCCGCGCCGAGAAGGGCGACGGCAACGACACCCGCGCCACCATCCAGCGCCTGGCCGAGCTGCGCGCGCGCAAGGCGCAGTTGCTCGGCTTCCCGAACTATGCCGCCTACAGCATCGCCGACCAGATGGCCGGCACGCCCGAGGTCGCCCTGAAGCTGCTCACCGACACCGTGCCCGCCGCGACCGCGCGGGCGCGTGCCGAGCTCGCCAAGATCCAGGGCGTGGTGGATGCGCAGAAGGGCGGCTTCACCGCCGGCGCGGCCGACTGGGACTTCTACGCCGAGCAGGTGCGAAAGGCCGAGTTCGACCTGGACGAGTCGCAGATCAAGCCGTACTTCGAACTGGACCGCGTGCTGAAGGACGGCGTGTTCTTCGCCGCCAACCAGCTGTACGGCATCACCGCGAAGGAGCGCAAGGACATCCCGGTCTACCATCCCGATGTGCGCGTGTTCGACATCATGGATGCCGACGGCAAGCAGCTGGCGCTGTTCTACCTGGATCCGTTCAAGCGCGAGAGCAAGCAGGGCGGCGCGTGGATGGGCAACTTCGTCGAGCAGAACGGCCTGACCGGCGACATCCCGGTGGTCTACAACGTGGAGAACTTCACCAAGCCCGCCGCCGGCCAGCCCGCGCTGTTGAGCTTCGACGACGTCACCACGCTGTTCCACGAATTCGGCCACGCACTGCACGGCTTCTTCTCGAAGACGCAGTACCCCAGCGTGGCCGGCACCAACGTGCCGCGCGACTTCGTCGAGTTCCCGTCGCAGTTCAATGAGCACTGGGCGCTGGACCCGAAGGTGTTCGCCCACTACGCCAAGCACTACCAGAGCGGCGAGGCGATGCCGCAGGCGCTGGTCGACAAGATCGTCAAGGCACGCACCTTCAACCAGGGCTACGCGACCACCGAGTACCTGTCGGCGGCCCTGCTCGACCTCGCGTGGCACACGCTGCCTGCCGGCGGCGGCCAGCAGGACGTGGATGCGTTCGAGAAGCAGGCACTGGCCAGGTACAAGGTCGACCTGGCGGCGGTGCCACCGCGCTACCGCACCAGCTACTTCAGCCACATCTGGGGTGGCGGCTACGCGGCCGGCTACTACGCCTACTTCGGTGCGGAAGTGCTGGACCACGACGCCTTCCAGTGGTTCCGCGAACACGGTGGCCTGACCCGCGAGAACGGGCAGGTCTTCCGCGACAAGGTGTTGTCGATCGGCCACTCGCGCGACCTGGCTGAGGCCTATCGCGCATTCCGCGGCAAGGATCCGAGCGTCGAACCGTTGCTGGAGCATCGCGGCCTGAAGTGACCGGCGTTGCATGGCCGGAAGAAAGCAAGGCCCGCGCATGCGGGCCTTCTTTTTTCCGGCGGCAGGCCACGGGGCCGCTGCATCATTCGGCCGTGGTCGGCGCGCCCATGTTGCCTTTGCTGTACATGCCCGAGCGATCGAAGCAGCAGGCACGGCGCTTGCCCGACGCGAGCATGTCGCAAGCGGTGGCGATGCGTTTCACGCGCGTCTCGGCCTTCTTGCCTGACGTCATCCAGTGGATCCAGTCGCGGCGCGCGAGCGGAGTGAGGCTGCTCCATACCGCGTCCGCTTCCGGCGCGGCGGTGAGCGCCTTGCGGATATCGGGGGGCACGGGCGGTTCCGGCTCGTCCTTCACGGGCGCGATCGCCAGTTCGACCTTGTCGCCTGCCGCGACGCCGGCCGCCTCGCGCAAGGCGGTCTCCACCTTCAACCAGTGGCTGCCCTCGCCATCGGGTTCCAGCGTGGCCGTGAACGGTTTGCCCGCGAACGTGCCGTCCACTGTCGTCATGCTGCGCGTGGGCAACTTGGCACTGGCCGCCTTCGGCAATACGAGGAAGGTCCACGTCGCGCCTTCCGGTTCGGCGGGGCGCTGCAGCGTGGCGTTGAAGCGGATGCGGCCGGTCGACGAGGTCATGGCGGCATGGTAATGCGGTAGGGACACCCCGTCGTGAAGACGCACCGCCCCGGTCTCATTCTGGGAACATCTTCGCCACCGACTGCGTCGTCAGCACGCAGGCACCGAGTGTGCGCGACATCAGATCGACCGCGTTGCGCAGCCGCGCCGGACTGATCGCGGCCACCGCATCCCTGGGCACTCACAACGCGAACTCACGCATGTTGGCGTCCTGCGCCGTGACCAACACGCAGGCATCGGCGGCGACTCCTGTTAGCACGAGCCGACGTACACCCAGCTTCGCCAGCAGGATCGGCAATGGCGTCGCCAGGAAGCCGGAGTGTTTGGGCTTCAGCACGTGGTAGTCCTGGGGACGCGGCGCGAGCCGCTGCACGATGGCGGCCGAGGTACCGCCTCGCTCACGGCAGGCGGTCACCAGTGTCGCCGACATGGCCCTGCCAATGGGCGAAGTTGTCGTTCACGTAGATCGTCGGCGCGCCTGCCGCGTCGAAGCGTTCCCGCAACGCCACGATCCTCGGCGTGATGCGGACTGCGGCCGCGCCGAGGCGCGTCCCGCCCTCGAAATCGAACAGGTTGATCATGTCCAGCACGATGAGCGCCGTTCCGTTCACGACACCGTGCCATCAATGGGTCGTTTCATGATGTGAACGTGCTGCATGCGTCACCGTCACCTGATGTTTGCGTGGCCTGGCCTACAAGAGACACTCCTTCTTCCCGTGGAGTCTAGCCATGGCACGTTCCCGCAACGTCAACACCGAACAGGTCCACGAACTTTTGCTGCAGGCGCTGGAGACCGAGCGCGGCGGCATCGAGATCTATACCGCCGCGATCAAGGCGGCGGTGAACAAGGACCTGAAGAAGGAATGGGGTGAATACCTGGAGGAAACGCGGACGCACGAACAGGTGCTGACCCGAGTGTTCGAACAGCTGGGCATGGACACCGAAGAGGCCTCCCCGGGCCGCGCGGTCGTTGCGCACCAGGGCGCCTCGCTGGTCAAGGCCATCGAGATGGCGATGAAGAACGACAAGCCCGAGGCCGCCGAGCTCGTGGCTGCGGAATGCGTGGTACTGGCTGAAACCAAGGATCACCAGAACTGGGAGCTGATCGGCAAGGTCGTCGAACAGGGTGGTGAGCTGGCCAAGGTGCTCGAGCCGGCGTACAAGGCCGTGGAAAGCGACGAGGACCATCACCTCTACCACACGATGGGCTGGTGCCGGGAGCTGTGGATCCAGTCGCTCGGCATGCCGGCCGTCCTGCCCCCGCCCGAAGAGGTCAAGCAGGTCGAGACCGCCATCGGCGCGTCGCGTGCGGAGCAGGCGCGTGAGCAGATGCTCGGCCGCAAGCACTGACGGCGCGGGCATGACGCACGTCGCCCGCTCCGGTCCGCGTCGCGTTGCCGACCTGGTTCCCGTCGATCCCGCCCTGCTGACGTTCGGGATCGACGTGTTCCAGGCCGTGATGACCGGCGCCATGCCCGTCACCGACTACGACGGCGACGACCTGCCCTGCATCGGCATGAATGCGATCAGCCGACAGGTGGGCGGACATGGACTGACGCCGCAGGAAGAGGCATCGCTGGTGTTGCGCGTGGTTGCGTTCGGCGAGTTGCTGGGACACGCCGAGCGCGATACCCGCATCGCCGGCCATGTGGCGCCGGCATCGACCGGCGGATACCAGATCACCACCGCGTTCCTGCAGGCGGCCGCAGCGGCCGACATCGTGCAGTGCGCGGACGGTGGCTTCGCCTACGATCTGGAAAGCATCGCCGCGCGTCTGGTTCACTGAGGTTTTTCGTCGCCCGGTTCCCGGCGGCGGATAAAGGTGATCTCGCCCGACGACTCCAGCACCGCAAGCGCGATGTCCGACAGCGTGGCATAGCCTGCAGACCGCCGCGCGATGGCGAAGTCGCGCTCGCTCAGCGACTGGCGCGCGAGTTCGTCGCGAAACAGGTGGCCATGCCGCACGAGGATGACCGGCTTGCCTTCGACCCACTCGTCGAAACGGCGCGAGCGCGAGGAGAGTTTTCCGACGCCCCAGTTCAGCCCCAACAGGGTCGCGGCCAGGATCAATCCTCCCAGCAGCGACGTGTCCTCGCCGATCAACGAGTTCTGCACCGCCGTGCCGAGCAGCACCACGACCAGCAGGTCGAAGGGCGTGAACTGTCCCACCGTCCGCTTGCCGCTCAACCGCACCATCACCAGCACCACCACGTAAACCGCTGTCGCCCGCAGGACGAACTCCCACCAGGGCATGCCCAGGTCGAACAGGCTGCGCATCAGGCTGTCCATCTTCGTCACCTCTTCTTGTCGTTTCAGGGTTTGCCGGCTGAGCGCTCTTCACCGTCGGCGGTGTAGGCAGGGGGCGAATAGAAGTTCACCGTCTTCAGGGGAGTGCGGCCCGTGGCGCGGATCTCGTGCCGCTCGCCACGTTCGATCAGCAGGAGGCTGCCGGGCCGCAACGGTCGCCGCGCGCCTTCGACGATCGCCACGCCCTCGCCCGCTGCCACGAACAACCATTGGTCCGCGCCACGATGACGGTTATCCGGCCCACCCTCACTGCCGCCCGGCTTGATCACCATCTGCGCGGCCTGCACGCCATTCGCCTCGAAGATCGGCAGGAAGCCGATGCCCATGCGGAGATGTCGGGATTTCATGGCGCCGTGGTCTGCAGCCGATAGGGCGTGCAGCATCGACCGCCCGGTGTGCAGGAGCCGTCAATGCCTGGGAACCGGCGAGTGGCGTGCTGTCGCCCGCGGCAAGAAGCCGCTGGCACGTGACGTACTGTCCGCTCTGATCGCTTCTGCAGTCCCGGGTGCGCTGCGCTTACCCGGGCTATACCCTACAGTCCGGCGCCCAGCTCCCACTGCGTCAGATACAACCGAAGATCGAACTCCAGCTGGTGGTAGTCCGGCTCCATGTGCGTGCACAGCTGGTAGAAGGCCTTGTTGTGTTCGGCTTCCTTGAAATGCGCGAGTTCGTGCACGGCGATCATCTTCAGGAACTCGGCGGGCGCTTCGCGGAACACGGTGGCGATGCGGATTTCGCGGCTGGCCTTCAGCCGGCTTCCCTGTACGCGTGAGATCGTGGTGTGGGTGCCCAGTGCATGCTTCATCACCTGCAGCGTGCTGTCGTACACCACCTTGCCCAGCGGCACCGAGCGGCGCAGGTACTGTTCCTTCAGCGCCTGCACGTAGGCGTACAGCTGGCCGTCGCTGCGGATGGCATGGGCATGGGGATACTTCTTCGCCAGCATCGGGGCCAGCCCGTCCTGCGTGATCAGCGCGCGCACGCGCGCCTGCAGGTCCTGCGGGTAGCCGGCGAGGTACTTCAGCGTGTCCATCGGACGGGGGCGGGCATGGCGTGGCAAGCGGGAACGGCGAGTATGATGCCGCGAAAACACCACGAAGCACCGACGACATGGCGAAGGGAAATCCGCTGCAGGAACAACTGCTGAAGGCCGGGCTGGTCAAGAAGTCCAAGTTGGCCGAGGTCGCGCGCGAGCAGAACAAGGCGCGGCACGCCAAGGGACCGGCCGCGCCCAACGAGATCCAGCGCGAGGCCGAACGCGCCCGTGTCGGGAAGGCCGAACGCGACCGCGCGCTCGAAGCCGAACGCAAGGCGCAGGCGCGGACCGCTGAACTGCGCGCGCAGGCACGGCAGATCATCACCGACCGCAAGGTCCCCCGCAGTGGCGAGATCGAGTACCGGTTCACCGCAGACGGTGCCATCCGCACCGTGCTGGTCAACGATGATCTGAAGAAGAAGCTGTCGGCCGGCGTGCTGGTGATCGTGCGTATCGACGACCGCTACGAACTGCTGCCACGCGTGGCCGCCGACAAGGTGCGGGAGCGCGATGCCGCCATGATCGTGCTCGACCACGGCCACGGGACCGAGGCCGGGTCGGCGACTTCGGAGGATGATGACTACTACGCGCAGTTCAAGGTCCCCGACGACCTGGTGTGGTGACGCCGGTGCTCGACGGCGGGCTTGACGGCCCGTGTAGGGTGGAATGAGACCCCCTGCGGAGACCGCCATGCAGCAGCACGAACTCGATGCCCTCTTCGACCAGCAGGCCGCCGGCTACGATGCGCGCTGGGTGCGTATGGCGCCGATCCGCGACAGCCTGCTGTTCCTGATGGAAACGGTGTTCGCGGACCTGCCGGAGGATGCGCGCGTGCTGTGCGTGGGGGCCGGCACCGGTGCCGAGATCGCCCACTTCGCGCGGCGCTTCCCGCGCTGGACGTTCGTCGCCCTGGACCCGTCGACACAGATGATCGCCGCCTGCCGCGCACGCGCCGAGCGCGAAGGCTTCGCCGACCGCTGCACCTTCCATGCCGGCGTGGTCGACACCTTGCCGGACGACGCGGCATTCGATGGCGCGACCTGCCTGCTGGTTTCGCAATTCCTGCTGGATCCTGACGCGCGCACTGCCTTCTTCGGCGCGATCGCGCGCCGCCTGCACGCGGGCGGCACGCTGGCCTGGGCCGACCTTGCGTGGGACACCGAGGCCGCCGATTACCCCGCGATGCTGCGGCTGTGGATGGCGACCATGTCCGGGGCTGGCCTGGACGATGGCGCGCTCGAGCAGATCCGGGCCAACTACGCGCGCGATGTCGCCATCCTGCCGCCCGACCGCGTCGCCGCGTTGGCGGAGGCCGGCGGTTTCCCGTCGCCCCTGCGCTTCCACCAGGCCGGCATGATCCACGGCTGGTGCGCCCGCACGCCGCGCTAGGATTGTTCGCCGCCCAGGCAGCCGTCCCCACGGAGATCCCATGCGCCTGACCTGCCTGCCGCTCGCGTTGTCGCTTCTGGTGTCGCCCGCCGTCGCGCGGGACGCCTCGACCGCCGTGGCGCCTGCGGTGGAAGACACCGGCACGCTGGCCGATGCGCCCTACCGCATCGACATTCCGGCCGACTGGAATGGCGAACTGATCGTGCTGGCGCATGGCTTCGAGCCGGTCGGCGTGCCACGTGCATCGCCGTGGACGAGGGTTCAAACGTAGCGCGGGATCGCGCGCTGCGACGATCGGTCACGCCACGCGCGGCGCCCGCATGCCGACAATGCAGGCCTTCGCCGCCAGTGCCTTCCTCGATGATTCCGTCGCTGTACCTTGCCGGTCCCGACATCTTCCGTCCCGATGCCGTGGCGCGGGGTGAAGAATTGAAAAGGCTGTGCGCACGCTACGGGTTCGAAGGCCTGTTCCCGCTGGATGCGCAGGTGGCCGGACAGGCGACCGGTGACCCGCTCGACACCGCACGCTGGATCTACCGCGCCGACGTGGGCCTGCTCGACGCTGCCGACGCCGTGCTGGCCAACCTCGACTTCTTCCGTGGGGCGGAGCCGGACAGCGGCACCTGTTTCGAAGTCGGCTACGCCATCGCACGCGGCAAGCCCGTCTATGGCTACGTGCCCGAAGGCGGCAGCCTGGCGGAGCGCATCCGCCGGCGTTGCCCGCAGCATCTGGGCGCCGGCGCCGGCACCGATGCCAGCGGGTGGGAGCTGGAGGAATTCGGCTTGCCCCTCAATCTGATGCTGTCCGTGCCGTGCGTGATGGTGGTGGGCGATGCGGAGACCGCGCTGCAGCGCGCGCGTGCCGACCTGGACGCGCGTCGACCGACGGACTGACTTCAGCGGCTGCCGTACAACCGTTCCGCCCGCTGGAACAGCACCCAGCTCGTCGCGATGTACTTGTCGCCGTGCAGCGGGCGGTTGCCGCGGTGGGTATGGGTGAAGGCCGTCGGTGCGATCAGCAGGCTTCCCGTGCGCGGCGCGATCTTGCGCTGCTGGTGGAAGAACTCGGTTTCGCCTTCGCTGAAATCGTCGTTGAGGTACAGCGTCCACAACACATGGCGGTGCAATGTCTCTGCATCGGCCGCCTTGGGGAACAGCTCGCAGTGCCAGTACGGATAGCCGCCTTCGCCGGCCGCGTACCGCTGCAGGTTGATGCGGCCGGGCACGAACACCTTCATCACCAGCTTCATCAGGGCGGCATCGTCCATGGCCGCGATGTCGTCGTAGCGCAGGCGGCGCAGGTGCCCCTCGGCATCAGGTTGCTGCAGCATCAGCGGCGCGATCAGGCTGAACGGGTATGTGCGCAGGTACTGCTGCAGGCCGGTCAGCACCGCCAGGTTCAGGCGCTGCTCCACGTCGCGCCAATCGGCCACGCCGGTGATGCTGATGTCGCGGCTGTGCTTCAGCTCGGGATGGAGGCCGCCGCCGACGCGGCCGGGCTGGTCCTGCCCGCTGGCATCGAAGCGCGCGACGATGGCCCGGCAGGTGTCCGCATCCAGGGCGTCGGGGTAGACCTCGATGAAGTCGGCGGGCGGAGGATTCGGCGTCATCGCCGGATTCTAGCCGCGCCGCCGGTCAGGCGGCCGCCGTGTCGTGGGCCAGGTGGTAGCCGACGGCGGCCTCGACTTCCTTCTTCGAACCGAGGAACACCGGCACGCGCTGGTGCAGCTGGGTCGGGCGCAGCGACAGGATGTCCTCGCGGCCGGTGCTGGCGGCGCCACCGGCCTGTTCGACCAGCAGGCCCATCGGGTTCGCCTCGTACATCAGGCGCAGCTTGCCGGCCTTGCCCGGATCCTTGCGGTCCCACGGGTAGATGAAGATGCCGCCGCGGGTCAGGATGCGGTGCACGTCGGCCACCATGCTGGCGATCCAGCGCATGTTGAAGTCCTTGCCGCGCGGGCCGTCCCTGCCGGCGAGCAGGTCGTCGACATAGCCCTGCATCGGCGCTTCCCAGTGGCGCTGGTTCGACATGTTGATGGCGAACTCCTTCGTCTCCTCGGGAATCCGCATGTCGCGCTGGGTCAGCACGAAGGCGCCCTGCTCGCGGTCCAGCGTGAATGCGTGCGTGCCGTTGCCGGTGGTGAGCACCAGCATCGTGCTCGGGCCGTAGATGCAGTAGCCGGCGGCGACCTGGTCGCGGCCGGGCTGCAGGAAGTGTTCGTCGCCCGGCGTCGTCACGCCGTCCGGCGAGCGCAGCACCGAGAAGATGGTGCCGACGGAGACGTTGACGTCGATGTTCGAGCTGCCGTCCAAGGGGTCGAACAGCAGCAGGAAGCCACCGCGCGGATAGGCGTCCGGGATCGGCTGGCTGTGATCCATTTCCTCCGATGCGCACGCCGCCAGGTGGCCGCCCCAGGCGTTGGCTTCCAGCAGGATGTCGTTGCTCAGCACGTCCAGCTTCTTCTGCGCCTCGCCCTGCACGTTGCCGGTACCGGCGTCGCCCAGCACGCCGCCCAGCGCGCCCTTGCTGACCGCGATGGAGATGCTGGTGCAGGCGCGGGCCACCACCGCGATCAGCTGGCGCAGGTCGGCGCTGATGCGGCCGGCGCGCTGTTCTTCGATCAGGTAGCGGCTCAGCGAGACGGCGGACGGAGCGGGCATGATGGGATCCACGGCGAAGGTGCGCGCATTGTCCGGGTTGACGAGACCAATGCAAGACCATTCGTTATGCTCGCGGGCCTGAACGAGGGAGGATGGGATGGACGAGGCGACCCCGCAGACCTGGCTGGCGCTGTCCTCGGCCCTGGGGCTGGGCCTGCTGATCGGGCTGGTGCGCGAGCGCAGCCCCGGTCGCGCGCACGGCATCGCCGGCCTGCGCACGCATGCGCTGGTGGCGCTCGGCGCCGCGGTTGCGGCTTGGCTGGGGCAGCCCGTCCTGCTGGTCGCCCTGGGGGTGACCGGCGTACTGGCCGCCATGGGCTACCGCGCCACGCGCCAGCACGATCCCGGCCTGACCAGCGAGGTGACGCTGGTGCTGACGTTCCTGCTCGGCGCCATGGCGATGCACACGCCGGCGCTGGCGACCGCGCTCGCGGTCGTCGTCGCGGTGCTGCTGTACGCCAAGCAGCCGCTGCACGAACTCACGCGTGAGACCTTCAGCGAGCGGGAAGTCTTCGACGGCCTGCTGCTCCTGGCGTCCGCGCTGGTCATCCTGCCGATCCTGCCCGACCGTCCCATCGGCCCGTTCGACGCGATCAACCTGGCGACGATCTGGAAGCTGGTGGTGCTGGTGATGGCGGTCAGCGCACTGGGCCATGTGGTGCTGCGCGTGGTCGGCAACCGCTGGGGGGTGGCCGCTGCCGGTTTCTTCGCCGGCTATGTGTCGTCGACAGCGGCGACCATCGGGTTCGGGCAACGCGCAAAGGAAACGCCGGCGCTGCTGCGTTCGGCGGTCGCGGCAGCGCTGCTGTCCAACCTCGCGTCGCTGACCCTCTGCGTGCCGATCCTGTGGGCCGTATCGCCGCCGCTGGTGCGCGACCTGCTGCCGGAACTCGGTGCGATCGGCGCCGTGCTGCTGGCGGGCGGCCTGCTCGGCCTGCATCGTGGCGAAGACGATGCGGTGACGCCGCCGACCTCCGACAGCCGCATGTTCCGTTTTGGCCAGGCGCTGGGTTTCGCACTGCTGGTGGCGGTGCTGACCTTCGTCGCGGCAGCGCTGGCAGCGTGGATCGGTCCACGCGGCGCCATGGCCGCCGCCGCGATGTCGGCATTGGCAGAGTTGCACGCCGCGGTGGCGACGCTGGCCAACCAGTTTTCGCGCGGTGGACTGGAAGCCGCGGAAGCCCGGTGGTGGATGCTGGCATTGCTGGCCGCCAGCCTGACCGCGAAGTCCGTCATTGCCTGGGTCAGCGGTGGGACGGCCTATGGGTTGCGCGTGTCTGCGGGCCTGATGGCCGCACTCGCTGCGGGCGCGGCGATGGTGGCACTGTTCTGAAGCTCGGCTTTTCTGTAGGAGCGACGTAAGTCGCGACCGGGATATTGGTACACCTTTGTCGGTGACAACAGCCTGGGCAGATCGAGTGTGCCGATTTCCGGGATGCGCTGACGCCGTCCGGTCGCGACTCACGTCGCTCCTACAAGGAATCGAACATCCCTCAGATAATCCGCAACGTGATCGCCTTCAGCACGGCGCGGGTACGGTCGCGCGTGCCGAGCTTGTCGAGGATGGTGGACACGTAGTTCTTCACCGTGCCTTCGGCCAGGAACAGCGTGCGGGCGATTTCCTTGTTCGAGTAACCACCGGCCAGCAGGCGCAGGATCGCGACTTCGCGTTCGCTGAAGGTATCGGTGGGCGGTGCCTCATCGCGGAAGCGGAAGCGCGCACGCACCGGATCCGTGCTGACCGGCTGCAGCAGTGTTTCGCCACTGGCGACACGCTGGATGGCGTCGTGCAGGTCTTCCGGCGCGGCGTCCTTCAGCAGGAAGCCCTGTGCGCCCGCGTCGGTGGCGCGCAGCAGCAGGTCGCTGTCGTCGAACGTGGTCAGCAGCAGCACCGGCGTCCGGTCGCCGCGTTCGCGCAGCTTGATCAACGCATCGATGCCATCCACGCCCGGCATGCGGATGTCGCTCAGCACCACGTCGACCGGCTGCACTTCCAGCTTGGCGAGCAGATCGGCGCCGTCGTCCGCTTCGAACACCACCTCCACCTGCTGCGCCTTCAACAGGGCACGCAGGCCGGCGCGTACCAGCGCCTGGTCATCGGCCAGGGCGACCCGCACGCTCATGCGGGCAGCCTCACGTCCACGCGCAAGCCACCGGTGGCGCTGCTTCCGAGGCGCAGCTCGCCACCCATCGCCGCCACGCGCTCGCGGATGCCCGACAGGCCGTTGCCTTCGCATAGCCGGCCTTTCAACCGACCGTTGTCTTCGATATGCAGGTGCATGCCCGCGTCCTCGTTCTTCAGTGCAACCGTCAGCGTGTCCGCGTTCGCATGGCGCGCGGCGTTGGTCAGGCACTCCTGCACGATACGCAGCAACGACTCGGCCACCGCCGGGTCGGCGATCTGCACGCCCTCGGCGATCTGAAGGTCCAGTGCCGGTCGCGGCAGCGGCGCCGCCAGCGCCCGGATCGCGGTCTGCAGGTCCAGCCCCCGCGAATCGCGCATCGCCTGCACCACGCTGCGGATGTCGTCCAGCAGTTCGGTGGAGAGTTGCTGCGCGATGCGCACTTCCTCGCGTCCCGCCAATGCCGGATCGCTGGCCAGCGCACGCAGGTTGATCTTCATCGCGGTGAGCTTGTGCCCGGCGACGTCGTGCAGTTCGCGCGCCACTCGCAGTCGCTCGGCATCGCGCGCGCTGTCGGCCAGCAGGGCGCGCGTGGCCAGCAGGTCCGCGTTGACGCGCGCCAGCGCGTCACGGGAATCCTCCGCACGGCGCGCGTAGTGCACGCACAGGCCCGCGAGCGCCTGGAAGCCCATGTTAATCAGCGTCATCGTGGCCGGTGCGCCGAAGTCGTGGTGCACCAGCAGCGTGTAGAAGGCCGTGTTCAACACCACCGCGGCGCCGATCACCCAGCGCGGCGACAGCACGTTGACCGCGCACGCCACCCACACCACCAGCAGCACCTGCGCGGTGCCGACCCGGGGTGTGAGCCAGGCCAGCAGCAGCGCAAGACCGGCCATCGCCACCAGCGCGATCCGGCGCGACCGCTTCCAGGTGTCCGGTGCCACCGCGAACAGAAGAAAACCCGCCGCATACGCACCCAGCGCCGCAGCGGCGGCCGGCAGGATGTCCGGCGGCAGGAAGCGCAGGCCCAGGGACACGGCGCCGATCGTGAAGACGCCGGCGAGCGTCATGGGTTCGCGAAGTCGGGTCAGGGACGTCCACATGCGCCCATGCTGTCGCGTGGGCGCGGCCGAGGCAATGGTCCGGGCGAAAGTGGTGACTTCCGGCAGGTCAGAACGCGTCGCCGGGAACGCGCACCGTGCCTTCCATCAGCACGCGCGCACTGCGGCTCATCACCGCCTTCGTCACCACCCAGGTGCCGTCCACCTGTTTGACGTCCGCACCGACGCGCAGCGTGCCGGACGGATGGCCGAACACCAGCACGTCGCGCGTGCCGCCGCCTGCCGCCGCATTCACCAGCGTGCCCGGCACGGCCGCCGCCGTGGCGATGGCGACCGAGGCCGTACCCATCATCGCGTGGTGCAGCTTGCCCATCGAGATGGCGCGGGCGAGCAGGCCGACATCAGTGGCGCTGACCGGCTTGCCGCTGGATGAGACGTAATCCTTCGGCGGCGCGACGAACGCCACCTTCGGCGTCAGCGGTCGCTTTGCCGCGGCCGCGACATCGGACACCAGCCCCATGCGCACCGCACCGTGTGCGCGGATCGCTTCGAGCTTCGCCAGCGCGTCTTTGTCCTCGTTGATCGCGCCCTGCAGCTCGGTGCCGTCGTAGCCGAGCGCCGCCGCCTCGACGAACACCACCGGCACGCCCGCATTGATCATCGTCGCCTTGAACACGCCCACGCCGGGCACGTCGAGGTCGTCCACCAAACGGCCGGTGGGAAACATCGCGCCACCGCCGTCGCCATCGCCATCGTCGGCGGGATCGATGAATTCCAGTTGCACTTCCGCCGCGGGGAACGTCACGCCATCCAGTTCGAAGTCGCCGGTTTCCTGCACCTCGCCATGGCTCACCTGCACGTGCGCCACGATGGTCTTCTGGATGTTGGCCTGCCAGATGCGCACCGTGCACAGACCATCGCGTGGGACGCGCGCGGGATCGATCATCCCGTTCGCGATCGCGAACGGTCCGACCGCCGACGACAGGTTGCCGCAGTTGCCGCTCCAGTCGATGAAGCCCTCGTTGATCGGCACCTGGCCGTACAGGTAATCCACGTCATGCCCGGGCTGCGCGCTGGGCGAAATGATCACCACCTTGCTCGTGCTCGACGTCGCCCCGCCCATGCCGTCGGTGTGCTTGCCGTACGGATCGGGCGAACCGATCACGCGGCACAGCAATGCATCGCGCGCCGGCCCCGCTACCTGCGCCCGCTCGGGCAGGTCCTGCAGGCGGAAGAACACGCCTTTCGACGTGCCGCCGCGCATGTAGGTGGCGGGGATGCGGATCTGGGGGGTGCTAGGCATGTTTCGACTCGTCTAGGTCTGCGTTTCTCCCCTCTCCCCTTGCGGGAGAGGGGTCGGGGGAGAGGGCGCTCTTGCATGCAGCGCCCGCCATATGGATTCCAGCACAGCATCGGTCTGCAGGAGTATCTCGTCGTTCCAGAACCGCAGCACGACAAAACCTTGTTCGGTCAGCCAGGCATCACGGCCTGGGTCTGTCGATGATTCGACATGCTGGCTGCCATCCGCTTCAACGATCACCCGCGCACCGAAGTGTACGAAGTCGACGATATAAGGTCCGATCGGCTGTTGGCGGCGGAACTTTTGGCCGTCGAGCCGATGTGCCCGCAGATGCTTCCAGAGCCGGTGCTCGGCATCCGTCATGTTGCGGCGAAGCTGCTTCGCGAACTGCCTTGATTCCATGCGCTCCCCTCTCCCCAACCCCTCTCCCGCGAGGGGAGAGGGGCTTGCAACATCCATGTGCAGAGAGAGGAGCATATACATCGTCACGCGCCGTCGGGAATCTCCGGCTCCACCAGCTTCGCCAACATCTCCAGCGATTCCTGCCAGCCCTGGTAGCAGAAGTCGACCGGGATCGCGGCGGGAATGCCTTCCTGCACGACGTTGAGCTCGGTGCCGACGATGTTCTTCTTCAGGGTTACCGTGACCTGCATCTGGCCCGGCAGGCCGGGATTGTCGAACTGGTCGGTGTAGCGCAGCAATTCGCCCTCCACCAGCTCCAGGTAGGTGCCGCCGAAGGAATGGCTGGAGCCGGTGCCGAAGTTGGTGAACGACATCGTGTAGCCGCCGCCCACGCGGGCGTCCATCGAATGGACCTTGCCGGTGAAGCCATGCGGCGGCAGCCACTTCACCATCGCATCCGGATCGAGGAAGGCACGGTAGACGCGCGACGGCGGCGCGCGCAGCACGCGGTGCAGGCGGACGGTACCGGGGGTGGCGTTGTCGGACATGATCGGACTCCTGTGCGGTGGGTGTACCGATTCGACGAACGGGTCAGGCCGCTTTCGACGCGTCCAGGAAATCCTGGGCGAACCGTTGCAGTACCCCACCCGCTTCGTAGATCGAGACCTCTTCGTCCGAATCCAGCCGGCAGGTCACCGGCACCTGCACGGTCTCGCCGTTCGCGCGGTGGATCACCAGCGTCAGGTCGGCGCGCGGCTTGCGCACGCCCACCACGTCGAAAGTCTCGGTGCCGTCGATGCCCCAGGTCTTGCGCGTCTCGCCGGCCTTGAACTCCAGCGGCAGCACGCCCATGCCGATCAGGTTGGTGCGGTGGATGCGCTCGAAGCCCTCGGCCACGATTGCTTCCACGCCGGCCAGCCGCACGCCTTTCGCCGCCCAGTCGCGCGAGCTGCCCTGTCCGTAGTCGGCGCCGGCGATGATCACCAGCGGCTGCTTGCGGTCCATATAGGTCTCGATGGCTTCCCACATGCGCACCACCTGCCCGTCCGGTTCGATGCGCGCCAGCGAGCCCTTCTTCACTTCGCCATTGACCACCGCCATCTCGTTGACCAGCTGCGGGTTGGCGAAGGTCGCGCGCTGCGCGGTGAGGTGGTCGCCGCGGTGCGTGGCGTAGGAATTGAAGTCTTCTTCCGGCAGGCCCATCTTCGCCAGGTACTCGCCCGCCGCACTCGAGGCGAGGATCGCGTTCGACGGCGACAGGTGGTCGGTGGTGATGTTGTCGCCCAGCACCGCCAGCGGGCGCATGCCGTGCAGCGTGCGTTCGCCGGCCAGCGCGCCTTCCCAGTACGGCGGACGGCGGATGTAGGTGCTCTGCGGGCGCCAGGCGTACAGCGGATCCACGCGACCGCCGTGCTCGACGCGCACGTTGAACATCGGCTCGTAGACCTTGCGGAACTGCGCCGGCTTCACGCTGGCCTTCACCACGGCATCGATTTCCGCGTCGCTGGGCCAGATGTCCTTCAGGGTGATCGCGTTGCCGTCGGCGTCCGTGCCCAGCGCGTCCTTCTCGATGTCGAAGCGCACCGTGCCGGCGATCGCATAGGCGATCACGAGCGGCGGTGAGGCCAGGAAGGCCTGCTTCGCGTAGGGATGGATGCGTCCGTCGAAGTTGCGATTGCCCGACAGCACGGCGGTGGCGTACAGGTCGCGGTCGATGATCTCCTGCTGGATCGCCGGGTCGAGCGCGCCGCTCATGCCGTTGCAGGTCGTGCAGGCGAAGGCGACGATGCCGAAGCCGAGTTTCTCGAGATCCGGCAGCAGGCCGGATTCCTCCAGGTACAGCTGCACGGCCTTCGATCCGGGCGCGAGCGAGCTCTTCACCCACGGCTTTCGCACCAGGCCCTTCGCGTTGGCGTTGCGGGCGAGCAGCGCGGCCGCGATCACGTTGCGCGGATTGGAGGTGTTGGTGCACGAGGTGATCGCCGCGATGATCACCGCGCCGTCGGGCATCAGGCCCTGCGCTTCCTCCGCCCTGCCCGCCTGCAACTTGCCTTCGTCGGCGATGCCGCGCTCGGCCAGCGCGCTGGTCGGCAGGCGCTTGTGCGGATTCGACGGGCCGGCCATGTTGCGCACGACGGTGGACAGGTCGAACCGCAGCGTGCGCTCGTACTGCGCGGTCTGCAGGTCATCGGCCCACAGGCCGGCGGTCTTCGCATAGGTTTCGACCAACGCGACCTGCTCGTCGCTGCGGCCGGTCAGGCGCAGGTAGTCCAGCGTGTTGTCGTCGATGAAGAACATCGCCGCGGTGGCGCCGTACTCGGGCGCCATGTTGGAAATCGTCGCGCGGTCGCCGATGGTCAGCGCCGCCGCGCCCTCGCCCCGGAATTCGAGGTAGGCACCGACGACCTTTTCCTTTCGCAGGAATTCGGTCAGCGCCAGTACCACGTCGGTCGCGGTGATGCCGGGCGCGGGCCTGCCCTGCAGTTCGACGCCGACGATGTCCGGCGTGCGCATCCACGAGGCGCGGCCGAGCATGACGTTCTCCGCTTCCAGTCCGCCCACGCCGACGGCGATCACGCCCAAGGCATCGACATGCGGCGTGTGGCTGTCCGTGCCCACGCAGGTATCCGGGAAGGCGACGCCATCCTGGACGTACACGACCGGCGACATCTTCTCGAGATTGATCTGGTGCATGATCCCGTTGCCCGGCGGAATCACGTCGACGTTCTTGAACGCCAGCTTCGTCCAGTCGATGAAGTGGAAGCGGTCTTCGTTGCGGCGGTCCTCGATGGCGCGGTTCTTCGCGAACGCATCCGGGTCGTAGCCGCCGCACTCCACTGCCAACGAGTGATCGACGATCAACTGCACGGGCACCACCGGGTTCACCTGCGCCGGATCACCGCCCATGTCGGCGATCGCATCGCGCAGGCCGGCCAAGTCCACCAGCGCCGTCTGGCCGAGGATGTCGTGGCAGACCACGCGTACCGGAAACCACGGGAAATCCAGGTCGCGGCGGCGTTCGACCAGCTGCCGAAGGTAGTCGTCGCGGCGCGCGGGATCGGCGCGGCGCACGATGTTCTCCGCATGCACGCGCGCCGTGTACGGCAGCGTGGCCCAGGCGCCGGGTTGCAGGGCATCGACCGCGGCGCGCGCGTCGAAGTAGTCGAGCGCGGTGCCCGGGAGCGAGGTGCGGAAATCGGTATTCATGGCGTGCCGTCTGCTGTGAACGAGGCGCGCGGCGCGATGCACGCGCGCGAGCCGTCATTATGCGCGCCGACCTACCGCAGGCGCGGCAGACCCGTGGATGTCGCCGTGCTTTTCTTCGATCCGTTGACACTCATCGTCAACATGCCCACGGGAGGCGGCGTCCGCCGTCAGAGCGTAGCAGGCCGGACGCGGACCTCCCGCAGCACCGTCGCCCCCTCGCTGGCCGCGGCACTGCGTGCATCGGCCCCCGGCACCGCGCGGGCCGTGACGCCGCGGATGCCGAGCTTTTCAAGTGCGGCAGCGACGCTCTCGGCACGCGCCAGGGCCAACGCCGCGTCATTGCCTGCGAAGCCATCGACGCGGACGCGATCCACGCCCCAGCGCTGCAATGCCCACGCGATGGCTTCCACGCGTGAGCCGGCCTCGGCGTCCAGTTCGGACCGTTCATCGCCGAACGCGATCGGCGGCAGCGCCTGCAGCGCCGGGACGACCTCCACCTGAAGCGCGCCCGCCTCGTTGCCCGCCAGCGCCTGTTCAAGACGACGCGCCTGCACGATATCGAGGCCGCCGGCCGCGTTGAGCTGCCAGCGCGCCTGCTGGCCACCTTCGAGGACATCGAGCTTCCCGAAGTGCGCGATGGCCTGCTGATGCATGGCTTCGGTCGCGCGCGTACCGGCGCTCCTCTGGGCTGCGTCGCGCTCGGCGACGCCTTGCAGGCGCACTACGCTCTCCCGGAGCTGCGCCAACGATGCCTGCTCGCTTGCCAGCGCCTTCTCGTCGGCGGTCAGGAGCTCGCGCAAGGACACCTCGACGGGTTTGGCGAGCAGCGGCTCGAGCTTGCGTTCGAGTTCGCGGTCGAGCTGCGGCCGATGTCGGGGCAACAGCATCACGGCGTCGACGCGCAGCACGTCATCGTTGCGCTCCACACGCAACGTGGTGAGCTGGCCACCCTGGCTTCGTGCGGCTTCATCCATCACGTTGCGGATGGTTCGGTCCGCGAAGCCCCGCGCAGCGATATCCCGCAGCGCCAGGCCCAGGGGAATCGACAGCAGCACGAACGTGCCGACGATCATGCTGGCCTGCCAGGCGGTCTGCTTCGGGGAATCGTCGCCCCCGAACTGGTACCAGCGCGCCATGATCGTGACCGACAGGGCGATGGCCAGCAGGTTGGTCATGAACAGGAACAGGGCGCCGCCGGCGATGCTGGCGTTCAAGGTGGCGATGCCGAAGCCCACGACGGCCAGCGGGGGCATCAGCGCGGTCGCAATGGCGACACCGACGATGGTCTCGCCCTTGCGGGTGATGGTGGCGTAGGCACCGGCCAGGCCGGAAAACACGGCCACCAGCAGGTCGAACAGCGTGGGTTCGGTGCGCGCCAGGATTTCGGGCGTCGCCTCCTGCAGCGGCGAGACGAGCACGATCGCGGTCGCGGTCACCAGCGCCACCGCCGTGCCCACCGCCAAGGTCTTGAGCGACTCGCGCAGGCTGCGGAAGTCGAAGGTGGCCAACGACATGCCGAGTTCGACGATGGGCCCCATCAACGGCGAAATCAGCATCGCGCCGATGATCACCGCCACCGAGTTCTGCAGCAGGCCGAGCGTGGCGATGCCGCACGCCATGACGGTCATGAACGCGTAGCGCGGCCCCAGCTGCCCGTTCTCGTCGACATTGCGCAACACGGCGACGCGATCCACCTGCAGGTGTTCGCGGCGCCATTGGCGCAGCCAGCGCCACAAGGCTTCGGCAGAGGCCATCGTGAATCCCGTCGCAGGACCGGCGCGCATCATACCAACGCCGGCCGCGGGCCCGTCCGGCCCGGGCCCGCCCTGGCTCACGTCATTCGAAGACCAGCGCACCCTTCATCATGCTCCAATGTCCCGGAAACGAGCAGAAGAACGTGTACGCCCCACCCTTGCGCAGCCGCGCGGTGGGAAACACCACCTCGGCGCTCTGGCCGCCGCCGATCACGCGCGTGCGCGCGATCACCCGCGCATCGTTGCGCGGCAGGTAATCGTCGGCGAGTTTCATCCGGCCGCCGGCGAGGCCGACATCGCGATGATGGCGCGTTTCCGTCAGCACCCAGTTGTGCCCCATCGCCTGCGCGGGCATGCGCCCGACGTGCTTCAGCGTCACCCGCAGTTGCGCGCAGTCGCCCGGCACGCGGATGGTCTTCAGGTTGAAGGTCATCATGTCCGTCGCCTCCACCGTGATCGCGCAGTTGCGAGCGAACGCGGCGCTGGAGACGCACGACAGCGCGCAGAGGACGATCAGCGGGAACAGGCGTCGCAGCATGGGGCATCCGAACCGGAGAGGGAGGCCCGCGATTGTACGGCGCGGGTCAGACGTCGCCGCCGTCCGCCCAGCCTTCGCCCGTGCCGCGGTGGAACACGCGGTCGTCGACGTGCACGTCGCCGGCCGGGACGGCGTCCTGCGCGTCCAGCCGCGCATAGATCGGCGTGAAGTCCGGCGCGGTAGCGTTCATCAGCTGCTCGAAGCTGTCGATCACGAAGTAGGTCTTCTGGAACGTATCGATGCGGTAGCGCGTGCGCATGATCCGCTCCAGGTCGAAGCCGATGCGGTTGGGCGCGTCCGATTCCAGCGAGTACAGCGACTCGCCCTTCGACGAGACGATGCCGGCGCCGTAGATGCGCAGGCCGTCCGGCGTATTGATCAGGCCGAACTCCACCGTGTACCAGTACAGGCGCGTCAGGTGCTGCAGCGCGTCCGGTCCGATGCCGTGCGCCTTCACGCCGCCCTTGCCGTACGCCTCCATGTAGTCGGCGAACACCGGGTTCATCAGCAGCGGCACGTGGCCGAACAGATCGTGGAAGAGGTCCGGTTCGGCGATGTAGTCGATCTGGTCCGGGCGGCGGATCCACCAGGTCACCGGGAAGCGGCGGTTCGCGAGGTGGTCGAAGAACTCCAGCTCCGGCAACAGCCCTTCCACGCCGACCAGCGTCCAGCCGGTGGTGGCGCGCAGCACCTCGTTGAGGTCGTCGAAGCGGGGGATGCGGTCCGGCGCCATGCCCATGGCGTCCTGCGCCTGCAGGAACTCATCACAAGCCCGACCCACCAGCAGGGCGCGCTGGCGTTCGTACAGGGTGCCCCAGGTGGCATGGTCGTCGGCCGGGTACTCGGCCGGCTGGTCGACGATGGCGGTGGTGTAGACCGGCACGTAGCCCTTGTCGGTCTGCTGGTGCTCGACGCGGCGCGGCTCGTTCATGGGGCTCCCCGGGAAAACGCTGTGATCCGACGATCCTAGCGGCAGATCCACGCAACAGGCTTGCGAAGTTGCGCCTATACCGACCAATGGCGCAATGAAATTGCATGAATGCGCTAGGATTCGCACGAAATGACCGAAGCCGCCTCGCTCGACCGCACCGACCTGCGCCTGCTGGCCCTGCTGCAGCTCGAAGGCCGGGCCACCAACGCCGACATCGCCGCCCAGGTGAACCTGTCGCCGTCGGCCTGCCTGCGCCGCATCCAGCGGCTCGAGGCGACCGGGGTGATAGCCGGTTATGCCGCGCGGGTCGACCCCAAGGCGGTGGGCCTGGGCCTGCAGGCCTTCGTGCGCGTGCAGCTGGAGCGGCACGACCCGGCCAGCGTCCAGCAATTCGGCGATCGCGTGCAGGCCTGGGACGAAGTGGTCGCCTGCTACGCGCTTACCGGCGACATGGACTACTTGCTGCACGTGGTGGTGCAGGACCTGGAGCACTTCTCCCGCTTCCTGCTCGACAACCTGCTCAACGCCAGCGGCGTGGCCGACGTGAACTCCAGCTTCGTGCTGCGCGCGGTGAAGACCGACGGCGGCTTGCCGTTGTTGCCCAGGACCTGACGCGGACGATCTCTGTCCTCGACGCGTGCTACAACGCGCGCAATCTCCACGAGGACCCGCCATGTACGGACTGATCGGCAAGATGCGCGCGACGCCGGGCCAGCGCGATGCGCTGCTCGCGATCCTGCTGGAAGGCACCGACGCCATGCCCGGATGCCTGAGCTATGTCATCGCGCGGGATCCCGCCGACGCGGACGCGATCTGGATCACCGAGGTCTGGACCGATGCCGCAAGCCACAAGGCCTCGCTCTCGCTGCCGGCCGTGCAGCAGGCCATCGCGAAAGCGCGGCCGATGATCGCCGGATTCGACAGCCACATCGAAACGGTCCCGGTGGGTGGGCAGGGGTTGTCATCGGTGCGGTGATCCATGGAACATCGATGTGGGAGCGACGTAAGTCGCGATGACGGCGCCGCGGCGGCTTATCGCGACTTACGTCGCTCCCACAGATGCGCTGCGTCCACACGTCTTTCGTCCTAGACTGCGTCATGGACGTTTTCGCACCTTCCTGGCAACGCGCATGGGCCGGCATTGGCGCGGTGGGCGAGGGGGACGCGCCGTTCGCTCAGCTGATGGCCGCGTATGCGGAACCACAGCGCCACTACCACACGCAGCAGCACCTCGGTGAATGCCTGTCGGCGTTCGACGCTGTGCGCGCGCTGCCCGAGCACCCGGCCGAAGTCGAACTCGCGCTCTGGTTCCACGATGCGATCTACGACATCAAAGGGCATGACAACGAGCAGCGCAGCGCCGACTGGGCGCGCGATGCGTTGAGCGATGCGGGTGCGCCGACCGATGCGGCGCAGCGTGTGCACGACCTGGTGATGGCGACGCGGCATACCGCGGTGCCGTCGGGACGCGACGAACAGCTGCTGGTCGATATCGACCTGTCGATCCTCGGTGCGGCGCGTGCGCGCTTCGACGAGTACGAGCAGCAGATCCGCAAGGAATATGCGTACGTGCCGGGCTTCCTGTTCCGGCGCAAGCGGCGCGAGATCCTGAAGGGCTTCCTGGATCGGCCTGCGATCTACAGCACGCCGCATTTCCACGACGCGCTGGAGGCGAGGGCACGCGACAACCTGCGTCGCGTGACCGGCTGACCGTCGCTTATTGCTTCACCGGTTGACCGGCGGCATCGCACTTCACGTCGCGGCCGAACAGCTTGCCCAGGCGCGAGGGTTCTTCCAGGCAGCGCGGGTCAGGCTTCGGCGGCGCGTGCCTGGCCGCGTGCGCGGCGGTGCGGGTGCGCTGCAGTTCGGCGAGTCTGGCCTTGATCTGCGGCATCGCCGCCAGTGCGGCGCGTTCGCCTTCGAGGATGGCGTTGTTCTTCTGTTCGAAATCGGCCGGGCCGATGTCGTTGACCTTCGGACGGATGACGACGTCCGCGCGCGCCAGTTCCTGTTCGCCTAGGCGCTGGCCCATGATGCCGATGGACTGGTTGACGATGCCCAGCATGCTGCCGGGCTTGGTGCCGGGCGCCTTGGTGGAGATGTCCACGGCGATGACGAAATCGGCGCCCAGCTGGCGCGCGGCATCCACCGGCACCGGGCTCACCACGCCGCCGTCGACGTAGCTGGCCTTGCCGATCACCACCGGTTCGAACACGCCCGGGATGCTGCTCGATGCGCGCACCGCCTGGCCCGTGTTGCCACGCACGAAGACGGTGCGTTCGCCGTTCTCCAACTGCGTGGACACAGCGGCGAACGGCTTCTCCAGCTGCTGGATGGTGCGCTTGCCGACAAGGTCGTTCACGTAGTCCTGCAGCTTCTGCCCCTGCACCAGGCCGCCGGAGAACAGGCGCACGTCACGGATCTTCGCTTCGTCCAGCGCGAAGGCCTGTTTCTGCATCTGGAACGGGTCCATGCCGCTGGCATACAGCGCGCCGACCACGCTGCCGGCGCTCGTGCCGGAGACGATCTGCGGTTCGATGCCGTTGGCTTCCAGCATCTTGATGACGCCGATGTGCGCGAATCCCTTCGCCGCACCGCCCCCGAGCGCGATGCCCACCTTCGGCTTGGGCGCGGCGGGTATCGGCGCCACCACCGCGGCGACCGGCGTGGGCCTGACGTTGTCGCCACCGCAGGCGACCAGCAACAACGGGGCAAGCAGCAGGGCGGGGGTCAGGCGAGCGGCAAGGCGCATGGGCGGCGAGTGGGCGGGACGGGTGCGCAGGATAGCGCCCCCTCGCGCAACCGCAGCCAACGATCACGCCCGGATCAGGACGCCCCGCCGGAACGGCGCCGCGCGTTGCCCGGACCCACGCCTTCGATGCGCTTGAAGAAGCGGCGGAAGGCCGCCTCGCTGCTGTAGCCCAGCATCTCGGCGATCGCGGCGACGGAGAAGCGCCGGTTCTTCAACAGCCGGCGCGCCTCGGTTGCCCGCCAGTGCGACAGGTACTGGATGGGCGGCGTGCCGACGGTGGCCGAGAACAGCTCGGCGAACGCGGTGCGGGACATGCCTGCCTCCTGCGCCATCGACTGGATGGTCCAGTCCTCGCCGGGACGCGCATGGATGGCCGACAGCGCGCGCGACAGGCGCACGTCGGTGAGCGCAGCGAGCAGGCCGCGCGGCTGCTCGGCCTGGCGCACGTACTCGCAGACCGCCATGGTGAACAGCGAGTCTGCGAGCTTGTTCTGCACCAGCTGGCGACCCCAGCGGCGTTCCCGGCTGGTGTCGGCCAGCATCTGCGCGAGTTGCCTGAAGCCGGCGCTGCTGTCCTGGCTGCGGATCACGAACCACCGCGGCAGCGCGGCGAAGATCGGGTTGTGCGAGCCGGTGATGAACTCCAGCTCGCCGCACAGCATGCTGGTGTCGCCGACATCCGGCGCGTCGGGCAGATGGGGATCGGCCGACGACGAGAGCACATGGCGCACGCCGGCAGGAAAGACGATCAGGTCGCCGCGCTCGAGCAACACCGGCACGTCCAGCGCTTCTCCGGTGATCCAGCACTGCCCCTGGGTCAACAGGTGGAACTGCCCGTGGTGCGTCGCCGGCTCGCTGTCGTACCACGTTCCGCAGTAGCGGACATCCGCGGTGATCTCCACGCGCATGCGATAGGCGCCCAGCACGGTCTCGAGGACGGCGTCGCGGTCTTCGTGCTCCGCCAGGCCGGAGGCGGGGGTGGGCAAGGTGTCCATGGCGCCATCGTAGGCGACGGGGTGGATACGGGCC
This sequence comes from uncultured Pseudoxanthomonas sp., assembly GCF_947498795.1. Taxonomy (NCBI): domain Bacteria; kingdom Pseudomonadati; phylum Pseudomonadota; class Gammaproteobacteria; order Lysobacterales; family Lysobacteraceae; genus Pseudoxanthomonas; species uncultured Pseudoxanthomonas sp. Next base: position 126,442 of record NZ_CANMLQ010000004.1, on the reverse strand, counting down.
ATGACCGCGCGTCCGCCGATTCATGCGCGTGCGTCCGCCCGCACACCGCGCCGGACGATGGGGCATATCGCGGGAACGCTCGGGAATGGTTGCCGCGGATGCGGGACGGTGGAATGGCATGGCGTCCTGCGGCGCTCCGTCGACGACGCCTTCCCCAACTCCAACGAGGCTTTCCAATGAACACCACCAAGCTGTCCGGTCTGTCCGTAGCGGTCGCCGCCGCCGCCCTCTTCCTCGGTGCACCGATGGCCCATGCGGCCGAATCCGGGTCGGCCAAGGTCGGCCACTGCGTCGGCGCCAACGCCTGCAAGGGACAGGGCGCGTGCAAGAGCGCCTCCAACGCCTGCAAGGGCCAGAACGCGTGCAAGGGCCACGGCTTCACCGAATCCACGGCAGAGACCTGCAAGACGGCCGGCGGCAAGTTCGAGGCACCCAAGCCGCAGAAGAAGGCGGCCGATGCGAAGAAGGCCAACACCTGACGCCACGCGCGAGCCACGACACGCCATGACCACGCCCCTTCAGGGTTTCGGTTTGGGCCTGCGGCCACAGCACTACGACGCGCTGCTCGCGGGCAGCGCGCGCGTGGACTGGCTGGAGATCCTCAGCGAGAACTACCTGGTCGACGGCGGCCGTCCGCTGTGGATGCTGGACCGGATGGCCGAACGCTGGCCCATGGCGATGCATGGCGTGTCGCTCGACATCGGCGGTAGCGATCCGCTGGACCGCGAGTACCTGCACGCGCTGGGCCGCCTGGCCCGGCGCGTGCGGCCCCGGGTCGTGTCGGACCACCTGTGCTGGACCCGCCAGGGTGGGGTGCAGTTCCACGACCTGCTGCCCTTGCCTCAGAACGACGAAACGGTCCTGCATGTCGCCGCGCGTGTGCGGCAGGTGCAGGACATCCTCGGCATGCCATTGCTGCTGGAGAACGTGTCCAGCTACCTGCGCTTCGGCGACGACACGCTGGATGAAGCGCAGTTCCTCTCGGCGATCGTGGCCGAGAGCGGTTGCGGATTGCTGCTCGACGTGAACAACGTCTTCGTCAACGCGCACAACCATGGGTTCGATGCGGTGGCGTTCCTCGATCGCCTGCCGCCTGCGGCCGTCGGCCAGATGCACCTGGCCGGGCACAGCGAGGATGCGCGCGGCAGCGGCCTGCTGATCGATACCCACGACGCTGCGGTCCCCGACGGCGTCTGGTCGCTGTATGCGGACGCCGTGCGGCGCTTCGGCAACGTGCCCGCGATGATCGAGCGCGACGATCACATCCCTCCGCTGGACGCGCTGCTCGCCGAGCTCGACGTGGCACGCGCGGTCGCCGCAGGCGCGGCTGCGCAGGCGTGTGCGGCATGAGCCGGTCGATGGCCCTGGTCGACCGGCAGCGGCAGCTCGCGGGCTGGCTGCTGCGCCGGGATCCTGCGGAGGCGCCGCTCGTCTCCGATGCACTCCCGGCCCCTGCGTCGATACGCCTGCGCGTGTATGCGGACGGCTACCGGTGGCGACTGGTGGAGGTGCTGGGCCACGACTTTCCCGCCTTGCGCGCCTCGCTGGGCGAGGACCGCTTCGATACGCTGGCCGAGGCGTATCTTGCCGCCCATCCCTCGCGCCATCCCTCGGTCCGGCACCTGGGGCAGCACTTCCCACGCTGGCTGGCGTTGCGCGACGCGACGTCCGCCGATCTCGCGCGCCTGGAGTGGCAGCAGGGCGAGGTCTTCGATGCCGCCGATGCACCGGCATGCAGCATCGACGACGTGGCGGCGCTGTCTCCCGAGGCGTGGACGCGTCTCCGATTGCACGTTCACCCCGCGGTGCGCCGCCTGCGCCTGCGCAGCACCGCTGTCGCCGTGCTCGACGCCCATGCCCGGGGCCAACCCCTGCCCGCCCTGCGTCCGCAGGCACCCACGGCGTGGCTGCTCTGGCGCGCCGGGTTCGACGTCCATTGGCGCCGCCTGCCCCGCGACGAGGCGATGGCGCTGGTGGCGATCGAGCGAGGCGACACATTCGCCGACTGGTGCGTGCGCCTGCACGGCCGTTCGCCCGCCATGCGTGCCGCTCGCCTGCTGAAGCGGTGGTTGTCCGATGGCCTGGTGGCCGACCTGTCCTTCCCTGCCTGACTCTTCCTGGAGATCTCCATGCAAACCCTGCCCGTGCATGTGCGTGCACTCGCCTTCCTCCATGACCACGAATGGATCGGCCCGTTGCTGGTGCGGCTGGTATTCGGCTACTTCTGGCTGGAGACCGGCTGGGCCAAATTGAACAACCTGGCGTTCTTCACCGAACGCTTCGTCGAATGGGGCATCCCCTGGCCCGCGTTGAGCGCAACGGTCTGCGCGGGCACCGAATTCATCGGCGGCCTGCTGATGATGCTCGGGCTGGCGACCCGCCTGACCATGCTGCCGATGATCTTCAACATGCTGGTGGCGCTGGCCGTCGTCGTACTGCCGGGCATCTCGACGCTCGACGAGTTCGTCGAGCTGGACGAGGTGCTTTACGTGGCGGTATTCGCCTGGCTGCTGTTTGCCGGACCGGGCCGCGCCAGCCTGGACCACCTGATCGCGCGACGCGGTGCACGGCGCGATCCCCTGGCGGCGTCATAGCCGTCGGGTCCGCCCTCCGCCGGTCGGACGGGGACTTGCGTGGGCTCCCGTTCCGCAGACCGCGTGGCGGGCGAGGCGGGCGAGGCGGACGGGGCGGCAGGGGGTGGAAGACCGCCCCTTGTGTCAGCCAGGCCGGAGCTCGTCGGAAACGGGACTTCCGGCCATTGCCCCCGTTGTTGCTGTAATGCAACATTCGCGTGCTAGCGCCGCCGCGCGCCCCGAATCCCACCCACTCGGAAAGCCACGCCATGTCCCCAGTCCGCCCGGCCGCCGTCCGGCCGCACCGCCTCGCCTTTGCCATCGCCGCGCTGCTGCCCTTCGGCACCGCCCTCGCCCAGGACGCCGCCTCCCCGGCAGAGAAGGACGCCGCCACGCTCGACACCGTGCAGGTCACCGCGCAGCGCAAGGTCGAGAACATCCAGGACGTGCCCGTCTCCATCAGCACCGTCAACGGAGAGCAGCTGGGCGTGCTGGCGTCCGGCGGCACCGACATCCGCTTCCTGTCCGGCCGCGTGCCCAGCCTGAACATCGAATCCTCGTTCGGCCGCGCCTTCCCACGCTTCTACATCCGCGGCTACGGCAACACCGACTTCCGCCTCAACACCTCGCAGCCCGTGTCGCTGGTGTACGACGACGTGGTGCAAGAAAACCCGATCCTGAAAGGCTTCCCGCTGTTCGACCTGGAGCAGGTCGAAGTGCTGCGCGGCCCGCAGGGTTCGCTGTTCGGGCGCAATACGCCGGCCGGCGTGGTGAAGTTCGAATCGGCCAAGCCGTCGCAGGAAACCAGCGGCTACGGCAAGGTCGGCGTGGGCAGCGACAACATGTGGAACGTCGAAGGCGCCGCCGGTGGCGCGCTGAGTCCGAACTGGTCCGCGCGTGCGTCGGTGCTCTACCAGCGCCGCGACAACTGGGCGGAAAACACCTATCAGGGCCCGAGCGACGGTTTCGAAGGCTATGACGAATCCGCCGGCCGCGTGCAGTTCCTGTACGAAGGCGACGGCTTCGAAGCGCTGCTCAACGCGCATGCCCGCAAGCTCAACGGCACCGCGCGCCTGTTCCGCGCCAACATCATCGACCCGGGCACCAACAACTTCGTCCCCGGCTTCGACGAGGACAAGGTGTCTCAGGATGGTCTGAACTATTCCGAACTGGAGTCGCAGGGTGCCAGCGCACGCCTCAACTGGGACATCGGCGACTACAAGCTCTATTCGATCACCGGCTACGAAAGCGTCGAGACGATCAACCGCGGCGATATCGACGGCGGCTACGGTGCGGTGTTCCTGCCCGATTCCGGTCCGGGCGTGATCCCGTTCGCGTCGGAAACCGCCGACGGCATTCCCGACCATTCGCAGTGGACGCAGGAGTTCCGGATCGAATCCGAATACGCCGGTCCGTGGAACTGGCAGGCCGGCCTGTTCTACTTCAAGGAAGACTACCAGGTCGAAAGCTTCAGCTACGATTCGTTGAACAACAGCGCACAGGATGGTTACCAGCGCATCCGCCAGACCAACGATGCCTGGGCCGTGTTCGGCGCCGCGACGTGGCAGGCGACCGACAGGCTGGAGCTGCGTGCTGGCCTGCGTTACACCGTCGACGAGAAGAAGCTGACCGTCGAGGATTACTGGAACACCGGCTTCGCGGCCTGCGTCCTGGCCGGCAAGTGCACGCTGGCGCAGCTGGCCGCGCTGGAGCCGGATGGCGATCTCTCCGCCTCACCGGAAGACAAGAAGTTCAACTGGGACCTCTCCGCCACGTATGCGGTCAGCGATGACGTGAATCTGTATGCGCGTGCCGCGACCGGCTTCCGCGGCAGCAGCATCCAGAGCGCGGGTGCGTTCAACGCCAAGTCCGTCGCCGGTCCGGAAACCGTCACCTCGGTCGAGACCGGCATCAAGGCGGATTTCTGGGACAAGCGCGCGCGCCTGAGCGCCGGCGTGTACTACTACCGGGTCAAGGACCAGCAGCTGACCGCCGTCGGCGGCGCCGCCAACGCGAACATCCTGCTCAATGCCGAGAAGACGGTGGGCAAGGGCTTCGAACTGGACATGCAGGCGTACGTGCTGGACAACCTGCTGCTCACGCTGGGCAGCAGCTACAACGACACCGAGATCCAGGACAACGATCTCGCCGTTGCCGTGTGCGCCGCCTGCACCGTCACCGATCCGCGCAACACCGGCGGCCTGGCACTGATCGACGGCAACCAGCTGCCGCAGGCCCCGAAGTGGGTGCACAACCTGACCGCACGCTACAGCGTCGGCCTGGGCGACGGCAGCGAGCTGTACGTCTACACCGACTGGGCCTATCGCAGCGAAGTGAACTTCTTCCTGTACGACTCCATCGAGTTCACCGGCAAGTCGTCGCTCGAAGGCGGCCTGCGCGTGGGCTACGGCTGGGGCTACGGCGACTACGAAGTGGCCCTGTTCGGGCGCAACATCACCGACCAGCGCCGCATCGTGGGCGGCATCGACTTCAACAACCTGACCGGCTTCATCAACGAGCCGCGCACGGTAGGCGTGGAGTTCACCGCGAAGTTCTGATCCGTACAAGCGCGTGATTGGCACACGGGCGCCGTGGGGCGCCCGTGTTGTATGTAGCGTGCGCCGCGCGCACGACCTCATGATCCCCGGGCAACACCGCAGTCGTGCGCATGGCGCACGCTACGTGCACGAGCCGTGCCTCGTGGGAGCGACGTGAGTCGCGAAAGGGCGCGATCCCTCATTCGCAAGAAGAAAAGGCAGACCAATATGGCCTGCCTTTTCCTTGTGCCTCATCGACAGCAGACCTCCTTCGCGACTCACGTCGCTTCCACAGGAAGCGTCAGGACGTGGGTGGCTCGCGAGGCGGGAAACGCAGTACCACGCCGCGCTGCTCTTCTTCCGCAGGTTCGGGGCGCACCCACAGCAGCGGCACTTCACGCGGCGCCGGCAATTCGAGTTCGTCGTCGCTGCGTGCGGCCGCTTCTTCTTCCTCGATCTCCCAGCTGTACTTCTTGCGCGGCAGTTCGGGGTCCAGGCGACGGAACAGGAAGGCGGCGATCAGGCCTGCCACCGCGCCACCCAGGTGCGCCTGCCAGGACACGCCGGCCTCGCGGGGCAGGATGGTGAGCACCATGCCGCCGTAGAACAGGAAGGCGATCATGCCGGCGGCGATCGCGGCGCGGTCGCGACGCAACAGGCCGAGCATGAAGATCATGAACATCAGGCCGTGCGTCAGTCCGCTGGCGCCGAGCGTGTGCGTGCCGGGATCGGCCAGAAGCCAGGGCCCCAGGCCGGAACCCAGCCACACCAGCGGGATCGCCCACAGCGTGGCGCGCGGATAGACAGCGCCGGCCAGCGTGCCGAGGATCAGCAGCGCGGAGGCATTCGCGGCGATGTGCTCCAGCGACCCATGCAGCAGCGGTGCGGTGAGGATCCCGAGCAGGCCTTCCACCGACAACGGCGCAATGGTGAAGGCCCGCACGTCGAAACTGTTCTGTGCCGAGTACACCATGGCCAGCACCAGCACGAAGGCCAGGCTCAGGTTGAGCGCGCGCAGCAGGCGCTTGCGGTCATAACGCCGCTGGGTATCCGGGTCGAACGCCGGGTCGTCGGGATGCAGGTCCATGATGCAGTTCTGGCGGCGTCCGGCGCGAATGCAAGCCCGCGCCGCGATGGACAGACCATCCCGCGGACGGGATGGTCTGCCGCGCAGGCCTCAACCGGCCGGTTCCGCCTTCTGCGGGCGTGCCAGGCTCAGCACGATGGTGACGCCCAGGATCGCCGCCACGGTGCCCAGCGCCCACGGCACCGGGATCTTGTAGAGATCGATCAGCAGCATCTTGATGCCGATGAAGCCCAGTACCACCGCTAGGCCGTAGGGCAGCAGGTGGAAGCGGTCGGCCATGCCGGCCAGCAGGAAGAACATCGCGCGCAGGCCCAGTACCGCGAACACGTTCGAGGTCAGCACGATGAACGGGTCCGAGGTGATCGCGAAGATCGCCGGGATGCTGTCCACCGCGAAGATCACGTCGGTCACGCCGATCAGCACCAGCACCACGAACAGCGGGGTGAACCAGCGCACGCCGTTCTCGCGCACGCTCAGCCTGTCGCCGCGGTAGCCGTCGGTGAGCTTCAGGTGCTTGCGCATCCAGCGCAGCGCGGGGTTCTTCTCCAGGTCGGGTTCCTTGCCGGCGGCGAACCACATCTTGATGCCGGTCAGCAGCAGGAAGGCGCCGAAGAGGTAGAGCAGCCAGTGGAACTTCGCCAGCAGCGCGGCGCCCGCGAAGATCAGGATGCTGCGCAGGACGATGGCGCCCAGGATGCCGATCACCAGCACGCGCTGGCGCTGTTCCTCAGGCACCGCGAAGTAGGTCATCACCATCAGGAAGACGAAGATGTTGTCGACCGCCAGCGCCTTTTCGACCAGGTAGCCGGTCAGGAACTCCAGGCCCACGCGGTTGGCTTCCACCAGGCCGGCCGTCTCGTTGACGTACCACCACAGGCCGCCGTTGAAGGCCATCGCCAGCGCGATCCAGCCCAGGCTCCACCACATCGCTTCCTTGAACGTCACCTTGTGCGCGCCGCCGTGGCGCATCAGCACCAGGTCGACCAGCAAGGCGATCACCACCAGGCCGCCGAAGCCGGCCCATAACCAGGGGTTGCCAATCGTTTCCATCGAGATTCCCGAAAAAAGTGGAGGACGGCCGCAGGCGCGGACATCTCGGAACCGGGAAACGGGGATCCGGGGTATGCCTTCGCCATCGCGGCGAAGGTCTCGCTCACAACCCGTCGGGCTGCCGTGGGACCGGAGCATCGCTGCTCGAAATGACGGCCGGCACGTTTGGGAGCTACTCCCCTTCTGTGGCGAATTGTCCGGACGGTGGCCGGCCGGGTCAACCGGGCGGGTAAAATGCCGTTCATGAATACGCCCAACCCGACCGTACGCCTGAAGAACGCCTGGCGTTCCAGCCACCCGTGGATCTTCCAGAAGCTGGTCGAGAAGCCCGCCGCCAAGCCCAAGTCCGGCACCCTCGTCGAGGTGGTCGGGGTGGACGGCGAATGGATCGGCCGCGGCTTCTACAACGGCCACTCGCGCATCGCCGTGCGCATCCTGGAGACGCATCCGGACATCCCGGTGGATGCCGGCTGGTTCTCGCGCAAGATCGCCGACGCGGTCTCGCTGCGTCGCGACGTGCTGAAGCTGGACGCCATCAGCGACGCCTGGCGCGTCGTGCACAGCGAAGGCGACGGCCTGTCGGGCCTGGTCGTGGACCGCTACGGCGACCTGATCGTGGTGGAGTTCTTCGCGGCCGGCATGTTCCGGCATCGCGAATGGATCTACGAGGCGCTGCGCGAACAGTTCCCCGGCTGCCGCTTCCACAGCTTCGCCGACGAGCACGTGCAGAAGCAGGAGAGCTTCGACTTCCACGGCAACACGACCACCGAAGCGGCCGTCATCACCGAGTACGGGGTGAAGTTCCGCGCCGATCCGGCGGGCGCGCACAAGACCGGCTTCTTCGCCGACCAGCGCGAGAACCGCGAGTGGCTGAGCCAGCAGGTGGACGGCAAGACCGTGCTGGACCTGTGCTGCAACACCGGCGGCTTCGCTGTGTACGCCGCGGCACGCGGTGCGACCGAGGTCGTCGGCGTGGACATCGACCAGGACGTCATCCAGATCGCCAAGGGCAACGCGAAGCTCAACAACGTGCGGCCCAAGTTCGTGCAGGCCGACATCTTCCCGTACCTGCGCGATGCGGCGAACCGCGGCGAGCAGTACGACGTGGTGATCCTGGACCCGGCCAAGATGACGCGAGACCGCGAGCAGGTGATCGCCGCGCTGAAGAAGTACCTCGACATGAACAAGCTCGCGCTGGGCGTGGTGAAGCCCGGTGGCATGTTCGCCACGTTCTCGTGCACCGGGCTGGTCAGCGAGGAGCAGTTCCTCGACATGCTGCGCCGCGCCGCGTATTTCTCCGGCCGCACGATCCAGATCCTCAAGGTCGCCGGCGCCGGCCCCGACCATCCCTTCATGGCGCACGTGCAGGAATCGCGCTACCTGAAGGCGGTGTTCTGCCGCGTGGTGGATTGAGCATGCGCGGCCAGCGGGTCGTTCCGGTCCTGCTGGCTACGCTGATGGCGGGTTGCGCATCGACGCCCGAGGCGCCCTGGCATTCGCTGGCAGAGGCGGGCCAGTGGCGCAGCGTCGGCGCTTCTGCGCTGGACGCGCGCTGGCAGGTCCGCGATGGCGAACTCGTGCTGATCGCTGCCGGTGGCGGCGACATCATCAGCGTCGATACCTACGGTGACTTCGAGCTGGAATGGGAATGGCGCGTGCAGCTGGGTGGCAATAGCGGCCTGTTCTATCGCGCCGTTGACGCGTCGCCGATCTGGGCGCGGGCAGTGGAGTACCAACTGCTCGATGATCGGGCGGCCGAGGATCGCATCGTGCCGAGCCACCGTGCCGCGGCGGTCTACGACCTTGTCGCCCCTGCGCGCGATGTGCTGCGTCCCCTCGGGGAGTACAACCACGCGCGCATCGTCGCCTGCGGTCCGCGCGTGACGCATTGGCTCAACGGTGTGCGTGTCGCGACCTACGACCTGGACAGCGATGACTGGAAACGTCGCGTCGCTGCCAGCAAGTTCGCCGACCAGGCAGAGTTCGCCAGAGCGCGTCGCGGCCACCTCGGGCTGCAGGACCATGGCAATGCCGTGTACCTGCGCAACATGCGTATCCGCGCCCTGGGCCGGAGCTGCTCATAGGCTTTGTTGTGGGAGCGACGTAAGTCGCGATGACCCTGTGCAGCGATCTGCCATCGCGACTTACGTCGCTCCCACAGACAAGACCTACGCAAAAGGCGGGCCGAAGCCCGCCTCGTCATGCGCCACACTGAGCGATCAGTTTTCCGGCGACAGTTCGATGCAATCGAACTTCACGTCCGGGTCCACGTCTGCGTCGTAATCCACGTCGCTGCGCTCGAAGCCGAACAGCTTCAGGAACTCGTGCTTGTAGTTGGCGTAGTCGGTCAGCTGGAACAGGTTCTCGCTGGTGACCTGCGGCCACAGGGCCTTCGCTTTCGCCTGTACTTCCGGCTTGAGCTCCCAGTCGTCCAGGCGCAGGCGGTTCTCGTCGTCGGTCTCGGCGGGAGCACCGTCGGCTCGGTACATGCGGTCGCGATACAGGCGGTCGAGCTGCTCGATGGTGCCTTCGTGCAGGCCCAGTTCCTTCATCACCTTGAAGACGATGCTGATGTACAGCGGCATCACCGGGATCGCCGAACTGGCCTGCGTCACCACCGACTTCAACACGGCGACGTTCGCCGTGCCGCCGGTCTTCTTAAGGCGTGCATCGAGGCGTTGCGCGGTCTGGTCGAGGTCGACCTTGGCGCGTCCCAGCGCACCGTGCCAGTAGATCGGCCAGGTGATGTCGGTGCCGATGTAGCTGAAGGCCACCGTGCGCGCGCCGTCGGCCAGCGCGCCCGCCTTCTCCAGCGCATCGATCCACAGTTCCCAGTCCTGCCCGCCCATCACGGTGACGGTATCTTCGATCTCCTGCTCGGTGGCCGGCTCGATCGTCGCCTGGGTGATCTGGTCCTTGTTGGTGTCGATGGCCGTGGACGTGTAAGGCGCCCCGATCGGCTTCAGCGCCGAACGCTTCACTTCGCCCGTGGCAGGCAGCTTGCGCACCGGCGAGGCGAGCGAATAGACCACCAGGTCCACCTGGCCGCCCATCTCCGTCTTGATCAGCTCGATGACCTTGGCGCGCGCTTCGTCGGAGAACGCATCGCCGTTGATCGAGCGGCTGTACAGCCCGGCGTCCTTCGCCGCCTTGTCGAACGCGGCGGAGTTGTACCAGCCCGCGGTGCCCGCCTTCTTCTCGCTGCCGGGCTTCTCGAAGAACACACCCAATGTGTCCGCGCCGAAGCCGAATGCCGCGCTGATGCGCGCCGCCAGGCCGTAGCCGCTGGAAGCACCGATCACCAGCACCTTCTTCGGCCCATCGTTGCGAACGCCCTGCGCGCGCGTGGCGGCGATCTGGTCGCGCACGTTGAGCGCGCAGCCGAGCGGATGGGTGGTGGTGCAGATGAAGCCGCGGACTTTGGGATGGATGATCAACGTGGTAACCCGGGGGATGGTGTGCCTGCGCGGCATCTTAGTGCCGCGGGCGTCGGGAATGAAGCGTCGGCACTGCAGACGCATGCGTATGGACGCGCTGTGCGCACGACCCGGATCGTCTTGGGATGCTGCGTTCGTGCGCATGGCGCACGCTACGTCATGCGTCGCCGCCCTTCGCGAGCATGCTGTTGCGGCGGCTGTAGGCGAGATAGACGACGATGCCAACCACGTTCCAGATGAGGAACCACAGTTGCGTGCGGTGCGGCAGGCTCCAGAACAGGTACAGGCAGCCTAATATGGCGACCGGACCGACCACCCAGGCCAACGGCGTGCGGAACACCCGCGGCCGGTTAGGTTCGCGCTTGCGCAGTACGAGCAGGCAGACACCCACCGCGACGAATGCGGCCAGCGTACCGGCGTTGGCAAGCGCGGCGATTTCATCCAGCCGCGCGACGCCGGCCAGCGCCGCGACCAGCACGGCGGTGAACACCGTGATCGCCACCGGCGTGCCGGTGCGCGGATTGACCTTCGACAGGCTGCGCGGCAGCAGGCCGTCGCGCGACATGACGAAGAAGATGCGGCTCTGTCCATAGAAGAACGCCAGCAGCACGGTCGGCAGCGCGACGATGGCCACGATGCCGATCACCAGCGCGGCGGTGCCGTGGCCGAGCTCGCGCATGATCAGCGCCAGCGGCTCGGCGCTCTGGCCGAACACGGTGTAGCTGAGCGCGCCCACGGCCGCCACCGCGACCACCAGGTAGATCAGCGTGCAGCCGACCATCGAGCCGATGATGCCGATGGACAGGTCGCGGCCGGGATTCTTGGTCTCTTCGGCTGCGGTGGAAATCGCATCGAAGCCGTAGAACGCGAAGAAGATGATCGCCGCCGCCGCCATCACGCCCCGTTCGACACCGTCGGTTCCGATCGACTTCGGGAAGCCATATGGCATGAATGGCTGCAGGTTGTCCGGATTGAACGCCGGCAGCGCGACCGCGATGAACACCGCCAGGGCGATCAGCTTGAACACCACCAGGATCGCGTTGAGCGTCGCGCTCTCGCGCGTGCCGGCGATCAGCAGGCCGGCGACGGCAAAGGTGATGACGATGGCGGGCAGGTTGATCACGCCGCCGGCGTGCGGACCGGCCGCCAGCGCCGCGGGCAGGGTGACGTTCCAGCCGAAGTTCTGCTGCACCCATTCGAGGAAGCCGGCGAAGTAGCCGGACCACCCCACGGCCACCGTGCTGACGACCAGCGAATACTCCAGGATCAGGCTCCATCCCACGATCCAGGCGATGGATTCGCCCAGCACGCCATAGCTGTACGTGTAGGCGCTGCCGGCAGCCGGCATCATCGTCGACAGCTCGGCATACGCCAGCGCCGCACAGGCGCAGACCACGCCGGCGACGACGAAGGAAATCAGCACCGCCGGGCCGGCCTTTTCCGCACCGACACCGATCAGGGTGTAGATGCCCGTGCCGACGATGGCGCCGATGCCCAGCGCGACCAGATGCGGCCAGCTGAGCGTGGGGACCAGCCGCCGGCCTTCTTCGTGCTCGGTGATCCGGTCGATGGATTTGCGCCGTAGCCAGGTCATGGAGGGTCCTCGGAGTGCGTCAACGGAACAGCGCGCGGGCGAAGCGCCAGCGCAGGCGGGATGCGGGGGTGATCGGGCACCAAGCCTCGACCGACCGCAGCCTAAGCGGCCCACCCCCGCGCTGGCAATCGGCGGCGCACCACGCGCACTCCCGCATGCTCAGGGGCTGAGACGCCAGCGGCTACACTGTCCGCATGGATTCCCAGACCCTTCTTTTCCTCCTCCTGGTCCTCGTCGCCATTGCCATCGTGCTGCTCGCGGTGCTGGTGCTGCGCCGTCCGGAGGCACGCATCGGCGACCTGCTCGAGCGCGCGTTGCGCGATGAACAACGCGAGGGCCGCAGCGAACTGCGCGAACAGCTCGAGGGCCTCTCGCGGGCGCAGGAGGTCCGCATCGACGGTTTCGCGCGCAGCCTGGCCGATCTCAGCACCCGTACCGACCAGCGCCTGGACGTACTGCGCGATACGCTGAGCGAGGACGCGCGCAAGGGTCGCCTGGAGGCCTCCGAGTCGCAGCAGCGCTTCGCCGACACACTCGGCCAGCGATTGAACGAATTGACCCAGCGCAACGAACAACGCATCGGCGAGATGCGCACCACGCTGGAAGGCCGCCTGAAGGAACTGCAGGCCGACAATGCCCAGAAGCTGGAGCAGATGCGCGCGACGGTGGACGAGAAGCTGCAGGCGACGCTGACTCAGCGCCTGGACGCGTCGTTCTCGCTGGTGTCCGAACGGCTGGAAGCGGTGCAGCGTGGCCTGGGCGAAATGCAGCAGCTGGCGACCGGCGTCGGCGATCTCAAGCGCGTGCTGACCAACGTCAAGGACCGTGGCGGCTGGGGCGAAGTGCAGCTGGAGAACCTGCTGGAGCAGGTGCTGACGGCCGAGCAGTTCTCGCGCAGCGTCAAGGTCCGCCCCGACAGCAACGAAGCGGTGGATTTCGCCATCCGCCTGCCCGGTCGCCAGGAGGGCGACGTGCCGGTCTGGTTGCCGATCGACGCCAAGTTCCCGCGCGAAGACTACGAACGCCTGCTCGACGCGCAGGAACGCGGCGACACCGAGGCGATGCGCCTCGCCGCCACGCAGCTGGAGCGTGCGATCAAGGTGCAGGCGAAATCGATCAACGAGAAGTACGTGGTGCCGCCGCATACCACCGACTTCGCGGTGCTGTTCCTGGCCACCGAAGGGCTCTACGCGGAAACCATCCGCCGTCCCGGCCTGGTGGATGCGCTGCAACGCGACCATCGCATCGTCGTCGCCGGACCCACCACCCTGGCGGCGCTGCTCAACAGCCTGCAGATGGGCTTCCGCACGCTGGCCATCGAAAAGCGTTCCAGCGAAGTACGCGTGCTGCTGGGCGCGGTGAAGACCGAGTTCGGCAAGTTCGCGACCGTGCTGGAAAAAGCCAACAGTCAGCTGGACACGGTGCAGAACAGCATCAAGCAGGCCGGCGTGCGCACCCGTGCGATCGAGCGGCAGCTGCGTGGTGTCGAAGCATTGCCGGGTGAGGAAAGCCAGAAGCTGCTGGGCGGCGACGAGGCGGAGTGAGGCGTCGCGTGTTGTTCCTTCTCCCCACCCGCGTGGAGAAGGCGCCCAGCGGGCGGATGAGGCGCGGGCGCGGCCCTCATCCTCGCGCTGGATCTTTCCCGCTCCGTTCGCCCCTCACCCGCCTTCGGCATCCTCTCCCCGCTGCGCAGGGAGAACCCCCAAAAGAAAACGGCGCCACCAGGCGCCGTTTTCATTCATCGCCACCTGCCAGCTTCAACCGCCGCCGCTGATCTCCGGCATCGGCATCGCGTCGGCCGGCACGGTCGGGGTGTTCTCGTCCTGCAGGTACTCCGGCAGCTCGTCTTCGGTCGACTGCTTGGTGCTGCGATGGCTTTCGATCTGGTAATTGCGGCGCTGCAGCCACGAGTCGCGGACCAGCGCGTAGTCGTCCACCGCACCCTCGCGCAGGCTGTCCAGTGACAGCAGTTGCGCCCGGGTATCCACCAGGTTCAGGCCCTGCAGGAAGATGCGCGTCTTGTCGTCCTCGATCTTGCTGACCGGACTGAGCGGCATGTCGCCGGCCAGGCCCAGCACGTCGCGTAGGGTGCGCGGGCCGAAGAACGGCAGCTCCACGTAGCGCGAGCGCTTCCAGCCCCACGTGCCCAGCGTCTGCCCGAAATCCTCGCTGCGGCGCTTCATCTTCAGGTCGCTGGCGGGGTCGAAGATGCCGCCGATGCCGACCGTGGAGTTGAGCAGGAAGCGGCCGAAGGTCTGCGTGGCGTCACGCGGACGCCCCTGCAGCAACTGGTTCACCATCGTCAGCGGCTGGCGCAGGTTGTCGAAGAAGTTGCCGACGCCCAGGCGCACGGGGCGCGGCACCGCCGCCACATAGACACGGGCCAGCGGCCGTGCGACGGCGCGGTCGACGACGTTGTTGAAGGCGTGCACCTTGCGGTTGAACTTCTCCCACGGGTCGTAGGCAGTCGGCGACTGCGCCGGTGCGGGCAGCGTGGGATCGGCGACCGGATCATAGGCGCCCTGGCCGTAGATGGCGGCGAAGTCGTCCTCGCCTTCCGACGCGGTGGCGGTGGCGGCCGCCGGTGCGGGGGCATCGATACTGGCGGGATCGATCGGTGGCTCGGGCGGCAACGGAGCCGACGCCGTGGCGGTACTGTCGACCACCACCGCATCGGCCGGCGCAGCCGTCGAAGAGGGGGGAGCCGACGCACAGGCGGTCGCCAGGGCGGCCAGCAGGACGACGGTGCTGAGGCGGAACAGATTCATCCTGATTCCTGCAAACGGCGGGGGTGGGGTTATGCCGGGAAATCCAGTTCCGGCGTCAGGCGATACGCGGCCTGGAGATCGGCCAGGCCAGCGGGCTGGCCTTCGAAACGCGGGGTGATACCACTGGCGTGCAGGCGCGCGGCCAGCGCCGACAACAGTGCCAGCCCGGCGCTGTCGACGGTAGTGACGTTGGTCAGGACGATGCGTTGCGCCCCGGCGCACTGCGCCGAGGCCTGTGGCCACAGCACGGCGGCCGCGGCGCGGTCCAGCGCGCCCGAGAACAGCAGCGCGTCGCCGTCCCGCCGGACGCCGGCGTCAGTTGCCGCCGGCACTGCCGTTGACCTGCAGCTTGCCGGACTTCAGGTCCGCCGCCACCTGCGCGATCGACTTCTGCCGCAGCGGGGTGTCGAACTGGGTCTTGAACGTCTGAACGAAGGACACGCCTTCCGGCAGCACGTCGAACACCTTCCACTGGCCGCCCACGTTGCGGGCATAGAAGGTGATCGGAGTGACCGTCTGGTCCGCCTGCACGAACTCGGTGTCCACCTTCACGCCGCGGCCGCCGGGCAACGGCGATTCGGACTTCACCCGCACCTTAAGGCGCGCGTTGAAGTCGGCCAGGCGCGCGCCGTAGGCGGACAGCAGGCGCTCGGTCAGGGCCTGGCCGAACAGCTTCACGTCGGCGTCGGAGGCGCCACGGCCGTGCACGCCCAGCACGAGGCGGGCCGCATAGTCGCCGTCGAACAGCGTGTTGAACTCACCGGTGACGAACTGGCGCAGCGCCGCGGGATTCGACTTGAACTCGGCGCGGCGCTGATCGAGCGTGGCCAGGATGCGCGTGCTGCTGGCCAGCACGACCTGGCTGGCGGTGGCCTGCTTGGCCGCGGTGGCCGGCGCGGCAGCCTGGGCGAACACGGCGACGGGCGCGGACGCCAGCAGCGCGGCCGACAGCACGACGGAGAGCAGGGAGGGCTTGATGAGGGTCTTCATGGGGTCGGTCCTTCCGTAACGGGGGGCGCGGCGGTCTCGCCGCTGGCCGGGGGTTCCCCGGAGCCTGCACCGGCATTGTTGGTGCCGCCGCTGAACATGTACTTGCCGGCCAGCTGCAGCAGGTCCACCGCCGGCTGGGTGAAGGCGATTTCCTCGCCGGGCTTCAGCACCTCGGGATCACCGCCCGGCGACAGGCCAATGTAGTTCTCGCCCAGCAGGCCGCTGGTGAAGATGCCGGCGGCGGTATCGGCCGGCAGGTCCTTGTAGCGGTTGTCGATGGACAGCGTGACGATGGAATCGAACTTGACCGGATCCAGCTGGATGTCGGCCACCTGCCCGATGACCACGCCCCCGATCTTCACCGGCGCCTGCTTGCGCAGCTGGCCCAGGTTGGAGAAGCGTGCGCTCAGCTCGTAGCTGCCGCCGCCCACGCCGAAGCGCTTGTTGGTGGAAGCCAGCGCCAGTACCAGCAGCGAGGCCAGGGCCAGCAGCAGGAAGGCACCGACGGCGAATTCGAGGCGGGGTCCACGGACGGACATGGGGTCAGCTCCTGAACAGCAATGCAGACATGACGAAATTGAACATCAGCACCAGCAGCGAGGCGTTCACCACCGCGCGGGTGGTGGCTACCGACGTGCCTTCGATGGTCGGCTCGGCGTGGAAGCCCACGTAGGCCGCGACCAGCGCGGCGGTGCCGCCGAACACGGCCGACTTCAGCAGTGCCACGCCGAAGTCGTCCCAGAAGTCCACGCTGTTCTGCAGCGCGGACCAGAAGGTGCCATTGTCGAGGCCTAGCACGTGCACGGCCTCGAAGTAACTGGCGCTGATCGCCAGCGAGCAGAAGAAGCCGGTCAGCAGCGGCACCGTCAAGACGGCGGCCCAGAAGCGCGGCGCCACGGCCTTCGCCACCGGGTCGATGGCCATGAGTTCCAGCGCCTTGATCTGGTCGGTGGCGCGCATCAGGCCCAGTTCGGCGGCGATGGAGCTGCCGGCGCGGCCGATGAACAGCAGCGCGGTCAGCACCGGGCCCAGTTCGCGATAGAGCGACAGGCCCAGCAGTGTGGACAGCGCATCGCTGGCGCCGAACGTGGTCAGCGTGCGATAGCCCTGCAGCGTCAGCACCAGGCCCACGAACGCACCGCCCACGGCGATGATCGGCAGCGAGCGGCCGCCGATCTTGTAGATCTCGCGGGTCAGCTCGGCGAAAAAGTCGCGGGTCGGCGCCGAGGCGCGGAACACCGACAGCGAGAACAGGCCGGCGCGGCCCAGCGACCGGGTGGCGGCGACGAAGGGCATCAGGCGGCCTCCCCGCGCTTG
The DNA here is from genome assembly GCF_947498795.1 of uncultured Pseudoxanthomonas sp. Lineage (NCBI taxonomy): Bacteria > Pseudomonadati > Pseudomonadota > Gammaproteobacteria > Lysobacterales > Lysobacteraceae > Pseudoxanthomonas > uncultured Pseudoxanthomonas sp. Next base: position 109,089 of record NZ_CANMLQ010000004.1, on the reverse strand, counting down.
ACCGTATCGAACGCGATCGGGCCGTCCGGCTCGCCGCGCAGGAACTGCTTCACCAGCGGGTCCGAGGTGGCTTCCAGCTCGGACGGCGTGCCCGAGAACACCAGGCCGCCATTGGCGATCACCACCGCCTGGTCGGCGATGGGCAGGGTTTCGTGCACGTGGTGGGTCACGATGATGCTGGTCAGCCCGAGGGTGTCGTTGAGGCGCTGGATCAGGCTCATGATCACGCCCGAGGCGATCGGGTCCAGCCCGGTCAGCGGCTCGTCGTAGATCATCAGCGGCGGGTCCAGCGCCAGCGCACGGGCCAGCGCCACGCGGCGCGCCATGCCGCCGGACAGCTCGCGCGGATAGGCGTCGGCAGCGGCGCGCAGGCCGACCGCATTCAACTTGAAATCGACCAGCCGGCGGATCAGCACGTCCGGCAGCTTCGTATGCGTGCGCAGCGGCAGCGCCACGTTCTCGGCGACCGTCAGGTCGGTGAGCAGGCCGTTGCCTTGCAGCAGCACTCCGATCCCCTTGCGCATCTCCAGCAGCGCGCGGCTGCGGTGCGGCACGGGCTGGCCGAACACCTCGACCGTACCGGCGGCAGGCGGGAGCTCGCCGGTCAGCGCCGCAAGCATGGTCGACTTGCCGCTGCCCGACGGGCCTAGCACCGCGGCGATGCTGCCCCGGGGCACGGTCAGGTCGATGTCGCGCAGGATGGTGCGGCCGCCGCGATCGAGGCGGAGGCCGGACAGGTGCACGGCAGGGGCGTCGGCAGGCGTCATGGGCGTCGTCGGCGGACCACAGGCGGGTTAACGGAAAAACAACGGCGTAGCTTCGCGGCCAGCGGCTGAACATAAACCGTACCGCGCAGTTTGATTATTGTGGCACCCGACCATCGCCTGCGCGCACGATCGTGCGGGATGCTGTGGCCCAAACCGCGGTGTCTCCGGCGCGATGCCGGCATCCGGCACAATGGCGAAGACGATGACGACCGACGCCACGCCCGACTTCCGCCTCTACCACTCCAATGCGCTGGAGGTGTTGGCGGGGCTGCTGGCGCGGGAATTGAGCACACCTGCGCCCGGTGTGCCGCTGCTGGCGCCGGAGACCGTGCTGATTCCCCAGGTCGCGATGCGGCGTTGGCTGCAAGCCACGCTGGCCACCGCGCATGGCATCGCCGCGAACCTGGAATTCCTCACCCCTGGCGAGTTCGTCGCACGTGCGCTGGACGCCAATGTGCCGGGCGAGGGCGACGATCTCGATGCCGCGACGCTGCACTGGCGGCTGTACGCCGCGCTGACCGACCCCGTGCTGCTCGCGCGCCCGGCCATGGCGCAGATCGCCGCCTACCTGGCGGATACCCCGTCGCGCCTGCCCGATCCACTCAAGCCGTGGTCGCTGGCGGGGGAACTGGCCGAGGTGTTCGAGAAGTACCAGGCCTGGCGTCGCGACTGGTTGCTGCGCTGGGAAAGTGGTGCCGATCCCGACGACCCGCAGGCGATCCTGTGGCGCCACGTCGCCGAAGGCCATGACTACCGCGCGCGGCGCATCCAGCGCTATCTCGACCGCTTCGAGGGCGCAGGCCAGCCGTTGCCGCAGGGACTGCCGCCACGCGTATTCGCGTTCGCCACGCTCAATGTCTCCCCCGATGTGCTGCGCGTGCTGGCCACGCAGGCGCGCGTGGGCACGCTGCACTTCTATGTCCCGTCGCCGGTGAAGGACTACTGGGGCGACCTGCAACGCCTGCGCGCGGGCGCCGAGGACGACACGACCGGCGACGCCCGCCTGCTGCAGGCGTGGGGGGCGGCGGGGCGCGATTTCATGGCCGTGATCGGCAGCTACGAACTGGTGCACCCCACCCTGGACGTGCGGGGCCATGCCGATCCCGGTACAGGGGGCGGCAAGTTCCACGGCAGCCTGCTGCGGCGCCTGCAGTCGGACCTGTTCCATCGCCGCGCGCAGCCGCCCGACCTGCTGCCGGCCCTGCGCACCGACGATCCCAGCCTGCAGGTACACGCCTGCCACACGCGCCTGCGTGAACTGCAGGTGCTGCACGACCAGCTGCGTGCGTTGCTGGAGGACGACCGCTTCGACCCGCCGCTGCAGCCGCGCGAGATCGCGGTTCTGGCGCCGGACATCGATCCGTACGTGCCCTATCTGGAAGCCGTGTTCGGCGCGCCGGGCGATGGCGACCGGTTGCCGTACGCGCTGGCCGACACCAGTCCGCTGGCCGGCGAGCCATTGGCCGACGTGTTCGTGCGCCTGCTCGGCCTGCCGGTTTCGCGCTTCGGTACCCACGAGATCCTCGATCTGCTCGCCAGTGCGCCCATCGCGGACGCGGCCGGTCTCGATGCCCCCGCCCTCGAACGCCTGCTCGCGTGGCTGCAGGCCGCGGGCGCGCGCTGGGGACTGGACGCGAAGCACCGTGCCGCGCACGGCGCACCCGCCGACGATGCCTACACCTGGCAGTTCGCACTCGACCGCCTGCTGCTGGGCCACGCCAGCGGCGCGCAGGACGACATCGCCGGCGTCGCGCCCTGGCCCGAACTGGAAGGCAGCGCGCTCGACGCGCTCGACATCCTGGTCCGCCTGCTGCGCGTGCTGGCCCGCCACCAGAAATCGCTGGGCGAGGCGATCACGCCTGCGCAATGGCGCGAACGGCTGCTTGGACTGCTCGCCGCACTGCTGCCGCGCGAACCTGCCCTGCCTGCCCGCCAGCGCGCACTAGACCGCCTGCGCATGCTCATCGACGACTTCGCCGTGCAGGCGGAGAAAGCGGGCTATGCCGACACCGTGCCCGCCGACGTGGTGCGCGCGCACTTCGCTACCACGCTTGCCGAAGCCGATACGCGCGCGCCCCTGTTGACCGGCGGCATCAGTTTCGGCCGCATGGTGCCGATGCGGCTGCTGCCGTTCCGCGTGATCTGCGTGCTCGGCATGAACGACGGCGACTATCCACGCCGCGATCCCGCCGCCGGCCTGAGCAAGCTCACGGCCGAACTCGGCACCGACAAGCGCCGGCATGGCGACCGCTCGCTGCGCGAAGACGACCGCTTCCTGTTCCTGCAGCTGTTCGCCGCCGCGCAGGATGTGTTCCTTCTCAGCTATCTCGGGGCCGATCCTCGCGACGGCAGCGCGCGCGAACCGTCGGTGCTGGTCAGTGAGCTCATCGACGCCGCCGCGCGGCAGCATGCCGATCCGGCGTCCGTCGCCAGGGCGATGGTGGTGCACCATCCGCTGCAGCCGTTTTCGCCCGTCGCGTTTGGTGGCAACGACGATCCACGCCGCTTCAGCTATCGCCGGCAGTGGCATCCCGCCGCCGGCCGGCTGGCGGGGCGACGCTCGCTCCTGCCGCGCTGGTTTCCGGGCGACGCGATGCCACCACCTGCCGACGCCGGCTCCGGGCTGTCGCTCGACCAGCTGCGCCGCTTCCTGACCGCGCCGGCCGAGCAGTTCCTCCACCAGCGGCTGGGCCTGCGGCTGGAGGGGATCGATGAAGCGGGCGATGACGTCGAGCCGTTGCTGCTGCCGGGCCGCGGCCTGGCGCGCAGCGACGTGCAGGCAGCCGTGTTCGCCGGGGTGCTGCAGGGCGACGATGACGCCACGCTGCATGCCGCCTTGCGCGCCCGCGCCCTGCTGCCTTCGGGTCCGCTGGGGCGGCGCACGCTGTCCACGCTGCGCAGCGAGGTCACGCCGTACGCACGCGCCTTCGCCGACTGGACCGGCGGCGAGTTGCCGGCGACGCAGCGCATCGAGGTGGACATCGACGGCGTCGCACTGCACGGCACGCTGGCGGGCATGTATCCGCATGGGCTCGCGCGTGTTCGCATCGGTTCACCGGGCGGAAGCGCGGCGATCCGCGACGGCCTGGACTGGCTGCTCGCCAGTGCGGCCGGCCTCGCGCTGCCGTTGGTTCAGTTCCACGAGGGCGGCACGAAGCCGGCATCCGGCCATCCGTTCGGTCCCCACGTGCGTCCGGCGCTCGATCCTGGCCAGGCACGCACGGTGCTCCGGCACCTGCTCTGGCTGCGCGAACAGGGCCTGCGCGAACCGCTGCCGTTCGCGCCTTACAGCGGCTGGGAATTCTTCGCCGCCGCGCCCGACATGGAAGCAGGCCTGAAGGAAGCGGCGAAGAAATGGTACGGAAGCGAGCGCGGCTGGAGCGAAGGCAACGGCGATGCGCTGCGGCTCGCGCTGCGCGGGTGCGATCCTTTCACCGATGACGCAGCGCGGCTGCGGTTCGCGGATCTTTCGATGTCGATCTATCTCGCGGTCACGCAGGGCGAGGTCTACGCTGGCACCGATCCGGATGCGTTGCGCGCACTGGCCCTCGTCTTCGACGCGGAGGACGCCGGATGACCGTCGCGCACGATCCCTACCTCGCGCTGCCGCTCGATGGCGTGCAGTCCATCGAGGCGTCCGCCGGTACCGGCAAGACCTTCACCCTGGCCACGCTGGTCGTACGGCTGGTGGTCGAAGGCGGCTTGCGCATCGGCGAAGTCCTGGCCGTCACCTTCACCGAGGCCGCCACCCAGGAGCTGCGCGCGCGCATCCGTGCCCGCCTGCTGCTGGCAGCATCGCTGCCCGCCGTCGCCGCCGCCGATGAAGCGCCTGAGGCGGCATTGACGCGTGCGCTCCTCGATGCGCATCTCGCGCGGAGTGGTGAACCTCCCGCCGCACTGCATCGGCGTCTGCGCGAAGCCGCCGACGGCATGGACCTGGCGGCGGTGTTCACCATCCACGGCTTCTGTGCACGGGTGTTGCGCGAACACGCCCTGGAAAGCGGGCACGGTTTCGATGCGCCGCCGTTGCTCGCCAATGACGCAGCGCTGCGGCAGGAAATCGCCGCGGACCTGTGGCGCGCGCATGGCGCGGACGATGACGGTGCGGATGATCTGCTTGCGCTGTGGAAGGGCGGCCCCGACGCCTTGGCGGCCGACCTGCCCGCGTTGCTGCGCGAACAGCGGTTGCAGCCATACCCCGTCGATCCGCTGCCTGCCGACCCTGCAACGGCCTTGCGGGCGGCCGGCGAAGCGCTCATTGCCGCGTATCGCGCGCACGCGAGCGCGTTTCGTGACGCCCTGGTCGCCGCAGTGGAGGGAAAGGTGCTGCACGGCGGCAGCTACAGGGTCGAGTGGATCATCGGACTGTTCGACGCGCTGGAGGCATGGGCGGCCGCGGACGATGCTGGCATGCCGTTCGCGCACGACAGGCTGCCGCAGTTGCGCCGTGAGGCGCTGCTGCTGAAAACCAGCAAGGCCGGCGCGGGCCGCACCCCGGAATCGCCGCTGACGCATGCCATCGATGCCTACCTGCAGGCGCAGGACCGCGTCGACGCCTATCGCGAAGCGCGCCGCGTCGCCCTGCTGCATCGCCTGCGCGACGATGCCCGGGCACGGCTGATGCTGCGCAAACAGCAGCTGCGTGTTCAGACCTACGACGACCTGATCGACGGCGTCGCGGATGCGCTCGAAACGCCACATGCGGACGCCCTCGTGCAGCGCCTGCGCGCCCAGTATCGCGTCGCGCTGGTCGATGAGTTCCAGGACACCGATCCACGCCAGTGGCGCATCTTCGACCACGTGTTCGGCAGCAGGAGTCCGAAGCCGGCGCTGTTCGTCATCGGCGATCCCAAGCAGGCGATCTACGGCTTCCGTGGCGGCGATGTGGAAACCTATCTCGCCGCTCAGGCCGATGCCGTCGCCGCACCACCGCTGTCGCACAACTTCCGCTCGCGGCCGTCGGTACTGCGTGCCATCGAAGCGTTGTACGCACAGGCCGGTGACGCCGCATTCGTCGATCCACGCATCCATTTCCATCCGGTCGCGCCCGGTGGCACACGTCACGATGACGACTTCCAGTGTCATGGCGCGGCCGCGCCCGCGCTGACCGTATGGCGAGCGCCATCGCCGGCGCCCGGACCGGACGGCAAGGTCAAGCCCTGGGACGCAGGCACCTCGCGTGAACTGGCCACCGCTGCCTGCGTGGCTGCCATCCACCGCGTACTGACGGATGCGCGCGCCGGCAACGCGACGATAGGAGGCAAACCCGTTCAGCCCGGCGATATCGCCGTGCTGGTCCGCACGCACCGGGATGCCACCCGCATCCGTGCCGCGCTGGCCGAGGTCGGCATTCCCGCTGTTGCCGCCGGCAAGCTCAGCCTGTTCGCCGCGCCGGAAGCGCGCGAACTGCACGCGCTGCTGCGCACGTTGATGCACGGCGCGGACGACGGCCATGTGCGCGCCGCGCTGTCCACCGTCCTGCTGGGCGTGGATGCCGCGGGCATCGCCGCGCTCGAAACCGACGGCGATGCGATGCGCGGCTGGCAACAGCGCGCGCAGGACTGGCGCGAACGCCTGCATCGCGGTGGCCCGCTGGCGCTGGTCAACGACCTGTGCGCCGAGCACGCCCCGCGCCTGCTCGGCCTGCTCGACGGCGAGCGCAGGCTCACCAACTACCTGCAGACGGCCGAGATGCTGCAGGAAGCCGACGCGCGTACGCTCGGCCTGCCCGGCCTCGTCGACTGGCTGGCCGCTGCCATCGCCGATGCCGGCACCGCTGCCGATGACGACGCACAGCTGCTGCGGCTGGAATCCGATGCGCACCGCGTGCAGGTGGTGACGCTGCACAAGAGCAAGGGCCTGGAGTACCCGCTGGTGTTCCTGCCGTATGCGGGCATCGGCGGAAGGGCGCCCGATCCCGGCCAGCGCGTCGTCGTCACCGACGCGGACGGCCGCGTGCTGCACTGGAAGTTGCAGGCGGAGGTCTCCGGGTGGGGCGCGGCCAGAGCGCAATGGAGCGAGGCGCAGCGCGCCGAAGACGCGCGCCTGCTGTACGTCGGCCTGACCCGCGCCAGCCACGCGCTGTGGCTGGCAACGGGCGCCTTCTACCAGCACGCGCAGTCGCCGCTATGGGCGATGGTGCGCGATGCCGACGCCCTGCTGGCGCACGACCCGGGCATCCGCATCGATCCCGCCGCACCGCCCGCCGAACTGCCGTGGTTGCCGCCCGTGGCGGAAGGCGCGGTGCCGCCCGCCCGCGTCGCCCGGCGTTCCATCGCGCCCGACTGGTGGGTCTACAGCTTCACCCAGCTTGCGCATGCCGATGCGGGCCACGCCGTCGACGCTGCCTCCACCGAGGCCGACGGCGCGGCCGCGGACGAACCGGTGCAGCCGCCCGATGACGCAGACGCGTCCCCCGACATCACCGCCGACGCATACGACCCGCGCTTCAGTGGCAGCCGTTTCGGCAACGTGCTGCATGCGGCGCTCGAAGACACCCGCTTCAGCGCATGGGCGCAGTGGCAGGCGGGGGATGCGGCGCCGGAAGGCGAACATGCCGCCCTGCTCGCCGCGCTGCGCAGGGAAGGCTACGCGCAGGACGACCTGGCCGAGGGCGTCGCCCTGCTCACCTCGCTGGTCGGACGCACGCTGACCGTCGCGCTGCCCGAGGGTGGCGCATTGCATGCGCTGGGCGACCACGAGCGGCGTGCCGAAATCGAATTCCATTTCGCCCTCGCACCCACTGCCGTGCCGGCGTTGCTGGCGCTGCTGCACGCGCATGGCGTGGCGCGCGCGCGCCACGGGTTCGGCCTGCGCTCGCGGCTGGAAGGGTTGATGACCGGCAAGATCGACCTGACCTACGTGCGCGACGGGCGCTGGTACGTGCTCGACTACAAGTCCAACCGGCTGCCGCGCTACGACGCGCCCGCGCTGGCGGCCGCGATGGCGCACAGCGAGTACGACCTGCAGGCCCTGGTCTACACCGTCGCGCTGCATCGCTGGCTGCGGTTCCGCCTGGGCGACGGCTACGACTACGCGCGCGATTTCGGCGGCATCCGCTACGTGTTCTGCCGCGGGCTCGATCCCGCGCGCGATGCGTCGCTCGGCGTGCATGCGCAGCGCTTCGCGCCGGAACTCGTGCACGCACTCGACGCCTTGTTCGCCGGCCACGGGCAGGAGGCGGCCGCATGAGCCTGCTCGATACCCTGTTCCGCAACGGCCACCTGCGTACCCTGGACCACGCCCTCGCCCAGAGCCTGCGCCGGCTGGATGTGGCCACGCCCGACGACGTGCTCGCCGCCACCGCGCTGGCGTCGCTCGCCGTCGCCAAGGGCCATGCCGGTCTATCGCTGCGCGAGCCGCAGGCACTGCTCGACGCCGATACCCCCATCGACTGGCCATCCGTCGACGCGTGGCGTGCATGTCTCGCCGCGTCGCGCTGGGTGGCCACGCCGGACGATGCCGATGCGGTCGCCGACCCGCACGCGCCGCTGGTGCTGGAACACGACCTCCTCTACCTGCGCCGTTATCGCGAGTACGAACGGGCACTCGCGGCCGGCCTGCAACGCCTCGCCACGCAACCGGTGCCGGCAACCGGCGTCGATGCGCTCGCGCCTTTGTTCGCGCAGCTCTTTCCGCCGGCCGCGCACGATGTCCACCAGGCGCGTGCCGCCGCGCTCGCACTGCGCCATGCCCTGCTGCTGGTCACCGGTGGTCCCGGGACCGGCAAGACCACCACCACCGCGCGCCTGCTGGTGCTGCTGGCCGCACAGGCACGGTGCGCAGGCCGCGCCGCGCCACGCATCGCCCTGGCCGCACCTACCGGTCGCGCCGCCGAGCGCATGGCCGAAAGCGTCCGCCATGCGGTGCAAGCCTTGGCGGCGCAGGGCGTGGACGCCGACCTGCTCGCGACGCTGCCCACCACGGGCACCACCCTGCACCGCTTGCTCGGCACGATTCCGGATTCGCCCCGCTTCCGCCATCACGCCGACAACCCGCTGCCGTTCGACGTGGTGGTCGTCGACGAAGCCTCGATGATCGACCTGCCGCTGATGGCCAAGCTGGTGGACGCCGTCTCCGATGGCACGCGCCTGGTGCTGCTGGGCGATCCGGACCAGTTGCCGTCGGTGGAAGCAGGCGATGTGCTCGCTGCCATCCTCAGCGCGGCAGGGGATGGCAACGACATCGGCTTGCGGGATGACGAGGCGCTCCACCCGTTGCTGGGCGATGCTTCCCTCGCTGATCATCCGGCAAGCCTGGATCATCGACACAACCGCTTCGCCGGCATCCGCGTGCACCTGCAGCGCGGCTGGCGCCAGAGCGAAGCCCTGCAGCTCGCGCCGCTGGCCGCCGCCGTGCGCGAAGGCGATGCCTCCACGACGCTCTCGCTTCTGCGCAGCGACACGCTGGCCGGCGTGCAGTTCCACGATGACCTGGTCGATCCGCTCGACATGCAGCGCGAACGCCTGCTGTTGCACTGGCGCGCGCTGGGCGAAGCCGCCACGCCCGCCGACGCGCTGGCGCTGTCCGCGCGCCTGCGCATCCTCACCGCCGTGCGTGAAGGCCCGCAGGGCGCGCGCACATTGAACGCCCGCATCGAGCGCCTGCTGGTGGAGGGCGGCAGCGGCCTGCAGCGCGCCGGGCAGGGCCACTTTCATGGCCAGCTGGTCATCGTTACAGAGAACAGCTATCGCCACCGTCTGTTCAACGGCGACATCGGGCTGTGTTTCCGCGATGCGCAAGGCGTGTTGCTGGCCTGGTTCCCAGGCGACACACCCACGCAGCCGCGCGCATTCCATCCCGCATCGCTGCCCGCGCACGAGTCCGCATTCGCCATGACCGTGCACAAGGCGCAGGGCAGCGAATTCGATGCGGTCTGGCTGCTGCTGCCCGCACGCGGCAACCGCGTGCTGTCGCGTGAACTCCTCTACACCGGCATCACCCGCGCCCGGCGTGAGCTGCACGTCGCCGGCAGCGAAGCGGTGATCCGCGACGCACTGTCGCGGCATGCGAGCCGGTGGTCGGGACTGGGGTGGCGGTTGGCGCTCCCACGCATCGCGTCGTAACGCCGCAGCGCCGTGCAGCCGCATCGCACGTGCGTCGCAAAGCATGAACACGGGTTTGCGGTCACGCCCCCAAGGGCGTATACCTGTCATGGCTGACGGGCAGTCTCCTCCGCCGCCTCCCGCGGGCCGATTTCTCTCCCTCTCGGCTTCATCCACGCGACGCCCTGTCGCGCCGAGGAGAGATGCGTGTCCAAGCAGCACGTCCAGGTGTTCATTCTTCATCTTGGATCGCAGCAATCCATCGGTCCGGGCGACCTGCGGGTGATGTGGGCCACGGCCTGCGAGTCGCCGGACATCGCGGTGTCCCGCCGGCCGGCGACCCACGGTCACGCCACGGCACGGCCCTGCTTCGAGTTGTGGGCGGGCCGCCAGTTCCACCGCGCACCGGCAGAACGGCGCATGCGCGCGTTGCTGGAGTCGCGCGGCTTTCTTTTCACGTTGACGCATACCGCCCTGTAGGAGGGTGCATGACTTTTGATGTCGGGATCGGCAAGTGCCGGTCGGTGCAATCGGATTCGGTGGACGTATGGGTGGACGGTTCCATCGTCCGCCGGCTGGTGCCGGAAACCAAATGGCAGCGGGACGGAATAAGCGTGTTGCAGGTGCCGGTGAAGCTGTGCAGTGCGCGCCATCGGTTGGCGGCGGGCGAGGAGGTGTTCCTCGACACGGCGCTCATCACTGCGAACAGTGCGGGCAAGCTGGACGTCGACGGCAGCGGCGACTATGCCAAGGCACGCCTGTCGCTGCTGGTTCCCAGTATCGACGCCACGCCCTCGCCCCCGCCGCCCTCGCGCAAGGCGAGTTGGCGCTGACACGCCGGCCCTGCAGGCTGTCGCGCACGCGGCGTTCGCCGTGGCGGCGGGCCCTGGAAGGAAAAGACGCTGCCTGCAACGCCGACGCATCCCTCGGAGGTCATGCCGACCTCTAGAATCGCGGCATGCCCGACGTCCTTCACGCCATCCGAGATGCCGCGTCCACCCTGCCCCACCTCGCCGGGTGGATCACGCTGGCCTGGCTGCTTTACCTGGTGCCACTGTGTACCTGGATCATCCTGCAGAAGCGCGAACCGGTGGCCACGCTCAGTTGGCTGCTTTCCCTCGCGCTGCTGCCGTACGTGGGGTACTTGGTCTACTTCCTGTTAGGGCCGCAGCGCATCAAGCGGCATCAACTCCGGCGGACGCGCGCGCGCGAAGGCGTGGAGAGCTACGAGGTCTTCGCACCGGCTGACGGCAACAGCGCGGAACTGCCCATGCTGGCCCAGAAGACGACGGGACTGCCGCCTTCCACGGCCACCTCGGTGCAGCAGCTCGTGGACGGGTGCGCCACGTACAAGGCGATCCTGGATGCGATCGCCGCCGCGGAGAACCACATTCACCTGGAGTACTACATCTTCAACGGCGACCGTACCGGCCAGCGCATCCTCGAGGCGCTCGCGGTGAAGGCGCGCGAAGGCGTCAAGGTGCGACTGCTGCTGGACGCCGTGGGCTCGAACCGACTCAAGACCCGGGCCTTGCGCGCATTGATCGATGCCGGCGGCGAGCACGCCTGGTTCCACCCTACCCGCTTCCGTCCCTTCACCCGTCCGTGGCTGAATCTGCGCACGCATCGCAAGATCGTGGTGGTCGACGGGCGCATCGCGTTCACCGGCGGCATCAACGTCACCGACGATGAGGACGAGTCCCTCTGCGACGATGCATTCCGCGACCTGCACCTGCGCCTCGAGGGCGAGATCGTGCGCAGCATCCAGCAGGTGTTCGTCGAGGATTGGGTATATGCCACCGGCCAGCAGCGCAAGGATTTCCAGGGCACGCGGCTGTGGAGCGCCAGCGATGCCAACGTGCGGGGCGGGATTGCGGTACAGGCACTGGTGTCGGGGCCTGATTCCGCATGGGAGCCCATCCACCGCACCAAGGTCGCGGCGATCCATGAGGCCAAGCAGCGCGTCTGGCTGGTCACGCCCTACTTCGTGCCGGGCGAAGCCGCGCGCATGGCGCTGACGTCCGCCGCGCTGGGCGGTCTGGACGTCCGCCTGGTGGTGCCCAAGACCAGCGATTCCCGGCTGGCGACGCTGGCCGCGCGGTCGTATTTCGACGAACTGCTCGCCGCCGGCGTGAAGGTCTACGAATACGGCCCACGCATGATGCACAGCAAGGCGCTGCTCTGCGACGACACGCTGGCCATCATCGGCAGCGCCAATTTCGACCACCGCAGCTTCCGGCTGAATTTCGAGATTTCCATGATGTTCCGCGACCGCGGCGTCGCCGGCACGCTGGGACAGTGGATGGAAGGCGAGATCGCCGCCAGTGAACCGGTGCGCCTGCAGCGCGACCGCGCGCTCTGGCGCCATCGACTGCCCGAAGCACTGGCACGGCTGATGTCGCCCTTGCTGTGAAGCCGGTCGATGCCTGCCGCGCAACGGACGCGGTAATATTCCGCCACCAAGCCCCGGGGGTGGACGATGCACTGGCTCTTCCTGTTGATGGCGATCGGCTGCCTGTTCATGGCCGTGCGCACCACGTCGATGCCCTTGATGGTCGTCCTGATGCTGGTGTCGCTTTGCCTCTTCGTGGTCTGGATCATCGGTCGGCATGCGCGCAGGCTGGGTGAAACGCGTCGCGACGAATCGCTGATGATCGATCCGGCCGAGCTGCGCCGCCTCCGCGAGATCGCCGAGGCGCGGCGCAATGCACCGCCGTCCGAACCGCCCGCACCGTGACCCTGCTCAGCGTCAACGTCAACAAGATCGCCGTCCTGAGGAATTCCCGCGGCGGCGATGAACCCGATGTGGTGCGCGCGGCGCAGGCTTGCCTGGCAGCCGGCGCACACGGCATCACCGTGCATCCCCGGCCCGACCAGCGGCACATCCGTCCTGGCGATGTCGACGCGCTGGCGCGGCTGACGCGCGGGCACGGCGTCGAACTGAATCTGGAAGGCAATCCGTTCGCTCCGCCCCGCGACGGTTATCCCGGCTTCCTCGCGCTGTGCGACGCGGCCCGTCCTGTGCAGGCCACGCTGGTGCCGGACGGCGACGGCCAGATCACGTCGGACCATGGCTTCGATTTCGAACAGGATTCGGAACGCCTGCGCCCGCTGATCGCGGCACTCAAGGCGATGGGATGCCGGGTCAGCCTGTTCGTGGATGCCGGCTGCGCGGGACTCGAGAATGCGGCGCACATCGGCGCGGACCGCATCGAGATCTATACCGGTCCATTTGCCGAGGCGGCTTCGCGTGGCGATGCCGGCGATGCGCTCGAGCGCTGCAGGCGCACTGCCGAGCAGGCCCACGCGCTGGGCCTGGGCGTCAACGCAGGGCACGACCTCAGCCAGGACAATCTCGGCGGATTCCTTGCGGCGGTGCCCGGGGTACGCGAAGTCTCGATCGGCCATGCGCTGATCGGCGAAGCACTGTACGCCGGCCTGGACGCGACCGTGCGCCGCTACCTCGCGATCCTGAGCCAGGCCGGGGGCGTCGCGCGGGACTGAGCGGTGTCGATCCCGGCGACGCGCGCCGGGCGTCAGTTCCTCATCACGATATTGCGCATGCCGCTGGCTTCGGCCTGCGACAGCGCGCTGACCAGTTGCTGGTAGTCGGCGCTTTCCGACGCCTCCACCTGCAGCACGGTACGGGGGTCGGCCGTGAGCGCATCTTCCAGCCGCGTACGGAGATCGCCCAGCGCAACCGGACGGTCGTCCAGGGTGTAGTGGCCGCCGACGCCCACCTTGAGCACCAGGTCGTTGGGCGGCTCGGCGTGCGTACCGGGAACCGGTTGCGGCAGGAGCGTCTCGATGGGGCGTGACAGCATCGGCGCCGTCACCATGAAGATCACCAGCAGGACCAGCATCACGTCCACCAGTGGCGTGATGTTGATGTCGGCCAGTTCGGAACGGCTTGCAGGAGCGGAGAACGCCATGGCACACCTCCTTCTGTCGGGGACCGTGCCCCTGACGCTACGCCCGCGCTTCCAAGGACGCAAGAGGGCCCCTGTTCGCCCTCCGGAACGAAGAACGCCGCCCCGGAGGGCGGCGTTCGAGAGCCAACTGCTGCTCGTTTCGCGATTACTGCACGAAACCGATCTTCATCATCTGCGCATTCTTCGCGGCGGCCAACACCTTGGCCATCACTTCGTAATGCGCGTCCGACTTGGCTTCGATGCGCAGCTCCGGCTGGTTGGTCGGATCGCGCTGGACTTCGTCTTCCATCTTGCGCTGGAGGTCGGCCACGTTGGTCGGGCTGTTGTTCCAGTACACCGTGTTGTCCGACTCGATGCGCAGGTCGATCGGCGGCGGCGGCTCGCGTACCTGCGGCGGCGGGTTGATCACACGCTGCGGCAGGGCCACCTCGATCGGGTACGTCATGATCGGTGCGGTCACGATGAAGATGATCAGGAGCACCAGCATCACGTCCACGAGGGGCGTGACGTTGATGTCGGCCATGGGGCCCTTGCTACCACCACTGCTGAATGCCATGGCTTACTGCCCCTTCTCTTTCGTGGCCACGTAGCCGATATCGAGCATGCCCTGGCCTTGCGCGATCTTGGTGACTTCCGCGATGGTGCCCATCTTGGTCGTCTTGTCGCCACGCAGGTTGAGCTTCGGCTGCGGCTGCAACTGGGCCACGCTCGACAGGCGCGATTCCAGGATTTCCTTGCTGACCGGCTCGTCGCCCCAGAACAGATCGCCATTGTCCTTGACGGAAATGGTGATCGGCGGGGTCTTGGGGGCGGTCTTTTCGTCCGGATTCTGGACGAGGTTCGCTTCGGGCAGCTCGATCTTCACCTTGTGCGACATCAACGGCGCCGTGATGATGAAGATGATCAGCAGCACCAACATCACGTCCACGAGGGGCGTGACGTTGATCTCGGCCATCGGGCCACCGCTATTACCACTACTGAAAGCCATGACGGGCTCCGTCTAGAACGTTGCGTTGACTGCTTGTACCGCCGGCTCAGCGAACGCGCGAGCCGGTGGCGAAGAAGTCGTGCAGGTCGTGCGCGAACGTGTCGAACTTGGCGATGACGGCCGCGTTCGTCTTGCTGAAGAAGTTGTAGGCGAACACGGCCGGGATGGCGACGAACAGACCGATGGCGGTCATGATCAGCGCTTCACCCACCGGGCCGGCGACGGCGTCGATCGAGGCCTGGCCGGTCGCACCGATGCGGATCAGGGCGCCGTAGATGCCCCACACCGTACCCAGCAGACCCACGAACGGCGCGGTCGCACCGACGGTGGCGAGCAGCGTCATGCCGCCCTGCAGGTTGGTGCTCTCGCGGGTCACGGCCTGGCGCAGGGCGCGGTCCACGAACTCCGAGCGGCTCAGGGTCTCGCCCGAACCTTCCGAACGCTGGTGGTGCGCAGCGGCCTGGGCGGCGTCGAGGGCGATCTTGGAGAACGGCTCGTTCTTCGGCTGCTCTTCCATCAGGCGGATGGCGTCCTGCGCATTCGGGGTTTCCCAGAAGGCGCTGGTCACGCGGTCAGCCTGGCCCTTCAGGCGGGTGCTGCGGAGCACGTTGATGACCGTCCAGTACCAGGACATGGCCGACATGATCACCAGGGTGAGCAGCACGACCCAGGAGACGATGAACTCGCCGGGCTTGCTGACCATCTCGCTGATCATGTGCTCGAAGCCCATCTGCGACAGGGCATTCGCGGCGTTGTTGCCCCCGGCGGCGGCGGCGAAAAGGGTTTCCTGCAGCATGACGCTTACCTTTATTTAAGTGTTGATTGAGGGTGGTGCGGGTTTCTTGCGTTGGAATCTGTCGATGCCTGGCGGCATCAGCCGCCCATGTTGAAGTCCACGGGCACGCGGACGCGGCCTGCGGCCTTCTGGCCATTGACGACGGACGCGTTGAAGCGCCATTTGCGTGCGGCTTCCATGGCAGCACGATCGAGATCGCGGTTGCGGCTGGACTTTTCCACCGACACATTGGTGACGTTGCCGTTCGCGTCCACGTCGATGATCAGGATGACCGTGCCTTCGATACCCGAGCGCGCGGCGGCCGGCGGGTAGCGGGGCGGATTCATGTTCTTGGACGAGATGTCGACGCTGGCGCCGATGTCCGGCGTCGGCGACGGCGGTGCGGGCGGCGACGGCGGGCTGACGATGTCGGTCGGACGCGGTTCGGCGATGTCCACGGGCGGTGCTTCCGGCGGCGGAGGCAGCGGTGTGGTCTTGGGCGGCGCGAGGTTCTTGACCGGCGGCGGCGGCGTGTCCTGCTTCGGCGGCGGCGGCGGCGGCGGCGGCGGGGGAGGCGGGGCGTCGACGATCACCACCGAGGTGCGACGTTCCTGCTCCTTCTCCGCCGGCGGGGCGACGGCCGGGATCAGCAAGGCCAGCAGCGCGGCTGCGTGCAATGCGATCACAAAGGCAATACCGATGATACGCGGCCAGTTGAGGCTGTTGTCCTCTTCCTGTTCCCGGTACCTGTTGATGACCAGTTGTTCAGCCATGCGCCAATTAACTCAAGGTTGATACGGGCACCGGAGCGCCTCGTTGATTCTGGATTCCGCCGGCCGTTTTGCGCGGCGGAATCCCCAGCTTATACCAATCCGACGCCCGGTTGCCATTATCCGTACGGATTTTTGGCCTACGGTGTCACTGGATCACGTCACTTAAGCGCGAGGATCTTCTTCGCGTCTTCCGGCTTCTTCAGACCCTTGTTCAACGCCGCCTGGGCGGCGGTCTTGGCTTCGGGGATGCGGCCTTCCTGCCAGAGCACGCGGGCCAGGTTGAGGTAGGTCTCGCCATCCTTCGCAAGCGGGGCGGCCTTCTGCCACGCCTCGATGGCCTGGGGGACCTGTTCGGAGTAGTAGTACGCCTGTGCCAACGCAAGATACGTCTGGTAATCCTGCTTCAACAGACCCTTCTGCAGGCCCTCGTTGACGACGGAGATCACGTCCTTCTCCTTGCCGTCCATGTTGGCGTAGGTGATGTACAGCTGGCGGTATTCCTTCTCGTCCGTCAGCTGGCCGGCTGCGCGCAGCTTTTCCAGGATCGCGGCGGCCTTGTCGAACTGGTCGGCCTGCTGGTACGTCGCGACCAGGTTCATCTGCGACTTCTTGTCGGTCGGGTTCTTGGCTGCCTGCTGCTCGGCCAGCTTGATGGCTTTCTCCGGCTGGCCCGCTTCGTTGTACGACGCCAACAGCAGGCTGTACCAGCTGTCCTTCGGCTCTGGAGTGGCGGCAATGGCCTTTTCCAGTACCGGAATGGCTTCGGCGAACTTTTCCGTCTGGTACAGCGCCTGGCCCTTCATGATGAGGTCTTCCGGACGCGACGACTTCGTCTCGGTCAGGTAGCGATCGAGGTTGGCCATGCCCGGCTCGAACTCGTCGTCCTGCAACTGCAGCTGGGCCAGCATCATCATGGACTGGTAATGACCGTTGTTGTCCAGCGCGTTGAGATCGACGGCCTGCCGCAGCAACTGCTTCGCGGTCGCCATGTCGTCGAGGTTGTAGGCAGCCTGCGCGCCAAGCTGCGCGGCCATCGCCTTGTCGTAGTCGTTGGCGTTGGGCTCGGCCAGCAGATCCTTCGCGAGGGTCAGCGTCTCGGTGTCGTTGTCTTCCTTCTCATAGGCCTTGAACAGCTTGCTGAGCTTGCCCTGGGCCTTGCTCGAACCCTTGGCCTTGGGCTCCTCGCGGGTCGCGTCCGGATAACGCACTTCCGGCTTGGCGCTGCTCTTGCGTCCACCGCGTTCTGCGGAGCGGGCGTCATACGCCACGGCGTCGGCAACGACGGCGCCGCCAAAGGCGGCCAGCAACATCAGGCTGAGGACAGTCTTCTGGGGCATGCGGTGTTTCATGTCTAAACCTCGTGGGGACAAGCAGAAGGCGGTTCACCCGTCCCCTCTGCGTGCGGGGCCGGCAAAACTAACAGAAACCAAGGGAAGGCGGATACCGTTTCACGTGCTGCTGCGCAGCAATACCGGCGCGTGTGTCAGCCGCATTTCGGCGCGTTTCCGGCCTTCCTGGCCGCCTCGTACGTGGGTACGAGGGAAGGGGCATCGCGCTCGAGCTCGCGGATGCGGTTGGCGGGGTCGGGGTGGGTCGACAGCCATTGCGGCGAGCGTCCTCCGCTGGCGGCCATCATGTTCTGCCACAGGCCTACCGCTTGGCGCGGATCGAAGCCGGCCTGCGCCATCAGACGCTGGCCGACGACGTCGGCCTCGCTTTCCTGTGTTCGGGAACCGGGCAGCAGGAACGCCGCCTGCGCGGTCATGCCGCCGAGCTGGTTCACCGTACTGGCGGCACCCTCACCGTAGCGAGCGCCGGCCAACGCGCCAAGCACACCCAGACCCGCCTGCGCACCCATCTGCCGCGTGATGCGTTCTTCGTGGTGTCGTGCGATCACATGGCCGATTTCATGTCCCAGCACGGCAGCAAGCTGGTCCTGGTTCCTGGCGACGGTGAAGATCCCGGTATTCACGCCGACCTTTCCGCCCGGCAGGGCGAACGCATTCGGCTCGCTGTCGGTGAAGACCGCAGTCTCCCACGCAACGCCGCGCTGCTCCGGTGGCAGCTGGCGGACGAGGGCGTTCACCACGCAAGTGACGTAGGCGTTCTGGCGTGCATCACGGTTGAGGGTCTCCTTCGCCTTGGTCTCGGCGAAGGCCTGTGCGCCCAGCTGGTCCAATTGGGCCTGGGAAACACCGCCAACCATCTGGGTGCGTCCCGTCGGCGACGTCGTGGTAGCACAGGCGGCAAGGCCCAGCACCATGGCGGTTCCGAGAATCTGGCATTTCATGCTCGCCCCCCTGCGATATTGCGTGCGACCAGAGTCTGGGCAAGCCCGTCTTAAACTTTTGTCAATCACATTAGACGGATGCGTCGCCGTACACCTGCAAGACAGCCAGCGCTATCGCATTGTTCAGGATGTGGGCAGCGATGGGCGCCCATAGCGTCCCGGTGCGGCGATACACCCAGGCGAAGATGCCGCCCATGCCGGCGTACACCGCGATCAGGAACAGCGTGCTGCCCGCCGGCTTGCCGTTGAGGCCGGGCAATTCGTGGACCAGGGCAAACACCAGGCTGCTGAGCACCAGACCCAGCATGGGCCATCCAGCCTGCCACAGCCGTGCGAACAGCACGCGCCGGAACAGCAGTTCTTCGTAGAGCGGTGCCAGGACGACTGCGAACAACGCAAGGAACAGCGGGTAGCGCGCGAAGCCGTCCTTGATCAGGTCCAGGTTGCTCGGTTCGAGGTCCAGACCCAGCCACAGGCGGCCTGCCGCACTCATCAGCGTACTGAAGAGGAATGTGGCCACGCCGGCGACAAGCGCCCAGATCCACGTGCGGGCGTTACGCAGGCGGTCCAACGACGCGCGGCGTTCGGCCTGCGTGGCCCGGCGTCGCCACAGGTAGAGCACCAGGGCCGTGCCGCCGGTGCTCACGAGCGTCATGACGATCAGGAACAGGACCGGAGGCGTACCGAGTTGCGCCTGCAGTGCCTGTGCATCGGGCGTGCCCCCGGCTCGCTGCGCGAGCTGGATGCCTCGCCATGCCGCCCAGCCGAACAGGCCCAGCATCAGCGTCGAGAACGACAGCGCGATGGCGAGCGCCACATCGATGGCGAACGCGGGCAGTACGCTGCGCAGCGGCAGTGTGGACCGCGCCGCATCCAGCACGCCGGACGGGGAGGGCACGTCGCTCATCCGTGCAGCGTCAGACGTCGAGGTTGGCGACCTTCAGCGCGTTGTCTTCGATGAACTCGCGCCGCGGCTCGACGACATCCCCCATCAGCGTGCTGAAGATCTGGTCGGCGGCGACCGCATCTTCGATCCGCA
Organism: uncultured Pseudoxanthomonas sp.; assembly: GCF_947498795.1. NCBI lineage: Bacteria > Pseudomonadati > Pseudomonadota > Gammaproteobacteria > Lysobacterales > Lysobacteraceae > Pseudoxanthomonas > uncultured Pseudoxanthomonas sp. The sequence continues at coordinate 89,481 of NZ_CANMLQ010000004.1, read as the reverse complement.
CCTGCAACAGGCGACGCGTCTCGGGATTGACCGTGGTGTCCCACAGCTGCTCGGGGTTCATTTCACCCAGGCCCTTGAAGCGCTGGATGCTGCGACCCTTCTTGGCCTCTTCGAGCAACCACGCCTGCGCCTCGGCGAACGTCGCCACCGGCTGCGCCTTGTTGCCGCGGACGACTTGCGCGCCATCGCGGACCAGGCCATGCAGCAGTGCGGCGGCTTCGCGCAGCGGACGCAGTTCGCCGCTCTCGAACGCCGACAGCGACAACACCTGCACCAGTTCCTCACCCATGTGGCGACGGGTGGACAGCAGGGCAGCAGGGCGCTGTTCGTTCGCCGGCTGCAGCGTGAGTGCATAACGCGCACTGCCGATGCTGCCACGGTTGAGCTTGGCTTCCAGCGCGGCCAGTTCATGCCGCTCGTCGATGTTCTGCTGCAGGTGTTCGGCATCGAGCGGCGTGAAGTCGATCAGCGACTCCAGCAGCACCGGATCATAGCGATGCGCGTTGCGTGCAATCGCGTCACGCGCGGTGCTGAAGACGAGCAGCAGTTTCTCCAGCGCCTCGCCGGAAATCGGCGGCTCGCCGTTGGCCGGAATCAGCGATGCGCCTTCCACCGCATTGTTCGCCAGGTAGACGTTCAGCGCCGCGTCGTCCTTCAGGTAGAGCTCCTGCTTGCCCTGCTTCAGCTTGTACAGCGGCGGCAGGCCGATGTAGACATGGCCGCGCTCGATCAGCTCAGGCATCTGCCGGTAGAAGAACGTGAGCAGCAGCGTGCGGATGTGCGAACCGTCGACGTCGGCGTCGGTCATGATGATGATGCGGTGGTAGCGCAGCTTGTCCGGGTTGTACTCGTCCTTGCCGATGCCGGTGCCGAGCGCGGTGATCAGCGTCCCGACTTCGGCACTGGCGAGCATGCGGTCGAAGCGCGCGCGTTCCACGTTGAGGATCTTGCCGCGCAGCGGCAACACCGCCTGGTTCTTGCGGTTGCGGCCCTGCTTGGCGGAACCGCCCGCCGAGTCACCCTCGACGATGAAGAGCTCGGACAGCGCCGGATCCTTCTCCTGGCAGTCGGCCAGCTTGCCGGGCAGGCCGGCGATATCCAGTGCACCCTTGCGGCGGGTCAGGTCGCGCGCCTTGCGGGCGGCCTCGCGGGCGCGGGCGGCGTCGACGATCTTGCCGGCGATCGCACGGGCCTCGTGGGGGTGCTCCTGCAGGAACTCCTCCAAACGTGCACCGAACGTGCTCTCAACGACCGGCCTGACGTCGGAACTGACGAGCTTTTCCTTGGTCTGCGAGGAGAAACTCGGATCCGGCACCTTCACCGACAACACGGCGATCATGCCTTCGCGCATGTCGTCGCCGGACAGGTTCACCTTCGCCTGCTTGGCGATGCCGCTCTGTTCGATGTAGTTCGTCAGCGTGCGCGTAAGCGCGGCACGGAAGCCGATCAGGTGGGTACCGCCATCCTTCTGGGGGATGTTGTTGGTGAAGCAGAACATCGTTTCCTGGTAGGCGTCGGTCCACTGCAGGGCGACTTCCACCGTGATGCCATTCTGCTCGCCACTGACCGAGATCACGTTCGGATGCAGCGGCGTCTTGAGGTGGGCGAGGTGCTCCACGAAGCTGCGGATACCGCCTTCGTAGTGGAAATCGTCGCGACGGCCTTCGCCCCGCTCGTCGACCAGCACGATCTTCACGCCGGAATTCAGGAACGACAGCTCGCGCAGACGGCGGGCCAGGATGTCGTAGTGGAATTCGACGTTGCCGTGGAAGGCCGTTACCGACGGCCAGAAGCGGAGCGTGGTGCCGCGCTTGCTCGTGCTTTCGACCTGGGTCAGCGGTACCAGCGCGGCGCCGTTGCTGTATTCCTGACGATAGTGGAAGCCGCCCTGGAAGATGTCCAGCTGCAGTTTCTCGGACAGGGCGTTGACCACGCTGACGCCCACGCCGTGCAGGCCGCCGGACACTTTGTAGCTGTTGTCGTCGAACTTGCCGCCCGCGTGGAGCACCGTCATGACGACTTCAGCGGCGGACACCTCGCGGCCGAGCTTGGCGCTCATCTGCGCATGCTTGCCTACCGGGATGCCGCGTCCATTGTCGGACACCGACACCGACCCGTCTTCGTGGATCGTCACCGCGACATGGTCCGCGTGGCCGGCCAACGCCTCGTCGATCGAGTTGTCGACCACTTCGAACACCATGTGGTGCAAGCCGGTGCCGTCGTGCACATCGCCGATGTACATGCCGGGGCGCTTGCGGACCGCTTCCAGGCCCTCCAGCGCGGTAATGCTGTTGGCGTCGTACGTATTGCCGTTCGGTGCAGAAGAGGTCGTTTCGTCGGTCATTCGCTTCGTGTCGGCTGCATGGCGGGGCAGGCGCCACCGGGTCGGTAGGCGCCCTGCGCAGGCCAAGGGATCAATGCGGAATTATAGCACTGGTGCGTACTTAGACCCGGTTCAAGGGGTAATGAGGCGCTCCACGCCCCCTTGTTCCACGTGGAACAGAGCAGGTGCCACATCGCTTTCCACCAACCCGACCGGCGGTTCGGTACCGGTAATGAATATCTGGGCACCGCTGGCGAGCAGACGCGCCAGAATTCGACGCTGGTGGTGCCGGTCCAGTTCGGACGCAAGATCGTCCAGCGCGATGACGGGCCACTCACCGCGTCGACGGGCGAAATCCTGTGCCTGTGCCAGCAGGCAGGACAGGGCGGTCAACTTGGCCTGGCCCCGGGACAGCGTCTCGCGCTGGGGCAGCGCGCTGTAGTCGATCCGCCAGTCCGCACGGTGCGGACCCACGGTCGTATAGCCGGCCGCACGATCCCGCTCCCGGGCGAGCAGCAGTGCGTCCGCCAGAGACAGCTCATGCCGGCGCCATCCGGGCAGGAAGTGCAGCGACGCGTTTCCCAGTGACGGCGCCAGTTCACCCACGACGGACGACAGATCATCCTGAAGCGCATCCAGATATCCCTGACGGTGCCGGGTCAGGGGCTCGCCCGCCTCGGCCAGCTCGTGGTCCCATGCGTCCAGCTGTCCACCGCCGCTTCCCGCCTTGAGCAGGCTGTTCCGTTGTTTCAGGGCACGTGCATAGCGCCGCCAGAGGGGAAGAAAGCCCCCCTCGCGCCCCTGTTCCACGTGGAACAGCCCCCAATCCATGAAGCGGCGCCTGGGCTCCCCGCCCCCTGTGACGAGGGCATGGCTTCCCGGCTCAAAACTCACGACCGCCAAGGCCGCACAGAGATCACCCAACTGGGTAACGGTCTCTCCGTCCAACCGGCCCGTCCATGCCTGCCCGCTATGGCGCAGGCCCGCTCGGCGTTGGCGCCCTTGGCTGGCTTCCCGCCACTCTACGAAGACCTCGACCGCATCGGATCCAGTACGGACCAGACCGTCCCGGACACGCCCCCTGAAGCTGCGTCCGTATGCCATCAGATGCAGCGCTTCCAGCAAACTGGTCTTGCCGGCACCGTTGTCGCCCGTGATGAGGTTGATGCCAGCCTCGGGGGCCAACGAGACCCGCTGGAACCGCCGCAGGCCACTGGCCTCCAGTCGCGTTACCTGCACGACGGGTCCGCACGCGCAGTGGATGCCTCGGAGTGCTCGCACGAATCTGACAACGACGAGGGCGGGGAGAGGCTAGGGGGCATGCCGAATTGTAGCCCGCGAACCCGCCGCGGCTGGCGACAGGCATCGGCCGACGGACTCCTGAAACGAGATCGCCCGACACGGGGGTCGGGCGATTGATGTTCCACGTGAAACAAGAGGTGTCAGAGACGCAACGGCATGACCACGTGGCGGGACTTTTCACTGCTCGCCTCGCGTACGAGGGCAGAAGAGTTGGCGTCCCGAAGCTGCAGGACCACATGCTCATCGCGCAATGCCGACAACGCGTCCAGCAGGTAATTCACATTGAAGCCGATAGCCAGGCCGTCGACCTTGGTATCCGCCTCGATTTCTTCCTGGGCTTCTTCCTGTTCGGGATTGTGCGCGCTGATCTTCAGCTGACCGGGCGATACCTCGACCCGCACACCGCGGTATTTCTCGTTGGACAGGATCGCGGCGCGCTGCAGGGCGGCCCGCAGCACTTCGCGGTCAAGCAGCACTTCGCGGTCCGCGCCGATCGGAATCACCGCCGCATAGTCGGGGAAGCGGCCGTCGATCAGCTTCGAGGTGAAGGTGACATCGTCGCGCTTCACGCGGATATGACTGCGTCCGACCTCGAGCTCCAGCGCGCGGTCACCGCCTTCCAGAAGCCGCTGCAGCTCGGTCACGCCCTTGCGCGGCACGATGATCTGGCGCTTGCCGACCGGCGCTCCGTCCAGCTGCGACTCGCACATCGCCAGGCGGTGACCATCGGTGGCGACGCAACGCAGCGTGCGCTCGCTGAGGTCGAACAGCAGGCCATTGAGGTAATAGCGGACGTCCTGTTGGGCCATCGCGAACGATGTGCGTTCGATGAGCTCCTTCAGTGTCGCTTCCGGCACTTCGATGCGTTCGGTCGCTTCGACCTCATCCACGGACGGGAAATCGTTGGCCGGCAACGTCGCCAGAGTGAACCGGCTGCGGCCTGCCTGGACGGTGACCTTGTCGCCGCTCTGGCTGACGGTCACCTTGCTGCCGTCAGGCAGTGCGCGAACGATGTCGAACAGCTTTCGGGCGGGGATCGTCGTCTCACCGTCCTGCGCGTCATCGACCGCACTGCGGGAAATCATCTCGACCTCAAGGTCGGTACCCGTCAACGAGAGCTGCCCGCTCTGTACCTGCACCAGGAAATTCGCCAGGACCGGCAACGTCTGCCGGCGTTCGACCACATTGACCACTTGGGCCAACGGCTTGAGGAAAGCTTCGCGCTGCAGACTGAAACGCATGAGTGTGGGAGCCCCTTCGCTTTGGATTTTCAAGACTAAAAGCTTAAAAGCTGGTGGTGGTGGTAGGGCCCGAAACCCGGGAAAACCTACGTAACCCCATAAATCTATTGTTTTTTTATCACCTGCAACCCAGTGGACAGGCGCCCTGCAGGCGATGGTGAAACCTGTGGACAACTTTACGCCCGGAAACCACGCACATCTTATCCACAGAAGGTGAGCGTACTTGCCCACGATGTTATGCGTTGCTCGTCCCCATCGCCTTGCCTACAGTGACCGCAACGGCGAGGAAGACGACGTGCGACACCATGGGAGCCGGCACGTCGGATACAACCCTGCCTGTCCTGCCTGCCTACGAAGAGCGGAACCGGCTCGTCGCGGTCATATCCTCCTGCCGATATCTCCACACGTTGCAACGACGAGGGCTGGTCCGCCTACTCGCTGAGCTTGCGGATCAGCTTGTCCCAGTCCTCCCGCAACTTGCCATCCGTTTCCATGAGGGTGCGGATCTGGCGGCAGGCGTGCAGCACGGTCGTATGGTCACGGCCGGCGAACGCATCGCCGATTTCAGGCAGGCTGTGTTCGGTCAATTCCTTCGCCAAGGCCATCGCCACCTGTCGTGGACGCGCGAGTGAACGCGTGCGCCGCTTGGACAGCAGGTCCTTGATTTGCAGACCGTAGTAGTCTGCCACGGTCTTCTGGATATTGGGGATGCTGATCGCCTGCTGCTGCGCGCGCAGCAGGTCGCGCAGCGTTTCCTGGGCGAACTCGGTGGTGATCGCGCGGCCGGTGAAGTTGGCACGGGCGGCCAGCGTGTTGAGGGCGCCTTCCAGGTCGCGCACGTTGCTGCGCATCTTCTTGGCCAGCAGGAACGCGACGTCGTCCGGGATCTGCGCACCGCGCTCGTGCGCCTTGGCCAGCACGATGGCCGCACGCGTCTCGAAATCCGGCGGGTCGATCGCCACGCTCAGCCCCCAGGCCAGGCGCGATTTCAGCCGCGGTTCCAGGCCTTCCACCTCGCGCGGGTAGCGGTCGCAGGTCAGGATGATCTGCTGGCGGCCGTCGAACAGCGCGTTGAAGGTGTGGAAGAACTCTTCCTGCGTGCGGTCCTTGCCGGCGAAGAACTGGATGTCGTCGATCAGCAGTGCGTCGACCTGCTGGAAGCGACGCTTGAACTGGTCCATCGACTTTTCGATCAGCGCCTTGGTCATGGCGCTGAAGAACTGTTCGCTGCGCAGGTACAGCACGCGCGCATTCGGATTCTGCCGGCGCATCTCGTTGCCGGCAGCGAACATCAGGTGGGTCTTGCCCAAGCCGGTGCCGCCGTACAGCAGCAGCGGGTTGTGGGCGCGGTCGCCCGGCTTCTGCGCGGCCTGCCACGCGGCGGCGCGGCCCAGCTGGTTGCTGCGGCCCTCGACGAAGTTGTCGAAGGTGTAATGCATGTCCATGTTGCCGGCGAACGGTTCGGCCGGTGCGGCCGTGCTCGCGGTGCCTGCCGTCGGCGCGCTGGCCGTCTCCGGTGCCCTGCTGCGCGAGCCGATTTCCAGCGAGACGTCGTCGTGGCCGGCGAAATAGTCCAGCAGCTCGCGGATGCGACCCAGGTAGCGCTCGCGGACCTGTTCGACGATGAACGCATTCGGCGCGTACAGCACCATCGCGTTGCTGCGCTGCTCGGCCTGCAGGGGCTTCAGCCAGGTGTGTACATCCTCGGCCGGCAATTCGGCTTCCAGGCGTTCGAGGCAACGGGGCCAGGCATCCATCAGGTGGAACAACTCGCGAGTGGGGGCGAACACGCCATCCCGCATTGCCAGAGGCAGCGCGGGACGGAATCCATGGGGTCGGCCAGACTACCACCCCCGTCGGAACCCGCCAACGATCCTGTGTATAAGATGTGGATGAACGCGGGGAACCGCCTGCGGCGACGGTCCGCGCAGGACGCACGCATCGAAAGCACACGGGGAGTTGACCGTAACCCGGCGGTTCCTATAGAATTTCCGGTTCTTTCCACCCGAACACGCACGAGGGCCCCATGGCCACCAAGCGCACTTACCAACCCAGCAACCTCAAGCGCAAGCGCGACCATGGTTTCCGTGCCCGTATGGCCACGGCCGATGGCCGCAAGATCCTGGCCCGTCGCCGTGCCAAGGGCCGCAAGCGCCTGACCGCCTGATGGCTTGGCCGTCGAACGACGGCCAGCATCCATGCGTTCCCTGTATCGAAAGGAGCCCGCCCGTCCACGAGCGGGCTTCTTGCTGAGATGAGCACGGCTTTTCCGCGCAGCGCACGGGTACGCGCGAGCGCCGACTATGCGCGCGTGTTCGACCAGGCCCGCCGCACGTCCGATCCGCTGATGAGCCTGCACTGGCTGCCGGGCGACGTGCCCGCGCGTCTGGGTCTGGCGGTGTCCCGCAAGGTCGATACCCGTGCCGTCGGCCGCAACCGCATCAAGCGCCAGCTGCGCGAACACTTCCGTCGCTTGCGCGCTTCGCTGCCGGGTGGCGACTACGTCGTGGTCGCCCGTCCGCCCGCGGCGAAAGCCGATTCCTCGCTGCTGCGCGCGACCTTCGAGCGCGTGCTGACGCGCGCCGGCGCATTGCCGGCACCGGCACCGGGCGGCACAATGCCGCCGGGCTTGAATTCGCCTGCGCCGCCTCCCACTCCCTCTTCTCCGACCAAACCGGTTTCCGACGCCGGTTGAGACTGCCTGCCTGATGAACCAGACCCGTGTATTCCTGATCTTCGCCTGGCTGATGGTGGCGACCCTGTTGTGGCTGGAATGGAACAAGGCAGCGCCCGCGACCCCGACGGTCGCCACGCAGGCCATCGCGCCGGCGGGCAGTACCGTCCCCGCGCCGGTAGCGGCGAGCGCGCCGGCGTCGGGCAGCGTCCCCAGTGCGCCCGCCGCGGCGCCTGCGCCAACGGGCGCTCCGAAAGGAGCGGCGGGGCCGCGCGTCACCGTCAGGACCGACGTACTGAGCCTGGTGCTGGACGGCGGCAGCGTGCTGCAGGCCGACCTGCTGCACTACCCGCAGAGCAAGATGCCGGGCAGTGGCCCGGTGCGTCTCTTCAGCGAAGACCCGCAGCATTTCTACGCGGCGGAAAGCGGCTGGGTCAGCAGCGGCTCCAAGGCGCCTGACCACCACGCGTTCGTCCCCGAACAGGGCGCGCGCGACGTGGCGCTGGCGCAGGGCGCGGACAGTGTCAGCGTGCCCTTCATCTGGCAGGGACCGGACGGCGTGACCATCCGCCGTACCTACACCTTCAAGCGCGCCAGCTACGAGATCGAAGTCCGCGACCAGGTAGTCAATGCCGGCACCGGCACGTGGCAGGGCATGGTTTACCGCCAGCTCCTGCGCACACCGCCGGTGGTCAAGAGCGGCATGACCAATCCCGAGTCCTTCAGCTTCAACGGCGCCACGTGGTGGGATGGCAGCTACCAGCGCCGCAAGTTCAACGAGGACTATCTGGAAGACGGCCGCGTCAACGCGCAGGTGAAGGGTGGCTGGATCGCCATTCCTCAACACCACTTCTTCAGTGCGTGGATCCCGCAGGCCGACGACACCACCACCATCTCGCTGGACAATCCCGACAACGGCACGCGCGCGCTGATCCGCGAGATGGGTCCGGGCGTCAACGTCGGTCCCGGCCAGCAGGCCATAACCACCGCACGCCTCTGGGTGGGTCCGAAGCTGGTCGACAAGATCCATGCGATCAACGCGCCCGGCATCGACCGGGTGGTGGACTACAGCCAGTTCGCGATCCTGGCGATGCTGGGGCAGGGCCTGTTCTGGGTGCTGAACTTCCTCCACGGCTTCATCGGCAACTGGGGCTGGTCGATCATCGGCCTGGTGATCCTGGTGAAGCTGGCGCTGTACCCGCTGTCCGCTGCGCAGTACAAGAGCTTCGCCAAGATGCGCAAGTTCCAGCCGCGCATCCAGCAGCTGAAGGAGCGCTACGGCGACGACAAGCAGAAGTTCCAGGTCGCCATGATGGAGCTGTACAAGAAGGAGAAGATCAACCCGATGGGCGGCTGCCTGCCGATCCTCGTGCAGATGCCGGTGTTCCTTGCGCTGTACTGGGTGCTGGTGGAAACCGTCGAACTGCGCCAGGCGCCGTGGTTCGCGTGGATCCAGGACCTCACCGCGCGCGATCCGTACTTCATCCTGCCGGTACTCAACATGCTGGTGATGTGGCTGACGCAGAAGCTGACGCCGGCGCCGGGCATGGATCCCATGCAGCAGAAGATGATGCAGTTCATGCCGCTGGTGTTCGGCGTGATGATGGCGTTCTTCCCGTCGGGCCTGGTGCTGTACTGGGTAACCAACGGCGCGCTGGGCCTGCTGCAGCAGTGGTGGATGACCAAGCGCCATGGCGAATCGGCGACGCCGCCGAAGGCCGCGAACGCGAAGTAAGCCGCACCGCCCGCCGTGCCACGAAGCCCGCCCTCCGGCGGGCTTCGTGTTTCCGCTACCCTTGAAGCGCTTCCACGAACCCTCACCATGACGCCAGCGCAGGACACCATCGTCGCGATCGCCACGCCGCCGGGAGCGGGCGGCGTCGGCATCGTCCGGCTGTCGGGGCCGGCGGCGCAGGCGATCGCGGCGACGATCTGCGCACGCGCGCTGTCGCCGCGCCGCGCCTGCCACGTCCACTTCCGTGATGCCGATGGCGGCACGCTGGACGACGGCATCGCGCTGTCGTTCCCCGGTCCGGCGAGCTTCACCGGCGAGGATGTCGTGGAACTGCAGGCGCACGGCAGCCCGGTCGTACTGCAGCAGCTCGTTGCCCGGGCCTGCGCGCTCGGCGCCCGGCTGGCGCGGCCCGGCGAGTTTTCCGAACGCGCGTTCCTCAACCACAAGTTCGACCTCGCCCAGGCGGAAGCGATCGCCGACCTCATCGCCGCCGCCGACGCGCGCGCGGCCCGCGCCGCCCGGCGCTCGCTCGAGGGCGTGTTCTCCGACCGCGTCGACGGCATCGGCCAGTCGCTGCTGGCGCTGCGCGTGCATGTCGAAGCAGCAATCGACTTCGCCGACGAATCCATCGAGACGCTGGGCGGCGAGCAGGTACGCGAGCGCCTGCTGGATGCGCGACGGCGGCTGGAGGCCTTGCTCGTCGACGCCGAACGCGGGCGCAAGCTGCGCGATGGCGTGCATGCGGTGATCGTCGGTCCACCGAACGCGGGCAAGAGTTCGCTCTTGAATGCGCTGGCCGGCAGCGACCGCGCCATCGTCACCGACGTTGCCGGCACCACCCGCGATACCCTGCGCGAAACCGTCCGCCTGGATGGGCTGGAACTCCATCTGGTGGACACTGCCGGCCTGCGCGAGGGTGGCGATGCGATCGAGCGCGAAGGCATGCGCCGGGCCCGGCTGGAACTCGGCCGCGCCGACGTGGCGCTGGCAGTTGTCGATGCGCGCGATCCCGACGCCGGTCGGGCGGCGATCGCCGACAGCCTCCAGGACGTGGGCACGGTGCTGTGGATCCACAACAAGGCCGACCTGCTCGCCGACGTGCCCGCGGAAGACGGCGATCATGTGTACGTGTCCGCCGCGCGGGGCACGAATCTCGACCGTCTGCATGACCGCCTCCGCGCGCTTGCCGCCGGGCCGGCCAGCGAGGGGGGCGACGGCGAATTTTCCGCGCGTGCTCGCCACGTCGATGCCCTGCGGCGCGCCGCGGCCCACGCGGCGCTGGCGGCGGAGCATCTGGCACACGAGCACCTTGAACTGGCCGCCGAGGAACTGCGACTGGCCCACGATGCGCTGGGCGAGATCACCGGTCGCCTCAGCGCGGATGACATGCTGGGCCATGTCTTCTCGACGTTCTGCATCGGGAAATGACGCTCAAGCCGCCTAGTCCACCAAAAGTGTGACGAACATCAAGTGTCGTGCCCGAGGTGCCGACGTACTCTGGCGTCCGGGTAGGGGTACCCGGAAGGCATCGCGCTGTTCCCGGCCGGAAGGTCGGGTGGATGGCGGGCCCGTGCTGATTCGCGACACCCGGTCCCGCGCCTCCCGAGGGCGCACCGGACGTGCCGACACCATAAGAACGTACTTGGGGGAATTGAAACGATGTCCTTGATCCAGACCACCGGCCGCCTGCGCTATGTCGCGCCGCTGATGCTCATTGCCGCCCTGGCGGCGTGTTCCAAGCAGGACGAAGCGGCCAAGCCCGCCGCCACGCTGGGTGCGGCGGCCGTCCCCGCGACGCCGCCGCCGCCGGCGGTGTCCGCGCAGGTCCAGGCGATGGACGCCGACGCACTGCGCGACGCCGCCACCAAGGCGCTGCGCGAGAACCGCATCTATGCGCCCGGCGGCGACAACGCCATGGAGTACTACCTGGCGTTGCGCGACAAGCTGCCGAACGATCCGGGCGTGACGAGTGCGCTGACCGACCTGATGCCGTACACGCTGATCGCCGCCGAGCAGAGCATCGCGCGCGAAGAGTTCACCGAGGCCCAGCGCCTGTCGGCGATCATCGAGAAGGCCGACCCGAAGGCGCCGGCCCTCCCACGCCTGCAGCAGAGCATCGCAGCGGCGCAGCAGGCGGTCGCGCAGCGCGCGGTCACCGACGAAGCCACCAAGACGAAGGCCGACGAGGACGCACGCCTGCGCGAGCAGCAGCGGTTGGCGCAGCAGGCCGAACAGCAGCGCGCCAGCGAAGCCGCCGCCGCCCAGCAGCTGGCCCAGCAGCAGGAAGCCGCGCGGGCCGAAGCCGCACGGCAGGAAACCGAACGCCAGGCCGCCGCGCAGCGTGAAGCTGCCGAACGCCAGGCCGCCGCCACGCGTGCGGCCGTACCCGCCGCCGCTCCGGCGCAGACCCTCCGCGCGGTCAGCACGCCGGCGCCGCGCTATCCTCCGGAAGCGCTGCGGTCGGGCACGCAGGGCGAGGTGCTGGTCGAGATCACCGTCGGCGTGGACGGATCGGTCACCAATGCCCGCGTCGTGCGCGCCACGCCGGCACGCGTGTTCGACCGCGAAGCGCTGAATGCCGTGCGCCGCTGGCGCTTCGAGCCGCTCGATGCCCCGGTCACCACGCGTCGCACGATCGGCTTCAGCCCGGGTTGATCGCACGCCCCAGCCGCATGCGGAACGCCGGCCTCGTGCCGGCGTTTTCGTTTGCGCCGCACATCGACTGACACAAGACCTGCGGCACTGGACGCCAACACGGACGACGATTACTGTGCCGCCGCCCGCGTGACGGGCGAACATCACAACAACACGGAAGGATTCCATGAAGCGATTCACTGTTGCCGGCGCGGTTGCGCTGGCGTGCCTGACCCTCTCCACCACCGCCGCCGCCACACAGGCAGGCCAGTGGTACGGCCGTGCCGAGATCGGCCACAGCGACCTGGAGATCGAGGTCGACGGCCTGACGGCCGACGATACCGACACCGCCTACAGCCTGCGCGTAGGCCACTACGTCACCCCGCACTTCGCCGTCGAAGGGTTCTATTCGATCCTCGGCGACCGTTCCATCCAGGGTATTTCCTACGACATGGATGCGGTCGGCCTGGGCGTGGTGGGCAAGAAGGCGTTCGGTGCCGACAACACCGGCTTCTTCATCGCCGGGCGTGCGGGCGCGCAGAGCGTCAATTCGAAGCTGAGCGCCGATGGCGTGTCGTTGCGCGAACGCTCCACCAAGCCGTACGTGGGCGTGGGCGTGGGTTACGACTTCGACCACAACAACGGCCTCAGCCTGAACTACGACTACAACAAGGGCGACCTGTTCAACGCCGACGTCACCGCCCAGACGCTGACGCTGGGCTACGAATACCGGTTCTGAGTCAAAAAAACGGCCACCGCACGGTGGCCGTTTTCTTATCCGGCAGGGAGCGCCGCCGTCATCCCGCGACGGCGAGCTTCTCCTGGTGGTAACGGCGCACCGCCGCGTACCACAGCAGCGCGGCCACGCCGAATGCCGCCGCCACATAGACCAGCCAGGTCTGCGCGCTGATGTATTCGTTGCGGATGACCTTCAGCAGCAGCTGGTTCTGCGCCAGGAACGGCACGGCGAACTGCCACAGCTGGCTCTTCAGCGGGTTCGCCATCAGCGCGAACGTCGGGATCATCGGCAGCAGCATCAACCACGTCATGTGGCTCTGGGCTTCCTTCATGCTTTTGGCCGACGCGGCCAGGTACGTGAGCAGCGAGGTGCCGATGAAGAGCATGGGCAGCAGGATCAGCAGCATCTTGCCCATCGACAGGAACGACACGTTCAACTGACGGCCCAGCGTGCCCGCGAACTGCGCACTGAACTTGAACGCCAACAGCGTCAGCAGCAGGGTGGTCAGGCCGATCACGCACGCGGCGGCGATCTTGCCGCTGACCACCGCGCTGCGGGGCGCGGGTGTCGCCAGCAGGGGTTCCAGCGATTGCCGTTCGCGCTCGCCGGCCGTCGCGTCCAGGATCAGGTACGCGCCACCGATGAACGAGGTGAGGATCAGCAGATAAGGCAGCAGCACCGAGAGCAGCATTCCCTGCTTGGCTTCGGGCGTCGCCAGGTCCTGCATGCCGATGTTCACGGGCCGCGCCACCGACGCATCGACGCCGCGTGCCAGCAGGCGCAGCGCGCCGACCTGCTGCGCGTAAGCCGACAGGGCGGCGTTGACGCGCTGCGTCGGGATATCGGCGTCGCGTCGCGTGCTGTCGCGGATGATCTCCACCAGAGCCGGACGCCCGTTCCGCCAGTCCTCCGCGTAAGCGGGACTGATCCGCAGCGCGACGTCGATCTCCTGCGACCGGATCGCGGCATCCAGGTTGTCCGGCGCCTTGGCGGGGGTGATGCCGTTGGTGGCGAGGAACTTCACCAGATTCGGCGCATGCTCGGCGCCGACCATCGGAATCTCCAGCGTCTTGTCGACCTGCGTGCGGATGCGGTTCTCGGTCAGGTAGCCCATGCCGAGCATCAGCGCCGGATAGAGCAGCGGTCCGAGGAACAAGGCCAGCGCCAGCGTGCGACGGTCGCGCGACAGGTCGCGCAATTCCTTGCGCATCACGGTGAATACAGTGCGGAACATGTTCATGCCAGCAGGCCCTCCTCCGAACCGATCACCTTGACGAAAGCATCCTCCAGGTTGTCCTCGCCCGCCTGCGCGCGCAGTTCGTCGGCGGTGCCGGCGGCCACCACCGTGCCCTTGGCGATGATGACGATGCGGTCGCACAGCGCCGCGACCTCCTGCATGATGTGGCTGGAGAAGATCACGCAGCGGCCTTCGTCGCGCAGCTGGTGCAGGAAGCTGCGCATCGCGCGCGTTGTCATCACGTCCAGGCCGTTGGTGGGCTCGTCGAGGATGACGTTGCGCGGGTCGTGGACCAGCGCCCGCGCGATCGCGGTCTTGGTGCGCTGGCCCTGGCTGAAGCCTTCGGTCTGGCGATCGAGGATGTCGCCCATGTCCAGCGCATCCGACAATGCCTTGGTGCGTTCGGCGATCTGCTTCGACGAGAGTCCGTGCAGTTCGCCGAAGTAGGCGATGTTCTCGCGTGCGGTCAGGCGCTTGTACACGCCGCGCGCGTCGGGCAGCACGCCCAGTGCGCGGCGCACGGCGACGGGGTCCTGCGCGGTGTCGATGCCGTCGACCTTGACTTCGCCGCGATCGGGCGTCATCAGCGTGTACAGCATGCGCATGGTGGTGGTCTTGCCGGCGCCGTTGGGGCCGAGCAGGCCGGTGATCTGGCCGTCGTGGGCGGTGAAGCTGACGCCGTCCACGGCGGTGACCGTGCCGGTCTTGGTCTTGAAGGACTTGTGCAGGTCGTTGGCGATGATCATTCGGTCATGTCCATTGAAATGAAGTGGCGCGCGGTGGCGCGGCTCACGGTTCCCAGCCATTGAAGCTGGTGAAGGGCGGTACGTAATCGAGGCTGTCCAGGCAGGTCGCGTCCAGATCCTTGGCATCGGCGGTCTCCAGGAAGCGGCCCAGCAACTTGGGCATGCAGCCGACCGCGAACGTGCCGTGGCCCTGGCCCTTCAGCACCAGGTGGCGGCCGTTCGACAGCGTGCGCAGCACCTGCTCGCCGTAGCGCGGCGGGGTGACCGGATCCAGCTCGCCCGACGCGATGAGCGTGGGGATGTCGGAGTTCCAGGCGGTGTGGAAGTCCGCCGGCCGCTTGCCCGTGGGCCACGCCGTGCACTGCGTCTTCAGGGTGTCGCCGAGCAGGCTGCCGAGGACCGTGTCCGCATCCGCCGGATCGGACTTCAGCAGGTCCGCGTCTTCGGCGCAGATCACGGACAGCTGCATGCCGTGCATGAACTGGTCGCCCACCTGGGTCTCCAGCAGCTTCGACAGCGACATCAGCGAGCCGTAGCGGCCCTGCTGCGCCTCGTTCAACACCAGCGGCAGCAGGGCAGCGCCCTGCGGGTAGTACGAGTACATGCGGGTGATGCCGGCGACGGCGCCCGCGGTGACCTCACCGGTGACGAGCTCGCCGGTGGAGGGGTCGCGGTACTCGGTGCTCACCGGCGCGGCGGCCAGGCGCGTCATCAGTGCGCGCAGCTGCCCGCGCAGGTCGTCGCCGAAGCGCTCCTTGCACGTCGGCGTCGCCTGGCAGCGCTGGAACTGCAGCGCCAGCGCCGCGTCCAGGTTGCGGGCGTGCTCGCTGCCCAGCACCAGTTCGTTCGGTACCACGCCGTCGATCACCACGCTGCGCGTGCTGTCGGGGTGACGCATGGCGTACTGCTGCGCCACGCGCGTACCGTACGAACCGCCGACCAGGTTGATCTTCGTGGCACCCAGCGCCTTGCGCACGCTGTCCAGGTCGCGCACCGCATCCGTGGTGGTGTAGAAGCGCGGGTCGGCCTTCAGCGACGCCGCACAGGCACGGGCGAACGCGGCCGCCGATGCCTCGCTCATGTCCTCCGGATCGCCGTAGGCGTTGCGGCCTTCGTCATCCTTGCAGGACAGCGGATTCGACTTGCCGGTACCGCGCTGGTCGACCAGCACGATGTGGCGGGACTTGCGCACCTCGCGGAAGGCCGCGTCGATCGCCGGCCAGACCTGCACGGCCGACTGCCCCGGACCGCCGGCGAGGAAGAACACCGGGTCTTCGGTCGCCGCGCCCTCGTTGGTGGCCGGCAGCCACGCGATGTTCAACGCGACCTTGCGGCCCTCTGGCCTGGCCGGATCCTCGGCCACCTCGTACGTCGTGCATTGCGCTTCCACCGTCGTGGTGAGGTAGGGCGCGGTGAGCGTGCAGGGCGTGAAGGCCAGCGCGCCGTAGTGGCGGACGGCCTGCTGGTCGGGGCCCCGGGCCGCGCCGTTGCAGCCGGCGAGTATCAGGGCGCCCAGGGCTGGCGCGAGTGTTCGACGAAACTGGAATTCCATGTATCTGTCCCGTTGTAGGCTGGTTCCAGCATGCCATGACGACGTGGCAGGCCGGATGTGACCAAAGAAACGGGACGGCGTGCCGGGAAGCCCGGCATCGCGACGGGCTACTTGCTGCTGACGTACTTCTCGCGCCGGATCTGGGGAACCGGCAGGCCGTGTTCCTTCAACGCCTCGAAGCAGGCGTCCACCATGTTGGGGTTGCCGCACAGATAGGCGATATCGCGCGCCGCATCGGGAGCGAACTCGGGCAGGAACTGCTGCACGTAGCCCTGGCGTACATCGGGATGGGGGTCGTCGGGCAGCTCGCGGGAGAAGCAGGGCACGAAGCGGAAGCCGGGATGCGCATCGGCGAAGGCGCGGAACTCGTCGCCGTACAGCAACTCGGCCGGCGTCCGCGCACCCTGCAGCAGCACGACCTCGACGCCGCGCTCGGCCATCAGGGCTTCCAGCTGCGGCAGCATCGAGCGGTACGGCGTGACGCCGGTGCCCGTGGCGATCAGCAGGTAGCGCGCGTTGCGGTCGCCCGGCATCAGGCAGAAGCGGCCGAACGGGCCGCTGGCTTCCACGTGTCCGCCTTCAGGCAGGCCCTCGAACAAGGCAGTGGCCGCACCGCCCGGCACGTAACTCACTGCGATCTCCACCGCGTCGCCCGGGCCCATCGCATGGTCGTGGATCGTTGCCAGCGAATAGCTGCGCTTGGTCGCGGTGCCATCGGCATAGGCGAAATGCACCTGGATGAACTGGCCGGGGATGAAATCCAATGGCTGCCCGTCGTCGCGGACGAAACTGTAGTGGCCGACGCTGGGCGCCAGCATGCGGCGTCCGACGAGCTTCAAAGGGAAATGCACGATCGCCAAGGCGGCTGGAACACTGTGTGGCCCGGGTCGGCCCCGGCGGGACGCCTATAATAAGCGCTCGCATCCCCCCGGGCGCCGTCGCGGCGCCACAAGGTATCCCATGGCGTCCACGACAACGGCTCCGGCGGCGGTTCCCGCGCTGGCCATCACCGACCTGCGCAAGGTCTACGACACCCGCGTGCAGGCCCTCAAGGGCGTCTCGCTGCAGGTCGAACCCGGCGATTTCTTCGCCCTGCTCGGGCCGAACGGCGCCGGCAAGTCCACCCTGATCGGCATCGTCAGCTCGCTGGTCAACAAGAGCAGCGGCCAGGTCGGCGTGTTCGGCGTCGACATCGACCGGGACCGCGACGGCGCGATGCGCCTGCTCGGACTGGTGCCGCAGGAAATCAACTTCAACATGTTCGAGAAGCCGCTCGACATCTGCGTGAACTACGCCGGGTTCTACGGCATCCCGCGCGCCGAAGCGCTGGTGCGTGCGGAAGAGGAACTCAAGCGGGCGCAGCTGTGGGAGAAGGCCAGCGTGATGAGCCGCACGCTGTCCGGCGGCATGAAGCGCCGGCTGATGATCGCGCGCGCCATGATGACCCGGCCGAAGCTCCTCATCCTCGACGAGCCCACCGCCGGCGTGGACATCGAGATCCGCCGCGGCATGTGGAAGACGCTGAAGGACATCAACGCCGCCGGCACCACCATCATCCTCACCACGCACTACCTGGAAGAAGCCGAGAGCCTCTGCCGCAACCTGGCCATCATCGACCGCGGCGTGATCGTGGAGCAGGGCCCGATGCGCACGCTGCTCGCCAAGCTGGACGTGGAAGGATTCCTGTTCGACATCGACGGCGACCTGCCGGCCCAGCTGCCGGTGATCGAGGGCACCACGCTGACGGCCACCGACGGCCACACGCTGGACCTCGACATGCCGCGTGCGATGGACCTCAACCGCGTGTTCGCCGCGCTCAACGACGCCGGCATCCGCGTGCGCTCGATGCGCACCAAGAGCAACCGCCTCGAGGAACTGTTCGTGCGCATGACCGGCAATGGCGATGGCACCAAGGAGAAGGCGGCATGAGTTCCCCGAACATGGTCGCGCTGGGCACCATCGTCCGCCGCG
The DNA here is from genome assembly GCF_947498795.1 of uncultured Pseudoxanthomonas sp. NCBI lineage: Bacteria > Pseudomonadati > Pseudomonadota > Gammaproteobacteria > Lysobacterales > Lysobacteraceae > Pseudoxanthomonas > uncultured Pseudoxanthomonas sp. The sequence continues at coordinate 71,327 of NZ_CANMLQ010000004.1, read as the reverse complement.
AAGTCGCCCGCATCCTGCGCATCTGGGGCCAGACCCTGGTGCCGCCGGCCATCACCATGACGCTGTACTTCCTGATCTTCGGCGGCCTGATCGGCCGCCAGATCGGCGACATGGGCGGCTATACCTACATGGAGTTCATCGTGCCGGGCCTGGTGATGATGAGCATCATCCAGAACAGCTACGGCAACATCTCCTCCTCGTTCTTCGGCGCCAAGTTCGGCCGACACGTCGAGGAGCTGCTGGTCAGCCCGATGCCGAACTGGGTGATCCTGCTCGGCTACGTGGCCGGCGCGGTGCTGCGCGGCCTGCTGGTCGGCGCCATCGTGCTGGTGATCGCGATGTTCTTCACCAAGGTGCGCATCCCGCATCCGCTGGTGACCATCACCACGGTGCTGCTGGGCGCGACGATCTTCTCGCTGGCCGGTTTCGTCAATGCGGCCTATGCGAAGAAGTTCGACGACATCGCCATCGTGCCGACCTTCATCCTCACCCCGCTGACCTACCTGGGCGGCGTGTTCTATTCGGTGACGCTGCTGCCGCCGTGGGCGGAAGCGCTGACCCACGCGAACCCGATCTTCTACATGGTCAACGCGTTCCGCTACGGCCTGCTCGGCACCAGCGACGTGCCGCTGTGGATCGCCTACGCGCTGATGCTGGCGTTCGTGGTCGGCCTGGGCGCGCTGGGGCTGTGGCTGCTGAAGAAGGGCGTGGGGCTGCGCAGCTGATGCGCCTGCTCGTACTTGGCGCCGGCGGCACCGGCGGCTATTTCGGCGGCCGGCTGGCGCAGGCCGGCATCGACGTCAGCTTCCTGGTGCGTCCCGCGCGCGCGGCGCTGATGCGCGAACGTGGCCTGCGCATCCGCAGCCCGCTGGGCGATGCGGATGTTCCCGCCCAGGTCATCACGGCGGACGAACTCCGTGATGCCGCGCCGTTCGACCTGATCCTGCTGAGCTGCAAGGCCTACGACCTTGACAGTGCGATGGACGCCATCGCTCCTGCGGTCGACGCGGGGGCGCGTGTGGTGCCACTGCTCAACGGGCTGCGCCACTATGAAGCGCTCGACGCGCGCTTCGGCTTCGATAACGTGCTCGGTGGGCTGTGCTTCATCAGCGCCACGCTGGGCCCCGACGGCGACATCCTGCACCTCGGCAAACCGGCATCGATGACCTTCGGTGAACGCGACGGGCAGGCATCGGAGGACCGTCTGAAGGCGCTCGCGGCCGCCTGCGCGCAGGCGGCCATCGATCACCTTTACACGCCGGACATCGCGCAGGCGCAGTGGGTGAAGTACAGCTTCCTGACCGCGCTCGCCGCCGGCACCTGCCTGATGCGCGCGCCGATCGGCACGATCATGGCGGGCGAAGGTGGCGTGGACTTCATGACGGCATTGCACGAGGAATGCCTGGCGGTCGCCGCGGCGTCGGGCCGGCCGGTGCCGCCGTCTGCCCAGGCATCGGCGCGCGAAACGCTGACGGCCCTCGATTCGCCGCTGAAGGCGTCCATGCTGCGCGACCTGGAAGCGGGCCAGCGCATCGAGGCTTCTCATATCGTCGGCGACATGGTGCGTCGTGCACTGTCCGACGGTGTCGACGTGCCGCGATTGCAGACGGCGTGGGTCGCGCTGCAGGCCTACGAACAGCAACGCGACGCATGAGCCCGGACGCGCCGCCGCCCTGGTTGCGGCGGCTGGTCGTGTTCGGCATGGGTTACACCGGTACGCGTTTCGCGCAGCGCCTGCGGGCGCACGGCGTGCACTGCGTGGGAACGACACGCACGCCCGACCCCGAAGACCCGACGCGCCGCCGTTTCGATGGCCGGCTGCCGGTCGATCCCCGCCTGCTGGATGCGCTGGCGCAGGCCGACGCCATCCTCGGCTCGATGCCTGCCGGTGCGGACGGCGATCCCGCGCTGCCGTTGCTCGCCGATGCGCTGGCCTCGAACGATCGGCTGCGCTGGTCGGGCTATCTCTCCTCGACCGGCGTGTATGCGGACCGGCAGGGCGGCATCGTCGACGCGGCATCCGTCGCCGACGGCACCGATGCCACCGCGCGCATGCGGCTGACAGCGGAACGGCAATGGCGTGAACTCGCGCGGCGACGCGGCATCCCCTGCGGCGTGTTCCGGCTCGCGGGCATCTACGGGCCCGGCCGGAACGCGCTGCGCCAACTGGCCGACGGCACGGCACGCCACTGGGTGAAGCCCGGCCTGGTGTTCAACCGCATCCATGTCGATGACGCCTGCGACGCGATCACCGCTTCGCTATGGCATACGCGCACGCCGGACGCGACCTACCTGATCGCCGACGAGCTGCCGGCACCGCCGCAGGAGGTGCTGGCCCACGCCGCCGCGCTCAGCGGCCTGCCGTTGCCGCCGGCCGAACCCTACGACGCCGAACGCGCATCACCGGCATTGCGTCGCTTCTACGGGGCGAGCAAGCGCATCGACGCGCAGCAGACCCGGGAAGCGCTGCACTGGCGGCCGCGCCACGCCGACTACCGGCAGGGACTCGCATCGCTGTGGGGGGCCGGAGAAGGACGCTCCTGCGCGGGTTGAACCTGCCACGCGAGGGGAGAGCGTCTGCTCCCGGCTTCACGCCGCCCTGACGCTGTCTGCCTCCATGCTTCGCCACCGCTCCGGGGCGCCGCCATGAAGCACCTGCACAAGCTGTTCCTCGCCGGCCACCTGGCCATCATCGCCCTGTTCTTCGCCGCCGCCATCGCGCTCGTCGTCCTGGCCGCGAGCGAGTTGTGGCATGGCGTGGTCATCGCGGGCAGCGACGCCGGCCTGCGCGGCCGTTTCGACAACATCCTCGAGAGCATCGGCATGCTGACCATCGGGCTGGTCGCGCTGGAGCTGGCGCAGACGGTGTTCGAAGAAGAAGTGCAGCGCGACGTGAAAGTCAGTGGTCCCACGCGCGTGCGGCGTTACCTGTCGCGCTTCCTCGTCGTCATCGTCATCGCACTGTCCATCGAGACGCTGGTCGCCGCGTTCGAACTGATGCACGAAGATCCCCGGCAGTTGCCTTACGTCTTCGCGATAGGCGGCTCGGCGGCGCTGCTGCTGGTGGCGTGGGGCGTGTTCGTCCGCCTCAACCGCAGTGCCGAAGAGCTCGAACCCGAGGCCATGCAGCAGGCCAAGTCTGAGGACACCAAGGTCGGTTGACGCGGTCCTGCTCAGGCACCTTCCGGCAGCCGGAAGAACGCGCGCGCCGTCGCCGTCGTGGCGGCGGCGGTGACCTCGATGTCCTCGCCGCGGTCGCGCGCCAGCTCGGCCACGATGTGGGCCAGGTACATCGGCTCGTTGCGGCGATGCGAGGGCTGCGGCTTCACCGTGCGCGGCAGCAGGTAGGGCGCGTCGGTCTCGATCATCAGCCGGTTCGCCGGGATGTTCTTCACCAGCTCGCGCAGGTGCAGGCCGCGGCGTTCGTCGCACAGCCAACCAGTGATGCCGATGTACCAGTCCTGGTCCAGGCAGTCGAACAGTTCCTTCTTCGTGCCGGTGAAGCAGTGCACGACGGCCGGGCCGAGCTGGCCGTCGAAGTTCTTCATCATCGCCACGAAGTCGTCATGCGCGTCGCGCTGGTGCAGGAACAGCGGCTTGCGGGTGTCCACCGCGATCTGCAGCTGCCGCTCGAACGCCTTGCGCTGCGCCGGCCGCGGCGAGAAATCGCGGAAATAGTCCAGCCCGCATTCGCCCACCGCGACGACCTCGGCATGCGCATGCAGCGCGCGCATCTCGGCGTCGCATTCGTCGGTGTACTCGGTGGCGTGGTGCGGATGCACGCCTGCCGTGGCGAATAGCTCGCCCGGATGCGCCTGCGCCAGGCGCAGGGCCGTCGGCGAATGCTCGCGGCTGGCGCCGGTGACCACCTGCTGCACCACCCCGGCTTCGCGCGCGCGCTGGAGCACCGCGTTGCGGTCGTGGTCGAAGCTTTCGTGGGTGAGGTTGGCGCCGATGTCGATGAGATCCATGGCGGCATTTTAGCCGGTGTAAGCGCTGGGTTCTGGGATGTGCGATGTGGGAGCGACGTAAGTCGCGATGCGGCCTCTGCGGTGATTCATCGCGACTTACGTCGCTCCCACATCCAGGCGCAAGAGTTCGACCGGGAAAGCCTTATCCTTTCCACCGCATGCCATCACCCGCCTTCCCGATCACCCCACTGCTGCCGGACATCGTCCGCAGCCTGTCCGACCATCCGCGCCTGGTGCTGGAAGCCCCGCCCGGTGCGGGCAAGACCACGCAGGTGCCGCTGGCGCTGCTGGACGAGCCGTGGCTGCAGGGCCGCAAGATCGTGATGCTGGAACCCCGCCGCGTGGCCGCACGTGCGGCGGCCGGCTTCATGGCGAAGCAGCGGCGCGAAGCGGTCGGCGGCACGGTCGGCTACCGCATCCGGTTCGAGAACAAGGTCGGGCCGGACACGCGGATCGAAGTGGTCACCGAAGGCATCCTGACCCGGATGATCCAGGACGATCCGATGCTGGAGAGCGTCGGTGCGATCCTGTTCGACGAATTCCACGAACGCCACCTGGCGGGCGACCTCGGCCTGGCGCTCGCGCTGGACGTGCAGGCGCAGCTGCGCGAGGACCTGCGCATCGTCGTGATGTCCGCCACGCTCGACGGCGAGAAGCTGGCGCGGTTCCTCGATGCGCCACGGCTGAGCAGCGAAGGCCGCGGCTTCCCGGTCCAGGTCGCGCACTTCCCCGCGCGCCGCGACGAGGCGCTGGAGGTCCAGGTACGTCGCGCCGTCGAGCATGCGGTGCAATCGCATCCCGGCGATGTGCTGGTATTCCTGCCGGGCCAGCGCGAGATCGCGCGGCTGGAGGCGATGCTGAGCCCCTCTCCCACCGGGAGAGGGCTTGGGGAGAGGGGTAACGAAAGTCGCGATGGGGCCGGCAACAGGACTGCGCTCGCCCCTCATACGCCCTCCGGGCACCTTCTCCCGAGGGGAGAAGGGAAAGAGGACTTCGTCGTCCTCGCCCTGCATGGCGAATTGCCAGTGGAGAAACAGTCCGAAGCGTTGCAGCCGGAGCCACAGGGCCGACGCCGCGTCGTGCTGGCGACCAACGTCGCCGAATCGTCGGTGACGTTGCCCGGGGTGCGCGTGGTGGTCGACAGCGGACAAGCGCGGGAGCCTTCATACGACCCGAACAGCGGCTTCTCGCGACTGGAAGTGACGACCATCTCGCAGGCCTCCGCCGACCAGCGCGCCGGTCGCGCTGGTCGCGTGGCCGAAGGGTGGGCGTATCGCCTGTGGCCGCAGTCGCAGCGGCTGGATCCGCAACGGCGGCCGGAGATCGCGCTGGTCGAACTCGGCGCGCTGGCGTTGGAGCTGGCCGCATGGGGCAGCGACGACCTACGCTTCGTCGATGCCCCGCCGCCCGGCGCGATGAACGCCGCGCGCGACCTGTTGCGCCGCCTCGGCGCACTGACGCCGACGAATGCCATCACGCCGCTGGGCAAGCGCATGCTCGCGCTCGGCACGCATCCGCGGCTCGCGGCGATGCTGCTGTCGGCAGGCGAGGGCGAGGACCGCGCGCTCGCCTGCGACCTCGCCGCGCTGGTCGAAGCGCGCGATCCGCTGCGGATGGGCGGCGATGCGCTGGCCGCGCGCTGGCGCGCCCTGGCGGCGTTCCGCAGCGGCCGCGCGCCGCAGGACGCGAACCGCTCCGGCCTGGCCGCGATCGAAGCCGCCGCGAAGCAGTGGCGCCGCCGCGTGCGTGAGAACGCAGCGCCGCCATCCTCCGTTGAAGCGCATCGCCTGGGCGACGTGCTGATGCATGCGTTTCCGGACCGCATCGGTTTCCAGCATCCCCAGGACGCGCGGCGCTACCTGCTGGCGAACGGACGCAGCGCACGGCTGTTCGACGACAGTGCGATGGTCGGCGAGCCGTGGATCGTGGTCAGCGAGCTTCGCCATGAAGCGCGCGACGCGCTTGTGCAGCGGGCCGCGCCGCTGGACGAACGGCGACTGCGACGCGACTTCGCCGATCGCTTCGTCACCGAGGACACCGTGCGCTGGGATGCGTTGCGGCGCGCGCTGTCGGCGCAACGCGAATCGCGCTTCGACCAGATCGTGTTCGACGCGCGGCCCGCCGGCCGCGTGGATCCCGTGCTCGCCGCCGCCGCGCTGACCGATGCGGTGCGCGACCTCGGTCTGGACGCGTTGCCGTGGCCCGAATCGCTGCAGCAATGGCGCGAACGCGTGCGCTGCCTGCGCGAGTGGATGCCCGACCTAGGCCTGCCCGACCTGTCCGACGACGCGTTGATGGCGACGCTCGATACCTGGTTGAAGCCCGCCTTCGCCGGCAAGACGCGGCTGGATGCGCTGGGCGAGGACGATCTGGCGAACGCGCTGAAGTCCGGCCTCGACTGGTCGCTGCGCCAGCGCATCGATGCGCTCGCACCCACGCGGATCACCGTGCCGTCGGGCATGGAGCGCCGCATCGAGTATGCGCACGGCCAACCGCCGGTGCTGGCGGTGAAGCTGCAGGAGTTGTTCGGCCTGGCCGACACCCCGCGCGTGGCCGATGGCCGCGTGCCCGTCCTGCTGCATTTGCTGTCGCCGGGCGGCAAACCGCTGCAGGTGACCTCCGACCTGCGCAACTTCTGGAACTCGACCTATGCCGAGGTGAAGAAGGAGATGAAGGGGCGGTACCCGAAGCATCCGTGGCCCGACGACCCGTGGAGCGCCCAAGCGACCCATCGGGCGAAGCCGCGCGGTACGTAGCGCGTCGTTATCGCCTGCCGCGGCGGCGGCGCACCCACTACGTTGGCGGTGGGTTCCACTCGGCGCGGCCCGACGACCCGTGGAGCGCCCAGGCGACCCATCGGGCGAAGCCGCGCGGTACGTAGCGTGCGCCATGCGCACGACCGCATGAAGCTCGCTTCATCGCACGGCCTCACGCATCCGCCTCTCTTTCGCGTGCTCTACGCGCATCACGTTCAGCCGGCGGCCAGCACGGGGCAGCGGAACTAACACCACGTAAACATCCAGCGCCGGACACTGGCGTCCTCCCCACCCCTTTCAGGGAAGACTCCATGAGCAAGCTGACCACCATCACCGATCGCGCACTCGAGCTGGCCAGCCAGGCCGGTACCAGCCTCAAGCATGCGGTTCCCAGCGCCGACAAGCTGCTGCAGACCGGCGCCGCGCTGGGCGTGGCGAAGACCGGCGGCAGGCTGGCCGTGGGCTTCGTGCGTCGCAATCCTGCCGTCGCCGTGGCCACCGGTATCGGCGTCGGGCTGCTGGCCCTGGTCGCTTACCGCAAGCGCAAGCAGGACCAGGCCACGGGTGCGATCGAAGGCAAGTCGCGCCGCGTTGAAGCGCGGAAGGTCAATGGCACGGCCAAGACCTCCACTGCACGCAAGACCGGAACGCCGCGCAAGCCGCGCAGCACGGCGCGCACCGCCGAGAGCTGAAGCACGGTGGCGTAGCGCCCGCGTTACAGCGGGCGCCACATGCCCGGCATCAGGTCACCCAGTCGGGTATCGCCCATCGACGTACGCACCAGTCGCAACGTGGGCAGGCCGACGGCCGCGGTCATCCGCCGGACCTGGCGGTTGCGACCTTCGGTGATGGTGACCGACAGCCACGCATCCGGTACCGACTTGCGGAAGCGCACGGGCGGATCGCGCGGCCACAACGCCGGCGCGTCATCCAGCCGCTCGACCAGCGCAGGTCGCGTCGGTCCATCGTTCAACACCACGCCAAGACGCAACGCGTCCAGCTGATCTTCGGTGGGCGAGCCTTCCACCTGCACCCAGTACGTCTTCGGTTGCTTGTGGCGCGGATCGGTCAGCCGGTTCGCCAGCCCACCGTCGTCGGTCAACAGCAACAAACCCTCGCTGTCGTAGTCGAGCCGACCGGCGGCATACACGCGCGGTGGCAGGCCGAACTCCGCCAGTGTCCGCCGCGGCGGATCGCTGCGGTCGGTGAACTGGCAGAGCACGTTGAAGGGTTTGTTGAACGCGATCAGCACGCGCGGCGGTCCGGCCATCGAGCACGATGCGCATTGCCGCGCGGATGGAGTGTCGGGTCCGTCACTCAGGCGGCCGGCGCCGGCGGCTCGGGCGGCTGGCTATCGGGCGTCGCCGGCCCACGGGGTCTTGCGCGCGCCATGGCCTCGAAAACGCCATCGCGACGCACCCAGGCATGGTGGAGCGCTGCCGCCGCGTGCAGCAGGATCAGCGCGAACAGCGCATAGCCCAGCACGCCGTGCGCCTGTCGCAGGGCGCTGTACAGGGCGGGATCGTACGGAAGGATCGGTGGCAGCGAAAAGGTGGCGGTCATGCGGACCGGATAGCCGCCGGCCGACAGCATCGCCCAGCCGAGCAGCGGCATGGCCAGCATGGCCGCATACAGCGCGACGTGCGACCCCTTCGCCGCGAGCGCCTGCGCGCGGGAAAGCGAAGCGGGCAGGGGAGGTGGCGGGTGGCGCCAGCGGTACAGCAGGCGGACCAACGCCAGCACCAGCACGGCGATGCCCAGCGGGCGATGCAGGTCGACCAGTGCCGGCCGCCAGGCGAGCGACGCGACCATGCCGACGCCGACGAACAGCATCGTCAGGATCAGGACCGCCATGCCCCAGTGCAGCAGGCGCGCGACCGCATCGAAATGGCCGTGACGGTTCACCGGCCCACCTCCGCGTCCGATGCGGACGGCGGCGTCGCGATGTCGCCGCGCGCAGTCTCGCGCTCGCGACGATTGAACGACACGCTGTACGCAGCGGCGCGTGCAGCGAGGATGGGGTCGCCGGACAGCGCCACGCCGTCCGGCACCACGGTGGGGTCGTAGTTCACGTCGCGGCATGCGCCAGTGGCCTGGGCCTCGCTGCGGTCCAGCACCAGCGTGCCGACCACCTGCTGCGGCCGCGACGCCGGCCACGGCTGCGACGGGTCATCGACCGGATCGCCGGCCACCGCTTCCGTGACCACCATGTCCCAGCGCAGCGGGCCCCGGGCGAGCCGTCCCTGCAGTTCGCGTTGCAGGTAATCCGCTTCGGCCTGCCGGCGTGCGGTGTCGGCCAACGGTTCGAACGCGGCCTGCGGTCGCATCGACCACCGCACGAAGCGCGAGCGGCCTTGTGCATCGATGAATCGGAAGGCGTTCACGCCGTTGTAGTCCGTGTTCGCCCAACTGCTCGACCACGGCGCGGATTTCGCCCAGGCCTGGAAGCGGGCGGCTTCCGGATACTGCGCGAGGAACGCCGCCATCTTCGCCGGGTCGGGCTTGCCGGTGGCCGGATCGGGGCGCGATGCCAGCATCTGTGCATGGAAACCAGCCGGCGTGGCCACCGCGAAGAACGGGAAGCTGTTCATCGCCATCCGCCATTCCTGCCCGTCGTCCGTCCGCAACGACAGCGCCAAGCTGCGCACGCGCGCCTGCGCCTCGGCGCCGAAGGGATCGCCGCCACCGATCGACAGGCGCCCCTGCACCGGCGTCCTCGGCTGGGCGAAGACGCGGGCACGCGACAGCGCAGCGGCCTGCGGCGTCGGGACGAAATGGCCGGACACGCACATGCCCTTGCTGTGCGCGCGCCGGAAGCCCGGATAGGGCTTGCCGTTCTCGATGTCGTCGACCAGCCGCGGGGCGGTCAGGCGAGTTTCCGGCCCGATCCGGCCCGCGACCCAGGCGAAGGCCAGCGCCGCCGCCAGGACGATGGCGGCGATCGCCAGCAACGCTCGCCAAGGACGTCGACCCTGGCCCGCGTGCGCATCATCGTGAGGAACGCTCATCGCGACGCCCGCGCCCCTGTCAGGGCTTCACGAACCGCAGCGTCATGCGGTCGCTTTCCCCGATGGCCTGGTACTTCGCGCGGTCCGCTTCCGGGTGGTTGTTGGACGGCGGCAGCGTCCACACGCCGTTCGGGTGGTCCTTGGTGTCCTTCGGATTGGCGTTGATCTCGCTCTTCGCCTGCAGCTGGAAGCCGGCGGCCTTCGCCAGCGCGATCACCTGCGCCTCGCTGACATAGCCGGTGTCGTCGTCTGCCGCCACGTCCTGGTTCGCGCGATGCTCCACCACGCCCAGCACGCCGCCGGGCTTGAGCACGGCGAAGAAGCCCCTGAACATCCCTTCGGCCTGGTTCGCGCTGCGCCAGTTGTGCACGTTGCGGAACGTCAGCACCACGTCGGCGGAATTGGCCGCGCCGAAGACCGGAGCGGCGGGGTCGTACTTCACCGTCACCGCCTTGTCGAACTGCGCGGGAGCATCGACGAACTTCTTCTGCAGGCCATCGACGCTGCGCTGGTAGTAGCTGCGGCTCTTCTCGGCCGCTGCCGCCGGATCGACGACCGCAGCGACATAACGCCCCTCCGCCTTCAGGTACGGGGCCAGCACCTCCGAATACCAGCCGCCGCCGGGGGTGATTTCCACCACGGTCTGCGATGGCTTGACGCCGAAGAAGGCGAGGGTTTCCTTCGGATGGCGATGGACGTCGCGCACAGTGTTCTTGGCATCGCGCCACTCGCCCTTCAGCACGGTGTCGAGCGCGGCGGCATCGGATGCCGACAGCGTGTGCGCGGCGTCCGCGGCCTTGGCCGGCGAAGCGGCGAATGCGGGTTGCGATGCGGCCAGTGCGGCCACCAGCGCCAGGGACAGCGGAACCATGCGGATCGTCATCGGGAAGGCCTCCAGAAAGGTGCGCGGAGCCTAGCACGCAGCATGTTCAGCCCGCATGGCGGCCGTCGCGCCGCGGCCACGCTTCATCGCATCCGCACGCGGCCTCGCTAGACTGCGACGCATCGCACCGCCGGACACGCCGCCATGACCCGCCAGGATCCCACCCGCAACACCCGCATCGTGCTGGCCGCCCGACCGCAGGGCGAGCCGACGGCCGACGATTTCCGGATGGAACAGGTGCCGCTGCCTGCTCCCGCCGATGGCCAGGTGTTGCTGCGCAACCGCTACCTGTCGCTGGACCCGTACATGCGCGGACGCATGAATGCCGGACGCTCGTACGCCAAGCCGGTCGAGATCGGCGAGGTCATGGAGGGCGGGACGGTGTCCGAGGTGGTCGCCTCCCGCCACCCCGATCTGAAGGTGGGCGATGTCGTGCTTGCGCACGGCGGCTGGCAGACGCATGCGGTGGCCGATGGCAAGGGGTTGAAGCGCACGCTGGACGCACGCGTGGCGCCTTTGACCACCGCGCTGGGCGTCTATGGCATGCCGGGCTTCACCGCCTATGTCGGCCTGCATGAAATCGGCAAACCGCAGGCCGGCGAAACGGTCGTGGTGGCCGCCGCCAGCGGACCGGTCGGCGCGACCGTCGGCCAGATCGCGAAACTGCAGGGGGCGCGTACCGTCGGCATCGCCGGTGGCGAGCGCAAGCGTGCCTACCTGCACGACGAACTCGGCTTCGACGTCGCGCTCGACCATCGCGCCCCGGATTTCGCCGACCAGCTGCGCGCCGCGTGCCCTGACGGCATCGACGTCTATTTCGAGAACGTCGGCGGAGCGGTGTTCGATGCCGTGGTGCCGCTGCTCAACGATTTCGCCCGCATCCCGGTCTGCGGGTTGGTGGCGCACTACAACGACAAGGCCTTGCCGGCCGGGCCCGACCGCATGCCGTGGCTGATGGGCCAGATCCTCTCCCGGCACCTGACCGTGCGCGGCTTCATCCAGTACGACTTCATCGCGCTGTATCCGCAGTTCCTGCGCGAGATGGGCGGCTGGCTCGCCGAAGGAAAGATCCGCTACCGCGAGGACATCGTGGAGGGCCTGGAGAACGCACCGCGCGCGCTGATCGGCCTGCTGCGCGGGGAGAACTTCGGCAAGGTGGTGGTGAAGCTCTGAGCACTGCGGCTCAGCGCGCGATGCCGTGCTCGGCTTCGTAAGCCTGCATCTTCGCGATGGCGTCCAGCAGATACGCTTACCACGCCTTCTCGATCTCCTCGATCGGTCCGATCAGGCGTTCGAAGTCGGGCGTGGAGGCGCCAAGGGCGAGCAACTGTTTGTAAGCGCTGGCGTACGTCCCGTCCCGGTGGTGGAACAGGAAGTGCGAGAGACTCCAGTAGTGCAGGTAGTACAGATTGACGTGCTCGTCGATGCCCGGGCCGCGGCCTTCCACCAGCTCCCGCAACGGGATGAAACGCAAGGCCGCGACGTCGGCGTCGAGGCTCCCCGTGAGCTTCATGCGCGACAGCCACCAGGTCGGATAGGTGTCGGGATCGCTGCGACCCGGGGTGAGCACACCGTTCTCTAGCCAGCTCGCGCCGAGATAGCCCGCGACGCCTTCGTTGGCCCACGCGGGCAACCGCCAGCCGGCGACTTCGGTGTTCAGTTGGTGCACGGCCTCGTGCAGCATCCAATGGTACGGGTTCGCGCTGCCGCTCCCGTAATACGCATAGCAGGCGGGCCGCAGGTAATAGGCTTCGGCCCATGGCCGGCTGCGGTTGTTGCGCGCGAACTCGTCCGCGTCGCGGTAGAGCACCAGGATCAGCGGCGTGGTCGACGGCGCCACATGGTCCGCGAACAGCGACAGGTAGGCGGCATGCAGGCTTTCCGCGGCGGCGGCGATCTCCTGGGTCTGCGCAGGCGTCGCCGTGCTGTGCACGTGGTAGTGCGCGGTCTGCAGGAGGCGTGCGCCGTCCGGGATCGATGCCTTGGGCACGGAAGCACGCTTCGGGGGTGCGGCCTTCCACGCGATGACGCCGGCGACCGAAGTCGCCAGCGCCAGTGACGTCGCGACCAGCACGGTGCGACGCTTCATGCGGAGGCGGGCACCGGCAGGCTGACGTTCATCAGCGTGGGGTCGTCCGGGTCCAGCTTCACGGTGAAGCCCAGGCTTTCGCACATCGCGAGCATGGTGCGGTTCTCGCGCAGCACTTGGCCTTCGATCAGCTTCAGGCCCTGCCATTGCGCGTACTCGATCATGATCTGCATCAGCTTCCAGCCGATGCCGTGGCCCTTGAGGTCCGAGCGAACGAGGATGCCGTACTCGCCTTTCTCGTAGTTTGCATCCGCATGAAGGCGGACTGCGCCCAGCATCTCGTGGGTGCCCGGATGTACCGCGACCAGCGCGATCGAGCGCGCATAGTCGAGCTGGGTCAGGCGTGCGATGAACTCGTGGCTGAAATGGCGTACCGACTGGAAGAAGCGCAGGCGCAGGTCCTCGTCGGTGATGTGGGTGAAGAACTCGCGGAACATCGCGTCGTCTTCCGGCCGCACCGGTCGAACCAGCGCGGGCTGGCCGTCGGCGAGTTCGATGGTCCGCTCCCACTCCGTCGGATACGGGAAGATCGCGAAGCGCGGATGGCCGCGGCCCTTGTGCAATGCCCGGCCGCGCGCCACGGCGATGCGCGCGTCCACCGCGACCACGCCATCGCGGTCGGCGAGCAACGGGTTGATGTCGAGTTGCTGGATCTCCGGAATGTCCGCGGCCAGCTGCGCCAGCTTCACCAGTACCAGCGCGACGGCGCGCTCGTCGGCCGCCGGCACGTCGCGGTACGCCTTCAGCACGCGCGACACACGGGTGCGTGCGATCAGTTCGTGCGCCAGGCGCAGGTCCAGCGGCGGCAGGGCGACAGCCTGGTCGTTGATGACTTCCACCGCCGTGCCGCCACGGCCGAACGCGATCACCGGGCCGAACACGGGATCGTCGGCGATGCCGGCGATCAGTTCGCGCGCCTTCGGGCGCAGCACCGTCGGTTGCACCAGCACGCCTTCGATACGTGCCTCGGGCCGGCGTTCGCGCGCGCGCTGCAGGATGCCGGCGGCGGCTTCGCGCACCGCGTGTGCGTTCGGCAGGTTGAGGCGCACGCCATCCACGTCCGACTTGTGCGGGATATCGGGCGAGAGGATCTTCACCGCCACCGTCCTGCCCTCGGCGAGCAGCGGGGCAGCGATGCGCGCGGCATCCTCGGCGTCGGTCGCGCGCCACAGCGGCGCCATCGGAATGCCGTAGGCGGCGAGCAGTTGCGTGGTGGCCAGCGGATCCAGCCAGGTCTGGCCGGCGTCCAGCGCGCTGTCCACCAGCGCGCGCGCCATCGCCACGTCGGGACTGAAGTCTTCCGGCAGGCTGGGCGGCGTCTCCATCAACGCGGCCTGCACCTCGCGGTGGCGCACCAGGTGCATGAAGCCGGCGACCGCATCGGACTCGTTCGGATAGCGCGGTATCTGGGCGGCGTCGAGGACGGCTTCGGCCTGGGGATCGTTACCCAGCCAGACGGTGAACACCGGCTTGCGCAGGCCGTGCGGAGGACGTTGCGACAGCACGCGCGTGACGGCATGCGCCGCTTCCGATGACGACGACAGCACGGTCGGCACGTTGACCGCCAACAACGCGTCGTTGTCGGGATCGGCGAGCAGCGCTTCGATGGTCGCGGCATAGCGGTCCGCGTCGATGTCGGTCAGCAGGTCGACCGGATTGGTACGCGACCAGCCCACCGGCAAGAGACGGTCCAGTGCATCGCGGGTGGCATCCGACAGTGTCGCCAGCGTGCCGCCCTGTTCGTACAGGTGGTCCACCGACAGCGCGCCGACCCCGCCGCCGTTGGTCAGGATCGCCAGTCGGCGGCCGTGGAACGGGCGGACCTGGCCCAGCGTGCGCGCAGCGGCGAACAGTTCGTGCAGCGAGCGCACGCGCAGCAGGCCGGCACGACGGAACGCTGCACCGTACACGGCGTTGGGACGCGCGAGATTCTGCGTATGCGTGCTGCCGGAAGGCGTCACCTGGGCGCGGCCGCCGTGGCCGGACTTCACCACGACCACGGGCTTGGTGCGCGCGGCCGCACGCGCGGCGGACATGAACTTGCGCGCGTCGCGGATCGCTTCGACGTACAGCAGGATCGCGCGCGTGCGGTGGTCGGTGGCGAAGTAGTCCAGCAGGTCGGCGAAGTCGACATCCAGCGCATCGCCCAGCGACACGACAGCGGAGAAGCCGACTGGTTGGCTCATGCTCCATTCCACCAGGCCGCCGGAAATCGCACCGGACTGCGAAATCAGCGCGAGGTCGCCGGCCTTCGGGAAACGACTCGCCAGGCTGGCATTGAGGCGCGCATGTGGCGCGATCACGCCCAGGCAATTCGGGCCCAGCACGCGCAAGCCCTTCTCGCGCGTCAGCGCTTCCAGTTGCGCCGCCGGCGAACCGGGGCCGCTGCCCATCGCCGCCGTGAGCACCACAACCGCGGCGGCGCCTTTCTCCGCAGCCTCGGCGGCCAGCTGCGGCACTGTCGCTGCGGGCGTGGCGATCACGACCAGGTCGGGCGTCCATGGCAGATCGCGCAGGTGGCGCACCGTCGCCACGCCGTCCATCGGCGACGGATGCTTGTTGACCAGGCCGATGGGACCGGCGAAGCCGGCGTTGAGCAGGTTCTCCACCACCGCGCGGCCTACCGAGCGCGGACGCGACTGGCTGCCGACCACGGCGACGGCGCGTGGGCGGAAGATCGAGTCGAGTCGGTAGGTGCTCATGGTGGGAAGGCGGTCTCCACGTGGCGGCTAGGGTAACGCGCCGCCTGTTGCAGGGGCATGCGCGCCGTCACGCGAGCTTGAGCGTGTCCGGGTAAGGCGGAGTATCCGGATAGTCGCCCGCCGCGAGGTGCGACTGAAGGTCGCGCCACCAGCCGGGCTGGAACAGCGCGCCGTGCGCGGCCTTCAGTGCCTTTGCCTGCGGCTCGGGCAGGCCGAGGAACTGCGGGAACCGCTCCGGGAACACATCGCCGGCGTCCACATGGAACCACGGCGCATCGGCCATCTGTTCTTCGTAGCTCTCCGCCTGCGGCCAGTCGCGGAATTGGCAGTCGGTGACCAGGCGAAGTTCGTCGTAGTCGTAGAAGACGACGCGTCCGTGCCGGGACACGCCGAAGTTCTTCAGCAGCATGTCGCCGGGGAAGATGTTGTTGCGCGCCATGTCCTTGATGGCCTGCCCGTAGTCGAGCGCGGCGGCGCGCGCGGCCTCGGGCTTCTGCTCGCGCAGGTACAGGTTCAGCGGACGCAGGCGGCGTTGCACGTAGCACAGGTGGACAACGAGATCATCGCCATCCTCGCTGATGCTCTGGCCGCAGCTCTCGCGCAATTCCTGCAGCAAGGCCGGCACGAACCGAGCACGCGGAAAGCGCAGGAAGCGGAATGCCTGCGTGTCCAGCAGCCGGCCGACGCGGTCCAGGTGGAAGACCAGGTCGTACTTGTCTTCCACGTCCTGCCGGCTCATCGCCTTCGGATAGGCGAACCGGTCGCGGATCACCTTGAACACCAGCGGGTAGCTGGGCAGAGTGAACACCGCCATCACCATGCCGGGCGTGCCTTCGGCATGCACCAGCCGTTCGTCCGGATGCGCGGCGAAATGGTGGAAGAACGTGCGGTAGCGTTCGGTCTTGCCCTGCTTGGCGCGGCCGAGCACGGTGTAGATCTCGTCGATCGGCTTGCCCGGCAACAACGAGCGCAGGAACACGACCGCGTCGCCGACCGTCGACAGGTCGGCGTGGAAATAACTACGCGAGGTGCCGAACAGGTGCGCCACGTCGGCGCGATGGGTCAGCACGGCTTCCGCCCTCAGCTGGCCGCCGTCGTTCACCAGCGCGATCACGCAGGGCGAGAACCGGTGTTCGCCGAACACGCGGCCGACCAGATAGGCGCGCCGCTCGCGGTAGAACACCGTGTCCAGCAGTTCGATGCCGCGCACCGGCTGCGCCCCCCAGTGCGCCAGGTCGTCCTGCAGCCGCACCGCGATCGCCGCCGCGCAGCGGGTGCGGTGCGCATACGGCACGTCGAAGCCGTAGTCCGCCAGCACGCGCGCGAAGGTGTCGGTCGGACGCTGCTCGGAGACCGCGTAACTGTGGCGGGCGACGGGGTGGGTGATCGCGTCGGTGGGTTCCACATCGAGCGCGACGAACTCCAGCGCCGGGTCCACGCCGCGGATGCGCAGGAAGCGGCGGCTCAGCGTGTTGTAGAAGGTCTTGTAGAGCTCGCGGTCGATCTGCCCGCTGACCAACTTCTCGAACGCCGTACGTGCGGCGATCCACAGCGTCCGGTCATGGGCCTGTCCCAGCAGTACCGCCTGCAACCGCAGTGCGCACTCGGCGATGCACTGGTCGTACAGTTCGATGCGTTCGACCGCATCGGCGCGGGCGCCCGCCCAGTCCATCGTCTCGAACCGCCCCTTCGCACGCTGCGTGATCTCCGCGAAGCGCGCGTGGTAATCCGCGAAGGCATCGTGGATCAGGCGGGCGATGGCATCGGCGGGGACCATGCGCGCGATGTTAGCCGGCACGCGCTGGAGTCATCGCTCCACTGCGATGCCGGCCTGCTCCAGCAGCCAGCTGCGCACCTTGCGGAAACCGGGATGAGCCAGGCTGCGTTCCGGATACACCAGGTAGTGGGCGAAGTCGGCCTGCAGCCGTTTCTTCGTCAGCGTCACCAGCCGCCCGGCTTTCACCAGCGGCTCGGCCAGCGTCCAGCGCGCCAGTGCCACGCCCACGCCTTGCGCCGCCGCCTGGTGCAGTGTCTCGGTGTCGTCGAACTGCGCGACATAGCGCGCCGGCGGCTGCCCGCCGAAATGCTCGAACCAGTCTTTCCATCGATTGGCCGGATCGCCCAGCAAAGGCAACTTCGCCATCTGGTCCGGTGCCGGCCGGCCGTGCTGTTTGAGCAAGGCGGGGCTGGCGACCGGGGTGATCCATTCGTGGAAGAGGAACTCCGCGTGCACGTTCGGCCAGCGTCCACCGCCGAGTCGCAGCGCCAGGTCCACCGGCTCGCGCTCGAAATCCACCACGTGCGTGCTCGATTGCAGATTGAGGCCGAGCTCCGGATGCTGGGCCAGGAACGCTGGCAGGCGCGGCACCAGCCAGGCCGTGGCCATCGAAGGGATCAGGCTCAGCGTCACCGTGTGGTCGTTGCGCAACGTGGCGCGCCGCAGCGCATGCTCGATGGTGTCCAGCGGCCCGGAGATGGCATCGAAGAGGCGTTGGCCTTCCGGCGTCATCTCCACGCCGCGAGGCCCGCGCGCCAGCAGCTTGTGGCCCAGCCGCTGCTCCAGCAGCCGCATGCGGTGGCTCAACGCGCTGACGGTGAGGTGCATGGCCTCGGCGGCGCGGGTGAGGTTGCGCAGGCGCGCGGCCGTGACGAAGGCGTCCACCTGGTCCAGCGGCAGTCGGCTCATCTTGAATCCACCTCAAGGCTGGCTTGCGGAGCTTTCGCTTTTTCGGGGCCGATCATGCGCCTACCTTGTGAGTCCTTCAAGCCGGATACCGGCGCCACGGAGCAGTCCCATGCAAACCGACACCAGGAAGCAGTGGTGGCAGCAGTTGGGTGGAATGAGCCAGGGCATGCTGTTCCTGCAGGGTCATATCGCCCACACCGACAGCCCGCCGCCCGAACCCGCCCACCGGCACCATGTCCATGATGAAGCGGGCCAGGTGCGCCATCGCCAAGCGGTGCAGCGGCTCAGCGCGCGCCGCCTGCGTGCGATGACCTCGTTGTCGTTGTTCCGCTGAGCGCCCGCCAGCGTGGGAGCGACGTCAGTCGCGATGGGCCACCGCGGCGGTTCATCGCGACTGACGTCGCTCCCACGAATTATGGCGGACCGGGTGGGAGCCCTTCACGTAGATCGAAGCTTCGCGCGCGGACGTCTGGCGAGCCTGCGTCCGCATGAAACACAACGCCCGGCACAGGGCCGGGCGTTGGATACGGCGGAGAAAGCGATAGACCTCAGGCCGACAGCGTCGCCAGCGCGTCGTTGAAGGGCTTGCTGGGACGCATCGCGGCGGCGGTCTTGGCGATGTCGGGGTGGTAGTAGCCCCCGATATCGAGCGCCTTGCCCTGCGCGCCGTTCAACTCGCCGAGAATCGTGGCTTCGTTGTCGGCCAGGGCCTTCGCCAGCGGCGCGAACTTCGCCTTCAGTTCGGCATTCTCGTCCTGCGTGGCCAGCGCCTGCGCCCAGTACAGGGCCAGGTAGAAGTGGCTGCCGCGGTTGTCGAGCTCACCGACCTTGCGCGCGGGCGAGCGGTTCTCGTCGAGGATGCGGCCATTGGCGACGTCCAGCGCGTTGGCCAGCACCTTGGCGGGCGTGTTGAGGTAACGCTGGCCCAGGTGCTCCAGCGACGCCGCCAGCGCGAGGAATTCGCCCAGCGAATCCCAGCGGAGGTAGTCCTCTTCCAGGAACTGCTGAACGTGCTTCGGCGCGGAACCGCCGGCGCCGGTCTCGAACAGGCCGCCACCGGCCATCAGCGGGACGATCGACAGCATCTTCGCGCTGGTGCCCAGCTCCATGATCGGGAACAGGTCGGTCAGGTAGTCGCGCAGCACGTTGCCGGTCACCGAGATGGTGTCCTCGCCCTTGCGGATGCGTTCCAGCGACACCTTCATCGCCTCGACCGGCGGCAGGATGCGGATGTCGAGCGCGTCGGTGGTGTAGTCCTTGAGGTACTGCTCGACCTTGGCGATCACCTGCGCATCGTGCGCGCGGTCCTTGTCCAGCCAGAAGATCGCCGGCGTCTTGCTCAGGCGCGCGCGGCCGACGGCCAGCTTCACCCAGTCCTGGATCGGCGCGTCCTTGGTCTGGCACATGCGCCAGATGTCGCCGGCCTCGACCTTCATCTCGAACACGACCCGGTCGGCGTCGTCGGTGACGCGCACGCTGCCGTCGGCGGGAATCTGGAAGGTCTTGTCGTGGCTGCCGTATTCCTCGGCCTTCTGCGCCATCAGGCCGACGTTGGGCACGCTGCCCATCGTGGCGGGATCGAAGGCGCCATGCTTGCGGCAGTCGTCGAGCACCGCCTGGTAGATGCCCGCATAGCAGCGGTCCGGGATGACGGCCTTGGTGTCCTGCAGCTTGCCTTCGGCGTTCCACATCTTGCCCGAGTCGCGGATCATTGCCGGCATCGACGCGTCGACGATCACGTCGCTCGGCACGTGCAGGTTGGTGATGCCCTTGTCGGAATTCACCATCGCCAGCGCGGCGCCATCGGCGTAGACGGCCTGCAGGTCGGCCTTGATCGCGTCCTGCTGGTCGGCCGGCAGTGCGCCGAGGCGCGCGTACAGGTCGCCGATGCCGTTGTTGGCATCGAAGCCGATCTGCTCCAGCACCGCGGCATGCTTGGTCAGCGCCGCTTTGTAGTACTCGTTGACCACCACGCCGAACATGATCGGGTCGGAGACCTTCATCATCGTGGCCTTCAGGTGCAGCGAGAACAGCACGCCCTGGGCCTTGGCGTCGGCGATCTCGGCAGCGACGAACGCGGCCAGCGCCTTGCGGCTCATCGAGGCGGCGTCGACGATCTCGCCGGCCTTCACCTTCACCTTGTCCTTGAGCACGGTGACCGTGCCGTCGGCGGCGACCAGTTCGATCTTCAGCGCGCCGTCGTTGGCCAACGTGGCCGACTGCTCGCTACCGAAGAAATCGCCGGCCGCCATGTGGGCGACGTGCGATCTGGAATCCGCGCTCCACGCGCCCATGCGGTGCGGGTGCTTGCGGGCGAAGTTCTTCACCGACAGCGGCGCGCGGCGGTCCGAGTTGCCTTCGCGCAGCACCGGGTTCACCGCGCTGCCCTTGACCTTGTCGTAGCGCGCCTTGGCGTCCTTTTCCTTCTCGTCCTTCGGCTCGTCCGGGTAGTCCGGCAGCGGGTAGCCCTGGGCCTGCAACTCCTTGATGGCGGCCTTCAGCTGCGGCACCGAGGCGCTGATGTTGGGCAGCTTGATGATGTTGGCTTCCGGCTGCGTCGCCAGCTGGCCCAGCTCGGCCAGGTCGTCGCTGATCTTCTGCGCGTCGGCCAGGTACTCGGGGAACTGCGACAGGATGCGGCCGGCCAGCGAGATGTCGCGGGTTTCCACGGCGATGCCGGCGGGGGCGGTGAACGCCTCGACGATCGGCAGCAGCGACTGGGTGGCGAGGAACGGGGCTTCGTCGGTGAGGGTGTAGATGATGCGGGGCGTATCCGACATGGGGATCAGGACTCTCGACAAGGGGCGATGGGGAACTCAGCGCGCCATTGTCGCGTGTCGCCGCACGCAGGGCAAAACGAGGGGGTATGGAGGGGGCCGCGATCTATGCCAGCACTGTCCGGGGGACAGGGGTCGGGGAGCCGGTTTGGAGGACACGATTCGCAGCAGAGCTTGGCGGCGTTGGCTGGAACGCGAACGGAGGAGCGGGCCGTCGAGCCCGCTCCTCGCAGCACACAGTTGAATCGGCGCTCAGCGGATCGTGCAAGCGAACGAGTAGTAGGGCATACCCCAAGCCGACGAGGTGCCGGGCTTGCAGGTCGATACGATCTGCTCTGTCGAGGTAACGGTTGCGGTCACATCTGAGAAGTCCGCGGTACTGCCGGAAACCATCTGCACTTCGGCAACATCGAGTTCTTTCATATCGTTCCATTCCTTGGGTCTGAGTCCCACGTCGGGACGACTTGAAGATGCCCCAGAAGATCGCGCCGAGCAATTAACATTTAAAAAAAAAGCGGGCGTGGATTACTAACGCCCGCCCAAAGTGTTAAGTGCCAGCATGTCTAGCGGAACATACCTGGCGCCAACATTGACACTTTCTCGAGAAATGTTTTCTCCTCGACAACTTGAATATTTCCCGAAGTAGAGAAGCCACTTACAACATTTGAGAAGTCAGCTGCACCACCGGAGATCATCTGCACTTCGCAAGCATCGAGTTCTTTCATATCGTTCCATTCCTTGGGTCTGAGTCCCACATCGGGACGACTTGAAGATGCCGCAGAAGATCGCGCCGAGCAATTAACATTTCAAGCAAAAAAAGCGGGCGTGGATTACTCCACGCCCGAGCTTGCCCCACACACGTGGGAGAGAGACTTGCCTTGCGGGTTACTTGACTTCGATTTCCTGCGTCATGCCGACCGGCTGACCATTGAGGGTCACGTCGACCTTGTACTTTCCGGCGGGCCAGGCATTGGTATTGGTGAACTCGATATTGGTGGTGCCCGCGTCTTCGGCTTTGACGGCTTGGGTCTTCTGGCCGGCCACCTGACCATCCTGGAAGGTCAACTTCGCGTCGATGGTGGCATCGGCAGGAGTAGTGGCATCCGTCTTCACCGACACGATGATCTTGTCCTTGACGCCGAACATGCCGACAGCGGCAACCGACTTGTCTGCAGCCGCAGTGTTGCCGACAGTGACCACCGTGGCGCTGACCGGCGCAGGTGCCGGCATGGGTTCCGCGGGCGCGGGTGCGGGCTCCACGGCGGCGGGCGGGGTGACGACAGGTTCTTCCTTCTTCTTGCAGCCGACCAGGGCGACGGTACCGACCAGCGCGGCGGCCAAAGCGTAAGAGATGCGGTTCTGCTTCATGGGTTCGATCCTTGTGGATGAAGTGGGGTGGCGATCAGGCGTCGGCGGGCTTCGGTGGAAGCTTGATGACCTGCCCGGGGAAGATGCGGTCGGGATCGTCGATCGTGTCGCGGTTAGCTTCGAAGATCTGCTTCCACGCGTTGGCGCTACCGAGATGCTCTTTCGCGATCTTGGAGAGCGTGTCGCCCTTCTCGACGGTGTAGGTCTGTTCGCCGATGAGCTCCTCAGTGCTGTCGACACGCGCAGTCACGCCGGAAAAATCCGCTTTCTCTACAAGCTGTTCAGTCGAATCAACCTTGGCGGTAACACCGGAGAAGTCGGCCTTCTTTTCTGTGCTCATTGCAACCACCCTTCCTGGCGGGCTGTGGGATGCGCAGAGCGTTGCACGCGCCTTGTTAAGAATCCATAGCGCGTGCGTGAAATCGCTTCTATTGTTAGCTGAGTGACGCTACTGCCGCTGATCGCGCTTCATGAGCGGGACATTCATGTCGGCGGTGGCGCGCCACGGATTGATGTCCAGGCCGCCGCGCCTGGTATAGCGCGCTTCCACCGACAACGACGTCGGCCGGCAATGGGACAGCACATCGTGAAAAATCCGTTCGACGCACTGCTCATGGAACTCCGCGTGGTCGCGGAAGCTCACCAGGTAGCGCAGCAGCTCGATCCGGTCGATACGCGGGCCGGCATAGCGGATGACGACCGTCGCCCAGTCGGGCTGGCCGGTGACGGGACAATTCGACTTCAGCAGTTCCGACGAAAGGAGTTCTTTGACCTCGGCTTCCGGATCGGCGGCAAGGAATTCGGCGCGCGGTGGTCCGTAATGGTCGATCTCCACGTCCAGCCCGTCGAGCGATTCGCCCTCGGGCATCTCGGCCATCGGCGGCAGGCCGAACACGACCTGCACGTCCGCGCCCGCGCGTGCAGACAGGTCGGTTGCAATGCGCTCGAGCACCGCAGCATCGCTGTTGAAGCGCGTGCTGTTGAGCGAGTTGAGATAGAGCTTGAGCGATTTGGATTCGATCAGGCACGGCGACGTGCACGGTACGGTCAGCGTGGCGGTCGCCACGCGCGGTTTGCCCCGGGCATCCAGCCAGCTCAACTCGTACGCATGCCAGCGATCGTGGCCGACGAACGGCAAGGTATCGGCGGCGATGCCGATCTCGTCGCGCGCGCCCTGGCGCGGGATCGGGAAGAGGAGGGTAGGGTCGTACTGCGCGGGATACGCGACCTCGCGACCCAGCGAGGAATTCTGGGGGGTGTTGTTCATGCTGGCCATTCTACGGACGGGCCCTAAAGCGGGGGTGTATAACGGCGGCCTCTCCCCGAGGAAGTTCCCCATGCGATCACTGCTGCTGCCCGGCCTGTGCGTGATGCTTGCCGCCTGCGCCAGCGGGACTGCCAGCGATGGCGGGCCACGTCCCACCCCGCCTGCGGACGATGGCCTGGTCCGTCCGCAAGGCGAGGACGCCGTCGTGATGCAGGTAGGCCAGGTGCTGGAGATTGCGCTGATGTCCAACGCGAGCACGGGGTACGCGTGGGAATTCACGTCCGACGGCGCGCCGGTGCTGTCGCGCACCACCGGTCCGGCCACGCCGCCGCCGATGGACACGCAGCCGCCCATGCCGGGTGCGTCCTCGATCGCGCGCTGGTGGTTCCGGGCAGAGAAGCCGGGCGAGGCGACGGTACGGATGGTCTATCGGCGATCGTGGGAAACGGTGCCGCCGGTGGAGGTGGTGGAATACCGCGTCGTCGTGGAGCAGTAGACCCATGCGTCGGATTTCTTCGTTGGACGAGCTGTCTGCGTTCGACAGCGCGGAAGCCTATCCACATGAGCATTGGGCGAAGGGCGTGTACGAAGCTCGCATGCACCAGATCCTGAGGATAGCGTCCCGCTTGCGTCGCACCGAGCCTCTTCCATGGACGGTGCTGGGTCCTTCTGAGAATCAGGACGGCTCGCTGTTCATGGAAATCTGGGAGCGTGATCCCCGGGCTTCCCATCCGGTACCTGCGTGGCTCGCTTTTTCAAGCTACGGAGAGTTGTTCTGCGTGATGCCGGGAGACAGTGCCCTCGACGAGGCCCGATGGGAAGAACTGATTGAGATGGTAAGCACCGACTACGGTGCGATCTACGTACCATGGGGGCTGCTTGAATCGGAATACACGGGCACGCTCAGCCCCTACCGGTGCCGGACGTGGGGCGAACGCTTCTTCTCTGCTTTCTATGCGGGCAAGAAGAAGAGGGAAAGTCGGCGCTGAGTACGCGTCGCGCTTGGCTTCGATGTCAACGCAAGGCAAAGTTACCCCTCCCCCGAAGGCCAGGGAGGCCGTCATGACCTCGCATGCATCCATTCTCTGGCTGGCGCTGATGGCAGCAGGCCCTGCCCTCGCGCAGACATCGGTCGCGCAGGCGCCATCGGTTGCACCTTCGCCTTCTACCTCTGCGACACCGGTCGCCGATCCTGTCTTCACAGCCTGCATAACCAGCCTGCGCGGCGCCGCCGAGAAGCAGGGCATCGCGACGGCCACGTTCGACACGTACGCGAAGGATCTGGCCGCCGACATGAGCGTGCTGGACCTGCTGGATGCACAGCCGGAGTTCACCACGCCACTGTGGGATTACCTGGCGGCGCTGGTCGACGACCAGCGCGTGGCGGACGGGCGGGCAATGCTGGTGACGCATGCGGACCTGCTGGGTCGTGTCTCGCAGGCGTATGGCGTGGATCCCGCCACCGTGGTCGCGGTATGGGGCGTGGAGAGCGACTATGGGCGCGTGTTCGGGAAGCGACCGCTGCTGGTGTCGTTGTCCACGCTCTCGTGCTTCGGTCGCAGGCAGGCGTTCTTCCGGGGCGAATTCCTGACCACGTTGAAGCTGCTGCAGTCCGGCGACGTGCGGGTGGAAGGATTGACTGGCTCGTGGGCCGGCGCGTTCGGGCACACGCAGTTCATGCCGAGCACTTACGAACGAATCGCCGTCGATTTCGATGGCGACGGTCGCCGCAACCTGATCGACAGCATTCCCGACGCGCTGGCATCGACCGCGAACTACCTGGTGAAGTCGGGTTGGCGCATCGGTGAGTCGTGGGGCCATGAGGTGACGCTGCCTGCCGGCTTCGACCTCGCGCAGGCAGGGCGCACGAACCGCAAGCCCCTGGCCGCGTGGGTCACGCAGGGCATCTCGCGCGTCGACGGACAGCCGTTGCCCGCCGATGATCGCAACGTGGCCATTCTGGTACCCACGGGCATCAACGGTCCCGCCTTCGTCGTGTTCAAGAACTACGACGCCATCTATTCCTACAACGCGGCCGAAAGCTATGCACTGGCCATCGCGCTGCTGGCCGATCGCCTGCGTGGCGGCACGGGGCTGGTGACGGCCTGGCCGACGGACGATCCCGGCCTGGGTCGGCCGCAGCGTCGCGAACTGCAGACGCTGCTGCTCGCGCGAGGCCACGCGATCGGCACGGCAGACGGCATGATCGGCACGCAGACGCGGCGCGCGATCGTCGTCGAACAGCAGCGCCTGGGCCTGCAACCCGCGGACGGTCGGGCCGGTGCGAAAATACTCGCTGCGCTGAAGGCGGAAGGGCCGCCCGTCGCGCCACCGGAGCCGCGAAAGCCGTGAGTGCATTACCCGAAGGCGTGACCCAGGAACGCTGGCAGGACATCGACGTGCTGCGGGTGGAAACCCCGATGTCCCTTGCTCGCGTCAGTCTGCACGGCGGGCAGGTGCTGTCGTTCGCACCGACGGGATTCGACGACCTGCTCTGGGTGTCGCCGACCACGGCGATGCCGCCGAAGGCGATCCGCGGCGGCGTGCCGGTGTGCTGGCCCTACTTCGGCCGGCAGGGACAAGCCGACGATGCACCCCAGCACGGTCATGCACGCGTATCGCGCTGGCCGCTGACGGACGTGCGGCGCGAGGCCGATGGCAGCGTCGTGCTCAAGCTCGCGTTGCCGCTGCGGGATGGCGTGCCGCTCGAGCTGATCCAGACCGTGCATGTCGGTCGCGACCTCCGGCAGAGCCTGGACACGCTCCATCGCGGCGAGGCGCCGGTCGTGCTGACCCAGGCGCTCCACACGTATTTCCGTGTGGCCGACGCGGCACAGGTGCGTGTCACGGGCCTCGATGGCCTGCGCTATGCGGACAAATACGACGGCGGCACGCACGTGCAAGCCGGTGACTGGACGCTGTACGACCCGCGCGATCCGGGCCGCAGCGACCGGATCTATACCGACATCGGCCATCGATTCGACCTCATCGATCCCGCCGGCCGCCGCCGCATCCGACTGGACACCTTCGGCAGTCGTTCGCTAGTGGTCTGGAACCCGGGCGACGCCGGTGCGGCCACCATCGCGGACATGCCCGGCGACGGCTGGCGGACCTTCGTCTGCCTGGAAGCCGCGAATGCCGCCGAAGACGCGATCGAACTGGAACCCGGCCAGCGCCATCGGCTGAGCCACGTGATCTCCGCAGCACCGTTGTAGGAGCGACGTCAGTCGCGACCCCACGTCCTACGCCGTCACGTCCTTCTTGGTCAGCGCGGTTTCTCGGACTCGACGGTTTTTTTGCGACGTGCGGGCTTTGCCGTCGCGACTGACGTCGCTCCCACAGGGGGACCACAAGGCGCGACATGCCCTACACTTGCGCACCTTTTCGCCGGTCCGCTCCGTGAACGCCGAAGCTCCCGCACACGCCGGCCGCCGCGCCGCCCTGATCTTCATCTTCGTCACGGTGCTGATCGACATCCTGTCGTTCGGCGTGATCATCCCGGTGTTGCCGGATCTGGTGAAGCAGTTCACCGGTGGGGATGCGGCGCGCGCCGCGATCTGGGTGGGTATCTTCGGCACGGTGTTCTATGCCATCCAGTTCATCAGTTCGCCGGTGCAGGGCGCGCTGTCCGACCGATTCGGACGCCGGCCGGTGATCCTGCTTTCGTGCCTGGGCCTGGGTGCCGACTTCGTATTGATGGCGGTCGCCGGCACCTTGCCGCTGCTCCTGCTGGCGCGAGTCTTCTCGGGTGTCTTCTCGGCGAGCTTCACGACGGCGAATGCTTACATCGCCGACGTCACCCCGCCGGAGCGGCGCGCACAGGCCTTCGGCATGATCGGCGCGGCGTTCGGCGTAGGGTTCGTCATTGGTCCCCTGATCGGTGGTGCGCTGGGGGACATCGATCTGCGTCTTCCGTTCTGGTTCTCCGCAGGGTTGGCGATGTTGAACTTCCTCTACGGTTGGTTCGTGCTTCCCGAATCGCTTGCGCCGGAAAAGCGGACCAGCCGCATCGATTGGAAGCACGCGAACCCCTTCGGTTCGTTGGTATTGCTCAAGCGCTACCCGCAGGTGCTCGGCCTGGTCGCCGTCGTCTTCATCGCGAACCTCGCGCACTTCGTCTATCCCAGCGTATTCGTGTTGTTCGCCGGCTACCGCTTCCAATGGGGTCCGAAGGAGGTCGGCTGGGTGTTGGCAGCGGTGGGCGTCCTGAGCGTCATCGTGAACGCCCTGCTGATCGGTCGCGTGGTGAAAAGACTTGGCGAGCGCAGGACACTATTGCTTGGCCTGGCATGTGGTGCGCTCGGTTTCGTCGTTTACGGGTGGGCACCAGTCGGTACCGCCTTCCTGCTCGGATTGCCCATCAGTGCGCTATGGGCGCTGGCCACGCCCGCGACACAGTCGTTGATCACGCGTGAAGTGGATGAGCGCGAGCAGGGGCGCATGCAGGGCGCGCTGATGAGTCTCGCAAGCCTGGCGGGCGTCATCGGCCCGATGATGTTCGCGGGGACGTTCGCGCTGTTCATCGGAAAATCCGCGCCCGCCCATGTCCCTGGCGCCCCGTGGTTTCTTGCTGCGATCCTGCTGTTCTGCGGCATGCTGGTGGGATGGCGATTTGCGCGTCCCAGGCCGCAGGCGCCGATGGCATGAAAGAAGGCCGCCCTGGGGCGGCCTTCTCCGTTGCGGGACAAGCGCGCTGGATCAATCGTTTTCGACGTGGATGATCTCGCCGGTGTTGGCGGCCAGGTGGATCTCGACGTCGTTGCCATCGGCACGCTCGGCCTCGGCCTTCCAGACGCCGTCGTCGAAGTCGACGTCATGGATCTTGGAATAGCCGGCAGCGGTCAGCTTCGCCTTGACGTCGTTCTCGCTGAGGTTGGACACCAGCTTCTCGGCCACGATGTCGCCGCTGGCCGGATTGATGCGCACGTCGACGCGGTCGCCGTTGGCGCTGGTCGCATCGGTTTCCCACTGGCCGTCCTCGAAATCGAGATCGTCGATGTTCGTGTAGCCCTTCTCGGTGAGCAGCGCACGCACCTGCGGCTCCTTCAGCGCGTCCTTGCCTGCGGTCGGCGCTGGCGCCTGCGCGAACGTGGCGCCGGACAGCGCGGCAAGCGCGGCGAGCGTCAACAGGCGATGGCGGTAACGGATGGTCTGCATGGAAATCTCCTATGGGATGGCGTGGACCGAATCCTGCCCACGCCCGCATCACCCCCAGGTGAATCCGTGCGGTTGAAAATGAACACTCCACGCCGCTTTCACCCGCATGAGCGGAATGCGAACGAGGCTCAGGTGCGGCGCAATACCAGCAGCGTCACCACGCCCGCGAGCAGGCCCCAGAACGCGGAACCGACGCCCGCGAGCGACAAGCCCGATGCCGTCACGAGGAAGGTCACCAGCGCGGGCTCGCGCTCCGCTTCCTCGCGCAATGCGGCGGCCAGGCTGTTGCCGATGGTGCCCAGCAATGCGATGCCGGCGATGGCGAGGATCAGTTCCTTCGGAAAGGCGGCGAAGAGCGCCGCCACCGTCGCGCCGAACAGACCGACGAGCACGTAGAACACGCCGGCCGCCATGGCGGCGACGTAACGACGCGCGGCATCTTCGTGCGCTTCGCGGCCCATGCAGATCGCCGCCGTGATCGCCGCCAGGTTGAGTGCGAACGCACCGAACGGGGCCAGCACCAGGTTGACCACGCCGGTCCAACCGACGACAGGCGAAATCGGAATCGGATATCCGGATGCGCGGATCACCGCCACGCCGGGGACGTTCTGCGAGGCCATCGTCACGATGAACAAGGGCAAGGCGATACCGAAGACCGCCGCGAACGAGAACGTCGGCGTGGTGAAGATCGGCTTCGCCAGTTGCAGCGACAGGCCGTCGATGCGCAGCAAGCCGAGCACGCCGGCGATCGCGATGCCGACCAGCAACGTCAGGATCACCGCGTAGCGGGGCAGCAGACGGCGGGCGAGCAGGTAGACCGCGAACATCGTCAGCACCATGCCCAGCTGCGTCTTCATCGACGCGAACGCATCGATGCCGAAGCGCAGCAGCACGCCGGCCAGCATGCCGGACGCCAGCGATACCGGGATGCGGCTGATCATCCGTTCGAAGAAGCCCGAGAATCCGCACACGGCGATCAGCAACGCCGACAGCAGGAACGCGCCGATCGCATCCGACAGCGGCAGCCCGGCGACGCTGCTGATCAGCATGGCCGCGCCGGGCGTGGACCACGCCGTCACCACCGGCATCCGGTAACGCAACGACAGGCCGATGCATGTCAGGCCCATGCCCAGGCCGAGCGCCCACATCCATGAGGAGATCTCTTCCGGCGAGGCGCCCAGCGACTGCGCCGCCTGGAACACGATCACGGCCGAACTGGCGAAACCGACCAGCACGGTGACGAAGCCGGCCGCGATGGCGGACAGCGAGAGATCCTTCAGCAGGTGGCGGGGTGGAGATTCCATGGAGCCGTTATTCATGTGGGAGCGACGTGAGTCGCGAACGCTTTCTCAGCCAACTCCGATGGGCATTTCACGACGTAAGAAGGATGGCGACGATCCGCCGCGCTTTCGCGACTTACGTCGCTCCCACAACAGCCGACTGGCGCTTTCCGACGGCCTCGCACCATCGCTTCGCCACGGCCAGCGACGTGGTGCACACCGCCTCGTCGGTCACCGTGGTCACGGCGCGCTCCAGCAACTGGATGTCGGCCTCGTGCTGGCGCGCCACGTGCGGATCCTCGAAGAAGATCACGCGTTGGCAGCGATGCTCCAGCACGCGGTCGGCGATCTGCGCGTCGCCACCGAGCGGACCGCTCTGGAAACGCTCCACCCAGGGCACGCCCTGCGGCCAGCCGCGGCTCCACGCCAGTTCGTTGAGGCGCAGGCCGGTGGTCCCGGTCGCCATGCGGTGCGCGAAACGGGACAGCACGTCGAAGTGTGCGTCGGCGAAGGCCAGCATCTGCGGCTTCATCGCATCGTGCGCGATCAGTGCCAGCGTCTGCGATTCCAGCGCATGGAATCGGTCCGCGCCGCGGTCGGGTGCGAAGCCGGCATGGATGCGTTCCATCTCGATCCAGTCGCGCGCCGAGGCCACGGTCGACAGGAACGGCTTGCCGTGGATCACGCACTGGCGCTTCAGCGCGGTGGCTTCGGGGAAGATCGAGGACGGATCGACCGGGTCGATGAAGTAGATCGCACCATCGAGGCTGCGTTCGGCGCCTTCCAGCCCGACGACTTCCGCCACCAGCTTCATCAGTCCGCCATCGCGGCCGTACGGATACCGCTTGAGCCCGTCGTAGCCGCGCAGCATGCCGGCGGCGGCGATCGCATCATGCGTGCGTCCCACCGCATGCAGCGCGAGTTGCAGGTCGCGGATGCCCGGTTCGCAGGCCCGCAGCCAGCGGAACAGCGCCGCGTCGTCGGTATGGTGGTGCAGGCGGTTGGCAGCGAGGCCCAGGCGCATCGTCGAGGTCACGAGGAGAGAGCCGCGAGTCTAGCGTAGGGCGGGCCCTGGCCCGCCACCTCTGTCGTCGTGCGTCAGCGCGTGTCCACGACACGCGGCAGCGTGCACCGTGCGCACCCTACGCCAGCAGCAGCGTCGCGATGCTGCCCGCCGCATCGCGTCCCTCGGCAACCGCGGTGACCACCAGGTCGGCGCCACGCACGGCGTCGCCGCCGGCGAACAGCTTCGGATGCGTGGTCTGGAACGGCAGGCGATCGCCGCCGCCGGCGACGATGCGTCCGTTCGGCGTGCCTTCCACGCCGACGTCGGCCAACCACGCCGGCACGGTCGGCGAGAAACCGAACGCGATGATCACCACGTCCGCTTCCAGCACCGATTCGCTGCCTTCGACCGGTACCGCGTTCTGGCGGCCGCGTTCGTCCGGCTCGCCGAGCTTCGTTTCGACCACCTGCACGCCGGCCACCGTGCCGTCGTCGCCGGCCACGATGCCGAGCGGCTGGCGATTGAACAGGAAGCGCACGCCTTCCTCGCGGGCGTTGGCGACTTCACGGGCGGAGCCCGGCATGTTGGCCTCGTCGCGGCGGTAGGCGCAGGTCACCTTCGCCGCGCCCAGGCGGATCGCACTGCGCACGCAGTCCATGCCGGTATCGCCGCCGCCGAGCACGACCACGCGCTTGCCCTGCAGGTCCGGCAGCTGCAGCTTGTCTTCCCAACCGGCGATCGCGCGGCCCCAGGGATCGTTGCCGCTCACGATGCGGCCGTTCTGCACCAGGAAGGGCAGGGCCGGCAGCACGCCGTCCAGGTCCTGGCCGGGCAGGCCGCCGTCGGTATAGCGGTAGGCGCCGGTGCCGAGGAAGACCGCGTCGTACTCATCCAGCAGCTGCGCGAGCGTCAGGTCGCGGCCGATTTCCACGCCCAGGCGGAATTCCACGCCCATGCCTTCCAGCACCTCGCGGCGCTGCGCGATGACGCTCTTGTCGAGCTTGAAGCTGGGGATGCCGAACTGCAGCAGGCCGCCGATCTGTTCGTAGCGGTCGTAGACCACGGCCTGGATGCCGGCGCGCGCCAGGCGGTCGGCGCAGCCCAGGCCCGCCGGTCCCGCGCCGATGACCGCGACGCGCTTGCCGGTCGGCTGCACGTCGCTCAGGTCCGGCCGCCAGCCATTGGCCAGCGCGGTGTCGACGATGTACTTCTCCACCGCGCCGATGGTGACCGCGCCGAATTCCTCCAGCGTGCAGCTGCCTTCGCAGAGGCGGTCCTGCGGGCAAACGCGGCCGCAGACTTCCGGCAGCGGGTTGGTGGAGTGGCACAGCGCGGCGGCTTCCTCGATGCGGTTCTCCTGCACCAGCTGCAACCACTGCGGAATCGCGTTGTGCACGGGGCACTTCCAGCTGCAGTAGGGATTGCCGCAGTCGAGGCAACGGCCTGCCTGGTACTGCGCTTCCTCCTTGCCGAACTTGCCGTACAGCTCGCCCCAGTCGCCGGACGTGCGCAGCTCCAGCGGGATGCGTTGCGGCATCGTCCGCGGCAGGTCGAGAAACTGGAATACCTGCTTCTTGCTCATGAGGACAGTACCTGCTTCCCCTCTCCCTTGATGGGAGAGGGTGGCCGAAGGCCGGGAGAGGGTGAGCCGGAGACCGTTGCGGCGAAGCGCCACGTCAGCGCATCGAGTGCACGGACGCAACGACACGCGTCGCTGCGCTCGCGCCCCCTCTCCTGCCCTGCGGGCATCCTCCCCCGCGAGGGGGGAGGAGAAAGGCGGAGCGCGCTCATGCTGCGCGCCTCAGGGTCTCGTTCAACGAATCGATGCTCGCGGCCTTCGGCTTCACCAGCCAGAACTTGCCCACGTAGTCGCGGAACTCGTCGAGGATCTGCTGCGCCCAGATGCTGCCGGTCAGTTCGCGATGGCGGCTGATCAGCGTGTGCAGGTGCTGGCGATGGCTCTCGAAGCCTTCCGGGCTGATGCGGTGGATATCGATCAGTTCGTGGTTGTAGCGGTCGACGAAATCGCGGTCCAGGTCGAGCACGTAGGCCAGGCCACCGGTGAAGCCGGCGCCGAAGTTCAGGCCCACCTTGCCCAGCACCAGCACGATGCCGTCGGTCATGTACTCGCAGCAGTGGTCGCCGGCGCCTTCGATCACCGCCAGCGCGCCGGAATTGCGTACGCCGAAGCGTTCGCCTGCGCGGCCGGCGGCGAACAGTTCGCCGCCCGTCGCGCCGTACAGGCAGGTGTTGCCGATGATGGGCGTGTTGCGCGCTTCGAAGCGCGCGCCGCGCGGCGGGCGCACCACCAGCCGGCCGCCGGCCATGCCCTTGCCCACGTAGTCGTTGGCTTCGCCCTCCAGCTCCATCTGCAGGCCGCCGGCGTTGAACGCGCCGAAGCTCTGCCCCGCGGTGCCGCGGAAGCGCAGGTTCAGCGGCGCATCGGCCATGCCCTGGTTGCCGTGCTGGCGCGCGATGGCGCCCGACAGGCGGGTGCCGATGCTGCGGTCGGTGTTGTGGATCAGGAAGCGATGGTCGCCGCCGCTCTTCTTGCGGATCGGCTCGGCGAGCAGACCATCGAGCTGCGTGGCCAGGCTGTCCGGCGATTCGTACAGGCGTTGCGCCGCGCAGCTGCTGCTGTCGAACTGCGCGCCCTTCAGCAGTCGCGACAGATCGACGTTCACGCCTTCGCGGGGCGATACGTCGAGTTGCTGCAGCAGGTCGGTGCGGCCGACGATCTCGTCGAGCGAACGCGCGCCGAGGTACGACAGCCACTGCCGCACTTCCTCGGACAGCAGGCGGAAGAAGTTCTCCACGCGCTCGGGCAGGCCGGTGAAGTACTGCGTGCGCAGGCGCTCGTCCTGCGTGGCCACGCCGGTGGCGCAGTTGTTGAGGTGGCAGATGCGCAGGTACTTGCAGCCGAGCACAATCATCGGGCCGGTGCCGAAGCCGAAGCTGTCGGCGCCGAGCAGCGCGGCCTTGACCACGTCCAGGCCGGTCTTCAGGCCGCCGTCGGTCTGCAGCACGGTGCGGTCGCGCAGCTGGTTCACCACCAGCGCGTGGTGCGCTTCGGCCACGCCGAGTTCCCAAGGCACGCCGGCATACCGGATCGAGCTCACCGGGCTGGCGCCGGTGCCGCCGTCGTGGCCGGAGATGGTGATCAGGTCCGCGCCGGCCTTCACCACGCCGGCGGCGATCGTGCCCACGCCCGCATGGCTGACCAGCTTCACCGAGACCAGGGCGGTCGGGTTGATCTGCTTGAGGTCGTAGATCAGCTGCGCGAGGTCTTCGATCGAGTAGATGTCGTGGTGCGGCGGCGGCGAGATCAGGCCGATGCCAGGCTTGGCGTAGCGCAGGCGCGCGATCAGCTCGTTGACCTTGTGGCCCGGCAGCTGGCCGCCTTCGCCGGGCTTGGCGCCCTGCGCGACCTTGATCTGCAGCACTTCGGCATTGACCAGGTACTCCGGCGTCACGCCGAAGCGGCCGGACGCGACCTGCTTGATCTTGCTGCGCTTCTCGGTGCCATAGCGCGCGGGGTCTTCGCCGCCTTCACCGGAGTTGCTGCGGCCGCCGAGCCGGTTCATCGCGATGGCGAGCGCTTCGTGCGCTTCCGGCGACAACGCGCCGAGCGAGATCGCCGCGGTGTCGAAGCGTCGCAGCAGATCGGTGGCATCGGCCACTTCGTTGATCGGCGTCGGCACCTCGGCTTTCTTCAGCTGCAGCAGATCGCGCAGTGCCGACGGCGGGCGCGAGTTCACGGCGTCCGCGTAGGCCTGCCAGTCGCGGGCGTCGCCGGTGCGCGTCGCGCGCTGCAGCGTCATCACCACGTCCGGGTTGTACATGTGGTACTCGCCGCCGTGCACGTACTTCAGCAAGCCGCCGACGTCCGGTGATTCACGGTCGTTCCACGCACGCGTATCGAGCTGGCGCGCCTCCAGGTCGAGGCGTTCGAACCCCACGCCGCCGATCCGCGATGGCGTCTCGGCGAAGCACAGGTCGACGACGTCCGGATCCAGGCCGACGATTTCGAACAGCTGCGCGCCGCGGTAGCTGCTGATGGTGCAGATGCCCATCTTCGAAATGATCTTCGACAGGCCCTTGTAGATGCCCTTGCGATAGCTGCGGCCGATCTGCGCCTGCTCGCCGCCCTTCTTGATCTGCAGGATGCCGCGCCGGCCCAGGTCGAACAGCGTCTGGTAGGCCAGGTACGGATACACCGCGGTGGCACCCACGCCGATCAGGCAGGCCATGTGGTGCGGATCGCGCGCGGTGCCGGTCTCGACGATCAGGTTGGCGTCGCAGCGCAGGCCCACGCGGCAGAGGTGGTGGTGCACGGCGCCGGTGGCGAGCAGCGCATGCGCCATCGGCCGGCCCGGCTGAGGGTAGCGGTCGGACAGCAGCAGCATGACGTCGCCGTCGCGCGCCGCCTGTTCGGCCTCGCGGCAGATCCGCTCCAGGCCCACCTTCAGGCCTTCCTCGTGCGAATAGGACAGGTCGATCAGGCGGTTCTTCTCGACGTACTGCGGCATCTTCAGCAACTGCCGCAGCTTGCGCTGGCTCAGCACCGGCGAATTGAGGATGACGTGGTTCACCGTCTCCGGGCCGGCGTGGAAGATGTTGGTCTCCCGGCCCAGCTGGGTGGTCAGCGACATCACGCAGTCTTCGCGCAACGGATCGATCGGCGGGTTGGTGACCTGCGCGAACGCCTGGCGGAAGTAGTCGTACAGCGGCCGCGTCTGCCGGCTGAGCACCGCCATCGGGGTGTCGTCGCCCATCGAGCCGGTGGCTTCCTGCTCGGTCTCGGCGAGCGGGCGCAGCACCTGCTCCACTTCCTCGGTCGAGAGCTGGAACAGCTTGTGGTAGCCGCGCAGCGTGCGTTCGTCGAAGGGTTCCTCGACCAGCGACGGATCGATCAGTTCGGTCTGCAGGTAGGTCACGCCCTGGTGCAGCCACTGCTTGTACGGCGCGCGGCCGCGGTTGATGCGGTCCACCGCTTCGCTGTCGAGCAGGTCGCCGCGGCGCAGGTCGATGGCCATCATCTCGCCCGGGCCGAGCTTGCCCTTGCGGGTGACGCGTTCGGCCGGCACTTCCCACACGCCGGCTTCGCTGGCGACGATGAAGTGGCGGTCGCTGGTCAGCATCCAGCGCGCGGGGCGCAGGCCGTTGCGGTCCAGCGTGCACGCGGCGTAGCGCGCGTCCATGGAGACGATGCCCGCCGGGCCGTCCCACGGTTCGGTATTGAGGCCGTAGAACTCGTAGAACGCGGCCAGATCGGCGTCCTTGAACTCCAGCGACTGCGTCGCCGGCGGCACCAGGATGCGCAGCGCCTGGATCAGCTCCATGCCCCCGGCGACCAGCAGCTCCAGCATGTTGTCCAGGCTCTGCGAATCGGAGCCGTGCATCGAGATGACCGGGTCGAATTCGCCGATGTCGAAGCGCGGCGTCTTCCACACCTTGCTGCGCGCCTGCGCCCAGCGGCGGTTGCCCTCGATGGTGTTGATCTCGCCGTTGTGCGCCAGCAGCCGGAACGGATGCGCCAGCGGCCAGCGCGGCAGCGTGTTGGTGGAGAAGCGCTGGTGGAACACCACCGCGCTGCTGGCCAGGTCGCTGCGCTGCAGGTCCGGGAAGAAGGTCGACAACTTGTCCGGCAGCACCATGCCCTTGTAGCCGATCGCATGCGGCGACAGCGTGACCACGTAGAAGTCGGGCACGGACGCGCGCAGCTGCTGTTCGGCCCGGCGGCGCGCGAGGAACAGCGCCAGCGCGAAGGCTTCGTCCTTCTGTCCTTCGTCGGCCTCGACGTAGAGCTGTTCGATGCGCGGCAGGGTGTCCTTGGCCAATTGGCCGCAGACGGCGTCGTTGGTGGGCGGCACGCGCCAGCCCTTCACCGCCACGCCGGTGCGGAACAGTTCGGCTTCGAGCGCGGCGCGGCAT
Source organism: uncultured Pseudoxanthomonas sp. (assembly GCF_947498795.1). Lineage (NCBI taxonomy): Bacteria > Pseudomonadati > Pseudomonadota > Gammaproteobacteria > Lysobacterales > Lysobacteraceae > Pseudoxanthomonas > uncultured Pseudoxanthomonas sp. Next base: position 34,443 of record NZ_CANMLQ010000004.1, on the reverse strand, counting down.
TGCGCGGCCTGCACCTCGTCGTGCGGCAGGAACACCAGGCCCGCGGCGAAGCGCGCGCCCAGTGCGATGCCGGATTCGGCGGCGAGCGCGCGGAGGAATGCCTCCGGCTTGCGGATCAGCAGGCCGCAGCCGTCGCCGGTGAGACCGTCGGCGGCCACGCCACCACGGTGGGTCATGCGCGAGAGCGCCGCGATCGCAGTGTCGACCAGCGCGCGCGAGGGCTGGTCGTCGAGCTGCGCGATCATGCCGAAGCCGCAGGCGTCGCGTTCGTCGTTCGGGTCGTAGAGACCCTGTTCAAAGCCGCCTTGGCGATTGCGAGGGGCCATGTCTTGCCTCAAACCGGAGTGACGGCGACACCGTGCCCTGCCCACGCAGCGGCACTTCGAAATGTCACCGGAAATCCGACTAGACCATAGATGTTGCGACGCCGCAACAACACCTATGGCGCACCACCTGTTGGTTGCAAAGGCAACTTTTCACTGTGCAAAACCGTGTCCGGCGGACAACAAAAAACCGCCCGCGTCGCCGCGGGCGGTTCGTCGTCCGAGGGACGTGGCGCGAAGCGTCAGCCGCAGTTGACCGAGGTCGCCGCGCCCTTCTCGTCGAGGATGATGTTCAGGCGGTTCGGATTGAAGTCCATCGTCGCGGCGTCGCCCGGCTTCAGCGCGCGCACGGCCTCGGACTTGCTGTCGGCCTTGGCCTGTTCGATGTCGGCCTCGCTCGCAGTCTTGCCGATGATCCACTGCGCCTGGGTGTCGTCGCAGCTGCCGGCGAGTTCGGCCGGCGCGGGCTCGGCGGCGGGCGGCGTGGCCGCTTCGCTGGCCGCGGCCTGGGACTGTTCGGCGGCGGCGGTCTGTTCGTCGGCCTCGGGCGAAGAGCAGGCGGCCAGCGAGAGGGTCAACAGCAAGGCGGGAATCGCCGTTCGGATCATGCGTAACTCCGGAGGGTGAGATGGAAGGAAGGATTACGCACCGGACATTCGAGAGTCGTTAACCGGCCGGCGCGCGCCTGCGTTCGAGCCACCATAGCAGCGCGCTGGCGGAAAGCCAGGCGAGGAACCACGGCCAGGCGGGCCCGCGAACGCCTTCCATGGCCGATGACGATGCCACCACCGTGCTCGCGGCGCCTGTGCGCGAGCGTGTCTGCGCCTGGAGCTCGGCGCGATGCAGCGACGGTGCATCGTCTTCGGCGCGGACGAAGAATGGCGTCGCGGCGTCGCCCACTCTCAGCTGATGCCAGCCCGCGCTTCGCGGCCAGAAGCCTGCGCAGCGCGCGCTGCCGGAGGCGGGATCACGCACTCCCTGCGTCGTGATGCCGTCGGGTGCGACGATCCGTGCGTCGTCTGCGATGCCGCACAGCGCCACGCGCTCGCCCACGCGCGCGCCGTCGGGCGCCGCAGCAATGGACTGCGCGCCCGCGCGTGCCAGCGTGGCGAACGCCTGCGACCACAGCGCGGCGTGCACGTCGGCGTGGCCCGCCAGCACCAGCGTGTAGGTATCGGCCGGCGTCCACACGCCGACCCGGCCGCGCCCCATTGCGTGCCACCACGCGGCCGGTGCGCCGGCCGCGTCCCGCAGCAGTGCGACATCGTCACCCGCAGGCATCCGCACCGACCGCCGCGTGAGGACGGGCAGGCCGCCCGGCACGGCGTCGGCATCCACCGGCAGGTCTGCCGTGCCTGCGCCGCGTCGTGCGCGCCAGGCGTCGTCGTCCGGCGCGGGACGAGACAGGCGGAACTCGGATTCGTCGTTGCCGACGGCCGGCACGCCCAGCAGGCGTTGCACGGGCGGGGAGATCGGTCCGTCGGCACGCACCAGCACGCCCAGTCCGTCGCGCACGGCCGCGCCGAGCGCCGCACGTTGCGCTTCGCCGAGTCCCGCGGCACTGCGCGCATCCAGCACCAGCAGGTCGAAACGGCGCAGCGTCTCGGCGTTCATCGGCAACGGAGCGTCGCCGAGCTGCATGCCGCCGCCGAGGCTGACCTGCATGTGGAGCGGGATGCTCACGTCGGTCGCCCAGCGACGCAGGTATTTGCCCTCGGCATTGGGCGCACCGGCGAGCACCCACACGCGGGGCGGCGTCGTGGGCTGCGTCCAGACCGGCAGCGACGCGGCATCGGCCACGCTACCGCGCGCTTCCCGCACCTCTACCCGGAACAGCGCCGGCCCGGGCAGGCGGGCGACACCGGTGAGGCGGAAGCGACCCTGCTCGTCCACCGGCGCGGCATCGACGCGCTGGCCTGCGGGGTCGAACAGCACCACCGTCGCCTTCGGCACGTCGTTCACGCGACCGCTGGCGATGAAGGTGTCGCCCGGCGCCACGACACCCACCGGCGCGAGTTCGACGACACCGCGCGGCAAGGCGGTAGGCGAATACATGACGCGCCGGTCGCCGAGCGCATCGCGGTCGCGGGCTTCCAGTCCATCACCGACGACGTGCAGCGTCCCCACGTCCGGATGCCGGCGCAGCGCAGTGCCCAGGTCCGGCACGCGCTCGCTGCCGTCGGAGGCCGCGGCCTCCGGCAGGGCGACGCGGGGCTGGCCCTGCAGCGCCACGGGCAGGGCAACTTCCCCGGCGTTCGCGGTCATCACCACCAGTGTGCCGGGGGTCGATGCCTGCCGAGGCGGCAGCAGGGTGAAGTAGAGCAGCAGCGCGCAGACGGGTTGCAGCACGCACAGCAGCAGGAAGCGGGTGCGGGAGCCGCGCACGTCCGTGGAAGCACCGCGACGCCGCGCGATCAGGCGCGCCCACGCGACCAGCACACCGAGCGCGAGCAGGCCGGCCAGCAGCCAGGGCAGGAGCGCGGGCAAGGTCATCGCGCGGGCTCCTGCTGGAGGGCATCGAGATAGCGACGGCCAGCATCGTCCGGCGCGGCCCGACGGCGGACCTGTGCGGGCGGTTGCGGCGACGCCGACCACAGCAGCGCACGCAGGCGCGCACGGCAGGGCGTGCAGGCCGGATCGCCGCGCACCTCATCGATGGCCGCGAACAGGTCCAGCGCATCCGGCACGCGTGCTTCGTTCGTGCGCAGCCAGGTGTGCAGCGCGTCCAGGTCCGCGCCATCCGCCGGCGCGCGATCGTTGGCCAGGGCGCGCCATGCGCGAGCGGGGGCCGCGTCGACGTCGTCGGGCATCGGGGCGAGCGGGCCGAGCGCGCGTGAGCCGATGCCCTTGCGATCGCCGCCCATCCGGCGCGTCTCGTCGATCGGCGGCAGCTCCGGTCCCACGCGGGCCAGGTAGATGCGCGTCGCCTGTTGCACCTGCTTGATGTACTCCAGCGCCTTGTACGCGAACGGCAGTGCGCGGTCCGGCTGTCCCTGGCGCAGGTGAAGTTCCGATTGCCACATCTGGTCCAACGCTTTCTTCAGCGTGGCGCGCGTGTCGGGGTCGAGCAGCGTCGCGGCTTCCGCGTGGTCGTGCGTGTGGCCGTAGGCTTCCAGCACGTCGGCTTCGCGACCGAAGCTGGCGCCGCTCGCCGACGTCGCATGGTCGTGATCGTCCTGCGCGGCGGTCGGGGTTCCGGCGTGATCGTGTCCGTCGTCGTCCGCGTGGTCGTCGTCGGTGTCGCTGGTCGGCGGCGGTTGCGGCTCGCCTTCGGCTTCCTCGCCGAGGAACTGGCCGTAGCGCAGGCGCAGGATGCGCTGGTCCACGCCGATCGCATCCGAGCGCGTGACGAACGTGTCCGCCGCCAGGCCGCGTTTCTGCTTCTGCAGCGCTTCTGCGTCGATGATGATCTGGCGCTGGCTGCGGAAGTAGGCCGGCATCACCTTCTTCACCAGTCCTTCCAGGCCCGTGCTTTCCTCGCCCAGGTCCGCCGGCCAGCGCAGGATCAGCCCGGGACTCTGCGCGGTCTGCGGCGTCGGCGCGCGCGTGTCGCGCACGGTGAGCTGTGCGATCAGGTCATCGCCCACGGCCATGCCGAGCGCCTTCAGGTCCAGCGAGGCGGCGAACCGGCGCGCGGTCGCGGGGCCGGTGCCGTGCAGCGTCATCGCCTGTTCCTTGAACGCGATGTTCTCGCCGCTGCCTTGCGCGAGCGTCAGCTTCAAGGTGGCGCTCGCGGCCACGCCGTAGTCGTCGCGGGCTTCGAAGGCGAGCGCCCAGCGCGTCTGTCCGACCGCCACCAGGCTGAGGCCGCGGTCGGGCGCCAGCACCTTCACCTGCGGCGCGCGATCGGGAATGGCATCCAGTCGACGGAGTTTCGACGGCGGTTGCGCCTCGGTGCCGGCGGCCACCACGCGGTACAGCGTGGATTTCGCGAGGCGATGCGTCGCTCGCCAGGTGTCGCCGTCGCGCTGCATCGCGATGCGCTGGCCGTCGTGGAAGACCAGATCGGCGCGGGTCGGTTGCGGTTCGAAGCGCAGCGTCCAGGCGAGTCGCGAGCCGACGGGGGCTTTCGCATCGAGCGTGGCTTCGTCGCGCGCCGGCTGGCCCGTGTAGGACGGCGGCGCGACGTGCAAGCGTTGGCCGACCAAGCGCGGGACGCCGGGAACGACCGATGTTTCTTCGTCCGCAGGCGCGAGCGTGCTGGCCATCGGTGCGCGCGCCGGCCACAACGCCGACACGGCGATCACCAGGCCGGCCACCAGCCACATCGCCACGACGCGCGGCCAAGGCCACGGCGTGCGCAGGTCCGGTGCCGGCTGGCTGCGCAGCCGTTCGCGGACGCGCGCTTGCTGCAGCTGTTGCAGCGGTGTCAGCGAAGCGGGTGGTGCCAGCAGCAGATCGCTGCTGTCGTCGAGGTCCTTGCGGCGCGCATCCAACTGGCGCACCAGCCAGGCGGTGTCGAACGCGCGTGCGCGTCGCCAGGCCAGCGCGGCGAGTACCGCGATCCCGCCCAGCGCGACGGCCACGGCGAGCATGGGCGATACGAAGCGCCACAACACACCGGCGAGCGCGACGGGAATCGGTGCTCCCAACGCCAGTTGGCCGAGCGTCGCATGGCGACGGACTTGGGCGAGACGATCCAAGGCCGACAACGTCATGGCGCCACGCTCCGCGTCCGTCGCGTGGCCATCCAGCGTTCCACCAGCACCAACACCGCGATCAGCAGGGCGAGCCAGGGTTGCAGGTCGCGTGGTGCGACCGGATAGGTCGCGCCACCGCGAGTCGGCGCGTAGTCCGTCGCGAACACGCGCGTGGGTGCGGCAGCGGGACCGTCGAACAGGGCGCGCAGGCGGTGCGGGAAATCGTCGTCGAGCAGCGCCGGCATCGCGTCGGGCCGCAGCGCACGGGTGAAGCGCATCACCCGGCCCTGGCCGAGCACGGCGCTTTCGACCAGTGGCGCACCTTCGGCGTCGCGCCAGGCCGTCGACGACATCGCAATGCCGTCCACTGTCGTTTCATGGGCGAGCAAGGCGACGCCGCCGGCCGAGATCCATTGCACGACCGGCGCGGGCACCGGTCCGCGCGCCAGCCACACCAGCGGCTGCGACGGCGGAGGCAACGGCGCGTCGGTGGTCCCGATCTGCACGGCCGTCGCGCTGTTCGGCTGCCACGCCCGTGCGGCGGCGCGCAGGTAGCGCAGCGCATGTTCGTCGCCTATTGGGTGGCGGATCGCCCATGCAGGCGATGGCGAGGCCTTCGCCGACGCTGTCGGCATCGCACCGTCGACGACCTTCCAGGCCACCGCACGCGACAGCGCGGGCCTCTCGGCATCCGCACCCTGCAAGGTTGCAGGCACGATCACGGTCAACGCGACGCCAGGCGGCAGTTCGGCATCGAGTTGCCGCAGCAGGCTGCCGATGGCCGGCGTACCGGCAGGCATCGGCGCATCCAGCGACGGGAAGCCCGGCGCCAGCCAGTGCAGCCGCATGCGCGCATCGGAGGTCGTACGTGCGAAGCCTGCCTCCACGCCGGGCACGGCGACCGTCCACGGCCGCGTGTCGTCCAGGCCCGACAGCACCGGCCGGGCCAGCCACAGCGCGAGCAATGCGAGCAGCAGCAGGCGCAGCAACAGCAACGGCCATTCGTCGAAACGGATGCGGTGGCGCGGCTTCGGCTTCTGCCGCAGCCATCGCAGCGCGGCGAAATCGGTCGGCGTCTGCTCGTGCCGGCGCGCGAGATGCAGCAGCAGCGGCAGCAGCAACGCCGCGAACGCGGCCAGGCCGGCCGGCAGCAGGAACGCCAGGCTCATGCGTACTCCGCCGCGTCACGCGCGCCGAACAGCCGGCGCAGCGGCAGGTCCAGCTGCTGGTCGGTGTAGTGGCGGGCGTGGCGGATGCCGGCCGCGTCCAGGCGCGCATCAAGCACGCCCTGCGCATCCGCGAAGCGGCGCAGGTAGTCCGCGCGCAGGGCCGCCGCATCGCCCAGCAGCTCCTCGCCGGTTTCCGGATCGCGGAAGCGATGGCCACCGGTATAGGAGAAATCGCGTTCTTCCGCGGTCAGCAGCTGGATGGCCAGCACCTCGCGCCGCGCGGCAGCGAGCCGCTCCACCAGCGCGGGCATCGCGTCGTCGAACCAGTCGCTCAGCACCAGCACCAGGTCGCCGGCGGCGATGCGTTCGAACACCGCGCCCAGCCGTTCCTGCGCAGGAAACGCGCCGTCCGCACGCAGGCCATGCAGCGCGAGCAGCAGCTGGTCGCGCTGGCGCGCGCCGTTCCCGGGCGCGACCAGGCGCACGCCCTCGCCGTGCAGCACGAGCAGGCCGAAGCGGTCGCCCTGGCGCAGCGCGAGTTCGGCGACGCAGGCGGCGAGGCTGCGCGCAGTGTCGAAACGCGTACCGCACGCGCCGTCGCGTTGGGCCATCGAGGCGGTCGCGTCGAGCACGATCCACACCGTCAGCGGACTCTCGCGCTCGGCTTCGCGCACGAAGAAGCGGTCCGAGCGCGCGTACAGTTTCCAGTCGATCTGGCGCAGCTCGTCGCCGGGCTCGTAGGCGCGGTACTGCGCGAACTCCAGGCCGGCACCGCGGCTGCGGCTGTGGTGCACGCCGATCCCCTGCGCACCGATCGCACGGCGCGCGGTCAGCCGCAGGTCCTTCAACCGGCTGCGGACGTCGGCGGGGATCAGGTCGTGCGCCATGGGCGGTCGATCAGGCGGCGAGCGGCACGCCGCGCAGCAGCGCGGCGATCACGTCGTCCGCGCTGACCTGTTCGGCCTCGGCAGCGAACGACAGCAGCAGGCGGTGGCGCATCACCGGCTTCGCCAGCACGACGATATCCTCACGCGTCGCCGCCAGGCGGCCGTGCAGCAAGGCGCGGGCCTTCGCGGCCAGCACCAGCGACTGGCCGGCGCGCGGACCGGCGCCCCAGCGCACGTACTTGCGGATCTCCTCCGGCACGCCATCACCGGGACGGCTGGCGCGCACGAGCTTGGTGATCCAGCGCAACAGGTCCTCGCTGACATGCACGTCGCGCACATGCTTCTGCAGCGCGAGGACGGCCTCGCCTTCCATCACACGCGGTACCGCGCCGCCGGCACGGCCGGTGGTCTGCGCGAGGATGTCGTGTTCCTCCTGCTCGGTGGGATAGTCCACGCGGATGTGCAGCAGGAACCGGTCGAGCTGCGCTTCCGGCAACGGGTAGGTGCCAGCCTGTTCGAGCGGGTTCTGCGTGGCCAGCACGAAGAACGGCGACGGCAACGCATGCGTGGTGCCGGCGTAGCTGACGGTGCGTTCCTGCATCGCCTCCAGCAGCGCGGCCTGGGTCTTCGGCGGCGTTCGGTTGAGTTCGTCGGCGAGCAGCAGGTTGGTGAAGATCGGGCCGGGCTGGAAACGGAAATGGCGATGGCCCGTGCCGTGGTCTTCCTCCAGCAGCTCGGTGCCGAGGATGTCGCTGGGCATCAGGTCCGGGGTGAACTGCACACGACGGAACTGCAGGTGCAGGGCCTCGCCCAGCGAGCGCACCAGCAACGTCTTGCCCAGCCCGGGCACGCCTTCGAGCAGGCAGTGACCGCCGGCGAGCAGGCCGATCAGCAACTGCTCCACCACGTCCTGCTGGCCGACGATGGCCTGGCCGATGGCGGCGCGGAGTTCGCCCAGCGTGGCGAGTTGCTGCTGGAGGTCGGATTCGGTGATGGATGCCATGGGGATTCCGTCGTTTCAGAATGTCCGGAGCCTGCTCAATGCAGGTCGGTACGGTTGATGAGCAGGGCGTAGACGTAGGCGAGTGGCCAGAGCAAGAGGCATGCGAACAACCAGAATCGGCTGCCGTTCCAGTACGCGCGCCGCATGGCGATGAACATCGAGGCGAACGTGGCCAACGGGACGGCCAGCGTCATCGCCATCTCGATCAGGGACATCTCGTCGCCCGACAGTCCGCCGTCCGCCATGCGTGGCTGGCCGGATATCGTCCACACGTAGGCGAGCGAGGCGCCCCAGAGCGCCAGCGAGGCGAGTGGTATGGCGTTGTCTTTCCTCATGTCGTCAGCGCGTAGATCACGAGGTTGACCGCGAACTTGGTGTTGTCCTCGGCCAGGAAGCGTTTGTTGCGCCAGTCGTAGTCCCACTCGCAGCCGTAGTCCTTGTTGCTGTAGAGCACGCCGAGGCGGCCGTTGATCTCGATGCCCTGCAGGTACTCGTGCACCAGGTCGTCGCCCCAGCCGTTGAGCTCGAAGCTGGTGGCCGGCGGGCCATCGAACTTGAAGAACGAAGAATAGATCGCGTGCGTGTTCGGCAGCTTCTTCATCGCCTTCGCGCCGAAGATCGACGCCATCTGCGCCTCGAACGACCTGGCGAACAGCCCGTCGATATCGTGGTTGCAGTCATCGACGAACACGAAGCCGCCGTTGCGCACGTAGCGCTCGAAGTGGCGGCGCTCCACCGGGTTGAACTCCACCAGCTTGTGCCCGGCCAGGTAGCAGAACGGGGCGGCGAGCATGCGCGGATCGGACAGCGCCAGCACGTGTTCCTTCGGGTCCACGCGCATCGTGGTGTAGTCGATCAGCGAGGTGATCAGGTTGGACGGCATGCGCGCGTCCACGTCCCAGTCGCCGGAGTCGTACTTCAGCCGGGTGAAATGGAAATCGTAGTGGCCCGCTGCGCGTGCCTGCCTGGGCAATGCGGCCGTCACCATGCCGCCGAGCATCAGGTGGAGGAACTGCGCACGCGTTAGCCGGGTGTGGAGCAAAGCCGAGGTCTCTGAAAGCCCCTCTCCCGACGGCGACCGCAGGAAGTCCCGGTGGGAGAGAGGGGTTGGGGTGAGGGGCGATGGAGTCCCGATGGTTCGAGCATCATGGACTTCGTTCGCCCCTCATCCGCCCTTCGGGCACCTTCTCCCGAGGGGAGAAGGAGAAAAGCGTTACACCGCGTCCGACAGCGAGGTGAAGGTGAAGTCGCGCAGCTTCATCGGCGGGATCATCATCACGAAGCTGGACTCGTCGCCGGCCACGCGCACCGGCTTGCCCAGTTCCTCGATGTTGTTGAGCATGATCACCGGCGACTCGTTGAAGCGGAAATTCTTCACCGGATGCTTGATCTGCCCGTTCTCGATGTAGAACGTGCCGTCGCGGGTCAGGCCGGTCAGCAGCACGGTCTGCGGATCGACCATGCGGATGTACCAGGTACGCGTGACCAGGATGCCCTTCTGCGTACCGGCGACCAGTTCGGCCGTGGACTTGGTGCCGCCGGCCACCAGCAGGTTGCCGGGCGAGCCGATCGCGCGCTTGCCCTGCTTCTGCGCCCAGAAGCGCGAGTACTCCAGGTTGGCGATCTTGCCGTTCTCGACGATGGCCATCTTCTCGCGCGGCAGGCCTTCGCCATCCCATGGCATCACTTCCGCGCCGGGGTGCCACGGGTCGGCGCTGATGTTCACGCGCGGGTCGTAGACCTGCTCGCCCAGCTTGTTGCCGCCGCCCTTCTTGGACAGGAAGCTGCGGCCTTCGTCGGCCTGGCGCGCGTCGAAGAAGTTCATCATGAACGAGATCAGGCCCGCGGCCGCGGCCGGTTCCAGGATCACCGTGTACTTGCCCGGCTCCAGCGCCTTGGCTTCGGCCGATTCGCTGGCCTTGCGCATCGCGGTGCGGATGTCGCTGTCGGCCTTAAATGCGTTCGCGTCCTTCAGGTTGCGGCCGACCCAGCCGGAACCGCGGCCGTCCTCGGTGCGCACCGTGCAGGTGTAGTTGAACGCGGTCGCGCGCTGGTAACCGAAGTTGCCCTTGCTGTTGGCGAACGCGACGAAGCTCTGGCCGTCTTCGAGGAAGCCCGCGGCGATCAGCTTCTCCGCCTTGCAGGGGCCGATCGAGTCGGCGGCGACCTGGGCGCGGAACTCGGGCGTGATGGCGGCGGTGGATTCGCTGAAGGTGGCGCTGGGCTTGTAGGTCTGCTTCTCGACGGCCGGCATGAACTCGGGGTTCTCCGGCGCCAGGCGGGCGAGGTCTTCGGCGCGGCGGACCACGCGCTCCAGCGCGGCGTCGTCGAACTCGTTGATCGTCGCGATGCCCACGCGCTTGCCGAACGCCACCTGCACGCCCAGGTCGGTATTGCTGACGATGCCGCTGGTGGAGACGTTGTTCAGCGCGAAACGGATGTTGCCGTCGACGGAGCCGGTGAGGGACGCGGTGCATTCGTCGGCGGTGGACAGCGCGATGACCTTGTCCAGGATGGCCTTGGCCTGCGCTTCGGTGAGGATGCTCATGTTCTGGGATCTCCTTGCGCCGGTCAGCCGAGCGAGCGGGCGGTGTTGATGACGTTGATGCCGTTGAAGCGCGCGGTGGACGACCCGTGCGACACCGCGGACACCTGGCCGGGCTGGCCCTTGCCGTCGAAGAACGAACCACCCAGGCGGTAGTCGCTCTCGTCGCAGACGGCGGTGCAGGCGTTCCAGAATTCCGGCGTGCGGATCTGGTAGGCCACGTCCTCGATCTGCTGGGTGATCTTGCCGTTCTTGATCTCGTAGAAGAGCTGGCCGCCGAACTGAGCGTTGTAGCGCTGCTGGTCGATCGAGAACGAGCCGTCGCCGATGATGTAGATGCCGTTCTCGACGTTCTTCACCATGTCGGCCACGGACAGCTTGGTCTTGCCGGCGGCCAGCGACACGTTGGCCATGCGCTGGAACTGCACGCTGCTCCACGAGTCGGCGTAGCAGCAGCCGTCGGATTCGGTCTTGCCCAGGATGTGGGCCTGGTCGCGGATGGTCTGGTAGTCGACCAGCTTGCCGGCGCTCACCAGGTCCCAGCGCTTGGTCTTCACGCCTTCGTCGTCGTAGCCGACCGCGCCCAGGCTGCCGGGCTGGGTCTTGTCGGCGAACAGGTTGACCAGCTCGCTGCCGTACTGGAAGCGCTGCTCGCGCTTGTCCAGCGTGGCGAAGCTGGTGCCGGCGTAGTTGGCCTCGTAGCCGAGCACGCGGTCCAGCTCGAGCGGATGGCCGACCGATTCGTGGATGGTCAGCCAGGTGTGCGAGGGATCCAGGACCAAGTCGTACTTGCCCGGCTTCACCGACGGCGCGGTCAGCTTCGCGCGCGCCTGCTTGGCGGCCGCGATGGCGTCTTCCTTCATGTCGTACGACAGGCCGTAGTTGACCACGCCGTTGGGCGAGGTGAACTTCTGGCCGGCGTCGCCATCGAGGTATTCGTAGCCCAGGCCCATCGGCGCGGACAGGCCATCGCGGGTGCGGAACTTGCCGCTGGCCTTGTCAATGGCGGTGACCGTCATCGGCACCCAGATACGGTGCACGTCCTGGTCGATGAAGGAGCCGTCGGTGCTGGCGAAATACTTCTGCTCGTTGACCAGGAACATCATCGAGTTGACGAAGTCCGCGCCGGCGTTGATCGCCGCGGCGTTGACGCCCAGCAGCAGGTCGACCTTGTCCTTGATCGGCACGTCCATCGCGTTCTTCTTGATCGGCGTCTTCCACGACACCTCGCCGAAGCCCGGCGCCTTGGCCAGCTGCACCGGCGCGGTCTGGGTCTTGCTGTTGGCCTTGGCGATGGCGGCGGCCTGGCGCGCGGCGGCGGCCACGCCCTCGGCGGTCAGCGTGTTGGTGGCGGCGAAGCCCCACGCGCCGTTGGCGATCACGCGGATGCCGGCGCCGGTGGACTCGGTGTTCACCACGTTCTGCACCTTGTCCTCGCGGGTTATGACGAACTGGCGCAGGTAGCGCCCGATGCGCACGTCGCAGTAGGTGGCGCCGGCCTGCTTGGCCGCCGCGAGCGCGGCGTCGGCGAGGCGCTTCTTGAAGGCGACATCGAGGGTGGACTGGAGCTGCTCGGCGGCAATCGCCTTGCCGAAGAAGGACGGCACCATCAGGCCGCCCAGGCTGAGGCCGGTCATGGCCAGGAAGTCACGACGTTGCAAGGCAATTCTCCACCGGTTGGGCCTGCCGGGCGGCAGGCGGGGCACTGCGACGGGAGCATTCCGGCCTGCGCCTTCACCACCGCACAGGTCGTCCCGGATTCTTGCGCCCGCGTGCAGACAGCGTCAAATGACTTTCGGCATACACACGGTGTCGCGATGCCCGGATCGACGCCTTCGCATCACCCCAAGCTGCGCGCCGTGTTGATGATGTTGATGCCGTTGAAGCGCGTGGTGGCCGAGCCGTGCGACACGGCCGATACCTGGCTGGGCTGGCCCTTGCCGTCGAAGAACGAACCGCCAAGGCGGAAATCGCGCGCGTCGCAGATCGCGGTGCAGGCGTTCCAGAACTCCGGCGTACGGATCTGGTAGGCCGCATCCTCGACCTGGCGCGTGACCTGGCCATCCTTGATCTCGAAGTAGAGCTGCCCGCCGAACTGCGCGTTGTAGCGCTGCTGGTCGATCGAGTACGAGCCGCGGCCGTGGATGTACAGCCCGTTCTCCACGTCCTTCACCATCCCGGCCACCGTCAGCGGCGTCTTGCCCGGCGCCAGCGACACGTTGGCCATGCGCTGGAACTGCACGCTGCTCCAGGAATCGGCGTAACTGCAGCCGTGCGACGCGTCCTCGCCGAGGATATGCACCTCGTCGCGCGTGGCCTGGTAGTTGACCAGCACGCCGTCCTTCACCAGGTCCCAGCGGCGGGTCTTCACGCCTTCGTCGTCGTAGCCCACCGCACCGAGGCTGCGCGGTTCGGTCTTGTCGGCGGTGAAATTGACGATCGGACTGCCCCACTGAAAGCGCTGCTCGCGCTTGTCCAGCGTGGCGAAACTGGTACCGGCGTAGTTGGCTTCGTAGCCGAGCACGCGATCGAGCTCCAGCGGATGGCCGACGTTCTCATGGATGGTCAGGAACAGGTTGGACGGGTCCAGCACCAGGTCGTACTTGCCGGGCTTTACCGACGGCGCGGTCAGCTTGGCCCGCGCCTGCTTCGCCGCGGCCACGATGTCTTCGCGCAGGTCGTACGACGCGCCATAGGCCACCACGCCGCCCGGCAGCGCGAATCTGTCGGCCGGGTTCGCATCCAGGTACTCGTAGCCCATGCCCATCGGGGCAGAGAGTCCATCACGCGTCTTGAACTTGCCGGTCGCCTTGTCCACCACCGTCACCGTGAAGGGCACCCAGATGCGGTGCACGTCCTGGTCGATCCAGGAACCGTCAGTGCTGGCGAAATACTTCTGCTCGTTGATGACGAACATCCGCGACGCCGCGAAGCTGGCGCCGGCAGCGAGCGCGGTGGCATTCGCGTCCAGCAGCAGCTCTACCTTGTCCTTCACCGGCACCGCCATCGCGTTCTTCACGATCGGCGTGCGCCAGCTCACCTCGCCGGCGCCTTCCAACGGCGCCAGCTGCACGGGCTTGCCTTGGATGCGCGCGTTCGCGCGGGCGATCGCCACGGCCTGGCGCGCGGCGGCGGCCACGCCGTCGGGTGTCTGGTCGTTCGTCGCCGCGAAGCCCCACGCGCCCTGCGCGATCACGCGCACGCCGATGCCGGAGGATTCGGTGTTCACCACGTTCTGCACCTTGTCCTCACGGGTGATCAGCGACTGCCGCAGGTAGCGGCCGACGCGCACGTCGCAGTAGCTCGCACCCGCCGCGGTCGCGGCCGACAGCGCGGCTTCGGCGAGGCGCTTCTTCTTCGCCACGTCGCCGGGTTCCAGCAGCGCTTCGGCCGCGATGACGCGCGCACCGGGCAGGGCCAGTCCGGCAAGGGTCAGTCCGCCCAGGGCGAGGAAGTCGCGTCGTTGCATCGATCGGGTCCGGAAACGGCAGCCTCCGGACTGTCGTCGGCACGCATCGCAGCGTCAAGTGACGGCGGTCATGACGCCGTGACGTGGTGCACAATGGGCCTCATCCCGTACAGGAATCGACCCGCATGAAATCCCGCCCGGTCGCCCGGCTCGAGAACGACGACGAACAGCCCCGCCTCGCGGTGCTGATCGATGCCGACAACGCCCAGCCGGCCGTCATCGAGGGCCTGCTCGCGGAGACGGCCAAGTACGGCGTGGCCAGCGTGAAGCGCATCTACGGCGATTTCACCAGCACGCGCATGACCCAATGGAAGCAGGCGCTGCTGAAGCACTCGATCAATCCGGTGCAGCAGTTCGCCTACACCAGTGGCAAGAACGCCACCGACAGCTCGCTGATCATCGATGCGATGGACCTGATGTACACCCGGCGCTTCGACGGCGTGTGCCTGGTCTCAAGCGACAGCGACTTCACCCGCCTGGCCCAGCGCCTGCGCGAGGAAGGCCTGACGGTATACGGCTTCGGCGAGCGCAAGACGCCGGATGCATTCGTGCAGGCCTGCGACAAGTTCATCTACGTCGAGGTGCTGCGCAGCGAAGCGCCCGCGCCGCCACCACCACCGCCACAGAAGCAGGCGAAGAAGACCGCCAGGCCGGCGACCAGGAAGCCGGCGACGCAGGCCGAACCTGCGGCCGCACCCGTCGTCGAGCAGCGCAAGCACGAGTCGCTGCCGCTGCAGTTGATCCGCCAGGCGATCGAAGACGCGAGCGATGACCAGGGATGGGCCTTCCTGGGCAGCGTGGGCAGCTATCTCAACAAGGTGCGCCCCGATTTCGACACGCGGCTTTACGGCCACAAGAAGCTCAGCGACCTGATGAAGGCGCATCCGCGCCACTTCACCGTCGAGGAGCGGGCGGGCGAGGGCGGTGCGAAGCGCTTCTATGTGCGGGCCGCGTAGCGTGCGACATACGCATGACGTCAGGACGCTTCCGGCAACGGCGGCTCGTGCGCGTGGCGCACGCTACGTGGCATGACCAAACCTTTCGCGCCGTCCTGCGAACGCAACCGGGACCCGATCCTGTCGGTGTTGCAGCGCCACCTTGCAGACACCCGTCGCGTGCTCGAGATCGGCAGCGGTACCGGCCAGCACGCGGTGCATTTCGCCGCCGGGATGCCCTGGCTGGCATGGCAGGGCAGTGATCGCGCGGAAAACCTGGCCGGCATCGGGGCATGGTTGGACGACGCGGCGTTGCCGAACACGCCGCCTGCCTTCGAACTCGACGTCGACGGGCCGTGGCCCGACGCCGGCTTCGATGCGGTCTTCACCGCCAACAGCCTGCACATCATGGGCTGGCCGCAGGTCGAGGCCTTCTTCGCCGGCGTCGGCAAGGTGCTGGAGGCGAACGGCTTGCTGATCGTCTACGGGCCTTTCAACTATGGCGGCGAGTTCACCAGCGACAGCAACCGCGCGTTCGAGCAATGGTTGAAGGACCGCGATCCCGCCTCGGGCATCCGCGACTTCGAGGCCATCGACGCGCTCGCGCGTCGCATCGGCCTGTCGCTGGTCGAGGACAACCCCATGCCGGCCAACAACCGCTGCCTGGTCTGGCGACGACGGAGATTCTTGTAGGAGCGACGTGAGTCGCGACCGTGGATCGAAAGCATTTGTTCGACACGGATCAGGGCGAGAACAGCGGATCAGAAACGAATGTCTGATGTGCTTTATCCGCACTTATCCGCCGTGATCCGTGCCGAAAGGTTTCTACACGGCAGCGTTCGCGACTCACGTCGCTCCCACAGCGATTGAGCGAATTCATGGCGCACGCTAAAAAAAACCCCGCCGAAGCGGGGTTTCTTGCTACGCGGCCTGCACGATATGCAGCGACCTGGGATTGCGCCACAGGCCCAACAGTTCCGCCTCGCGCGCCTTGGCCGCGTGCAAGTGCTTCTCCTTGACGTGACCGTAGCCGCGGATGTGCTCCGGGATGCTGGCGATCTCCACGGCCAGCCCCAGGCGGTCGGCATCCAGCGCGCCAAGCAGTTCGTCCACCGTCCTCGCGTAGTCGGCGATCAGCTGCCGCTCGCCCTTGCGCTCTTCGGTATAGCCGAACACGTCGAAGGTGCCGCCGCGCAGGAAGCGCAGCTTCGCCAGCAGGCCGAATGCCTTGAACATCCAGGGGCCGTACTCCTTCTTCATCAGGCGGCCGTGCGCATCCTTCTTGGCGAACAGCGGCGGTGCCAGGTGGAAGTGCACCTCGTAGTCGCCATCGAACTGTTGCTGCAGGCGTCGCTGGAAGTCGCCGCTGGTGTACAGGCGCGCGACTTCGTATTCGTCCTTGTAGGCCATCAGCTTGAAGAAATAGCGGGCCACCGCCTCGGTCAATGCGGTCGAACCCGGCGCCTTGATGTTCTCGGCGGAGCGGACCTTCGCTACCAGGTCGGCGTAGCGGTTCGCGTAGGCGGCATCCTGGTACTCGGTGAGGAACGCCGAACGCCGGGCGATCAGCTCGTCCAGCGAGCGCGACAGGCGCAGGTCGTCGAGCGGCAGGAATGCGACGTTGTCGCCGCTGCCGGTAGCGCCTTCCGGCAGACCGCGCAGTTCGCTTTCGTTGCCCGGATTGCGGGGTGCGCTGTTGGCGCCCCATTCGCTGCTTTCCCATTCGCCCGGGGGAAGGATCTGCAGCGCCCCCGGCGTGCGCTCGCTTTCGGTCTGCGTGTTGCGGATCAGGCCGGCGGCTTCCTGCACGGCCTGCGGATTCACCACGGCCAGGCGGCCCCACGCGAAGGCGGTCTTGTTCATCTCGATCGCGGCGCCGTTGAGCTCCACCGCGCGCATGATGGCCTCGAACGAGATCGGCACGAGGCCCTGCTGCCAAGCGTAGCCCAGCATGAAGAGGTTGCTGCCGATCGCGTCGCCGATCAGCGCGGTGGCGATCTGGGTGGCATCCACCAGCATCGGCTCGCGGCCGCCGAGGGCGACCTTCACGCCCGCGATGATGTCGGCGGCCGGGAACTGCATGTCCGGATGCGTGGTGAACGTGCCCGGCATCGCTTCGTAGGTGTTCAGCACCACCTGCGAGCGCTCGCCGCGCACCTTCGACAGCACCCAATAGTCGTTGACCACCACCATGTCGCAGCCCAGCACCAGGTCGGCCTCGCCCGCGGCGATGCGCACGGCGTGGATGTCCTCCGGGGTGCGCGCGATGCGGATGTGCGTGGTCACCGCGCCGCCCTTCTGCGCCAGGCCGGTCTGGTCCAGGACGCTGGCGCCCTTGCCTTCCAGGTGGCCGGCCATGCCGAGCAGCGCGCCGATGGTCACCACGCCGGTGCCGCCGACGCCGGTGATCAGGATGTTCCAGGGCTGGTCGAGGTCGGACTTGAACGCCGGCGCCGGCAGCGCGGCCAGCAGGTCGGCGGCATTCGCTTTCTTGCCCTTGCGCGGCGTGCCACCGTGCACGGTGACGAAGCTGGGGCAGAAGCCGTCGACGCAGCGGAAGTCCTTGTTGCAATTCGACTGGTCGATCTCGCGCTTGCGGCCGAACTCGGTTTCCTTCGGCAGCACCGACACGCAGAAGCTCTTCACGCCGCAGTCGCCGCAGCCTTCGCAGACCAGCGTGTTGACCATCGTGCGCTTGGCAGGGTCCGGCAGCTTGCCGCGCTTGCGGCGGCGGCGCTTCTCGGTGGCACAGACCTGGTCGTAGATCAGGATGGAGACACCCTTCACCTCGCGCAGGCGGCGCTGCACGTCGTCCAGTTCCTTGCGGTCGAAGAACTCGACGCCGGACGGGAAGATCTCGCGCTTGCTCCACTTGCCGACTTCATCGCTGACCACGACGATCGTATCGACGCCCTCGGACCGCATCATGTGCGCGATCTGCGGCACCGACAGCGTGCCGTCCACCGGCTGGCCGCCGGTCATCGCCACCGCGTCGTTGTAGAGGATCTTGTAGGTGATGTTCACCCCGGTGGCGACCGACTGGCGCACCGCCAGCGAACCGGAGTGGAAGAACGTGCCGTCGCCGAGGTTCTGGAACACGTGCTCGGTCTCGGTGAACGGTGCCTGCCCGGACCACGTCACGCCTTCGCCGCCCATGTGGGTGAAGGTGTCGGTGTCGCGGTCCATCCATGTGACCATGTAGTGGCAGCCAATGCCGCCGAGCGCGCGCGAGCCTTCCGGCACCACGGTCGAGGTGTTGTGCGGGCAGCCCGAGCAGTAGTGCGGCACGCGCGGGAAGTTGGCGCGCGGTAGCGCCATCTCGGCTTCCTTCTCTTCCATCCAGCGCAGGCGCTGCTCGATGGACTCCGTCGTGAAGAAGCGCTGGATGCGCTTGCCGATCACGCCGGCGATGGTGGCCGGGGTCAGCTCGCCGGTGGACGGCAGGATCCATTCGCCGCCTTCGTCGTACTTGCCGACGATGGACGGACGTGTACCGGCGCTGGCCGGCCAGTTGTAGAAGTATTCCTTCATCTGCCGCTCGATGAAGGCGCGCTTCTCCTCCACCACGACGATGTCTTCCAGCCCCTTCGCGAATTCGGTGATGCCCACCGGCTCCAGCGGCCAGGTCATGCCCACCTTGTAGACGCGGATGCCGATGTCGGCGCAGGCCTGTTCGTCCAGACCCAGGTACTCCAGCGCCTGCAGCACATCCAGGTAGCTCTTGCCGGTGGTGACGATGCCGAGGCGCGCGCGCGGCGAGTCCAGCACGATGCGGTCCACCTTGTTGGCCCGTGCGAAGGCCTGCGCCGCGGCGACCGCGTACTTGTGCAGGCGCATCTCCTGGTCCAGCGGCGGATTCGGCCAGCGGATGTTGAGCCCGCCGGCGGGCATGGCGAAGTCTTCCGGCAGCAGGATCTCGCGCGCGAACGGGTCCACCTGCACCGAGGCCGACGATTCCACCGTCTCGGCGATCGTCTTGAAGCCGATCCAGCGGCCCGTGTAGCGGCTCATCGCCCAGCCCACCAGGCCCAGGTCCAGGATGTCCTGCACGCCGGCCGGGTTCAGCACCGGCATCATCGCGCTGACGAACTCGTCTTCCGAGCCGTGCGGCAGCGTCGAGCTGCGGCAGTTGTGGTCATCCGCGGCCAGCGCCAGCACGCCGCCGAACTTCGAGGTGCCCGCGGCATTGCCGTGCTTGAACACGTCGCCGCAGCGGTCCACGCCGGGGCCCTTGCCGTACCACATGGCATACACGCCATCGACCTTGGCGCCCGGGAACAGGTTGGTCTGCTGCGTGCCCCACACCATCGTGGCGCCGAGGTCCTCGTTCAGGCCAGGGGTGAATTTCACGCCCGCGGATTCGAGGTGCTTGCGCGCGCGCCACAGCTCCAGGTCGAAGCCGCCCAGCGGCGAGCCGCGGTAGCCGCTGATGAAGCCGGCGGTGTTGAGGCCCGCGGCCTGGTCGCGCAGCCGCTGCATCAGCGGCAGCCGGACCAGTGCCTGCACGCCGCTCAGGTAGATGCGCCCGTCGGTGCGCGTGTACTTGTGTTCCAGCGTGTAGTCGCTGTCGATCGCTCCGAGCTGCGGCAGGTTGGCGGACGAGGGCGAAGTCAGTTCGGCGGTGCTGGTCATGGCGGGCCCGTGAAAGCGGCTGGCGGGGCCCGAAATCCCCTCGGGCGTGAAGGCGCGCATTGTAACAGCGGCCTTTTCTGTGACGCGGGTCACTTCGTCGTTGTGCGTTGCAACGGTTACGATGGGGTTCGGGGAAACATCAAGTGTCAGGGGAACGTACGTGAAATCCGGTAAATACTTGCTGCTGGCCGCCGTGCTGGCTTCCATGGCCTTGTCCGCGCACGCGCAGAACGTGCCGAAGCCCAAGGAGTTCTATTTCGACGAAGACAAGTCGACGGCCAGGCAGATCGTCGTGGTCCCCGGCGAAGGCGAGGCGCAGGTGCAGGCGCTGGTCCGCGAGCGCGAACGCGGGCGGCGCCATATCGAGGCGACGGCGCAGCTCGCGCACATCGCCGCCAGTGAAGGGCGGACAGAGCTGGCGGGACAGCTCTATCAGCAGACCGTTGCCGCGACCGAGGCCAAGGGCACGGTAGGCCGGGCCGTCCGCTGGAACTATGCGTGGGACCTGTACCGGGCGGGCCAGTTCGAACCGGCGTTGGTGCAGTGGTCCGAGATCGTCACGGCCTACGGATCGCCTTCCTGGGCGCCCCCGACGCTGGCGCTGGTCCTGTGGCGGCTCGACCGCAAGCAGGAGGCCGTCGCATGGTTCGGCGCCGCCGTGCGCACCGAGCCCAGCGTGTGGGTCGATGCGCGCAACTTCGCGACGCAGTTGCCCGACTGGCGACAGGAGGACCGCGACACTCTGGCGGAAGTGCTCGGCGCCTGGCAGGCGAATCCGCCGGTCTGGCCGTAGTCCAGCGCGTAAGATCGGCGGGTGAAGGTGCGCACCGCGCACCATCCTCCTCCCCTGATGCGCATCCTTGCTTCGTTCTGCATTGCGACGGCGTTGAGTGCCGCCGCCGGTGTTCCCGCCGCATCCGCCGCCGACCGCATCGCCGGGCGCGCGTTCGCCACCCGTTCCGATGTGATCGCGCCGCACGCGATGGCGGCCACCTCGCATCCGCTGGCCACGCAGATCGCGCTCGACGTGATGAAGCAGGGCGGCACCGCGATGGATGCGGCCATCGCCGCCAACGCGGCGCTGGGCCTGATGGAGCCCACCGGCAACGGCATCGGCGGCGACCTGTTCGCCATCGTCTGGGACCCGAAGACGAAGAAGCTGCACGGCTACAACGGCTCGGGCCGTTCGCCGAAATCGCTGACGCTCGATTACTTCAGGCAGCAGGGCATCACCGACATCCCCGCGCACGGGCCGCTGCCGGTCAGCGTGCCGGGTGCGGTCGATGGCTGGTTCGCGCTGCACGACCGCTTCGGCAAGCTGCCGATGCGCGACGTGCTGGCGCCGACCATCCGCTATGCGCGCGACGGCCACCCGGTCCACCAGACGATCGCCTACTACTGGGAGCGCTCGGTGCCGCGGTTGTCGAAGTTCCCCGGCTTCAGCGAGCAGTTCACGATCGGCGGCCGCGCGCCGCGCACCGGCGAGCTGTGGAAGAACCCGCACCTGGCCGACACGCTGCAGAAGATCGCCGTCGGCGGCCGCGACGCTTTCTACAAGGGCGACATCGCGCGCACCATCGACACGTACTTCAAGGCCAACGGCGGCTTCCTGTCGTACGAGGACATGGCCGCCCACCACGGCGAATGGGTCGAGCCGGTCAGCACCAACTACCGCGGCTACGACGTGTGGGAGCTGCCGCCGAACGGGCAGGGCATCGCCGCGCTGCAGATGCTCAACGTGCTGGAGGGTTACGAATTCAGCAGGATCCCCTTCGGCAGTCCCGAGCACGTGCACCTGTTCGTCGAAGCGAAGAAGCTGGCCTTCGCCGATCGCGCGCGCTGGTACGCCGATCCCGCCTTCCAGCCGGCGCCGGTCGCGCGCCTGATCTCCAAGCCGTACGCGCGCGAACGCGCCAAACTCATTTCGCCCGACAAGGTGCTGCGCGAAGTGCAGCCCGGCACGCCGAAGGAACTGGAAGAAGGCGACACCATCTACCTGACCGTCGCCGACAAGGACGGGATGATGGTCTCGCTGATCCAGTCCAACTACCGCGGCATGGGCAGCGGCATGGCGCCGACCGGCCTGGGCTTCATCCTGCAGGACCGCGGCGAGATGTTCGTGTTGCGCGATTGCGACGGCGCCACGCCGCATCCCAACTGCTACGCACCGGGCAAGCGCCCGTTCCAGACGATCATTCCGGCTTTCATCACGAAGGACGGGCAGCCCTGGGTCAGCTTCGGCGTGATGGGCGGCGCCATGCAGCCGCAGGGCCACGCGCAGATCGTGATGAACCTGGTCGACTTCGGCATGACCTTGCAGGAAGCCGGCGACGCCCCGCGCATCCAGCACGACGGTTCCACGGAGCCGGTCGGCAGCGCCACCGCGATGACCGACGGCGGCGTGGTGCAGCTGGAATCCGGCTACCCCTACGAAACCATCCGCGCGCTGATGGACAAGGGCCACCACGTCGAATGGGCCCTCGGCCCCTACGGCGGCTACCAGGCCATCAAGCGCGACCCGGAGACCGGCATGTACTACGGCGCCAGCGAAAGCCGCAAGGATGGGCAGGCGGCGGGGTATTGAGGAATTGCGGGCGTGTTTTCATAGGTAGGGGTGAACGGAGTGAACCCCAAGATCGCAGCGACCAAACATCCATCTGTTGGGTTTCGCTAGCTCAGCCCAACCTATCGCACTGTCTACGGGTAGAGACCAGGGCAGCACTTCCAACACGTGAATTCGTACAGGTGAGCAAGAATGCTGTATGCCGTGGCCGACGTCGTAGATCGTTCTCTGGCACGAAAAAACGCGTTGGAGCTGGCAACGTTGCTCGGCGCGCGTTCATCCTCGCAACAACGCAACGTTGTCGGCGAGCCGACTTGCCCTTACAAGGTTCGACTTAATACAGACGCTTTCTGGTTTGGTGTTGGCGTATCGGATGCGTCGTATGTCGTCGCCGGAAACTGGAGAGGGACGTTTGGGAACGAAGGTTGCTTCGGAGCCTCGTTGAAAACGCTTAGACCGGGAATGAGTCTCCGACTGGAAGGAGCTTCAAGAGAGCTCGGCGTACCGGTGTACGTAGCCAATCATGCCCAGGCCCCCAAGATCGCAGCCGCCCTTTGTTCGCCTACATGCCGGCCAATCATTCAGCAGATCCAATGGTCGGCGCTGAAGACCATGTTTCTGAGTCCAGTACAGATCCATGCGATAGGAGACTTCCGAACATCGGAGCAATGCGCCATCCAAGTGACCGTGCTCCGCGACCTGTTGCTTGCGTTTAGCAGTTCCCGCAACGCGTAGGATGGGTGGAGCGAAGCAGTTTTCAGTGGCGGAGCCGGTCTACCCATCATCTGCTCCTACTCAACCCATCCGCCGAACCCATCAAGTTCAAGGAGCACCATGGAGGCCGATCCTGTCCTTCGCCAATTCGTGGAAACCATGGCCCGGGAACATGGGCTTACGATCTCCTACGACACGCATTACGACGCAGGCAACTGGCGGCTCTCGTGGTGGGAGGGTGGTGTGCGGCACGCGATCGATGTCCAGGGATATCCGGATGGCTGGATCGAAGTGTCGCGTCTTAGCACGCGCTACCCCGCGCTACCAAAGCTGCTGGCATGGGCGCGTCGTACGTTACCCATGTTCCCGCGTTGGGAGCGCACGGAGCACAAGGCATTGGCGAGACTGCCTTGGCCAGGATCGGTTGAGGATGTGCGGAGCGCGATCGAGTCGGAACTTCTTGGACGTTCGCGTGCTGTGCAAGCCACCGAGACACAGCCGTAGCTCGTAGGGGGCCTCGACCCACCCTACGTAGTCTTTGTGGATCCAACGTCTCCCGGCGCGTGTGTTGCCTGATCGTGGAGAATGTCCGCCACGGTGGGCCAAGGCCCACCCTACCCATTCACGAGGCACACGCATGGCCACGCTCCCCGCCCTCCCCGAACTCACCCCCGGGCTCTATCGCCACTACAAAGGCAACGACTACGACGTGGTCGCCGTGGCGCGGCACAGCGAGACGCTGGAGCCGGTGGTGGTGTATCGCGCGCTGTACGGCGAAGGTGGCCTGTGGGTGCGGCCGTATGCGATGTTCTGCGAGAACGTTATCGTGGACGGACAGCCGGTGCGTCGCTTTGCGCCGGTCGGGTCCGCGCAGGAGTGAAGTGCGCATGGGACGGTGGTCGAAACTCCGGGCCTGGATGAATCGCGACGATGGGCGGTTCTACCGGGTGGGCAATACCTCACTCGGTCCATTGAGCATCATCGGTGGACTTGCTGTCATCGCCTCGTTGATCTTGTCGCAGCTGCTCCGTCATGCCGATCTGCATGTGGCTTGGCCGATTGCGGTGGGAATCGTTGGCGTCGTGTTGTGGTTGCTTGGCGGCTCCCGCGACGAACCCCACGATGACACCTGACCGCTTCGGCATCGTCAAACATCAATGACGCAAGCTCTGACATGACCACCTACATCGCCCTACTCCGCGGCATCAACGTCGGCAAGGCCAAACGCATCGCGATGGCGGACCTGCGCGCGCTGCTGGAAGGGCTGGGCCACGCGGATGTCGCCACGCTGCTCAACAGCGGCAACGTGGTGTTCCGCTCCGGCAAGAAGACGCCGGCGAAGATCGCGGCGGAAATCTCCGCCGCCATCGCCGCGCAGCTCGGGATCGACGTGCCCGTCATCGTGAAGTCGGCGAAGGACCTGGCCACGATCATCGACGACAACGCGCTGGCCGATGCGGCCGCCGACCCGTCGCGCCTGCTGGTCGCCTTCGTGCAGGAGGCCGATGCACTGCCGGTGCTGTCCGCCATCGCACCGCACGTGGTGCCGCCGGAACAGTTCCTGCTCGGCAGCGAAGCCGCCTATCTGCATTGCGCGCGCGGCATCCTCGAGAGCAAGGCCGGCGAGGCGCTGGTGGGCAAGGCCGGCAAGGCCGCCACCACGCGCAACTGGGCCACCGTGCTGAAACTGCAGGCGCTGGTGGACAAGATCGGTGCCTGACCTCCTTCCCTTACCCGGCCGACGCCATCACCCATGACGATCACCCGCTTCCGTGTGTACCTGATCGTCTCCGTAATCCTCTCCCTCGCGACCATCGCCACGGTCTTCCTGCCCGACGGCTACTCGTCGACACTGGCGGAGGCGTATGCCAACGAACCGCCGCCGTGGTTGTTCCGGCACGAAAACGTGGCGAGCGGAGTAGGGGTCGTGGCGCTGGCGCTCGTGATCGCGGGGTACGTGGGCCTCTTCATGCTGAAGCGTTGGGGTCGCGCGCTGTCGCTGGGCATCACCGTGCTCGGCTTTCCCCTCTATCTGCTGGCGGGCCCCACGCTGTTGTCGCCCGTCGAAGCGATGCTGACCGATGCGTCGACGCTTATCTGGGGCGTGTGCCTGGCGTTGGCGTACCACTCGCCGGTCGCGACGTGCATCAAGACAGGAGTCGCTTCAAGCGCGTCATCCTGACAGGCGTGCATTCACTGGAAGCAGTCTGAGGAAGCCTGTCGGATGCGAAGAAAATCGTGGATCTCCGGCTTGGCGCTAGGCATGGGTGTGCTGATCTACCTCGCCGTGCCGTTCGCCTACGCTCCTTACCTCTTCAAGCGCCTTCCACATGCAAGAGTCACCCGCGTGGATGTGATCTACATGCACGCCTATGGCTGGCTGCTCGGGGCATGCCAGGACAATGCTTACAGCCGCATCGTCCGGGGGTATCTGGCGAATCAGTGCCAGCGACGACCCGGGCGCTTTGTGCCGCCGCCAGAACGTGTGGCATGCGGTAGTTGATCTCCTGCAGGCAGGTTCGCGTCGCCCGGAGAAGCGCAGCACGCGGAGGGTGCGCCTCGGCCACCTTTGTCTGCGGCCGTGTGGGAGCGATGCAAGTCGCGATGAGTCACCGCAGAGGCGTCATCGCGACTTACGTCGCTCCCACAGCGGAGTTCACTGACCTCCGCTTTGCTACAGATCGAAGCCCAGCAGCAGCGGGTCGTGGTCGGAGCTGCGGAACGGCACGGTGGGGTCGCCGTCGGCGTAGCCTTGCGCGTCCTGCTCGTCGGCGTTGATGTGCCACTCGGCGGCACCGCGCAGCTGCTTCGCCAGTGATGGGCTGAGCAGGGCGTGGTCGAGGCGGCCGCTGAGGTCGTTGTAGACGTAGCTGTAGGGCTGTTCGATGCCGGCCTGCTTGAACGCATCCACCCAGCCGGCGTCGTCGCGTAGCCAGCGCACGGGCGCTTCCATCGCGTAGGCATTGAAGTCGCCGAGCATGACCACGCGGTCGCTGCGGGTGCGGGTGGGATCGGTCTTCAGCCACGCGTCGAGACGCTGTGCCGAATCCAGGCGCAGCGCATTCCAGCACCCCGCGCCGTCCTTCTGGTCGGCGTCAAGGCCGGTGGCTTCGGAGCAGCCCTTGGACTTCAGGTGGTTGGCGACCACGACGAAGGGTTTGCCGGTGCCGCGCACGAAGGCCTGCGCCAGCGGGCTGCGGCTGCGTTCGCCGAACGGGCCGGCCTGCAGCGTGGCGGGCTTGCCGGTGGGCGTCACCTTGTCGCTGCGGTAGATGATGCCCACGCGGATCGTGTCCGGGCCGGGGCCCTGCTTCGCATCGATGAAGCGCCACGTGCCGCCGTCGGCGTTCAACGCGGCGACGAGCTGGGCGAGGCTGGAGTCGGCGCCGTAGCCGTCGTTCTCCAGTTCCATCAGCGCGGCGATGTCGGGATCGAGCCCGCGGATGGTGCCGACCAGCTTCTGCACCTGCGCCTGGTACTGCGCCGCGGTCTTGGCGCCGCGTTCGGTGGGGAAGCCGCCCCCTTTGCCGTCGCCGTTGAACAGGTTTTCCAGGTTGAACGCGGCGATGCGCACGGTGCCGGCGATCTGCGGCGCGGCCGGGCGTTCCGGTGCGGCGATTGTCGGTGCCACGGTGAGCTGCAGGCGCCACCCGCCGTGGCGCGCATCGACGATGCCCTGCGCGCCGGTCAGCACGGTGCCGGTGCGCAGTGGCTGGTTTTTCTTCACGTACCAGACGGTGGCGGGGTCGCGTTGGGTGCTGCCGTCGTCCAGCACCAGGGTGCGGCGCGCGTTGTCGGCGGCCAGGCGCTTGGCGTCGGCGCTGCCGGGCACGGCGACTTCGCTGGGTTGCCACAGGCGGCCGCCGAAGCTGGTGGTGAGTTCGCCGAAACGGCCCAGCGCGTCGGTACCGCTCAACGTGAGCGGGGCGTCGATGCGGACGAGCATGCCTTCGTAGCGTTCCCAGTCGGCGGGCTGGGCGGTCAGCACGGTGGGTGCGATGCGGCCGGTGCCGCGCGACTGGATCACCGGCGCATGCAGTGCCGTCAGCGTGTCGTCGCCGCCGGCCTTGCGCTCGCCGACGATGCCGCGCACGCGGATGCGGTCGCCCGCGGTGAGAAGCGGGGCGGGCGTACCGTCTTCGAAGGCGACGAACAGCGCGTCGGACGTCGTCGCCTTGCCGTCGCCGGCGTCCTGCACGAACACGCCGCCCAGGTTGGCGAAGGCCGTGGTGACGACGCCTTCGACGGTGACGGTCTGCCCGTCCAGCGGGCTGCGCGCGCCTTCGCCCTGCACGTCGCCGATCGGCACGATGCGCTCCTTCGGCGTGGCGGCGCAGGCGGGCAGCGACAGCGAGGCGAGCAGGGCGAGCGTGAGCAGCGAGCGGGGAGACGTCATCGTGATCGGACCGGGCGAGCGAGGCGGCAAGGGTAAACGGAATGGGTGACGGGCAGGTTTTCCGCGCGAGGCTGGACGGCGTGCTTCCCCTCGCCCCGTGACAACGGGGAGAGGGTGCCCGGAGGGCGGGTGAGGGGCGCCGGCGCCGCGGCGTTGGAAGTTCGCCGTGATGCGTCGAGCGCGGGGGGCAGGCCTGGACCGTCGGAATCGGTCTCCGTTCGCCCCTCATCCGCCTTCGGCACCTTCTCCCCGCAGGCAGGGAGAAGGAAAGCGGTTGAGATTCCCCACGACACAAACAAAAACGCCGCCCGCAGGCGGCGTTTCATGGAAGGCGCGAGGCCTTACTTGCTGTTGGCCAGCATCCAGTCGACGGTGGCGTGGATCTGCTCGTCGGAGATGGCCGGGTTGCCGCCCTTCGGGGGCATGACGCCGCCGTCCGGACCGGTGAAGCCTTCGATCGCGTGCTTGTACAGGGTGTCGACGCCCTTGCTGGCGCGTGCGCCCATGCCGGCAGCGGTCAGCATCGGTGCCTTGCCGACGCCGTTGGTGTGGCAGGCGCCGCACAGGTTCTTGTAGATCTCGCCACCGTCCAGCGTGCCGCCGTAAGCGACCTGGGAGGAGGCAGCCGCCGCGGCGGCCGCGGCGGCTGCCGCTTGGGCCGCAGCACCGGTTTCACCGGCATAGACCGCGCCGGCCGGGGCAATGCGGGCCTCGGTGATCTGCACGGCCTTCGGATTCACTTCCGGCGGCAGGCTGTCGTGCAGGAAATACGCACCGACGATCAGGCCGGCGGTGACCAGCATCAGGAAGCCGATCACCATCGAGAAATGCTTGAGGAATTCGAGGTCGTAGTTACGCACTTTCCACCTTTGGCAGCACGGCCTCAGGGCCGCGCATGGCTACGAAAACGGGGGCCGACGGACAACGCGCTGCGCGATCCAGGCGGGGCCGGGCGCCGGAACGCCGCGGGCAAGGCCGCATTATAAGCAGTGAGGCCGTCTTTGCCTCAACAAGGGCGGTAGGGTGCTCACTGCGCCAGGTAGACCTGCAGCGGCGCGCGCAGGGCCTGCAACACCCCGCGGATGGGGTAGCCGGCTCCGGCGCCTTGGCCCGACAGCGCCTGCTGCAATACCTGTCGCTTCTCGCCGCCTTCGATATGGAGATACAGGTGGCCGGCGTCGCGCAGCATCGGCAGGGTGAGGGTGATGCGGGGCTCGCCCGCCCCTGGCGCATGCATCGGCAGTACGGTCGCCGGGGTGGCCGGATCCATGGCGTCGACCAGGCGGTCGCCGCCGGGGAAGAACGAGGCGGTATGCCCGTCGCCGCCCATGCCCAGCACGACCACGTCCAGCCTTGCCGGCAGGGCCGCCGCGATATCCGCCAGGGCCTCGTCCGGAGTGGGGGTGGCACGGTGGAGCGGAACGAAGTGCGCATCGGCAGCGGCGTGCTGCAGCAGGTGTGCCTTCACCAGGCGGGCATTGGAACGGTCATGATCGTCGGGTACCCAGCGCTCGTCGACCAGCGTGACGGTGACGTTGGCCCAGTCCAGCGGCTCCTTCGACAGCGCCTGCAGGAAGCGCCGGGGAGTGCTGCCACCCGACAGCGCGATGCTGGCATGGCCACGCGCCACGAGCGCGGTCCGCAGGTCGTCGGCCACGGCGCGTGCAAGTGCAGTGGCGACGCTGTCGCCATCGGGGAAGGGGTGCAGCTGGATCTGCAGCGAGAGATCGGTGGGGGGCATGGAGCGACTCGGGAGTGGGGGCTTCCCGGGGGAAGGCAGGTCGGCGTGTGGGCGCCAGGAAAGCCCCGCCTGGGCGGGGCCGGCGACGTCAGACGGTGTCTTCGTGCCAGGTGCGGCCGTCGCGCTCGACCAGGGCCACGGCGGCGCTGGGACCCCACGAACCGGCGGTGTAGGGCTTGGGCGTCTCGCGCCCGGCCTCCCAGGCGGAGAGGATCGGGTCGATCCAGGCCCATGCGGCCTCGACTTCGTCTCGGCGCATGAACAGGGTCTGGTTGCCGCGGACCACGTCCATCAGCAGGCGCTCGTAGGCTTCCGGCTGATGCACGCCGAAGGCCTCGGCGAAGCTCATGTCCAGCGGCACGTGCTGCAGGCGCAGGCCGCCCGGGCCCGGGTCCTTGATCATGATCCACAGCTTCACGCCTTCGTCCGGCTGCAGGCGCAGCACCAGCTTGTTGCCCATCACCGGGCCGGCGCTGTCGTCGAAGATGGAATGCGGGATCTGCTTGAACGCGATGACGATCTCCGAGACGCGCTCGGCCAGGCGCTTGCCGGTGCGCAGGTAGAACGGCACGCCGGCCCAGCGCCAGTTGTCGACTTCGGCCTTCAGCGCCACGAAGGTCTCGGTGCGCGAATCGGGCTTGCCGAGTTCGTCCAGGTAGCCCGGCACCGCGGCGCCGCTGCTGGCGCCGGCGCGGTACTGGCCACGCACGGACAGGTGGCCGACGTCTTCGCCGCGGATCGGCTTGAGCGAGCGCAGGACCTTCAGCTTCTCGTCGCGCACGGCGTCGGCCTGCAGGGCGGCCGGGGGTTCCATCGCCACCATGCACAACAGTTGCAGCAGGTGGTTCTGGACCATGTCGCGCAGCGCGCCGGAGGTGTCGTAGTAGCCGGCGCGCTTCTCCAGGCCGACGGTTTCGGCCACGGTGATCTGCACGTGGTCGATGCGGCTGGCGTTCCACAGCGGCTCGAACAGGATGTTGGCGAAGCGCAGCGCCAGCAGGTTCTGGACAGTCTCCTTGCCCAGATAGTGGTCGATGCGGAAGATCTGGCTTTCGGCGAAGGCACTGCCGACGGCATCGTTGATGACCGCGGCGCTGGTCGAGTCGTGGCCGATCGGCTTCTCGATCACCACGCGCGCGTTGCCGGTATTCAGGCCATGGGCGCGCAGGCGGTCGCAGATGTTCACGAACAGCGTGGGGCTGGTGGAAAGATAGAAGACGCGGATGCGATCGCCGGTGGTCTGCAGGCGGGCGGCGAACTCGTCCCAGCCCTCGTCCTTGGTGGCATCCAGGGCCATGTAGCCCAGCTTGTCGAGGAAGGCAGGCAGCTTGGCCTTGAGCGCTTCGTCGCCGCTGGCGATGCGGGCCAGCGCCTCGCCGACCTTCGCCCGGTATTCGGCATCGCCCTGCTTGTCGCGCGCCACGCCGAGGATGCGGCTCTCTTCCGGAATCTGGCCGTCGGCATAGCGTCGCAGCAGGCCCGGCAGCAGCTTGCGCAACGCCAGATCGCCGGTGCCGCCAAAGATGACGAGATCGAAGGTATCGACAGGCAAGGTCTTCGCAGTCACGGGAGCGTCTCGGTGCAACAGGAATGAGCGATCACAATACCACCGGAGTACCACGGGATGCCAACAGGTCCGCTAAGTGAAAGGATTGTTGCGGTATTGGTACGGCACTGGTATTTTTATTGTCATGCAAACGAACCTGCTCGAGGAATACCAGCGGCTGCAGACCGGTGAGTCCACCCGGGCAGTGGCCTACCTGCGCCTGCGTCGCGCGCTGCAGAACCTGATGGATGCTGGGGTGCTGCGGCCTGGACAGGCGCTCCCCAGCGAACGCGACCTGGCCCAACTGCTGGACCTCTCGCGGGTGACCATTCGCAAGGCGTTGGCCGGCCTGATCGAAAATGGTCTGCTGGTGCAGCGACAGGGGGCCGGCACGTTCGTGGCCGAGCGGATCCTCCGCCAGTTCTCACGCCTGACCAGCTTCACCGACGACCTGCGCGAGCGTGGTCTGAATCCGCAGGTGAAGTTTCTCGAGCGCACCGTGGGGGAAGTGACCCCCGAAGAATCGATGGCGTTGAACCTGTCGCCGGGCAGCGGCGTGGTGCGCATGTACCGTTTGCGGCACGTCGACGGATCTCCGATCGCCATCGAACGCACCCTGGTGCCGTACGCGCTGTTGCCGGATCCAGACAGCGTGACCACCTCTTTATATGAAGCGCTGGACGCCTATGGCCATCGGCCCAAGCGGGCCCTGCAGCGACTGCGGGCCGTGGCGCTGGATGAAGAGGCTGCGCGCCACCTCGAGCTGCCGGTGGGTGCGCCAGGCCTGCTGGTCGAGCGGCGCGCCTTCCTGGAAGACGGTCGGGTCGTCGAATCCACCCGGTCCTACTACCGGGGCGATGCCTACGACTTCGTCGCCGAGCTGCAGAGCGACTGATTCCCTGCCGGCCAGGCCGGCCATTCCCCGGGTTTGCTGTCCCTGCCTGTCCTGAACGGATGAGCGGGGTGGGCCTGCGTGCGTGGGCTTTTTCTGCCGCTTGTCTGTCGCAGCGGGCCACTGATCGGCCGCGGCGGCATTCTGGCGCCGGCATGCGCTGCTTCTGTGATGAAGTTCACGCGCTTACCTATTGACGTCAATGAGTTGACGTTAAATTAAAGTAAAGATGTAATAGAGATCTCACTTTAGTGTGAAAGATGTCCGCTTCGGGGTGTGAAGCGCGATTTGTGACGTGCGCACCAATTCGACCGGCCGAGTGGCCGTCGGGGAGCGCACCGACTTTCAAGACAGCCTTGGGGGAGGCAGTCCCGGCTGGCTTATCTCCCGATCCAGCGCAAGGGACCACCGTGCACGTTTCAACTCGATTCCGCCGTCTTGCCCGGAAGGGCCGCTCACTCCTTGTAGTGGGGACGCTGGCCGTCTGGGGCACATTCACGGCACCGGTCCTTGCGCAAACCCAGGTCACGAACACTGCCAACGTCGCGTTGCCGGCGGGCATCGTCGATACCAACACGGCCAACAACACGTCCAGCGTGACGGTGGGGGTTCTGGCGCTGCCCCGCCTGACCCTGGTCAAGCAGGTTTTCAATGACAACGGCGGTACCGCGCTGGCGACCGCCTGGACACTCACTGCCACGGGGCCGTCCACCACCATCTCGGGAGCGACCGGCACGGCGGCCGTCACCTCGGTCGCCGTACCTGCCGGCTCGTATGCGTTGACGGAGACCGGCGGTCCCGCCGGCTACACGGCAGCGACATGGAGTTGCGTCAAGAATGGTGGCGCGGCGGTGGCGGCCAACACGGTCAGCCTGGTCGGCGGCGATGTCGCCACCTGCACCATCACCAACAACGACCAGGCTGCGACGCTGACGCTGGTCAAGACGGTCATCAACGACAATGGCGGCACGGCCACGGTCGGCAACTTCCCGCTGACGGCGACCGGTCCCACGACCATCACGGGTGTCTCCGGCACGGCCGCAGTCACCAATGCCTCGGTCAATGCCGGCGTGTACACGCTGTCGGAAGTGACGGCCGCGGGCTACGTGGCGGGCGCGTGGAGCTGCACCGCCGGCACGCTGTCTGGCAACCAGCTGACCTTGGCGAATGGCCAGAGTGCGAGCTGCTCGATCACCAATAACGACCAAGCTGCAACGCTGACGCTGGTCAAGACGGTGGTGAATACGGGCGGTGGCGCGGCGACCATCAGCGACTTCCCGCTGACCGCGGCCGGTCCGACGACCATCAGCGGTGTGAGTGGCACGGCGGCAGTGACCAATGCCTCGGTCAATGCGGGCGCGTATACGTTGTCGGAACCGACGGTCGCCAATTACGCGGCTGGCAGCTGGAGTTGCACGGCCGGCACGCTGTCCGGCAACCAGCTCACGCTGGCCAATGGTCAGAGCGCAAGCTGCTCGATTACGAATACCTTCCAGCCCGCTCCGTCGCTTGCGCTGGACAAGACAGCGTCGCCGACGACCGTGTCGGCCGCGGGCCAGACGGTCACCTACTCGTTCCTGGTGACCAACACGGGCAACGTGGCGATCACGAGCCTGCAGATCAACGAGACTGCGTTCAGCGGTACCGGAGCGGCGCCGATCATCAACTGTCCGGTCACCACGCTGGCGGCGGGTGCGACGACGACCTGTAGCGGCACGTACGTCGTCACGCAGCAGGACGTCGACGCCGGCACGATCACCAATACGGCAACGGCGTCGGGGACCAACCCCGCCGGCGGCACGACGACTTCGCCGCCGGATACTGCCACGGTCGCCTCGACCGCCGCACCGTCGCAGAGCCTGCTCAAGGCGCTGACGGGCAATGCGGACGGTGATGCCAGCGGCACGGTGAGCGTCGGCGACGTACTGACCTACACCGTCACCATGACGAACACCGGCAACACGACCCTGACCGGCGTGGTGGTGAGCGACAGCAAGATCACGCCGAACACGATCGCCTGCGCCAGCGTGGCGCCGGGCGGTACCTGCGTGCTGACGGGCAGCTACACGGTCACGTCGACCGACGTGACGGCGGGGAATGTCAGCAATACGGCGGTCGTGACCAGTCCTGTCTGCCCGGTAGGCAACACGACGGCTGCGTGCACCACCACGATCGTGACGCCGGTCGTGGCGCCCAGGGTGGAATACTTCAAGTCGGCTGACACGTTGGGTCCGGTGGCTGTCGGCGAGACGATCACGTATTCCCTGACGGCAGTCGTGGCCAACTCGCGCTTGGTCAATGCGCTGGTGCTCACCGATACCCTGGGCACAGGCCTGACATTCGGCGCCGTCACCAGTCAGACGCCGCCGGGCGCTTATACGGTCGACGCTGGTGGAGCGCCCGCCATTGCGTTCACCCTGCCAGCAGGCACCCTGCCGGGCACGTACACGGTGGTGTACACCACGACGGTGAACGACCAGGCCGTCGTGGCAGTGACCAACCTGGTGACGGGCAACCAGGGTGGTTGTCAGATCGACAACGTTTGCGATACCTACACGCCGGTGACGGCGCCTGCGGTGAGCTACAGCAAGTCGGCCAGCACGACCGGTCCGGTGGCGGTGGGTGAGACGATCACCTACACGCTGACGACGGTGGTGGCGAACTCGCAGACCACGTCGGTGACGACGCTGACCGACACGCTGGGCACGGGCCTGACGTTCGGTGCGGTGACCAATGCCGGTGCGTACACCTGCAACAGCACCAACCCGCTGGTGTGCACGCTGCCGGTGGGCACGCTGCCGGGCACCTACACGGTGACCTACACGGCGACGGTGAATGACCAGGCCGTGGGCACGGTGGACAACGCCGTGGTCGGCACCAACGCGACCTGCACGACGAACTGCGGCACCAGCACGCCGGTGACGGCGCCTGCGGTGAGCTACAGCAAGTCGGCCAGCACGACCGGTCCGGTGGCGGTGGGTGAGACGA
>NZ_CANMLQ010000003.1:135000-363535 GCF_947498795.1 uncultured Pseudoxanthomonas sp. | reverse complement strand
ACCGCTCGATGCATCACGCGACGACACAGCCCCGCGGCGCCGTCGCCCCTCACCCGCCTTCGGCACCCTCTCCCCGCAGGCGGGGAGAGGGAAACAACCGCACCGCGTCGCGTGATGATTCGCCTGCTGCCCGCAAGAGCTGCGAAGGACGAAGATCATCCCGCGGGCACATTGCGCGCCAGCGCCACGATGACCAAGGCGTAGCCGGCGGCGGCCGCGAACAGCGCGGCACGGAGCACCAGCGCTCGCCGCCGGGCGCCGACGCGTCGCTGGTGGCCTGCCAGACCTTTGGGACATCGGTCGTGATCCATGGGGATTACTCCGGTTTTCGCACGCCATCGAGGGCGAGGTTGAGTTCCAGCACGTTGACGCGCGCAGCGCCCAGCAGACCGAATTGCGGGGCCTCGGTATGCTCGGCGACCAGGCGCTCGACCTCGCTGACCGACAGGCCGCGGACGCGGGCGACACGGGCGACCTGGAGCTGGATGGCGGCCGGCGACAGGTGCGGATCGATGCCGCCGCCGGACTGGGTGACCAGATCGCTGGGCACCGCGTCGGGCGCTACGCCTTCGCGTGTGGCGATGGCGGTGCGGGCCTCGTCAAGGCGCGCACGCAGGTCGGGGTTGGTGCGCGCCTGGTTGCTGCCGGCCAGCGCCATCACGTCGTACTTCGCGGCGGAAGGGCGCGACTGGAAATAGCGGTCGTCGGTGAACGGCTGGGCGACCAGCGACGAGCCGATCACCTTGCCGTCGCGTTCGATCAGGCTGCCGCCGGCCTGGTGCGGGAACAGCAACGAACCCAGGCCGGCACCTGCCAGCGAGTACAGCAGGCCGAAGCCGAGCAACGCCACGCCGGCCAGCACGAGGGCCGGGCGCCATACGGGCGCGGCGGCGACGGAAGAAGCGGAAGGAGTATTCATGGGAAATCCTCAGGCACCGGTGACGGCGGCCAGCAACAGGTCGATGAGCTTGATGGCGGCGAACGGCAGCAGCACGCCGCCGACGCCGTAGACCAGCATGTTCCGGCGCAGCAGCGCGGTGGCGCCGGCCGGGCGGAAGCGCACGCCGCGCAGGGCCAGCGGGATCAGCAGCGGGATGATGATGGCGTTGAAGATCAGCGCCGCGATCACCGCGTTGGTCGGGCTGGACAGCTGCATCACGTTGAGCGCCCCCATCGAAGGGATCGCCGCGGCGAACAGCGCCGGCAGGATCGCGAAGTACTTCGACACGTCGTTGGCCAGCGAGAACGTGGTCAGCGCGCCGCGCGTGATCAGCTGTTGCTTGCCGACTTCGACGACCTCCAGCAACTTGGCCGGGTCGGAGTCGAGATCGACCATGTTGCCCGCCTCTTTCGCCGCCTGCGTGCCGGAATTCATCGCCAGGCCCACGTCGGCCTGCGCCAGCGCCGGTGCGTCGTTGGTGCCGTCGCCGACCATCGCGACCAGGCGGCCACCGGCCTGTTCCTGGCGGATGCGCGCCAGCTTGTCTTCGGGGCGTGCCTCGGCGATGTAGTCGTCCACGCCGGCTTCGGCGGCGATGGCGGCAGCGGTCAACGGGTTGTCGCCGGTGATCATCACCGTGCGGATGCCCATGGCGCGCATGTGGGCGAACTTTTCCTTGATGCCGTGCTTGACCACGTCGGAGAGTTCGACCACGCCGAGCACGTGGTTGCCGTCGCTGACGACCAGCGGCGTGGCCCCGTTGCGGGCGACCTGCTCGACGCGCGCGGTGAGTTCGGCCGGCGCGCTGCCGCCCAGCGCCTGCACATGCTTCAGGATCGCGTCCATCGCACCCTTGCGGATGACACGGACGTGGCCGCGGCCATCGTCAGGAAGATCCACGCCGGACATGCGGGTCTGCGCAGTGAAGGCGATGAACTGCGCACGCTCGGGATCGGCCGGGGTGGCGCCCTGCTCGCGCGCCAGCTTCACGATCGACTTGCCTTCCGGCGTCGGATCGGCCAGCGAGGACAGCATGGCGGCGTCGCGCAGCTGCTCGCGGTCGATGCCGGCCAGCGGATGGAACAGCGTGGCCTGGCGGTCGCCGTGGGTGATGGTGCCGGTCTTGTCCAGCAGCAGCACGTCGACGTCGCCGGCCACTTCCACCGCCTTGCCCGACTTGGCCAGCACGTTGGCCGCCAGCGCGCGGTTCATGCCGGCGATGCCGATGGCCGGCAGCAGGCCGCCGATGGTGGTGGGGATCAGGCAGACCAGCAGCGCGACCAGCAGCAGCGGATCGAGCTTCGCACCCACGAAGCCCGCGATGAAGGGCAGCGTGATCACGACGATGAGGAAGGTCAGCGTCATCGTCAGCAGCAGCAGGCCCAGCGCGATCTCGTTCGGCGTCTTCTGCCGGTTGGCGCCTTCGACCAGCGAGATCATGCGGTCCAGGAAACTGTGGCCGGGCTCGGCGGTGATCTTCACCACGATCTCGTCGGAGAGCACCTTGGTGCCGCCGATCACGCCGCTGCGGTCGGTGCCGGCTTCGCGCAGCACCGGGGCGGATTCGCCGGTGACGGCGGACTCGTTGATCGTGGCCAGGCCCTTGACGATCTCGCCGTCGGCCGGGATCTGTTCGCCGGCGGACACGATGACGTAGTCACCGGGCCTCAGGTCGGCCGCGGGGATGCGCCGCTCGGCACCGCCCAGCGGCGTGTCGATGCGGCGTGCGACGAGGTCCTTGCGGGCGCGCCGCAGCGACGCCGCCTGGCCGCGGCCACGCGCTTCGGCGACGGCTTCGGCGAAGTTGGCGAACAGCACGGTGACGAACAGCAGCGCGGTCACCGACCAGCCGATGCCCGCCGTGGTGGTACCGGCCAAGGTGAGGCCGGCGGTCAGCAGCGTGCCCAGCCAGACCACGGCCATGACCGGGTTCTTGAAGGCGTGCTGCGGGGCCAGCTTGGTGAAGGAGCCGATGACGGCAGCACGGAAGCCCGCGCTGTCGAGCAGGGCCGGCGCACGGCCGGCGGAGCGTGAGGAGGAAGGAGTCATGTCGGTGTTCTCAGAGCG
The DNA here is from genome assembly GCF_947498795.1 of uncultured Pseudoxanthomonas sp. Classification (NCBI taxonomy): domain Bacteria; kingdom Pseudomonadati; phylum Pseudomonadota; class Gammaproteobacteria; order Lysobacterales; family Lysobacteraceae; genus Pseudoxanthomonas; species uncultured Pseudoxanthomonas sp. The sequence goes on along the minus strand of NZ_CANMLQ010000003.1, from coordinate 360,528 downwards.
CGCTCAGGGCGAGGTGGTCGGCGATCGGGCCGAGGACCAGCACGGGCATGAACTGCAGCAGGGTCAGGATGACGACCACGGCGATCAGGGTGAGCGCGAAGGTCGGGGTTTCCACCTGGAGGGTGCCGGGGCCTTCGGGCGTGGCGCGCTTGCGCGCCAGCGAACCGGCGATGGCCAGCGGGATGATCAGTGCGGGGTAACGGCCGAGCGCCAGCATCAGCGACGCGCTGAGGTTCCACCAGTACGTCGCATCGCCCAGGCCCTCGAAGCCGGAACCGTTGTTGGCGAACGCCGAGACATACTCGTAGAACACCTGGCTGATGCCATGGAACGACGGGTTGGAGTTGCCGGTGATCGAGGGCACCGCCAGCGTGATCGCGGTGAAGGCCAGCAACGCGAGCGGCTGCAGCAGCACCAGCGCGGCGAGCAGTTTCACTTCATGCGCTTCGATCTTGCGCCCGAACAGTTCCGGCGTGCGGCCGGTCATCAGGCCGGCGAGGAACACGCTGAGCAGCAGGTAGACGAGGAACTGCTGCAGGCCGCAACCGATGCCGCCCCAGATACTGTTCACCAGCATGTTGCTGATCGTCACCAGGCCGGTCAGTGGCGCCAGCGAGTCGTGCATCGCGTTGACCGAGCCGTTCGAGGTCTGCGTGGTCAGTGCGCCCCACAACGCGGACGGTGCGGCACCGAAGCGCACTTCCTTGCCTTCCATCAGCGCGATGTCGCTCGATGTGGCGGAATAGCTCTCCGACCACACGGCCGCACCGGTCGAGATCACCGACATGGTCAGCATGGTGCCGAACACGAGCGCGCTGAATTTCCTGCGGCCGGTGAAGCCGCTCACCATGAAGGCGATGCTGACCGGGATCAGGATGAGGGCCAGCGTCTCCAGCAGGTTGGAGAACGGGGTGGGGTTCTCCAGCGACACGGCGCTGTTGGGACCATACCAACCGCCGCCGTTGGTGCCGAGCTGCTTCACCGCGACCATCGGCGAGACCGGGCCCAAGGGAATCTTCTGCTCGGGCATCTCCGCGCTCGCGTCGATCGGGGTGGCAACCGGACCGCCGTCCCACGTGGCCGGCACGCCCTGGCTGGTCAGCGCCAGCGACCACACCAGGCACAGCGGAAGCAGGAAGCGCACGGTCGGACGGATGACATCGGCCCAGTAGTTGCCGACATCGGCTTCACCGTTCGTGGTGGTGTCCGTCGTTGCAGCGCTCTTCCCACGCCCGCCGAACAGGCCGCGCAAGGTGGCCGCGACCAGGGCCAGCCCCATCATCGGCGTGATCACCTGCAGGCCGACGATCGCGCTGGCATGCGTCAGGTACGACAGCTGCGCCTGGCCGGAGTAGTGCTGCTGGTTTGTGTTGGTGAGGAACGACACCATCGTGTGCAGCGCCAGGTCCCAACGCATGTTGGGGATGCCGTTGGGATTGAGCGGCAGCCAGGCCTGGGTCATCAGGACGAGCCACACGATCACGCCCAGCACCAGGTTGCTGAGCAGGAAGGCCTTGGCATAGCCCTTCCAGCCCATGCCGCGCGAAGGGTCGACGCCGAGCAGCGCGTAGAGGGGGCGTTCGACCAGGCCGAACAACCGGTCGCCCCGCATCGGGGCACCGCGCATCACCGCGGCGAGGTAGCGGCCCAACGGCCAGCCCAGTGCGATCGCGAGCGCGAAAACGAGAAGGAATTCAGTCATGGGAGTCATCCATCGGCGTGCGTGCGCGCCGCGTGATCAACAGGAACATCAGACCGGCGCCGGCGAGGATGCCGACGAGCGACAACGACAGGTGGAGGAAGTCGGTGGCCATGGCGATGCTCAGAACGCGGCCTGCAGCGCCGCTTCCACGCGCGAACCGGCCAGGCCGGGGAACAGCGTCTTCGCGCTGTTGTCGGTGGCGTGCGCGGTGACGCGCAGTTCGAACGGCGCCTTGAACGCCCACACCGCACCCAGCTGCGCATGCGCGTAGCTGTCGTCGTAGGCGTCGTCCAGCCAGTAATAGCCGGCGGCGGCTTCCAGGCGCACCTGTTCGCTCAGGGGGAACCTGGCGCCGAGCTGTGCGTAGGCGCCCGCTTCATCCGTCGCGAGCGCTTCCGTGGAGTAGCCCAGCTGCGCCCAGTAGTTCTGCTTCCAGGTCAGCGTACCGATGGCCTCGGTCCAGTTGAGGTCGACGGTGGTGGACGGGTAGCGGTAGTGGGTCAGGTTGACATCGAGCGCCCAGTCGTCGGACAGGGTGCCGCCCCAGCCGAGGGTGACGTCGATTTCACTGCTGGCCTTCGTTTCCGGTGCGAACTCGACGTTCGAGCCCCACACCGCGCCATACAGGCCGCTGTCAGCCGTGGCCTTGAAGCCGGCCTGCACGGCCGGGTCGCCCTGCGTCTGGGTGGTGCCGCGCCAGACGTAATCGGTGGTGAGCGCACCGGAGCCGTTGAAGGTCGCGGCCTGCGCGGTGGACGCCATGGCCAGCAGCAGGCCGGCGGCGCCGGAAGAAACGACGAACGCAGGCATGCGCCGGCGCGAAGCGGAGGAGATGAAAGACATGGATGCGATCCAGGCGGAAGACGTTCCGCCGACCGCGAAAGTCTGGTCCTGCCCCGCGTAAAGCCGCCATGCGCTTCCCGCCCACCGCCGTAAATTTGGCGTAAAGCCGCGCGCCCTGCCTTAGCCCGCGTTGCGTGCCTGCGGTGACGGCGTGCCGAGCACGTGCTCCGCATCCTGGTCGAACAGGGGCGCGGCGAACGGTGCCGGACCCGGCGTACGCCCGAACGCGATGGGCCGGGTGACGCCGCGGTAGCTGCCGACGACCGGATGCGCGATCTCGGCCACCATGTCTTCGGCCAGTACCTGCGGATGCTCGAACATGTCTTCGACGCGTCGCGCCGCGGCACAGGGCACTTCGTCGCCGAAGTGCGCTTCCCACTCCGTCGCGGTGCGCGCCTGCAGTGCGTCGTGCAGCTGCGGGACGATCTCGGCGGCCTGCGCGGCGCGCTTGCGCACGCTGTCGTAGCGCGGATCGTCGGCCAAGGCGTCCAGGCCGGTCAGCCGGCACAGCGCCTTCCAGAAGCGCGGCGTGTTGGCGGAGAGATAGAGATAGCCCTCGCGCGCCGGATGGATGCCGGTGACGCCGCCGGAGCGCATGTCGCGGCCGATGTCGAGCGCTTCGCCTTCGGCCCAGATCATCCGGGCCGACTGCATGGTCAGCGCACTGCGCAACAACGACACGCCGACGAACTGCCCGCGCCCGCTGCGTTCGCGTTCGTACAGCGCCGACGACACGCCGGCGGCGAGCAGCGCCGCCGCGTAGTAGTCCACCACCGAGCCGTAGATGATTTCCGGCGCACCGCCGCGCTTGCCCTGCAGCGTGCACATGCCGGTCATGGTCTGCAGCACCTGGTCGTAACCGGCCTTGTCCTTCATCGGGCCGGTCTCGCCGTAGCCGGTCACCGCGCAGTAGATCAGCCGCGGGTTGATCACCGTCAGGCTGTCGAAATCGATGCCCAGCCGCTTCGGCACGGTGGGACGGAAGTTGTGCACCAGCACGTCGGCCTCGCGTACCAGGCGCAGCAGCGCGGCGTGGTCGGCCGGCTGCTTGAGATCGAGCGCGATGCCCTGCTTGCTGCGGTTCACGCCGAGGAAGGCGCGGCTCTCGCGCTCCAGGGTGGACGGGTACTGGCGCAGGTTGTCGCCATCGGGCGGCTCGACCTTGATTACGTCGGCGCCCTGGTCGGCCAGCAGCGTGCAGCCGTACGGGCCGGCGATGTAGGCGCTGAGGTCGAGCACCTTCACTCCGCTCAGCGGACCGGCGGGACCCGTGCGCAGCCGCGAACGGAAGGGAGACGGATTGTCCATGGAAGAGGGCTCCTTCAGCCGCCGCCGCAACAGTGATGGCCAGTCTGTGCCACGGCGCGGGCGCGATACAGCCAGCGACCGTAGCTTCTGCTGCCACAAATTCTTGCGAGCGCGCAGGCGGTCATGGCGGCGGCAGCGCCAGCCAGGTCAGGCGCCAGGCGCCGTCGTGCCGCCCACCGGCGCGGTAGTACGGCCAGAACAGCAGCGGCGGCCGGCTCGCGGGCTGCAGCGAAATAGCCGCGCCCTCCTCGCCGTCGGTCACCGGCAGCACCTGCAGCCAGTCATCCTGCGGGCCATCGGGCAGACGGACGGTCTCTTCGGTCTTGAACCCGTCGATCAGGTCGGTGGCGTAGGCCAGCGGGCCGCGCGTGAGCCCGACGTAATGCAGGTCCAGCACCTGCTGGTGGACCGCCGAGCCGTCCGGCGCGCGCGATTCCTGCACGTTGCGCAGCACCTGCCGGTGCAGCGTCGGCCGCAGCGGGAAGGCCAGTTGCACGTGGTCGTCGGAACGCCACAGGCGGCGCAGGACGAGGAAAGCGCCGGGGACGACCGCGGCCTCCACGGGCTCGCCATTGACCGACACCGTGGCGCCCTCGGCCCAGGATGGAATGCGCAGCTGCAGGTCGAACGTCGCGTCGCGCTGGGGATGGACGTCCAGCGACACGTCGCCGTCGAACGGATATCCGGTGTGCTGGCGCAGCACCACCGTCCCGGCCTGTGGGTGCGCCAGGCGCGCCTCGCCGGGCCCGTAGAGCTGCACGCGGACGGTGTCGCCGTCCACGGCATACGCCAGTGACGGCAGTTCCTCCACCGCCATCGCGCCGCTGGACTTGCAGCAGCGCCAATAGGTGGTGTGCACGCGCCGCCCGTTCGGGAACGAGTAGTAGCACCAGTCCTCGCCATCCGGCGCCTGCGCGCCGAGCAGGTCGTTGTATGCGGTGCGCTCGATCTCTTCGGCGAAGCGCGCTTCGCCGGTGAGCTGCAGCAGCTCGCGGTTGAACTGGATCCACGACAGCAGCGAGCAGGTTTCCACGTAGGCATTCGGGCTGAAGCTGCCGCGTGCGTTGAACACCTCGCGCGAGCGATGGGCGACGCCACCCCAGGGCCCGCCGCCCAGGGTCAGGTGGTGCTCGCGGATGTTCTGCCAGATGCGCTCCAGCGTGTCGCGCAGGGCGGCATCACCGGTGGCGCGGCACAGCTTCACGAGGGCGACCAGGTTCCAGAGCAGCTGGTAGGCCTTGCCGGTGGCGATCTCGGACGCATCGGCGCCGGCCTCGAGCGCTGGCAGCAGGCGCAGCGCCGGATGCGCGTTCGCCTGCTCCAGCACGCGCTGGGCGAGTGCGAGGAAGCGCGGCTCCGCGGTTTCGGCATGCAACTCCAGCGCGGCATCCATCAGCACCGTGGCCGACATGCCGTGATGGTTGCCGAGCGTGGTGATGTCGATGCCGGAGGCCAGCGCCTGCGCGCAGAGGTCGGCGATGCGTTCGGCGGCCTGCGTGTAGCGCGGGTCGTGCAATGCGCGCGCGGTATCGACCAGGCCGAGGATCAGGTAGGCATGCACCCAGATATCCCAGGTGCGCAGCGCCGGCGCGCCGTCCCAGCTGGGCGGCTTCGGCGGCTGCGGATGGATGAAGCGGCGCTCTTCCGCGTAGGTACCCAGGTAGCCGTCGGCTTCCTGCACCGAGAGCAGGTAGTCTGCGACCGCGCGCAGGTGCGCGCCCAGCGTCGCATCGCCGCTGCGCCCGTAGGCACGGGCGGCGGCCGACAGCCACTTGCCGGCATGCTCGCCGTACCAGTCGCCCTCGGTGTTGCGCGCGCGGTGCTCGGGCGAGAACAGCGCGATCGCGGGACTGTCCGGCGCGGTGATGAAGTGCGAGAGGCGGCCACGCAGGTTGGCCTCGAGGGCTGCGCCGAGGACGCCGTGCAGCTGGATGTGGTGCGGGATCATTGCTTCAGGTACCTGGCCAGGTCGTCGATCTGCTGCGCGCTCAGGCCGGCCGCGTGCGGTCGCATCACGCCGCGGCTGAGCGCATCGACGATGCGGGTGTGGGGGCGCGTGGCGATCACCGCGCGCGGGGGAATATTGCCTTGCGGATGATCGTGGCAGGCAGCGCAGCGCTGCGTGTACAACGTTGCCGCCGGCACGCCGGCCAGCCGCGCATCGACGGCGACGTCCGGCGTTGCGGCGGCGACCGGCGCGCGATCGGTGACCCGCTTGCCGCCACGGCCGAAGGCCTGGATGCGGTCGGTGCCGACGAACACCTGCCCGCCGCCGAACGCGGGCTCGTTGTACTTGCCGCTGGTGAACAGTTCGCCCGGCGCACTGCGCCACACGATCTCCAGCGAGCGCGCGTCCAGCGCATAGAGCACCGGCCTTGGCGCATCGCCGCCGGCCAGCGAAGCCGAGCGCGGTGCGTTCTCGTCGAGGATCCAGACCAGCGCATCGTCGGCGCCGCGGCTGGTCACCACCGGCGAACCGGGATTGCCGAGCACCAGCGTGGGGTGCGCGCGATCGATGCGCAGGAACGGCGCGTCCGGCGACGTGCGGTCGACGCGCAGGCGCACCACCGACGGCGCGATGCTGACCGGCGAGCCGGGCGCCTGCTTGGTGTTGCCGGTGACGACGACGTACTCGGCGCCCGATGCATCGCGGTACACCGCGGGCACCGAACGGGCGCGCGCCAGGTCGAGCGCCGCATCGTCTTCCGAATATGGGCCGAACACATTGAGCGGCCCGCGCGTGCCGAACCGACGCTGCGGCGACGGCGCGAGTAGCGAGCGGTCGCTTGCGGCATCGGTACTGCAGGGCGCACGGCGATCGAGCGCACCCGGCAAACGGTCGCGATCCAGCAGGTAGACGTTGCCCTGCTTGCCGCCCACGGTCATCAGCCGTCGGCCGCCCTCGCCCGCTGCGTCCGGGAACAGCGCCACGCCACCCGAGCCGAGGTCGATGTCCCTTTCGGCCGTGGTGCAGTAGTTGAACGGCGTATACGTGCCGCGCAACGCGAAAACCTTCTCGTCCGACGAGGCCAGCTTCAGCACCGACTGCGCCCAGTCGCCATCGGATGGCTGGTAGCCACCGAAGCCGCTGCCGGTGACCACATACACGTGGCCTTCGGCATCGACGGCAGGACCGCCCGCACCCCAGATACCGCCACTGCCCCGGTGCGGCATGGCGACGGAAGCGAACGCACCGCTGACGCGCGGATGGCGCGTATCCACCGCGGCGATCCAGCCCGTCTCCGATTCGCCGAACACGATGTACAGCTGCGAACCATCGGGACTGAGATTCAACGCACCGCGTTGCACGCGGAAATCGAACTTGCGCTTCGGTGGCACGGGCGACGGGCCGGCATTGCTGTTGAGGCGGTTGAAGGTGGCTTCGTCGAGCGTCACCGGCCAGCCCGGCAGCACGCGACCGCTGCCCAGCTCGAGCGCATAGGCCTGCCACCGGTGCTGCGGGTCGCAATGGGTCAGGTACAACCGGCCCTGCGCGGCATCGATCACCGGCGTGCTCAGGATGCCGGTGGGCACGCCATCGAGCGGCGCTGGCTGCAGGCGGCAGGGTTCGCCCAAGCGCGTCTTCCACAGGATGCGCCCTGGCGCGACGTCGCCCTGGCGCGCCGCGTTGATCGCGTAGACATGGCCGTTGTTGCTGGCGGCGATGACGACGTCATGCCGCTCGCCGGTCTGCGGACCCGACGTGATCGCCAGCCGATCGACATACAGCGGCGAAGCGTACAGGCGCGCGTCGCTGCCGTTGTCGGCATCGAGCGGTGGCGATTCCCATACCAGGCCGAAATCCTTCGCGCCGACGGTAGCCGGTGTCAGGACGTTTTCGTCGCGGCGCCAGCCGGTGCGCGCGGCATCGACGTGGAAGGTGGCGCGACGCACCTGGCCGGGTGCACCGGTCGGCGCGGGCGCGGATGTTTCAGGGATTGCAGGCGCATCCCGCACGTCGGCATGCGCCGACCACAGGATGGCGTTGAGCAGCACGTGGCGCACGGAGGGTTGGCCGAGTGCATCGAGGTAGTGCCCACCGGTGAAGACGACGCCGCGCCCGCCATCCGCGCGCTCGTGTGCCCAGGCCACGTCGGTCCGCTCGGCGATGTCCTCGATCACGGGTTCGCCGTCGCGGAATTGCGGATGCAGCACGGCCTGCAGCAACGGGGTGCGTGCGCCGGTGCCACGGAAGGTGGGGTAGAACTCGTCGCGGTAGGCGAAGGGCTGCATGCCGGCAGTGACGGGGTGCGAGGCCGGTTCGAGCGTCGTCCACTCGGTAGTGCGATCGAACATGCCGATGCGCACCGCGCCCAGCCAACGCGCGAGACCGAGATCATCGCCTTGCGGCACCGTCGAGGCCTGGTGCAGCGCGACGACGCCGGCGCCGCGCTGCATGGCGGCGTCGAACGCCGCGCGATGCGCGGGATCGCGCAGCGGATGCTTCTCCAGGCCATCGAAATACAGCACCACCGTGTCCGCTTGCGCGAGCGCGGCGGGATCGGCCGGCCACCCGTCGGGATAGGCCTGCACGCGCACGCGCCCGGATGCTTTCTCTTCCAGCATCTGCTGCAGGTGGCGGATGCCCGCCGCATACGCATGCCGACCCGGACCTTCGCTGGCCGGGCCGCCGATCAGCACGACCGTCTTCGGCGCTCCGGCGGAGCAGGCCACCAGCACGCAGGCGAGCACCAGCGCGACCACCCAACGACAGGCGCGCGACAACCCGCGTGCGCGCCCGCCTGGCATCACGCCGCATCCACCACGCAACGGAAACCGATGCGGCCGGATCGGTCCTTGCCCGGCGCCATCAGCAGCAGCTTGCCGTGCTGGTCCAGTCGCTTGGCCTGGGGGAAGTACCAGTGCGAGGTGCGCGGCTCGTAGTCGCTGCCGCCGCGCACGATGGCGGCGCGCGTGTGCTCGTCGTGGAATTCATCCGTCCACTGCCAGACATGGCCCACCAGGTCCATCACGCCGAACGGACTGGCGCCGGCGGGAAACGCACCGACATCGGCCGGTGGCGGCAGCACGCGGCCGCGGAACACCGGTGGCGCGGCATCGTCTCGCCAGGCATCGCCCCACGGATACAGGCGACCGTCCGTTCCCTGTGCGGCGTACTGCCATTCCCAGCCGTGCGGCAGGCGCTTGCCCGCCCATGCGGCATAGGCGCGCGCATCTTCCAGCGACACCCAGGTGACCGGCTTGTTCTCCCAGCCCGCCTGCGGTGCGCCATCGCGCCAGTCGCGGAGGAAATTCAGCGCATCGCGTGGCGCATAGCCGGTGGCATCGATGAAGGCCTTGAACTGTTCGTTCGTCACCAGGTGGCGATCGATGTGGAACGCCGCGACCTGCATGCGCTGGCGATGGTGGCGGCGCGCGGTCGGTTCCCACGGGAACTGCACGTCCACGCCTTCCCACACCTGCCCTTCGATCTCGATGCCCTGCACGGCGAACAGGAACTCGCCGCCAGGAATCGTCACCATGCCGTCCGGTGCAGCGGCCTGCGGCGTGGTCGCGGCGATCGGCTGCAAGGCCTGCGGCAGTGCGGTCCATCGTGCGGACAAAGATGCCAGCGGCGTCGCCGCGTGCACCGCCATCTGCGCCAGGAAGGCATTCAGGCCTTCTTCCTCCACGCCCGCCCGCAACGCCAGCAGCGCGCCGAAGCCACGGCCTTCCAGGGTCGTCTCCAGGATCGCGTGGCCGTCGATGATGCGCGGCTGCAGTACCGTGCCGTTCCACAGGTCGACATAGCGCGTGCCGTCGACATGCGGCACGGTGAGCTGCTCACCGGCGATCGCGTATTCGTGGCGGTTGACCAGCGTCCACAACGTGCGGCCCTCGCCCGGGAAGCGGCTGGCGAAGATGCCGGCCTGCAGCGTGCGTTCGTACGGGCGCCAGTCCAGGCTGACCAGCAACGGCGCGAAGCGGCGGTAGATCGTGGCGATCCGGCGCAGCGATTCGGCATCGCGCGGCGTCAGCTGGTTCCACAGCCCCCACACGTTTTCCCACGCGTTGTAGCCCACGCCATTGAAGAAGATGTACTGCAGGTCGTGGTTGCGGTCGCGGCCCCAGCGGTTCTCGTAGTTGATCATGTGGCGCGGTTCCAGCCACTTGAACTTCGCCACCGGCGGCACGACCTCGTTCGGCGCCTTCTTGCCCCAGCTCTGCACGTTCCAGATCAGGTGTTCTTCGGCGCTGATCGTGGATTCCGGCTGCACGACCACCGGATGGCCCAGCGCATCGCAGGCGTCGAAGAACGCGCGCGGCACGCCGTTGTAGGTGTCGCCGTTGATGCCGTCGGCTCCCACCGCCTTGACGATCTGCGCGATGGCCTGCCAGTCCGGCGCGCCTTCGTCGCGGGTACCGTTGTCCCACGGCATGGTGGTGAGGAACACGCGCACGCCGCGGCGGTGGAAATCGTCGATCGCGCCGCGCAGCGCCTCCAGCCCGCCCGGCAGGCTGCGTGCCAGGTCGAACTGGTTGCGGTCGTCCACGCCGATGTTGGGATACACGCACCACAACAGCACGCTGTCGAGCCCGCCGAAGCGCGCTTCCAGATCATCGAGGTAGCGGTCGACGGTGTAGCGGCCGGCGACGGGGTCGTAGAGGTAGCGGTCCTCGACCATCACTTGCGCATGCACGAAGTTGCGCTGGGCCCACTGCAGCTCCGGCCGGCGGTAGTTGGCGTCGTCGTAGCCGATGCGGGTGAGGTGCTCGCGACGCCAGTCCTTCAGTTCGGCGACCCAATCGTCGGCCGAGGCATTGGCATCGATCTTCCACTGGCCGATGTCGGCGAACGGCCAGCCCGGTGCCTTGCCCGGCGTAGGCAGGTAGCGCTGCGTGGTGACGTGGGAAAACTTGTATTCGGTCTTCACCACGTGCGCGTCGTCGTGACCGGCGGCATCGTGGGAATCGGGGGACGTGGGCGTGCTCATGGGGAGATCTTGGATCGTGACGATGGATCAGTCGCGGGAAAGGCCGCAGTAAGCCGCCAGGGCGGCCTGCTGCGAGAGTGCGTCGACATGCCCGGCGAGCCAGGCTTCGACTTCCGGGCGCGCCGGGATGCTGGTCTGCGCGCCCAGCCGGGTGCAGGCGAGCGCGGAGGCCGCACTGGCGAAGCGTAGCGCGTCCGCCAGCCCGGCATGTTCGGACAGGCGGGCGGCCAATGCGCCGCAGAACGTGTCGCCGGCCGCGGTCGTATCCACGGCGTCGATCGGGAACGCGGGCTGCAGGAAGATTTCACCGCCCCGCCGTGCGAAACAACCGCGGGCGCCAAGCGTCACGATCACGCAGGGCACCGGCAGGCGCGCCGCCTGCGCGGCCACGGAACCTTCGCCGGCCAGCGTGGCCAGTTCGCCTTCGTTGACGACCAGCACATCGACGCTGTCCAGCAGGCCCGGGGGCAACGGGGTGGCGGGTGCGGCATTCAACACCACCCGCACGCCGGCCTCACGGGCAAGCCGGGCGTAGCTGGCCACGCTGTCCAAGGGTGTTTCCAGTTGCAGCAGCAGGTGGCTGATGCCACGCAGCGAAGGAAGATGGTGCGGCCTCAATCCCGCGTTGGCGCCCGGTGCGACGGTGATCGCGTTCTCCGCGTCGTCGGACAGGCAGATGAAGGCGGTGCCGCTGGCGGTATCCGGCACGCGCACGATGTGCATGGACACGTCGGCGTCGGCGAGGGCGGCTTCGAGTACCGCCGCGTACGGATCGTCGCCGAGCGCGAGCAGCATGCGGGTCGGCACGCCGCCGGCACGCGCACTGGCGACGGCCTGATTGGCGCCCTTGCCGCCCGGAAACGTCGCGAACTCGCGACCCAATACGGTCTCGCCCGGCGCCGGCACATGCGCCGCACGCACGACGAAATCGAGGTTGGCCGATCCCGCCACCAGCACGCCGCCATGACCGCGACTCATGGCGACACCGCCGAATAGACCGCGCGATAGAACGGCGTGGCCAGCTTGGGCAACGGAGGCGCCCCGTCGGTGGGCAGGTGCTGCGACAGCAGCAGGATCACCAGCCCGCGCTCGCGGTCGATGGTGAAGTACGTGGAAGCGGCGCCGGACCAGCCGAACTGTCCGCGCGATCCGGGACGCGTACTGATCGCCGGATCGGTGACGACATACCCGCCCAGGCCGAAGCCTTCACCCGGCTCGGGTGCGGGCACCGGAGGATCGAAGCCGGCGAGCTGGTCGGACATCATCATCGCCACGGTGTCTTCGCGTAGCAGGCGCACGCCCTCGAGCGTGCCGCCTTCGGCCAGCATCCGCGCGAAGCGCAGGTAGTCGGCGGCGGTGGAATAGAGGCCACCGGCACCGCTCGTGTAGGGGCGCAGGCGGACGCCGGGTTCGCGTGCGGACGGTGTATCGGCCAGGACGCGCTGGCCTTCGGCATTGCGCGTGGTCAGCGCCATGATGCGACCACGCTGCGCCGCAGGCACTTCGAAGCCAGTGTCGTGCAGGGCGAGCGGCACGAAGATGCGCGTTCGCATGAAGGTCTCGAACGATTGGCCGCTGGCGACTTCGATCACGCGCGCCAGCACTTCGGTGTTGACGCCGTCGTAGCGGAAACGCGTGCCCGGCTCGGTGGCGAGCGGCGCGCGTGCGACGCGGTCGGCATAGCCGGCGAGGTCCGTGGCTTCTTCCGGCGCCTGCGCCTGCAGCAGGGCGGATGCCACGCGGATGTCGTCACCGCCCGTGGCAAAACCGGCGGTGTGCGTGAGCAGGTGCCGCACGGTCAGCGGGCGCTGCACCGGCACGAGCGCGGGCGCCTCCACGCTGCCGCCCGCGACCCGCTGCAGACCCGCGAATTCGGGCAGATAGGTGGCCACCGGGGCATCGAGGTGCAGCCTGCCCTGTTCGACCAGCATCAATGCCGCCACCGAGGTGACGGGCTTGGTCATGGAATAGATACGGAAGATCGCGTCTTCGCGCAGCGGATGCCGGCCTTGAAGGTCGGCATGGCCGAACGCACCGCGGTAGACCACGGCGCCGTGATCGGCGACCACGGCGACGGCGCCCAGGTAGCCGGCTTTGCCGATGTCCTGTGTGAGCAGCGTATCCATCGGCGCACGCGGGAGCGGCGGCGGGGTGGCGGTCGCGCAGGCGGCGAGCGAGAGCATCAGGACCATCCAGAGCCCGCGCCGCCCTGGAGAGGGGGCGGCGCGGGTGGATGCGGCGAAGGACAAGACCGGCATCCGCGGATGGTGGATCAGAACGTGTACTCGTAGGTAACGGAGTACATGCGACCGCGACCGGCGAAGTAGTTCTTGAAGAAGTCCACCTGCGACCAGCTGAGCACGTACTGCTTGTTGGTCAGGTTCTCGATGCCCAGCGTCACGCGACCATAGTTCTCGAAATTGTAGTTGGCGCTGAGATCGAACAGCGTGTAACCCTGCGTGTGTTCCTGGAACGAGTAGGTCTGCCCGTCGAACGCGCGCGTATCGGAACCCGTGAGGTCGCGATCCAGCAGCTTCGTGGCGTTGAGGGTGACGTCACCCTGTTCGTTGAAACGCCAGTTGACCGACGCGCCGATCTTGTCCGGATTGATGTCCGAGACACCGATCGGCTTGTTGAGCCCGCCTGCGGGATAGCGACCCAGCAGATCGGCATTCCAGAACGCGGTCTCGCCCCGGATACGCGAGTACAGACCGTTGACCTTCCACTGCGGATTGAAGCGCCATTCGCCGCTCAGTTCGACGCCCTTGATGCGGGTAGGGGCGCGGTTGAGCACGTAGTCGTTGGTCGCCGGGTCGACCGCCAGCGACGTGCCGAACGGCGAGCGCGAGTCGTAGTACGAACCGCCGAGCGAACCGCGGTCGCCACGCCAGTTGAAACCGTACTCGCGGTTGTCGACGACGATCGCCTGCAGGTCGCGGATCCGGTCCACCGACTGGCCCGGCACGTTGATGTTGCGGAGCGGGATGCCGATGTTGGGCAGACTGAAGCCTTCGCCGTACGAGGCGAACACCGACCAGCCGCCGGCGATACGCCAGATGGCGCCGAAGTTCACCAGGTTCTCGGTGTACTCCACGCCGCCGCCCTCGACGAACACGCTGTTGCGGAAGGGCGTAGTCGTGTAGCTGTCGACGTGCAGCTCACCGTCCTCGCGGCGGAAGCCACCGCTCACGGTCACCGGGCCGATGTCGTAGCTGAGCTGGACGTAGGGCGCGACGCTGGTGTATTCCATGGGCGGCACCCACAGGCGGTTGGTCAATGCGAGGCGCTGCTGCGCTTCGTCGTAGACATAGTCGACACCGGTGCGGAGTTCCAGGCCATCGACGCCGAACAGCGACGAGCGGGTCCACGACGGACGGAAACCCCACTTCTTGCTGGTGATTTCCGACTGGTCGAAGATGCGCTCCGCGCCCACCGGCAGCGGCCATACCAACTGGCGATCGTCTCCGTTCTCCGGGAGATAACGCATGGCCTGGTCAGCCCAGTACGCATTCAGCACCAGATTGCCGCCAAGGAAGTCTCCGTGCGTGTACAGCGCATTCAACTGCTCGAAGTCGTTGAACTCCGCCTTGCTGCCGAAGATCTGCCCGCGCTCGGACGTGTTGGTCACCGGATTGGGGCAGGTGCCGGGGCGGCAGCCCTCGACCTGGATGTAGTCGCCGTTGCCCTCGATCTTGAAATTGCTGTAACTCAGCTGCAGCCGCTGCACGCCGTCTTCACCGAAGTTGATGCCACCCTTCAGGAACAGGTTACGGGCCACCGAGTCCGATACCGAGCCGCTCGTGTTCATGCCGACACGACGACCATCCGCGTCGTACGCCATGCCGCGATCGATGCGCGACACGCCCACCACCAAGTCGCGGTTCTCCTGCTTGAACGCATAGTTCAGGCCGAGTTTCCAGCCGGCGCTGTCGTCCTTGAACTGGGTGGAATAGCGCGACAGGAAGCGGAATTCGCTGCCTTCCTTGGTCGGCACCGTGGAGATGTAGTTGATGATGCCACCCGCGGCACCGATGCCCTCCGACGCCGACGGACCGTTGATGACCTCGATGCGGTCCACGATGCCCATGTCGGTGAACGTCGCGTTGCGGCCACCCTCGCGCAACGGCGAGCCTTGCGGCACGCCATCGAACAGGCGCAGCGCGATGCGGCCGCGCAGGGTTTCACCGGTATTGCTCATGGCCTGGGACGATTCCGCATAGCCGGGCACCGTGCGTGCCAGCACCGCCGTCGCGTCTTCGGTCAGCGCAAGCGTGTGCTTGACCTCTTCCTTGGACACCAGCGACACCGCACCGGGGATGCGGTCGATCGACTTCGGCGCACGCACGCCGGTCACGATCACCTGATCCAGGTCGACGGCATCCTTCGCCCGTTCTTCGGTCGTCGCGTCCTGCGGCGGCAGCGGAGTGTTCTGTTGGGCCTTGACGCTGGCGCTGACGGCGGCGGCCAGCAGGAAAACGCCGAACGCGGCGGGTACCTGTTTCATGGTGTGCTCTCGGAATGCTTCGGTGGACGGCACGGTCGCGCAGCGGGCGGCACGTTCCGGACTAGAGATGTGTATGCGAAGACCGCGTTGGCGGCCGGCGTGCCCCGCGTTCCTCCCAGACGCGTGAACCCGACGATGGCGGCAGCGTAAGGCGACACCGGTCACGGAAGAATCGTCCGCCGATATGTTCACAGGCTAGTTTTTGTAGCGTGCACTGCAACATCGCGGCTCAGGCATGGCCGGTGGCGGCACGACTCTCCTGCAGCAGCACGGTGACCAGGCGGATGCGCACCGAGGAGCGCGACCACACCATGCCGATCCGGCGTGGCTCGCTGGGCAGCGGCAGCGGAATGCGCACCAGGTCCAGCCCCTCCGGCCACGGACGTGCCCAGTCGGGTACCAGCGACACGCCCAGGCCGCGGTCCACCATCACCGCAATGGCGTTGAGCCCGTTCAGTTCGAACCGCTCGCGCGGCACGATCCCGGCGGCATGCAGGTACTCGTCCGCCACGCGCCCGCCCCACTGGTTGCGGTCGTAGCGGATCAGCGGTTCGCTGCGCAGCAGGTCGTGCGGTTCGCGTCCCGCCATCCGCGCCGGCGCGATCATCACCAGCGGCTCTTCGCGCAGCAGCTGCCAGTCGCAGGTCTTGGGCAGGCTGTACGGCGCCTGCAGCACCAGCGCCGCGTCCAGTTCGCCCGCCTCCACCGCGCGATAGAGCTCGGCCGAGTACGCCGGCCGGATATAGACGTTGATCTGCGGGAATGCATCGACCATGCGCGCCAGGATGTCGGGCAGCATGCCGGCCAGCGCGGTCGGGCACGCGCCCAGGCGCAGTTCGCCCGACACGTCGCTGTCGTTGGCCACACTGCGCATGTCCGATACGTCGCGGAGCAGGTCGCGTGCCCGCTGCAGGATACGCGCGCCCTCTTCGGTCAGGCTGACGGTGCGCCCGGCGCGTGCGATCAGCGGCGCGCCAAGTTCCCGCTCGAGCGTGCGGATCTGCTGCGCCACCGCGGCGGGGGTGATGTTCAGCACGCGCGCCGCGGCCGCCATCGAACCGCGGTCGGCCACCACCACGAACGTGTTCAGGAACTGGGTATCCACGCGCCTCCCCCTGCTGCCGTCAGGCTACACGAGGCGTGGCGCGCCGACGATGGGACCTATGGCCCATGCGCTCAGCCGGCCGTGTTCACGGCATCCTGCCGGTGGATCGTCAGGCCCTGCAGCGATTGCGCCGGTGGCGGGAACAGCCAGCTGGCCGCGTAGCCGATGACGATGCACAGCAGGATCGAGATGCCCAGGTAGAAGTACGGATGCACGAGATCCATCGACCAGATAAGCAGGGTCAGCACGATGGCCCCGGCGATGCCGATGGCAACGCCCTGTGCGTTGGCGCGCCGCGTGAACATCCCCAGCGTGTACGCCCCGGCGAAGCCGCCCCCCAGCAGACCTGCCAGTTCGATCGAGACGTCGAACAGGGAGTGGATGTCGTAGCGCGAGAGCACCAGCGCGATGCCGATGCCCACCAGGCCCACCAGCACGCCCATGATCTCCGCGAACAGCACGCTCTTCTTCGGGGTCGGGTTCTTCGCCAGCTTCTCGTAGAAATCCACGGAGGCCAGCGTCGAGACGCTGTTGATGATGCTGGACAGCGTGGACATGGCGGCGGCGAAGATGCCGGCGATGATCAGGCCGGTGACGCCCATCGGCAGTTCTGCCGCGATGAACAGCGGGAATGTCGCGTCGATGGGCAGCAGCGGATTCATGCGCTCGGGATGGGACTGGTAGTACACGTACAGCGCCGTGCCGATCGCGTAGAAGAAGAAGCCGCCGGGAATCATGATGGCGGCGAACGTCCATATCGAACGCCCCGCCTCCTTGTCGGACTTCGTGGACAGCACGCGCTGCATCAGCACCTGGTCCTTCGGGAACGTCAGCACCACGTCGAACACCACCAGGAAGATGAAGCCCCAGACGGTCGCCTTGGTGAGGTCGAAACTGAAATCGAACAGCTGCGTCTTGTTCTCCGCCATCGCCACCTGGAGGAACTCGGGCACGCCGCCATTGAGGTGGTAGATGATGAATCCGATGGCGAAGATCGCGCCGCCGAACATCACGAACACCTGCACGAAATCGGTCCAGATGACCGCCTTCATGCCGCCCAGCGTGGTGTAGATGATGGTGAACACGCCCATGATGAGGATGCTCCACACCACGTCCAGGCCGGTGATCGTGGCGATCGCGAGCGCGGGCAGGAACAGGATCACGCTCATGCGGCTGCCGATCTGCATCGCGATGCACAGGGCGCTGGCGAGCATCCGGATGGCGGGATGGAAACGCTTCTCCAGGTAGGAGAACACCGACATCAGGTCGAGGCGGCGCAGCAGCGGCACGATCCAGATGGCGACGAACATCAGGCCGACGACCGCGATCAGGTTGTTGGTCAGGTACTGCCAGTTCGTTTCGAACGCCTTCGCCGGAATCGCGATGAAACTGATGGAACTGGTGTTGGTGGCGTACAGGCTGACGCCGGCCGCCCAGAACGGGATGCTGCGGCCGCCGACGAAGAAATCCGCCGTGGATGCGCGTTTCTCCTGCAGGTAGAAGTACAGGCCGATGCCGACCATCGCTGCGAGATACACGACGATGACCAGCCAGTCCAGCCACTTGAGCAGGTAGGTGCCGCCGGTGATCGAGGTCGTCCGCAGCGCGCTGGCGCCGGCGTCCCAGCCGACCAGTCCGTCGCCCCAGGCCGTGACACGGGGCGAGAGCGCGGCCGTGGACCCGGGAATGTCGGTCCAGGCGCGGGTGATGGTATGGAAGGTCGCGAGCCGCGAGGCGGTGGAACCGGCGAATGGCTTGAGCAGATACAGCACGTGGGCCTGTCCGAGCGCGCGCGCCGTGCCTTCGCCGGCAAGCGCACCGGGAACGGGCGGCAATGATTGCCAGCCGTTTTCGGACGACCAGCGCCACTGGGCATCCTCGCCTGCGCCGCGCGTGGTGGCGATCAGTTCGCCGCGTTGCGCGACAAGCGAGTTGAGGGGCGCGCCCGACGGAAGCGCAGGCAGCGCCTGCCACGCGGTGGCGGCCGAGGCATCGACCGCGCGCCGCCATACGCGCGCCGTGCCCGCGTCGTCGCGACCGGCCGCGTAGACATTCGCGGAATCCGCCGCAAGCTGGACCTGCTCGAGGGGTTGCGGAAACGGCGGCAATGGCTGCACGGACAGCTGTCCGCGCACGAGGGTCGCTGTTGCGATCCCGGCGATCCGCGAGCCGGTGATGTCCGATTGCAGCAGGTAGAGACGCCCCGGCGCCGCATTCCGCCAATGATCGACGGGGGCCGGCCCCTTCAGTCCGATCGCCTGCCAGCGTGCTCCGGTCTTCTCCCACCGCCACGCAGCGGTGTCGCCGAAGGCCAGCAGGTCGTCACCGGCGCTGTGCAAGGCGCGCGCGCTCGCGGGCGGTACGGGAAGCGACCCCTCGGAAAGACGCGTGAGGCTTTCGCCGTGCGCATGGCCCGGCAACACGCCGCATGCGACCAGCACGGCAATGCCCACCATCGCCAGATACCTGTGCAGCGACGCCCGACCGAAACGGCCGCGGACCCGCGAAACGACCGTCATGCGCGCTCCCGTCCGGCGGCGGCGAGGACGGCGCGCGCGCGCGCGAGGAACGGGGCATCCACCATGCGGCCATCCACCGCGTAGACACCCGCACTCCCCTCTGCGGCGGCAACCGTGCGACGCGCCGCGTCGACTTCCTCGACGGACGGCGCGAACGCCGCGTTGGCCCACGCCACTTGGCGCGGATGCACGCAACTCTTGCCCGCGAATCCGAGTGCGCGCGCCGCGTCGGCTTCGGCGCGGAAGCCGGCTTCGTCTTCCAGGCCAGGGAACGCGGCGTCGTAAGCGAACGCGCCCGCTTCCGCCGCGGCCATGCGCAGGGCGTACTGCGCGGCGTGCACGTTGCGCAGGTCGCTGCGGCGGATGCCGTGGGGCTCGAACAGATCGCCAAGCCCCAGTTGCAGGCCGCGGACGCGCGGATGGGCCTGCGCGATCTTGACCGCATGGCGCAGCGCGCGGGGGGTTTCGATGTTCACCAGCAGCCCGACGGCCCTGCGGACGCCGAGGCGCGCTTCGACCGACTCGACTTCGCTGATCGCCTGACGGAGCTGTTCCACCGACTCGATCTTCGGCAGGTTGAGCAGGTCGATGTCCAGCGGCAGGATCGCGCGCAGGTCGTCCTCCCACGCCGACGAACTCCAGGCGTTCACCCGTACGACCACCTGCTTGCGCGCGGCACGGTGCGGTGCCGGCTGCAGGAAGGCAGCGACCTGCGTGCGCGCCGCCGCCTTGTCTTCGCCCGCGACGGCATCCTCGAGGTCGAAGGACAGGAGGTCTGCGTCGCCGGCCAACGCCTTGGCGAACAGCATCGGGCGACTGCCGGGCACGAACAGTTTGCTACGCATGGACGGCGCTCATCATGGCGCGCAGTCTGCTGGAATCGCGCCACCGGCAAAGCCCGCGCCAGCATCTTCAAACGATAGTTTTTGCTGCGTCCGGGAATGCGGCAACGCAACATTCCCTTGCGGCCGGACGCGATCAGCGTTTGACGTCCAGGCTGTTCTCGCCGAGGAATGCCTGTACGTCGTTCGCGGCGACGAGATTGAAGTCGCCCGGCAGCGAGTGCTTCAGGCATGCCGCCGCCACGCCGAAGTGCAATGCGTCGGCGGGCGCCATGCCGGCAAGGCCGCCGTGCAGGACGCCGGCCGCGAACGCATCGCCGGTGCCGATGCGATCCACGATGGGAGTCACTTCGTAGGACGGCGTCGTCAGCAGGCTGCCGTCGCGCAGGGCCGTGATGCCGGACAGCGCGTGATGGTCCACGCTGCGTTGCACGCGGATCGTCGCCGCCATCTGCCGGAGGTGCGGGAACGCCTTGAAGGCCGCAGCGGCTCCGGCCGCGAAGCGCTCCTGCGGCGTCGCCTGCGGGAAGTCCAGGCCGAGGACGACCTCCAGGTCGCGATGACTGGCGAACAGGATGTCGGCCCCGGACATCAGGCCGCGCAGGATCGTCGGTGCATCGCCGCCCCACGCGTCCCAGAGCTTGGGCCGGAAATTGCCGTCGAACGACACGTTCACACCCGCGGCGCGCGCGGCGTCGATCGCCACGCGGACGCCGTCCGCCGCCTGCTGGCCAAGCGCAGGCGTGACGCCGGAGACATGCAGCCAGTCCACACCCGACAGCAGCGCAGGCCAGTCGTGCGTGCCGCCACCTGCGCGCGCGAAGGCCGAATCGGCGCGGTCGTAGAGCACTTCGCTCGGTCGCTGGATCGCACCCGTCGTCAGGAAATACAGGCCCATGCGTCCTGCGACCTGCTGCACCGCGCGCGTGTCGACGCGGTGCCGGCGCAGCTCGCCCAGCGCGGCCTCACCCAGTGCGTTGTCCGCGACCAGGCCGACCATGCGCGCGTCGTGGCCGAAGCGCGCAAGCGAGACCGCGACGTTCGCCTCCGCGCCACCGATGTGCACGTCGAGCACCGGCGACTGCAGCAATGCCTGGCGGTCAGGCGCGCCCAGTCGCAGCAACAGCTCCCCGAAACAGACGATCTTGCCCATGACCCCACTCCTCCCGTGATGGTGGCGCACCAGCCTCGCCTGTCATCCGCGACTTGTCCACGGGACAAGGAAAAACGCGCGGAGACGGCAGTTGTTGTTGCAGCGCACACTCTGTTAGCGTTGTTTTTGACCAGCGGTGTCATTTTACCAGCTGGCAGGATTCGTAAGGGAATAAACCGCAGTTTTTGCCATCAAAACAGTCGCTCCACGCGGCCATGGTCCCTTGAGGAGGGGAGAACATGCCAGTTAGTCACCAGAACCGGAAGACACCGGTTACCTTGCTTGCCGTCTCGATCGGCCTGGCGTTGCAGATGAGTGCGGCGGCGCATGCCCAGGAGACCGCGCAATCGGCCGACTCCGGTCAGTCCGCGCCTGCCGAGAGCGTCGACACCCTCGACACCGTCAGCGTCACCGGGTATCGCGCCAGCGTCGAGAAAGCCCTCGACATCAAGCGCGGCGAAGCCGGCGTGGTCGATGCGATCGTCGCCGAGGACATCGGCAAGTTCCCGGATCTCAACCTGGCCGAATCGCTGCAGCGCATCCCCGGCGTGGTCATCACCCGCGATGCCGGCGAGGGCCGCAACATCTCGGTACGCGGCCTGGGCCCCGACTTCACCCGCGTGCGCATCAACGGCATGGAGGCATTGACCACGGTCGGTTCCACCGACCAGAACGGCGGCTCCAACCGCGGACGCGGTTTCGACTTCAACGTGTTCGCCTCCGACCTGTTTTCGCAGCTGATCGTGCGCAAGACCGCACAGGCGGATGTGGAAGAAGGCTCGCTCGGCGCCACCGTCGACCTGCGCACCGCGCGCCCGTTCGACTACGACGGGTTCACGCTGGTCGCCAGCGGCCAGGCCAGCTATGCCGACATGGGCAGCACGACCGACCCGCGCCTGGCGGGCCTGATCGCCAATACCTGGGCCGACGGCAAGTTCGGCGCACTGCTGTCGGTCGCCTACTCCGAGCGGCAGGCACTGGAAGAGGGCAGCGGCAGCGGACGCTGGGCCGGCGGCACCAGCAACAACGGCTTCAATCCCGCCTCGCCCTACACGCCGGCCCTTGCCGCCAACACCTACCATCCGCGCTTTCCCCGCTACACGCTGATGGAGCACGACCAGAAGCGCACCGGCGTGACGGCATCGCTGCAGTTCAAGCCGACCGACCGCACCCAGTTCGCCTTCGATGCGCTGTATTCGAAGATCGATGCGGTGCGCGACGAGAAATACATCGAAGCCATCTCGTTCAGCCGCGGCGCCTCGCAGGGCGGCAAGCCGCAGACCATCGTGCGCGAAGGCGCGATCGAGAACGGCGCACTGGTCTACGGCCTGTTCGACGACGTGGACATCCGCTCCGAGAGCCGCCACGACGAGTGGAACACGGTCTTCACGCAGCTGGGACTGGAAGGCGAGCACGAGTTCACGGACAACTTCAAGATCTCCGGGAAGCTGGGCACGTCGAAATCGGAACACGAGAATCCGATCCAGACGACCATCATCATGGACAAGTTGAA
Organism: uncultured Pseudoxanthomonas sp.; assembly: GCF_947498795.1. Taxonomy (NCBI): domain Bacteria; kingdom Pseudomonadati; phylum Pseudomonadota; class Gammaproteobacteria; order Lysobacterales; family Lysobacteraceae; genus Pseudoxanthomonas; species uncultured Pseudoxanthomonas sp. Next base: position 338,104 of record NZ_CANMLQ010000003.1, on the reverse strand, counting down.
CGTCGACAACTACAGCTACGACTATCGCGGCAATCCGTACAAGCCGGTGATCGACTACGGCATCAGCCCGACCGACCCCAACGGCTGGACCCTGGCCGAGATCCGCATCCGTCCGCAGTACGTCGAGAACGATTTCGACGTCGCCCAGCTGGATTTCAACTGGAACATCAGCGCGGGCTTCCGCCTGAAGGGCGGCGTGCAGGCCAAGGACTACAGCTTCTCCACGCGCGAACTGCGTCGTTCGACGGAAGCACTGACCGGCGTGCCGATGTTCACCGACGGCACCCGCATCGTGCCCGCCGACCTGACCGAACAGGCCAGCCTGAGCGGCGTGAGCGGATCGCCGGGCACGTGGGTGATCCCCGACTACCAGGGCATCGCCGACTTCTACGACATCTACAGCAATACCGGGCCGTTCACCCTCAACGAGCGCGCGGTGAACACGCGCAGCGTCGAGGAGAAAGATCGTGGTGTCTACCTGATGGGCGAATTCTCCGCCGATCTTGGCGCGATTCCGGTGTCCGGCAACGTCGGCGTGCGTTACGTGCGTACCAAGCAGTCTTCCACGGGCATCGCGACAGCCAGCGGCACGCCGGTCGCCACGACGGTCTCCCGCGAATACAGCGACACCCTGCCGTCGATGAACCTGGTGGCCGAGATCACGCCTGACTTCCTGATCCGGCTGGGCGCCGCCAAGGTGATGACGCGTCCCGGCCTGGGCAGCCTGACGCCGGGCGTGACCGTCAACGTCAGCGGTGGTGCGCGCACCGTCAGCGGCGGCAATCCGAACCTGGATCCCATCCGCGCCAAGACGGTCGATCTCGGTTTCGAGTGGTATTTCAACGAAGGCGCGATGCTGGGCCTGGGGCTGTTCTACAAGGACATCGAAAGCTTCATCCAGACCACGCGCGTCGTGCAGCCGTACTCGTCGAGCGGCCTGCCCGCCAGCCTGTTGGACGGCACCGGCGCCGGTGTCAACGACGACTTCGTCTTCAGTGTTCCGCTCAACACCCCCGGCGGCGAACTGACCGGTTTCGAAGCCAACTACACGCAGCCCTTCACTTTCCTGCCGGGCAAGTTCGGCAATCTCGGCGTGCAGTTGAACTACACCTACGTCGATTCGCAGATCCAGTACCTGACGTCGACCGGTGCCAACTCGTTCAAGACCGATCTGACCGGCCTGTCCAAGCACGCGTGGAACGCGACGCTCTACTACGAAGGCGAACGCTTCTCCGGTCGTGTCTCGGCGACGAATCGCGACGACTTCCTGCTGCAGGTCCCGGCCACCGAAGCGGGCTTCGACGTGCACGGGCAGACCGGCACCACCACGGTCGACGCGTCCGTGCGCTGGAAGATCAACGACAAGCTGGAACTCAGCCTGGAAGGCATCAACCTGACCGACGAACCGCAGGAGTCGTGGGTGGCGAACTCGGGTGGCCAGCTCCCGCTGGACTACAGCGAAACCGGCCGCCAGTACCTGCTGGGCCTGCGATACAAGTTCTGATGCATTGACGGTCCCGCACCTCCCCCACGGGGTGCACCTGAAGCCCGGCCGCCTCTCCCGGCCGGGCTTTTTTGTGTCCGTGACCGGGCGCTTCCGATGAGGGGGCCGCCCGTTGACAACACCATTGTCTCGGGACATTTTCCCATTCGAATCAACTACTTGTTGTTGCGGCGCACTCTCTGATAGCGTCCTTGACCAGCGGTGTCATTCTGCATGCGCCGTACTGGAATGATTGGGGAATTCCACGTCGCCGCAGCCCGGCGACCTATCGATACGCCACGGGCCGCCCTTGGGAGGGGGATGTCATGAACCACTATCAGAATCGCCGGAAGACACCGGTTACCGCACTCGCGTTCTCGATCGCCGTCGCCCTGCACGCGCCTGCCTTCGCGCAGTCGCAGGACACGTCGGCCACCACAACGCCTGCCCCTACCGAACTCGACCGCATCGAGGTGGTGGGCACGTTCCGCGCCAGCCTGGAGAAGGCGCTGGAGGAAAAACGCTACAGCGCCGAACAGATCGACGCCGTGGTCGCCGAAGACATCGGCAAGTTCCCGGATCTCAACCTCGCCGAAGCGCTGCAGCGCATTCCCGGCGTGGCGATCGACCGCGACGCCGGTGAAGGCCGCTCGATCACCGTGCGCGGCCTGGGCCAGGATTTCACCCGCGTGCGCATCAACGGACTGGAGGCGCTGGCGACCACCGGCGGCACCGACAGCTCGGGTGGCGCCAACCGCGGCCGCGGCTTCGACTTCAATGTGTTCGCATCGGAGCTCTTCAGCAAACTGACGGTACGCAAGACGCAATCGGCGCAGGTGGACGAAGGCTCGCTCGGCGCCACCGTCGACCTGCGCGGCGCGCGTCCGTTCGACTACGACGGTTTCACCAGTACCGTGACCACCCAGATGGGCTACAACGACCTGTCGAAACAGTGGGATCCGCGCTTCTCCGCGCTGATCAGCAACACGTGGGCCGACGGTAGGTTCGGCGCGCTGCTCTCCGCCGCGTACAGCGAGCGCAACCTGTTGGAGGAAGGCTACAGCGCGGTACGCTGGGACAACGGCGCCTCGTCCAACGGCTTCTGCAGCCCGGTCGGCTACGCTCCGCAGAACAACACCAACAACAGCGGGCGCGGTACCACGGCCCTGAATTGCTCCACCGGCAATCCACGCCCGGCCAATACGCAGGCCAACAACGATGCCTACCGCCTGGCGTCCGCGACCACCACCTTTCATCCGCGCCTGCCCCGGTATGGTCGGCTGACGCACGAGCAGGAACGTCTCGGCGTCACGGCCGCGCTGCAGTTCAAGCCCAGCGACCGTACCCTGCTGAGCTTCGACGCGCTGTACTCGAAGCTGGATGCCACGCGCCAGGAGGATTTCCTGGAAACGATCTCCTTCAGCCGCTCGAACTCGCAGGGCGGCAAGTACGAAACGCACGTGCTGCAGGCCGAGGTCGATGATCGCGGCAACCTGGTCTATGGCGTGTTCGACAATGTCGACGTCCGGTCGGAGTCGCGGTTCGATGAGCTCTCCACCGAATTCAGCCAGTACAGCCTGAGCCTGGAACAGGACGTCACCGACCGGCTGACGCTGAATGCGATGGTCGGCACCTCGACCTCCGAGTTCCGGAATCCCGTGCAGACCACGGTGACCTTCGACATCCAGAACCTCGATGGCTACAGCTGGGACTACCGGGGCAACAGCCGCCTGCCGGTGATCACGTACGGCAGCCTGGACGTGACCAGCCCGTCGGCCTGGCGCTGGATCAGCAGCCCCGCCGCCAATACCACCGGCTCGGAAATCCGCATCCGGCCGCAGGGGGTCGACAACACCTTCGACACCGGCAAGCTGGATCTGGATTTCGCGATCAACGAGACCTTCACGCTGCGGGGCGGCGTGTCGTACAAGAAGTTCCAGATGGACACATGGGAGTTCCGCCGCGCGAGCGAGACGTCGGTGCCCGCACTGCCGGCCGGCACCACCCTGGCGGACCTGTCCACCCTGGTCACCGGCTTCGGCCGCGGACTCGACGGCCGCGGGCCGAGCGCGTGGCTCATTCCGGATCTCGGCGCGATCGCCAGCCTGTTCGACATCTACTGCAACTGCAACACCGGCCTGCCCGGCGGCGACTTCACCCTCAGCAGCATCACCAACGGCAACGCGCGCGGGAACAACCGTAGCATCGGCGAGGAGGACTGGGGCAGCTACCTGCAACTGGACTTCAACACCGATCTTGCCGGGCGTCCGCTGCGCGGCAACGTCGGTCTTCGCTATGCCACCACGGACATCGATGCCAGCGGCTATACGTCGGTCGGCGGCGGTAGTCCGGTCACCGTCAGCAACGACTACAAGGACTGGCTGCCCTCGTTCAACGTCGCGTGGGACGTCACCGACGAGCTCGTGCTGCGGTTCGGTGCCGCCAAGGTGATGGCGCGTCCGCAACTGGGCAACCTGTCGCCCGGCGCCGGCGTCACCACGACCGGCACGCCGAACATCCGCGTGGGCAATCCGTACCTGGACCCGTTCCGCGCCAAGACCTACGACTTCAGCGCGGAATGGTACTTCGCCGAGGACTCGGTGCTTTCGCTGGCGCTGTTCTACAAGGATATCGAGACCTACATCCAGGAGCTGCGCGAGAACATCGCCTATCGCGATACCGGCCTGCCGCTGGAATGGGTGCCCTCGACGTTCTGGGACGTCCAGTTCGACGTGCGCACGCCGATCAACACGCCTGGCGGTCCGTTGAAAGGCTTCGAACTGAACTACCAGCAGCCGTTCACCTTCCTGCCGGGCGGCTTCCGTCACTTCGGCGTGCTACTCAACTATACGCACGTCGAATCGGACATCGACTACGCCGTGCCCGGATCGTTCCCGGTGACCTACATCGCCAACGACCTGGTCAACCTGTCGCCCGATTCGTACAACGCGACGCTGTACTACGACAACGACACGTTCAGTGCCCGCGTGTCGACCTCGTTCCGGGACGACTACCTGCAGCGCGTGCCGGGCCAGAACAACAACGACGTGGAAGGCAAGCGCAGCGCGCGCAGCGTGGACGTGTCGATGTCGTACAAGTGGAACAAGCAGTTCACGCTCACCTTCGAAGGGCTCAACCTGACGGACGAGTTCAACGACCAGTACGTGGATTCCGTGGGCGATCGCGCCTCGGTCTACCACCACACGGGCCGGCAGTACTACGTGGGCGCACGGTTCAACTTCTGAGTCCCGCCGGCGGGCATCCCGCAGGACGTCCGCCGCACGGTCCAACGGCCCCGCCACGGGCTCGCTCATGCGGGAACGCGCGAGCGCACCAGTGCCGCGGCCGCGCATCCGCCGACGATCCTCTCTTGACCTCACGCCCGCCATGCATGCCAGCCGGAAAGCAGAAGGCCCGCCGATGGGCGGTCCTGTCCGAACGTTGCCGGCCTGCGCCGGCAGCGTTCGCCTCAGCGCAGCGGCTCTCCGCGTGGATAACGGCCGGACACCGGCTCCATCGTGTCGAGATTCCATTCGCTCTCGACGAAGGGCTTGCGCGCTTCCTTGTACTGGGGATAGCCGCCCACCTGCTCCTGGCTGTCGATGATCTCGCCGCGCCCCTCGATGACATCGGCCACGATGCGACGGTCGATCAGGTCGCGGTTCCAGGGCGTGGCGCCCACCGTTTCGATCACCGCATCCTGCACCTTGGCGGATGGCAGCAGCGCGACGCCGAACGGCAGCGCCGGTGCGCTCTTCAGGCGGTTGAGCTTGACCGGCGCGGTGGTATAGCTGCCGGTCTCCTGGATGCTCGTGTTGCCCACGCGGTCGACGATGAGGTTGTCCTGCGCATACAGGTCGAGGTCGCCGGAACCACCGATCATCAGGAAAGCCAGCGGTTCGGTCGACCTGCCGGCGCGCATGACGTTGCCGCGCACCACCATCTCGCCCTTCGAGTACGCATGACCCAGCCATTCTTCGGCGATCAGGTTGTAGTGGATCGCACGCTGGCCCGGGTTGTAGATGAGGTTGTTGATCACCTGGCCGCGCGCACCGCCCTTGAACAGCGGGCTGCGTTCGTAGTTGTGCGCGTACAGGTTGCCCACGATCAGCACGTCGTTCACGTGGTCGTGGATCAGCGACCCCTTGGAGTGCTCGCCCTTCGGATGGGTGGCGTGTGCGAGTCCCTCACCGATGATGTTGTTGCTGTAGGTGATGCGGCGCGACGCGTTGGCCATCCACTCCGCCTCGTTCTCGCCGTGGAAGCGGGTGCTGGAAGCGCTGAGGTTCTCGTCCGTCGCCCAGGTCAGCGAACAATGGTCAACGATCACGTCGTGCGCCCCACGCACCGTGGTGATGGCGTCGATGTCGCCGGAACGCTTCGGCTTGCCGCCGTCGCCCGGCCGGATGCGCAGATGGCGGATCACCACGTCATGGGCGGCGATGGTCAGGCCACCCTTGATGAGGGTCACGCCGGGGTGCGGCGCGGTCTGGCCGGCAATGGTCAGGAACGGCTCGTCGATGCGCAGTTCCTTCATGCCGAGATCGATCACGCCGCCGACCTCGAACACCACGATGCGCGGACCCTTCCCGATCACCGCTTCCTTGAACGAGCCGGGGCCGTCCGCGGCCAGCGTGGTGACACGGACGATCCTGCCACCGCGCCCTCCCGGCGTGTGTGCCGCCGCGCCCTGTGCGCCGGGAAAGGCGACGCTCGTGGCGTCGGCCGCCAGCAGCGGTGGCGCGGCCAGCAGCATCAGCATCGCGGCCAGACCGCAGGTCAGTCCGCGGGCCCGCGCGGGGAAACGGATATGAAGCATTGGCTCCCTCCCAGGAGTGGATCGACGCATCGTGGCATCGGGATGGGTTTTTGCGGCAGTGCACATTGTCAATGACACCGGTTTACCATATACAGGCCATCAACCTGCACTGTCACTCGGCAGTGCAACAAAACGCAGCGGGGAGAACCCACTTGAGCAACGACCAGAATGCCCTCGCCGACGCGCGCGCCGCGGCGCCCGCACTGGCCGCCATCGCGGACAGTTTCGTCGGCGCGCGCCGCCAGGGCAGGGCTTTGCCGGGCTTTCCCGGCGATATCCCCGACGACCTCGTTACCGCCTACCGCGTACAGGATCTGGCGATCGCGCAATGGCCGGACCGGGTGGTCGGATGGAAGGTCGGATTCATCGCGCCCGAGCGCCGCGATGCGTCCGGCGACGAGCGCCTGCTGGGGCCAATCTTCGCCAAACAGCTGCAGATGACCACCGGTAGTCAATCGGTCTTCGAGGTGTTCGAGGGCGGGTTCGGCGCGGTCGAAGCCGAGTACGTGCTGCGACTGGACGCGGATGCGCCAGCGGGCAAGCTCGACTGGACGCCTGAAGAGGCCGCCGCCGTGCCATCGACGCTGTTCACCGGCATGGAAGTCGCCAGCAGTCCGCTGGCGACGATCAATCAGCTGGGTCCGCGTGTCGTCGTGTCCGACTTCGGCAACAACAATGGCCTGGTGATGGGCGTCGAGATCCCGGACTGGGCCCATCGCAGCGATGCCTCGCTGGCGTGCACCACCTCGATCGACGGCCGGCAGGTCGGACAGGGGGGCGCGACCACGCTGCCCGGCGGGCTGCGTGCCGCCTTCGCGTTCGCGCTCTCGCGTTCGGCGCGCCGCGGCCGCCCGCTGAAAGCCGGCGACCTGATCGCCACCGGCAACGCCACCGGCATCCACGACATCCTGCCGGGCCAGCGGGCGTGCATCGCGTTCGACGGTCATGGCAGCATCGACGGCGTGGCCACGGCCGCGACCGCGAAGGACGAGGGAGACTGGCGCGCATGATGAACCGTCGTCGTTTCCTGGGCGCCGGCCTGGGCGTGGCGGCCGCGCTGCCGATGGCAGGCGGCCGGGCATTCGCCGACGAGGGACGCCGCGTGCTCACCGCTACCGACGTGCACGTGAAGGACTATCCCACCGTCCAGGCCGTGCGCTGGATCGGCGAGACCCTCGCCAGGGAAACCGGTGGCCGGGTGACCCTGCGCCAGTACCACTCAGGCCAGCTGGGCCGCGAATCCGAAGCCATCGACATGGCGCGGTTCGGCGCCATCGACATGACGCGCGTGTATGCCGGCGCGCTGAACAATGCCTTCCCGTTGACCCAGGCGCTCTGCTTGCCGTACGTCTTCGATTCGGTCCCGCACATGCGGCGGGCGATGGACGAGGGCGTGGGCCAGGCGGTGCTGGACGGTTTCGCACAGCGCGGCCTGGTCGGCCTGGCGATCTACGATTCGGGCGCGCGGTGCTTCTACAACACCAAGCATGCCATCCGCGCGCCGGCCGACCTGCATGGCCTAAAGATCCGCGTACCGGTGTCCGACATCTTCATCCGCATGCTGCGCCTGTTCGGCGCCAATCCCACTCCGCTGTCGCTGGGCGAAGTGTTCTCGGGGCTGGAGACGCGCATGATCGACGGCGCGGAAAACAACATCCGCAGCTTCCACTCCAGCCGGCATTTCGAAGCCGCGCGCTACTGGTCGCAGACCAACCACTCGTACGCGCCCGACGTGCTGCTGGTCTCGCAGCGGACGCTGGACAGCCTCCAGCGGCGCGACCGCGACCTCCTGATCGACACCGCGCGCCAGTCCGTCGGCGTGATGCGCACGCTTTGGGACGCATCGGAAGCGGAAGCGCGCGGCGCCGTCTTCGCGGCCGGGGTCGAGCGCAACGACGCGGACCTGGCCGCTTTCGCACGGGCATCGCAGCCCCTGCTCTCCGAATACCGCAGGGATCCGGCGATCGACACGCTCTACCGCCGCATCCGCGACCTGGCCTGAGGATCGACGATGTCAGAAGAAACCACGCTCCTTCCCGCCACTCCGGTACAGCGCGGCATGGACCTGCTGTCCGATGCTGCCATCGCCATCGCCGTCGCCGCCCTGCTGGGGCTGGTGGTCGTGCAAGGCTGGCAGGTCATCGCGCGTTACGTCATCAACGATTCGCCCAGCTGGACCGAACCGGTCACCGTGCTGCTGCTGACCACCGCCATGAGCCTGGGAGCCGCGGCTGGCGTGCACACCCAGCGACATTTCGGTTTCTTCCTGTTGGCCGATGCAGTCGGTCCGCGCCTGAAGAAGGTGCTGCATGCCATCTCGCCCCTGGTGATCGCGGCCATTGGTGGCGTGATGGCGTACTGGGGCGCGGTGCTGCTGTTCGACGGCCTGGACATCCGCATCGCCGGCGCGCCGATGCCGCAGAGCATCGGCTACCTGCCGCTGTCGGTCGGCGGGACGTTGATGGTGGTGTTCGCCCTGTACCGCCTGTTCCTGGTGCTGCGTGCGCCGCTGACCGACGAGGCCCGCTGACCGATGGCGATCACCCTGCTGTTTTCCCTCTTCGCGATCCTACTGCTGATCGGCGTACCGGTCGCGTACGCGCTGGCCGCTGCGTCGCTGGCCACCCTGCTCTACCTCGACCTGCGCAGCATCGTGCTGGTGCAGCAGATCTCATCGGGCACGGGCTCCGCATCGCTGATCGCCATTCCGCTTTTCATCTTCGCCGGCGAGATCATGCTTCGCGGCGGCATTTCCGAGCGCCTCATCAGCCTGGCGGCCTCACTGGTGGGACGTCTGCGTGGTGGCCTCGGCCAGGTCAGCATCCTGTCGTCGCTGTTCTTCGGCGGCGTATCCGGCTCGGCGATTGCCGACGTATCGGCCGTCGGCGGCACGATGATTCCGCAGATGGTCAAGCGGGGCTATGACCGTGATTTCGCCGTCAACGTCAGCATCACCGCCGCCCTGGTGGCGCTGCTGGTGCCGCCGTCGCACAACCTCATCCTGTTCTCGGCGGCCGCGGGCGGTGGCCTGTCGATCGCCGACCTGTTCGCCGCGGGCATCGTGCCGGCATTGCTGATGACGGTCGTGCTGATGTTCACCGGCTGGGCGGTCGCCTGCAGGCGCGGCTATGGCACCGAGCCCTTCCCCGGCATGCGCGCAGTGATGCTGCGGCTGGTGGCCGCGCTGCCCGGTCTCGGCCTGGTGGGACTGATCTTTTTCGGCATCCGCGCCGGCATTTTCACGGCGGTGGAGAGCGCCGCGATCGCGGTCGTCTACGCACTGCTGGTCACCAGCGTGCTGTACCGTCAGCTGTCGATGAAGGAATTCTTCGCCACGGTGACGCATGCGGCACGCACCACCGGCGTGATCCTGTTCGTGATCGCGACGGCCGCCGTCTTCGGCTGGCTGCTCGCCTATCTGCAGGTTCCGGCCGCTGCGGTCGATGCGCTGCAGTCGATCGCACACAGCAAGTACACCGTGCTGCTGCTGATCGTGCTGGTGCTGCTGGTGCTGGGCACGTTCATGGACCTGGCTCCCATGATCCTCATCTGCACGCCGATCTTCCTGCCCGTCGCACGCGCGTACGGCATCGATCCGATCCACTTCGGACTGGTGCTGGTGCTGACGGGCGGCATCGGCCTGGTGACGCCGCCGGTGGGATCCGTGCTGTTCATCGGTACGGCCATCGGCAAGATCACCATCGCGCAGAGCATGCGCACGATCTGGCCGTTCTGGCTGGCCGGCTTGGCGGTGCTGCTGGTGGTGGCGCTGTTCCCCGAGCTCTCGCTATGGTTGCCGCGGGCGTTGAAGGGATGATCGCGGTGCGTGCCCTGGCTATCTCGTTGCTGATCGCATCCTCGTCCGCGATGGCCGCGCCGTCGGATGACGCGCCTTCGCTCGTCGGCTTCGAGGACGCCATCCACCACTGGCGCAACGTGCATGGCGATGCGTACCCGCGCTATCTGCCGGAGGACGTTGCGAAGGTCGCCGACAACATCCTGCGCTACCAGCGCGTGGACGGCGGCTGGATCGAAAACCAGGATCCGGCGAGGATCCTGGACGATGCCGAGAAAGCGCGTTTCGATGCGGAGGCACACAAATCCGGCGGCAGTTTCGATAACCGCAACATCTACACGCAGGTGGACTACCTCGCCACGGCGTACGCGATCACCGGCGACGTACGCTATCGCGACGGCAGCCTGAAGGGCTTGCAGTTCACCCTGGCGCAACAGATCCCCTCGTGCGGGGGCTGGCCGCACACGGTGCCGGCCACGCAGTCCTACCACCCCCACATCACCATCGCCGACGACGTCACCGCCGGTGTGCTCGGCACGCTACGCAAGGTGGTGTCGGACACGCGCCGCTACGCCTTCGTCGATGCCGCGCTGCGCGCCCGCGTCCAGTCCGCCGTCGACGCGGGCGACGCCTGCCTGCTCCGGCTGCAGATCAGGCAGGGCGACGCGCTTGCGGGCTGGGCGGGCCAGTACGACGCGCAGACGCTGGCGCCCGCGCAGGGACGCAAGTTCGAACTGCCTTCGATCACCGGGCAGGAAACCGTCGGCGTGGTGCGCTACCTGATGTCGATTCCCGACCCGTCGCCCGACGTGGTGAAGGCGGTCGACGGCGCGGTCGCGTGGCTGCGCCGGGTGGAAATCACGGGGTTGCGCATCGAGACATTCGAGGCGCCCACCGAGCAGTTCCAGTACCACAGCAGTACGAAGGACCGCCGGCTGGTGGCCGATCCGACGGCTTCCGGCCTGTGGGCGCGCTTCTACGACGTGAAGGACAACAGCGCCGTCCTCGCGACACGTGACAGCCAACGCGTCGCGCGCTACGAGGACATCCCACGCGAGCGTCGCACCGGTTACGAGTGGTACGGCAGCTGGCCGAAGCGGCTGCTGTCGAAGGAATACCCGCAATGGAAGGCGTCGCACCCGGCGACGCCCTGAGGAAGCTCCGCATGCCGTTGATCAGGCTCATCGCCGTCGCACTGTCCTTTTGTTTCGCTTTCGAGGCAATGGCCGCGGACACCACACCTCCCGCCTGGAAGCGCGGCCTCGAGCATCAGCGCCAGGCCGACCTCGGCGACGGCACGTTCCTCAATCCGGTGCTGGCGGGCGATCGACCCGATCCCTCGGTGCTCAAGGACGGCGACGACTACTACCTCACGCTGTCGTCGTTCACGGCGTATCCGGGCCTGCCGGTGTGGCATTCGCGCGACCTGATCAACTGGCAGCCCATCGGCCATGCGATCACGAAGAACGTCGGCTCGATCTGGGCGCCGGACCTGGTCAAGCACCAGGGCCGCTACTACATCTACTTTCCCGCGCGCGTGGGCGGTACCGAGTCACCCCGGCGCAGCAACTTCGTCGTGTGGGCCGACGACATCCGCGGGCCGTGGAGCGAACCGATCGACATCGGCCTGCCCGGGCATATCGACCCCGGCCACGCGGTGGGCGAAGACGGCAAGCGCTACCTGTTCCTCAGCGGCGGCGACTATGTGCAGTTGGCCGACGACGGTCTGAGCACCGTCGGCGCGGTGAAGCATGTCTACGACGGTTGGCGGTATCCCGAATCCTGGGATGTCGAAGGCTATGCGCAGGAAGGCCCGAAGATCACCTTCCGCAACGGCTGGTACTACATGGTCACGGCCGTCGGCGGAACGGCGGGGCCGCCCACGGGACACATGGTGATCGTCGCGCGTTCGCGCTCGATCCATGGCCCGTGGGTGAACGCACCCAACAACCCCGTGGTGCGCACGACCTCGCGCGACCAGTACTGGTGGTCGCGCGGCCATGCGACGCTGGTCGAGGATGCCGCGGGCCAGTGGTGGATGATCTACCACGGTTACGAACACGACTTCTGGACGCTGGGCCGGCAGGCACTGCTCGATCCGATCGAGTGGACGGAGGACGGCTGGTTCGTCGCCAAGGGCGGCGACTTGAGCCAGCCGCTGCGCAAACCCGCGGGCCAGGCGCTGTCGCCGCACGCGATGGCGCTGTCGGACGACTTCCGCAGCGGCAAGCTCGGCCCGCAGTGGGCCTTCTACGACCCGGCGCCGGACGAGTCCCGTCGACTCACTTTCGGCGATGGCGTGATGACGCTGGAGGGCAAGGGTACCGCGCCGCGCGACAGCTCACCGCTGGGCATCATCGCAGGCGACCTTGCCTACCAGTTCGAGGTAGAGATGGACGTCGAGCCCGGCGCGCAGGGTGGCGCGGTGCTGTTCTACAACGACCGCCTGTACGCCGGCGTGGGCAGCAACGGGGAACAGTTCGTGATGCACCGTTACGGGCTGGAGCGCCCCGGCAAGCTGGCCCCGAGCACCAAGGGCGGCAAGCTCTGGCTACGGGTCACCCACAACCGCCATGTCCTCACCCTCCATACCAGCACGAACGGCAAGACCTGGACCAAGTACCCCGTGCAGATGGAGGTCTCCGGCTACCACCACAACGTGGCCGGGGGCTTCCTCGCCCTGAAGCCATCGCTGTACGCCGCTGGCCAGGGCAAGGTGCGTTTCCGTAATTTCCGCTATCGCGCGCTGGACTGACCCCCAGCCGCTAGAATCCCCTCGACCGACGACCGGACCCGCACCGCCCCATGCCCGCGCGCAAGAAGCCCGAAAGCCCCGCCGCCCTGCCCACCGGTGGCAAGGCCGCCACCATCAACGACATCGCGCGTCTGTCCGGCGTCTCCAAGAAAACCGTGTCGCGGATCATCAACCACTCGCCGCTGGTGCGTAAGGACACGCGCGAAAAGGTCGAAGCGCTGATGCGCGAGGTCGGCTACTCGCCGGATCCGATGGCACGCGGGCTGGCGTTCCGGCGCTCGTTCCTGATCGGCATGGTCTACGACAACCCGACCGCGCAGTACATCGTCAACATGCAGTACGGCGCGCTGGACGCGCTGCGCGATTCGGGCTTCGAACTGGTCGTGCACCCCTGCGACAGCCGCAGCCCGGGTTACATCGACGGCGTGCGACGCTTCGTGCAGCAGCAGAAGCTGCATGGCGTGATGCTGGTGCCGCGCGCGTCTGAAGACCAAGCGCTGGCGGACATGCTGGCGGAGATCGGCTGCCGCTATTCGCGCATCGCCTCGGTCTCGATGGACGAGCCGTCGCGCATGGTGGTCACCCATGACCGCGACGGCGCCGCCGAAGCTGCCGAGTACCTGTTGTCGCTGGGCCATACCGACATCGCGCTGATCACCGGCCCAAGTGCCTATCGCTCCTCGATCGAACGCACCGATGGCTTCGTGCAGGCGCTCGCGAAGCGTGGCCTGGATCTGCCGAAGTCGCGCATCATCGAGGCCGGCTACACGTTCGAGTCCGGCGTGGTCGCGGCCGAGAAGCTGCTGTCCGGAAAGAACCGCCCCACCGCCATCTTCACCGGCAACGACGAAATGGCGGCCGGCGTCTACAAGGTCGCCATGCGCGCCGGCATCAGCATCCCGCGCCAGCTGTCGGTGGTCGGCTTCGACGACAGCCCGCTGGCCTCGCGCCTGTGGCCCTCGCTGACCTCGGTGCGCCGCAACACCCGCGACACCGGCCGCACCGCGGCCGCCATGCTGATCCAGCCGGAAGGCACGCCCGTGCTCGCCGCCGCCAGCATCCGCCCGCACCTGATCATCCGGGACTCGTCCCAGCCCCCCGAATAATCCGCCCGGTGCGGCTGCGACACCCCTGCCGCACCGCAAAATGACACCGGTTACCAAAGCCCGTAGAATCGGCCCACGACCTACCCGACGCCCTGTTCCACACGCGTCCGCATCCACGGAGTTCCGCCCATGTTCTGCAAGACCTACCACGCCACCCACCCGGACATGATGGACGGCGCGAGCAACGACCAGCTGCGCGACCGCTACCTGATCGGCAACCTGTTCGTCGCCGACACGGTGCAGCTGAACTACTCGCACAACGAGCGCTTCGTGATCGGTGGCGCTGCACCGGTGTCGCAGAAGGTCGACCTGCCGCGCCAGACCGAGCCCGCGTCGGCGGCCGGCAAGCCGTTCCTTGAGCGCCGCGAGCTGGGCGTCATCAACGTTGGTGGGGGCGCCGGCAAGGTCACCGTCGACGGCACCACCTACGCGCTGGGCCCGAAGGATGGCCTGTACGTGGCCATGGGCTGCACGGACGTGGCGTTCGAATCCGACGACGCGTCGAACCCCGCCAAGTTCTACCTGACCTCGACGCCGGCGCATGCGCGCTTCGAGACCAAGCAGCTCTCGATCAAGGATGCCGTCGCGCTCGAGCGCGGAGCGCTGGAGACGAGCAACGAGCGCACGATCTACCAGTTCATCGTGCCGGCGACCTGCCAGTCGTCGCAGCTGCTGCTGGGCCTGACCGTGCTGAAGACCGGCAGCGTGTGGAACACCATGCCGCCGCACCTGCACGACCGCCGCAGCGAGGTCTATTTCTACTTCGACCTGGCCGACAACGACCGCGTCTACCACTTCATGGGCGAACCGGACGCGCAGCGCCACATCGTCGTGCAGAACGACGAGGCCGTCGTGTCGCCGCCGTGGTCGATCCACATGGGGTCGGGCACCAGCAACTACGCCTTCATCTGGGCGATGGGCGGCGAGAACCTGGACTACACCGACATGCACGTGCTGGACATCTGCCAGCTGAAGTGACGGGCGTCCCGTAGAGCCGAGCTTGCTCGGCTGAACCACCATCCGAAGCCGATGCATCAAGCGCAGCGGAGCAAGCTCCGCTCTACCAGAAGCGCACCACACCGAGGGAATCCACGATGGCAAGCAATCCGTTCAGTCTCGAAGGCAAGATCGCGCTGGTCACCGGCGCCAACACCGGCCTGGGCCAGGGCATCGCCGTGGCATTGGCCGAAGCCGGTGCCGACATCGCCGCTGCCGGCATCGTCGAAGCCGCCGAGACCGGCGAGAAGGTGCGCGCCCTGGGCCGTCGTTTCCTCAACCTGGAGGCGAACCTGATCAGCATCGATCCGGTGGAACGCCTGGTGAGGGAAACCGTCGAGGGCCTCGGCGGCCTCGATATCCTCGTCAACAACGCTGGCCTGATCCGCCGCGCCGACGCGGTGGACTTCAGCGAGAAGGACTGGGACGACGTGATGAACGTCAACATCAAGTCCGCGTTCTTCATGTCGCAGGCCGCCGGTCGCCACTTCATCGCACAGGGCAGCGGCAAGATCATCAACATCGCCTCGATGCTGTCGTTCCAGGGCGGCATCCGCGTGCCGTCGTACACGGCCAGCAAGTCGGGCATCGCCGGCATCACACGCCTGCTCGCCAACGAGTGGGGCGCCAAGGGCATCAACATCAACGCCATCGCGCCAGGTTACATGGCCACCGACAACACCGCGCAGCTGCGTGCGGACGAAGACCGCAACAAGGCGATCCTCGACCGCATCCCGGCCGGGCGTTGGGGCGAACCCTCCGACCTGGGGGGCGCGGCGGTGTTCCTGTCCTCGCGTGCATCGGACTACGTCAACGGCGCGGTCATCCCCGTCGATGGCGGTTGGCTGGCGCGCTGACGCAGCGCGCATCTGCAAGGGATCCTGTGGGAGCGTCGCCAGTCGCGAAGCAGGCATCCCGATGCGTCATCGCGACTGACGTCGCTCCCACAAGGGACGGCGCGAGGAGAACATCGATGTTGCGTCGACTTGTCATCCTGACGATCTTCCTTTGCTGCGCACCCGGGCACGCCGCATCCCCACGCCAGGTCTTCATCGCAGGCGACTCCACGGCCAGCGCCTATGGCCCGGAACGCGCACCGCGCGAGGGGTGGGGACAGCAGTTGCAGGGCTTCCTCGACCCGAAGGCATTCGTCGTGCGCAACCATGCGCAGAGCGGGCGCAGCGCGCGCAGCTTCATCGCCGAAGGCTGGTTCGACGGCATGGCGAAGGACGTGCGCAAGGGCGACGTGCTGCTGATCCAGTTCGGCCACAACGACGAGAAGATCGAAGACCCCACCCGCTACAACGAGCCGCAGCGCGCGTTCCCGGAGTGGCTGATGCGCTACGTCGACCTCGCGCGTGCGAAAGGCGCCACGCCCATCCTGGTGACGCCGGTGGCGCGCAGGAAATTCGATCGCGGCCAACTGCTCGATACGCATGGCCTGTACGCACAGGCCGTGCGCGACCTGGCGCAGCGGGAGCGCATCGGCCTGATCGACCTGACCACCCTGAGCATGGACTGGCTTCGAGCGGCCGGCGACGAAGCGAGCAAGGCCTACTTCATGCACGTGCCGGCGCAGGACCAGCAGGACGACACCCACTTCCAGCAGCGCGGCGCGGTGATGGTGGCGTGCCTGGTGGTGGGAGGCTGGAAGCAGGTCGATCCCGCGCTCGCTGCGCACGTGACCCGCGATACGGATTGCGGCGCACCCGCGACCGCGCTGGCCGACCGCAAGGCGCAGCCGAACCCGTCGCTCATCGTGCGCGCGCGCGACATCGCCGTGGAGCAGCCGGGACCGCACGGCGGCGCGGGAACCACCACGGCGTATCCCTTCTTCCGCGACGCGCCCGCGCTCGGCTTCGAGTTCCGCAGGCGCGTGCTGCACAAGGGTGCCGGCATCGGCCTGCACCAGCACCACAAGGACGAGATCTATTACGTGCTCAGCGGGCGCGGCGTGTACGAGCTGGATGGCGTCGCGCGGGCAGTGGAGGCCGGCGACGCGATGCTGACCCGACCTGGCAGCACCCACGCGATCCGCCAGGACGGCGGGGAAGACCTGGTGCTTCTGATCATGTACGGGAAGAAGCAGGAGTGAGGAGAGAAATGAGGCGCGGGTAAAGGCGGGCTCCCGCTCACGCCTCACTTCTCTCCACTCACTTCTCGCTCGCGGGCGCCGGACGGTCCCAGCGGCGGTAGGACGCATCCAGGGCGCTGCGCAACCGGCGATACGGCGCGCTGCCGGGTTCTGCCTGCAGGCGGGCCGCGACGGCCTGCCAGCCGCCTTCATGGTCGCGCGACCACTCGCGCACGACGGCACGACAGGGTTGCCCCACGATCTGCGCCAGCGCGCAGGCCATGAAGATGTCCCCGGCTGTCCAATCGGGCTGTTGTTGCATCGCTTCGACATAGGCGCGCGGGACAGCGTAGTAGCGCGCCATCTCGTCCGCGAACGCTGCCGGATAGCGGCTGGCGTACTCGTTGATGTCTGCCAGGTGACGGTCGACCGACGCATCGCCACTGGCAGGCGTGTAAGCGTCGGGCGCCGCATCCTGCGCGACCGTCGGCGCGACGGATGCCCATGCGAGCGAGCACAGCAGAACCGGGGTCAGCAGCATGCGTTTCATCACCACACCATTGTGCCCCACCCTACGGCTGGCCACCCGCCGGATCATGCCTCCGGCGTCGCTTCGATCCGGGCCACGGCCGCCGCCAGCCCGCTGGCATCCTCCACCACGTGCAGGCGCGGCGCGTCCGCAGCGACCCCATGCTCGGCCTCCAGCGCCCAGGTGACGTGGTAGGGCATGTGGATGCCCCACCCCCCGAGGCCCAGGACCGGTTCGATGTCCGATCGCAGCGAATTGCCGACCATCGCGAAGCCGGACGGCATGACATCGAGTTCGCGGAGGACGCGCGCGTAGGTCGCTTCGTCCTTCTCCGAGACCACCTCGATGCGGTGGAACAGGTCGGCCAGGCCCGACTGCGCGATCTTGGCTTCCTGGTGGAACAGGTCGCCCTTGGTGATCAGGACGATCTCGTGGTCGGCCGCGATCCGCTCGACCGCGTCGCGGATGCCCGGCAGGAGGTCCACCGGGTGCTGCAGCGTGGCGCGTCCGATCTCGATGACGCGATGCAGGTCGCGCGCGCTGATGCGTTCTCCTGTGACCTGGATGGCGGTCTCCAGCATCGACAGCGTCATGCCCTTTACGCCGTAGCCGAAAATCTTCAGGTTGCGGCGCTCGACCTCCAGCAATTGCCGGTGCATGCCGGCATCGGCCAGGTCGACGTAATGTCCGAGGATCGCTTCGAAATCGGCTTCGGCCTGCCGGTAGTAGTCCTCGCTCCTCCACAGCGTGTCGTCACCATCGAAACCGACCCAGCGGATGCTTGCCATCGTCTGCCCGTCCTTCACCTTCCACGAAGGCCGCGAAGGATAGCAGTCGCGCCGCGCAAGCCCATGAAAACGGCCGCCTGCAGGAGGCGGCCGTCGTGTCATCGATGAAGTACTGGCGGATGCCGCACTCAGCCGCCGGACGTCGCGGGCGGAGCAGTGCCATCGGCCGGCGGCGGGGTGGTTTCCGGCGCGTTCGGATTGGCGGGGGGCGGCAGGGTCGGATCGGTCGGCGGAGTAGCGGGGTCGGTCGGCGCCGGCGCGGGCGGCGTCATGTTGTCCGTCGGCGGCGCCGTCTCCACGGGCTCGGGAGCACTGGGCGGCGGCGTGTCTTCCGGTTTGGGACCACAGGCGGTCATCAGGCCGGCGCTGGCCAGTGCCAAGCCGAGACCCAGGGTCAATCGTCGCGGGGAATTCAGTTTCATGGCGTTTCCTCCATGCGGTGGTTCTGGGAGAGGGGTGCCTCAGGGCGTGCCTTGGGCATGTATCGCGTATTCGTCGGGGCTCAAACGGCCATCCGCATCCTTGTCGAGGGTGCCGAAGGCCTGGGCGAGCGGTGGATCGACCGCAGCCTCGTCCTTGCTGATGGCGCCGTCGGCATTCTGGTCGAGTTCGTCAAAGGGTCGGGGTGCGGGCGCAGGGGTCGAAGCGGCCTGCGTCGGAGTCTTGTCGGCACGGTCCGACGCGTCCTGTGCGTGCACCGACGGAGCGGCAGACAACAGAAGTGTCAACGCCATCGCCACCCCGGCGACGCCTGCAGTCGATTTCATGCTTTCCTCCTTGCGGAACGTGGCTCCGGAAAAGCGAGGGGCGGCCCGAAGGCCGCCCCTCGATGAGGTTGCGCCGGTGCGCTGCGCGGCATTACCGGCTGTTGCGATGACTTACTTCTGCTGGTCGCCGTAGTTCTTGCTCACGAACGCCTTGTACTCGTCGGCGGTCAGCGAGCCATCCGTGTTGGCGTCGGCCTGGTCGAACACCTGGCTCAGGCCCGGATTCGCGCCAGCTTCTTCCTTGCTGATGTTGCCGTCGCCATTGGTGTCGACGTCAGCCCAACCCTGCTTGGCCTGCGTGGCGCCCGCCTCGGTGCTCTGGGTCGGGGTGGTCGCCGAACCCGCGGCCTGCTCTGAGCTCTGCTCGGTCTGCTGCGCCTGTGCGGCGTCGTCGGTCTTTTCCTGCGCGAATGCCAGCGGCATGGCCAGCGCGGCGCTCAGGGCGACCAGGGCGATCAGCGGCTTGCGGTTGTTATTCGTCATGTCAGTGCTCCGTTCTGTGGGAGTGCGTCCGATTGCGCACGGCCCCACCTTGCCGCCGTTGTTCTGAACGAAATTTGCGTCGCGAAATGAACGTGCACGCGTGCTTAACCACGCCGGCGGCGGCTTCGACTAAACCGGTGTTAGGCACACGTGAGCGCGATGTCAGGGCGGCATCCAATCCGTGATGCGGCACCCTGTTTGGCGTTACGCATCCGTTTTTTCGTCGGCAGCCTGCGCGCTCGCGCTTTCGATTTTCTTGCTGAACCAATGCCAACCCAGCACGACACCCGTTAGCGCACCCGCGATTTCCAGTACCACGCGCGTGCCGAGCCCGTCCGGATCGTGGATGCCCTGCAGCGCAATGCGCGCATACAGCGGCGACTCGAGCCGCGCGATGCCGAGGTAGAACATGTTCCAGACGTCCACGCCTGCGCCGATCACCACGGCCGACAGGCACGACCAGCCGATCGCATGACCCATCGACCCGTGCAGGCGGGCACAGAGCGCATTCCAGAACAGGAAGCACAGCACGCCGATGAGCAGCGCGATCGCCCCCGCTTCGACTGCGCCCAGGACGCCGTAGTGGAGCGGCAGGTTCATCCGGGGCGACCGGGGATGGCAGGCAGTACGACGGCACGCATGGAGGATTCCCGATATGCGGGCGGCGCCCGCCGGGGAAGCGTAACCGAAGCCCGGGCATCGCCAGGGCACGGCTGGCAAGATGGCGGCTTTCCAGCCGCCGGGTATCTTCCATGACACGCATCTTGCTGGCCGGGGCGACCGGCCTCGTCGGTGAGGCCGCGCTGCAGCGTGCACTGGCCTCGGCTCGCGTGGAGCAGGTCGTCGCGCCGACGCGCCGACCGCTCCCTCCGCATCCGAAACTGGTGAACCCGGTCGTGGACTTCGACGCACTGCCCGCCGATGCGGACTGGTGGCGCGTGGACGCAGTGGCATGCGCGCTGGGCACGACGATTCGCGATGCCGGTTCGCAGGAGGCATTCCGGCGGGTGGACCACGACTATCCGCTGGCGATCGCACGCCATGCGCATGCCCACGGGGCGATGGCATTCGCCTTGGTATCGGCGATGGGCGCGGACGCGCGTTCGCGCATTTTCTATTCGCGCACCAAGGGCGAGGTGGAAGAGGCGCTCGCCGGTATCGGTTTCACCTCGCTGACACTGCTACGCCCCGGCTTGCTGGGTGGCGAGCGCAGGCAGCATCGCGGCGGTGAGCGCCTGGCGCTGCGCGTCATGGGCGCACTGGATGGCGTGCTGCCGGCTCGTTATCGCGTCGTGCCCGCCAGCCGCGTCGCCGACGCCTTGCTGGGCGCGGCGCTGGAGGCGTCGCCGGGCACCCGGGTCATTCGTTCCGAGGAACTCCTCGCCTGACGCCGCCGTCAGGCGCCGGGATCATCGGCCAGCACCTGCACGCCATCGGCGAGGATGCGGTACTCCACCGCCGGTACCGCGGCCCCGGACGTTTCCTGCGCGGTATGCCGCTGCGCATCCGGCGACAATTCCACTCGGGACAGCACGCCATGCACCTGCGCCTGGCCGCGGACATCCTTGGGCACATAGAAGTCGTGGTCGCCCAGCAGCACGCGCGCGCCCTGCCCTTCGTCTTCCAGCATCACCCAGCACCCCTTCTTCTGGCAGACGTCGACCACGCGCCCACTGAACACCTTGGCCTGCCCGGCATGCGAACCGGGGTCGGCCAGGGCAGCGGCGAGCGGCACGACCGGGCCGGCGGGGAGGTCGGCACCGAACTTTTCCCACTGCGGCACACCCGACGCCATGGCCGTCCCTGCCACCATCCACAGTCCCGCGATCGCCCAACGACGCATGTGCCTGTCCTCCGCCCGTGTCGACGCGATGATACGTCGTGGCCGCACGCTACTGCAGCAGGCCGTGCGGCAGCACCTGCAGGGGATGCAGGCCGGCGATGGCCAGGACAGCGGCGGCAGCGCGGTCCAGCGTCGCCTCGTCGGGGTCGTCGATCACCAGCAGTACCTGGCCCGCGTCGATCTGCGCCTCGTAGTCGCGACGGACTTCGCTGGGCACCGCCGATCCGGCAAGCGAGGCGGCCCACATGCCGACACAGCCGCCGATCACGACGCACACGGCCACGCCGGCAGGGTGGATACCGACGGCGGGGACGAGCATGGCCGCGCCCCCCAGCAGCAGGCCGAGCACGCCGCCTCCCACCAGTCCCCGCAGGGCGGCCGCCTTGAAATCGGTGGGCGCGGCTTCCTTCTCGCGGTCGGGCACGTGCTGGACTTCGATGTCGGAGCGACCCACGAGCGCAGCGTGGTCAGGATGGATGCCGGCGTCGACGGCGCGGCGAAGGGCCGCTTCGGCCACCGCAACGGACGGTGCACTGAATACGCGACGATGCTTCATGGCGTTCTCCTGCCCGGCGCGGAACGACCGGGCCCGGGCGACACGCTAGGCGCGTGCGCGCGCACACCGGGTGAAGATCCAGCGGCGAAGACCGAATCTCCGCACGACGGGCGCGCTACAGCGCCGGACGCTCCGGCGCCGCTTTGCGGCCCAGCGCGCGCAGGTACAGTTCGTACAGGGCGGTCACCTTGGACACGTACTCCTGCGTCTCCGCATACGGGGGGACGCCTCCGTACCGCGAGACCGTACCGATACCCGCGTTGTAGGCGGCGGCCACCAGCGTCAGGTCGCCCTTGTAGCGGCGCATCAGCGCGCGCAGGTGTCGCGCGCCGGCATTTATCGATTCCGCGGAGGAATACGGATCGGCGACGCCGTATTCCTTCGCCACCTCCGGCATCAGCTGCATCACCCCCATGGCACCCTTCGGCGAGAGCGCATTCGCATCGAAGTCGCTCTCGGCGTGGGCCACCGCGCGCAGCCACGCATCATCGACGCCGGTCTGCCGCGCGGCGGCCTTGAACTCGGACGGGTAGCGGTCCAGCCGGGGCTTGCCCACCTTGCCCAGTCCCGGGTGCGCGGGCTCGCCGGGCGGCGTCTGCACGGTGAACTTCAGGTACGGCGTTGAGCCCGGCAGGTTGCGGGTGGAATAGACCTTCTGGCCGTCCTGGTCGCGCTCGTACAGCGTGCCGCTGAACACACCCATCGAGCCCCACAGGTTCGGCGTGCTGACGGCGTTGTCGTCAATTTCCTTGGCCGTGCACTTCGAGCCGGGCTCCGGCGCCGTGGCCAGGCTGACCGTCCCGCCCTGCACGCAGCGATACACCGTGCGCGCCTCGGCGCCGGCACTGGCCAGGGCCAGTACCGTCAGCAGTACGCCGGCGGAGGAGCGCAGGAAGGGCATGGGCGGCGGATTCTAGGGCCGGAAAGCTGAAGGACAGCCTGAATCACGCACGTGACGCCGATGGTCGGCCAGACCCGGCACCCTCCCTGCTGCGCCGCAGCAGCCAAGCGCGTAAAATGCCGGCCCTCACTCACCGCACCCCCTTCGGAGCACGCAATGGGCCTGGATCTGGTCACCGCCGGCAAGAACCCCCCGGACGAAATCAACGTCATCATCGAGATCCCGAAGGACGCCGAGCCGGTGAAGTACGAAGTGGACAAGGCCAGCGGCGCGATCTTCGTCGACCGCATCCTCTCCACCCCCATGCGCTATCCCTGCAACTACGGCTACGTCCCGCACACCCTGTGTGGCGACGGCGACCCGGCCGATGTGCTGGTCGTGCTGCCGCTGCCGCTGATCCCCGGCTCGGTGATCCGCTGCCGTCCGGTCGGCGTCCTGCGCATGAGCGACGAAGCCGGCAGCGACGAGAAGCTGCTGGCCGTGCCGGTGGACAAGGTGTTCGCCGGCTACAGCCACATCAGCGACATCGACCAGGTCAGTCCGCACTGGCTGGAGCGCATCGGCCACTTCTTCGAGCACTACAAGGATCTGGAGAAAGGCAAGTGGGTCAAGCTGGACGGCTGGGGCAACGCCGCCGAAGCCAAGGCCGTGCTGGTCGACGCGATCGCCCGCCAAGCCGCCCAGCCGGAAGACGAGAAGCACAAGTTCTGAGCGCCGCGCGAACGGACCCGCGCATGAAAACTGGAAGGCCGCCCCCGGGGCGGCCTTCTTCTTTCAGGGAGTGTAGCGTCGCGAACGTAGGGCGGTTCACTCTGCCCTGCGTGCGGGCGCCTTCAGGATGGTCAGCCCGATGAGCCGCGACACCACCACGGCGATGTACATCACCCCCGCGAATTGCTCCAGCATCACCAGCGCGCGGGCCTGCGGCAGGATCGGCACCACGTCGCTCAGGCCGACCCCGGAAAGCAGGCTGAAGCTCAGGAACAGCAGTTCCATCCAGCTGCGCGCCGAGGTGGGATCGACGGCGGCGGTGAAGCTGCCCGGGTACCACTGCTGGCAGACCGAGAAGGCGAACGCGAAGGCCCACGCCAGCAGCGTGAACGTGGCGCCGGCGGCGAAAAGCTCGTCGCTGGTGACCGAGTGGTCCTGCAGCATGTACGCGATCAGACTGCCGGCCGTGTAGAAGTACAGTGCGCTTTCCAGAAGGTGCGCATAGATGCCGAGCGATGGCTGGTCGAGCAACGCGGACGAGACCGACAGCAACACCGCAGGTACCGCCAGCGACCAGGCCAACCAGTTGACCGCCGCACTGCGATTGACCACCCACAGCGCCAAAGCGAGCACCAGGATGCCGAATGCACCGAACAGGGCACGGCCCGCCTGCGTGTCTTCCATCACCGGGTACAGCAGGATGCCGGCCAGCTGGACGATCAGCAGGAACGCGCACGGATGACGACGCGCGCGTACCAGCCAGCGCAGCCAGCTCCAGGGGGTCGTCACGCCGCGCGCCTCATTTGAAGTGATGGACCAGCGCGTAGTAGATCACGTAGATCCACGACAGCAGGCCGTGGACGATGGCCCACAGCAGCGACTTGTTCGCGCTCCAGGAAATGGTGATCGCCAGGGCCGTGCCGAAGCCGATGCCGGCCTTGGCGATGCCGCTGCCACCCGCTTTCACTTCGACACCGCCGCCGGCGCGCCGGACCCGGCGCGATAGGGATAGCGCAGGAAGATTTCCGTGATGGCGGCGTCGATCTTCGCGCCGCGCTCTTCCGGCTTAGTGCGCCCGACGCGTCCGACGGCCACGCCGGTCCAGACCAGTCGGTTCTGCTTCGCGTCCACCAGATCGACGTTCAAGGTGCCTTCGGTGTACTTGTAGACATCGGTACGGTCGCGCCAGTACGGCACCGCTACGTAACGACGCGCGCGGTAGCTGTAGTAATAGTCGTAGTCGACTTCCGGCGTGCTGACGACGCCGGTCTTTTCCTGCATGTAGGCGTTGAGGTTCACCCACAGGTCGGGCGAGGTTTCGTCGTACACGTAGCCGCGCGCTTCCATCTGGGCGCGGGCGGCATCCTTGGTGCGCCCGCTGGTCAGCGTGGCGTAGCCCTGGCTCTCGATCGCCAGCGGCGAATAGAAGGCAAAGGTGCGGTACTGGCCGAAGTTGGCGGACGGATCGACGTCGCTGGTGATCCGCGGGCCCGTGGCGCACGCGGCGAGCAACAGGACGCCGGCGGCGATCATCCAGCGGCCGGCATGGCGGGCGAATCGGATCATGATCGTTCTCCTGGCGGGGGACGCCGCCATGATGGCGGGCGTCCCGTGAACACTACGCGTTCGGCCCGGGTGCGGATGCACCCTGCGCTGCCGGCTCAGCCCTGACGATACACCTGGGCGCCCTGCGCCAGGAATTCCGCCGACTTCTCCGCCATGCCGGCTTCCAGCGCCGCCTGCTCCTCCACGCCATGCTCGGCCGCATAGTCGCGCACGTCCTGGGTGATCTTCATGCTGCAGAAGTGCGGTCCGCACATCGAGCAGAAGTGCGCCAGCTTGTGCGCATCCTTGGGCAGGGTTTCGTCGTGGAACTCCTTCGCCTTCTCCGGATCCAGGCCCAGGTGGAACTGGTCTTCCCAGCGGAACTCGAATCGGGCCTTGCTCAAGGCGTTGTCGCGCACCTGCGCACCCGGATGGCCCTTGGCCAGATCGGCCGCATGCGCGGCGATCTTGTAGGCCATGATGCCGTCGCGCACGTCTTCGCGATTCGGCAGGCCCAGGTGCTCCTTCGGCGTGACGTAGCAGAGCATCGCCGTGCCGTACCAGCCGATCATCGCCGCGCCGATCGCGCTGGTGATGTGGTCGTAGCCCGGCGCGATGTCGGTGGTCAGCGGGCCCAGCGTGTAGAACGGCGCCTCGCCGCACTCGCGCAGCTGCTTGTCCATGTTCTCCTTGATCAGCTGCATCGGCACGTGGCCGGGGCCTTCGATCATGCACTGCACGTCGTGCTTCCACGCGATCTTGGTCAGCTCACCCAGTGCTTCCAGCTCGCCGAACTGCGCGGCGTCGTTGGCGTCGGCGATGCAGCCGGGGCGCAGGCCGTCACCCAGCGAGAAGGCCACGTCGTAGGCCTTCATGATCTCGCAGATGTCTTCGAAGTGCGTGTAGAGGAAATTTTCCTTGTGGTGCGCCAGGCACCACTTGGCCATGATCGAGCCACCGCGCGAGACGATGCCGGTAACGCGCTTGGCGGTCAGCGGGACGTGGCGCAGCAGCACGCCGGCGTGGATGGTGAAGTAGTCCACGCCCTGCTCGGCCTGCTCGATCAGCGTGTCGCGGAAGATCTCCCAGGTCAGGGCTTCGGCACGGCCGTCGACCTTCTCCAGCGCCTGGTAGATCGGCACCGTGCCGATCGGCACCGGCGAGTTGCGGATGATCCATTCGCGCGTCTCGTGGATGTGCTTGCCGGTGGACAGGTCCATCACCGTGTCGCCGCCCCAGCGGATCGACCACACCAGTTTCTCCACTTCCTCGGCTATGCCCGAGGACACCGCGGAGTTGCCGATGTTGGCGTTGATCTTGGTCAGGAAGTTGCGGCCGATGATCATCGGCTCGCTTTCCGGATGGTTGATGTTGTTCGGCAGGATCGCGCGTCCGCGCGCGATCTCGTCGCGGACGAATTCGGGCGTGATGAACGCCTGGATGCTGGCGCCGAAGGACTCGCCGGGATGCTGCTTCAGCAGCATCGCGTCGCGCACCGCGTCCAGCCGCTGGTTCTCGCGGATGGCGACGTACTCCATCTCGGGCGTGACGATGCCGCGGCGGGCGTAATGCATCTGGCTGACGTTGGCGCCTGCCTTGGCACGGCGCGGCAGGATGCGCCCGGGGAAGCGCACGCCGTCGAGCTTGGCGTTGGTTTCGCGCGAGCGGCCGAACTCCGAGCTGAGCGCCGGCAGCTGCTCGGTATCGCCGCGCTCCTCGATCCACTTCGCACGCAGCGCAGGCAGTCCCGCCGCCAGATCGATGGTCGCGGCCGGATCGGTGTACGGACCCGAGGTGTCGTAGACGGTGACCGGCGGATTGTCCTCGCCGCCGAAAATGGTCGGCGTCTGCGTCAGCGCGATCTCCCGCATGGGGACCTGCAGGTCCGGCCGCGAGCCCGCGACGAAGATCTTCCGGGACCCGGGAATGGGACGGGTAACGGATTCGGAAAGTTGCCCGGTCTGCTGGAGCAGGTCGGCGGCGGGCTTGGGAATGGCGTTCATCGGCATCGTCCTTTTGAATCCCCGCACGTGGATGTGCGGGCTCTTGCGAGGGATTCGCATCACGGGACGAAGCGGCGGCGCGGCGGCGGACGGATGGCGGGCCCACGAAGGGCGACGCGGCAACGCGGCGCAGCCTGCGAAGCTTCCCTACGCCGGTCTCAACCGGATCAGGTTCGAAGGGTCTGTCTCAATCACCGGCCCGGCCGGCGATACCCCCGCTTCTCTGGCTATTAAACCCGTATTTCCGCGCGCTGTCATGCCACCGCACTTGGCGACGGCGGAGCCCGCGGTTACGCTGCCGGAAGGGGAACGTGCCTACACGGAGTGGCAATGATCAGGGGCGGACTGGCCGCGTTGGCGGCGTGGGCGTGGCTGTGCACCGTAACGGCGGCCGCCACTGAGACGCGGGTACCCGTCGCAGCGTTCGCCACCAGCAACGCGATGCACTCGCCCCAACTGTCACCGGATGGCAAGCATCTGGCCGTCTCGGCGGAACTGGGTGAGGGCCGGTATGCGTTGCGCATCTACCGGCTCTCGGACTTCAGTCTGACAGCGACGCTGAACTTGCCGCGGTTCGAACTGCCCACCCAGGTGCGCTGGGTCAGCGAGCGCCGACTGATCATTGCCAAGGGTCGCAAGTACGGCAGCCGCGAAGCGCCGCTTCCCACCGGCGAAATCATCGCCACCGACGCGGACGGCAAGAACCAGGACTACATCTTCGGCTACCAGCGCAGCCTGCGCCTCACCGGCCTGGAACCTGGCTTCGGCGCCATCGAAGGCCTGCCGGCTCAGCCCAACGGCCGCTTCTATCTGCGCAGACTCTCTATGAGTACGCGACGCTCGCAGCTGTACGACGTCGATACCGAGAAGGGGACCGCACGCAGGGTCGCCGACATCCCGGTCCGCGATCTGTCCTTCACCCTCGACGACAACGGTGTCCCTCGCTACGCGCACGGCACGGACGACCACGACAACTACCTGCTCTATCTCGCCGATGCGCAGGGCCAGAACTGGCAGCCAGTCCCTCCTGAGCGCATGGGGGGTGAGTTCGTGCCGGTCAGCCTCACGCCGGATGGCCGACAAGCCTACGCGTTGCTCAGCGCGGACGGCGGTCCGACCATGCTGGTCAAGGCCGACCTCGATGGTGGGAATCGACAGGTGTTGGCCCGGGATGCGTTCGCCAGCATCCTGGATATCGAATGGACACCCCCGCCGTTCCAGCCCTTTGCCGCCGTCATTGGCGCCGGGACACCGCGCACCGTCTACCTGAATCCGGACTCCCTGGAAGCGCAGTTCCACCAGGCATTGGCCGGGAGCTTTCCGGGTCAGTTGGTGAGCTACATCAACCACAGCAGCGACGGCGACAAGACGCTCGCCTACGTCTACAGCGATCGTAATCCGGGGGTCTGGTACCTCTTCGAACGTGGCGAGCGCCGCGTCACCTCGCTGCTGCTGAGCCGCGAGGGCTTGCAGGCCGAACAGATGGGCGAGCGTCGCGCGATCCGCTTCAAGGCCAGCGATGGCCTGGAGTTGGCGGGATTCCTGACCCTGCCGGCGGGTGTCGAGGATCCTCGGGGTCTGCCCATGGTGCTGCTGCCGCATGGAGGACCGCACGGCGTCAGCGACGGATGGACGTTCGACACCGACGCACAATTTCTGGCCAGCCGCGGTTACCTGGTCCTGCAGGTGAACTTCCGCGGCTCCGGGGGGAGGGGCTACCGCTTCGAACACGCAGGTTATCGACACTGGGGAACGCGCATGCAGGACGACCTGCTCGACGGCGTGCGCTGGGCGGTAGGCCAGGGGTTCGCGGACGCCTCGCGCATCTGCGTCTACGGCGCCAGCTTTGGCGCGTACTCGGCCATGATGACGGCGGCCAAGGCGCCGGAACTTTTCAAGTGCGCGGCCAGTGTCTCGGGCGCATACGACCTGAAGATGGTGCTGAGCAAGGGCGATATCGGGGATACCCGGTGGGGCCGCAACTACCTCGATCGCGTGATCGGATCCGATCCGGATCTTTTGCGCACCCACTCCCCCATCACGCTCGCCTCGCAGATCCGCATTCCGGTGCTGCTGGCCCATGGCGAACTCGACGAACGCACGCCGTTCGCACAAGCCAAGGCCATGAAGGCAGCCTTGGAGAAGGCCGGCAATGCCCCGCAGTGGATGGCGGTGCCCAAGGAAGGGCACGGCTTCTACAGCGACGACAACAACATCGCCTTCTATCAAAAACTCGAGGCATTCCTGGCGCAGCACATCGGAGCGGCCGCACCATGATCCGTGGAAGGCTCGCGAGCCGTACCTAGGGTTGGCTCAGCAGTTCCAATCCATCAGTGGGCTGCCGATCCGGCACCGTGAATCGCTGCGCATCGCCGAACTCCGGCCACCCGCCCGCAGCGCGGCCATCACTGCCGGGGCGGCCTCGTGGGCCTCGAGCAACCACGCCGCGAACTGCTGGCACGACACGTCGGCCGCGGGGCGGCACAGCAGCGGGCCGGGCGGAATGGGCTGCGATCGCCACAGCTCGACCACACCGGCTGGCCGGTCGGCGTCGTAGACATCGGCTGCGAGTCCAGCGACGTCTGCCCCTCCCGTCGCCACGGCCTCCAAGGCGGCCGCATGGGAACCGGCGTAGGCAAGATGACCGAAGGCTTTTGCAGGCTCCAGACCGCGGCGGCGCAGTTCGCGCACCGGCACGAAACCACCGGAGGCCGAATCGCGGCCGACGAGTATCAGTCGCAGAGTCTTCGCCTGCCGCTCCAGTTCGCCCGGCGCTTCGAGTCCCTGCCGAGCGATCAGCACGGCGCGGTAGCGGTCCGCCTGCAGCGCCGGCACCTGCGGCACGGGCAGGGTCGTCAGCGTTTCGCTAGCGCGCCGCGCCTGCAGGTACCCATGCAGGTTGGGGACGGCCACGTCGACCTCACCACGCCGCAGTGCATCGACGAGCGCAGTCGGCGAATCGAACAGGCGCACCTGCACCGGATGCCGCGCGCGTAACCCCAAGTAGTCGGCCAACGGCTGGATGGCCGCCGCCCGGTCGCGTTGCGGATACGCGTAGGTCGCAATCACCCAGGGCCGTGGCGGCGTCTCCTGCGCCCACGCGGGCAGGACGGACAGCAGCGACAGGACGACGAACAGGAAGACGTGGGGCATCCCGCTATCAGACCCCATCCAGCAGTTGCTTGTCGCGTACCGCGCCCTTGTCGGCGCTGGTCGCGAGCAGGGCGTACGCTTTCAACGCGGTGCTGACCTTGCGCGCACGCGGCTGCGCGGGCTTCCAGCCCCTCGCATCCTGGGCCGCGCGGCGTGCGGCGAGTTCCTCGTCCGAGACCAGCAAGGCGATCGAGCGCTGAGGGATATCGATGCGGATGCGGTCGCCATCGCGCACCAGGCCGATTGAGCCGCCCGCGGCGGCTTCCGGCGATGCATGACCGATCGACAGGCCGGAGGTACCGCCCGAGAAGCGCCCGTCGGTCAGCAGCGCGCACTGTTTCCCGAGTCCCTTCGATTTCAGGTAGCTGGTCGGGTACAGCATTTCCTGCATGCCGGGCCCGCCCTTGGGGCCTTCGTAGCGGATGACGACCACGTCGCCCGCCTTCACCTCGTCGCCGAGGATGCCGGCCACCGCCGCATCCTGGCTTTCGAACACGCGCGCCGTGCCTTCGAAGACATGGATGGACTCGTCCACGCCCGCGGTCTTCACCACGCAGCCATCGCGGGCGATGTTGCCGTAGAGCACGGCCAGGCCGCCCTCCTGCGAGAACGCATGCTCGACACTGCGGATGCAGCCTTCGGCACGGTCGATGTCCAGTGAAGGCCAGCGCGTGGCCTGGCTGAAGGCGACCTGGGTGGGAATGCCGGCCGGACCCGCCTTGTAGAAGGTCGTGACGGCGTCATCGTCGTTGGTCGTGACGTCCCACTTCGCGATCGCCTCGCCCAGCGTCTTCGCGTGCACGGTAGGAACGTCGACATGCAGCAATCCACCGCGCGCCAGTTCGCCGAGGATCGCCATGATGCCGCCGGCTCGGTGCACGTCCTCGATGTGGTATTTCTGCGTGTTCGGCGCCACCTTGCACAGCTGCGGCACGCGCCGCGACAGGCGATCGATGTCGCGCATGTCGAACGGGACTTCGCCCTCCTGCGCCGCGGCAAGCAGGTGCAGGATGGTGTTGGTGGAACCGCCCATCGCGATGTCCAGCGTCATCGCATTCTCGAACGCCTCGAACGTGGCGATGCCGCGCGGCAACGCGGTCGCGTCCTCGCCACCGTACCAGCGATGGCACAACTCCACGGCGGTGACGCCGGCACGCTTGAACAGCTGCTCGCGGTCCGCATGCGTGGCCACCACGGTGCCGTTGCCCGGCAGCGACAGGCCGAGCGCCTCGGTCAGGCAGTTCATCGAGTTGGCGGTGAACATGCCGCTGCACGACCCGCAGGTCGGACAGGCGCTGCGCTCGACGGCAGCGACCTCCTCGTCGGACACGTTCGGGTCGGCCGCCATCACCATCGCATCGACGAGGTCGAGCTTGTGGTCGGCCAGGCGTGTCTTGCCGGCTTCCATCGGGCCACCGGACACGAACACTGTGGGGATGTTCAACCGAAGCGCGGCCATCAACATGCCCGGGGTGATCTTGTCGCAGTTGGAGATGCATACCAGCGCATCGGCGCAGTGCGCGTTGACCATGTACTCGACCGAGTCGGCGATCACTTCGCGCGACGGCAGCGAGTACAGCATGCCGTCGTGGCCCATCGCGATGCCGTCGTCGACGGCGATGGTGTCGAACTCCTTCGCCACGCCGCCGACACGCTCGATCTCGCGGGCGACCAGCTGACCAAGATCCTTGAGGTGCACGTGTCCGGGCACGAACTGCGTGAACGAGTTGGCGATGGCCACGATGGGTTTGTGGAAGTCCTCGTCCCGCATGCCGGTGGCGCGCCACAGCGCGCGGGCGCCGGCCATGTTGCGGCCGTGGGTGGAGGTCTTGGAACGGTACTCGGGCATGAAAACCAGCGGTGCGGCGATGACGTGGGAAGCCTTGATTCTGCTGGCTTTCCACGGTTTCAGTTGCAACCATCTCGATTGAAATCATCCGATCGTCGCAAACGACGGAAAAGCGCTTGACACGGTTTGGAGCGGCATGTTTCTCTTGCCGCATGTTGCAACGCCACACGCACACGATGACCGACATCACCGCACCCGTTGCGGGCTCGCTCCTCGTACTCGTCCTTATTACCTCGCCCACAACTGCGGGACGAACCGGCGTGTAAGCAGCAAGCAACGCCAGATTCGCAAAACCCCGCACTGAGAAGTGCGGGGTTTTTTGTTTAAGCGCCTGTCCTTACCTCAACTCTCCAGGAACCACGCTCCATGACCACCGCCAATGCTCTCCCGCAACCCAAGATCACTGTCGTCGGCTACGGCAGCCAGGGCCGCGCGCATGCGCTGAACCTGCGCGATTCCGGCTTCGACGTCACCGTCGGCCTGCGTCCGGGCGGCCCGACGGAGGCCAAGGCGCAGGCCGACGGCTTCGCGGTGAAGGCGGTGGCCGATGCGGTGAAGGATGCCGACCTGGTCGCGGTGCTGACGCCGGACATGGTGCAGAAGAAGCTCTACGCCGACGTGCTGGCGCCGAACATGAAGCAGGGCGCGGTGCTGCTGTTCGCGCACGGCCTCAACGTGCACTTCGGCATGATCGAACCGCGCGCCGACCTGGACGTGGTGCTGGTCGCGCCGAAGGGTCCTGGCGCGCTGGTGCGCCGCGAATACGAGATCGGTCGCGGCGTGCCGTGCATCTACGCCGTGTACCAGGACAAGAGCGGGAAGGCCGAGCAGTTCGCCCTGGCCTACGCCGGCGGCCTGGGCGGCGCACGCGCCAACATCATCAAGACCACCTTCAAGGAAGAGACCGAGACCGACCTGTTCGGCGAACAGGCCGTGCTGTGCGGCGGCGCCTCGTCGCTGGTGCAGGCCGGCTTCGAGACGCTGGTGGAAGCCGGCTACCAGCCGGAAATCGCCTACTACGAAGTGCTGCACGAGCTGAAGCTGATCGTCGACCTGTTCTACGAAGGCGGCATCACCCGCATGCTGGAATTCATCTCCGAAACCGCGCAGTACGGCGATTTCGTCAGTGGCCCGCGCGTCATCGACGCTTCGGTGAAGGCGCGCATGAAGGACGTGCTGACCGACATCCAGAACGGCACCTTCACCCGCAACTGGCAGGCCGAGTACGACGCCGGGCTGCCGAACTACAAGAAGTTCCAGCAGGCCGACAAGGATCATCCGATCGAGAAGGTCGGCAAGGAGCTGCGCGCGAAGATGGTGTGGCTGCAGGCCAATGCCAGCCAACCCGATACAGACGAGCAGGCCGCCGCATGAACGCCGCCGCGGCCACTGCCCCACGCAATGGCGCCCGCTGGCTGGCCCACGCCCTGGAAGCCGAGGGCGTGGACACGCTGTTCGGCTATCCCGGCGGCACCATCATGCCGTTCTACGACGCGCTGGTGGATTCCAACCTCAAGCACATCCTGGTGCGCCATGAGCAGGGCGCGGCGCTGGCGGCGAACGGATACGCCCGCGCCAGCGGCAAGGTCGGCGTGTGCGTGGCCACCTCCGGTCCCGGCGCGTCCAACCTGGTGACCGGCATCGCCGATGCGATGCTGGACTCGGTGCCGATGGTCTGCCTGACCGGCCAGGTCGCCACCACGCTGATGGGCACCGATGCGTTTCAGGAACTGGACGTGTTCGGTCTGACCCTGCCGATCGTGAAGCACAGCTTCGTCGCCCGGCGCGTGGACGACCTGCCGGAGATGGTGCGCGAAGCCTTCCGCATCGCGCGCGAAGGCCGCCCTGGCCCGGTGTTGATCGATCTGCCCAAGGACGTGCAGATGTCCGACGCCTCGCACCTGCCCGACCACGTCCCGGCCAGCGTCGATCCGCTGCCCGCGCCGGACGACGCGAAGCTGGCCGATGCGCTGGCCGCCATCGCCGGTGCCGAGAAACCGCTGATCTACGGCGGTGGCGGTATCGGCATCGCGGATGCGGTGGAGGCGTTCCGCCAGTTCGTCGACGCCACGAAGATTCCCACCGTGCTGACCCTGCGCGGCCTGGGCGCCCTGCCCGCGAACCATCCGCACTACCTGGGCATGCTGGGCATGCACGGGACGCGCGCGGCCAACATGGCCACCCAGGAGTGCGACCTGCTGATCGTGGTGGGTGCGCGCTTCGACGACCGGGCCACCGGCAAGCTGGCCGAGTTCGCCCCGTTCGCCCGCGTGCTGCACGTGGATGCCGACGCCTACGAGATCGGCAAGCTGCGCACCGCCGACATCGCGGTGCCCGGCGATGTCGCCACCAGCCTGAAGGCGCTGACCGCCGCGCGCAGCACCTGCGATGAATGGCGCAGGCACTGCCTGGGCAATCGCGAACGGTTCGGCTTCCGCTATGACGCGCCCGGCACCGACATCTATGCGCCCGGCCTGCTGAAGCGGTTGAGCGAAGTGGCGCCGGCGGACGCGATCATCGCGTGCGACGTCGGCCAGCACCAGATGTGGGTGGCGCAGCACTGCAAGTTCACCCACCCGCGCAACCACCTGACCAGCGGCGCACTGGGCACGATGGGCTTCGGCCTGCCGGCGGCGATGGGCGCGCAGTTCGCCTGTCCGGACCGCACCGTCATCCTGGTCAATGGCGATGGCGGCTTCATGATGAACGTGCAGGAGCTGGCGACCATCGCCCGCTGCAAGCTGCCGGTGAAGATCGTGCTGATCGACAACAGCGCGCTGGGCATGGTGCGGCAATGGCAGGAACTGTTCTTCGCCGAGCGCTACAGCGAGATCGACCTGTCCGACAACCCGGACTTCGCCGCGCTGGCCCGCGTGTTCGGCATTCCCGCGCACCACATCAGCCTGCGCGACGAGGTCGAAGGCGCGCTGGCCGACCTGCTGTCCGCGCCGGGTCCGGCGCTGCTGCACGTCACCATCGACATCAAGGCCAACGTGTGGCCGCTGGTGCCGCCGAACCACGCCAACAGCTCGATGCTGGACGCCAATCCCGCCAAGGTCGCCGCCGAGACTGCCATCGCGGCCGACGGCCCGGAGAAGAAGAATGCGTTACCGGCTTGAACTGAAGCTCAAACCTGCCGAGGGCGCCCTGGTGCGCGTGCTGGGCATGATCGAGCGCCGTGGTTTTCCGCCCCATGCGGTGCACGCCACCCACGACGGCGAGGGCTACTGGGCGCTGGCGCTGGTGATCGACAGCACCCGCGCACCGGAGACCCTGCGCCAGCAGCTGTTGAAGATCTACGACGTGGAGGAACTGTCCTTCAGTGCCGTGCAGGAACTGAGCCGCGACCATCGCCGCCAGGAGCGCGCTGCTTGAGCGCCACGCCCGCCAACGCAGGCTCCGTGGTCCGGAGGCGTCTTCTTCGACATCAGCCGTTCGCGTGCCGCGATGCCTGATGCCGGCCGCGCGCCCGCCAGCAACGAACCGGACGTAGGCGACGTCGTCGTCACCGTGGCCGATGTGCTGGCGGCGCAGGCGCGGCTGCGCCGTTACCTGCCCCCCACCCCACTGCATCATGCGGAACGTTTCGGCGTGATGCTGAAGCTGGAGAACCTGCAGCGCACCGGCTCCTACAAGGTCCGTGGTGCGTTGAACGCCTTGCTGGCCGCCCGCGAGCGTGGCGACCGACGGCCGGTGATCGCCGCCTCGGCAGGCAACCACGCGCAAGGGCTGGCCTGGGCGGCGTACCGGCTGGGCGTGCAGGCGATCACGGTGATGCCGCACGGCGCGCCGCAGACCAAGATCGCCGGCGTCGCCCACTGGGGTGCCACCGTGCGCCAGCATGGCGACAGCTATGACGAAGCCTTCGCCTTTGCGAAGGAACTGGCCGAGCAGAATGGCTACCGCTTCCTGTCCGCCTTCGACGACCCCGACGTGATCGCCGGCCAGGGCACGGTCGGCATCGAGATCGCACCCTACACCCCGGATGTCGTCATCGTGCCGATCGGCGGTGGCGGACTGGCGTCGGGCGTCGCGCTGGCGCTGAAGTCGCAGGGCGTGCGCGTGGTCGGCGCGCAGGTCGAGGGCGTGGATTCGATGATCCGCGCGATGAAGGGCGACACCGCACCGAAGGATCCGGTCGCCTCGCTGGCCGATGGCGTGCGGGTGAAGGTGCCCGGCTTCATCACCCGTCGCCTGTGCACGCAGTTGCTGGACGACGTGGTGACCGTGCGCGAAGCCGAACTGCGCGAGACGCTGGTGCGCTTGGCGCTGGAAGAGCACCTGATCGCCGAGGGCGCCGGCGCGCTGGCCCTGGCCGCCGGTCGTCGCGTCGCCGGCAAGCGCAAGTGCGCGGTGGTTTCGGGTGGCAATATCGACGCGACCGTGCTGGCGCAGCTGCTGTCCGACGTGCGACCGCGTCCTCCGCGCAAGCCGCGCCGGCGCAACGCCGAGGGCGAGCCCTCGCTTCCCAGTTCCCGCGCGCCTGCCCGCGCCGCGGCCAGACTCCCCATCAAGACAGGCACGCGCCGCATCGCGGTCGCCGCCACGGAAACAGAAGTACACGAGGAATCCATCTGGTGAACACGACCATTCCCACCCCCGCACAGATCCGAATTTTCGACACCACGCTGCGCGACGGCGAGCAATCCCCGGGTTGCAGCATGACGCCGCAGCAGAAAGTGGTGATGGCCCGCGGCCTGGCCGACCTGGGCGTGGACATCATCGAGACCGGCTTTCCCGCCAGCTCGCAGTCCGACCGCGAAGCGCATGCGTTGATCGCACGCGAGCTGCGCGAGACTACGCTGGCGGTGCTCTCCCGTTGCCTGCCGGGCGACATCGAGACCTCGCTGCGCACGCTGGCGTCGGGCGCGAAGCCGCGCCTGCACCTGTTCCTGTCCACCAGCCCGCTGCACCGCGAGCACAAGCTGCGGATGAGCCGCGAGCAGGTACTGGAATCCATCGACAAGCATGTGCGCATGGCGCGGGGCCATGTCGACGACATCGAGTTCTCCGCCGAAGACGCGACCCGCACCGAGGAGGACTTCCTGCACGAAGCGATCGCCGCCGCGATTTCCGCCGGCGCGACCACCATCAACCTGCCGGACACGGTCGGCTTCACCACGCCGGAGGAGATCCGCGGCATGTTCGAGCGCGCGATCGCCAAGGTACCCGGCGCCGACAAGGTGGTGTTCAGCGCCCACTGCCACAACGACCTGGGCCTGGCGGTCGCGAACTCGCTGGCCGCCATCGAAGGCGGTGCGCGCCAGGTGGAAGGATCGATCAACGGCATCGGCGAGCGTGCGGGCAACTGCGCGATCGAGGAACTGGTGATGGCGCTGAAGGTCCGCAGCGCGTTCTACACCCTGGATACGCGCATCGACACCCGCCGCATCGTGCCGACCTCGCAGCTGCTGTCGCGCCTGGTCGGCATGCCCGTCCAGCGCAACAAGGCCATCGTCGGCGCCAACGCGTTCGCGCACGAATCCGGCATCCACCAGCACGGCATGCTGCGCCACCGCGGCACCTACGAGATCATGCAGCCTCAGGACGTGGGCTGGCCGTCGTCGCAGATGGTGCTGGGCCGCCACAGCGGGCGCGCGGCGGTCGAACAGCGCCTGCGTGCGCTGGGCTACTGGCTGGAAGAGGACGAGCTGAAGCTGGTGTTCGAGCAGTTCAAGACCCTGTGCGAGAAGCAGCGCGTGATCGGCGACGCCGACCTGCAGGCGCTGATGCAGGACGCACCGGTCAGCGATGGTTACCGGCTGTCGTCGATGACGATCAGCGACGTCGGGAGCCGCGCCAACGCGCTGGTCGAACTGTCGGATCCGGACGGCAACCGCATTTCGGAAACCGCACAGGGCAATGGCCCGGTCGATGCGCTGTTCAGCGCACTGGCCGCCGCCACCGGCGTGCAGCTGCAGTTGGAGAGCTACCAGGTGCACAGCGTGGGCATCGGTGCCGATGCGCGCGGCGAAGCCAGCCTGTCGGTGCGCTGCGACGGCGAGGAATACGAAGGCACCGGCACCAGCAAGGACATCATCGAGGCCAGCGCGTTGGCCTGGCTGGATGTCGCCAACCGGCTGCTGCGCCAGCGCCGCGTCGAGAAGCAAGAAGCAGCGGCCGCCTGAGGCGCCACCCTGTTTTCACCCCGTCCAACGCACCACCGGAACCCGCATGACCGCGCCACGCACCTTGTTCGACAAACTGTGGGAAGCCCACGTCGTCGTCCCCGAGACCGACGCCGCTCCCGCCGTGCTCTATATCGACCTGCACCTGATCCACGAGGTCACGTCGCCACAAGCCTTCACCGAGCTCAAGGCACGTGGCCTGTCGCCGCGCCGCCCGGATCGCACGAAGGCGACGATGGACCACTCCACGCCCACCCTGCCCGCCGGTGCCGATGGCAAGCTGCCGTACTACACCAAGGCGGCCGAAACGCAGGTGGAAACGCTGGCGCGCAACTGCGCCGAGCACGGAATCGAACTGTTCGACATGGCGTCGCCGAACCGCGGCATCGTCCATGTCATCGCGCCGGAGCAGGGCTTCACCCTGCCCGGGATGACCATCGTCTGCGGCGACAGCCACACCAGCACGCATGGTGCGTTCGGCGCGCTGGCGTTCGGCATCGGCACCAGTGAAGTCGGCCACGTGCTGGCCACCCAGTGCCTGCTGCAGCGCAAGCCGAAAACGATGGCCATCACCGTCGACGGTGCCCTCGCGCCCGGCGTCGGCGCCAAGGACATCGTCCTGCACGTGATCGGCGTGATCGGCGTCAACGGCGGCACCGGCCATGTCATCGAGTTCCGCGGCAGCGCCATCGAGGCGCTGGACATGGAGCAGCGCATGACCCTGTGCAACATGTCGATCGAGGCCGGAGCGCGTGCCGGCATGGTGGCGCCGGACCAGACCACGTTCGACTGGGTCGCGCGCACCCCTCGCGGACCCAAGGGCGAGGCGTTCGACGACGCTGTCGCGTACTGGAAGACGCTGCGCAGCGAAGACGGCGCCACGTTCGATGCCGAGGTCCGCATCGATGCCGCCGACATCCGGCCGACCCTGACCTGGGGTACGCATCCTGGCACCGCGATCGGGATCGATGTGCCGATTCCCGAACCTGCCGACGCCGCCGCGAAGAAGGGCCTGGACTACATGCAGCTCAGTGCCGGCCATGCGCTGGAAGGCACGCCGGTGGACGTGGTGTTCGTCGGTTCCTGCACCAACGGACGCCTGCGCGACATGCGCGACGTGGCGCAGGTGCTGCGTGGTCGCAAGGTGGCCGCCGGCGTGCGCATGCTGGTCGTGCCGGGCTCGGAGATCGTCAAGCGCGAAGCCGAAGCCGAGGGCATCGACCAGGTGGTCCGCGACGCAGGGGCCGAATGGCGCGAGCCCGGCTGCTCGATGTGCATCGCGATGAATGGCGACCTGGTGGCGCCGGGCCAGTTGGCCGTCAGCACCAGCAACCGCAACTTCGAAGGCCGCCAGGGTCCGGGCGCGCGCACGTTGCTGGCATCGCCGCTGACCGCAGCGTGGGCGGCGGTGAACGGACGGGTCAGCGACCCACGCGATCTGTTCGACCACCAGAAGGCGGTGGCGTGATGGCCGGCTTCCGCGAAATCCGCTCGCAGAGCGTGGTGCTGGCGCAGACCAACATCGACACCGACCAGATCATCCCCGCGCGCTTCCTGTCGACGACCGACCGTGCCGGCCTGGGCAAGAACGCCTTCAACGACTGGCGCTGGCAGGCCGATGGCTCGCCGAACCCGTCGTTTCCCTTCAACCAGTCCGCGAACGCGGGGCGCGAGATCCTGCTGGCCGGCCGCAACTTCGGCTGCGGTTCCTCGCGCGAGCACGCGCCCTGGGCACTGACCGACCTGGGCCTGCGCGCGATCGTCAGCAGCGAGATCGCCGACATCTTCCGCAACAACAGCCTGAAGAACGGCCTGGTGCCGGTCGTGTTGCCGGAAGAAGTGGTGCAGGCCCTGATGCAGCGCCCCGACGACGAACTCGTCGTCGATGTCGCCGCGAAGGAACTCCGCACGCCGCAGGGTGACGTCTTTTCCTTCCCGCTCGATGCCTTCGCGCAGACCTGCCTGCTGCAGGGCGTCGACGAACTGGGCTACCTGCTGGCCCGCCACACCGACATCGAACGCTACGAGGCCACCCGCCATGCACGCTGACATCGCCCTCCTGCCCGGTGACGGCATCGGTCCGGAAGTCACCGCCGCCGCCGTCACCGTGCTGCGCGCGCTCGCGCGCCGCCACGGCCATACCTTCGACTTCCACGAGTACGACATCGGTGGCATCGCCATCGACAGGCACGGCGAACCATTGCCGCAGGCGACGCTGCAGGGCTGCCAGCAGGCGAACGCGGTGCTGCTCGGCGCCGTGGGCGGCCCGAAGTGGTCGGACCCGAACGCCAAGGTCCGCCCGGAGCAGGGACTGCTGGCACTGCGCAAGGGGCTGGGCCTGTTCGCCAACCTGCGCCCGGTCCGCCCGCACCCGGCCGCACTGAACGCCTCCCCGATCAAGCCGCACCTGCTCACCGGCGTGGACATCGTGGTGGTGCGCGAGTTGACCGGCGGCATCTACTTCGGCGAGAAGACCCGCGATGCGCGCGGCGCCAGCGACCTGTGCAGCTATTCGGTCACCGAGATCGAGCGCGTGGTGCGCAGCGCATTCAAGCTGGCCCGGCAACGGCGTGGTTACCTGGTCTCGGTCGACAAGGCCAATGTGCTGGAGACCTCGCGCCTGTGGCGCGACGTCGCCACGCGCATCGGCAACGAGGAATTCCCCGACGTGAAGCTGGAACACCAGCTGGTGGACTCGATGGCCATGCACCTGCTCGCCAAGCCACGCGAGTACGACGTCATCGTCACCGAGAACATGTTCGGCGACATCCTGACCGACGAGGCCTCGATGCTGGCCGGTTCGCTCGGCCTGCTGCCCTCGGCGTCGCTGGGCGACGGCAAGGTCGGCCTGTACGAACCGATCCATGGCTCCGCGCCGGACATCGCGGGCAAGGGCATCGCCAATCCCTACGCCACCATCCTGAGCTGCGCGCTGCTGCTGCGCCACTCGCTGGGCCTGCATGAGGAGGCGGACTGCATCGAACGGTCCGTGGATGGCGCGCTCAATGCGCAGGTGTTCACCAACGACCTGGCTACCGGCGGCCGCGGCGTGTCCACGCAGGTGGCGGCGCAGGCCGTGCTCGAACAGATGCAGGCGCAGTGCTACGTGGCCGAACTGCGCGACTGAGGCGCGTGGCCTGAGGGCGGCATCCCCTGCGTTGAAGGACAGGCAGGGGATGCACGCACAGGACAGGCACGATGCCCACGACGCAGATCGAGAAGTACCACGTCATCTATTCCGCCAACACCTTCCGCCGCCGCATCGGCCTGATGGCCGGCGGCGCATACATCGGCCAGTTGGTGTTCCATGCCAACGGTGCCGCGTTGCCCCAGGACGGGCTGAACGGGACGCAGCCGCAGCTGCACTATCACCTGGACGATTTCCAGAACGCGATCGACCTGCTGCGCAACGAGAAGCCGGTCTACCTGCTCTACAGCGGCAGCGGCGGCGGCTTCGAGAATGCGCTGGTGACCGATCCTGAAACCGTCGGCGAAGGCGAAGCGGGCGGGCTGCGGTTCGTCGGTCGCTGATCAGCCCGACACCAGGCGATTGCGCCCCTGCTGTTTCGCGCGGTAGAGGCGCTCGTCGGCGACCCGTAGCAGGTCGCGCAGGTCCTGCCCGGCCTCCAGTTCCGCGACGCCGATGCTCACCGTGCATCGCAACGTGCCGCCGTCGGGCGTGTCGATGCCGGCCTGGGCGATGCCTTCGCGCAGGGCGTCCAGGCGCGCACGCGCAGTCGACCACGGCAACTGCTGGCAGACCAGGAACTCTTCCCCGCCCCACCGTGCGATCAGTACATCGTCGTGATCGCCGATCGCCTGCCCTGCCAGCGCCGCGACCTGAGACAGGACGTCATCGCCGAATGCGTGGCCGTAACGGTCGTTGACGGTCTTGAAGTGGTCGATGTCCAGCAAGGCCACGGACAGCGGCCGCCCTTCGCGGCGGCTGGTGTCGAGTGCCTCGGCGAGGAACGCGTCGCCGGCACGGCGATTGGCAAGCCGGGTCAGGGGATCGTGGCGGGCCTGGTAGGCCAACTGCTCCAGCAACCGCGCATTCGCCTCGCCGGCCTGTTCGAGCTGCGCGTTCTTGTCGCTCAGCTCCGAGGTGCGCGCATCGATCTGTACCTGCAGGCGATGCTGGCGATGCCGCTGGCCCCGCATCGCCAACAGCAGGACGCCCCAACCCAGCACACCGGCCAGCACGACATAGGCGACCATCGCCCATGCCTGCAGCCACCACGGCGCCGCCTTGTCCAGGTCCGCCGTGCGCATCACCAGGCCTTCCGGCCTGCTCCAGTCCGCGGGCGCGTTCATCACCTGTACTTCGAAGCGAAGTTTGCCCGCGGGCAGGTTGGTGTACACCGCATCGTGCGCGACGCCGTTGTCGGTCTCGATCCAGCCACGGTCGAAGCCGACCATGCGGTAGCGATAGCGGAGTCGCTCGGGAGCGCGCTGGTTCAGCCCGGTGAAGCGGATCACCACGCGGCGCGTGTCCGCCGCCAGGGCGTAGCGCGCCTGCAAGGGCAGCACGCGGCCGTCGGCTTCCACCGACTCGATGACCAGCGTGACGCCCTGGCTGCGTTGGCGACGGGCGTCGTCCGGATCGATCACGCCAACGCCGTTCGCCGTCGCGAACCACAGCTTGCCGTCGCGCATCGGCCAGCCCGCCGGCGCGGAGGCACCGTTGGCCTGGCTGCTCGGCAGTCCGTCCGCATGGGTGAACGCTTCCACCGGCAGGCGCGTCAGATGGCGGTTCTCGACGGCCGTCAGCGCCGGGCGCGAGATGCGGAAGACGCCACGATTGCTCGATACCCAGAAATCCCCGTTGTCGTCCTCCAGCAGCCGGAACAGGCGATTGTTCGGCAGTCCCTGGCGATGGTCGAACTGCATGAACGTGCCGTCGCGCCAGTGCAGCAGGCCGCGGTCGGAGGCGACCCACAGGCTGCCGTCGGGGTCGGCGAGGAAGTCGAATGCGGCGACGGCCGGGAAATCGGACATCGGCGTCCAGCGGCGCAGCGTGCCATCGCGCTGCATCATCGCCATGCCGTTGCTGGTGCCGATCCACAGCACGCCCTGCGCGGTTTCGTAGAGCACGTAGACGTTGCCGTCGGGCAGTCCGTCGTCGGCGTCGTAATGGCGCACGATGCGGCCCTCGCGATAGACGGTCACGCCTTCGTTGCTGCCGATCCACAAGGAGCCGTCCGCACGTTCGAGCAGTGCGCGCACATGGTTGGACGGCAGGCCATCCGCTTCGTCCAGGCGCCAGGGCGAACCCTGCGCGCCTTCGCCGGCGGCGGGCAGATGGATCACGCCCTGGTCGTAGGTCCCGATCCACAGTCCGCCGTCGCGCGCATTGGCCAGTGACAGCACGGACGGATCGGACTTGCCATCGAAGGCGAGCGGCACGGCGCGGCTCCGCCCCGCCTGCCAGGCGTCCACGCCCATCGGATGGCCGATCCACGCGCCCTGCCCGGGCCGCTCGATGATCGCGCGCACGTAGATGTCGCGCAGCCCGCTGCTGCGGCCCAGTCCGAACACCGGCCCGTCGGAGATGCGGTACAGCCCGTTGGTGGTGCCCACCCACAACAGGCCATCGCGGTCCTCGAACAGGGCGGGCGCCAGCCGACCCATCAGGCCCTCGCGCTCGCCCAGGGTTTCATAGCGCCCCTGCGCGTAGCGACGCAGGCCGTCGAGGG
The DNA here is from genome assembly GCF_947498795.1 of uncultured Pseudoxanthomonas sp. Classification (NCBI taxonomy): domain Bacteria; kingdom Pseudomonadati; phylum Pseudomonadota; class Gammaproteobacteria; order Lysobacterales; family Lysobacteraceae; genus Pseudoxanthomonas; species uncultured Pseudoxanthomonas sp. Next base: position 294,123 of record NZ_CANMLQ010000003.1, on the reverse strand, counting down.
TGGAGACCCACAGGTTGCCGTTGCGGTCCTCCAGCATGGCTTCGACGCGTTCGCCGGTGATCTGCCGGGCCCGCCCGTGCTCCAGCCGCCAGACGCCTGCGCTGCCGCCGACCAGCAGCCCGCCCCAGCGCGACGGTTGCACCGCCAGCACCGATGTTTCCGGCAGGCCGACACCGCTGCCCCATTCGCTGGCTTTTCCCTGGTCGATCCGGAACAGGCCGTGGCGGTTGCCCACCAGCGCCCGCCCGTCCTGCAACGGCAGGATCGTCAGCACCCGCTCGTTGGCGAGACGCGCGTGATCGCTCTCTATTTCCAGCAGGCGGCCGTCCGCCTCCATGCGGAACAGGGCATGGTCGGTCCCGATCCACAGGGCACCGTCCGGTCCGTAGCGCAGCACGGAAACATCCGCCAGCGTGCCTGCGCGGCCCGGCAGTCGCTGCCAGCGCCCCTGGTGGAAGCGCAGTACACCCGGCCCCACGCGGCCCAGGCTCAGCACCATGCCGCCCTGCGGGTGCGGCGTGATCGCGCGCACGCCCTCGATTTCCAGCCCCTCGACCGTGCCTGCGTCGTAAGCGGTAAAGCGGCGGCCGTCGAAGCGCGCCGCGCCCTCCCATGTCCCGGTCCACACGTACCCGTCGGCATCCTGGTGGATGGCGTGTATCAGGTTATGCGGCAGCCCGTCCTCCATGGTCCAGCGCGCGATCGTGTACTCGTCGACCTTGCGCGCAGGGTCCAGCGCCCACGCGGGGGCGCCGACGAGCAGGACCAGCAGACACAGGCCTTGGATCAGCAGGCGGCGCACGGCGGGCACAGGGTCCGGAGGGGCTTCGACCTCCACAGTATCGGCTGCGGCGGGGGGGTTCTTGAACCCCCGCCGCGCCGGGTCGCTCAGCGCGCGGCGCCCTCTTCCGGCCGCACCTTGAACCAGGCCGCGTACAGCGCCGGCAGGAAGAACAGCGTCAGCACGGTGGCCACGGTCAGGCCGCCCATGATGGCCACCGCCATCGGCCCGAAGAAGGCGCTGCGCGACAGCGGGATCATCGCCAGCACCGCCGCCAGCGCGGTCAGCACGATCGGCCTGAACCGGCGCACGGTGGCGTCGATGATCGCGTGCCAGCGGTCGTGGCCTGCCTGGATGTCCTGGTCGATCTGGTCCACCAGGATCACCGAGTTGCGCATGATCATGCCGGCCAGCGCAATCGTGCCCAGCATCGCCACGAAACCGAACGGCACGCGGAACACCAGCAGCGCCAGCGTCACGCCGATCAGGCCCAGCGGCGCCGTCAGCAGCACGAGCGCCATGCGCGAGAAGCTGCGCAGCTGCAGCATCAGCAACGTGGTCACGGCGAGCAGGAACAGCGGCATGCCGGCCGCGATGGACTTCTGCCCGCGTGCCGAATCCTCGACGGTGCCGCCGGTTTCCAGCAGGTAACCCTGCGGAAGCGCGAAGCGGATGCCATCCAGCGTCGGCGAAATCTGCGCCACCACCGTCGGTGCCGTCACATCGTCGCTGTTGAGGTCGGCGCGCACGGTCACCGTGGGCAGGCGGTCGCGGTGCCAGATGATGCCGTCCTCGAACGCGTATTCGAGATTGGCGATCTGCGACAACGGCACGCTGCCGCCGCTGCTCGTCGGTACCGCCAGGCTGCCCAGCAGGTCGAGCCGCGTACGCTCTTCCTCGGGACCCCGCAACAGGATCTCGACCAGCTCGTTGCCTTCGCGATAGGTACTGACGCTCAGGCCCGACAGCGAGCCGGACAGGAAGTGCGACACCTGCGCCGTACTGACGCCCAGGGCGCGCGCGCGATCCTGATCGATCTGCAGCCGCACGATCTTGCTCGGCTCGCTCCAGTCCAGGTTGACGTTGGAGACGTGCGGATTGGCGCGCACCTTCTCCGCCATCTGCCGCGCGATAGCCTGCACGCGATCGACATGCTCGCCGGACACGCGGAACTGGATCGGATACCCGACCGGGGGGCCGTTCTCGAGGCGGGTCACGCGGAACTGCAGTTCGGGGAATTGCGGCGCGACATCGTCGACCAGCCAGCGACGGGTCGACTCGCGCGCCCGGGTGTCCTGCGTCAGCACCACGAACTGCGAGAAATGCGCCTGCGGCAGCTGCTGGTCCAGCGGCAGGTAGAAGCGGGGCGAACCGGTGCCGATGTAGGCCACGTAGTTGATCACGCCTTCCCGCGTGGCGAGCAGCTTCTCGAGCTTGCGCGCCTGGGCATCGGTGGACTTCAGCGAGCTGCCTTCGGCCAGTTCCAGGTCCACCATCAGTTCGGGACGCACCGAGTCGGGGAAGAACTGCTGCGGCACGAAGCGGAACAGCGCGATGGACGCGACGAACGCGGCCGCGGTCACACCGATCACCAGCCACCGATGGCGCAGGCAGAACGCCAGCCAGCCGCGGAAGCGCTGGTAGAACGGCGTGTGGTACGGATTGTGGTCATGCGCATCGTGCGCCTTGGGTGCGAGCATGGCGGCGTACTGTGGCCAGCGATCCGCCAGCCGCGCGCGGAACGCATGCCAGCGTGCCGCAGGCGAGCCTGCTTTCGGCGGCTGCGGGTTGCCCAGGTCGGGCAGCATCTTGTCGCCCAGGTAAGGAATGAAGAGCACCGCCGCGATCCATGAAACGACCAGGGCGATCGTCACCACCTGGAACAGCGAACGCGTGTACTCGCCGGTGCTGGATGCGGCCGTCGCGATGGGCAGGAAGCCGGCCGCCGTGACCAGCGTGCCGGTGAGCATGGGGAAGGCGGTCGATTCGTAGGCGAAGCTGGCCGCCTTCAGCCGGTCGAAGCCCTGCTCCATCTTGATGGCCATCATCTCGACCGCGATGATCGCGTCGTCGACCAGCAGGCCCAGCGCGAGCACGAGCGCACCGAGCGAGATCTTGTGCAGGCCGATGCCGAAGTAGTGCATCACCGCGAACGTCATCGCCAGCACCAGCGGGATCGACACCGCCACCACCAGCCCCGTGCGCATGCCCAGCGAGAAGAAGCTGACCAGCAGCACGATGATCACCGCTTCCGCCAGCACGCGGACGAACTCGCCCACGGAGGCTTCCACGGCCGCCGGCTGGTCGGACACCTTGCGCAGTTCCATGCCCAGCGGCAGGGTCTTCTGCAGGCGATGGAACTCGGCCTCGAGCGTTTCGCCCAGCGTCAGGATGTCGCCGCCGTCCTTCATCGCCACCGCGATGCCGATGCCCGGCTGCCCCATGAAACGCATGCGCGGCGCGGCCGGGTCGGCGAAGCCGCGCTTGATCTCGGCGATGTCGCCCAGCTTGACGGTACGGCCGCCGGCGCGGATCGGGAATTCGCGGATCTCGTCGACCGACGTGAACTCGCCGCTGATGCGCAGTTGCACCCGATCGGTCGGCGTCTCGAAGAACCCCGCCGGCGTCACCGCGTTCTGTTCTTCCAGCGCCTGCTGCACCGCGTTGAGCGGTATGCCCAGCGTGGCCAGCTTGGTGTTCGACAGCTCGATCCAGATCTTCTCGTCCTGCAGGCCCACCAGTTCGACCTTGCCGACATCGTCCACCCGCTGCAGCTCCAGCTGGATGCGGTCGGCGTAATCCTTCATCACCGCGTAGTCGAAGCCTTCGCCGGTCAACGCATAGATGTTGCCGAAGGTGTCGCCGAACTCGTCGTTGAAGAAGGGGCCGATGACGCCGCTGGGCAGCGTGGCGCGGATGTCGCCGACCTTCTTGCGGACCTGGTACCAGAGTTGCGGCATGTCGCGCGACTTCAGGCTGTCGCGCGCAGCGAAGATCACCTGCGATTCGCCCGGCCGCGAATACGAACGGATGTATTCGTAGTTGCCGGTGGTCATCAGCGCCTTCTCGATGCGCTCGGTGACCTGCTGCGAAACCTCTTCGGCCGTCGCGCCCGGCCATACGGTGCGCACCACCATCGCCTTGAACGTGAACGGCGGATCCTCGGATTGCCCCAGGTGCTTGTACGACCACGCACCGATGATGCCGAGCAGGATCATGGTGAACAGCACCAGGCTGCGGTTGGTCAGCGCCCACTCGGAGAGATTGAAGCGGCGCATGCCGTTACTCCGAACGCGTGGCGATCGCCGCCGCGCCACCGGCGCCGACGGGCTTCAGCGGCCGGTTGCTGCGGTCCACCGGCGTGACGACCTGGCCCTGGCGCAGCAGGTGGCCACCCGCGGCGACGACCCAGTCGCTCGCCTTCACGCCCCCCAGCACGGGCACGGAAACGTCTCCGTAGGGTCCGAGCTGCACCGGGCGTGCCTGCACCTTGCCGCTGGCGGGATCGACCACCCACACCGTGGTCGCGCCGTCGTCGCCGCGCTGGATGGCCGACAGCGGCAGTTTCAGTGCCGCCTTCGTGCCGTTCTCCTGCACATAGACTCGGGCGCTCTGGCCCAGTTCGACCTGCTGCTGCGCATCGCCGACCAGGCTGACGCGCGCCGCATACGTCCGTGTCTGCGCGTCGGCGGCCGGCGCGATTTCGCGGATGGTACCGGGCAGGCGCTGGCCAGGCGCATTCCAGAGTTCGATCATCACCGGCTGCCCGACGCTGAAGGCACGGATGCGGTTCTCGGGCAGTCCGATGGCGACTTCGCGCCCGCCATCGGCTGCGAGCGTGAAGACCGTCTGGCCCGCGGCCACGACCTGGCCCGCTTCCGCCTGGCGGCTGGCGATCACGCCATCGCGCGGCGCGCGCAGTTGCGAATAGCCTTCCTGGTTGCGCATCACGTCCATTTGCGCGCGCGCCGCACGCGCCTGGCCCTCGGCGGCTTTCCAGGCGGCCACCTGCGCATCGTAGGCGGACTGGCTGATCAACTTGTCGCCGACCAGCTTGGCGTAGCGGTCGCGATCGCCACGGGCGCGGACCAGGTCGGCTTCGGCAGCGGCCAGTTGCGCCTGTGCCGCCTGCGCCTGCAAGGCGAAATCGCCCGCATCCAGTACCGCCAGCACTTCGCCCTTCTGCACGCGTGCACCGGCGTCCACGTTGCGGCGGACCAGGTTGCCGCCGACGCGGAACGACAGCGGACTCTCCTCGCGGGCGCGCACCTCGCCGGCATACGCCGACAATGCGGCATCGGCACCGCCGCCGGGCTGCACCACCAACGCCGGCCGCGGTGTTTCCGCGGGCTGTTCCGCGCTGCAGGCAGCCAAGCCCAGCAGGAGGATTCCGAACACTCCGTTCCAGCGCGTCTGGCGCATGACCGCTCCGTTGCGATTTCAATTAGTGGACTTGGCGGTATAGTATAAATATCGAACCGGGTAGTCTAGTATTACGTCATGGTCAGTCCACGCCCCGCATCCCGCCGCGCCAAGCCCCCCGTCAAGCCCGCCGCGAGCGGCCCCGGCCGGCCGAAGGACCTCGGCAAGCGCGCCGCCATCCTGGAGGCGGCCAAGCAGTTGTTCGCGCGCGAGGGATTCAACGGCGTGAGCATGGACCAGATCGCCGCCGAAGCGGGCGTCTCCAAGCTCACCGTGTACAGCCACTTCGGCGACAAGGACGCGTTGTTCGCTGCCGCGGTCCAGGCCAAGTGCGAGGAGATGCTGCCGGATGCCCTGTTCGAGATCGAACTGACCGGCAGCCTGCGCGACCAGCTGAAGGCCATCGCGCAAGCCTTCTTCGCGCTGATCACCAGCGAGGAGGCCATCAGCACGCATCGCATGATGATGGTCCCCGGCAACATCGACGACAAACTCAAGAAGACGTTCTGGGAAGCCGGCCCGCAGCGCACGCACGAGGCGTTCGCCACGCTGCTGCAGGCGCTGGTGGCCAAGGGCGAACTGGACATCCCGGATGTGGGCACGGCCTCGGTGCAGTTCTTCACCTTGATCAAGGGCGAGGTGCATGCGCGCATGACCTGCGGCCTTTGCAGCCAACCGGGACCGCTCGATACCCGTCGCCACATCGACGCCACCGTGGACATGTTCCTGAGGGCCTATGGCCGCCGCTGAAGCTGAAGCGCCACCCCGCGCGACGGAGGTTGCGGTGACTTCCGGCACTGCGCCCCCGGCCGGACCTGCCGCGATCCTTGCCCAGCGCGGACGATGCCAGCCCGGTAAAATGCCCGGCCCAGCCCTCCGCGTCGGATGACCACCCCCATGACGATCGATTACACCCAGGCCCGCGAAAACATGGTCGAGCAGCAGGTACGTCCCTGGGACGTGCTGGATGCGCGCGTGCTGGAGACGCTGGCCGCGCTGCCGCGCGAGAGCTTCGTGGCCGACGCGCACCGCGCGCTGGCCTACGCGGACCTGGAACTGCCGCTCGGGCATGGCCAGGCGATGGCCAAGCCCGTCATCGAGGGACGCACCCTGCAGGCGCTGAAGCCGCAGGCCGATGAGGACGTGCTGGAGATCGGGACCGGCAGCGGCTACCTGACCGCGTGCCTGGCGCACCTGGCGCGGGACGTCGTCAGCCTGGAGATCCACCCCGACCTCGCCGACGCCGCGCGCGCGCGCCTCGAGACCGCCGGACTCGGCAGCAACGTGCGCATCGAGACCGCCGATGCGCTGGCCTGGGACACCGACCGTCGTTTCGATGTTGTCTGTGTGACCGGCGCCGTCGCCACCGTGCCCGCGCGCTTCCTGCAGTGGCTGCGTCCGGGCGGACGCCTGTTCGTCGTGCAGGGCGTGTCGCCGGTGATGGAAGCCGTGCTGCACGTCAACGATGTCAACGGCCCCCGCATCGACTCGTTGTTCGAAACCGACCTCCCCTATCTGGTCGGCGCCGCGCCGGCGCCCCAGTTCGTCTTCTGAAGAAATACACAAAGGAACCCGCATGAGCCGTCGCCCCCTCGTACTCGCGCTCGCACTGGCCTTGCCGGTCGCGGCGAACGCCACCGACCTGATGCAGACCTATGAACTGGCGCGCACCGGCGACCCCCAGCTCTCCATCGCGGAGTCCACCCGCCTGATCGACAAGGAAGGCGCCGTGCAGGCGCGCGCTGTCCTGCTGCCGCAGATCACCGGCAGCGCCGGCTATGAGCTGACCCACAGCAGCCGTCCGGGCGATCCCACCGGCGACGGCAAGAGCCGCAGCTATGGCGCCTCGGTCAGCCAGACGATCTTCGACTGGAGCCGCATCGCCAACCTGCGCGGCCAGCGCGCCATCAGCCAGGCCGCCGACTACGATCTGGCGTCGGCGAACAACCTGCTGATCACGCGCACGTCGGCCGCCTACTTCAACGTGCTGATCGGCATCGAGTCGCTGGCCGCCGCCGAGACCAACGAGGCCGCGTCGAAGAAGCAGTTCGATTACGCGCAGAAGCGCCTCGATGTCGGCCTGGCGCCGATCACCGACGTGCACGAAGCCCGTGCGCAGTACGACAGCGCGCGCGCCAACACCATCCTCGCGCGCAACGCGCTGGACGACAGCTACCGCGCGCTGGCCGAGATCACCGGCCAGCCGATCAGCGGCCTGAAGGGCCTGCCGGACGACTTCCGTCCGGAACTGCCGCCCGAGCAGAACGCGCAGGCGTGGGTGGATCGCGCGCTCGAGCAGAACCCGGACCTGAAGTCGGCCGAGTACGTGCTGGAATCGGCACGGCATGGCGTATCCAGCGCGCGCGCGGGCCACTATCCCACGCTGAACTTCCGCGGCGGCTATTCCAATGGCACCGACTGGGACAGCGTGCCGGGCACGCTGTCGCGCGATGGCGAGGGCTACAACTGGGGCGTGACGCTGACCGTGCCGATCTTCTCCGGCGGCGCCACCCAGTCCGGCGTGCGCCAGGCCCTGGCCCAGCGCGACCGCGCGGCCGACGGCATGGAGCAGACCCGCCGCGCTTTGATCCGCAACACCAGCAACGCCTACCAGGCGCTGGTCGCCGGCGTGACCGAAGTGGAGGCCCGCCGCCTGGCCGTGTTCTCCGCGCAGAGCGCACTGGACGCCTCGCAGGTCGGCCTGGAGGTCGGTACCCGTACCGTGCTGGACGTGCTGCAGAACCAGCGCACGCTGTTCCAGGCGCAGGTGGAATACGCGCAGGCACGCTACAACTTCCTGCAGAACCGCTTGCTGCTGGAACAGGCCGCCGGTACCCTCGACGGCGCCGACGTGCAGGATGTCAACCGTCTGCTGACCGCCGACGCCGAAGCGCGCCTGTCGTCGCAGCCGGTGTCGCAGTAAGCACCTCGCGTCCCGTGCGCGATGACGACGGCGGGCTTCGGCCCGCCGTCGTCGTTTCCGGAGTGCCACGCTGTCGTGGCAGCGACGTCAGTCGCGATGCAGGCGGTGCCTGGCCGCCCAAGCGCTCGCGACTCACGTCGCTCCCACGGCCAGCTCACCTACTTCCGGTTCAGATCGCACCGAGCGCACGCAGCGAGGCGATCTCCGCCTCGTCGTAGCCAGCCTCGCGCAACACCTCGTCGGTATGCTGTCCGAGCAGCGGCGGCGCATGCCGCAGATCGACCGGCGTCGCCGACAGCTTGAGAGGACTCGCAACGAGTGGCACCGCGCCGGCATGCGGATGTTCGATGCGCGTGACCATGCCGCGCGCCTTCACCTGCGGATCGGCGAACACGTAGGCGATGTCGTTGACCGGTCCGCAGGGGATGCCTGCCGCTTCCAGCAAGGCAAGCCAGCCGTGCCGCTCGCGGGCATGAAACGCGTCCTGCAGCAGGGGGACCAACGCATCGCGATGGCGCACGCGCGCGGCGTTGGTCGCGTAGCGCGGATCGCCGGCCAGCGCCGCGAGATCCAGCATTTCGCACAGACGCACGAACTGCCGGTCGTTGCCGACCGCCACGATGATGTGCCCATCGGCGACGGCGAAGACCTGGTACGGCACGATGTTCGCGTGGGCGTTGCCCTGCCGGGGCGGCACCTCGCCACCCACCAGATAGTGGCTGCCGAGATTGGCCAGCATCGCGACCTGCGCATCCAGCAGCGCCATGTCGATCACCTGGCCTTCGCCCGTGGCATCGCGGTGGCGCAGCGCGGCGAGGATGGCGACGGTGGCATACATGCCGGTGAACAGGTCGGCGACCGCCACGCCCACCTTCTGCGGCTCGCCGTTCGCGGCGCCGGTAACGCCCATCAGGCCACCCAGGCCCTGGATGGCGAAGTCGTAGCCGGCGCGGCGCGCATAGGGTCCATCCTGCCCGAAGCCAGTGATCGAGCAGTAGACCAGGCGCGGATTGGCGGCGCGCAAGGTGGATGCGTCCAGGCGATAGCGCGCCATGTCGCCGACCTTGAAATTTTCCACCAGCACGTCGCTTTCCGACGCCAGGCGGCGGATGACCGCCTGCCCCTCCTCGGTGGCGATGTCGACCGCCAGCGAGCGCTTGTTGCGGTTCGCGCACAGGTAGTAGGCGGACTCGCCGGTTTCATTGCCATCGGCATCGCGCAGGAAGGGAGGCCCCCAGCCACGCGTATCGTCGCCGCTGCCGGGACGTTCCACCTTGACGACATCGGCACCGAGGTCGGCGAGGACCTGCGTGCACCACGGACCGGCAAGGACGCGGGTCAGGTCCAGGACGCGGACGCCGGCCAGGGCGCGGGGCACGGCCGGGTTCATGCCACCGGGGCCGGCAGGTGCGGCGCGATCATCGCCAGCGTGCGCGCGAGTGCACCCCGGCCGTGTTCGACCAGCGCGCGGCCGCGATCGGCGACCTCGCGACGGCGGCCGTCGTCGGCAAGCAGGGCTTCGATCGCATCGCCCACGCCGGCGGCATCGGGAGCGATCACCAGCGCATCGGCTTCCACCAGGCGGCGGGAGATCTCGCTGAAGTTGTGCAGGTGCGGCCCCGTCACCACGGGCGTGCCGACGGCGGCCGGTTCCAGCAGGTTGTGTCCGCCGATCGCCTGCAGGCTGCCGCCCACGAAGGCCACGTCCGCGCAGGCATAGAACGCCATCAGCTCGCCCAGCGTGTCGAGCACGAAGACCTCGTTGCCCACGGAGGGCCAGCGCTCGCCACGCCGCGTACCGACATGCCAGCCAGCCTCGCGTGCCGCCTCGGCGACGCGCGGGAATCGCTCCGGATGCCGTGGCGCCCACAACAGCAGCAGGTCCGGCCACCGCTGGCGCAGGCGCGCGTGCAGGGCGAGCACGGGCGCCTCCTCGTCTTCGTGCGTACTGGCGGCGATCCAAACGCGTCGCCCGCCGGCGAGGTGCTGGCGGAAATCCGCGACCACGTCGCGCACGTTGTCCGGAACGGGAATGTCGAACTTGAGGTTGCCCACATCGCGCACCTGCTCCGGCAGCGCGCCGAGTTGCACGAAGCGACCCGCGTCGTCGCCGGATTGCGCGGCCACCCTGCGTACCGTGCGCAGGGTGCGCGCGATCAGCGGCCGCAGCACGCTGTAGCCGCGCAGCGAGCGCGCCGACAGGCGTGCATTGAGGATGTAGACCGGCACGCGACGGTCGTGGCAGCCGAACAGCAGGCTGGGCCACAGTTCGGTTTCCATGATCAGTGCGAGTCGCGGACGGAAGTGGCCGAGGAAGCGCGCCACCGCACCCGGCAGGTCGTACGGCGAGTAGACGTGCAGCACGCGCTCGCCCCATAGCGCCTGCACGCGCTGCGAGCCGGTCGGCGTGATGGTGGTGATGAGCAGGCGCAGCCCGCGATGCCGCTTCAGCAGCGCATCGACGACCGGCGCCGCCGCGTTCACCTCACCTACCGACACCGCATGCAGCCAGACATCGACGACGCCGCCCGGCATGTCGTAGCTGCCGTAGCGTTCGTTCCAGCGCTGGAAGTATTCCGGGTAGCGGAAGCCGCGCCAGATCAGGTGGTACACCGTGACGGGCGTCAGGATGTACAGCACCACCGAATAGAGGGCGCGCAACAGGCGTTCGGCGGTGCGGTTCGACATGGGCGACAAGGATACCCGCGGCCACCGCTACAATGCGTCATGGCCGACTCCGAGAAGCGATCCTCCGACCCCGGCGAACGTCCACCCCTCGGGCCGCGGCAGTGGCCTTCGTGGCTGGGCATCGGGCTGGCATGGCTGGTTGCCCGGCTGCCGTGGGCCGTGCAGCGCCCGCTCGGACGCGCCGTGGGCGCCCTGCTGTACCGCGTGCTGCGGGAACGCCGGCATGTGGCGCGGCGCAATATCGCCCTGTGCTTTCCGGAATTCGATGCGCAGGCCCAGGAAGCGCTGGCGCGCGCCGGTTTCGGCGAACTGGGCATCGGACTGTTCGAGTTCGCTCGCGCCTGGTGGGGCAGCGTCGCGCCGATGCGGAAAGGCCTGCGGGTCGAAGGACTGGAGCATCTGGCCGCTGCGCGCGCGGGTGGCCGCGGCGTCATCGTGGTGTCCGGCCACTTCACCACGCTGGAGATATCGGCGCGCCTGATGTGCGATTACGCGCCACTGGCCGGCATGTACCGTCCCCACAACCAGGGGGCGATGGAGTGGGCGGTCAAGCGCGGCCGGCTGCGCTATGCCACCGCCATGTTCACCCGCGACGAACTGCGCCCGGCGCTGAAGCACCTGAAGCAGGGCGGCCTGCTGTGGTTCGCGCCGGACCAGGACACCCGCCGCGGCGACAGCGTGTTCGTTCCGTTCTTCGGGCATCCCGCCTACAGCCTGACGTCGACGCACCAACTCGCCCGCCTGTCCGGTGCGGCGGTGATGGCGTTCTCCCATGTCCGGCGCGACGACGATGGCTACACGCTCACCCTGTCGCCCGCGTTCGAGGATTTCCCGTCGACGGACGCCACCGCCGACACGGCACGCGTGATCGCCGCCATCGAAGCCATGGTGCGAAAGGCGCCGACGCAGTACCTGTGGATCCATCGCCGCTTCAAGCGCCAGCCCGACGGGCGCGGCGAACTCTACCGATAGAGGTTCGGCTCGCCGGGTGGCCGTGTCTTGAACCGCCGGTGCACCCACAGATACTGCTCGGGATGCTGGCGCACGACCGCCTCCAGCTCGGCCATGTAGCGGGCGGCGTCCTGCGCCGGGTCGCCACTCGGCCATCCGCGCCAGGTGGGCTCGACGCGCAGCTGGTAGCGACCGTCATCGTCGCGATGGAACCAGAACGGCAATACCACCGCATTGCCGCGGCGCGCGAGATCCGGCGTGGCGGTCAGCGTGGCGGCCGGCACGCCGAAGAACGGCACGAACGCGTTCTGGTAGTTGAAATCCTGGTCGGCCGAATACGCCACGATGCCGCCGCGCGACAATGCGCGCAGCAGGCCGCGCACGTCCTTCTTGGCGATCACGTCGGCGAACACGCGACGCCGTGCGCCGTCCAGCAGGCGCTCGATGCAGGGATCGTTGTTGCGCCGCGCGACGATGGTCACGCGTTCGCCCAGTGCCTCGCCGAGCAGTCGCGCGCACAGTTCCGAATGCGGGATGTGTCCGCCGAACAGCAGGATGCCGCGTCCCTGCGCCTGCGCGGCGCGCACGTGTTCCAGCCCTTGCACGTCGGCAAGCCCGCGCAGCGCATGGGCGGGGGCGTACCAGCCGCGTATGAGTTCGAGGGCCCCCGTCACCGTGGCATGCACGGTGTCGCGCAGCAGACGTGCCTGCGCCTGCGCGTCGCGCTCGGGAAAACACAGTGCAATGTTGGTGGCCGCATGCCGCCGGCGCTTGGCCAGCAGGGGCCACAGCAGGAAGGTGGCCAGACGCCCCATCGCCAGCAGCACCGCCTGCGGCAGGCGTGCGACGCCATGGGCCAGCAGGTTGGCGGGCGCTATGAACCAGCAGCGCCGGCCGGGCGAACGCTCATTCGTCATCGCGCGCAAGCAGGCTGCCTGCGTATAGCGCCGCCAGCATCAGGGTCAGGCCACCCCAGAACGTCGAATAGAACGCCAGGTGGGTGTTGAAAGGAAATACCGTGACCGCCAGCGCCAGCATGGCGGGCCGCGCCCGGTCCTTGGCCTGCGGCCTGGCATAGCGCCACGCGCGCCACGCCAGCGCCGCGCCCGCCAGCCACAGCAGCAGACCGATGATGCCGGTCTCGCTGAGCACCTCGAGTACGATCTGGTGGGCGTGGTACGCGGGGCCCTGTCCCCACGCCGGTCGTCCATCGGCGCTGGCATCGCAGGCGGGAAACGCTTCGCGGAAGCCCCGCGCGCCGACTCCGTTCACCGGATGGCGCGCGATCATGCAGCCCGCCGCCGACCAGATCTGGCCACGTCCGGACAATGCCGTGTCCACGCCCGCCTCGCTGGCGGTAAGGGCATGGGTGGTGAGCAGGATGCGCTCGCGCACCTGCGGCGACGCTACGGTCAGCACCGCCAGCAGCACGGCGCCGAAGGCGAACACGGCCAGCAGCCGCTTCCAGCCCAGCAGCTTCCAGCCCGAGAACACCAGCACCAGTGCATAGGTGATCCAGGCAGCGCGCGCGCCCGCCAGCAGCACCACGACACCGATCGCCGCCGAGGCCAGCAGCCAGCCCGCGACCTGCAGGCGTCGTGCAGCGGCGAACAGCAGAAACGGCGACAGGCTCGCCATCACCACGCCAAGCTTGCGGTTGCAGGGACCGAGGAAGCCGCTGAGGCGGTCGATGCCGGCCATCTGCTCCGCCGTGCACATCGGGCGTCCGCTGATCAGGTGCTTGAGCTGGTCCAGGCCCCAGAACAACGGGCTGGTGCCGAACAGCGCCTGCGCCAGCGCGTCGATCGTCCAGACGGCCACGATGACGGCCAGGCCGGTGAACGTGGTGTGCCGCGCGCGCGCGTTCGCGACGGAGGCCGCCACCAGCCACAGGAACGGCAGATAGCGCAGGTCCACCGCCGCCTCGCGCAATGCGCGGGGCGCATCGACCGCATCGATCGCGGAGATCGCCTGGGGCAACCAGTACGCAGCGAACAGGGCGCTGGTCAGCGCCCACGCCGCCCCGCTGAGCAGCCGCGCGCTGCCCCGGAAACGGCCGAGCAACAGGCGGACGATCGCCGCCAGGGCACCCAGCACCATCACGCCTTCCGCATACCCCGGCGCCGGCCACAGGGCGACGAACGTCAGCACCCAGGCAGGCGCCCAGCGCCAGCCGTGCGGTGCACGATGGGCGGACGTATCAGGGATCGATGGCGAGTCGGCGGTCATCGGCGAGATCGTGGTAGAGGGCGAGCGTGGCGTCCTGCATCGCGCGCAGGGTGTAGGACTCCATCGTAGCCAATGCCGGCGGCGGATGCGCGAGGAACGCCATCACGGTGTCGTGCAGGCGACGTGCATCGAATGCAGGCACCGCGCCGCCGGGCTGAAGTTCCTCCAGCAGTTCTCCCACGCCGCCGTGAGCCCATCCAACCACGGGACGTCCCACCGACAGGCTTTCGATGACGGTACGGCCGAAGGCTTCCGGTTTACCCGACAGCTGCAGCACCAGATCGCTGGCGGCGTAGGCGCGCGCGATCTCCGCTGTCGGCGGCGTGATGGCGAGGGCATCGGCGAATCCAGCGCGTCGTGCCTCGGTTTCCAGATCGATCACGTACTGCTCGCGCCCGTGTTCGCGCGTACCGGGCATCCACAGGCGCGCGTCGATACCCTGATCACGCAGCTTGCCGAGCAGTGTCAGCGCCTCCTGGTGTCCTTTCAGGCGCGTGCCACGACCTGGCAACAGCAGCAGTGGACCGTCGCCCGCCAGTGCGGGATGTTGATCGGCTGCCCATGCACGCGCACCGGCATCAGGATGGGCGGCGCGCGGGAACTGCGCCGGGTCGATGCCACGCGGGATCACCACCAGCTTGCGCGGATCCGTGCGCGGGTAGTGCTGCAGCAGGTAGCGACGCACCGTGTCCGACACGCAGATCACGCGTTCGCCATGGGTCATCACGGCGCTGTAGCGGCCCGGCGAGTTGAGCCCGTGCATGGTGGTGACGAAGCGGGGCCGCGATGCCGACGGCATGCCACGCAGCGCCCACAGGCCGAGCCATGCGGGCAGGCGCGAGCGCGCATGCACGATGTCGGCACCGACCTGCGCGAACAGCTGCCGCAGTGCGGCCACATGGCGCAGCGTCAGCAGCGACTTGCGGCCGATGGCGAGGGTGATGTGTTCGGCGCCACTGCTGCGCAGGGCGGGTTCAAGGCGTCCGCCGGCCGAGACGACCACGGCGCGATGGCCGGCGCGCACCAGCGCATCGGCGATCTCAAGGGTGGAGCGTTCGACACCGCCGGATTCCAGCGCCGGCAGCAACTGGACGACGGTCAGTCGGCGCATGGTCGGCGGGCCATGCGGAAGGCCGGCATCGTCCGGTCAGTCGGCCAGGACGAAGTGCGACCCGCAGTACGGGCACTGCACGTCGCCCCCGGGCGCGTCCTCGATGGGCAGGTAGACGCGCGGATGCGAATTCCACAGCGCCATGGACGGCAGCGGGCAGCTCAGCGGCAGGTCGCTCCGCGACACGGTGTAGCGCTTCTCGGCGTTGGCGGGCGCGGTGGCGGTCTGGCTCATGGCGGTGGCGAATCGCGGAACAGGGGGTGCCCAGTCTAACAGCCGCCCCGGACCGTCCCAAGGCGCGGTGCCGGCAACGAAGAACGCCGCCCCTGGGGGCGGCGTTCGGGATCACGTCGGCGAGGGAACCGGCTTACTTCTTGGCGTCGGCCGTCGCTTCGGTGGTGATCTTCAGCGTGACTTCGTCGCTGACCATCGGCGCATAGGCACCCAGGCCGAAGTCGCTGCGCTTCACGGTGGCGGTGGCGTCGAAGCCGATCGCCGGCACCTTCTTCATCGGGTGCTCGCCGGCCTTGTTGAGGGTCACGTCCAGCACCACCGGCTTGGTGACGCCCTTGATGGTCAGGTCGCCGGTGACCTTCAGCTTGCCTTCGCCGGCAGCCTCGACCTTCGTGCTCTTGAAGGTGGCGCTGGGGTACTTGGCGGCGTCGAACCACTTGTCGCTGGTCAGGTGGTCGTAGAACTGGTCGGCCAGCGCGCTCAGGCCGGTCAGCGGCAGGGTGACCTGCACGCTGGAGGCCGAAACCTTGTCGGCGTCGTACACGAGGGTGCCGTCGGCCTGGCCGAAGTTGGCGCTCGGGTTCGAGTAGCCGAAGTGGTTCCAGCTGGCCAGCACATTGGTATGGCCGGGATCGAGCTTGTAGGTCACCGGCGCGGCGAACGCGGCACCGGCAAAGGCGAACAGGGCGGCAACGAGCAGGGTCTTGCGCATGGGGAAATCTCCGGTGGGTGGGGTATCAGAGGATGCGCGCGGCTTCGTCGAAGCCCAGGCGCGGGGAACGCGGGAAGATGCTGGACGGATCGCCATGGCCGAGGTTGACCAGGATGTCGGACTTGATCGCGGTGCCGGCGAAGAAGGCCTCGTCGACCTTGCCGGCGTCGAAGCCGGTCATGGGGCCGGCGTCCAGGCCCAGCGCGCGCGCGGCGAGGATCAGGTAGGCCGCCTGCAGGCTCGCATTGCGCAGCGCCGGCTTGAACCGGTTCTCGCGCGGCCCCTCGAACCAGGCCTTGGCATCGGTGTGCGGGAACAGGAACGGCAGCTTCTCGTGGAAGTCCTCGTCCCGCCCGATGATCACCGTCACCGGTGCCGCCATCGTCTTGGCATAGTTGCCCTCGTCCAGCGCCGGACCCAGCTTGGCCTTGGCCTCGGCCGACTTCACGAACACGAAGCGCGCCGGCGTGGTGTTGGCCTGCGTGGGGCCGAACTTCAGCAGGTCGTACAACTGGCGCAGCGTGTCGTCGCTGACCTCGCCACTGAAGGCGTTGTAGGTGCGCGCAGTGCGGAACAACTGGTCGAGCGAAGCGGCGTCGAGGGCGTGGGACATGGGCAACCTGCAGCGGAAGGGAGGGAAGCCCGAGGTGCCGGGCCAGCGAATGCGGGGGAGTGTAGAGTGTCCTGACTATGGCCACATCCAATCGCCCCGGAACGGATTGTTTTAACCAGTGGAACGAAAAAGTCCTGTGATGGCCGATGCGCCCCGCCTCTGCACGCTGAGCGACGGCCATGCCGGCAATGTGCGGCAGGCTGCGGCGCTGGCGCGCGCCCTGGGCCTGCACGCGGACGAGATCACGCTGGCGGCGCGCGCGCCCTGGCGCTGGGTGGCGCCGCGTTCGCTACCCGGCGCGCCGAGCGCGTTCGGACCTGCCTTCCGCGCCATGTGGAACGCACCGCCTGCGCTGGCCATCGGCTGCGGACGCCAGGCGGCGCTGGCGACGCGGCTGCTGCGCGATCGCGGCAGCCGCGTCGTCCAGATCCTCGACCCTCGCATCGATCCGTCGCATTGGGATCTGGTGATCGCCCCGGCGCACGACGGACTGGCCGGCGCGAACGTGCTCACCCTGCTCGGCAGCCTGAATCCGGTCGACGACGCCTGGCTGTCCGCTGCGCGCGGTGCGTTCGCGGCGTTGGCTGCCCTGCCCTCGCCACGCACGGCACTGCTGATCGGCGGCGGCAGCGCGCACTACGCCTTCGACGACGCTGCGTTCGCACGCCTCGCCACGGCGCTCGACGACACGACGAGCGCAGGCAGCCTGATGATCACGACGTCGCGACGCACCTCCCGCGACATCGTGCAGCGCGTTCGCCAACGCTACGCCGCGCGCCCGCACACCGTGCTCTGGTGCGATGCGAGCGACGGTCCCAATCCCTACGCAGGGCTGCTGGCCTGGGCCGACCACATCGTCTGCACGCCGGAATCGGTCAACATGGTGTCGGAAGCCTGCGGCACGCGCGTGCCCGTGCAGGTCTTCGAGCCGGATCGCGTTGGCGGACGTCCCCGCCGCTTCCTGGACACGGTGGTCGCGCGCGGACGCATCCGCGATCTCGCCGACGCGTCGCCTGCCTTCGACGGTGAACCCTTGCGCGAAACCGCCCGCATCGCCGCCGACGTGCGCGCCCGCCTGGATCTCCATCGCTGGAACGGTCATACAAGCAGTTCTTTGTAGGAGCGGGCATGGCCGGCTCCCACAAAGAACGAAGGGCTACGCCGGATCGAAGGCAAGTCCGTGCGCCGCCGTGGTCCGCTGCACCACCGCGCGGGCCGTCGCCAGTGCCGCGTTCTCGACCACCAGCCGCGGACGCCGGTCGAGCGTGCAGCCCAGACCTTCGGCGACGAAGGTCGCATGCACGGCATCGAGGGCGTCGGCCTCGTCCGTCGACAGTGCCCCTTGCGCCGCCAGCGTCGCGACAAGGCCGGGCGTATCGCGGGGCGACAGCAGGGCCGGTTGCGCCGCTGCGTCACGCAGTACCAGGTACTGCACCAGGAACTCGAGGTCGACCAGGCCTCCCGCCCCCTGCTTCAGGTCGAAGCGGGCGGCATCGCTGCGGTCCAGCTCGCTGCGCATGCGCGCACGCATCCTGATCACGTCATCGCGCAGTGCGCCGGCGTCGCGCGCGCGCGCCAGCGTGGCCGTCCGCACGTCTTCGAACGCCTGCCGCAGCGTGGCATCGCCGGCGATTGCGCGCGCGCGGACCAGCGCCTGGTGTTCCCACGTCCATGCGCGCTCGCGCTGGTACTCCGTGAAACTGGCCAGCGACGACACCAGCAGGCCTTTCGCGCCGTCCGGGCGCAGGCGCACATCCACGTCGTAGAGTCGGCCCGCTGCCGTGACCGCGCCGAGCAATGCCACGATCTTCTGCGCCAACCGCGCATACCAGCGACCCGCTTCCATCGGCCGCAGCCCATCGGAGTCCGCCTCCGGCGGCGCATCGAACAGGAACACGAGGTCGAGATCGGAGCCGAAGCCGAGTTCTTCGCCGCCGAGGCTGCCGTAACCCACCACCGCGAACCGGCCCGACCCGACCACGCCGTGCGAGGCGGCGACGTCGCGCGTGGCGACCTGCACCACGACCCCAACGACTTCGTCCGCCAGCCATGCCAGCTGGCGCACGCTGTCGCGCGCCGACTGGCGTCCGTCCAGCGCGGCCAGCGCCACGCGGAAGCTCAGGGCCAGGCGGCGCTCGTTCAATACGCGCAGGCACGTCTCCGGATCGTCTTCGAGCAGCGCGGCCTCGCACTCCGCGCGCAGTTCGTCGCGGTCGGGCATCGGGCCGGAGACGCGCGTGTCCAGCAGTTCGTCCAGCAACAACGGGTACTGGGCCAGCCGTTCGGACAACAGTGCGCTGCGTGCCAGGACGTCGACCAGCCGTCCCAACGCGCTGGGCTGCTCATCGAGCAGGGCCAGATAGCTTGCGCGCCGCAGGATGGCCTGCAGCAGCGACAGCACGCGGCGCAGCGCGGCATCCGGCTGCGACGAACGCGCGCAGGCATCGAGCAAGGCGGGCACCACGCGATCCAGGCGCGCACGCGCGGCATCGGACAACGCGCGCACGCCACTGAACTGCACGAATTCGCGCAGTGCGCCATCCGCGCTGCCGGCATCGGCGAATCCGGACGACGCCAGCACCTGCGCATCGCCCCCGTCGGGCAATGCGCGCCAGTACAGCGCCAGCGCACCCGGCGCGGCATCGCGCTGGCGCGGCGCCAGCAGTTCGGCGAACTCGGCGGACACGCGTGCGCGCTGCACATCCAGGGCCGCACGCAGCGCTTCCCAATCCGGATGGTCGAGACCCCGTGCGATGCGGTGACGCTCCAGCGGATCCTCGGGCAGTGCGTGCGTCTGTGCATCGCGCAGCATCTGCAGGCGGTTCTCCAGCCGGCGCAGGAAACGGTAGGCCTGTATCAGCGCCTCGCCTTCCTCCGGCGACACCTGGCGTGCCGCCACCAGCGCCGGCAGCGCCACGCGCAGGCGACGTTCGCGCAGGGTCGCTTCACGCCCCCCGCGGATGAGCTGCAAGGCCTGCACCAGGAATTCGATTTCGCGGATGCCGCCCGGGCCGCGCTTGATGTCGTCGGCCAGTTCGCGGCGCGCGACCTCGGCAGCGATGGCGGCCTTCATTTCGCGCAGGCCATCGAGGGCGGTGTAGTCCAGGTACCGGCGATAGACGAACGGCCGCAATGACTCCAGCCAGCGCTCCCCCGCCTCGATGTCGCCGGCGACCGCGCGCGCCTTCAACCATGCATAGCGTTCCCAGTCGCGGCCTTCGCGCTGGAAGTACTGGTCCATGCCGGCGAACGACAACGCAAGGCGACCCGCATTGCCGAAAGGACGCAGGCGAAGGTCGACGCGATGGCAGAAGCCGTCGACGGTCGGCTCATCCAGGAGTTTCGCCAGACGCTGGCCCAGCCGCATGAAGTAGTCCTCGGCGGCGAGCGATCGCGCGCCGTCGGATTCGCCCCCTTGCGGATACGCATAGACCAGGTCGATATCGGAAGAGAAGTTCAGTTCACCGCCGCCCAGCTTGCCCAAGCCGAACACCACCAGGCGCTGCACACTACCGTCGGGTGCACGCACGACGCCATGGCGTTGCGCGAACTCGGCTTCCAGCGCGTCGAGCGCGGTCTGCAGGCAGACCTCGGCCAGGCGCGTGGTGCCGGCCAGCGTGTCGTCGACCGTGTCCAGGCCATGCACGTCGCGCCACACCAGCCGAGTCGACTCGGCGGCGCGGTAACGACGCAGCAGCTCGGGCCATTGCGCGGTGTTGTCGGTCGTCAGTGCGGGCACCGGCCACGGCGCGGCGCCATCGTCGCGCAACAGTACGGTCAGCAGATCGGGCTGGCGGCGCAGGGTTTCGAGCGCGAGGTCGCTCGTGGCGATCACGCTCGACACACGATCGACGTGGCCGGTGTCTGCGAGCAGTCCCTCCATGTCGGCGGACACGGCGCGCAGTCGCGCCAGGCCGCGTTCGATCAGTGCATCGCGTTCCGTGTCCAGGGACGAGGTCGCATCGTTCATGGCGGCGATTCTGGCATGCGCCGCGGCTGTTGTAGGAGCGACGTCAGTCGCGACCGGAGTTCGTCAGACCACGGTGATGTCGAACCACCAAGAATTCGCTCCGACCGTCTCCCTGCGCACCCGGGCTGCCGCGTCGTGCGGTCGCGACTGACGTCGCTCTTACGACAGGCGGGATCAGGCCGCCTGCGAAAGATCAGGCAGCACGGCCTCGTGCCGCAGCGACAGGCCGAACTGCTCCGCCATGTGCTTAAGCAGCACCGGCTTCACCTGGTCCATACCGGAGGGACCGCCGAGATCCGCCAGCGAAACGACCTGCAGGCCCTGATAGCCGCACGGATTGATGCGGTGGAACGGTTCGAGATCCATCGCGATGTTGAACGCTAGGCCATGGAAGGTGCAGCCGCGCCGCACGCGGATGCCGAGCGCGCCGATCTTGGCGCCGGCCACGTAGACGCCGGGAGCGCCGTCCTTGCGTTCGGCATGCACGTTCCACTCTGCCAGCGTATCGATCATCGCCTGCTCGATCCTGCAGACGTAGTCGCGCACGCCGACCTTCAGGCGCTTCAGGTCGAACAGCGGATACGCAACGATCTGGCCAGGGCCGTGGTACGTCACCTGTCCGCCACGGTCGACATGGACGACCGGGATGTCGCCCGCCGCAAGCACGTGCTCGGGCTTGCCGGCCTGGCCGAGGGTGAACACCGGGTCGTGCTCCACCAGCCACAGTTCGTCGCCGGTCGCGTCGGTACGCGCATCGGTGAAGCGTTGCATGGCGCGCCAGACCGGCTCGTAGGCCTGGCGGCCGAGCTCGCGGACAGCGCAGGGCGAGGTCACAGCGTCCACTTCACTTCCGGGTGGTCGCGCAGGGCTTCGTGCGCCGCGTCGTACTGCGCGCGGTCGTTGGCCTGGAAGCGGATGCGCACGGACACGTACTTGCCGTTGGTGGAATGCTTCCAGCTGATGTCTTCGTGCAGCACCTCGACGCCTTTCGATTCCAGCAGGCGGGGCAGCTCGGTCTCCAGGCCGGTGCCGGCCGAGCCCATGGCGCTGAGCTCGAAGGTGCCGGGAAACTGGAAGCCGTGTTCGGGGTTGTCGGATTTGATTTCCATGCCCGGATTATTGGGATGCGGGCAGCGAAAGCCAAGCCGCGCCACCCCGGAACGACGAAGGGCCGCGTGCGCGGCCCTTCGTCTTCACCCGGCGCGGCGGTTCAGCGCGCCAGCTGCACCAGGCTGGACGAGACCCAGCCCTTGTTGCCGAGTTCGTCCTCGACTTCCCACATCACCCCGTCCTTGTTGCCGGTGGGGTACAGCATCATGCCGGGGTCCAGGTCGCGCACGGCCTTGCCGGTGCCCTTCGGGTTGGCGAACAGGCGGCCGGGCTTGGTCATCTCCACCGCCTGCTGGGCATTGGATGCCGAGGCATTGCCGGACAGGCCGCCCAGCTCGCTGACCAGGTTGGTGTAGGCCTGCAGGTAGGCCAGCGTGATGACCTGGCCGATCTCGGTGTTGGCGTAGCCGCTGGCACCGCCACCGCCCCAGTGGCTGCCGGTGAACAGGCTGCCGCCCGCGCCCCAGCCGATGTCGGTCTTCTTGGCGCTGCCTTCGGCCATGGCGACCTGCTCGGACGAACGCACGTCGGTGACGGTCAGGACGACGTCGGCGGTCTTCTTCTTGAAGTCCAGTCCGCCCACCACGCGACCGACGTTGCCACCCATCAGTCCGCCCAGTAGGCCGCTGATGGCATTGCCGCCGGCATTGCTGTTCTGCGAGATCAGGTCGGGCACCAGCACGTAATCGGCGGCACGGATCTGGCCCTTGCCGATGTTGGAGCGGTTGCGCAGCTCGCCACTGGCGGCCAGGTCGCGCTCGGCCATCGCCGCACCCATGCCCACGCCACGGTCCACCAGCGTGAAGCAGCGCGACTTGTTGACGAACACCTTGATCAGCTTCGACGGTGCCGGCAGCTGCTGGCCGCTCCACCAGTTCACGCCGTCCTCGGGCTCGATCACCGAGATGGTACCCAGCGGCTTGCTGCAGGTCGGGATCTCCGCGGTCTGCTGCTTGCGCTGGTCCTGCGCGCTCTGGCGCTGCGCCCAGGCGGGTGTCGTCGCAGCGGCCGCCAACAGCAGGCAGGCCGTCATCGTCATCTTCTTGCAGGTTCCCCTGTTCACGCGTGCTTCTCCTTGAGAATGATGGTGCCCGCACCCCGCGGACCTTCCATTGCGGGCGTGGCCTGCGTTCGCGTGCCGGGTCGCCCGACCGCGATGATAGGCGAAGAATGCGGTTTCGCTGGCTACACACGAAAAGAGTGACATCCAAAGGCCATCGGGCAAGGCGGGGAGGCGATACGGCGATAATGCCCGCCCTTCCCGCGAGGTCCGCCGTGCCCTATCTGCTCTCCAGCGTCGTCTGCAGCGTGCTCGTGTCGGTCCTGCTGAAGCTCATGCAGCGGCGCGGCATCGACACTGCCCAGGGCATCGCCTGGAACTACCTGGCCGCCTCCCTGCTGTGCTTCACCCTGCTGGATCCGCCGCTGTCGGCACTGGCCGCAGCGCATGCTCCGTGGCCCGCGCTCGCGCTGCTGGCTGGGCTGCTGCCGGGCATCTTCCTGGCGCTGTCGGCCTCGGTGAAGGCGGCCGGCATCGTGCGCACCGACATCGCACAGCGCATGTCGCTGGTACTGTCGTTGCTGGCCGCCTTCCTGTGGTTCGGTGAACAGGCCAACGCGCTGCGTCTCGCCGGTCTCGCAGTGGGCCTGGTCGCCATCGTGTTGCTGGCGCTGCGCCCGCGCACCGCGTCGGCCGGGGCCGAGGGTGGCTGGACCGGCTGGGCATTGCCGCTGGTGGTGCTGGTCGGCTACGCCAGCGTGGACGTGCTGTTGAAGCACATCGCCGCAGCCGGCACGCCGTTCGCGGCCTCGCTGCAGGTCGCCTTCGTCGCCGCCTTCATCGTGATGCTGGGCGTGCAGGGCGCCCGGCGCCTGCGTGGCGGCCCGGCGCTCACGCTGCCCGCGCTTGGCACGGGCCTGCTGCTCGGGGCGCTGAACTTCGGCAACATCCTGTTCTACGTGAAGGCCCACCGCGCGCTGCCCGACCATCCGGCGGTGGTGTTCTCGACGATGAACATCGGCGTGGTGGTCCTGGGCACGCTGGCCGGCACGTGGCTGTTCCGCGAGCGGCTGAGCCGCACCACCCTGCTGGCGATTCCGCTCGCGATCCTCGCCATCGCGGTGATCGCGGCCGGCCTGTAGGCGGGCAAGAAAAAGGCCGGCATGCGCCGGCCTTTCCTCATCGTGCGGTGCGCCGGATCACTCCGACTCCCACCACATCCAGAATGCGTCCCACAGGCGCTTGAAGAAGCCGGCTTCCTCGATCGGCGTGATCGCCACCAGCGGCGACTGCGCGACCACCTTGCCGTCCAGCGTGACCTTCACCGTCCCGATGGCCTGGCCTGCGGTGATCGGCGCCACCAGCGTCTTCGGCACGTCCATCGTCGGCTTCAGGTCGTCGTAGCGGCCCCGCGGCACGCTGACCAGCATCGGCTGGGCCACGCCCAGTTGCACATCCTTGGTCTTGCCCTTCCACACGCGCTGGGTGGCGATGGCCTTGCCGGGCTCGTAGAGGCGGTGGGTTTCGTAGAAGCGGAAGCCCCAGTTCAACAATGCCAGGCTGTCGTCGGCGCGCTGCTTCTCCGAGGTGGATCCCATCACCACCGCGATCAGGCGCTGGTCGCCGCGCTTGGCCGAGCTCATCAGGCAGTAGCCCGCGGCGGAATGGTGGCCGGTCTTGATGCCGTCCACGCTCGGATCGCGCCACAGCAGCAGGTTGCGGTTCGGCTGGGTGATGGTGCCGACCGTGAATTCCTTGATCTTGTTGAAGGCGTACTGCTCCGGATACTCGCGGATCAGGGCGCGGCCCAGCAACGCCAGGTCGTACGCGGTGGAGTAATGCTCCGGCGCCGACAGGCCATGCGCGTTGACGAAGTGCGAGCCCTTCATGCCGATCTGCGCGGCGTAGTTGTTCATCAGCGACGCGAAGGCTTCCTGGCTGCCGGCGGCGTGCTCGGCCAGGGCGATGGCGGCGTCGTTGCCGGACTGCACGGCCATGCCGGTTTCCATGTCCAGCAGCGGCGCGGTCTTGTTGACGGCGAAACCGCTGTAGCTGCCGTCGGTGCCGGCGCCGCCCTCGCGCCAGGCGCGCTCGCTCATCATCACCTGGTCGGTCGGCTTGATCTTGCCGTTCTTCTGCTCGGCGGCCAGCACGTACGACGTCATCACCTTGGTGATGCTGGCCGGCTCGACACGCTCGTTGTAGTTCTCGCCCGCCAGTACCTGCCCGGTGATGTAGTCCATCAGCACCCAGGCGGTCGCCGTCGGCGTGGGCGCGGGCGGGATGGCGACGGGAGCCGCGGCGGCGGCGGGCGGCGTGGCCGGCGCGGGGGTCTGGGCGATGGCCAGACCCATGGCGGTGGTCGCGAGCGCGGCGAGAACGAAACGGAACTTCATCGGCGGAAAACTCCTGGCAAGGCCCTGGGCCTGACGGTGCAAGGCGAACATTGTAGGGAGGCCGGCTACCGCGTGGGTTGGAAAGACGTAAAAAACCGGCAGCCGGACGTCGACGTTAGTCGCGAACGATCTGCGGGCGTCCGAAACCCAGACTCGCGATCCTGCCCGCCAATGCTTCGGCCGACGCGGCATCGGCGGCCCCCACGCGCAAACGCCACAGCGGACGGTCCGCGCCGGGCACATCGCTGAGCCGCGCATCGGCGATGCCGGCGGCGGTCAGGCGCGCGAGTGCGCGGTCGGCATTGTCGCGACTGGAGAAACTGGCGACCTGCAGCTGCACGGTGGATGGCGTCGCCGCGGCCGGCGGAGGGGCCTTCGCCGGCACGGCGGCAAGCGGCACACTCGCGGCAGGGCTGGTGACCACAGGGGTGCCCGGCTTGCCGGACGCGACACGTACCCCGTTGGCTTTCATCCACGCCTCGAAGCCGGCGGCACTGGGCACATCGCCCGGCTTGGCTGGCACGTGGTAGCGGACCGCCTCTGCAGGCAACGTTCCGACGAGCTGGTCCATCGCCGAGGGAGGCGAATCCGCCGCGGGCGTGGCCGCGAGCGTGGCGCCTTCCGGCGTCAGCGCGCGCACTTCCACGCGACCCGTCCCGCGCTGGGTGATGCCCAGGCGCACCGCGGCCGCATAACTCAGGTCGATCACGCGGCCCTCGTGGAAAGGACCACGATCGTTCACCCGCACGACCACCGACTTGCCGTTGTCCAGGTTGG
The DNA here is from genome assembly GCF_947498795.1 of uncultured Pseudoxanthomonas sp. NCBI lineage: Bacteria > Pseudomonadati > Pseudomonadota > Gammaproteobacteria > Lysobacterales > Lysobacteraceae > Pseudoxanthomonas > uncultured Pseudoxanthomonas sp. Next base: position 268,206 of record NZ_CANMLQ010000003.1, on the reverse strand, counting down.
TCACGCGCGCGAAGCTGGGCAGGGGCAGCGACTTGTGCGCGGCGCTGTAGGCGTACATGTCGTACACCTCCTGGTTGGAGGTTCGACGGCCATGGAACTTGTTGCCGTAGTACGAGGCGGTGCCCTGCTCCACGTAGCCGTCGACGCGGTCGAGGACGCGGTACTGTTTGCCGAGCACCGAATACGGCGACTTGTTGCCGACCCGCGATCGCGCCTCGGCGGTGACCACGGGTTCGCGGATGCAATCCAGGTCGGGCACGTGGTCGGGCGTGGTGTCCGACACGCCGGGCTTGTACAGGCCACCGGCGGTGTAGTCGCCACGCGTGGACAGGTCTTCCTGCGCCGGCGCGTAGCGCGAGCAGTCCTTGCCCACGATGGCCGGCGAGGGCGTCGCCGGCCCGGGCCGCACGGTGCCGCCCGCGGAGGGCGCCGGTGACTTCTTCGGCGCCGTGCTGCACGCGGCCAGGGCCACCGCCATCAGCGGCAGGGCCAGCCACTTCATGCCGGCGGAATCTCGCGGCCGGCGATCGCCTGCGACAGCTGGTAGACCGCCATCGCGTACATCTTGGAATTGTTGTACCGGGTGATCGCGTAGTAGTTCTGGAAGCCCAGCCAGTACTGCTTGCCGTCCGCGCCATCCAGTTGCACCAGCGTGGCCATCGCGTCCGGCGCGACCGGGTCGAGCGGCCGGTAGCCCTTCTCGGCCAGCTGCGCGAGCGAATAATCGGGTGTCCAGGTCTCCGGGTTGAACTCGGCGAAACCGTCCTGCAGCTGGGCGCGCGCGACGACCGCGCCGCCCGGCACCCAGCCGCCGCGTTCGCCACCCTTCTTGCGGAAGTAATTGGCGATCGAGGCGAAGATGTCCGGATACGTGGCGAACAGATCACGGCGACCGTCACCGTTGCCGTCCACTGCGAACTCGCGGTAGCTCGATGGCATGAACTGGCCCAGCCCCATCGCGCCGGCATAGCTGCCGGTCAGCGAGGCGATGTCGAGCTTCTCTTCCCGTCCCAGCGCGAACAGCTGCGCCAGTTCGTCGCGGAAGAACTGCTCGCGACGGTATTCGTAAGCCGCACGCTCCGGATTGCCGGTGCGCGGATAGCGGAACGCGAGCGTGTACAGCGCATCCAGCACCTTGTGGCGACCGGTGAAGCCGCCATAGTTGGTCTCCACGCCGATGATCGACACGATCACCTCGGCCGGCACACCGTACTGCTGCTCGACGCGGGTCAGCTCGTCGCGGTGCTGCGCCATGAATGCGCGGCCCCCGTCGATGCGGGTCTGGGTCAGGAAGCCGACCCGGTATTCGCTCCAAGGCTTGACCCGTTCCGCCGGTCGCGACATCGCCGCGACCACGCTGTCGAGGAACTGCGCCTTGGCCAGCGTCGCCTCGATCTCGGCGGGTGCGATGCCGTACTTCGCGGAGGTATCGCGCACGAACTGCGCACGCGCGGTGAGGAAATCGACCGGCTTCAGCGCTTCCGGCGGCACCTCGGCCACACGCTCGACCGACGTCTCGGCGGGCGTCGCCGGAGCGGCAGCGGAAGGCGTCGTCGAAGCCGCCGGTGGCGGCGGTTGCGGTGTGGCGCAGGACGCCAGGCCCAGCACCAGAAGGCAGGAAAGTGCGTTTCGCATCATCGGGGCGAGGGTAGCATGCAGGGTGCGGGAAATCGTGAACGTTGGGAGGCGGCAGTGAGTGGAGCGGAGCGAGGAAAGCAACACCTGCTTCTACTCACGCCTCACTCCTCTCCACGCACTCCTCAATACCCATGCACGGGACGATGCGCACGCACCGCCATCACCAGCCCCAGGCCGGCGAGCAGCGACACCGCCGAGGTGCCGCCGTAACTCAGCAGCGGCATCGGCACGCCGACCACCGGCAGCAGGCCCGAGACCATGCCGCCGTTGACGATGACATAGACGAACAGTGCCATGCCCAGCGTGCCGGCGAGCAGGCGCGAATACGTATCGCGCGCGTCCATCGCGATCCACAGGCAGCGTCCGACGACGAACAGGTACAGCGACAGCGTCACCGCCACGCCGATCCAGCCGAATTCTTCCGACAGCACCGAGAAGATGAAGTCGGTCGTATGTTCCGGCAGGTAATCCAGGTGGGACTGCGACCCCTGGCCCCAGCCCTTGCCGTTCCAGCCGCCGCCGCCGATGGCGATCTTCGACTGCAGGATGTTCCAGCCCGCGCCGAGTGGATCGTTTTCCGGATCGCGGAACGTCAGGATGCGGTTCTGCTGGTACTCGCGCAGGAACGAGAACCACGAGATCGGCGCGAACATCACCAGTCCCACGGCGATACCGCCCAGCACGCCGGCCGTGATGAACCACCACCACGACAGGCCGGCGAGGTAGAGGCCGAACACCCCGCTGGCCGCGACCAGCATCGCCGTGCCGAAGTCCGGCTGCAGCAGGATCAGCCCGGTCGGCAGGCCGATCAGCAGCGCCGCCACGAGCGTGGTGCGCCAGCCCGGCGGCAGCGGCTCGCGATGCAGGTACCACGCCAGCATCATCGGCAACGCGATCTTCAGCAGTTCCGACGGCTGCAGGTAGAAGAACTTCAGGTCGATCCAGTGCGCGCCGTGCTTGCCGGTGCCGATGAACAGCACCAGCACCAGCGGCAGCAACGCCACGGCGAACACGCCCGGCGTCCAGGCACGCAGGCGCACCGGCGTCACCCGGGACAGTGCCCACATCGCCACCAGGCCGACGCCGAAGCGCACGCCCTGCGCGAGCACCAGCCGCGATCCCAGCGCTTCGCCACCGGCGCTGTACAGCACGGCCAGGCCGATCCCCATCAGCGCCACCAGGGCGCCGAGCAAAGGCCAGTCCAGCGTGCGCAGCACGTGCCGCAGCAGGTCGAAACCCCAGCGCAGGAGATCGGTCATGCCGAAGCTCTCCGCGCGGACGCCGCTTCAAGCCCCTCTCCCCCCGGGAGAGGGGTTGGGGTGAGGGTCGGGGCAGGCGCGATGCCAGGAATAGAAGAGGAGCGCGGCGCGAGCGCGGTCGAGTTACTGGAGTTCGCACCCACACGACCTTCGCTGCCACTCATCCCAACCCCTCTCCCGGGGGGGGAGGGGCTAGTGCCCTGGCTCGGACTTGTGCCCGGCGCCGGATTCGCAGGCGGTGTCGTCGTCGGTGCGGCCGGTGTCGGCGCAGCGGGCGGTGTCGCTGGCGTCGTGCCGACGGGCACGGCCTCCTCGCCCTCCTTCTCCGGCATCTTCCCCAGCAGATAAGCATCGAAGATCTTGCGCGCCATCGGCCCGGCGGTGCTGCCGCCGTAGCCGCCGCCTTCCACCGCGATGGCGATGGCGATCGTCGGGTTGTCGGCCGGCGCGAAGCCGACGAACAGGGAACGGTGGCGCAGGTGCATGGGCAGGCTGCGCGGATCGACCGCTGCGGTGCCACGGCGGCTGATCACCTGCGCCGTGCCAGTCTTGCCCGCCATCAGGTAGGGGGCGTTCAGGGCGACGCGCCAACCGGTGCCGCCGGGCTGCATGGTGTCCTGCATGCCCAGTCGCACCACCTCCACGTTCGCGGGATTCGGGCTGATCGCGATGGGCGCCGGTTGCGGCATCGGCTCCCAAGGACGGTCGAAACCGACGCGCGATTCCCGGACCAGGTGCGGGCGCCGCAACTGCCCGCTGGCGATGCCGGCGGTGGCGCGCACCAACTGCAGGGGCGTGACTTTCCAGTCGCCCTGCCCGATCGCGACATTGACGGTGTCGCCCGGATACCAGCGCTCCTTGCGCGATTTCAGCTTGGCCGCCGGCGATGGCAGGATGCCGCCGATCTCGCCCCTCAGGTCGACGCCGGTCGGCTGCCCGAACCCGTAGTGCTCCATGTAGTCGTCGAACTGCGCGATGCCGAGATCGAGCGCCAACCGGTAGTAGTACGTGTTCACCGATTGCGAGATCGACTTGCGCAGGTTGGTCACGCCATGGCCGCGGCGGCTGGCGTCGCCCCAGCCGCGGCTCGTGCCGGGCAGGTAGAACATGCCGGTCGACACCACCGTGTCCTCCGGCTTGCGCTTGCCGCTGTCCAGGCCGGCGAGCGCGATCAACGGCTTCAGCGTCGAGCCCGGCGCCACGCCACCCAGCACTAGGCGGTTGAACTGCGGCCGCGACGGGTTGTCGTTGAGCCGCTTGAAATCCGTGCTGGAAATCCCGTTGACGAACAGGTTCGGATCGTAACTGGGCAGGCTGACCATCGCCAGGATCTCACCGGTGCGCGGATCGACGGCGATCGCCGAACCCTCCAGTTCGCCGAAGGAATCGACGATCGCCTGCTGCAGTTTCGCGTCCACGCTCAGGCGCAGGTCGGTGCCCGCCTGCGCCGGCACGCGGCCGACCACGCGCAGCGCGCGGCCTTCCACGTTCGTTTCGACTTTTTCGTACCCGATCTTCCCGCGCAACTGCTCGTCGTAATAGCGCTCCAGGCCGGTCTTGCCGATGTGGGTCAGCGCGGCATTGATCTCGCCCAGCGACGCCAGGTCTTTCTCGTCCACGCGTCCGACGTAGCCGACGATGTGCGCGAACAGTTCGCCGTAGGGATAGCGCCGCGTGAGATAGGGAACCAGCTCAACCCCGGGATAGCGCCAGCGGTCGACCGCGAAACGCGCCATCTCCTCTTCGCTCACGCGCAGCTTCAGCGTGATCGGGCGGAACCCGCGCGTCGCCTTGCGCGTGGCCTCGAAGCGCGCGATGTCCTCGGGGTCGAGATCGATGATCTTCGCCAGTTCGGCGATCAGCTTGGCCGGCTCCTTGACCTTGTCGGGCGTCACGTCGAGGCGGAACGCGGGCACGTTCTCCGCCAGGAGCAGGCCGTTGCGGTCATAGATGGTGCCGCGGCCGGGCACGACCGGCCGCGGGCGGATGCGGTTCGCTTCCGAGCGCGTGGCGTAGTCGGCGTGGTCGATGACCTGCAGCTTGAAGTACCACGCGCCCAGGCCCAGCAGGCACAGCGCGACCACCACGAATCCGGTCACCGCGCGGCGACGGAACTGGTCGGCTTCGGCGTGCGGATTCTTGCCGCGACGGCGGGGCCCGAGCATGGCTCAGCCCCGCCTGCGGCGACCGAGCCGCAGCGCGTCCATCAGCACGAACAGCGGCGGCCAGAACACCATGCCCAGCAACGGCGCCCACCAGTACTGCCACGGCAGCGTCGGCTCGCCCAGCGCCAAGTGCACCACGGTGGTCACGATGCGATCGTTGAGCAGCAGGCCGCCGATGGCGAGCGCCTGCTGCGACATCGGGAAGAAGCGCAGCCGCGCGCGGAAGCGCTGCAGGATGAAGGCCATGATCAGCAGGCGCAGCGCCTGTTCGCCCAGCAGCGTGCCGAACATCAGGTCGGCGACCAGGCCGACGATGACCGCGAAACCCAGGCCCGCGCTGTCCGGCGCTTCGATCACCCAGTACGCCACCACCAGCGCCAGCCAGTAGGGGCGCAACGGCTGCATCACGTCGGGCAGCGGCAGCAGGCCCAGCAGCAGTGCCAGGATGATGCTCAACGGCATCAGCCAGCCGGTACGCGCGCGATTCATCGCTGCGGCTCCGTTGTCGGAGGGTTCGAGGCCGGCGCTTTTGGCCCCTCTTCCCTAGGGAGAGGGGGTGGGGTGAGGGTCGGGACGTTCGCGGGGCGCGGCGCTTGCGGGGACGTCGTCGCGGGCGTGGACGCAGACTGCGTGCCTGTACCAGCACTTCCTTCGTTGCCACTCACCCCACCCCCTCTCCCGGTGGGAGAGGGGCTTTGGGTCGCGGACGCGGACGGCCCCATTTCCGCCGGACCGGCTGAGCCTGCCGCTGGCGAAGCCGTGTCCGGCAGGAACCGCGCCGGATCCGGCGTGGGCAGCGGCTGCGGCGGCCCGGACTTCAGCAGCAACACATCGCGCCCCCTGTCCAGCTGCGCCGCCGGCGTGACGTCGCCGACCAGGAACGCATGGCTGTCGTCCGGCCTCAGCGCGGCGACCGTGCCGACGGGAAAGCCCGCGGGGAACCGGCCGCCCAGGCCCGACGTGACCAGCAGGTCGCCCACCTTCACGCCACTGTTGAGCGGCACGTCGGCCAGTTCCAGCAGGTCGCTGCGACCGCGGCCATAGACGATCAGGCGTACGCCGTTGCGTGCGATCACCACGGGCACGGCATGGTCGGGATCGGTCAGCAGCAGGACGGTGGAATGGGCGGGCGTCGTTTCGATGATCTGCCCCATCAGCCCACCGGCATCGATGACCGACTGCCCCACCGTGGCACCGGCGCGACTGCCGGCATCCAGCACCAGCCGCTGGCGGCCGGGCGCGAGGTCGATGTCGAGGATCGGCGCGAGCTGCACATCCAGGCCGCGCGAGGTCTTCACGCCCAGCAACGCACGCAGCTGGGCGTTGTCGGCGGCAGCGGTCTGCAGCCGCGCGAGCCGGGCACTGGCCACCAGCGCTTCGTTGCGCAGGCGACGGTTCTCTTCGATCAGGCCCGTCCGGGTGGCGGCATCGTCCTGGACACGGGTGGTCACGCGACCCGGCAGGCCCGCCAGCCACCACAGCGGCTGTGCCACCACGTTGGCCTGCGCGCGCACGTGCGACAGCCACCCACCCCGGTGGTCCAGGATCACCAGCGCGATGGTCAGCGCGAGATAGCCCAACAGCCGCAGCGTGCTGGCGACTTCACCGCGGGTGGCGACGGGAGGACCGGCGTAGGAAGGCACGGGCTAGAGACGGGTCGAGGGGAGTGAGAAGTGAGGAGTGAACGGGGCGAAACGAACGGCGGCAGGCGAGTCTCTTCCACTCACTTCTCACTCCTCTCCGCTCGTCACTGCTTCATCATTCCGGCGCGAAGAACTCATTGCCGTGCATGTCGACCAGCTCCAGCGCACGACCGCCACCGCGGGCCACGCAGGTCAGCGGATCGTCGGCGACCTGCACGTGCAGGCCGGTCTCCTCGCTGATCAGCCGGTCCAGGTCGCGCAGCAGCGCACCGCCGCCGGTCAGCACGATGCCGCGCTCGGCCACGTCGGCGCACAGCTCGGGCGGGGTCTGCTCCAGCGCCAGCTTGACCGCGCTGACGATGCCGGACAGCGGCTCATGCAGCGCTTCCAGCACTTCGTTGGAGTTGATCTTGATCATCTTCGGCACGCCCTCGGCGAGGTTGCGGCCGGAGATCTCCATCTCCTGCACGTCGGCCTGCGGGTAGGCGCAGCCGATCTCCAGCTTGATGCGCTCGGCCGTGGCCTCGCCGATCAGCATGCCGTGGTTGCGGCGCACGTAGTTGGTGATGAACTCGTCGAAGCGGTCGCCACCGATGCGGACCGACTGCGAGTAGACGATGCCGTTCAGCGAGATCACGGCCACCTCGGTGGTGCCGCCTCCGATGTCGATGACCATCGAGCCGCGGGCTTCGGTCACCGGCATGCCGGCGCCGATCGCGGCCGCCATGGGCTCTTCGATCAGGTAGACGTCGCGCGCACCGGCCTCCTCGGCCGACTCCTTGATCGCGCGGCGCTCGACCTGGGTGGAGCCGGCCGGCACGCAGACCAGCACGCGCGGGCTCGGACGCAGGAAGCGCGACTTGTGCACCTTCTTGATGAAGTACTTCAGCATCGCCTCGGTGTAGGTGAAGTCGGCGATCACGCCGTCCTTCATCGGGCGGATGGTGGTGATGTGGCCCGGGGTGCGTCCCAGCATCTGCTTGGCCTCGGCGCCGACCGCCGCGACCGAGCGCGAGCCGCCGATGGCACGGTCCTGGCGTACCGCCACGACCGAGGGTTCGTTGAGGACGATGCCCTGCCCGCGCACGTAGATCAGGGTGTTGGCCGTGCCCAGGTCGATGGACAGGTCATTGGAGAACATGCCGCGGAGCTTCTTGAACATCGGGGGACGGGTTCCTGCTGGAGGCCGGAAAATCGCGCGGGAATGGCGATTTTTTGGGCAAAAACGAAGTCGGCTAGCCTAACAATCCGGCATGGAGCGGGCAAGGAAAAATCTCGTGAATCCACGGGGAAAAACGCGCTTCGCCGAGCCACCGGCACCGCCGGCCGGCGTTGCGGCCGCCGCGATCAAGGCTGGTCGCAGGACGGCCCAGCCGGTAACCTTCGCACCGGCGCGCCGGGAATGGGGCGCACGTCCCGCTTTTCCAGCGGCCCGGGGCGGCCGCGCCCGCCTCCAGCCGAGTCTGCCGATGTCCGCATTGATCTGTGGTTCCCTTGCTTACGACACCATCATGGTGTTCCCGGACCAGTTCAAGAACCACATCCTGCCGGACAAGGTGCACATCCTTAACGTGTCGTTCCTGGTGCCGCGCATGCGCCGCGAGTTCGGCGGCTGCGCCGGCAACATCGCCTACAACCTGAAGCTGCTGGGCGGCGATCCCATCCCGATGGCCACGGTGGGCCAGGACTTCGGCCCCTATCGCGAGCATTTCGTCGAGCAGGGCATCAACCTGTCGCAGGTGAAGGTGATCGACGAATTGTTCACCCCGCAGGCGTTCATCACCACCGACCACGACAACAACCAGATCACCGCGTTCCACCCGGGCGCGATGATGCGCAGCTACGAGAACCACGTGAAGGACGTGGCCGGCGTGACCTTCGGCATCGTCAGCCCGGACGGGCGCGAGGGCATGATCCAGAATGCGGCCGAGTTCGCCGAAGGCGGCATCCCCTTCATCTTCGACCCCGGCCAGGCCATGCCGCTGTTCAACGGCGAGGAGCTGCGCCACTTCATCGAGCTGGCCGATTACGTCACGGTCAACGATTACGAGTCGAACCTGCTGCAGGAACGCACCGGCTGGGACGAGGCGGAAATCGTCAAGCGCGTGAAGGCCTACATCACCACGCGCGGTCCGCACGGCTCGCAGATCCACACGCCCGACAAGACCTACGACATCCCGCCCGCGCACGAGCGCCGGGTGACGGACCCGACCGGATGCGGCGACGCCTTCCGCGCCGGCCTGATCTTCGGCATCGAGAAGGGATACGACTGGCTGACCATCGGCCGCATGGGCAACCTGATGGGCGCGCTGAAGGTCGAGCACCCGGGCACGCAGAACCAGCGCTTCGACTTCGACGAATTCAACGAACAGTTCAAGCAGCAGTTCGGTTACGCGCTGTAAGCCGGAACGCCGGGCGGACGGCGGGACCGCCCGCCGTGGCGGGGCATGCACGCGCCGCGCGTCCGGCCTTCCGTCAGCGCGCCAGGCGGGAAACGCTGGCCTGGACCCCGGGGTCCCACGCCCCCACGTTTGTGACGTAAGGTAAGGCCGGGGACGGGGTCGCACGGCCATGCCCCGCGCAGTCGGCAACGGGCAGGGGCAGCATGGTCGCGCAGCATCGGCAACCGGATCCGCATGACATCCATGTACCTGCATGGCTCACTTTCCGCCGCCTCGCATCACAGGCGCTGCTCGTGGCGAGCGTGGTCTTCCTGGCCAGTGGCCTGGGCATCCTGACCCGCCCCGAACAGCAGCTCGCCACCTTCTGGCCGACCAATGCCCTGCTGCTGGGGCTGTTCGCGCGACGGCCCGCGCTGGCGTCACCCGCCGGCTGGGCGGCCGCCGCGCTGGGCTACGTGGCGGCGGACCTGCTGACCGGCACCTCCCTGCCCACCACGCTGCGACTGACCGCGGCCAATCTGGCCGGCGTGCTGGCCGGCTACCTGCTGCTCCGGCATGTGCGCCACGACGACCGTCAGCTGCGGCATCCGCTGTCGATGCTGTGGGTACTGGCGGTCTCGGCCGTGGCGGCGCTGGGCGCGAGCCTGGCGGGCAGCCTGGGCTCGCACGCGATGATGCGGATGGGGTTCCTGACGGCCAGCGGGTTCTGGTTTTCCGCCGAACTGGTCAGCTACGTGGCGCTGTTGCCGGTGATCCTGCTGGCGCCCTCGCCTGCGGGCGCCTGGCGCGAATTGCGTGCCGCGCTGGTCCGCGCGCGGTCACACCCCCGGCTGCTCCTGCCGCTCGCCGCGCTGGCACTGGCGCTGGTGCTGGGCGTAGCCGTCGGCGGCCCCGGCGCGATCGCCTTTCCCGTGCCCGCGCTGCTGTGGTGCGCCCTGGCCTACCGGCTGTTCACCACCGCGCTCGTCACGGCGTTGCTGTGCATGTGGACGCTGATCGCCATCGCCACCGGCTGGATCGACCTGCAGCTGCAGGATGCCAGCGTGCAGCCGGTCATCTCGCTGCGCATGGGCATGGCGCTGCTGGCGGTGGCGCCGCTCACCGTGGCCAGCGTGAACGCGGCGCGCAACCGCTTGCTGGCCACGCTGAACCATGCCGCCGACCACGACGCGTTGACCGGCGTGCTCAACCGCAGCGCCTTCCTGCGACGAGGCCTGGAACTGGCGGAACAGGTGCAGCAGAGCGGCGGCACGGTCGTCGCGATGATGCTGGACATCGACCACTTCAAATCGGTCAACGATCGCCACGGCCACGCGGCGGGGGACGCGGTGCTGAGGACGTTCGCCGCCCGGATGCGCGACCACCTGCGCGAGGACGGTCTGTTCGGACGATTCGGCGGCGAGGAATTCGCCGTGCTGTTGCCGGGCGTGGACGCCACGGCCGCGTGCGTCGTCGCCGAACGCCTGCGCCGGCTGGCGAGCGATCCCATTCCGCTCGAGGATGGCCGCCTTCTCGACATCACCGTCAGCGTCGGCGTCGCCTCGGGGCCGGCACGCATCGCGGGACTGGAACAACTGCTCAGCCAGGCCGATGTCGCGCTGTATCGCGCGAAAGCGATGGGAAGGAACCGGGTGGTCGCCTAGCGGGCAGCGCGCCTGCCTGGCGACGGCCGCGAAGCTCGGCGCGTCGCGATCGCGTCCGGCGGCTCCGACGATGGCCGCCCTCCCGATCCCTCAGTCCCACCCGGGCACCTGGCTGCCATCCAGCCCGCCGGTCTCGAACACGGCCTTGCGCGTGCCGCCATCCTTCACGGGAAACTCGATCTCAAGGACCCGGGTCTTGCGCGCGAGGCGCCACAGCGCCTTGTTGTCGTCGATGAACATCGCGATGGCTTCGTCGGTGTCGGGCCGATTGGCCGACATCCGCTTCGGTGCGGCGGCATCCGCGATCACCGTGACCTGGCAGCGGCCGTAGCACGCCTTGGCGAAGTCGCTGGCCTGCAGCACCAGGTAGCTGCTGCGCTTCCACTTGGGATGGTCGCGGAACACCAGTTGCACCGGCTTGGCGCCGCTGCCGTCCACGTCGACGGGCTCCTTGCTCAGGATGGAAGCGGAGCGCTGGGTGCCGCCGTCGGCCGCGACCTGCGAGTAGTCCCACAGCATCTCCATCCGCCGCTGCTCGCGCGCGCCCTCGGCCTTGGCTTTCACCTCGGCCAGCGAGGGCCCGATGCGTGCGGCGGCGGCGCTCTGCGGATACTGGTCGACGAGTGCGACGCCGTGGATGCGCGCCATGTCCCAGTCGCTGGCGGCCACGGCGCTGTCGTACTTCTTCGCCAGTTCGTCCGCCTGCTGCTCGACGGCGGCGGCCTCGGCCGCCGCCGCGGCGGCGCGTTCGGCCTCGCGGTCGCCGCAACCGGACGTCGCCAGCGCACACGTGAGGGCCAGCAACAGGAGGGATGTCGTGTTCTTCTTCATCGGGAGATGCCTCGCTGGATCAACAGGGCGACCGCGGCCGCCACGTCGTCGGGTTTTTCCATGATGGACATATGGCCGCAACCGTCCAGTGAAACCTGGATCGCCTGCGGCATCTTTGCGGCGTAAAGGACCATCGCGCTGGGATCGATCACGCGGTCCTGCCGGCACCACAGCAACAGGGCGGGCTGGCGGATCAGCGCCGCACGCTCGCCGGGCAGGAAGCGCTCGTCGCTGCGCCCTATGCGGTCGAGCACGCGCTGTTCGAACGGCGCCTGTGCGATGCGCCAGTCGATCACCGCCTGCGAGGCGGGCCAGGGAATGGCGGGTTGCGTAGTGCGGTCGTGGAAGACCGTGTCCAGATAGCGCTGCAGCGATGCCGCATCGTGGACCGCGAAAGGATTCCCGCCCGCCAGCACGTCGATACCGAACGTGTTGTCCTTGAACCGCACGCCCGCCGCGTCGATCAGGCCGAGCCGCGCCACGAGGTCAGGATGATCGGCCGCGGTGATCGCGACGATGCCACCGCCCATCGAATGCCCCAGCAGCACGATCGGACTGCCATCGCGGCGGATCTCCCGCAGAAATGCCGCCAGTCGCGCGGCCTGCGCCTTGAAACCGTAATCGGCACCGTCCCGTCGCTGGCTTTCGCCCCACCCCGGCAGATCGGGAATGACCAGGCGGTAGTGGCCGCCCAACCGCTCCGCCAGCGGATACCAGTTCTCCTTGCTGCCGGTGAACCCATGCACCATCACCACGGTGGGCGCTGCAGGTGCCTTCGCCTCCCGTTCGTCGTACGCCCAGCGGTGGTCGCCGACCACGACGCGATGCTCGGACAGCCCGATCCACCATCCCTCCGCGGCCATGCCCACGCGCAGCGGTGCCATCGGATCGCGCCACGTCCACAGCGCCAGCGCACAAACAAGAACGGCCACCCCCAGGGCGGCCGTCCATGCGCGGGGCACGCGACGCCTCATGCGTCAGGGCGCCGCGGAAGCCTTCGCCAGCAAGGCCTCGACCGATCCGGTCGTGATCGGGTGGTACCCCGGCCTGGCACGCGCGAAGCTCTCCTTGGCCAGCGCCAAGCCTTCGGGCGTCTTCACCAGCTCCTCGTAGATCGGCATGATCAGCTTGCGACGTCCCACGCGCTCGATGAACCGGGCGATCTCCGGACGCGCCTCGACGTAGCCGCTGCGGATGGTCAGCGGGTACCAGCGCATCGCGATCTCGCCGTTGGCGGTGCCAGTGAAGTGGTAGGCGTCGTCCAACTGCTTGAGCTGTTCGACGGTCAGCTTCTCGCCCATGCCTTCGAGGAAATGCACCCATTGCTGGGTGACCCATCCGCTGGTCAGCTGGGGATTGGGCAGTTGGCCGCTGCCCTGCCAGGCGATGCGCGCGGTATCGGTGTTGGAGAAGCCGCGCGACTGCACCTGCGGTGCGTTGGCCGGAATGCCCGTGCCGTACACCCACGCCTGGATTTCGGCATCGGTGACCAGGTTGGGATGCTTGTCGAACAGGTTCTTCTTCGCGTAGTCGAGGAACTGCTCGGTGGTGATGCTCTGGAATGCGAAGTGGTCGAAGTAGCCGCGCAGGAAGGCGTCGAACTCCTGGCGACCGAAGCGCTCCTCGAGGAACTGCAGGAACCAGGCGCCCTTGTCGTACGAGACCGCGCTGAGTGCATCATCCGCATCCAGCGTCGTGCCCGGCTTGACCGCCAGCGACTGCGTCGCCTCCGGCATCGTGCCGATTTCCTTCTTCAGGCTGTTGCGGGCGATGGAGTACTCCATGCTGGACGTCTCCTTGCCGTACAGCGCTTCGACGATGCGGTTCTCGACGTAGCTAGTGAAGCCTTCGTTGAGCCAGCCATGCTTGGCGCTGGAGAACGTCACCAGGTTGCCCGACCAGCTGTGCGCCAGCTCGTGCGCGATCAGCGAGACCAGCGTCTTGTCGCCGACGATCACGGTCGGGGTGATGAAGCTCAGGCGCGGGTTTTCCATGCCGCCGTACGGGAACGACGGCGGCAGCACCAGCATGTCGTAGCGGTCCCAGCGGTAGGGGCCGTACAGCTGCTCGGTGGCGGCGATCATCTTCTCGGTGTCTTCGAACTCCTTCGTGGCCTTGTCGACCATCGCCGGCTCGGCCCACACGCCGCTGCGCGCGGAGATCGGCTTGAAGACCAGGTCGCCGGCGGCGATCGCCATCAGGTACGACGGGATCTTCTGCGGCATCTTGAAGGTGTAGTCGCCATCACGCGCCGCGGCCGGATCGTTGTCGGCGCTCATCAGCACCATCACGTCCGGGCGCGAGGTCACGTGCGCGCTGTAGGTGTAGCGCACCTGCGGGGTGTCCTGCAGCGGCACCCAGCTGCGTGCATGGATCTGCTGCGACTGGCTGAACATGAAGGGCAGCTGCTTGCCCTCGGTCATCTCCGGCGTCAGCCACTGCAGGCCCGAGGCCTCCGGCGAACTGGTGTAGGTGACGCGGACCTTCGCGTTGCGGGCCGGCGTTTCGATGGTCAGCTTGCTGCCCAGCACCGCGTCCTTCGGGGCCAGGGCGTACTGCAGCGGCGCCCAGGCGCCATTGGCCTCGCCCTCGACCTTCGCGACGGTCAGGTCGCGCGTATCCAGCACCAGCCGGGTGGCCGCCTTGTCCTTCCAGTCCAGCGTGTAGGTGGCGGTCCCGCCGATGGTCTTGGCGTCGAAATCGACCGCGATGTCCAGCGCCAGGTCGTCGATGGCCACTTTCTGCGGCTCGGCGTAGGAGTGCTCGTCGTGGTCGACGGGCGCAGCGGCGGCGGGCTTGGGCGTGGCGGCCACGGGGGCGGGTTCGGGTTCCTTGGAACAACCGGCCGCCAGCACGGCGGCGCAGGACAACAGCAAAGCCAGAGAACGCATCAGGGGACTTCCAGCGATACGGGGGAAGTGCCTAGTTTACCGCGCCGGGCCGGGGCTGCCTTGCCGTTGGCCGTCGGGCGCCCGCTCCGTGGCGCCTTGCAGGAGCGGGCCATGCCCGCAATGCCCTCGATCGGGGTGACGGAAAAGCATCGCGCCCATGCGGCTCTTCTGCAGAGCGCTCGGCGCCTTTTTCAGACCTTGTAGCCGGTATGGATGGCCACGATGCCTGCGGACAGGTTCTTGTAACCGGTCCGCGCGAAGCCGGCCGCATCCATCATGCCCTGCAGCTCGGCCTGCGGCGGGTGCTTGCGGATGCTCTCGGCGAGGTACTGGTAACTGCCGGCGTCCTGCGCGAACAACTGCCCCAGCTTCGGCAGCACCTTGAACGAGTGGAAATCGTAGACCGGCTTGAACCAGTCGACAGTGACTTCGGAGAACTCGAGCACCCGCGCCTGCCCGCCGATCTTCAGCACGCGGTACATGTCGCGCAGCGCCGCTTCCTTGTCGGTCACGTTGCGCAGCCCGAAGGCGATGGTGACCAGGTCGAAACTCGCATCGGGGAAGGGCAGCGCTTCCGCGTTGCACTGCACGTACTCCAGCCCCTGCACCACGCCGCGATCGGTCATGCGGTCGCGGCCCACCGACAACATGCCGGCGTTGATGTCGCCCAGGATGATCTGGCCGGTATCGCCCACCCGATCCTTCAGCAACGCCGCGATGTCGCCCGTGCCACCCGCAAGGTCGAGCACGCGGTCGCCGCGCTTCACCTGGCAGGTGCTGACGAAGTAGCGCTTCCACACCCGATGGATGCCGAGGCTCATCAGGTCGTTCATCAGGTCGTACTTGCCGGCGACCGACGTGAAGACTTCGCCCACCAGCTTCTGCTTGTCCTTGGCGGCGACGTCGCGGAAGCCGAAATGGGTGGTACCGCGTTCGTAGGGGGATTCGCTCATGGCCGGATTATCGCACTACCCGCCGTCGGCCGCCCACGCACGACGCGGCGGTGCAGCGCGCCCCACCCGGTTGCGCGATCGCGCGTGGCTCAGCGTTCCATCCAGGTGCACAGGGGCGCCACGCGCAACAACGACGGCAGCGCGTCGCAGGCGCGCCGGCGAGGCGGGGTCGCCGCGCGCGCGGCCGGGGTGGGGACCGACGGTGCCGGACGCGACGCCGGCGGCGAGGACGCTGCGACCGTCGCGGGACGCACCAGCACCGGCGCCGGCGAACTCATCGAGCGCGGCTTCGGCCCGATCCGCACGACGAAGCCGTCGGCCGTGGCGGAGACCACTTCCACCCAGTGCAGTTCATCGGGCGTATTCCAGCGTCCACCGACCTTCAGCATCGATCCTTCGTTGCTGGAATAGTTGGCCGCCGGCGTATCGCGATCGACGCTGTAGGCGATGCCGTAGTCTTCCAGCTTGTGGATGATCACGGCATCGCCCGCCAGCTTGGCCTCGTACGTGCCGGTACGGCGGCGCGCCTCCAGCGTGTAGATGACCGTCCTGTAGGGGTCGGGCTGCGCAGGCAGGGCCAGCACCACCAGCTGCGTGTTGGTCGTCTTCAGCACGCTGCCGGCATCCAGCACGAACTCCATCGTGTCGCGATTGTCGGCAGCCACGACGCGCTTGCGCGCGGCGGGCAGCCAGCCGAGGCGCTCGCGCTGGTACATGTTCGGGTGCTTGGGCAGCAGACCGTACGTGGCGTCGCTGGTCGCATTGCGCCACGCGTCGCTCATCACGTCCCAGGGATTGTCGTAGGTGTCGCTGTCGCCGTCGGAATTGTTGGAATGCGGCAGTCCGTAGCCGTGCCCCATCTCGTGCGCCAGCGGCGCGAGATTGGCGAACGACCACGGCGGACTCCACGTCACGCGCGTGCACGTGTAGACGCCGTCCAGCGTGGTGCAGGCACCGCCGCCCCACGCATTGCCGTCCAGCTCGCCGTTGAACATCAGGTTGACACCCTGGATGCCCGCGAACCCGACCTCGGCATCGGCCGCCGCGGCACAGTCGGCGAACAGTTCGGACAACTGCGCCTTCTGCTTGCCATTGACATCGGCCAGGTACGCGGAGCGCGGCTTCGGCAGCGTGTACCAGCCATGCGCGGAACTGCCGGCAAGGCTGACCTGGCCGTACGACACTTCGGACCAGTAATGGCCCAGCTGGCCCGGCGCGGTGCCGTACTGTTCCTGGAAATAGCTGCGCGGTTTCTGCTCGGCGTCGATGTCGGCGAACTTGCACATCAGCGTGATCCAGCGCGTCGCGCCCAGGATAGGCGCGGACGCCATGACGCGGCCGTCGGCTCCGGCTGCGAGCGCACGCGGTTTCAGGGTGTCGGTGGGCACGATGGCGCTGATCGACGGCGCGACGCTGGCCGACGCCATCACCTTGGCGCCGGCAGCCACGTCGCCGTGCGTGGCGTACGACACCGCTACGCGGCGGTTGGCCAGCGCGTAGAGGTCGCCCGCCGCACGCTTGGCCTGTCCTACGTCCAGGCGCAGGCGCTGCCCGGGCCCCATGTCGAGCCACGCATCGAGGTGCGGCACCGCCTGGACGCGACCGGGCAATGCACGCGGCGGATCCGCCCACTGCAGCTGCAGCGTTCCCTGCACCACCGTCTCCGCACGCAGCGGAAGATGCGGAACGATGCATCCGATGATCGACATTCCGACGGCGAACAGTGCGCGGCAACGCGTTCGCCGGATGTCGCCCGATCCGTGTGTGACCACGCGCGACCCCATTCATGGAAGCGGGTCGAAATGACGCCGCCATGGTCGGGTGTCGGCGGGAATCACGAGGTCTTGAGGGCGCGGAACCGCACGAACGCATGTTTCTCGCGCGGATGTTCCGAACTGCGATGCAGGTCAGCATTCGCGCGCGAACCGCCTTCGCTTTTCGTCGATCGACGCCGTCGCGCGCCGCGTCGGGGATATCCGCATCGCGTAGGGGAAACCCCTACGCGTCAGCGCTCGCGCACGTTGCAGTTGGCAGTTCTTCCACCCTGCCGCGCGCTGCATCGCGAGGGCGCCACGTCACGCCCGGCGGCATCGCGCCCCGGTGGCGTGGTGGTGGACGCGGGTGTCGACGACGCCGACACCGTGGCGGGCTTGACCAGCGCGGGCAATGGCCCCCCCGTTACCCGCGCGGGGCCGACGGTCACCACGAAGCCGGTGGCGGTCTGCGCCTTGATCATGACCGCGTAGGAAGCATCGGGCGTGACCCAGCGCTCGCCCACCTTGAACATCGAGCCTTCGTTGTTCGAGCGGTTGGCCGGCGGCACGTCGGCATCGACACTGTAGGCGGTACCGGAACGTTCGATCTTGTGGATGATCACCGCATCGCCGGCGAGCCTGCCCTCGTACGTGCCCTCGCGCTTGCGAGCTTCCAGCGTGTAGACCACCGTCGCATAGGGATCGGGCTGGGGCGACAGCGAAAGCACCAGCATCTGCACGTTCGCCGACGCCGCCAGGTGCGCATAGTCCAGCGTGATGTCGCGGGTGGCCAGGTCGCCGAGCATGACGACCCGCTGGCGCGGCGCATCGACCCAGCTCAACCGGTTTCGCTGGAAGATGTTGATATGCTTGGGGCGCGTGCCATAGGTCGCATCGCCCACCGCGTTGGACCAGCCATCGCTCATGACGTCCCACGGATTGTCGTAGGTGTCGTCGTCCCCATCGGAATTGTCCGAGTGCGGCAAACCGTAGCCATGCCCCATTTCGTGCGCCAGCGGCGCGAGGTTGCCGAAGGACCAGGGGGGGTTCCAGGTGACCCGCTTGCACAGGCGCACGCCACGCACCGTCGCGCAGCTCTGTCCGCCCCACGCATAACCATCGAGCAGGCCATTGAACATCATGTTGATGCCGACCGGCGTACTCAGGTCGAGCGTCGCCGGCGCCGCGGACGCGCAGTCGGCGAACAGCTTGTTCAGATCCGCCTTCTCCTTGCCGTCGACCATGGTGACGTAGGTCGAGCGCGGGCTCGGCAGCACGTACCAACCATGTGCCGTGCTGCCGGTCAGGTTGATCTTGTTGTAGGACACCTCGCGCCAGTAGTGCCCGAGTTGGCCCACGCCCTCGCCATACTGCGACTGGAAGAACGCCTGGTCCTTCTGCTCCTCTGCCACGTCGCTGAACTTGCACATCAACGTCACCCAGCGCGTGGTCCCGCTGATGGGAGCGGCCGCCATCACCCGCGCGCTGGCGCCCTGCACCGGCGCGGACTGGGTGACGCGGTCCGCGGGCACGATGGCCTGGATCGCGGGCGCGGACGACATCACGCGACCCTGCGGCGCGAACGCCACGGCGACGCGGCGATTGGCCAGTACGTAGAGATCGCCGGCGGCCAGCTTCGCCTGCGCGGGATCGAGCGCGATGCGGCTGCCGTCGTCCCTGAGCAACGAGGCATTGAAGCGGGGCGCGAGCCGGGGTTGTCCTGCGGCAGCGCGCGGCGGGTCGCCCCACTCCAGTTGCAACAACCCCTGCTCGATCGTCTGCGCCTGCACACCCGCTGCCTGCGACAACCCCAGCAGGAACCCCACCGCCAACCCGGCGGTACGGCGCGATACGTCCTTGAATCCCCTTTTCACGCTCCCGACTCCCCTGGTCACCGTGCGCGTCACGCGGCACGTCGAGTGTTCTAACCAGTCCGGCGCACGCACGCCGTGAGTGGCATCACACTCTCCACCATGTGATGCTGCGCGCCCGACCACCCTGATCGACGCCGCCATGAGCACGACGCCCGACTATCGCGCCCTACTCGAGACCGCCATCGCCGAAGCCCGCCAGGGCCTGGCCGAAGGCGGCATCCCGATCGGCGCGGCGCTCTACCACCAGGACGGCCGACTGCTGGGCTGCGGCCACAACCGCCGCGTCCAGGAAGGCGACCCTTCCGTGCACGGCGAAACCGATGCCTTCCGCAAGGCCGGCCGCCAGCGCCGCTACCGCGACACCATCATGGTCACCACGCTGGCCCCTTGCTGGTACTGCAGCGGGCTGGTGCGCCAGTTCAACATCGGCACGGTGGTCGTGGGGGAGTCGGTCACGTTCCAGGGCGGCATCGAGTGGCTGCGCGAGTCCGGCGTCACCGTCATCGACCTGCAGAGTGAGGAATGCATCACCATGCTGGGCGACTACATCCGCGCCAATCCCGAGGTGTGGAACGAGGACATCGGCGAGGACTGAGGTTCGCCTCAGGCCTTGCGCACGAACTCCGACTTGAGCTTCATCGCGCCGATGCCATCGATCTTGCAGTCGATGTCGTGGTCGCCGTCGACCAGGCGGATGTTCTTGACCTTGGTGCCGACCTTCACCACCAGCGACGAACCCTTCACCTTCAGGTCCTTGATGACGGTGACGGTGTCGCCATCCTGCAGCAGGTTGCCGTTCGCGTCCTTGATGACGCGCGCTTCATCGCCGGCGACGGCGGCATCGGCAGACCATTCGTGGCCGCACTCCGGGCACACCAGGTGGCCGCCGTCCTCGTAGCTGTACTCGGACTGGCATTGGGGGCACGGCGGCAGAGTCGACATGGCGGATCGGGAAGCGAAGCGGGCCGCGATTGTCGCATGCGTAGCGTGCGCCGCGCGCACGACCGCGTATCGAGGGGTTCATGCGGTCGTGCGCAGGGCGCACGCTACGTTGTTACAGGATGTAGCGGCTCAGGTCGGGGTCCTGCACCAGTTCGCCGAGATGCGCATCGACGTAGGCTCGATCGATGACCACGCTCTGGCCATCGCGGTCGGGCGCCTCGTAGCTCAGCGTGTCCAGCAGGCGCTCCAGCACCGTATGCAGGCGGCGCGCGCCGATGTTCTCCTGGCGCTCGTTGACCAGCGCGGCGATCTCGGCGAGACGGTCGATCGCATCATCGCTGAAACGCAACGCGACGCCTTCGGTCTTCATCAGCTCCACGTACTGCTTGCTGAGCGCCGCCTTCGGCTCGGTGAGGATGCGGATGAAGTCGTCCTTGCTCAGTGCCGACAGCTCGACGCGGATCGGGAAACGACCCTGCAGCTCCGGGATCAGGTCGCTCGGCTTGGCCAGATGGAAGGCGCCGGAGGCGATGAACAGGATGTGGTCGGTCTTCACCGTGCCGTACTTGGTCGATACGTTGCTGCCCTCCACCAGCGGCAGCAGGTCGCGCTGCACGCCCTCGCGGCTGACATCGGCTCCGCCGACGTTGCCGCTGCGCTTGGCGACCTTGTCGATTTCGTCGATGAAGACGATGCCGTGCTGCTCGCAGGCCTCGATCGCGGCCGCACGGATGTCGTCCTCGTTGACCAGCTTGCCGGCTTCCTCTTCGACCAGCTGCGGGCGCGCCGCCTTGATCGTCACGGTGCGCTTGTGGGTCTTGCTGCCGCCCAGGTTGGAGAACATCTGGCGCAGTTGCTGGCCCATCTCCTCCATGCCCGGCGGGGTCATGATGTCGACGCCGACGTTGGCGGAGAGCTCAAGTTCGATCTCGCGCTCGTCCAGGTCGCCATTGCGCAGCTGGCGACGCAGCTTCTGCCGCGTCTCGGATTCCTTCGACGACGGTTCCGCGCCGATGTCGACGGTGGTGGTGGCGGTGTTCGCGCCGAAGCCGAACCCGCCGCCGGCGCCCTCGCGACGCGGCAGCAGTGCATCGAGGATGCGGTCTTCCGCACGCTCTTCGGCCTGGGTGCGCATGCGCGCCTTGGCCTGCTCGCGGTACATCTTCACCGCGGTGTCGGCCAGATCGCGGACGATCTGCTCGACGTCCTTGCCCACGTAACCGACTTCGGTGAAGCGCGTGGCCTCGACCTTCACGAACGGCGCGTTGGCCAGGGTCGCCAGGCGGCGCGCGATCTCGGTCTTGCCGACGCCGGTCGGGCCGATCAGCAGGATGTTCTTCGGCATCACTTCGTTGCGCAGGCCGTCGTCGAGCTGCATGCGGCGCCAGCGGTTGCGCAGCGCGATGGCCACCGCGCGCTTGGCAGCCTGCTGGCCGACGATGTGGCGGTCGAGTTCCTGCACGATCTCGCGCGGGGTCATGGTGGATGAAGTGTTTTCTGTCATGGGGATGTAGTCGTTGGGATGCGAGCGGGCGTCGGAGCTCAGAGCTCTTCGACCACCACGTTGCGGTTGGTGTAGATGCAGATGTCGCCAGCGATGTTCAGCGACTCGACGGCGATGGACTTCGCATCGAGCTCGGTGTGGGCGAGCAGCGCGCGCGCGGCGGACAACGCGTAGGAACCGCCCGAGCCGATGGCGATGATGCCGTCCTCCGGCTCGATGACGTCGCCGGTGCCACTGATGATCAGCGAGGTTTCCTTGTCGGCGACGGCGAGCAGCGCTTCGAGCTTGCCCAGGCGGCGCTCGGTGCGCCAGTCCTTCGCCAATTCCACGGCCGCGCGTGTCAGCTGGCCGTGCTTCTCCAGCTTGGCCTCGAACAGTTCGAACAGCGTGAACGCGTCCGCCGCGGCGCCGGCGAAACCCGCCAGCACCTGGCCATCGCGACCGAGCCGGCGCACCTTGCGCGCATTGCCTTTCATGACCGTGTGGCCCAGCGTCACCTGGCCATCGCCCGCGACGGCGACATGCCCATTGCGGCGCACGGACAGGATGGTGGTGGCGTGGAAGACGTTCGGATTCTGGCTGGGGTCCATGGAGGCCTCCGGGGTGTTCCACCAGAAGTGGGGACGCCGCTCCGCGGTTCAAGCATGACCTTTGGGTCCACGATATGGACTTGAAGCGGCCGGCAGTAGGCTGGGATGAAGCAACGCGTAATCCCAGCGCGCCAGAGCCAGATCGCTTACAACGCTGGGATTTCGCGTTGCTTCATCCCGGCCTACGGCTCTACGGCTTCCCTATTTCTTGCGCTTGGCCCGCGGATGCGCGGCGTCGTAGACCTTGGCCAGGTGCTGGAAGTCCAGGTGCGTGTAGATCTGCGTGGTCGCGATGTCGGCGTGGCCCAGCAGCTCCTGCACGCCGCGCAGGTCGCCCGAGGATTCGAGGATGTGGCTGGCGAAACTGTGTCGCAGCATGTGCGGGTGCACGTGCTTGAACAGGCCTTGCCGCTGCGCCAGCTGCTTGATGCGGATCTGCACGGCGCGTTGCGAAAGGGGACCATCGGCACGGCCGGGAAAGACGAAGCCCTCGTTGCCGGACGGTCGTTCCTGTCGCCATTCGGCCAGCGCGTTGCGCGCATGCGAGCCGACCGGCACCTTGCGCTCCTTGCTGCCCTTGCCCAGCACGGTGACCATGCCACCGGCCATGTCCAGGTCGCGCCACCGCAGGGCGCACAGCTCGCTCAGGCGCAAGCCGGACGAATAGAAGAGTTCGAGCAGTGCGCGGTCGCGCTTGCCCAGGGGCGCATCGGTCGGCACTTCGACCAACCGGACGGCCTCGTCGGCATCGAGCACCTGCGGCAGCTTGCGCGGCGCCTTGGGCGCGCGCAGCGCTGCGGCGGGACTCGCGGCCACGCGGCCATGTTTCAACAGCCACTGGTAGTAGCTGCGACACGCCGAGAGCCGCCGCTGCAGGCTTTTCGGCGACAACCCACGACGGTGCTCGCTAGCGACGAACGTGCGCAGCTGCTCCGCATGTACCTCAACGAGGTGGACGATGCCCTGGGCCTGCGCCCATTCCGTCAACGCGGCGAGGTCACGCCGGTACGCGTCCAGCGTATGCGCGGAGACGCGGCGCTCGACCTCGAGATGGGCAAGGAAGTCGGCGACTGCGTACATTCCGGTGGTCCGTCATTCCCGCAACGGGCGTCAGCGCGCGCTCAACCATCGAACCGCTTCAGCGCCGTCACCAGCGTCTCGCCCATCATGCGCAGGAACAGCGTGCCCATGCCGGGGTAGAAACGATTGCCATCGCGGCTGCCGACGGCGACCAGGCCGATGCCGGGCAAGGGCAGCAGCGCCGAGGACGCCACTTCTTCCGCGCGCGCGCCATACAGCAGCACATGCTTCTCAGGTTGCAGGCGCCCGCAGATCGGCTCGCCGTCGCGCAGGCAGTCGCGGAAAGGGGCCATGTGCGGGTTGTCGGCCGGGATGACCTGCAGCCACTCGCCTTCGTCCAGCCCGGCCACTGGCTGCAGCAGCACGATGCTGACGCGGTCGCCGTTGAAGTCTTCGGCCAGCGACGCCGCCATCGCGCGCACGGTGTCGGCCGCGGTGTTCTGTTTCATGAGCGTGAGCGCCAGCTGGTGCGTGCGCACGGCCAGGCGCTCGTTTTCCTGTGCATTGGCGAACAGGTCGCCGAGGCGCTTGGACAACTCGCGGTTCTTGTCGCGCAAGACTTCCAGCTGATAGCTGGCCAGCGACGCCGTGGGGCCTTCGTCGCGCGGTACCACCATGCTCAGCGCGAGGTCGGGGAACTGCTTCAGGAAAGTCGGGTGGCGACGCAGCCACGCTGCGACCTCGTGGGCGCCCAGTTTTTCGAGTGTCTCGCTCATGCTTTCCATTCCCCTTCGAATACGAATGCCGCCGGCCCGGACATGATGACCTGCGCGTCGTCGGACGGCCAGCGGATGCGGAGCTCGCCACCCGGCAGCACGATGGCGACGTCGCGATCCACGCGACCTCGACGGATCAGCACGGCCGCGGCCGCACAGGCGCCGCTGCCGCAGGCGAGCGTTTCGCCGACGCCGCGCTCGTAGACGCGCAGGCGAACGCGGTCGCGCCCGACCACTTCGGCGAACCCGACGTTGACCGATTCCGGGAGGTGCCACGAGCGTTGCAGCAAGGGGCCGTAGTGCAGCACCGGGGCGGCATCGACGGACGGGACCTCGATCACCGCGTGCGGGTTGCCCATCGACACCGCGCCGAAGCGCAGCCGCACGCCTTCGTCCACATCCGCGTCGTACTCGGCGCGCGCGTCGTCGAAGCCGCGGAGGGGAATGCGCGCCGGCACGAACTCGGGGACGCCCATTGCAACCGCATAGCGATCATCGGCGAGGCGCTCCACCTCGTGCGCTGCCACGGGGCTGTCGACCTGGAAGACCACGTCACCTGCAGCGCCATCGCGCACCAGCCATGCCGCCACGCAGCGCGCCCCGTTGCCGCATTGCTGGGAAGGCGAGCCGTCCGCATTCCAGATGCGGTAGGCCGCGACCGCGCCGGCGCTGCGAGGGGGTTCGATGGTCAGGATCTGGTCGCAGCCCACGCCGCGGTGACGATCGGCGAGCGATGCGGCCAGCGCGGCATCCGGGGGCGGCAGGCCGTGGCGCAGGTCCAGCACGACGAAGTCGTTGCCGGCCCCATGCATCTTGGTGAAACGCATCGACGTGCTCCGCGCGTGCGTCGACTCAGCCATTCCCGTCGGTGGCGGGCACCGTCGCGGGGTCGATCGGCGGGTCGGCGGGGACGCCATCGGTCGCAGGCTGCACGGCGTCGGCGGGGGCCACGGGCGCTTCTTCGACCGGCTTCTCCGGCATGAACAGCGGGCCCTTGGCACCGCAGGCGGAGAGGACCGCCATCACGGCGGCGGCAAGGACAAGGCGGGCATTCCGGTTCATGGCGCGAGTATAGCCACAGCCCGATGAATGCGGTGGGCGCTCAGTCGGGGCTTGGCGGCTCGGGACGCCGCCACAGCCATGCATCGACCGTGGCCATGCACGCAAGGGGAAGCGCGACCATCCACCACCGGTGCGATCCGGTCCACAGCATCAGCGTGACCAGGAGGGCGGCACAGGCGAGCATCGCCCACGTCGCCGCCCACTTGGCGCGCCGCGACACCGCGCGATGCAGGTGCCAGTCGTGGATCATCGGGCCGAAACGCGGGTGCGTGACCAGGTAACGATGCAACCGGTCCGAACCGCGCGAGGCCGCATAGGCCGCGATCAGGATGAACACCGTCGTCGGCAACCCGGGCACGAACACGCCGAGGATGCCCATGCCCAGGCTGGCGTACGCCAGCAGCCACCACGCCCAGCGGAACCGGGCGGGCCTGGGATCGGGCATATCGCGGGGTCTGGGGGAAGACGTATCGGGCACCGCGCCCTTGTACCCCAAATCCGCCGCCGATGGCGCGAACACGACGTGCGCGCAGCGGACGACCGCGCCCCACCTCGCCATGGCCCACCTCTCCGTTCCGCTGCTGTTCTCCCCGGGTTATCGGCGGGAGGGCCGCAACACTGGAGCGCCGCTCATCGGCTGGCCGTGAAAAAGAAAAAAGCCGGGTTGCCCCGGCTTTCTTCGTGCTCGCATGGCGGCTTACCTCGACGCCACGCCCAGCTGGTCGAGCATGAAGGCGTACATCTCCGCGCGCTCGCGATACTGGCGGAAACGGCCGGACTTGCCGCCGTGGCCGGCTTCCATGTTGGTGCGGAACACGACCGTATTCTTGCTGGTGTTCAGGTCGCGCAGGCGGGCGACGTACTTGGCCGGCTCCCAGTACTGCACCTGCGAATCCCACAGGCCGGTGCCGACGAACATCGCCGGATAGGCCTTGGCCTGCAGGTTGTCGTAGGGCGAATACGTGAGGATGTAGTCGTAGTAGCCCTTCTCTTCCGGATTGCCCCACTCGTCGTACTCATTGGTGGTCAGCGGAATGGTGGGGTCCAGCATCGTCGTGACGACGTCGACGAACGGCACTAGGGTCAGGATGACCTTGTACTTCTCGGGCGCCATGTTCGACACCGCGCCCATCAGCAGGCCGCCGGCGCTGCCACCCATCGCGGCCACGCGATCCTTGGCGGCATAGCCTTCCTTCACCAGGTAGTCGGTGACATCGATGAAATCGGTGAAGGTGTTGACCTTGTTGTAGAGCTTGCCGTCGTCGTACCACGCGCGGCCCATTTCCTGGCCGCCGCGGATATGGGCAAGCGCGTAGACCACGCCCCGGTCCAGCAGGCTGACGTTGGTGATGCTGAAGTTCGGGTCCATCGACGCGCCATAGCTGCCGTAGGCGTACTGCAGCATCGGCGCCTTGCCGTCGCGGGCGACGTCCTTGCGGTACACCAGCGTCACCGGGATTTTCGTCTTGCCGTCGCGGGCCGGTGCCCACACGCGCTCGGTCACGTACTTCGAGGCGTCGTAGCCGGGCACGGGCTGCTGCTTCAGCTGGCGGCGCTCGCCGGTCTTGGTGTTGATCTCGTAGGTCGTCGCCGGCGTGGTCATCGACGTGTAGCTGTAACGCAGCCAGTCGGTGCCGGTTTCCGGATTGGCCGACAGCCCCATCGAGTACGCCGGCTCGTCGGCCTTGACGTAGTCGCTGCTGCCATCGGCCTTGATCACGCGCAGGCTCTCCAGCGCGTTGGCGCGTTCGGCCACCACGCTGAAACCGTCGAACAGTTCGAAGCCCTCGACGAACACGTCACTGCGGTGCGCGATCCAGTCCTTCCAGTCCTTGCCCGAGGTCGAATCGGTCGGCGCGGTCACGATCTTGAAGTTGGTCGCGCCATCGGCATTCGTGCGGATAACCCAACGGTCGCCGAGGTGGTCGGCCTGGTATTCCACATCGCGCTCGCGCGGGGCCAGCACGGTGAACACGCCCGGGCTCGCGGCCGGCGTGCAGCGCATCTCGGACGACACGGTACTCTCGACGCTGATGCAGATGAACTTGTCGTCGCGGCTGCGGCCGATGCCCATGTAGAAGCTGTCGTCTTCTTCTTCGTAGACCAGCGTGTCCTGGCTGGCCGGCGTGCCGAGCACATGCGACTTCACCCGTTTGCTGAGCAGGGTCTCGGGGTCCTTGTCGACGTAGAACAGCGTGCGGCCGTCGTCCGACCACACCAGGTTCGGTTCGGCGTTGGTGACCGTATCCGGCAGGAGTTCACCGGTGTCCAGGTTCTTGAAGCGGATCGTGTACTGGCGGCGGCCATTGGTATCGTCGGCGTAGGCGAGCAGGCGGTTGTCCTGGCTGACCTCGTAGTCGCCGACGTTGTAGTAGTCCTTGCCGGCGCCCAGCGCGTTGACGTCCAGCAGCACCTGCTCGCCGGCGAAATCGCCGGCCTCGTTGGCCTTCTGGATGGAGACCGCATCCATGCCCGGGGCGTCCTTGCGGCGCGCATGCACCGGATAGTCCTTGCCGGTCACGAAGCGCGCGTAATACCACCAGCCGCGCTCGCGGTAAGGCACGCTCGCATCGTCCTGCTTGATGCGGGCGACGACCTCGTTGTACAGCTTGTCCTCCAGCGGCTTCAACGGCGCCATCACCGCGTCGGTGTAGGCGTTCTCGGCGTTGAGGTACGCCAACATCTCCTTGTTCTCGCGCTTGTCGTCGCGCAGCCAGTAGTACTCGTCGTTGCGCTCGGCACCGTGGGGCGCCTTCACCACGTGCGGCTTCTTGGCCACGTCGGGCGGGGTGGCGCTGGCGCCAAGCGCGGAGGTGATCGGTGTGCTCATCAGGACGGTCGCGGCAAGCAGGAAGGAAGTCGGCTTCATGGATGGGGTCCGGGATTGCGGGTTGCAATGGCAGCGCCCCTCCGCGAGGGAGGGGCGCCAGGCACTTACTTGGACAGCTGTTGCCAGAGGAAGGTGTAGGCCAACGCGCTCATGTGCGCGGCCTGGGCGTTGTTCGCCGCGCCGCCATGGCCACCCTCGATGTTTTCGTAGTAGCGCACGTCCTTGCCGGCGTCCAGCATCATGGCCGCCATCTTGCGGGCATGGCCGGGATGCACGCGGTCATCGCGCGTCGAGGTCATGAACAGGGTGGGCGGATAGTCCTTCTTCGCGTCGAACAGGTGGTACGGCGAGAAGGTCTTGATGAACTCCCAGTCGGACGTGTCGGGATTGCCGTACTCGGCCATCCACGACGCACCGGCCAGCAGGTGGCTGTAGCGCTTCATGTCCAGCAGCGGGACCTGCACCACCACCGCACCGAACAGTTCCGGGTATTGCGTGAGCATGTTGCCGGTCAGCAGGCCGCCGTTGCTGCCGCCCTGGATGCCCAGGTGCTTCGGCGAGGTGATCTTGCGGGCGATCAGGTCCTGCGCGACCGCCGCGAAGTCTTCATAGGCCTTGTGGCGATTGGCCTTCAGCGCCGCCTGGTGCCAGCGCGGACCGTACTCGCCACCGCCACGGATGTTGGCGACCGCGTACACGCCGCCCTTCTCCAGCCAGCCCTTGCCGACGCCGCCGGAGTAACCCGGGGTCATCGAGATCTCGAAGCCGCCGTAACCGTACAGCAGCGTCGGCGTGCTGCCGTCGTACTTCAGGTTGTCCGGGCGCACGAGGAAGTACGGAATCTTGGTGCCGTCCTTGGACGTGGCGAAATGCTGTTCGATCTTCTTGCCCGAGGCATCGAAGAAGGCCGGCATCGACTTCAGCTGTTCCGGCTGCTGGCCCAGTTCGACCAGCGACAGCGTGGTCGGGGTCAGGTAGTCGGTGACGGTCATCCACACCGCATCGCTGTCGTCGCTGTCGACCGCACTGACACTGATGGTGCCGAAGCCCGGCGCGCCGGTGAAGGCGCTGGTCTTCCAGCCCGTCGCCGACGGCGTCAGGATGCTGAGCTTGTTCTTGACGTCGTCCAGCACGTTCAGCACCACGTGGTTCCTGGTGACCGACATGCCGGCGAGCGAGGTCGTCGGGGTCGGTTCGAAGAGCACGTCGAACGTGCGCTTGCCGGCCATGAAGTCGTCGAACTTCGCCGCCAGCAGCGAGCCTGCCGCATAGGTCTTGCCACCGACGGTCCACGGCTCGCGCAGTTCCAGCGTCAGCCACTCGCGGAACACGCCCTTGTTGGCGGAATTCGGCGCGTCGACCTTGGCCAGCGTGCCATCGGCGCGACGGAGGTAGAGCTCGTCGTTGTAGAACGCCAGCGTGCGGCTGACGAAATCGCGCTGGAAGCCCGGCGTGTCGTCGTGGTACGCGGCGATGTACATGTCGTCCGGCTTGCCTTCGTAGACGACCTTCGCGCTGTCCAGCGGCGTGCCGCGCTTCCACTCCTTTACGATGCGCGGGTAGCCCGAGCTGGTCATGCTGCCCGCACCGAAGTCGGTGTAGACGTAGACGGTGTCGGCGTCCTTCCAGCCCAGCGCACCCTTGGCTTCGGGACGGTAGAACCCGTCGGCAAGGAACTTCTTGTTGGTCAGGTCTAACTCGCGGGTCTCGTCGGCATCGGCCCCGCCGCGCGACAGCGCGATCAGGCAGCGCGCGTAGTCGGGCTTGCGGCAGTCGGCGCCGTGCCAGACCCAGTTCTTGCCCTCGGCCTTGTTCAGCGCGTCCAGGTCGAGCACGGTCTCCCATTGCGGCTGGGCCTTGCGGTACTCGGCCAGGGTGGTGCGCCGCCACAGGCCGCGCTCGTGCTGTTGGTCCTTCCAGAAGTTGTAGTAGTAGTCGCCGATCTTCTGCACGCCGGGGATCTTGGCGTCGGAATCGAGGATGGCGCGGATGTCCGCTTCCAGCTGCTTGAAGGCCGGGGTCGAGGCGATCTCGGCCTCGGCCTTGGCATTGACGCCCTTCACCCAGTCGAGCTGTTTCTGGCCCTCGACGTCTTCCAGCCAGGCATACGGGTCGTTGGACACGTCAGCCTCCTTGGCGTGCGCGGGGGCGGACAGGGCGCCCGCTACAGCGAGGCCGGCGGCCAGGCAGGCGTGGGTGAGTCTGGGCATGAGGGGTGGCTCCGGAGGTGCAGTTCATGAACATGTCACGCTAGCACAAGGCCCGGAGGCCACCCCCTGCCGAAGGTCAGGCCGCCCGGGACAGACGCGCCGGCGCGGACCGCAGCCGGCGCGCCTGCGGACCGCGACGCCGCCGCGATGCCGCTGCGACGGCAGTAAGCCCCGGCATCCTGAACCGGTGCAGGGCCCACCATGCCACGGCAGGCATCCCCACCAGCCACAGCGGCAGCCAACCCAGCGCGTCGGTGCTGGCGCGCGCCAGCGGCAGCAGCAGTACCAGCGCCACGCCGGTCAGGACCAGCCTGCGCAGCATGCGATCCAGCGTCGCATCGGGACGGTCGGACGATGCCGCGACGGAAGAGACGGAGGAAACGAAGGACATGGCGATGAACTCCTGTGACGTGATGTCGGCTGGACGTCACAGTCGCGCAGGTCCATCTCACGCGTTGCGACATCAGCGGTTAACATCTCCGTCGCATCCTGATGGCTAGCGTGTCCGTATGACGGGGAGAACGGAGTTCCACATGCCCATGCTTTTGTTTTCCCGTGCCGCCCGCTTCGTCCTGTCCGCGTGCCTGCTCTTCGTGGTCGCCGGTTGCGGGCATCGTGGCGCAGTCAGGGAGGATCCCGCGGCCATCGACCTGCCGCGCCTCATGGGTACGTGGCGCGTGATCGCGCACATCCCGTACTTTGCCGAGCGTGGCCACGTGGCGGCGCGGTACGAGTACGCACTGCGCGACACGGACAAGGTCGCCGTGGCCTACCACTACCGGGAAAGCTTCGACGCGCCCGAGCAACAGCGCGATGCACGTGCATCGGTGAAGAAAGACAGCGGCAACCGCGAATGGACCCTCTGGTTCGTCGGCGTCGTGCCGGCCAAGTGGCGCATCGTCGAGGTGGCGCCGGACTATTCCTGGGTGATGGCGGACTATCCTGGCCGCGACATGGGCTGGATCCTCGCGCGGGACGCCACCATGGATGATGCCACCTACCAGGAGCTGGTCAGGAAAGCGCGTGACCATGGCATCAATGCGCGCCAGCTGGTACGCGTGCCGCAGGTGCCGGATCAGGTGGGGACGCCGGGGTTCGGAGCGCCCAAGGAGCCGTGACGAGCGGATCGGGGGAAACCGCTCACGTGCGAGCAACGCAAGTCGCGAAGTTTTTCAGCCCGTCCCGAAGGTGGTCGCGACTTGCTTCGCTCCCACGCGCGTATCACCTGCGGCGTTACTTCTTCTCGTAGTTCGACAGGGCCAGCTCCAGCAGTGCCTTCGCCTGCTCGCGCAGCACGGCAGGCTCGACGATCTCGGCATCGGCGCCGTAATGCAGGATGTCCATCAGCAGCTCGCGAGAGACGCTGTAGGGGATCTTCAGTTCGTAACGGCCATCCGGCAGGTGCCGGCCCTGTTGCTTCGAGTGCCACTGCTCGTCGGCAACCCAGCGCGCGGCCTTGGCACTGAACAGGATCGTCGCCCAGCCTTTCGGTTCGCCGGAGAAGATGCCGTAGCTCGACGCCAGGTGCTGGTTGAGTTCGTCGTTGGGAAGGTCACGGGCGGGTTCATCGACCATCCTCGCGTTGCCCACGCGGTCCACCGCGAAGCTGCGCAGCGCGTTGCGCTCATGGTCCCACGCATCCAGGTACCAGTTGTCGCGGTAGTGGGTGATGCGCTGCGGCGACACCGTGCGGCGCGTGCGCTCGTCGGTGGAGCGTGCCCGGTATTCGAAGTGCAGCTGCTTGCGCTCCAGCACGGCCGAGGCGACGGTGCGGAAGCTGGCTTCGTCCAGCGTGCGGCCGCGATGCGGGATGACGCGCACGCGGTCGACCGGCCACTGGTCGACGCCGGCGTGGTCGGCCAGCAGCCCCTCGATGCGCTTCTGCAGCGGCGCCAGCGCACCGGACAGCACGCCGCCGCCCGTGCGCACCAGCAGCTGCTGCGCGGCGAGCAGGGCATACAGCTCTTCCGAACTCAGCCACAGGCCAGGCAGCTCGAAGCGTTCGCTTTCGGCCGCGTGGTAACGGAAACCCGCTTCGCCGTCGCCCTCGATCGGCGCCATCAACGCATCGCGCAGGTACGCCAGGTCGCGATACGCCGTGGCGCGCGAGCAACCCAGTTCCTCCTGCAGCCGCTTCACGGTGACCGGATAGCGCGCGGCCTTCAGGATGCGGTGAAGGGCGGTGATGCGTTCGATCTTGTCCATGGTCGGCACGGCAGGGGGCGTTCGAGGATTATCACCGACGGGTGGCCGTTTTCGTCGCCTGCCTGCCGTTGGAGACGGTGAAGGGGCGAACGCCGGCGGCGGCTTCGGCCCGTGCGGTGCCTGGTGATGCGGCGTGTCCTCGCCGTCGCGGCACCCTCAACGCACGGACCGAAGGCGCTGTCGCGGTGGGATACACCACGCTTCGTCGCCACTGTGTCGACACCGCCTCCCGTCGGGTCGCGTGCCGAGCGGATAACTGGCAGTTCATTTTGGATGCCACAGACTCCGCCAACGCGATGCGGGGGTGACAGGATGTCAGCAGAAGGCCGGAGCCGCGCCGTGGCGGCCGTGATCGTGGTGCTGATCCATGGAGCGGTGACGTGGGTACTGGTACGCCCCCCGGGGTGGCTTGTCGGGAAGAGTTCCCCGTCACCCGTGCTGCGAGTGCGGTGGATCGAACACTCACGGCCCGCCCTGCCGACCTCGCCGCCCGATGCGCGTGCGACGCCTGCGCCCTCGGCCGATCCTTCCGTACCATCACCTGACCTGGATCGCGTGGCGAGGTCGCTGGATGCCACGCAGCGGCCTCCGGATGTGGCGATCTCCGCATCGACACCCGACTATCTGGCGCAAGGCGCCGCCTGGGCGGCGGAAAGCGCGCCGGCGACCGATTTCCAGCCCGGACTGATGGCCAGCCGTGTTCCGAGGCTACCTGGCGGCGCTTCCGGCGGCCGCTTCCACATGCGCGAGCCACCATCGCCGCACAGGACATTGCAGGCGATCGGCAGGATGCTGGCCGGGCCTGACTACACCACCGACCCCTGTCCGCGCATGCACGACAACGTCCATGGTCTGCTGACCGACACCAGCGATGAGGGGCGCCGGCGGCTGGCGTGGGAACTGCGGGAATACCGGGACCGGTGCCGACCGTGACGGGGTTCCGGGAACAGGCCGGCGGGCGTGGCAGAATCCAGGCCGCGAACCTGAATCGGAACAAGCACTTGGGTTGTGGCCGACGTCTGCCCTGCCTACCATGTAACCGGTTTCAGTCACTCCTTTCTCCGAGATCCGCCATGCCCCCCCGGATGCCCCTTACCCTGCTCGCCCTTGCACTGTCGGCAAGCGGTGTACTGCAGGCGCACGCGACCGATGTGCTGCTGCCCCGCAACGAAAAGGTCGACGCGCCCAAGGCGGGCAAGGGTTTCGGCAAGCAGGAGGGCATGGCGCTTCCGGTGGTCGCGATGGCGGTCCGTCCCATCCCCGAGACCCCCCCGACACCCGCCGCCCCTCCTCCGCCGACCCCCAAGCTCACCGGCGGGGGCGAACTCGGCTTCGCCGCCGCCAGCGGCAACAGCAACAACGAGAGTTTCAACGGACGGCTGGACCTGACCTACACCGATGGCGGCGCATGGCGCCACAGCGGCAGCCTGTTCGGCCTGCACTCGCGCTCGGAATACATGCGCACGCGGGAAGACGGCAGTGCCGTCCGCGACACGCGCACCACGGCCAATCGCTACACGGTGACCGCCAACAGCGCCTACCTGATGGACGATCGCGGCACGCTGAACACCTCGGTGCGCCATGAGAAAGACGATTTCGGCACCTACAGCCGGCAGCAGTCGGTCAGCCTGAGCTACGGCAACCGCGTGATCGAGAACGAACGCGCGCACCTGGACCTGCAGGTCGGGCCGGGCTACCGCCGTGCCTACGACACGCTGGATGCGCGCACGGAAGCCGGTTTCATCGGTCGTGGCCTGATCGACGTGCGCTACGCACTGAGCGAGAACACCGAGATCGTCAACAAACTGCTGGTAGAGTCGGGCGACTACAACACCTTCGCGCAGAACGACCTGGGCGTGTCGGTGACGATGAACTCCCACCTGGCGCTGAAAGCCGGCTGGCAGGCGCGCCACAACAGCGACGTGGCGCCGGACCGCAAGCGCACCGACACGCTGACCACCATGAACGTGGTCTACCGCTTCAAGTAAGCGCGCCGCACGACGCTCAGGCGAGGAACGCGCCTGCGCCCTGCTCCAGCAACCGAGCGGCGACGCGGCGACCGAGCGCGTCGGGATCGGCGAGCGGGCCACGGGCCTCGGCACGCAGGACCTGGCCGTCCTGCGCAGATCCGACCAGCCCGGACAGCACCAGGTCGTCGCCTTCGCGCCGCGCGAAGGCCGCCACGGGCACATGGCAGCTGCCGTGCAGGGCGCGATTCATCGCCCGCTCCGCCTCCACGCAAATGCGTGTGGGGGTGTCTTCGAGCGCGGCGAACAGGGCGTGCATCGCGGGATCGTCGGCACGGCACTCGACCGCGACCGCGCCCTGGGCCGGCGCCGGCAACCAGTGCGGCGCGTCCAGGCGCGCGCGGATGCGCGCGGCGAACCCGAGCCGTTCCAGGCCGGCGCACGCCAGGATGATCGCGTCGTACTCGCCGGCGTCGAGCTTGGCCAGGCGCGTATTGACGTTGCCGCGCAGGTCGACCAGTGCCAGGTCCGGCCGCTGCGCACGCAGCTGCGCCTGCCGCCGCAGCGACGATGTGCCCACGCGCGAGCCGTGCGGCAACGCGTCGATGCCGGCATGCAGGTTCGATACGAAAGCGTCGGCGTGATCCGCTCGCGCCAGGATGGCGGGCAGCGCGAACGGCCCTTCCAGCTCCATCGGCACGTCCTTGAGCGAATGCACGGCGCAGTCGGCGTCGCCGCGCAGCATCGCCAGTTCGAGCTCCTTGAGGAACAACCCCTTGCCTCCGATCGCGGCCAGCGAGCGGTCGAGCACCTCGTCGCCACGCGTGCTCATCGGCACCAGCTCGACCGCCAGCCCCGGATGCGCGTCACGCAGGCGGTCGGCGACGTGTTCGCTCTGCCAGAGGGCGAGCGGGCTCTTTCGGGTGGCGATGCGCAGGATGGTCATTCGGCCATTATCCCGCATGCCGCCATCGCGGCGGCGATCAGAGCGCCTTGACCGTCTCGCGCAGGCCGGCCACGCAGCGGCGGCTCACTTCCAACGGGGCCTTGCCGTGGCGCAGGATGGCCTGGACATGGCCATCGCCGATGCGCTTGATCTCGACCAGTTCGTGGCGCGCGACCAGGCAATTGCGGTGGATGCGCACGAAGCGGCCGCCGAACTCCTCTTCCAGCGACTTCAGCGACTCTTCGATCAGGTCCTCGCCGCGCGCGTGGTGCACCACCACGTACTTCTCCTCGGCCTGCAGGTAGTGCACTTCGTCCACCGGAATCAGGCGCAGGCTGCCGCGCAGGCGTGCGCACAGGTGCGTGCGCGGCTGGCTGTTCGAGGCGGCGGGCGGCTGGCTTTCGCGTCCGGCGATGAAGGTACGTGCGCGCTCGACCGCGGCGGCCAGGCGCTCGGGGCGGATCGGCTTCATCAGGTAGTCGATGGCCGCAGCCTCGAACGCCGACAGCGCGTGCTCGTCGTAGGCGGTGCAGAACACCACGGCCGGCCGCGGGTCGAACGCCGCCAGGTGGCGGGCGGCCTCCAGTCCGTCCACGCCGGGCATGGCGATGTCGAGCAACACCATGTCGGGGCGATGCTGCGAGCAGGCCTGCAAGGCGTCCAGGCCGTTCTCCGCCTCGGCGACCACTTCGATGCCCGGGTGCTCGGCCAGCAACGCGCGCAGGCGCTCGCGGGCGAGGGACTCGTCGTCGGCAATGACCACTTTCACGGCAAAGGCGTCCTCGATGAACGTTGGCGTGATCCCCCGCGGCCTAGGTTACCCATCGCCGCGCCCTGCGTCATCCTTCCGGGGACGCGGGGGAATTACAACGCAAACCGCCGCGCCATCCAGTCACCGAGGTCACGGATCTCGTCTGCGCAGACCTGGTGCGCCATCGGGTAGCGGTGCCACTGCACCGCAAAGCCCAGGTCGCCGAGCACCCGCGCGCTCTGTTCCGCGTGGACCAGCGGGATCACCGGGTCTGCGGCACCGTGCGCCATGAACACCGGTTGCGCCGTCGCCGCCTGGGCCAGGTGGCCTGCGGCCTGCGCGGCCCCGGGCAGATAGGTCGACAGCGCGATCAGCCCGGCCAGCGGCACTTGCCGCCGAAGCCCGGCGGCCAGCGTGATCGCGCCGCCCTGCGAGAACCCCGCCAGCAGCAGGCGGTCCGGCGCGATGCCACGTGCCTGCTCGCGCTCGATAAGCGCATCCACGTGGGCAATGGATTCCTCGATGCCGGCACTGTCCGCGCGCGTCGGGAAGTCCATGCCCACGATGTCGTACCAGGCGCGCATGCGCACGCCATTGTTGATGGTCACGGCGCGCACAGGCGCATGCGGGAACACGAACCGCAACGCCGGCCAGCCCGGCCGTACCAGCTCGGGCACGAGCGGTGCGAAGTCGTGGCCGTCGGCGCCGAGGCCATGCAGCCACAGCACCGACCATGAAGGCGCGGGGCCGGTTTCCTGTTCGACAGCATCGAGGATGGGGGAGGCGGAAGAGGTCGTCATGCCGCCATTCTCGCCGCAGAGGCGCACGGACACCACTCAGCCGCCGCCTTTCTCCGCGTCCGGCAGCCGGAACCGCACGGTGCGACTCGAGGCATGGGCCTGGCCGGTGGCTTCGAAGCGCCAGCGCTGCGCGACGGCCAGCGCCGACGCGTCGAACATGCCGGACGGCGTCGACGACACCAAGCGCACGTCGCGCACGCTGCCATCCGGCTGGATGGTGAAGGCCACGTCGGCCTGCCCCTCGATGCGGGCGCGCAGGGCGGGCAGCGGATACCGGGGTTGCGCGTCCTGCACCAGCCGCGGCACGCGCGCCGCCTGGACGATGCGAGGCGTCGCGTCGGGTGGAGCGGGCAGCTGCGGCGTTTCCTGCGTCGCCTGGGTTGTTTGCGTGGACGCGGGCGGCGGCGATGTCGGCGAGGATTCGACGTCCCTCGACGGCACGACCGTGGTCGCAGGCGCGACAGCGGCCAACGCCGCGGAGCGGGCGGGCGCCGCGGCGTCGATGGTCGAGGTCTGCACGGCGACCGTCGCCTGGGCGGCCTGCGCGCGGGCGAGGGTCGCCAGTGCCGCGCGCAAGCGTGGCAGCGCGGGTGCCCGCGCATCGATGCGTTCGATCAGGTTCCGCAAGCGCCCCGCTTCTACGCCGTCGCCGCGCGCGATCGCCTGCTCGGCCGCGATCAGCACGTACGGCTGCAGCTCGGCCAGCGCGGCATTCGCGCGCGCCTGGTCCGCCGCTGCCGCGCGGGCCGCGAGATAGTGCTCCACGGCATTGTTGCCGGCAGGCGACAGCATCCGGTGCTCGGACAGGGCGCGCGTGGCGCGCGCATAGGGATCCGTGGACACGTCCCCGGCATCCACCGCCACGATCCCCGCGGATGAGGCTCCCGCCGGCCGGCCCGCGGGGGGCGGCGAGACCTCCCGGCACGCCGTCATGCACAGCACGGCTCCCATTCCGATCCACACCCAGCTCGTTCTCATGCGCATCCCCCTTTCGCGGCCGGCAAGCCTAGGTGGCGTTCATGACCGGGGTGCGTCAGCCGTGTCCGCACCCTGCGTCCTGCTCCGGAACCATGACGGAAAAGGGATCCACGAGGAGGTCCTTGCCGGGCTGCCCGATGCCGGGCCATCGCTGGAACCGTTTGCACGCGCCGCCGCGGTCCGCAGCACGCGGGACTTCAGGTAAAGTGCGGCGATCTCGGGCCGATAACGCGGTATATCGTCCCTCTCGGGAACGACTGCACAGGGAATACGGTGGCGAACCCGGTCCATCAGGCGGCAACCGTTCTTGGGGAAGAACCGACCGTGAGGCCCACTGCCATCGCCATGCCGTCCCGTCTCGCCGATGGCGAGCCCGATGTGTCCTGGGTCATCGACCACAGCGACAACGCCATCGTCGTGTGCGACGACAGCGCGCGCATCACCTGGATCAACCAGGGCTTCACGCGCATGCTCGGCTACACGCAGGAAGAAGTCGTGGGAAGGCGCCCGAGCGACTTCCTCGCCGGGCCGCACACCGACCCGGAAACGGTCGAATGGGTCCGCGGGCAGCTGCACACGCAGCAGGGCTACCGCACCGAACTGCTGGTGTACGCCAAGAACGGCGTGCCCCTGTGGATTTCCGCGGTGGTGAACCCGGTGTTCGATGCGGACCGCGACAGCCGCTATCTGCTCGGCGTCTACACCGACATCACCCACAGCAAGCTGCACGAGGAACTGCACCGCAAGGTGCTGGGGGCGATCGTCCGCGAACAGCCCGTGCACGACGTGCTGACCCTGGTCTGCCGCGAGGTCGAGAAGGTCATGCCGGAAGCGGTGGCCTCGGTGATCGGCCTGGACGACTACGGCCGCCTGCGTCCGCTGGCGGCACCCAGCCTGCCCGAGACCATCGGGGCGATGATCGATGGCGAACTCGCCGGGCCGATGGTCGGTGCCTGCGGATCGGCGGCCTGGAGCGGACAACCGGTCGAATGCAGCGACATCGAACGCGACCCGCGCTGGCAGGCCTACAACGCACCCTTCCTCGCCGTCGGCATCCGCGCCTGCTGGTCCAGCCCCATCAAGGGCAACGACGGACGCGTCCTGGGCACGTTCGCCCTCTACTACTGGGAAAACCGCGCGCCGGACGACTTCCACCAGCGCGTGGTCGACGTGTGCCTGCACCTGTGCGCGCTGGCGATGGAACGCGAGCGCGCCCGCGTACGCATGCACCAGCTGTCCTTCTTCGACGCACTGACCGGCCTGCCCAACCGCGCGCTGTTCAACAGCAAGGTCGAGCAGATGCTGCTGGCCGCGGCACGCAGCGACAGTCCCGTGGCGTTGCTGTTCGTCGACATCGACCGCTTCAAGATCGTCAACGACACCCAGGGCCATACGGCCGGCGACACCCTGCTGCGCGAGCTGGCGAAACGGCTCGGCGGCGAACTCCGCGACGGCGACGTGGTGGCCCGGCTGGCGGGCGATGAATTCGTCCTGGCCGTCCCCGGTCGCACGGCCGAGGAAGCCGCCAATCTCGCGGACCGGCTGATGGCGCGCCTGTCCGAGCCGCTCAACGCAGGGCGGATGATGCTGACGCCGCAGGCCAGCGTGGGCGTGGCGATGTTTCCCGCCGACGGGTGGGACGTCGATTCGCTCGTGCGGCACGCCGATATCGCGATGTACCGCGCCAAGTCCGAAGGCGGCGCGCGCATCGTGTTCTACAGCCTGGAAATGAACCAGGCCATGCAGGAGCGCCTGGCGCTGGAAAATGCGCTGCGCGAGGCGGTCCGCAGCGGCCAGCTGCGCCTGCACTACCAGCCGCAGGTCGCACTCGACGAGGACGCGACCCTGCATGGCGTGGAGGCCCTGCTGCGGTGGCGACACCCGGAGATCGGCGAGATATCGCCCGCCACCTTCGTTCCGATGGCCGAGGAGTGCGGACTGATCGACGAACTGGGCCGGTGGACGCTGGAGGAGGCCTGCACGCAGATGGCGGACTGGCGCCGTCGCGGCGTGCCGGTACCGCGCGTTTCGGTCAACCTGTCGGCGATCAACTTCGAGCAGCAGGACCTGCCGGCCTTCATCGGCAACGTGCTGGGCAAGTGCGGACTGTCGCCGGACGAACTGATGGTGGAAGTGACCGAGAGCGTGATGCTGGCGGAGAAGCCGGAAGTGCTGGCCAACATCGATGCGATCCACCGGATGGGCGTCAGCCTGTCCATCGACGACTTCGGCACCGGCTACTCCAGCCTCAGCCATTTGCATCGCCTGCCGATCAGAGAACTGAAGCTGGACATGAGCTTCGTTCGCGACCTGGAGCACAGCGAGTCCGCACGCGCGCTGACGACGTCCATCCTGCGCATCGGCGACAGCCTGTCGTTGAAGGTGGTGGCGGAGGGCGTGGAGAATGCGGCGCAGCGCGCGGTGCTGGCTTCGCTCAATTGCGATCTGCTGCAGGGCTACTACGTCTCGCGCCCGCTTTCACCGCACTCGCTGGAACGTTGGGTCAGCCTGCAACCACCGGCGGCCTGACCGCTGCGCCGCCCTCGCGTTCGAGCAGGAAGGCGAGCGCGTCCCCACAAGGCGCGGCGATGCGGAACTGCAGCAGATCGTCGGCGCGCGTACGGCCCAGGCTGACTGCCACCACCGGGATCCGCCTGCGCACGGCCGCGTGCACGAAGCGCAGCCCCGAATAGACCATCAGCGACGAACCGACCACCAGCAGCGCATCGGCCCGGTCGACGTGGGCCATCGCCGTTTCCACGCGCGGGTGCGGCACGTTCTCGCCGAAGAACACCACGTGCGGCTTCAGCATGCCTCCGCACGCTTCGCATGCAGGCACGTGGAAGCGCTCGAAATCCTTTTCCTCCAGGTCGGCATCGCCGTCGGGTGCCGTGCCCGCCTGCAGGTCGATCCATCCGGGATTGGCCTGCATCAACCGGGCCTGCAGTGCGGCGCGCGGCGTCACCTCGCCGCAGGCGAGGCAGACGACGCCATCGAGCCGCCCGTGCAGGTCGATCACCGCGTGGCTGCCGGCGGCTTGGTGCAGGCCATCGACGTTCTGCGTCAGCAGTACTTCGCAGCGCCCCTGGGCTTCCAGCGACGCCAGCGCGCGATGCGCATCGTTCGGCCGTGCTGCTGCCACGCGCGGCCAGCCGATCATGCTGCGCGCCCAGTAGCGATGGCGCGTGGCGGTGTCGCCGGTGAAGGCTTGGTAGGTCACCGGCGGCGTGCGCTTCCACGCGCCCTGCTCGTCCCGATAGTCGGGAATGCCGGACGCGGTGCTGCACCCCGCCCCTGTCAGGACGAACAGCCGGCGGTGCGCCGCCACGAAATCCTCGAGTCGCGTATCGCTCATGCCCGCAGCATAGGCGATGCGCAGGCTGGCGTGCTCAGGGCCGGGGCGCGGGGCAGTAGCTGCGCAGGTAATCCATGTGCGCCGGCATCCGCTGGGCAGTGCCCACCACGCGGCTGCGGATGTCGTCGAGGAAGCTGCGCAGCTCGTCCGGCGGGATCGCGTCCGCCGTCGGGTGGTAGCGCTTGGGCATGATGCCCTGGCCCATCATCACCTGGATCCAGGAGTTCTCGCCGAACAGTTCGCCCGGCACGTGGAAGACGGTGCCAGTCTCGCGGAACAACTCGATGCGGTGGCGCAGCGTGGCGGGGATGTCCATCTCCGCGATCTCCCGCCAGTACGGCGAATCACGCCGGTCGGTGAGGTGGTAATGCATCACCACGAAGTCGCGGACGTGTTGCAGCTCCTCGTCCAGGCGCGCGTTGTACTCATCGATCGCCGGCTGGGTGACCACCTGCGGGAAGTTCTGCAGCAGGTGCACGATGCCGCGCTGGATCAGGTGGATCGTGGTCGATTCCAGCGGCTCGATGAAGCTGCCGGCCAGGCCGAGGGCCACGCAGTTCTTCGCCCAGCACTGCTGCCGTTGCCCGGGCCGGAAGCGGATCGGCCACGGCTGCTTGATGACCTCGCCCTCGACGCTGCCGAGGAACTCTTCGCGCGCCTCGTCGTCGCTCATGTGCCGGCTGGAATAGACGATGCCGTTGCCCACCCGGTGCTGCAACGGAATGCGCCACTGCCATCCGGCCTTGCCGGCGATGGCACGGGTGTAGGGGACCGCGTCGCGCACCGCCGTGGTCTGGGTGGCCAGGGCGCTGTCGTTGAACAGCCAGTGCGACCAGTCGGTGAAGCCCACGCCCAGCGTCTTGCCGATCAGCAGTGCACGGAAGCCGGTGCAGTCGATGAAGAGATCGCCTTCGAGGATGTCGCCGTTCTCCATCTTCAGCGCGGTGATGAAACCCGAGCCGGCCTCGGTCAGCACCTCGGCGATCTTGCCCTCCACGCGCCGGGCGCCGTGGCGCTCGCTGAATTCCCGCAGGAATTTCGCGTACAGGCTGGCATCCATGTGGTACGCATAGTGGAGCCCCCCATGGGGGAGATGCGCGAAGCGATCGCCGAGGGCCGCCTTCAGCTCGAGGCAGTAGTCCTCGTAGCCGCTGGCCATGCCTTCCTGGCGGCCACGCAGCCAGAAGTGCTGGAACCCCGTGGTTCCGCGCTCCTTGCCGCTGAAGCCGAAGGAGTGGATGTAGCGGTGCCCGTTGTCCAGCCAGTTCTCGAACGATATGCCGAGCTTGATGGTGCCCTGCACCGCCGACATGTACGCCTGCTCGTTGATGTCGATCATCCGGTGGAAGCTCAGCAAGGTGGGGATGGTGGCTTCGCCCACCCCCACGGTGCCGATTTCCTCGGACTCGACCAGCGTGATGTCCAGCGTCTTGCCCAGTACGCGCGATATCGCCGCCGCGGCCATCCATCCGGCCGTGCCGCCGCCGGCGATGACCACGCGCTTCACGGGTCGGTTGCTGGAATCGTGGATCTCGTTGCTCACGGGCAGGTTCCTGGGATTGCGGTCAGCGGTTGATGCGCTTGAGCAGGCGTGCCCGCAGTTCGCGCGCACGTGCCTCGTCCAGCGGGGACAGCAGGCGGCGTGCCTGCTCGGGAATATGGGCGGCGGTGTCGTCGTCGGCCTCGAACACGTAGTGGCGGAAGACGTCCTTCCACGCGTCGCGCTCGTGCCGCGGAAGGTCGCGCACCGTCATCAGCGCGTACATCAGGGCGTTCATCGGCGTGTCCATCCAGTCGGGCACGTCGCGCCACCAGTAGTTGACCAGTACGTTGAACGGCTCCAGTCCCTCCATGTGGTGCCACCACAGGCTGGGGATCAGCA
Organism: uncultured Pseudoxanthomonas sp.; assembly: GCF_947498795.1. Lineage (NCBI taxonomy): Bacteria > Pseudomonadati > Pseudomonadota > Gammaproteobacteria > Lysobacterales > Lysobacteraceae > Pseudoxanthomonas > uncultured Pseudoxanthomonas sp. Next base: position 225,335 of record NZ_CANMLQ010000003.1, on the reverse strand, counting down.
CAGCGTCTCCGGGCCCGAGGTCGGCCACCTGCGCATGCCGCATCGCCTCGGCGAAGCGCGGGAAGCGCACCAGGTCCGGCGCGGAGAAATCGACCAGGCTGATCGCCTGCCCGGCCGGCGTGAAGTCGAGCGGACCGATGTACAGGTTGCGCAGCTGGTCGGGGGGAAACAGCGTCACGCGGCGGCGCCCGGCCACCACGCAGGCGAGGTTGTCCGGCACGTCCTGGTGCGCCGCGATGCGCGTGCGATTGCCGATCCAGATGCTCGCGAGCGGATCACGCCCGTGCAACGGCAGGTCGTTGTCGCGCCGGAAGCCGGGCAGCCACGTGTCGAGGGTCGTCGACGCCACGTAGATCATCGGCGGCGTGGCGTGGTCGGCGTACTTGACCAGCGTGTCCAGCACCGTGGGCAACGGGATCTGCTCCTGGCGGAAGTCCATGCCGCTCAGATCCTCGTTGTAGAACACCCGGCCACCGGTCGCGGGGGCCGCGACCGTCGCGATCACGGGGGGTGCGTCCGCGCGCACGAAGCCATGCAGGTAGGCCACGGCCGCACGCATGGATTCGCGTGCAGCCGCCACCATCGGCCAGTGGTCCACCAGGCCCCGCAGGACCACGGGGCCCGACGATGTCGGCAAGGAAAGGGCGTCGCGCGCGTCGCCGCGGAACTCCCGGATGGGCTCAGCGTCCGCGAGCACGGCTCCGGTTCATCCTGTCGATCAGCCCGCGGAAGTTCGAGATCGACGCCACCGCCATGAACACCGGCTCCAGGTGGCCGGCGGCATGCAGCCCGCCGAGCGCCGCCGCGTCCAGGTCGCGGAGGCGGTCTTCGTTGATGGTGTAGTAGCCGGCCAGGCGGTTGAGCGACCCATCGTCCAGTTCGACATCGAGCGCGAACGATTCCAGCAGGTCGAGCGCGAGCAGCGCATCGACGAAGGCCGGCACGCGCTCCAGGCCGTTGTGCAGCGTGAGCAGCACCGAGGCGATGCGGTCCAGGTACTCGGTGTTGCCGCCGTGTTCGCGGAACAGCGGCTGGCCGTCGGCACTGCCCACCCGGGAATGGTCGAGGTCGATGTGCACCGTCATCTCGTCGCCGGCGCGGCCGATCAGGAACGGCTGCCGCTCGATCGCCAGCGGCAGGTAGTGGGCGTCCCAGCGTTCGCCGTCGAGGAACAGGTTGCGTCCCTCCTCGAACCCCAGCAGGGCGACGGGCGAGAACGCACCCCGTGCGTCCTTGCGGAACACGATGGGATAACAGGCCTGCAGGTCGCGGAACTCGGCGGGGAACGTGGCGGCGAAACCGACGTCATCGCCCAGGTGCGCGCCGCGCCGGGTATCGATTCGCAGGTCCCTGTGGTCGATGTTGTTGACCTGGGCGTGTCGTGGCATGCGGGCATTCGTCCTAGATGCGCGGCATTCCGCGCGTCATCACATGATCGAGCATCTCGCGATGCCCGGGCAACGCCGACAGCATCTTCCTCGCGATGTCGGCGGACTGGCGGAAATACTCTTCGGAACGGCGCACGTCGTCCATGCGACGCGTGGTGGGCCGCGCCTCCGGCGTGAACCCCATGCCGTAGAGGATGAACTGGTAGCTCGCGGAGGGGAACACCTCTTCGACCCGGTTGAGGTCGTAGCGCGACGGTGGCTGGTGGCGCCAGAACGCGAGCAGGTCGCGCAGGCGCTCGGGTATCGTCTCGGGCCGGCGGTTGTCGCGCCAGTAGGCGCTGTCGTCCCGTTTGCTCAGTACGTAGTGCAGTTTCAGGAAATCGACGATGCGGTCCCAGCGGTAGCTGAAGGTATCGTTGTAGCGCCTGGCCACGATGTCCATGGCCGCGCGCGTGGCGGGCATCTGGTCGGCGAGCAGGCCCGCGGCCAGCTCGACCATCACCAGCGAAGATGCTTCCAGGGGCTCCATGAAACCGCTGGAGAGTCCGACCGCCACGCAGTTGCGGTGCCACGCCCCCCGGCGGAAGCCGGGTCGGATCACGATCTTCGGCAGCGTGTCGATGTCCTGCTCGCGGCCACCGGTCGCCACGATGTAGCGTCGCAATGCGGCCTCGGCGGCCTCGTCGCTGGTATGGGTGCTGGAGTACACGTGGCCGATACCGCGACGGCTCTGCAAGCCGATGTCCCAGATCCAGCCTGCCTCCTGCGCCGTCGAGATCGTCTGGCAGGCGATCTCGACGGTGGGGTCCGCATAGGGCACCCGCGTGGCGATGGCCCGGTCGTTGAACAGCACCTCCTTCTGCGACTCGATCCCGACACCGTAGTGCTGGCCGATCAGCAGCGCGCGCATGCCGCTGCAGTCCACGAACAGGTCGCCTTCGATCAGGCCATGCTCGCGCGTGAGCAACCCCGCGATGTCGCCGTTCTCGTGTGCCACCACCTCGACCATGTGGTCGGACACATGGCGCACGCCGAGCTTCTCCACGCAGTGCCGCCGCATGAAGACGCCCAGTTTCGCCGCATCCAGGTGGTACGCGTAGTTGGCCACGGACGCCCATTCCGGTGTGGAAAACTGTTTGGGCGACTTGCCCGCCTCGCACAGGTGCGCCTGGAAGCAGGTCAGCAGGCTGAAGGGCACGTCGCGGTGCGCCATCCATCCGGCGGCCAGATGGGTTTCCAGGAAGCCCGGGGGCAGCACGAACGGATGGTGGTAGTAGTCGCCTTCGACCTCTTCGCGCCAGCGGACGAACTTCGAGCCCTGCTTGAAAGCCGCGTCGCACTCACGGATGAAGTCCGTTTCGCTGACGCCCGTCCTGCGCAGGGTATCGCGCATGGTGGGCCACGTCCCCTCGCCCACGCCCACCGTCGCCACGTCGGGCGATTCGATCAAGGTGATCCGCAGCCCGGCGTCCGACGCGGCCTGGTGTTCGGCGGCCAGCACGGCGGCGGTGAGCCAGCCGGCCGAACCGCCGCCGAGAATGACTACATGTCTGACAGGAGAATCCACGCCGCTACCTCGTCTTGGCAACCGACGGGCGGAACCCGGACGGTCCGCCCCCAAAACCAAAGCCGCTGGAGACCAGCGGCTTGGGCGATGCTGCCCGGGTCCTGGCCGGACCCGGGCATGTCGTCGAACGTCAGCGGAAGTTGTAGCGGAAGCCGAGCATGTAGCGCGGGCCGGTCTGGGTGCCGTAGAACAGGATGTTCTCGTTGCGCTCGCTGAGCCGCGCGGTCTCGTCCGTCAGGTTGACGCCCTCGAACTGCACGGTGAAGCGGTCGCTGAACTTGTAACCCACGCTCAGGTCCCACTGGCCGTATGCTTCCACGTACACCGGGTTGTTCTTCGCAGGGTCCGCGGCATCGCCGTCGTACTGGCCGTTGAGGAACTTGTCGCGCCAGTTGTACGCAAGGCGCACCTGCCACGGTCCCTTGTCGTAGAAGCCCACCAGGTTGGCCGAATCGCTCAGGCCGATGAGCACCTGCTGCGGGCCCTTCGCATTGTTGTCGTAGGACAGGCTGTCGCTGTCGACGATGGTGTAGTTCGCCGCCACGCCGAAACCGCTGTCGCCGAACATGTGCTGCAGGGCGAGCTCGAATCCGTTGAGCTTGTGCGAGCCCGCATTGCCCGGGATGGTGACGTTGTACACCGTCAGCGGATCACCGGGGACGCCGGTGATCTCGCCGTTGGAGCCCGCGGTGCTGTCCACGCCCGGCTGGCCATCGAAGTTGGCGAAGATGTACTGGCGGATGCATCCCACGTCTGCGCTGCCGCAGCCGCCGGCGATCGCCGCGTTCCAGTAAGCGCCACCGACGGGCGTCGGCAGGCTGAAGAGCGTGTCCTGGAACGAGCCGGCGCCGCTGTCGATGTAGTTCGAGATGTTCTTGCGGTAGTAGCCCACCGAGAAGTAACTGGCGTCGGCGTAGTACCACTCGTACGACAGGTCGATGTTCTTGGAGAGCAGCGGCTTCAGGTTGGGATTGCCGGAGTTGCCGCTGCCGCCGTTGACGCGCAGCAGCGGGCTGACGGTCTGTCCGCCCTGGATGTCCTGCCAGCCCGGACGGCCGAGCGAGTGGCCATAGCTGGCGCGCAGCACCATGTCCTCGGTGATCTCGAAGCTGGTGTCGATGCTCGGCAGGAAATAGTCGTACTCACCGGTCATGGTGGTGAACGTCTTCTCGCCCATGTCGGTGAAGAACTCGTTGTCCGCCACCCAGCGCACGAGCACCGGCGTATCCACCTGCGCCGCGGATTCGATTTCGGTCTTCTCGTAGCGCACGCCCACGGCCAGGTTGATCGGGATGCGCGTCTGCCAACTGGTGCTGTACTGCAGATAGGCGCTGCGGGTCTTTTCGGTGGTCCGAAGGTCGGCGCGATTGAAGTCGTCCGGGCGACGGGCCAGGTCGGGCCTGCCGGTGAAGTCGCCGACGGCCTGGCGCATGCGCTCGTAGTCGAAGACCAGGAACTGGCTGCTGAAACGCGGATCCTTGTAGCCCGGGAACGCGTCGAAGTAACGCGCCATGTCGTCGATCTGCCACAGGCTGTCGTCGAAGTCCGACGCGAGCCCGATGCCGCCCCAGTCGGCCGCTTCGTTGATGCCCCACGCGGTACGGTTCTTGACCTCCGTGTTGGCCACGCCGAACTTGAGGTCGGAGTAGTCGCCGAACTTGAAGGTGCCGCTCAGCTGGCCCTGGTCGACTTCGCCGCGCGAATAGCCGTTGACGAACTGGCGGCCGGTGACGCGCGCCTGCGACGGATCGACACCGGTGACGCCCGGCGCCAGCGTGTAGTTCAGGATCGGCAGCTCACCGTCGAAGTAGACGGTGGTATCGCCACGGATCCACGCGGCCGTACCGATGTTGCCCTGCGAACCCCAGTCGCTGTCCGGCGAGAGTTCGGCGGTGGAGCGGTGGTAGTCGAACGCCAGGTCCAGCGCGTCGGAGACGGCCCACTCGACGTTGAAGCCGACCGACTCGTTCTCCGCCTTGGTCGCGCTGATGCCACCCGCCATCGCCAGGTCGCTGCACCCTTCGTAGGTGCCATTCGGATTCTGCGTGCCGGTGCACGGGATGAGTTCGCGGTAGAACACCGGTCCTGCGGCCGGACCGTCGGTCCAGGCGCTTTCCTGGCCGACGAAGTTGAACCACACCGACATCTCGTTGCGGCGCTGCTGGATCTTGTTTTCGGAGTACGTGTAGTCCAGCGTCGTGGTGACGCGATCCGACGGCGCCCACTGCAGCGTGACCTGTCCGTTGGTGCGCTGGCGCTGGATGCCGTTGACGCTGTAGTTGAGGTTCTGCGGCACCGAGTACAGATCGGTCGGTCCCGGGAGGTTGTCGTTGCCCGGCGTGCCGGGTGCGATCGCGCCCCAACCGCCTTCGCCACCGAAATGGGTACGCCAGCCGGCGGTCACGCCGACCTGGCTGAAGCCGCTGTCGCGTTCCTGGTAGCTGCCGTTGACGGCGATGCCGAACTTTCCGTCGGCGAAGGTCTGGCTGAAGATGCCCGACATCTCGCCGGTCCAGTCGTCGCCCTGCATGATCTTGGGCAGGTTGCCGTTGGACGTGTCGTGGACGGTCTTGACGCCCAAGTTCAGGAGCGGCGCGCTTTCCAGCGGCCGGGCCGTCTTGATGTTGATCGTCGCGCCGATGCCGCCGGTCGGATTGGAGGCCAGGCCGGTCTTGTAGACCTCGATGGCCGATACCGCTTCGGACGCCAGGTTGGCGAAATCGAATGCACGCGAATTGGATGCCGAGAACCCGTTCAACAGCGCGCCGGGCATCTGGCGGCCGTTGAGGAGCACCAGGTTGTGATCGGGACCGATGCCGCGCACCGTGACCTTCGAGCCCTCGCCGCTGGGCGTGCGATCGATCGACACGCCACTGATGCGCTGCAGGGATTCTGCCAGGTTGGTATCGGGGAACTTGCCGATGTCCTCGGCCACGATGCCATCGACGACGCCCTGCGCATCGCGCTTGAGGTTCATCGACGATTCGAGACTGGCGCGGATGCCGGTGACGACGATGGTGTCGAGTTCGGTGGGCTCGGCGGTGGCCGGCGCCGGCGTGGCGGTGCCTTGCGGCTCGGACTGCTGGGCCCACGCGGGACCTGCGATGACCAGCAGCAATGCGGATGTCAGCACCCGCTTTCTTGGAACGGATTGCACTTGCTTCATGGACTTTCCCCTCTCCGGAAATTCACGAACGATGTCTTGGACTGGAACGCAGGTTGTCGCCTCCCCCTACATTGGGGCGCATTGGACGCGCGATTGACAGCGTTGTCAACTTTCCGGAAATCCGCTTTCGTTTTGCAAAAAATCCCTTGTTTTCAGCTACGAAATTGATGGTGCGACGCAGCTGAAATCGTTTTCTCGAAACTCACACATCCATCGATCAGCGAAAGAATTTCCGCCGGAACGTACGTAAGGTTTTCTATTGGTATGGCATGTGCGTCGACCATCGCACGCACGCAGCATGAGCCGCGACGCAGCCACGCCACGGCGACGGGCACGCGGGGATCAGCGCCTGGCGGGGCTTTGCGTCGACTCGCGGAACAGCACTTCGTGCTCGACGTGCACCATGCCGCCGCCACCGGCCGTTCGGATGCGCGAAAGCAACTGCAGCGTCGCGAGCTTGCCCATCTCGGAGGTGGGCTGGCGCACGGTGGTGAGTGCGGGATAGATGTGCCGCGCGATGGGCGTGTCATCGAAGCCGCAGACGGATATGTCGCGCGGCACCACCAGGCCGCGCTCGCAGGCGGCGCGGATCACGCCGGCCGCCATGTCGTCGTTCGCGGCGAAGATCGCCGTGGGCGGCTGCTGGAGATCGAGCAGCGCATTGCCCGCCTCGATGCCCGACTCGAACGAGAACGCGCCCTGTACGACCAGATCCGCGTCGTAGGCCAGGCCGGCCTGCTTCAACGCGTCGCGATAGCCCTTGTAGCGCCACTGGCAGGCACCATGCGCGGGCGGACCCTTGATGTGCGCGATGCGGCGGTGACCCTGCGCCACCAGGCCGGCCATCAGTTCGAGTACCGCCGCGGTTTCGTCCATCATCACGCCGATCCTGCCTTCCGGATGCTTGGGCGCGATGCTGGCATAGGGCACCTGGTGTTCTTCGAGGAACGCGAGTACCACCGGGTCGTCGGTCAGCGGGGGAATGAGCACCACGCCATCCGGTGCGAAATGCTCGAACACCACCTTCAGGTCGTCGGCCTTGCGCTGCTTCGGTGAAGCGACCGGCGCCAGCACCAGGTTGTAGTGGTGGTCCCGGCAGGCATCCAGCATGCCGCTCTGGATTTCCATCAGGTAGTTGCGCGATGGATTGTTGTACACCAGCGCGACCACGTACGAGCGCTGGCCGGCGAGGCTCCGCGCGGACAGGTTGGGCCGGTACTGCAGCTTCTCGACCGCCTTCATCACCCGCTGGCGCATTTCCTCGCGCACGTTGGGTTCGTTGTTGAGCACCCGCGACACGGTCTTCATGGACACGCCGGCGGCGGCGGCCACGTCCTCGATCCGACTACGCATGGGGTTGCTCCCACTCCATTCCGACCACCCTCCCGGCACGACGCCGGATTCTGACAGCGATGACCATCGCTTGGATACACATCGCCGCCCCCCCCCCATCACCCTTCGCCATCGACGCCATCCGACCGACGACTCGACCCTCGACGCCTTGCACGCAAACACGTGCTGCACGGCAACACGCGCCTGCGTACGACGCGCACGGAAAGCACGACGCACGCACGCTTCCCGCGCTACCCCGAGCCATCGATTGACAGCGAGATGTAGCAACGGTATGACAGCGCTGTCAACTACCACGCGTCCGACGCGGCGACGCGGCATCGGACCGTTCCCACCCCTGCGAGGCTCCTGCATGCGCTACACGCGACTCTCTTCCGCTGCCGCGATCGGCATGGCACTCGCCGCCACATGGACAGGCGCCAGCGCCGCCGAACCCAAGGAGACGCCCATGCGACCTGCCACCGTGACCCTCTACACGACGGCGCAGGGCACCGCGCACCGGTTGAGCCAGACCGGTACCGTCACGCTGACGGCGGGGCACCGACTGACGGAGGTCGAGAACTCGGTCTTCGTCGATCCCACGAAGACATTCCAGCCCCTGCTGGGGATCGGGGGTGCCATCACCGATTCCACGGCCGAGGTCTACGCGACGCTGTCGCCGGCGAAGCAGGCCGAGTTCATGCGCGCGTACTACGACGGAAAGGACGGCATCGGCTACTCGCTGGCGCGCACCACCATCCACAGTTCCGACTTCAGCTCCGCCAGTTACACGTACATCGACGAGGGCGACAAGGCGCTGGCGACGTTCTCCGTCGACCATGACCGGAAGGCGCGCATCCCGATGATCAAGCAGGCGATCGCCGCCGCGGGTGGCGCGTTGCCGCTGTACGCCAGCCCGTGGAGCGCACCGGCCTTCATGAAGACCAACGGGCACATGCTCAAGGGGGGCGCGCTGCTGCCCGAGTACCGGCAGGCGTGGGCGAACTACTACGTGAAGTTCATCCAGGCCTACGAGAAGGAAGGGATTCCGGTCTGGGGCATCACGGTGCAGAACGAGCCGATGGCCACGCAGACGTGGGAATCGATGCTGTACACGGCCGAGGAAGAGCGCGACTTCCTCAAGCTGCACCTGGGCCCGACGATGCACGCAGCGGGATACGCCGACAAGAAGATCATCGTGTGGGACCACAACCGCGACATGATGCTGTACCGCGCGCAGGTGATCCTGGGCGATCCGGAGGCGGCGAAGTACGCGTGGGGGCTGGGCTTCCACTGGTACGAGACGTGGGCCGGCTTCGACCCCATGTTCCGCAACGTGGCCGCCGTGACGGAAGCCTTCCCCGACAAGCCGGTGCTGCTGACCGAAGCCGCCGTGGAGAAGTTCGACCCCGCGCGCTACCAGCACTGGCCGAACGCCGAACGCTACGGCACGTCGATGATCAACGACTTCAACAACGGCGCCGTGGGCTGGACCGACTGGATCATGCTGCTCGACGAGAAAGGCGGCCCCAACCACGTGGGCAACTACTGCTTCGCGCCGCTGCACGCCGACACCCGCACGGGGGAACTCATCTACACGCCGAGCTACTACTACGTCGGCCACTTCTCGAAGTTCATCCGGCCCGACGCGCGCCGCGTCAGCACCGCCACCAGCCGCAGCACGCTGCTGGCGACGTCCTTCGTGAACCCGGACGGACGCCTGGCGACGGTGGTGATGAATCCGACCGACAAGGACATCGCATACAACTTCTACGTCGGCCAGGCCTCGGGCGTGGTGACGATTCCCGCGCGCGCGATCCAGACGCTGGTGCAGTAGGGATGTCCGCGTTCCGGCGGGGGATCGCCCGGCTCGCCCTGCTGGCGCTGGCGGGAGCCGCCGCTGCCGCGCAGGCCGGCGAACCGTATCCCTGGCCCGACGGACGCAAGGCGGCGGTGAGCCTGGCCTACGACGATGCCGTCCCTTCGCAGCTCGACCACGCCATTCCGGCGCTCGATCGCTACGGCCTGAAGGGGAGCTTCTATCTGACCCTGGCGTCGGACACGCTCCGCACGCGCCAGCACGAATGGGCGGCCGCTGCGCGCAACGGACACGAGCTCGGCAACCACACGCTGTTCCATGCGTGCTCGGCGTCGCTGCCCGATCGCGGCTGGGTCGTCCCGCATCGCAACCTGGATACCACCACGATCGCCCAGATGGTCGACCAGGTGCGGCTGGCCAACGCGATGCTGGCCATGCTCGATGGCAGGACCGAGCGGACGATGACCGTCCCCTGCGGCGATACGCAGGCGAGCGATGGCAACTACGTCGATGCCGTCGCATCGGAGTTCGTCGCGATCAAGCTCGGACAAGGGGGCGTCATCGACGACATGTCGGCGATCGACGTGGCCGCCGTGCCGGTGGATGTACCTGCAGGCGTCACCGGCGACCAGCTGATCGCACGCGTCGAGCAGGCGGCGCGCAAGGGCACGATGGTCAGCTTCACCTTCCACGGCATCGGCGGCGATCACCTTGCCGTGTCGCGCGAAGCGCACGAACAACTGCTGCGCCATCTCGCCGCGCACCCCGACGACTATTGGGTAGCGCCCTTCATCGACATCATGAAATACGTCGCCTCCCACCGATCAGGTGCACCCGCGCCGACGCGCTGACATCCAGCACATCAGTCCTCCGCCCACAGCCAGCGCAGCCCCAGGGTGAAGGTGCGGTCGGTGCCCGGTTCGTAGAAGCGTCCGTTGCCTTCGTTGACGATGACCGAACCGATGTGGAACCGGTCCAGTGCGTTGTCGACGCGCGCGAATGCCTGCAGCCGGCCCTGCCGCAGCGTCCAGTCGCGCACCAGTTCCAGGTTCAGCACGCTGTAGCCCGGCGCGCGTTCGCTGCCGGTATCGTTCACCGTGACGTTGCCGATCGCCGACAGCTGGGCAGCGACGCTCCATTGCGTGCCCTGCCAACGCAAGCGTGCCGATGCCTGCTGGCGGGCGATGCCGGGAATGCGGGTGCCGGCCACGACCTGTACGACAGGCGAGGCGCAACCGCTCGCGGTGCAGATGGGGAAGCTATCGCGGAATGTCGCATCCAGCCACGTATAGGCGAGTTGCAGCTGCCACGCCTCATGGAGTGGCAGGTCCGCCTGGAGCTCGACACCTTCGCGACGCGCGGCGCCGACATTGCGGAAGCTGCTGCGCCCGCCGACATTGCGCGCGACCGCAAGCTCGTCGTCGGTGTCGGCGCGGAACACCGCCGCCTCGACGCGCGCGCCTTGCCGGCCCCGCCACTTCACGCCCAGTTCGGTGTTGCGGCTGGTCGCCGGGCGCAGGTCGAACGCGAGGCCCGCACCGCCGTCGGCACGGTAGCCGACCTCGTTGAAGGTCGGCGTCTCGAAGCCACGCCCCGTGGACGCATATACGCGGAAGGCATCGGTGGGCGCGAACACCACGCCCGCGACGGGCATGGTCCGTTCGTACACCACGCGACCGCTGTCGTCGGGATTGGTGGCCGTGACGTAAGCGTCGTCGGAACGGAAGTCGACACGGCTGTGGCGGACACCGACCAGCAGCGACCAGCGCGGCGCCAGGCGCCACCACGCCTGTGCATACTGGTCCGCGTTGCCGACCTGGTTGCGTTCGTCCCGCCGCAGCGTACCGCGCACGCCCAGCGAGGTGCCGACGAAATTCTCGTAGCCACGCCGATGCTGGCGCTGGCGGTCCGCGTTGATACCGGCCGCCAGCTCGAACGGTCGGCCCGCCAGGTCGCCTGTCCATGACCAGCGGAGATCGGCGCCGCCGTAATCGTTGGCCAGGTCGATCACCCCCCCCGAATTGAGCGGATTGCCCTGCGCCGTGATCGGCAGCGCGAGGTACTGCTCGACATCGCGACGGCCGCCGTAGGCCATCGCGCGCAACCGGTGGCCGGCGGCGAGGGGCCGTTCATAGACCGCGCCCAATTGATCCTGGCGCACGGACTTCCGCGTGTCGTACTGCACTGCGACGGGCGCCGCCTGGCGCGGTGCCTGCCATGCCTGCGCCCGCGTCAGGCCCAGTGGGTCCTGGGCGTCGGGCGCGTCGAAATGGTTGAGCACCAGATCCAGCGTGCCGTCGCCCGGCTTCAAGCGCAGTCGGGCATTGAGCGATTCCCGCCGTGCGGCGCTGTGGTCCCGATAGCCCTGCGTATCCAGTACGGAAGCCGACAGCGAGTAGCCGAGCACGTCGCCCGCGCCGCGCACGCGCGCACCGATCACGGTGCTGTCGTGGCTGCCGACGCTGGCCTGCGCACGCGCTTCGCGCCCGTCGTCAGGAATGTCGCTCCACAACTGGATCACGCCACCGGACGAGTTGCCATGCAGTGCGGAAAAGGGCCCGCGCAACACCTCCACGCGATCCGCGCCCAGCAGGTTGAAGTGCGACACCTGGCCTTGACCGTCCGGCATCGTCGCCGGCACGCCGTCGGCATACAGGCGCAAGCCGCGCACGCCGAACGTCGACCGCGCGCCGAATCCACGAATCGACAACTGCGTGTCCTGGGCGAGATTCTGCCGTTCGCGCGCGAATACGCCGGGAATGCCCTCGAGCACCTCCGACAACGCTGCCTGCGGACGCGCACCGCCATCGCCCAGTGCCACGACAACGGCGGATGCGGGCGTGTCGAAGGCGGTGACCGACTCCAGCCGTGTCGCGGTCACGACGACACGATCGAGCGTTTCCGCCGGCAAGACGGGCTGTTCGGCCGGCTCAGCCCCCGCGGCCCGTGCCCACAAGGCGGCGCACACCAGCGGCCAGAAGCGCGACTTCAACGGCATGCGCGCATCGTTCCGAATCCCGGGCGAGGCACGTCTACGCGGCGTTGCCTTCCAACACTGACGACGAGTGCACGGCTGGTCGACGGTCCGCTGCCAGCGCGCTCTTCCTGCGAAACAGTACGAATCAGATCCGGGGGCGACAGCGCCGCTGGCTGCACGGCACCCTCCCATCGCCTGCACTTCAATGTCCATGCTTCTGCTCAACACCGTCATGCTTCGCTATCCGGGCGGTAGGCCATCAGTATGCCGGAGGCACTGGGTCGGCACCGCACTAGGTTACGAGATGCATCGCCTCGCGCCGGCATGCCTTGGTCACTTCCCTGCTGCAAGGGCAGCATGCCAAGCTGCATGCCTGTATGCCTGACTCCGGCCGATATGAAACGACTGCTGGGACTTATCCTTACGATCCTCTGTCTGCCGTCGTTCGCACAGGTACCGGAAGTGCCGGTTCCTGCAGGACTCCAAGGTGGCGACATCGACCAAGCGATGCCCGGCCTCGCGCGGGACGTACTCAGACTGCACCAGGACGAGGACCGGGCGCGCTATCTCGGCACGCGATTCCGGCTGCAGATGGTCGCCGGCCAGTACGCGCAGGCGATCGAAAGCATCGATGCACTCCGCCTGCTGCGCAACGATCCGCCGTCGCAGCCGCCGGTCTTCCTCCAGTACGAGATCCACGCGCGCGCGAACGTCCTGCAGGCGCAGCAGGGAATGTCTTTCACGAACGCGTGGCGCCAGGCGTTCGCGCAACGGTTCGGTGCGCTCGACGACAGGAGGGCCCTGCAGGCGGAGTTCGCCTTCGGAACATCGGTGACGCGCGTCCGCGGCGATCTGGATGCGGCGCTGGCGAAGATCGCGGGGAAGCGACGCGTGCCGCTGCCGGACGCTATCGACCTCATCCGTGCGTACCAAGTCCATCGTGTCTACGTGGCGCTGCAACCGCTGTTCGCGGATGCGCTGCGGGAAGACGACGCCCTTCGCTACCGCATTGATCGTGATGTCCTGGTGCCCACGCCGGACGGCGCACGCATCGCCACCCTCGTCGTACGCCCGGCGGCGGCCCCTCGACTGCCCACCTTGCTGCAGTTCACCGTCTACGCCGACGATGACGTGGCTTGGGGCGATGCCAAGACGATGGCCGCGCACGGTTATGTCGGCGCGGTGGCGTACAGTCGCGGCAAGGGCCGCAGTCCGGATGCCATCGCCCCGTTCAAGCACGACGGAACCGATGCCGCCGCGGTCATCGGCTGGATCGCAACACAGCCCTGGAGCGATGGACGCGTGGGCATGTTCGGCGGCAGCTACAACAGCTTCGCGCAGTGGGCGGCACTGAAGCACCTGCCGCCGGCATTGAAGGCCATCGCCACGTCCGCCTCGGCGGCGCCCGGCATCGACATTCCCATGGAAGGCAACGTCTTCCTCAACTTCATGTATCCCTGGCCGCTGTACACCGCGAGCAACCGTTGGCTGGACAACGCACGGTATGGCGATGGCGAACGCTGGCTCAAGCTCGACCGCGAGGCCTATGCCCGCGGTCTCGCGTACCGGGATCGGCCACAGGTCGATGGCAGCGCGAATCCGTTGTTCCTGGAATGGCTGCAGCATCCGGATTACGACGCGTATTGGCAGTCGATGATCCCCCAGGGCGAGGAGTACGCCCGTATCGGGGTCCCGGTGTTGGCGACGACGGGCTACTTCGATGGTGCGCAGGCGGGCGTTCTGCACTATTTCCGCCAGCACCTGCGCCACCGCGCGGACGCCGACCACACGCTGGTCATCGGTCCCTACGAACACATCACCATGCAGGCGGGCGTGCCTCCGAGCGTGCAGGGCTATGCACCGGATGCCGCTGCGCGCATCAACCTCCAGGCCCTGCGGTTAGCCTGGTTCGATCATGTCTTCAAAGGTGCACCGAAACCCGACCTGCTGGCCGGCCGCGTGAATTGGCAGGTCATGGGTGCCGATGCGTGGCGCCATGCTGACACGCTGGAGACGATGGCCACACGCACGCAGTCGTGGTGTCTGGCGCCTGGCGCGACGATCGACACCTACACGCTTTCCCCGCGATCGCGTCCAGGCGTTGTGGCGTCGCAACGCGTTGACTTCAGCGACCGCCGAGACGCGGACTGGGCACCGCCGCAGCAGGTTGTCACGACCGGACTGGATCCGCACCTGGGCCTGGCATTCGTGGGCGACGCCGTGATGCAGGAGATCGAACTCGCGGGCCCGTTCGGTGGCGTGCTCGACTTCACCGTCAACAAGCGGGATGTCGACCTGGCCATCGGCGTCTACGAACGGAATGCGGACGGCGAATACCTCGATCTTGCATGGTGGCTACAACGAGCGAGCTACAGCGAAGACCGGCGGCAGCGGCGCCTGTTGCAGCCGGGCGAGCTCCAACGCCTTGTCGTGAAGGACACGCGCGTGATCGGACGCAAGCTGGCCGCCGGCAGCCGGCTGGTGGTGACGATCGGCGTGAGCAAGCAAGCCGACCGCCAACTCAACCTGGGCAGCGGCAAGGATCCTTCCGTCGAAACCGTTGAAGACGCCGGCGAGCCTCTCGAGATCCAGTGGCAGGGCAGCAGCTGCCTGACCTTCGGGATACGCGACTGACAAGAACGAAGACGGCTTGCGGGAGAAAGCCGAACGCTGACCGCGCGGGCCCGTGCCGCTCAACGCAGCGCGCTGCGCGTCACCTGCCGTCTCGCGACACCCAGCAACAAAGGCAGTGCCATCGCCCACGCAATCGCGAGCCAGCACACGCCCCGCCACGCAGGCACGGGGAACTGCGCGGCGTCCCATCCCCGGGCCGCTGCCAGGTAGGCCAAGGGACCGCCGATACCCCCCAGCAGCGCGGCGGCCCAAGGACGCGGTTGCAGCGACCGCATGCCCGTATGGGCCGTGACCGCCAGCGATGCCCACAGCGCCAGGATCCACGGTGGCGCCATCGCGGTACCGAAGGTGGCGGCGCGATAGACGACCCAACCCTGCCACGCCGCCACGCCGTCGACGACCACCCCGCACAGCACCGCGAGTACCACCAGGCGAATCTCATCCCCGGGCCGCGGTGCGCTTCGCAGATGCAACGCGACAAAGGCGAACGCCGCGAGCACCCCGGGCCATGCCTGTCCCTGCCCGGCAGCGATCACGGCAACGAACCACACCACCTGGTTGCCGAGCAGATTGAGGATCAAACGTGTCGCATCGGCACGCATTGCGTCGTTCCGTGAGGGCTGCCGTACATACGCATGGCCTCACGCGGCAGATGCAGGCCCTGCCTCGCTTCCGTCATTCGCACGCGAGAGGGCGATGCGGGTTGCATCGCCCCCTGTCTCGCACTCCTCTCTTTCAGTCCCGATCAACAGCGACCGCAGCACGTGCTGCTGACACCTCACGACGTGGTTCCAGTGCCAGCCGGTGTCGGCACCGAACGCCACTCCCTTGGCGCCGCCATGTCGAGCTCATTCAGAACCGGCGTTGACCCCCCCCATAGTTGCCGATGTCGCATTGGCCCGAGAACGTCGTGCCACCCTCGATGTTGATGCGGCCGGAACGGCGGTCGACGGTCAGGCGCGGCTTGTTCATGCCATTGAGGCGATAGCTCGCGGTGATGCGGTCGGAACCGACCTGCAGGTTGTCGAGATCCCACCAGCCATGATCGCCGTGCGAGTTGATCGGCGGAATCAGCGGCGCACCCAGGTGGATCCGGCCGTGGTCGCCATACAGTTCGATCTGCACGTCGCTGCTGAAGCCTTCGGTGGTAGCGCGCACGGTATCGGCTTCGTGCCACTTGTTGCGCTTGTCGTCCCAGCTGTAGTTCGGCTCGCTGGTCACCGTCGGACGCGTGCCGGCGCCGTAGCAGACCAACACGAGCGAATTGGGATCGCGCTCGCTGGACGGATACGGACGCGACGATGCGCCGCCTGATCCACCCCCGGACGCACCACAGTTGGCGGCCGGCACGGACTGGATCGAGGCATAGCGGCCATCCATGGTGGAGACGGAGATGCACTGGCTGCGCTTCGCGTTCCACCAGAAGGTAAAACGCTGGTCGCGCACGGTGTTGGAATCGCGCTGCTCATAGCCTCGCGACTGCAGCTGGGTTTCGCCGCCGGCACCGCGCGCGCCGACCAGGTCTTCCACATCGGGCGGCGTCTGCGCGGATGCGACGAAAGGCGCTGCCAGCAGGGTGAAGAGAGTGACGGAACGCGAAAGGCGACTACGCATGGCGATTCTCCTGATGGGGTTCGACTTCGGGATATACGTGTCTGGATCAACGATCGGGCCTGAGTTGTGCTTCCTTGCGTGCGGCGCACCTGACGTGCGTGTCCCCGTTGATGCGCGTTACCACCTGCGCAGCGGGTGTGAGGCTCGCCGTCCACCGTGGTCGAGCATCACCTCCTGACGACCACGGCAGCGTGAAGACCCACCTCCGAACGCGTGGCTACAGGGTCGGCACATCCCCGTTGAGCACCTGTACCGTCGCGCCGGTGGTCTCCGGCAGCACATGCAGGTCGGTCTGCAGCAGCACGACGCCCGGCCGCAGCAGCGGCGAGACCGCAGCGGTAAAAGCCGCCGGCACCACGATGCGTGCTGCATCCTTCTCGGCGACCTCCTGGCCGGCCTCGTCCTCACGGCCGGGAATGCCGATGCGGCGCCATGTCGGCGCCTGACCCGGCGTGGCACCGGATACGAGGTAAGCGTGTGTACCTTGCGGTGCGGGACCATCCCGGAAATCCACACGCGCGCGTCCGATCTCGATGCCGTTACGGAAGACGAACAGGCGGCGGTCCGCGGTACTCATCACCATCGACAGCGGACCGGTCGGCGATTTCTGCGGCTCCCAGCGGAAGGATTCGGCCGCGCCCAGCAGCGGGGCGGCGTTCTCCGCCCCCGTCCTGGGATCGATCGGGCTGGCGACGGGAGGATGCACGAGATCTTCAGGGGCCATCCCTTCCTTCGCGATCACCACGACCATGCCCATGTTGGTGGCTTCGAACAGCAGTCGTGCGAACTCCGTGGGCAAGTGCACGCAGCCGTGCGACTCGGGATAGCCCGGCAAGCCGCCGGCATGCAGCGCCACGCCATCCCATGTCAGGCGCTCCTGATAGGGCATGGGGGCATCGTTGTACTTGCTGGAGTGATGATCCTTGTCCTTCTGCAGGATGGTGAACACCCCGGTCGGCGTCTCATGTCCGGGCTTGCCGCTGCTGACGGTCGACACCGCTACCAACAGGCCATTGCGGTACACGTAGGCGCGCTGCTCGGTCAGGCTGACCACCACCGCCATCGGCCCCATGTCCTTGGCATCGCCGCCCCAGACCCATTCGCCGGGCTTGAGCGCGGCCGGCGGCGTGCCGGCAGGGCTGGAAGTCTTCGCCCCCCATGACGGCACGGCATGCGCACAGAGGGGAAGCAGCAGGAGCCCCAGCCATGCGATCAGTGTGGTCCGGATCATCGCGGTGTCCTTGTCGAGATGGCACGAGCATCAGGTCGTGTCACATATTGCATGGACCCATGCTTAAATGCAGCCGTACGCTCGCGGAGTCGTCCATGCATCCGACCGGTTCGCAGGATCATCCCGACTTTCCTTTTTACGCCGGCAGGCCCGTCAGCCTTTCCGGTCCGCAATGGCTTGTCGTGATGGCGAGCGTGGCGCTGGCGTTCTGGCTGCTGGTGGCAGCGTGGACACGTCCTGCCCAGCCATGGGGCATGTGGATTCCCGTGCTGCTTTTCTGCGGCGTGCCGCTGTGCGCCCTGGCCCTCGTTGTCGGTCGCGCCTGGACGGCCTTGTTCCATCGCCCTAGCGGCCGCGACCTGTTGCTGATGGTCGGCATCGCCGCTTTGAACCTGGTGGTCACCCTGCTGATCGGGCTGCTGCTGAACGGCCTGGACCATGGGTCGGCCAATCCCGCGTTCAAATCGATGGGCGAAGCGGATACGGCCACCCGTGTCATGGCGTTCGCGGCGATGGTGCCGCAGCTGTTGGGCGAGGAGCTGCTGACCATCCTGCCCTTGCTCGCACTGCTGTGGTGGCTGCATACCCGCATGAGGCTGGCGCGACGCACTGCCTTGGTGCTGGCGTGGCTACTGTCGGCCATCCCATTCGCGCTGGCGCACCTGCCCACCTACCAGTGGGACCTGGTGCAGTGCCTGGTGATCATCGGCAGCGCCCGGCTGGTACTGAGTCTGGCGTACCTGTTCTCGCGGAATCTGTGGGTGTCGACCGGCGCGCATGTGCTCAATGACTGGACGCTGTTCGGGGCAGGACTGTTGCTGGGATCGCTGTCGCACTGACACGGGCGTGGTCATCGTCAAGAGGAAGAACGCGGAAAGGGTTGCGTAATCTCTCGACATATCACTAGCGGCATCCGCACTCCAAATTCCCTTCCTGTTTCGTCGGCTCGAACAGGAGGCCCGGAGCGTCGTAGCTGAATTCTGCCAGCGGCGACGCCGCCTGCCGGGCAGAAGTCCACGCGCAGCGCCAACGTGTTGCGCGACGCTGATTGACCCGCACCATGCGTCGTCGTAGGCGCCGGCATAGCTGCGTGTGCCAGCGAGCCGCGCGTGTCGCGACCGAAAGCGGACAGCATGACGCACGAGCGTCGGCGACGGTGCCACGGATGTGCGCATGGAGATCCCGCCATGTTCCTGCCGCCGGTGACCTTCTGGCATCCGGCATGCACCCCAAAGAGGGGGCAAGACCTGATCTACGACGTCACCAGCAACGTGCAGGTCTATGGCGTCGAGCAACTGCGTAACGCGGACGCATCGATCATGCCGACGTGCCCAGAGGCAACACGAGCGCCGCGCGTCGTCTTCGGTGAGCGGACGACGGAGATCATCCAGGCGAAGCATCGGACCTGAGGGATCGCGTTGTGCCAGCTTCTGCGAAAACGCGGAACTGCGCCAACACCCGAAGTGAAGAGGGTCGCACAGCAACCGCTTGGACCACGCTGTGGCGGTTCGGATTCCGCCTGCACCGGAGGGTCCTGGACCGGCATCGCCCTGCATCGAAGGCCGCAGGGAGATCCCGCTGGTTCAGCCGCGGGGACCCCCCATCACGGGCAGGATCACGCCGTTGACATACGACGCCGTGATCGGCGAAGCGAGGAACACATAGGCTGGCGAGATTTCTTCCGGCTGCGCGGGGCGTCCCATGTCGCTGTCCTTGCCGAACGTTGCCACATCCTCTGCTTTCTTGTCGGCAGGATTCAGCGGCGTCCACACCGGGCCCGGCGCCACCGCATTCACGCGGATGCCGCGCGGGAGCAGGTTGCTGGCCAGCGATTGGGTGAACGCGTGGATTGCGCCCTTCGTCGCCGAGTAGTCGAGCAGGTGTTGGCTACCGAAGATGCCGGTTTCGGAGCCGGAATTGATGATGCAACCGCCTTCCTGCATGTGCGGTAGCGCGGCGCGCGCCATGTTGAAGTAGCCACCGATGTTGGTCTGCAGCGTTTCCTGGAGCTGGGCATCGCTGATGTCCTCCAGCCGCATCGCGTGCTGCTGGAATGCGGCGTTGTTGACCAGCACGTCGAGTCGCCCGAATGCCTCCAGCGTCTTCGCCACGGCCGTCTCGCAGAACGCGGGATCGCGGACATCGCCAGCGATCACCAGACAACGGCGCCCCTCGGCCTCGACATGCTCGGCGGTGACACGCGCATCTTCGTGTTCGTCCAGATACAGCACGGCAACGTCGGCGCCTTCACGGGCGAACAGCACCGCGACTGCACGCCCTATGCCGGAATCGCCGCCCGTCACGATCGCGGTCATGCCCTGCAGCTTGCCGCTGCCGGCATAATCGGGCGCCAGGAATTTCGGTTGCAGCTGCAGGTCGCCCTCGTTGCCCGGCTTGTCGAGGTGCTGTTTCGGCAGCGGCGGCTTGGGCTGCGCGCGTACGCCAGCCTGCACTGCCTTCCTCTTCGGCTTGGGCACGGCGGCTGCCTTCTTCAATGCCTCTCGCTGCAGGGCACGCTGGCGCGACGAGGTCGCGTTGGCTTCGCTAACCACTGCCTTTGTGACCTTACTCGCCGTCTTCTTCGCCATGGGCGTGCTCCGTCGTCTATGGGTCGAGCCTAGCGCCGGCTTCGTGATGACGGAGGCAACGCGGAAGCGGGACGCATCAGCGCGGGCCGCGCTCCTCCCGCGAACGCGCGCGGTGGTCGCTGAGCAGCGAACTGACGATGATGCCGGCACCCAGCGCCACGCCGAGCAGGAACAGGACCAGCGCCACGACCGGATATCCCCACAACGTGTGCGTCGAGGACACCCGCATCATCATCGCCGACGCCAGGATCAGCGAGGCCGTGATCAAACCTACCGCAATGCGGTTGGCGATCTTCTGCAGGTTTTCCATCAGCCGCGACTCTTCCAGTCCGGTGACCCGAAGCTGGAACCGGTTCTCGGCCACCAACGACAGGATGTCCGACAGCTTGCGCGGACCGTCGCGCAGCAAGGCCTGTACTTCCATCATCTCGCTGGCCACGTTGGGCGAAGAAAGCGACTTGCGCAGGCGGGCACGCATGACGTGCTGCAGCTGGTCCTCCACCACGCCCTGGGTGTCGAGTTCGGGCGACAGAAGGTGGCAGACCGCATCGAGGTTCAACAACGTCTTGCCGAGCAGGCTCAGCTCGGGCGGGGGCCGCAGGCCGCAATGGGTCGCAATGCGCACCAGCTCCAGCACCACCCGACCTTCCGACATCGACGTCTGGTGCGCACCGTAGCGGGCCACCAGTTGTCCGACTTCGCGCAGGAAGCGCGGCTCGTCGTAGTCTTCCAGGCGGATGCCGAGTGCGATGCACTCTTCCGCCACCTGTTCCCCGCGACCGTCCACTGCGGCGAACAGAAGCTTCAGCAGGCGGTCGCGCTGGCGCGGCGGCAGGTTGGCCACCATGCCCAGATCGAAGATCGCCAACCGCCCGTCTTCGGTGACGCGCAGATTGCCGGGATGCGGATCGGCATGGATCTCGCCATGTACGAAAATCTGGTCCAGATAGCCGCGCAGCAGATCCTCGGCCAGCGGCCTCATGCCCTGCTCGGTCCGGCGCAGTCCGGAGATTTCATCCACGCGGCGGCCATCGGCGAGCTCCATCGTCAGCACGCGCTTGCCCGTGTAGTCCCAGATCGGCGCGGGCACCCAGAGTTGTCGGAACGGCGCCAGATGCAGCCTGAAGCGGTCCAGGTTCTCGGCTTCTGCCACGTAATCGAGTTCGGCGGTCAGCGAGCGGGAGAACTCGCCCAGCCATTCGGAGAAGCGCACGTTGCGGCCGACGCTGGTGAATCGGTCCGCCGTATCGGTGATGCCGCGCAGCAGCTCAAGGTCGCTCATCAGCTGCTGCGCCACCCCGGGCCGTTGCACCTTCACCGCTACCTCGCGGCCGTCGCGCAGCGTGGCGCGATGCACCTGCGCCAGCGAGGCGCAGCCCAGCGGTGTTTCTTCGAAGCTGGCGTAGGCCTTGCTGATGCGCACGCCCAGCGATTCCTCTACCTGTTCACGGATTACTTCGAACGGCACCGGCGACACTTTTTCCTGCATCCGCTCCAGTGCGGACGCGTACGCGGGCGGCACCAGGTCCGGGCGCGTGGACAGCATCTGGCCCAGCTTCACGAACGTAGGTCCCAATGCTTCAAGTTCGTCGGCGAAGCGTTCCGGACTGCCCTCTTCCACCGCATCGGCTTCCAGCATTGCTGGCTCAAGCGTCAGGCCGTGGAAGACGCCGGATTTCCGGTAACGGAACAGGAAGTGCAGGATGGCGGCGCGACGGGACAGCTTGCCCTCGCTCGGCGGTAGGGGGGCGGTAGTCATGCATGTGCCTCGTGTCGATCCATGACCGATTGTTCGCGCAGCCGGTGAGTATCGGGTGAATGTCGAGGCTGCCACATCACGCCTCCATCACCACGCATGCCCGCAATCGAGTCGATTACAAGATCACGGCGATCACGACAGGCCATCCGTGTCCCCACTGATCCCGGCAGCGATGCCCAGGATGCCAGTACACCCGACAAGTACCGCAACTATGAGGCGCACAGCGAAGAACAGAACAGCCGGCACCGGCATGGCGCATTCACGCAACGGCTCGCCGTATCTTTCACAGTGCAATAAGCACGCTGTGCTACACATTAAAGCATCTAGCCACAGGCAAGCCGGTGCCTCGGCACTCCCGCTTGGCTTGCAGCCAAAGGGTCATCGCCATGACAACACCGCAAGAACCGTTCAAGTTCAGTCGCCGGGAAATGCTCCTGGCGAGCGCGTCCACCGTGGCCGCCAGCACGGTACCGGGGGCCTTGGCCTCTGCGGTCCAAGGGGCATCGCCTGCGGCCAGACCGCCGGTCATGTCCCGGGTGAGTCTCAGCGTCAACGGTGCGGCGCACACGCTTACGCTGGACACGCGCACCACCCTGCTTGACGCTTTGCGCGAGCACCTCAAGTTGACAGGTAGCAAGAGAGGCTGCGATCACGGCCAGTGCGGTGCGTGCACCGTGCTGGTGGACGGCCGGCGGGTGAACGCGTGTCTCAGCTTGGCCGTCCTGCATGAGGGCGATGAGATCACCACGATTGAGGGGCTTGGCAAGCCTGAGGCCATGCATCCGATGCAGAAGGCCTTTGTTGATCACGATGGCTATCAGTGCGGGTATTGCACACCCGGTCAGATCTGCTCTGCGGTCGCGGTCTTGGACGAGATCAAGGATGGGATCCCCAGTCATGTCACCGCAGACCTGACCGAGCAACCGCGCGTCAGTGCCGAGGAGCTACGTGAACGTATGAGCGGCAATATCTGCCGCTGCGGCGCCTACTCCAACATCATCGACGCAATGACCGATGTCTCCGGAGCACGCTCATGAAGGCCTTCTCTTACGAGCGAGCAAGAACCCCTGCGGAGGCGGCAGCCGCGGTCGCGCGCTCGCCGGGTGCGCGCTTCATCGCCGGCGGGACGAATCTGGTCGATCTGATGAAGCTGGAGGTGGAAACCCCGACCCATCTGGTCGATGTCAACGCATTGCCCCTGGACAAGATCGAGAGAACCGCTGATGGCGGACTGCGGATCGGTGCGCTGGTCCGCAATACCGATCTGGCCGCCGATGCCCAAGTGCGCAAGGACTACGCAGTACTGTCCCGTGCCTTATTGGCCGGCGCGTCGGGCCAGTTGCGCAATCGCGCCACGACCGCGGGCAATCTCCTGCAGCGTACCCGGTGCCCCTACTTCTACGACACGGCCCAGCCGTGCAACAAGCGCCTGCCGGGCAGTGGATGTGCGGCTATCGGCGGCTTCGACCGTACCCACGCGATTCTCGGCACCAGCCAGTCCTGCATTGCGACCCATCCCAGTGACATGGCCGTGGCGCTGCGCGCTTTGGATGCGGTCGTGGAGACCGTCAAACCCGATGGCAGCACGCGGCAGATCCCTGTGGGTGAGTTCCATCGACTGCCTGCCACCACGCCGCATCTGGAAACGGCGCTGGAGCTGGGCGAACTGATCACGGCCGTGATCTTGCCCGAGCCGGTGGGTGGCAAGCATTTCTACCGCAAGGTGCGCGATCGCGCATCGTATGCCTTTGCATTGGTCTCCGTGGCCGCCATCGTCCAGCGCGACGGCAAAGGCCGAGTCGCCTTGGGAGGCGTTGCGGCGCGCCCGTGGCGCGTGGAGGAGGCAGAGCGCGAGTTGCCCAACGGCGCAGTCGCCGTGGCCACGCCCTTGCTGGCTGGCGCCAGGACCAGCGAACTCAACGCGTTCAAGGTGCCTCTGGTAGAGCGGACCATCGCCTCCGTGTTGGCCGATGCAGGAGTGCGCTCATGAAATTCGACACCCCCGCCACTACCAACCCCATCGATCAGCTTAAAGTCGTCGGCAAGCCCACCGCGCGGATCGATGGCCCGCGCAAAGTTACCGGAAGCGCGCCCTATGCCTACGAGCGGCACGACGTGGTGGCCAACCAGGCCTACGGCTATCCTGTCTGCGCCACGATTCCTAAAGGCCGCATCGTCTCGATCGACACCTCGGCCGCGCGCGCCGCACCTGGTGTGCTGGCCGTGGTCACCGGCAAGAATGCCGGCACTCTGGCCAAGGGCAACTTCAACACCGCGCATCTGCTGGCCGTCTCGGACGTCCAGCACTACCACCAGGCGGTAGCCCTGGTGGTGGCGGAGACGTTCGAGCAGGCGCGTGCCGCAGCCCAGTTGGTTAAGGTGGACTACGCGCGCACCAAGGGTCGCTTCGACCTCGCTGCAGCGAAAGCCTCGGCCACCATGCCCAAGAGCGATCCCGATACCGGGGCTGGTGACTTCAACGCGAATTTCCCGTCCGCGCCTGTCCAACTGGATGTGACCTATACCACGCCCGATCAGTCCCACGTGATGATGGAACCCCATGCCAGCATCGCGGCCTGGCAGGACGACGCACTGACCTTGTGGACGTCCAATCAGATGATCAACTGGGGCAAGCAGGACATGGCCCGTACGCTGGGCATCCCGGCGGACAAGGTGCGGCTGGACTCGCCGTTCATTGGCGGGGGCTTCGGATCCAAGCTGTTCCTGCGCTCGGATGCTTTGTTGGCGGCATTGGGCGCCCGTGCAGCCAAGCGTCCGGTCAAGGTGGCGCTGCCGCGCCCGCTCTCCCTCAACAACACGACCCACCGGCCTGCGACCATCCAGCGCATCCGCATTGGGTGCGGCAAGGACGGTCGCATTTCGGCCATCGCTCACGAGAGTTGGTCCGGTGATCTTCCCGGCGGCGGTCCCGAGGTCGCCACGCAGCAGACCCGCTGGCTCTATGCCGGCGAGCACCGCAAGTGCGCGCTGCGGCTGGCCGAACTCGACCTCCCGGAGGGTAGCGCCATGCGTGCGCCGGGGGAGGCACCGGGCATGATGGCGTTGGAAGCAGCCGTGGACGAAATGGCCGAGAAGTTGGCCATGGATCCGGTGGCGTTCCGGATTCTCAACGACACCCAGGTCGATCCGGAGAAGCCGGAACGCCCGTTCTCGCAGCGCCAGCTGGTGCAATGCCTGAAGACAGGTGCGGACAAGTTCGGCTGGGACAAACGCAATGCCAAACCCGCGCAAGTGCGCGACGGCCGCTGGTGGGTCGGGATGGGCGTTGCGGCGGCCTACCGCAACAACCTGGTGATGAAGTCCGGCGCACGCGTTCGGCTTACCCCTCAAGGACGGGTCATTGTCGAGACCGACATGACCGACATCGGCACAGGGACTTACACGATCATTGCGCAGACCGCTGCGGAGATGATGGGTGTCCCGCTGGATCGGGTAGACGTCCGGCTGGGGGATTCAAGCTTCCCGGTGTCTGCGGGTTCTGGCGGCCAATGGGGCGCCAACAGCTCCACCGCTGGCGTGTACGCGGCATGCGTCAAGTTGCGCGATACGGTGGCAACCAAGCTCGGGCTGGATCCTGCTCGCGCTCAGTTCGTCGACGGCCACGTGCTGGACGCGGGCAAGGAAATCCCCTTGGTCCAAGCCACCCACGATGGCGGGCTGGTGGCCGAGGACACCATTGAATTTGGCGATCTGCAGAAGAAGTTTCAGCAGGCGACCTTTGGCGCACACTTCGTTGAAGTCGGCGTGGATGCCTACACCGCCGAAATCCGCATCCGTCGCATGCTTGCCGTTTGTGCCGCAGGCCGCATTCTCAATCCAACCTCGGCTCGCAGCCAGGTGATCGGCGCCATGGTCATGGGGGCCGGGGCTGCCCTGATGGAAGAGTTGGCCGTAGACAAGCGTTTGGGCTTCTTCGTCAATCACGATCTAGCCGGCTACGAGGTCCCCGTTCATGCGGATATCCCACATCAGGAGGTGATCTTCCTGGACGAGACGGATCCCATCTCCTCACCGATGAAAGCAAAGGGCGTGGGCGAACTCGGCATCTGCGGAGTGGGCGGAGCGATCGCAAATGCCATCTACAACGCCTCTGGCGTGCGCGTTCGTGAATACCCGATCACGCTCGATAAGCTGATCGAAAATCTTCCCATCAGGACTTAGGTTTCAAGCAAGGGCTGACGTCCGCTTCGGGTCGAAGGCGGACGGGCCGACGGGATACCGTCTCAGTGCGGGGACCCCATTGGGCTCTGGGTGGATGAGCGGAACGTCGGCCACGGCGGATCGGGATGGAAGTGCTGGATCGATTTTCCGTCGTAGCGGAACTGGACGCCGCTGAAGTCCACCAGGCCCATCAGCAGTTCCTCGACGACGGTCCTCAGTTGCGCTTCCAGGTCTTCCAGTTCGCCTCCGGCATACCTGGGGACATAGCCGCGACCCAGATCCACGATCACTCTGCTGCTGGCGCGGTCGAATTCGACATGCACGGATACGTCCTTGCCCTGTCCCTCGATCCGCTTCTGCCGGTTGACTCGCGCCTGCACCTCTTCGGTCAGCTGCCGCTCGATCTCGAGGCGATCGGCCGTAGGCATCATGGCAGCGGTGGGTGCTGGCGCTGCTGCCGGCGCAGGTGCGGGTGCCGCGGCGACCGTGAATGCGGTGCAGAACAGAAGGCACAACGCACGTCGGCAAGCCGATCGTGTCGATGACGCTTTGACGATGCTTTTCACGCTGCCCACCTTCGATGATCGGCATGCGTAGCAGGCAGGCTGTAGAGGTACACGCGCTTAATCAAACCATGGGACTGGCGGGTCGGATGTCGGCCGGCAGCCACCCATCATTCCGCCTCACCAAGGCTGGCAACAAGCGCCCTTACCCGATCGCGCAGCTCCGCCAATTCGCGCGGACCGCATTCGAGCTCCATTTCTTGGACCAGCGCGTGGAACTGGGGCCAGAACTGCGCTGGATGACGCACGCGGCTCGTCCACTCGGGAAGCGCGTCGACCAGGTTGCGCCACTTCGCTTCGGTGGTGGGTCGTAGTTCCATGCCTGGTCTCACGTCGTGTAGACGACACGATGCAGCTTTCCATCGTCGACCAGGGGAACGTCGAGCGCGTCCTGCGCAACGCCATCCAGCATCACCGTCGCGTCACCCGACGTTCCCCGGGTGACGCTGATCCGGTAGGTCGAGCTGCCGAACCGATATCGCACTTCGAATGCCTCCCATGCCGACGGCGTACGCGGATCCAGCGTCAGGACATCGCCCTTGCGTCGCACGCCCAGCACCGATTCGATCATCAACCGATACATCCAGCCAGCGGATCCGGTGTACCAGGTCCAGCCACCGCGGCCGGTGTGGGGCGCCACCGCGTAGACATCGGCGGCCATGACGTACGGCTCCGCCTTGTATACCTGGACGGCGTCGGCATCCAGCGCGTGGTTGACGGGATTGATCATGCGGGCCAGTTCCCACGCACGCTCGGGGTCGCCGGCATGCGCGAACGCCATCGCCGCCCATACCGCCGCATGCGTGTACTGCCCACCGTTCTCGCGCACCCCTGGGACATAACCGCGGATGTAGCCCGGATCATGCGTCGTCCGGTCGAAAGGCGGATCGAGAAGCTGCACCAGGCCGGCCTCGGGCTTCACCAGCTTCGTGTAGAGGGCATCGAGGGCCCGCTGGCCACGCGTGGCGTCGGCCACGCCGGAGAGCACCGACCAGCTCTGCGAGATCGAATCGATCCTGCACTCGTCGCTGCTGGACGAACCGATCGGGGTGCCATCGTCGAACCATGCACGGCGATACCACTCGCCATCCCAGGCGTGCGTCTCCAGCGCGACGCCGAGCGCATCCGCCTGCTCGGCGCACCAGCGCGCGACCTCCGCATCGCCGCGCGCCTCGGCCACGGGAATGAATTTCCGCAGCGTGTCCACCAGGAAGAAACCCAGCCAGACGCTCTCGCCGCGCCCGCCTTCGCCCACGCGATTCATGCCGTCGTTCCAGTCGCCCGTGGCGATCAACGGCAGCCCGCGCTCGCCCAGCAGACGGCAGCCGCGCCGCAACGCCAGGAGGCAATGGTCGTAGAGCGTCTTCCGGAGTGCAGAGGCTGCCGGCATGTCGTAATAGCCTTCCTCATCGGGATTGACCTCCCTGCCCTCGACGAAACCGACGATCTCGTCGAGCACGGTACGGTCCGCCGTCACTTCGAGGTAGCGGCTGGTGGCCAGCGGCAACCAGAGATAGTCGTCCGAGCAGCGCGTCCTGACACCGCGTCCCTGCGGCGGATGCCACCAGTGCATGACGTCGCCCTGCGGGAACTGGTGCGCAGCGCTGGTGAGCAGGTGCCGGCGGCTCAGGTCGGGACGCGCATGGATGGTCGCCATCGTGTCCTGCAGCTGGTCCCGGAAGCCGAACGCGCCTCCGGACTGGTAATAGCCGCTGCGCGCCAGATAGCGGCATCCCAGCGTCTGGTAGAGCAGCCAGCCATTGGCGAGCGCGTCGAAGGCGGCATCCGGCGTACGGACCTGGATCGAGTCCAGCAGGCCCCGCCAATGGATGCGCGCCGCGTCCAGTGCATCGTGCGCGTCGTGCATGCCTTGCGGGCGACGCGCCATCGCCAGCGCGCTGTCGCGGTCCTTCGCCGCGCCCAGCCGGAAAGCCACCTCGCGTTCCTCGCCCGGGCCCAGCGTCATCGGCACCTGTATCGCGGCGCAGGGATCGAGCCCGACGCCGACACGTCCGCTCAACCGTTCGCGGCTCAGGGCGGCGGGACGGTGCAAACCTCCGTTGCGCCCCACGAATTCGATGCGGTCGGACGTCCAGCTGCAGCCGCTGGCGTCGGTGTCGAAGAACACCGTCCTGCCGGCGAACTCGGTGTTGAAAGGATTGTGCGCCATCAACGCACCGCTGACCGGATCCACTTCGGTCACCACGTGCATCCTGGACTTGTGGCGGAGGTCGCCCAGCACCCATTCGACGTAGCCGAACGCCGACAGCGTGCGCATCCGGCCCGACACGTTGCGGATGCGGAGCATCGAGTGCTTGACCGCCTCGTCGACCCCCACATAGATCCACAACTCGGTGTGGATGCCGCGTTCCTGGTGTTCGTAGACGGTATAGCCGAACCCGTGGCGCGTCCGGTAGTCGCCGCTGCCCCGGCAAGGAAGCGGCGTGGGCGACCAGATCTCGCCACTTGCATCGTCGCGCAGGTAGAACGCCTCGCCGCCCAGATCGGAGACGGGATCGTTGTGCCAGGGACTCAGGCGGTACTCATGCGCGTTCTCGAACCAGGTGTAGCCCGGCGAACTCTCGCTGACGACGCAGCCGAACGCATCGTTGGCCAGCACGTTGCACCAGGGGGCGGGCGTCGGCATGCCTTCGCGCGACACCACGACATACTCGCGGCCGTCGCCGGTGAACGCGCCGATCCCGTTGTCGAACATGCGCTCCGCTTCCACCGGAAGGAACGGCCACAGCGCTTCCCGCTGCTCTTCGTCGCCTTCCCATGGTGCGGGAAGCCCGCTGCGCGGGTCGATCCCTTCGTTCTCGTCGCCCGCGTCCGACGCAGGGGTGCTCGACGCGTCGTCGGCAGCCGGTCGCGGCGCGAATGCGGCCGGCCAGGGCTTCGGCGGGACCAGCCGTCCGAGCTGCGCGGCCAACGTGCCTTCCCGATCGTCGATGAGCACGCGGGCGACCGCCTGCAGCAGCGTCCGGTCTTCCTGCGACATGTTCTGCGCGGGCCGCACGAAGATGCCGCCCGGCCGATCGAGGACGGAAGCCTCCGCGTCGGCCGAGATCATGCCCAGGATCTGGTCCTGCAACTGCTGCCGATAACCGGCCTTGCTGTCGTTCCAGATGACCAGATCGGCGCGCAGTCCCTTGAGCCGCCAGTACGCATGCGCCTGCACCAGTTGCCGCACCACCTCGATGTTGTCGGCGTCGTGAACCTTGAGCAGCACGATCGGCAGGTCGCCGGAAATCGCATGCCCCCACAGCCCCGACTGGCCGCGCTGGTTCTGCTGCAGGACATCCGCGGGGGCACGCAGATGCGGATTGGCGTAGACCACCAGGCTGGCGAGCCGCTCGTACAACTGCGCCTCGGCGACGGTGGCGTTGATCTGGCGACGCACGACCTGGCTGTGCGTCCATGCGAGATCGAAGACGCGGTCGGCCAGGCGACGGTCGCGATAGCGGTCGATCAGCGTCTCGCTGGCCTCGCGACTCGCCGCCACGCCGTAGACCATGTCGACCTGCACCACCTGCTCCGGTTCCAGCGTCACCCGCACGCGGATCGCCACGATCGGGTCCAGGACGGAACCTTCGCTGTCGGACAGCGCCACTGCGCCCGTCAAGGCCTTCGGCGCACGCGGGGTATTGCCGCGACCGAGGAATGCCGACCGGTCCGTCTCGTAGGAGATCGTGGCGACGTCGGCATCGTGCACGGCGACCAGGTGAACCAGCCACGGCGGCACTTCATCGTGCGCGCGCGGCCGCCGCGTGCACAACAGCGCCTGCTTCTCGCGCACGATCTCGGTCTGCACGAAGAGGTTGCTGAACGCCGGGTGCGCGTCGTCAGACGCGGGCGGCGCAAGCACGACTTCCGCGTAGGTGGTGATCTCGATGGTGCGCGCGCGGCGGCTGCGATTGGCGATCTTCAGCCGCCTCAGCTCCATGTCGTCTTCGGGCGAGATGGCGATTTCGAGATGGCTTTCGTAGCCGTGCTTGCGGCCCCGGAATTCGGCCTTGGCATCGGAGAAGATGGCTTCGTACTGGTCCACCTGCACGCAGGTCGGCTGGTGCGCCGTCGACCAGAATTCCCCGCTCTCGATGTCGCGCAGATAGCAGAAGGTGCCCCAGGCATCGGTGGTGCCGTCCTCGCGCCAGCGCGTGGTCGCCATGTCGTGGTGGCGGCTGTAACCACCCCCCGCGTGGCTCAGAAGTCCGTGATAGCGACCATTGGACAGGAGTTGCACTTCAGGACGCGGGCCTTCCGGATCGCGGATGACCCGCAGTACCGCTTCGCCCTCGCCCACCGGCGTCCGGGTCTCCAGCGTTTCCACCTCGTGCGGATGGAACACGCCCACGCGCGGAATGCGTTCCTGCAGCAGGAGCAAGGTCGCCTGGAACTCCGCATCGGCGACGAAACGCCGCTGCATCGGCTGGTTGCCGAGCAGGTGCACCAGCGACAGGAAGCCCATGCCCTGGTGATGCGCCATGAACGAGCGCAGCAGGACGCACTCCTGCCCCGGCGGCACGCGCGACGGCGTGTAGTCGATCGCCTCGTACAGGCCGAAGCGTCCGGAAAATCCCAGCGCCTGCAGGCGCTGCAGGTTCTCGCAGGCCGCTTCGGGGTTCACCATCAGCGCCATCATGCTGGCGTACGGCGCGACCACGCTGTCCTGGCTCAGTCCGCGCTTGAGGCCCAGGCCGGGCACGCCGAACGCCCGATACTGATAGTTCATGCGCGTATCGACCGCGTTGTATCCCGACTCCGACACACCCCACGGCAGCCCCACGTTCCTGCCATGCTGGATGTGCGCCTCCACCGCGTTGTGCATGGTCTGGTCGAGCAAGGTGTCCGGGTAATCCGGCATCACCAGTTGCGGCATCAGGTACTCGAACATCGAGCCGCTCCAGGAAAGCAGCGCGGGCATTCCATTGACTTCGGTCAGCAGGCGACCGAGCGCGAACCAGCTCTCCTGCGGCAGCTGCCCCTGCGCAATGGCGACGAACACGCCCAGGCGCACTTCCGATGCGAGCAGGTCGTAGAAGCTGTTGTCCAGGCGGTGATCGTCCACGTTGAAGCCGATCGCCAGGAGGTTCCTGGAACGGTCGTACAGGAAGCCGTATTCCATCAACGAGAACTGCCCGGCCAGGTGCGCAAGCCGCTCCAGCTCACGGATGCGTTCCCGCGCCAGCCGCGACGCCCGCGCATCCTCGCCCGCGGTGGCGAGTTGCCGCAGGCTCGGGATGGTCCGGCCGGGCGACGCGCCGGTGCGCGGCAGGGCCGCGTCCGGAAAGAAGAGCGCCAGCGCCTCCACGGCACCGGTGCAGGCATCACTCAACGCCTGTGGCCAGTGGCGGTCGCCGGGCGCCATGTCGGATGGCGCCGGCCAGACCGCCAGCAGATTCGCGGCATGCGTCTGCAGTCCGGTGAGCGAGGACATCGCCTGCTCCAACGAGAGGGCGCTATCCGTGTCGATGGCTGCAAGGCCGCCCCTGAAGGCCGCCAGCTCGAGGGTGACGGCGGCGCTCCGCGCAGGCTGCGCAGCCGCTTCTTCCTCGACGATACCGAAGGTATCCGCGATGCCGCCGAACGTCGTGGGCGCCAGGATGGGCGCATCGACCATCGCCAGCAGTCCCTGCCTCAACGTCAGCAGATGCCCGGCCAGGTTGCCGCTGTCCACCGTGGAAACGTAACGCGGCGGAAGCGGCTGCAGGTTCGAGGTGTCGTACCAGTTGAGGAAGTGACCGCGGTGCCGGGGCAGCTGCTCCAGCGTGTCGAAGACGTTCCGCGTGCGCTCCGCGACTGCGCCCGCCTGCAGGTAGCCGAAGTCCCAGGCGGCGAGATTCGCGAGCAGGGACAAGCCGATGTTCGTCGGCGACGTGCGCCGGGCCACGACCAGCGAGGGATGTTCCTGGATGTTGTCGGGCGGCAGCCAATGGTCCTCTTCCCGGATCCACGTCTCGAAGAACGACCACGTGCGGCGCGATAGCTTTCCAAGGAAAGCGCGCTGGGGCGGACTGAGTGCCGCATCCTCGCGTTCTGGCGGATGGCTCAGCCAGGTCATCACGGCAGGGGCCCACATCCATGCGAGCAGCAACGGTCCCGCGATCGCCAGCGCGTCGGGCCGCAGCCACAGCAGCAGGAATGCGATGCCGACCGCGATCACCGAGCCCGGCAACATGCCGCGCCAGTCGGCGCTCCGGTCGCCGGCCAGCGATCGCTCCACCTCGCTGGAGGGGTTCCATTGCAGCAGGTGGCGGCGGCTGATGCCGAGTCGCCACAGCGTGCGCACGATGGCGCCGCCGGCCAGCCACGCTTCATGGGCGAGGCACGCCACGTTGAGCGCGGCGCGCTGGAGGGAACGCGCCGTCGCGCGCCCGACCTGCAC
The DNA here is from genome assembly GCF_947498795.1 of uncultured Pseudoxanthomonas sp. Taxonomy (NCBI): domain Bacteria; kingdom Pseudomonadati; phylum Pseudomonadota; class Gammaproteobacteria; order Lysobacterales; family Lysobacteraceae; genus Pseudoxanthomonas; species uncultured Pseudoxanthomonas sp. The sequence goes on along the minus strand of NZ_CANMLQ010000003.1, from coordinate 192,130 downwards.
CCAGTGCGACTCCGCCGGCATGTCGTCGGGCAACGTCATACCGTCCTTCAGCGCCGAGAGGATCACCGGCGCGAACCACAGCGCGAGCACGATGAGCGTCCACGCCAGCGGCTGGGGCGCGTGGACCCATCCGATGACGAACAGCGCCAGTGCCGCCATCGACACCAGGCTGCGCCGGAGGTTGTCCAGCAGCTTGCCGCGCGAGAGCCAGCTGAGCGGATTGCGTTCCCAAGTCCCGTCGGCGGTCGGGATGCGCGGCAGCAGCCACGGCAGCAGCTGCCAGTCGCCGCGCATCCAGCGTGCCCGCCGCTTGGTGTCGGCCGCATAGCGTTCCGGATAGTCCTCGTACAGGCGTACGTCGCTCACCAGGCCCGCGCGGGCGAAGCAGCCTTCGAGCAGGTCATGGCTGAGGATGCGGTTCTCGGGCAGGCGTTCCGCCAGCACGTGCTCGAAGGCCGCCACGTCGTAGATGCCCTTGCCCACGAAAGAGCCCTCGCCGAACAGATCCTGGTAGACGTCCGAGACCGTCCGCGTGTACGGATCGATGCCCGGCTCGCTGCCGAAGACCGTGGCGAAGCGCGACGGCCTGCGCCCGCTCAGGCTGCTGCCGACACTGGGTTGCAGGATGCCGTAGCCGCGGATCACCACGTTGCGTCGCGGATCGATCACGGGACGGTTGAGCGGATGCGCCAGCGTCGCCACGAATTCCCGGGCTGCATCCCGCGGCAAGCGGGTGTCGGTATCGAGCGTGATGACGTATTTCGCATGCCGGAGCGCCGAGGCATCGCCCACGATGCGCATGAAGGGAGCCTGCTCCCCTTCCAGGATCAGCGCGTTGAGCGCCGACAGCTTCCCGCGCTTGCGTTCATACCCCATCCAGACGGCTTCGGAGGCGTTCCATTGCCGCGGCCTGTGCAGCAGGAAGAACCGGTCCAGCGTCTCGGGGGCGTACCGCCGGTTGAGCCGTTCGATCTGAGCTGCCGCGTACGCGACGAGCGCCTCATCGCCGGGCATCGACTGGCTGGGCGCATCCAGGAAATCCGTGAGCAACACGAACCTGAGCTGCGCATCGCGATTGGCGAGGAAGCGCACCTCCATCCCTTCGACCAGGCTGTCGATGCCTTTTTCGCTCGACAGCATGGTCGGCACGGCGACGACGGAGCGACAGGTGTCCGGTATGCCGGTGCTGAAGTCCATCCGTGGCAGGGGACGGGGCGCGACGAGCAGCGTCGCCAGCCAGTTGACCAGCGCGATGCCCAGCTCGCTGAAGACCACGATGGACAGCGCCACGACGATCCACAGGGGAACATCGCCATAGCCGCTGGCCACGAGCGCCCACGTCGCCAGCGCGATGATCGCGGCGATCGGGATCAGGTACGCCAGCAGCGGATAGTGCCGTGGGCGGAGTCGCGCGCGACGGTAGCCCGGCGCTGCCCTGGCCACGACCTCGCGGGTGCGATCCAGTCCGTCGTCCAGCAGCCAGTACCCCACATGCCCGGTCTGCGGGCGCGGCATGTCAGGCATGTCCGGCCCATCGGGCCCGGCATGGGCGCGCGCGAGCGTGACCACCACGCCGGCCACGTCTTCCTCGGACGCACCACTGGAACGTGCGATCTTCTCGATCACGTGCCGGTAGGCGTCGCGCGTGCCGAAATCCATCAGGCCGTAGATGCCTGCCGGGTCTTCCTGCAGGCGCCGGTCCACGACGCTCATGTCTTCCACGAAGCGTTTCCAGTCCATCGTGGCGAGGAAGCGCAGGCTGCCGATGCTGTTGCCGATGGACACCTGGTCGGCGGCCTGCTGCTGGCTTTCGGCAGTGACCAGCTCATCGATCCGGTAGCCCGCGGCTGCGACCCATTGTTCGAGCCAGGCGCCCGGCAGCGCCAGCGGCCCGGTGCGGCTATCGAGCCGGCGGATCAGCTCGGCGACGAATGCGCCCGTCAGCGGCGGCGTGGAACGCGCCATGTCCGCCACGATCAGCACCACGTCACCGGGCGCGTCGATCGCCGCCCGGTTCAGCCGCCTTGCCCACGTACTGGCCAAACGACGATGCGCGCCGTCGCGCATCACATGCGAGGCCATGCGGCGCAGGTTCTCGATCAGCGCGAGGCGCAGCATGATGGGCACGGCCCATAGTTCCCCCATCTTGAGGGGCGCAACGATTTGGTAGCCTGCGATGAAGCGACGCAGCGTCTCTCCATCGATGCGTCCGTCACCGTGGGAGACCGCCTCGATCGTCAGCGCATACACCCGCGGCAGGCCGCGCAGGGCGCCCTGCGACAGCGAAGGCAGCTGGCGGCTGTAACCCGTGGGCAGGTGGCGCCGCGCCAGCTGGATCTGCTCTTCGATGACGTGGTAGTTGTCCAGCAGCCATTCGCCGGCCGGCGAGATCCTCAGTTCCTCGCGAACGAGATCGTTGAGCAGGTCGTTCGCCTCGCCGAGTAATTTCTGGTTCGACTGCAGCCGCGCCAACAGCCGCTCTTCCGTCGGCTCCATCTTCACCTTGTGCGCATGCGCAAGCGACCGGCCGTACGCCTCCATCTGCTCGACGCTGAGCAGTTGCGCCCGGAGGGGCTCTTCGCCCTTGGCGACGGGATCGACGGGGAAGCGGGTACGGCGGAATCGCTTGAGCCGCCGGCGCAGGCGTAGCCAGCGTCCGAAGGTGCGCCTGAAGTTGGTCATGAAGAACCTGTGGGGGCAGGAATGCCGGCATCGTCTCACCCGGCCCCACCCGCGACGCGTGAAGACCCGCACGGCCGCGGGTTCCTGCTGCGCGCGACGATGCAGGCGGACCGCGGACTCCAATGCGCGACGGTCCGGACGGTGATAACGCGCGCCGGCTTCACGGCACCATGACGATGGACGGCGCACCCTTCATCACGATGACGTCATGACACGGAATGCAGCCATGCCTACGAATGCACTTGTTCTCATCATCGAGGACGACAGGCTCATCGCGGAATCGGTCGGTGCCTACCTGGAAGCACGAGGCATGGAGGTCGACTACGCCCACGACGGCGCGGAAGGCTATCGCCTGGCCACCGAGACGCGATACGACGCCATCGTGCTGGACGGGCATCTTCCCCGACTGGATGGGCTGGACATCGTCAACAGGCTCCGCACCGAGGCGCGCCTCTCGACGCCGATCATCATGGTCACCGGACGCGACCGCCTGGAGGACAAGATCACCGGGCTCGAACGCGGGGTCGACGATTACCTGACCAAGCCCTTCGCCACGCCGGAGCTCGAGGCGCGCCTTCGCGCCGTGATCCGCCGCAACCGCCGGGAACTGGGGCGCGAAGTGCTGAAGGTCGGCGATCTGTCCTTCGATCCCGCCTGCCATCGCATCCACCGCGCCGGCAAGGAGATCGAGGTGTCGCCCGTCGCCACGAAGCTGCTCAACATCCTGATGCGCGAGTCGCCGCGCGTCGTGAGCCGGCGGGAAATCGAACGCGAGTTGTGGGGAGACGACCTGCCCGATTCCGACTCGCTGCGCAGCCATCTGTACAACCTGCGGCGGGTCATCGATCGCGGTTTCGACAATCCGCTGCTCCATACCGTCCAGAGCGCCGGTTACCGCATGGCGGACATGTCGCCTCCCCGCAAGTCCTCCGGCAGCGCCGGCGTGAGCCAGGGCGCCGCCGCCTAGCCCGCGGAAGCACGGCGTGCCACGCGCGTGGCCGACCGTGGTGGTGATCGCGCGCGTGGCGGTCGCGAGCTCCTGCGACCACGCCGCCTGGTGGATCCCTAGGCCGGCTTCTCCAGTACCTCGCGCACGCGTGCCGCGAGCTCCTGCAGCGTGAAGGGCTTTCCGATCAGGTTGACGCCGGGGTCCAGCACGCCGTTGTGGACGACGGCGTTGCGGCTGTAGCCGGTGGTGAAGAGGACCTTCAGGTGCGGCCAGCGCCTGCAGGCTTCGTTCGCCAGTTTGCGTCCGTTGGTCTCCGGCATCACCACGTCGGTGAACAGGAGGCTGATGGACGGCTCCGCTTCGAGGATGCGCAGTGCCGCCGCGGCGCTGTCTGCGGAGAAGACGCGGTACCCCAGCTCGGTCAACGCATCGACGGAGAACTGCCGTACCGCCGGTTCGTCCTCCACGACCAGGATGACCTCCTGCAACTCGCCGCGGGGCATCGGGTGCGCGCTCGGCACGCTCTCTGTCACCGCATGCGCGCCGAGCTGGCGCGGCAGGTACACCTTGACGGTGGTGCCGCTGCCGACTTCCGAATAGATCTTCACGTGTCCGCCGGACTGCTTCACGAAGCCATAGACCTGGGACAGGCCCAGACCGGTGCCACGCCCCACCTCCTTGGTCGTGAAGAATGGATCGAAGGCCTTCGCGATGACGTCGGCCGGCATGCCGCCGCCTGTATCGGACACCGCGACCAGCACGTACTGACCCGGCGCGATACCGGGGTTCGCTTCCACGTACCCATGGTCGAGGTAGCAGTTGGCGGTTTCCACCGTGACGCGGCCGCCTTCCGGCATCGCGTCGCGCGCATTCACGGCGAGATTGAGGATCACGTTCTCCAGCTGGTTGGGATCGGCGTGGGTTCGCCAGAGACCGCCGGCGAGCACGGTTTCCAGCTGCACGTCGCCCCCCAGCGAATGGGTCAGCAGGTCCGACATGCCGGCCACCAGCTTGTTCGCGTCCAGCGACTCGGGTTGCAGGGGCTGCTGACGCGAGAACGCGAGCAACCGCTGGGTCAGCTGGGCCGCACGACGCGCCGCTTCCATCGCGATGTCCACGTAGCGCCTGGCACGCGCATCCTCCGGATCGAGCCGGCCGGCAAGCAGATCGAGCGGGCCGATGATCGCCGCCAGCATGTTGTTGAAGTCGTGGGCGATGCCGCCGGTCAGCTGGCCCACCGCCTCCATCTTCTGGCTCTGGCGCAGGGCATCCTCCACGCGCGTGCGCTCGGCCACTTCCTCGGCGACGCGGCTCTCGAGTCGTTCGTTGAGTTCCCTGAGTTGCGTTTCGGCGGCTTTGCGGCCCGTGACGTCGATCGCCACGCCCACCACCCGCGTGCAACGGTCGCCATCGAACAGGCCCCGGCCCTTCGCGGCCACCCAGCGCGTCACCCCGTCCTCCTTGCCGACCGTGCGGTACTCGACGTCGTAGAGCGCCCGCTGCGCGGGATCGGCCGCGGCGGCGAAGGCCACGCTGGTCCGTTCCAGGTCTTCCGGATGCAGGCCTGCGTAGAAGTCCTCCAGCGAACAAGGCACGTGCGGCGAAATGCCGAACATGGCCTTCGTCCGCGGCGGCCAGATGAGCAGGTCGTTGACCAGGTCCACATCCCAGAAGCCGATGTCGGATGCCTCGGTGGCAAGGCGAAGCCGCTCTTCGCTCTCTGCCAGCGCGGCCTGGGCGGCCTTGCGGGCGCTGAGATCCAGCATTGCGCCGATCATGCGGACCGGCTCGCCGGCGGATCCGCGCAGCACCGTGCCGCGGTCGAGAATGTCGGCGTATCCGCCATCGGCCCGACGGAACCGGTACTCATCCGTCCATGCATCGCCGCCGTGATCGATCACCGCATGGATGCCCTCGCTGACCCGCTCGCGATCGTCGGGATGGATGTTGTCCAGCCACCATTGCGCACTGCTCTCCAGCCGATCGTGGCCGAACAGCGTCGCCAGCGCTTCGTTCCAGATCACATGCCCGTCCACCATCCGCCAGTCCCAGATGGCGTCGCTGGTGGCGAGCGCGGCAAGGCGGTAGCGCTCCTCGATCTCCCGATGGCTGGCTTCGACCGCCTTCCGGTCGGTGATGTCGAGCGAGGCACCGATCAGGCCGACGATCTCGCCTTGCGCGTCCCGCAACGGCGCCTTGGTCGACAGCCAGAACGCGCGCCGGCCGTCGGGGTAGCTCACTTCCTCTTCCAGCTGCTCGATCCTGCCGGAGGCCATGATGCGCGCGTCCGCCGCCATGATCGCGGCGGCCTGCGCCGGGTCATCCAGCAGTTCGGCATCCGTGCGGCCCAGGTACTCTTCGGGCGGCCTGCCGATCAGCTCGGTCGTGCCGCGGTTGCCGATCAGCAATCGACCCTGCCTGTCCTTGGCGTAGACGACGCCCGGCACCGCCTCCACGAACGTGTTGAGCAGGCTCTCCGCGCGGTCGCGCGCGTCCTCGACGCGACGCGCCTCGCTGATGTCGATCAGCACGCCGGGGAAGCGGACGGCGGCGCCATGCGCATCGAGATCCACCCAGCCCCGCGCCTCCACCCACCGCCACCCCTCCTCGCCCCCGCGGGTCCGATACCGGTGCAGGTACTGGCCACCCCGTGCCATCGCATCGCCGATGGCGGCTTGCAGGCCGGCTTGATCCTCGGGATGGACGGACTGGATCAGGTCGTGCAGCTTCCATCGGTCGCCCGACGGTTCCAGGCCGAAGCTGCGCTCCAGCGCCGGATCCACCGTCACGGTGTCGGACTGCACGTCCCAGAACCAGGTTCCGATGATGGCGCCTGCGGCCAACGCCACGCGGACGCGCTCGCTGTCCAGGGTGTCCAGAGAAAGATCGGGGGATCGATGCGGCATCGGAGGGTTCCTCGGGACGGACCGGCAAACGGTGGGCGAACCCGGGACGGGACCGAGCGTCCCGCAGCCTCGGCGCAGTCTATACGAGCCGGCGCGGGTGCCGCCCGGCACGGCGAAACATCACAGCATGCGCCTCCGGAGTTCCGCAGCGGCCGCGACGAGCGCGCATGCTGTCCGATCGCATGTGCAGGCATGGTCAACGCGACGCCGGAGTCATGCGAAGCGCGGCATCGACGCACGGTTGCGGCGATCGGTCGACGCCGAGGCGCACGAACGCGGCACCCGGCTTGCGGCGTCACGCTCTCGGAAACGGTCAGAATCCGGTCGCAGCCGCCTCGTCGCAGCTCATGCGCAGGAACTTCGCGGCGTACTCGATGCGGTCGGCCAGTTCGGGATCGCCCGGCACGAAAGAGAGGATGTTCGTCGGGAACGCCTGGCCCTTCGCCCGCACGTCGATGCGGCTGCCGTCGTTGCTGCGCACCACCTGTGCCTGTCGCCAGTCGATGAAGTGCGGGCCGGCGAACTTCTGGAAGCCCTCCGTGTAGTTCCACGACTCGTTCTTCAGCACCGTCACCGACGTCAGGAATCCGGGCTCTTCCCACGAGGTACTGCTGTGTTCGAAGGCGTTCGCGGGCATCTGGACACCCTCGATGCGCGTCGTACAGGCATCCGCCGCTCCCTGGGCGTCACCGTAGGACAGCCCGGCAAGCGTGAACTCGCCCAGCGATTTCTCGACGGCGTTGGTGCTCTTCTCTTCCTTGATGGACAGCTTGATGCGGCTGATCTCGACAGTGTGCGTGCCTGTCGCGTGGTTGGGGCGACCCAGCGCGTCGACGAAGGTAGCGCGGGCAAAACCCTGCTTGGCCATCGCGGCCAGGAAGGCCTGGGCGCCTTCGGCCGTCTGCGCCGCGTGCGCCCCTGCGGTGGCGGCGACCAGGCAAAGCGGGGTGGCAACGAGCATGGCGCCGAGCGCCGACAGCTTGATCATGGATTCCCCACGCGTCTTTCGAAAATGGTTGCGGAACGTCACAGCGACACCAGAACGTCTTCACGGTGGCGTGGACGTACGTCCTGCATGCCGGCCTCTTCGCCCTGGCTGCGGTTCCACGCGTAGCTGAAGTTGCCTTCACTGGTGATTTCGCGTCCGCTGGCGCGGCAGCGTGCGATGAAGGCGTCCTTCAGCGAATGCACCGTCGCATGGGCCTGTTCCCCCGAGCCCGGCGGCAGGAATCCGGGCCCGCCCCAACCCGGCGGCCCGGGACGCGTGATGACATTCGAATAGCACATGGGATTGACCGTATCGCCCGGCTTGTTGAGCAGGCCGATGGACAGCACGAACCGAAGCGGCTTCGCAGCCGCATCCGCGGCGGGCTTCGTCGCGGACGCGGCCACCGGCGGCTGCGTCAGTTGTTGCCGTCGCAGCCGTTCTGCCGCCGCCTGAGTGGCGAGCTCCCGGTCGCGCGCCGCGACCTGCGCCTGCCGTGCCTGCGCGGCGGCATCGGACACGACGGGACTTGCCGGCTGCTGAGCCGGCACAGCGGCTGCGTACTGCGCCTGGCGCGCGCTGTCCGCCGCCGCGCGCTGGCGCTGCTCTTCGCGCTGCCGACGCTCCCGCGCAGCGGCCTGCTGGCGCTCGATATCGCGGATGAACGCGTCCTGCGCTTCGCGCTCGGCCTGGTTCTTGGCCATCTCATTGCCGAGGGTGGTGAGGAAGACCTCGGCCAGGTTGGGCGCGGGTGCGGGCGGCTCCTCCTCCCACACGTCTTCCTCGACTGCGGTCATCTGCTGCGCCTGTTCAAGCTGTTGGCGCAGTTGTTCCGCCGCCGCGCGCTCCTGGGTCAATGCCTGCGTACGCCGCGCCTTGTCGCCCTGGATGCGCTGGCGCAGCGTGGCCAGGTCCGCTTCGGAGAGGGTGCGAGGGCCGGACTTCGGCGCGGCCGCAGGAGCAACGTGCGTGTCGACACTGGTGCGTGGATGCGACGGCGCGGCGGGCCCGCCCGATGCGGAGACCGCCGCTGTCGCCGCAGGCGCGGACGCGGGTGTGGCAGGAAGAAGCGGGCCGTAGCTCCGTGCGCGTCCGATGTCCACCACGCGCAAGTCGTCATCGACCTTGACCGACTCCGCCACCACGCGGCCCTCTTTCAATGAAATCCGCATCGGCGACTTGATCGGACCCCGCCGCAGCCACAGGACCGAGCCGTCGGCGGCGATGTGCCCGTCATAGGTGTACAGCCTGCCGCTCTCCTGGATCAGCCGGCCTGGACGTTCACCCAGCCTGATCACGCTGGTCGAGCCGGCGTCCGACTGCACCAGCGTGCCATCGGCCGCCCATGCCCACGAAACGGACCCGTGTTCCCCCGTCCAGGTCTTGCCCGCAACCTCCGCGTAGAGACCCCACGACGCCGGATTCGCAACGGGCGCCGGGGCGTCCCCCGCCCGGCTTTCCACAAACGCCGACATCCACAGCACGACGGCCAGCCACACGCCGACCGTCCACTTCCCCATCAACGACATGGCTCTCCCCAGAGCATCCCGACCCCGCCAGCTTAGCAACTGCGCGGCGGGCGATACACGTGCTCGCGCCGATCCATGGGCACCGCTCTCCCGAGAGCGTGCGGTGCATCCGGGACCAGAAGCCCACCACTCCGCGGATGCAGTTGGACGGCGACCGAACGCTATCCGCTCGACGACGAAGCAGGCGCCTCGCCCATCCGCTCACCCACCCACACCTGCATGTCCACGGTCTGCAGCCAACCGTAGTTCGTCAGGAACGCCACGTCGGCGGCGTCGCGCCCGTGCGCGACCACGATCCGGCCACCGCGGGGGGCGGACTGGGTCGGGTCGAACGTGTACCAACGGCCATCCAGGAACGCCTCGAACCACGCGTGCAGGTCCATGGGCTCCAGGCCATGCAGATAGCCCACCACCATGCGGGCCGGAATTCGCAGGCACCTGCACAAGGTGATCCCGACATGCGCGTAGTCGCGGCAGACGCCGGCACCCGCCTCGAGCGTGCCGAGCGCATCCGTGGTGGCATCGCTGACCCCGTACCGGTAGGCGATATGGGTGCGGATCCATTCCACGATGGCCCCTACCTGGCCGTTGCGCGGGTCCGCTGCGTCCACGATGGCCTGCGCCTGCTCGAACGCACGATCGCTCGGGCAGTAGCGGCTCGGCAGCAGGTATTGCAGCGCGTGATCGGGCAGCCGGGCCGCAGGTGTCGGCGCAATCCAAGGCGCGATGGCGATGTCCCGCTCGGTCTCGACCTCGAGCTCCGCGCGTATCCGCATGCGCCCGCGCGGCACCACGAAGCGCTGGCACAGATTGCCGAACACATCGACGTACTCCGTCGGCCGAACATGGGGATCGAAGGAATAGGATTCGCTGGCCAACCACTGCGACTCGCCGCTGCGCGGCCGCAGCATCGCGACCACCGCGCAGTCTTCGAGGCATTCGACGGTCAATTCGCATCCGGCCAGCAGGCGCATGTTCGATCCAAGGGTAAGGGATTCACTGCAAACACGGCCGGCCCGGGTCTCGCCGACGCTGCCGCACACCGTACCTGGACTGCGCACGCGTACCAGGTGGTCGACGTCGACGCCTTCCCGCGAAGAAAGTTCGCTGTCACGACGGTCGTCGCGACCCACCAGAGGCGAAGCCCTGCTTCGGCGTGCGAGGCACGACAAGGCCTGACGGCCTCAAGCGGTTGGTGGGCCCACCAGGACTCGAACCTGGAACCAAAGGATTATGAGTCCTCTGCTCTAACCATTGAGCTATAGGCCCTCCGCCGCCGGAATTGTACCGGAGGCGGTAGGGGACGGTGCCTCGACGAACGGCGTGCGGAGCTCGAGCGCACGCGCGAGGATCGTGGGCGGCGCGGCTTCTTCGGGGGTGCGCAGCCAGCCTGCCCTGCGCAAGCGGTCGCCGAGCGAGGGCGATGCCGTCAACAGGTTGAGCGGCACGGAAAGCACCATGCCCATCACCACCGGGGCCATCCATGCGGCCAACGCCGGTGACACCAGGTACGCAAGCACGCCGCTGAAGGCACCGAACACGCTGAGGCCGGCGTAGCGGCGCACCAGTCCCGCGAGCGGCACGCTGCCGTCATCGCGACGTTGCGTTTCCCACCCGGAGTCGCGCCCGGCCAGCACTTCGGCCACGCCCCGCGATTGCACGTACATGGTCACGGGCGCCATCAGGGCCGCCATCATCGTCTCCAGCAGGGCGCTGCCGGCGATGCGCAGCGCACCGCCGCACTGCCGACGCAACGGCGCATCGAGCATCGTGGCAATGCACCCCATGACCTTCGGCGCCAGCAGCACCGCCATGGTCAGGTAAAAGACCCAGAGGAAACGCTCGGGATCACCGCCTCGCCAGTAGAGCGCGGGCGTGAACCCGTCGAGCTGCGGTTGTGACAAGTGGAAACCCGCCTGCTGCAGCGGGATCGCCAGACCCACCAGCATCAGCATCGCCCACATGGGCGCGGTGGCGTAGTGGCCGATTCCCACCATCAGGTGCATTCGGCTGATCCAATGGAGACCACGCGCGGGCAGCACGGCGCCATGCTGCAGGTTGCCCTGGCACCAGCGGCGATCGCGCACGAGCATGTCGATCAGCGACGGCGGTCCTTCTTCGAAGCTGCCGCCCATGCCGGGCACCATGTGCACCGCCCAGCCACCGCGACGCAGCAGTGCGGCTTCGACGAAGTCGTGGCTAAGCACGGCGCCTTCGAACGGCTTGCCACCCCCCAACCGGGGCAGGCCCGCGTGGCGCGCGAAGGCGGCCGTGCGGATCATGGCGTTGTGGCCCCAGTAGTTGCCCTCCGCCCCATGCCACCATGCGATGCCGTGCGCCGCCACGGGACCGTAGACGCGCCCGGCGAACTGCTGCATGCGCGCGAAGAACGTGCGCCCGTTGACGATCATCGGCAGCGTCTGGATGAGGGCGAGCGTCGGCTCGCGTTCCATTGCCGCCGACAGCCTCACCAGCGTCTCGCCGCTCATCAGGCTGTCCGCATCCAGGATCAGCAGATGCGGATACGCGCCACCGAAGCGGCGCACCCAGTCTGCGATGTTGCCGGCCTTCCGTTCGGTGTTCTTCTCCCGGCGCCGATAGAAGACGCGCGCGTCCGGGCCCAGGCGATGCCGCAACGCGTGCACGGCCACGGCCTCTTTTCGTCGCACGTCCTCGTCGGTGGTGTCGCTGAGGATGAAGAAGTCGAAGCAAGCGGACTGACCGGTATCCACCAGCGATTCATGCATCGCCTGCACGCCGGCCAGCACCCGCTGCGGGTCTTCGTTGTACGTGGGCACGAGCAGTGCCGTGCGTGTCGTCAGCGATGGCCGGTGACCCTCGTCGATGCCGAGCGGGTACGGACGCTTCGACAGCAGCAACGCAAATCCTGCCAGCGCACTGGAGAACGACAGGGCGATCCAGGCGAACAAAGCGACGAAGAGCGCCAGCAGTACGCCCTCGAGCATGCTGATGCCGTCTCCCCGCAGCACCCACCAGATCTGGTAGGTGGCGAACAGTGTCATCGCGACCGCCATGCCCATCACCCCCGCGCGGCGCCAGGCGATCCCGGAGGGCGACGTCGGCAGGCGGCGCGAAGACAGGCGGCCATTGCGCAGATCCTGCACCGGCATGGGCAACGGCGATTCCGGCGGCAGCCAAGAAGGCGACGGCGAGTGTGCATCGTGCATGGTCACGGGCTCCATCGATACAGCCAGGTTTCGGACAGCGGCGCATGGCCCTCGAGGACGCGCGCATGCAACTCGACGTCGCGGTCGTCCCCACGTTGCGTTTGCGGGCGGAACTCGAAACTGAGGCGCCACCCCTGCGTCTCGGGATTCGGATAAACCACCGCGCCGACCACTTCGCCACGGGCGGCCCAGACGTCGGGCGTCAGCCGGACATCGCGCGGCAGCGAGGCAAGGCGCCCCCCTTCGAGATCGAGCACCACCAGGCGCCGTGCCGGATCCGGCGCCGCACCGATGCGCGTATCGGCGACGATGGCCAGGTCGGCTTTCCAGCGATGCGCATCGCACCAGTGCATGCGATAGTCGAAACGATGCTCACGGCCGGCGCGCAGCGGCTGCTCCGGGCGCCAGAAGGCGACGATGTTGTCGTGGTACTCGTCGCCGGTGGGAATTTCGACCAGCGTCACCGCGCCCTTGCCCCAGTCGCCGCGTGGCTCGATCCACAGGCTGGGGCGCTGGTGGTAGCGCGCCTCGATGTCCGCATAGTCGGCGAACCCGCGCTTGCGCTGCATCAGGCCGAAACCCCGCGGACCCGCATCGGCGAAAGCACTGATCTGCACGCGCCGCGGATTGCTCAAGGGTCGCCAGATCTGGTCGCCTCGGCCATTGAGGATCGCCAGTCCGTCGGAGTCGTGCACCGCAGGCCGATAGTCGTCGGTACCGACGCGATCGCCGGCGTCGAACTCGAACATGCTGGTCAGCGGCGCAATGCCCGCACGGGGGAGATCGACGCGGGGAAACAGGCGCGATTGCACGTCGATGACGGTCTCGTCGCCCGGCAGGATCTCGAAACGGAACGCACCGGCGATGCTGGGGCTGTCGAGCAGCGCGTGCACGACCAGGCGACGCGCGCCGGGCGCGGGTTGTTCGATCCAGAACGTACGGAACAGTGGGAACTCTTCCTCCCCGGCGTCGCCGCTGCCCAGCGCCAGGCCGCGCGCCGACAGACCGTAGGCATGCCCCTTGCCCAGTGCGCGGAAATAGCTGGCCCCCAGGAACGCGATCAGTTCGTCGTACACGCCGGGCTGGTTCAGTGGCGTATGCACGCGGAACCCGGCGAAGCCGATGTCGTCCCGCATGCCCGGATCGACACCGGGCGGGAACGCGAACAGGTCAGGCGAATAGGCGATGGGCGTGGCGACACCGTCGTGCACGCGATGCAGGTCGACGCGCTGCTTGAACAGGAAGCCGCGATGGAACATCTGCAACTGGAAGGGCAGGCCCTCCTTTCGCCAGATCGCCTGCGCTTGATCGAAACGCAGATCGCGGTATGCGTCGTAACCGGTGTCCAGCGACGCAGGCAGCTGGGCGTCAGGGGCGTGATACGGCTGCCGCGCCAGCGCGCGCGCCAGGCGTGGAACCGTTTCCAGATCGAATCGTGCGGGGGTCGCGGCGGTGTCCGCTGCTCGGGTGGCCTGCGCCATCACGCGGGGCATGGTGCCCAGCAACGCGATGGCAAGGACGGATTTCATGGCGTCCCGTCGCTGCACGCGAAAGTCTGACTCGTGGGGTCGCGACAGCATAACGACGGTCGCGTGATGACGATGAGAACGCACGACGCCGCAGGCGCATCTCGTCGCACCAAAAAGAAACGCGGCCCATCAAGGGCCGCGCTTCGTTGGTGCAAACGCCGCGTTCCTCGCGTCAGTCGATATCGAGGAAACTGCGCAGCTGTTCCGAGCGCGACGGGTGGCGCAGCTTGCGCAACGCCTTCGCTTCTATCTGGCGGATGCGCTCGCGGGTGACGTCGAACTGCTTGCCGACTTCCTCGAGGGTGTGGTCGGTATTCATGTCGATGCCGAAACGCATCCGCAGCACCTTGGCTTCCCGCGGGGTCAGGCCGGCAAGCACGTCGCGGACCGTTTCCGACAGATTGATGTTGGTGGTGTTCTCGATCGGGGACTCCACGTTGGTGTCCTCGATGAAGTCGCCCAGGTGCGAATCCTCGTCGTCGCCGATCGGGGTTTCCATGGAGATCGGTTCCTTCGCGATCTTCATGACCTTGCGGATCTTGTCCTCGGGCATGTCCATTTCCTTGGCCAGCTCCTCCGGCGTGGCCTCGCGGCCGTACTGCTGGAGCATCTGGCGGGAAATGCGGTTGAGCTTGTTGATCGTCTCGATCATGTGCACCGGGATGCGGATGGTGCGGGCCTGGTCGGCGATCGAGCGGGTGATCGCCTGGCGGATCCACCAGGTCGCGTACGTCGAGAACTTGTAGCCGCGGCGGTACTCGAACTTGTCCACCGCCTTCATCAGGCCGATGTTGCCTTCCTGGATCAGGTCGAGGAACTGCAGGCCGCGGTTGGTGTACTTCTTGGCGATGGAGATCACCAGGCGCAGGTTGGCCTCAACCATTTCCTTCTTGGCCTTGCGTGCCTTGGCTTCGCCGTAGGCCATCGCGCGGCTGATGTCCTTGATGTCGGCCAGCGTCAGGTGCATCGCCTGCTCGACGGCGATGGTGGCCTCCTGCTCGGCGACGATCTGCTCGCGTACGTCGCGCAGGCCGGACGACCACTTCTGCTTGCGCTTCAGCACTTCGTCCACCCAACCGAGGTTGGTCTGGTTGCCTTCCCAGGCGCGCAGGAATTCCTTGCGCGGCATCTTGGCGACATTGGCGCACAGGTGCAGCACGCGACGCTCGTGGTCCTTCACCTGGGCCACGACTTCGCGCAGCTTGCGCACCAGCGTGTCGGTCAGCGGCAGCGGCAGCTTCAGGGTGACGAAGGTTTCGCCCAGCTCGGTGCGCAGCTTGACGACCGCCTTGTTGTCGGCGCCGTTCTTCGCATACGACTTCTTGAACTTGGCATAGCCGTCGGCCAGCACCTGCATGCGACGGGCGACTTCCTCGGGATCGGGACCCGTGGGGGCCGCTTCCTCGGCGGTGTCGTCGCCGGCATCGTCGTCATCGGCATCGTCGTCCGCCGCTTCGACCACTTCTTCGGCGGCCGGCACTTCTTCAGCCGGCTCCTCGATGTCGTTGAAGCCGACGACCACTTCGGCCAGGCGCTTCTTGCCTGCCTTGTGCAGTTCGTATTCTTCCAGCAGCAGTTCGATCGACCACGGGAAGTTGCCCAGCGACGCCTGCACCTGGCCCAGGCCTTCCTCGATGCGCTTGGCGATGGCGATTTCGCCTTCGCGGGTCAGCAGTTCGACGGTGCCCATCTCGCGCATGTACATGCGCACCGGGTCGGTGGTGCGGCCACCTTCGGTATCGAGCGAGGTCAGCGCGGCGGCGGCTTCTTCCGCCGCGGTCTCGTCGACTTCGCGGTTGCCGGTATTGCCGTCGGCGAGCAGCAGCGTCTCTGCATCGGGGGCGACTTCATGGACATCGATGCCCATGCCGTTGATCATGCCGATGATGTCTTCGATCTGCTCCGGGTCGACGATGTCGTCGGGGAGGTGGTCGTTGACTTCGGCGTAAGTCAGATAGCCCTGCTCCAGGCCCTTGCTGATCAAGAGCTTGATGTCGGACTGCTGGGCAGGACGTTCGTTGGCCATGGAGGTTGCGCCACCGGGAGTAAGGAAGGGAGAACCTCGTATTATACCAGCCCGGGCCGGCTTCCGTTCCTGAAGCCCACCCTTGGCAAGGAAGGAACGTCAGGGACGCAGCAGGAAGGTCACGGGCCCGTCATTGACGAGGCTGATCGCCATATGGGCGCCGAAACGCCCCGTTTCCACCCTTCCGGCATGCCGTTGGCGACAGATCGATACCAACCGGTTGAAGCCCTGTTCAGCCTCAGTGGGCGGCGCGGCGGTGGTGAAGCTGGGACGCATGCCCGACCGGGTGTCGGCGGCCAGCGTGAACTGGCTGACCAGCAGCAGGCCTCCTCCGGTGTCGGCCAGGGAGCGGTTCATCCGCCCCGCGTCGTCGGCGAAGACGCGGTAGCCCAGCAACCGCTCGGCCATGCGCGCGATCTGGGTCTCGGTGTCGCCGGGCTCCACCGCGACCAGCGCCAGCAAGCCCCCTTCGATCGCGCCGACGACCGCGTCGTCGACGGTCACGGTCGCCTGCGTCACGCGCTGGATCAGGGAAAGCATGGGCGCAAGTCCGGGGTCGAAGCAGCGGGCAGGATAGCGGGACATGCGCGGCCATCAGAAGCCGGGGCGTGCGGGTTGGCTACACTCGGCGGATGAAACCGGACACCTTCGCCGCCCTTGGCTACCACGCCGCCGCCCTGGTCGGGCGCCTCCCCTGGCCGTGGCTGCGCGCACTGGGGGATGCGATGGCGTGGGTCTGGCGGAAGGCGGACGCGCGCGAAAGTCGCGTCGCGCGCCGCAACCTGGAGATCGCTTATCCCGACCTGCTGCCCAGCCAGCGCGAGGACCTGCACCAGGCGATCCTACGGACCACCGCGCGCCAGGCGCTGGAAACGCTCCGCTTCTGGACCCGGAAGCCCGCCGACAACCTCGCCTGCCTGCGCGAACGCCACGGCGAGGCGCTGTACGACGCAGCACTGGCCAGCGGCAAGGGAGTGATCGTGGCGGCGCCGCACTTCGGCAACTGGGAGTTGCTCAACCAGTGGCTGGCCTCGCGCGGCCCGCTCGCCATCGTGTACCGCCCCCCGGCGTCGCCGGTGGGCGACGCCTTCCTGCTGCGCGTTCGCGGCGCGGACAACATCCGCCAGGTGCGTGCCGAGGGCCCGGCGGTGCGGCAGTTGTGGAAGGTCCTGAAGGAAGGCGGCGCCGTCGGCATCCTGCCCGACCAGCAACCGAAAGCCGGCGATGGCGAGTTCGCACCCTTCTTCGGCACCCCCGCGCTGACGATGACGCTGGTATCGCGGCTCGCCGAGCGTACCGGCGCGACCGTGCTGTTCGCCTGGTGCGAACGGATCGGCCCCGGGCCGGACTTCTCACTGCATGTGGAGCCGGCACCGCCGGCGATCGCCGACGCGGATCCGGTCACCGCCGTCACCGCACTCAACGAAACCGTCGAGCGGATCGCCCGGCGCGATCCCGCGCAGTACCAGTGGACCTACAAACGCTATACGCTGCGGCCACCGGGCAGCGGCGAGGAAAATCCTTACCGCTGAGCCGGACCCGGGGATGGCATGACGCGCGATGCACCGCATCCCCTCGCCTACGTTCGCGCGAAGAGGATGCGCCTGCTGCATGAGCCACCCCATGGACACGCCCGCGATCGACGCTGCGCCATCCCCCGACTGGCAGGCCCTGCCCACTCGCGGCGCGTGGCTCGCCGCCCTTGGCGGCGCGGCGCTGCTGTTCCCGTTCGGCTTCCCGGCGTTCTTCCTGTCGCGCGCCACCGACATGGTGTCGCCGTGGCTGGCGGTCCCCGTGGCCGCGCTGGCCGGCGCGGGGTTGGGCGCCTGGGTGGCGGTGAAGCGGCATCGCCGTACGCGCTGGCGGCTGGATGACCGGGGATTCGCCGTGCGCCGGGGCAACTGGTGGCAGAGCGAAACGCACGTGCCGATTTCGCGCGTGCAGCATCTCGACCTGAAACGCGGACCGCTGGAACGCAACGCCCGCCTGTCCACGCTCGTCGTTCACACGGCCGGCACACGCATGGCCGCCGTCACGGTCTCCGGACTGGATGCGGACGACGCGGAACGCCTGCGCGAGCGCCTGGCCACCCAGGTCGACCACGACGACGCCCTGTGATGGACGACGCCATCCCGGGCGCCGCGCCGGACGAACGCCGACTGCATCCGTGGTCGTGGCTCTTCGTGCTGCTGCAGCAGCTCAAGCAGTTCATCTTCCCGCTGGTCGCGCTGCTGGTGTTCGGTGCGCGCAAGAGCAGTGGCGACGGCGAGCTGTGGGCCTCGTTCGCACCCGTCATCGGCATCACGGTGCTGGTCGTGCTGGCGATACTGCAGTACTTCACCTACCGCTACACCATCGGACGCGACGGCCTGACGGTGCGGGAAGGCCTGCTGCATCGCTCGCGCCGCGAGATTCCGTTCTCGCGCATCCACAACGTGGTCGTGCACCAGTCCCTGCTGCACCGCCTGTTCGGTGTCGCCGAAGTCCGGCTGGAGTCGGCGGGCGGGCAGAAGCCGGAGGCGCAGATGCGCGTGCTCGGCCTTCGCGACGCGCTGGCGCTGGAGGACCTGGTGCGACACCAGGCGCACGGGACCGCGCCAGCGTCGTCCGAACCGGACGCGGCAGCGCCCCGCGAAGGCACCACGCTGCTGTCCCTGTCGACGCTGGACGTCATCCGCCTGGGACTGATCTCCAATCGCGGCATGATCGTCGTGGCCGCCGGATTCGGTGCCGCGTGGCAGATCCTGCCGGAGCGGATGATCGAGCAGTTTTTCCGGCAAGGCGCGCGGCAGGCCTACGGCTATGCCGAGGAGCTGCACCTGGGTTGGCTGACGGGCGCGGCCGGCGGCGTCGCCCTGATCGGCATCGCACTGGCGCTGGTACGCCTGCTCTCGGTCGCGCTGGCGCTGTCGCAGTTCCACGGATTCCGGCTGACCGAGGAGCCGCGCAGGCTGATGGTGGAGCGTGGCCTGTTCGCTCGCCTGCGCACAAGCGTGGCGCGACGGCGGATCCAGGCGTGGACCCTGCACGAAGGCGTCCTGCATCGCCTGTTCCGTCGACGCTCGCTGCGCATCGATACGGCCGTCGCCGACAGGTCGGGGCAGGACTCACGCGCCCTGAAGGACATCGCGCCGGTTGCGACCCCCGACGCATGCGACGCGCTGATCGGCCACCTGCTGCCCCGCGCGCCATGGCCACGCGACGACTGGCAGCCGGTGGATGCTTCCGCGCGCTGGCGCCTGTGGTTGCCCTCGCTGGCGATCCTGTTGCCGGCGACCGGTGTCGCCGCCTGGCATCTCGGCGGGTGGGCGTGGCTGGGGCTGGCATGGATCCTCTTCGCCGGGCATGCCGCACGCAGGCAGGCACAGCGCATGGGTTGGTCGCTGGACGACCAGTTGGTGGCCGTGCGCAGTGGCTGGTGGTCGCGCTACTGGCGCTTCGCCGAAATCGACAAACTGCAGGCGCTGCGCTTGTCGCGCTCGCCGCTGGACCATGCCTGCGGCACCGCGACGCTCTGGCTGGACACGGCGGGCGCGAACGGGATCGCCGCGCCGCTGGCGTTGCGCTTCGTGCCTGTGCGTGACGCCGAGAGCGTTTACCGGCAGCTGCGCGACACGCTGGCCGCGCATCGCATGCGCTGGTGATGGAGCTATCTCGGGCGCCGCGACATGCGCCCTGATGGCGAGCCCCAGGGTGCTTGCGATGCCGCTGCACGGTGGCAGCCGGCAGCTTCGCTCACGCCGGCCCCCAGTAGCCTATCCGGCGCCGGATCTTCAGCTTGCGCCACAGGTTCATCGGCTTCGGGCGCGGATTCCGTGCACCGGCAGCGATGAAGTCATCGATGGCGTCCAGCACCCGTTCGCTGGAGCGCCCGTCGCGATACGGGTGGATGCTGTCCGCATAGTCGACGATGGCCTGCATCAGTTCCGGCGGCCGGGCCAGCGCGCGACGGATCGCGGGCTCGAACTGCGCCGCGTCATCGATATCGATCAGCTGCGGCCCGGGGCGGCGGTTCTTGAAGGTCACCACCGGCTTGTGGGTCAACAGGAACTCGTTCAGCGCCGACGAGGTATCGGAACACATCATGTCCGCCTGCGGGAACAGGTCGAGGATGTTGTCGTCGTCGGCGAACCGGAGGTGGTCGTTCTGCAGCGCGCGAAACTTCGCGACGGTGTCCGGATTCATCTTCGGATGGAAGGTCACGATCCAGCGCCATTCGCCGCTGCGCGACAGCCGCTTCACTTCCTCGTACAGCGTCTCGGCCGCGCTCCATGACGGCGAGAACGTCGAGTGGTACAGGATGACGGGCGGTTCGCGCACCGGCGGCACGCCGCCGGCGATCTCCTGCATGAAGGGATCGATCTTCGGCCAGCCGGTCTCGACCACCTTGAAGTGGCCGACGCGCGCGGCGATCTCGGAGAACGCGCGCGTATCGTTCGGTCCGGTGGTGCAGTAGAGATCGAAGAAGCCGCGGATGTAGATGTGCCGCGGCTTGCCGGCATCGAAGCCATGGAAGGTTTCGACCTTCACGCCCGGGAAGAAGTGCGGCACCGCGTTGCTGCCGGTGATCACGGCGATGGCGTTCCAGCGCCGGACCTCTTCCGTGGTGGCCAGCAGTTTCTCGTCCGGCCTCAGGTCTTCCGCGCCGGGACCGTCGAAGAACCACGCGGCTTCGCCGCCGCGGGCGCGGATCGCGTCCTGCAGCGGCCGCAGGATGGCGAGCGCGTAGCGCTCCGAGCCGTAGAGGAGGTAATGCTTGGCCATCAGCGTTCCAGTTCGTGTCGGACGAGCTTGCGGTGTGCGGCATCGATCGATGCGGGGTTGTGCTGCATTTCGTAATAGCGCATGCGCTTGTACACGGCGTAGCTGGCGGCGGTCTGCGCGATGATGAAGCCGCGCCAGCCATCCAGGAACGCCAGCCGCACCAGATAGTCCTTGATGAAACTGGCCAGGTACACCAGTGGCGCCAGCCACATCCGCACCGGGCGCCCCTTGTCGTTCCAGTCCAGCGCCTTCAGCTCGCTGTAGCGCAGCACCTTCAACTGCTTGTGCACCAGGCTGGGATTGTCGGCGTGGTTGAACGGCGCAGTGAACTCCAGCGCTTCGCCGTCGAAGCGCAGCGATTCATGCACGCGCGCATCGCTCCAGCGCGCACGCCCCCGGTGGTACAGCCGCGCCATGCGCTCGCCCACCATCGGGCGATACCAGCGCATCGGCGCGCCCATCAGCCAGGTACGTCGCCGCAACCAGGCGCCGGCCTTGTCGGACGCCATCAGCGCGGGCAAACCGGCCTCGAGCTGGGCAGCCAGTTCGGGGGAAAGGAATTCGTCCGCATCCAGTACCAGCACCCAGTCATGGATGGCCCGGGTGTCGGCGAAGTTGCGCTGGGGTCCGAAGCCCAGCCAGGGCTGGTGCACCACGCGCGCACCATGCGCTTCGGCAACCGCGACCGTCTCGTCCTCGCTGCCGCTGTCGACCACCAGCTTGTCCGCGGCGAAGGGCACGCTGTCCAGGCAGCGCGCGATGTTCGAGGCCTCGTTGTGGGTGATGACGACGAGGGAAACGGGAAGAAGAGGCATCCGCCGATTCTACCCGCGCGGTCCGCGGCGTGGCGGCCTCAGGCCTGCGCGACCGGCAGGGCGGGTTCCTGCGCTGGACAAGCCTCCAGGACCGCAGCATGGGCGTCCCGGGCGCCCGCGCTTCGCGGCTGGCCGACCATCGCCGTCACCGCCTCCACCAGTCGGGCGCGGAACGCGGCATCGTTGTCCAGGAAGAACGCGCGTGCCGCCTGCTGTTTCGCCTGGATCGCCGCATCGTCCATCGCCAACACGGTGGAGACCGCCGCCTCCAGGGCCTGCGCATCCACCAGGTAGCGCGTGGCCAGATGCTGGCGATCCGTGTGCGAGTACGGGATCAGCACGCCGCGCTCTTCGGTGACCAGTTCGTTCATCGGCGCGGCGTCGGTCGTCAGCACGACGGCACCCACGCTGAGCGCCTCCACGATGTAGTGGCCGAAGCCTTCGGTTTCCGAGGGACACAGGTGGAAGAGATTTGCGTTCTGCAACTCGCGCAGCTCGGCGTCCGCCAAGTAGTCCACGCGATGCACGATGTTCGACGCCCGTGGCCGGGTGTCCGCCATGCGCGGATGCTGTACCACCGTCAGCGTGGGCCATTCGGGGTGCCGCGCCCATGTCTCGAGCACCACGCGCGTGCGCTTGGCGTTGCTGCGCCCGGCCAAGTGCAGGAAGGTGCGCTGTCTTTCCACGTGGGGGAGACGGCGATCGCTGCTTGTGAACCCGATGGGTGCGATGGCCGCACCCCGACTGCGGAAGATCTGCTCGGCATGGCGGGTCTTCGTCATCACGCCATCGACGCGACGCAGGCGCCGCACGTCGCGCGGCAGGCACCATTCCGGATTCGGAATGAAGGCATTGCGGGCCGCAGACTGCAGGTACTCGGGGGCCACGTGCTCGAGCATGATGTTCAGGTCGAACCGCTCTGCGCCGACCAGGCGCCGTCCGGCAAGACGAGCCCGCTGCAGCCAAGGACCGAACCACTTCCTCAGCTTGCCGCGGCCGCGCGCCGGCTGCAGGCTGACCCGATAGCCGGCGTCCCGCAGTGCCTGTTCGATGAGACGGAGATCGCGGCTCAGGCCGACACCGTTGTCCCAGCCGATCAGGTTCACGTGCGGCATTGGAGAGAGGGGAGGCGGTGGAGGGCCGATTGTAGAAATCGCTCCATGACTCGATTGTGAGAGCCATCAAGCACGGCCGCGGTACGTTTCACCTGAATTCACGAATGTGAATGGGTTTCGCTCGAGCCCCTTGAAGCCACCATCCCACTGCCCAGCAGCAACCCAGCCAGCAACACGAAGGCGCTGGTGCTCAGGGCGTGGGAAAACATCGACTGGGTCAGGCCGGACACCAGATAGGTCGCTGCCAGCATGCCTGCGGTCCAGGGCGCGCCGCGCGGCCGGTCGAGCCGGTCGAGCCGGTCGAGCCGGTCGAGCCGGTCGAGCCGGTCGAGCCGGTCGAGCCGGTCGAGCCGGGCCTGCCGGATCTGGCGCGCAGCGATCAGCAGGGGCACCAGGTACAGCGCGGCCAGTGCTGCGATACCGAACAAGCCCATCGTCGCCCCCCACTGGGCGATGTCGTTGTGCGCGTGCTGCAGTCCGCAGAAATGCCGCTCTCGTCCCAGGCAGTACCGGCTGTCATCGATCCGCTCGGCGAACCCGCCGATGCCGGTCCCCGTGAGCGGCGCTTCGCGAAACGCGTCCCAGGCCACCGACAGCAGGGCGATACGCGCGCTGATGGGCTTGTCCACCTGTCCCTGGGAGAGGCCGGCCACGTCCGCGTGCAACTGATCCAGACGGAACTGGGTGGACAACCACGGCACCGTCCACATCGCGACGAACAGCGCCGCCACCACGACGGCCGCGCCGCCGAGCCGCCACCAGCGACGGCGCGGCGCCGTGCCCACCAGCCACATCAGCACCACCAGCCCCAGACCCGGCAGCACGCCGCGGCTGCCGCTCAGGGTGACCGCGACATTGGCCAGTACGATGGCCGCCAGCACCAGAAGGCGCATCCTTCCCCGCTCGTCCGCGGGCCTGCAGAACACCGCGACCACCGACAACGCCAACACGGCATTGGCGAACACGATCGGGTTGGCGTCGCTGCCTGCCCGATCCATGCCCAACGCCGACTGCGCGATCGATACGGCGGATGCGACCAGCAGCCCGACCAAGGCGCCGTACCACAGGCCGGACAGGCGCACGCGCGTCACCCAGGCCAGCCAGGCGCACCAAGGCAGCAGCAAGGTGCGCGATGGGTTGTCCAGTTCGGCCAGCCGCGCATCGCCTCGCCACATCGACGTGGCAGCGACGGCGATCACGAACACCGCGACGGCGAGCAGCGCATACAAGGCACGCGGCACGGCGCGCCGATCGCGCAGCGCGTCCGGCAGCGCCAGCAACGTGGCGAGGCACATCAGAGCGGCGAACACGGACAGGCCCTTCGGCACGACAAGCAGGGCGGTAGCGGCGAAGCCGGCCAGCCATGTCAGCCCGCGCGCGACCTCCTGTCGACGTTCACTCCTGTCCTGCATAGCTCCCGGTCCTGCGCATTTCGACGTGACGATAAAGGCGGCGGTCTCCGCACTGCCGCGGGCGCGACCGCCATCGCGGCACGTTCGTGCCGCGACCGCGCGACACTCGAACCGCCCGCGGCGCGCAAGTATGCGTCAGCCGCGCGCCTTCACGGCACACCCCTGCAACGACGCGCGGGTGAGATGCGACGTCCTGCAACCGGGCTCACGCTTTCCGCAGTGCGGCATAGAAGAACCCGTCCATGTCCTGCTCGCCCGGAAGCCGCTGCCTGCCACCGTCATCGGCGCGACCCCACGCGTCACCCAGTGCCTCCATCGCGGCATCGGCATGCCTTGCCCTGAACGACGCGAGTTGCTCCGCATTTTCCATTCGCAGCAGCGAGCAGGTGGCGTAGACCAGCCGGCCGCCCGGGCGCAGCACCTGCCATGCGGCGTCGAGCAGGCGCGCCTGCAGGCCGGTCAACGCCACCATGTCCTCCGCACGGCGGTGCAGCAGGACATCAGGCTGGCGCCGGACGATACCCGTGGCGGAGCAGGGCGCATCGAGCAGCACGGCGTCGAATGGTTGTCCATCCCACCACGACGCCGGATCGGCACCATCAGCTGCGTGCAGGCGTGCACTCACGCCCACGCGCTCCAGTGTTTCGCGCACCCGCTGCAGGCGGCGCGCATCGATATCCAGCGCCACGAGCTGCAGCGACGGGTCGCGTTCGAGCAGATGCGCGGACTTGCCACCGGGGGCTGCGCACAGGTCCAGCACGCGCGCACCGGCCGGCAGATCGTGGAACAGATCCGCCACACGCTGGGCGGCACCGTCCTGCACCGACACATGGCCCTCGGCAAAGCCGGGCAACGTGGTGGCCGCGACGGGCGCCCGCAACAGGAGGGCATCCGCCACGCCGTCGGCGGTCTCGGCCGCGATGCCGGCATCCTGAAGCCGCCCCCGATACGCCTCGCGCGTGCCGTGGCGGCGGTTCACCCGCAGCCACAGCGGCGCCTCGCGCTGGCTGGCGGCGAAGATCGCGTCGGCCTGCTGCGGCCAGTCCGTGCGTACGTGCCGCCGCAACCAGGCGGGCCAGGCTGCGTCGGCAGGCACCGTCGGCAAGCCTTCGCGCTGCGCGCGCCGCAGCAGCGCATTCACCAGCTTGTCCTGGTGCGGTCGCCCCAACGCCCGCACGGCTTCCACCGTGGCGGACAGTGCGGCATGCGCGGGCAGTGCCATCACCACCAGTTGCGCGAACCCCACGTGCAACAGCGCGCGCAGCTCGCTGTCGCCCGGTCCCGGGGGCTTGCTCATCCAAGCCGCGATCGCCGCCTCGCCGCGCACGCGCGAGCGCAGGGCAGCGAAGCAGATCGCCTCCAGCAGCGCGCGGTCGCGCGCATCCTCGATGCGGGGCAGGTTCGCGGCGAGCTCGGCCTTCAGCGAGCGACCCCGATGCATCACGGCGTCCACGACGCGGGTCGCGATGACCCGCACCGCGACGCCGGCCTGGGTCGTCATGAGGCCACCAGGTCGCGCCGCGCGTTGAGGTAGTCCGCCGCGGTGATGGCCTTGCCGCCTTCCCGCTGGACGACGCGCAGGCGCAGCACGCCCGTGCCACAGGCGATGTCCAGACCCTGCCTGTTCGCGGCCAGCAAGGTCCCGGGGGCTGCGGCATGCCCGTGGTCGACGGGCACGGCACCATGGATGCGCAGGCGCTCACCGGCGACCTGTGCTTCGGCGACGGGCCACGGGTTGAACGCGCGCACCTTGCGCGCCAGCACGTCGGCGGGCTGCGTCCAGTCCAGCTTCGCCTCGGCCTTGTCCAGCTTGTGCGCATATTCGATGCCCACGTCGGACTGCGGGTGCGGCGGAAGCCGGATCCCGGCACGCAACAACCCCAGCGCATCGCGAAGCACCTGCGCGCCCAGGTCGGAAAGCCGGTCGTGCAGCTGGCCGCCGGTGTCGTCAGGTCCAATGGGCAGGCTTTGCGCCAGCAGCACCGGCCCTGTATCCAGACCGGCCTCCATCTGCATCAGGCAGACGCCGGTCTCGTCGTCGCCGGCCTCGATCGCGCGCTGGATCGGCGCCGCACCCCGCCAGCGGGGCAGCAGCGACGCATGGACGTTCCAGCACCCGTACTGCGGGATGTCAAGCACCGCCTGCGGCAGGATAAGGCCGTACGCCACGACGATCATCACGTCAGGCTGCATCTCGCGCAGCGCATCCTGGGTGGATTTCTTCTTCAGCGACAACGGCTGCAGCACCGGGATGCCGCGCTGTATCGCCTCCAGCTTCACCGGCGAGGGCGTCAGTCCGCGGCCGCGGCCGGCAGGCCGGTCGGGCTGTGTGTAGACGGCGACGACTTCATGGTGGGCATGCGCCGCGCGGAGACAGGGCACGGCGAACGCCGGCGTGCCGGCGAAGACGATTCTCATGGGGGGCAGGCTTCTGGAAGGGAGAGGGGAGCCGGCGGGGACAGCCCGGTCATCCGGTCCCGCCGCACGCGCACGTCAGGCGACGTGCTTGCGCTGCTTGGCCAGCTTCTTGCGCACCATCTCGCGCTTCAGAGGCGAGAGGTAGTCGACGAACAGCTTGCCGTCCAGGTGATCCATCTCGTGCTGGATGCAGACCGCCAGCAAGCCGTCGGCACGCAGCTCCTGCGGCTGGCCCTGCCGGTCGAGGAAGCGCACCGTCACCTCGTCGGCACGGGTGACGTCGGCGAAGATGCCGGGCACGGACAGGCAGCCTTCCTGGTAGACCTGCTCGCCGGCCTTGTCGCTCAGCTCGGGGTTGATGAAGACCTGCGGCTGGTTCTTCTCTTCGCTGATGTCGATCACCATGAAGCGCTGGTGCACGTCCACCTGGCTGGCGGCCAGGCCGATGCCGGGCGCGTCGTACATGGTTTCGAACATGTCGTCGAGCAGGCGCTGGAAAGCGGGCGTCGTCACATATCCGGCATCGACCGGCGCGGCCTTGGTCCGCAGGCGCGGATCGGGGAATTCGAGGATGGGAAGCAGGGCCATGGTACGTCTCGGGATGGGGGCGCCAGTGGAATCCGGCAAGGCCTCACGAATTCTAACGCGGGCGCTTGCGTTGCGCCGGGTTTTCTGGACTATAGTGCTGACCACCTGTCGGGGAATCAGGTAGATACCGCCATGTTTAAATGTTTTCGTACGGTTTTCGCCGTTGCGGTGCTGACCGTCGGCACCTATGCGGCTGCCGCCGAGATGGCGGGAAGCCATCCTGATACCTATGTGGTCAAGCGTGGCGACACGCTGTGGGACATTTCCGCGCGCTTCCTCAAGAAGCCGTGGCTATGGCCGGAGATCTGGCAGGCCAACCCGCAGATCCAGAACCCGCACCTGATCTACCCGGGCGACGTCATCAGCCTGGCCTACCTGGACCGCGTCGCGGTGCAGCCGGGGCCGCGCCAGGATGCTCCGCTCAACGCCATACCGCTGTCCGACATCGAGCCGTTCCTCAAGGATCGCCGCGTGGTGGACAGCTTCGAACAGCTGCCGCATGTCGCCGGCCTGGACGAAGACCGCCTGCGCGCCTCCGGCGGCCACAACATCTACGTGCGCGGCCTCGATGCCGGCCAGCCGGGCCAGCGTTACCTGGTCGTGCGGCCCACCGCCCGCTTCACCGACAATCCGCGCGCCCAGGATCTCGATTTCCGCGGCCGTTCGATTCGCGGCGAAGTGGACCAGTGGAAGGACATCGTCGAGCAGAGCGGCAAGGGCGAGTTCCTGGGTTACGAGCTGGTCCGGGTCAACGTGGCCACTTTCACCCGCGGCGTCGTGCCGGGCACCGAGGTCAGCACCCTGGTCGCCGATATCGGCGGTCACGAAGTCCGCGTCGGCGACCGCCTGATCCCGGTCGATGCCCAGCCTTACGACCTGCATTTCTTCCCGCACCCGCCCGCCCGCGATCCGGCCGGCAAGCTGCGCGTGCTGGCGGTGGCCGATGCCCTGACATCGGGCGGTCCGCGCGACGTGATCGCCATTTCCGGCGGCCGGCTGGACGGCGTCGACAACGGCACGGTGTTCTCCGTCTGGCGCAATGGCAGCCACACGGCCAACCGCATGGCGTATCCGGAATCCTCGCGCGTCAGCGAGTCGCCCAAGTCCGGGGCCGGTCGCGTCAGCCTGCCGGACGAGTACGCCAGCCATGCCATGGTGTTCCGCACCTTCGACAAGGTCAGCTACGCGCTGGTCATGGAAGGCGTGGAAGCCACGCGCGTCGGCTACGAGCTGAAACATCCGGACGCAACCTACTGACGCGCGTCGGGTAATTCCTACGCGGTACCGCGACGGCGCCCGAGGGCGCCGTCGTCGTTTGGCGCCTACGCTGGGCGCATGCCCAACGATGACCTGATCGCGCTGGCCCGGCTGGTCCTGGCCGGCGGCCCTGTCCTGCCGCGTCGTCGCCTGCTGGAACGATACGGTTCACCGAGTGCGGCCATGGCCGCTGGCGCAACGGCCTGGCGCGCGGAGGGACTGGACGGCCCGCGGATCGCGCAGCTCCAGCAGAAGGGCGAGGACGACGCGCTGGCCTGCACGCTGCGCTGGCTGCAGGTCGACGGCCACCATCTGATCGGCTGGCACGATGCCGACTACCCGGCCCCGCTACGGGCGATGTCCAGCCCACCGTTCGCCCTGTTCGTCGATGGCGACCCCAGCCTGCTGTGGCGCCCGGCGGTCGCGGTCGTCGGCAGCCGCACCCCCACCAGCGGCGGCCGCGACAATGCGCAGGCCTTCGCGCGGGCGCTCGCTTCCGCCGGCATCGTGGTGGTCAGCGGAATGGCGCGTGGCGTCGACGCCGCGGCGCACGAGGCCGCACTGGCGATCGGGACCGGCAACACCGTGGCGGTGGTGGGCACGGGCCCGGACGTGGTCTATCCGCCCGGGCACGACCGGCTGCGCGACCGGCTGGCGCTGCACGGAGCGGTCGTGAGTGAACACCCGCCGGGCACCCCCGCGCTCCGCAGCCATTTCCCCGCCCGCAACCGGATCCTGGCCGGCCTCGCGCTGGGCACGCTGGTGGTCGAGGCCGCTGAGCGTTCCGGCGCGCTCATCACCGCCCGGCAGGCTGGCGACGCCGGACGCGAGGTCTTCGCCATCCCGGGCTCCATCCACAACCCCAAGGCACGCGGCTGCCATCGCCTGATCCGGGATGGCGCGGCCTTGGTGGAATCCGCCGACGAGGTCATCGAGGCGCTGGCTCCCCTCGCCGCGGACCTGGCCGACGCGCTCAGGGCACGCCTTGGCGAGACTGAATCCGGGGTGATCGCAGGGACGGGAGAGACGCCCCTGCATCTTGAGGCCGACTACAAGCGCTTGTGGGAAGCACTGGGCCATGACCCAACAGGTATGGATCAGCTTGTCTCACGCACCCGATTGACGGCCGCGGAACTGTCCTCCATGCTGCTGGTCATGGAACTGGATGGCTTAGTAACGGCGGACCACGGCCGATACCAGAGAAAGACCGGTTTCTTCACCTCCACAGCGTCGACGACGCAGGCCGAGGGGCAATGAAAGAGAGCATCCTGGATGTACTGCTGTACCTGTTCGAACACTATTTCACCGAGGACGCGGACCCCGTCCGTGATCGCGACTCTCTCCAGAACGGCCTGATCCAGGCCGGTTTCAGCCCCGCCGAAATCAGCAAGGCCTTCGACTGGCTCGACGCGCTGGCCGACCAGAGGCCGGCCGCTTCGCAGCCGCGCGCCGGCGGCCCCACCCGCGTGTTCCACGGCCCCGAGCTGGAGAAGCTCGATGTCGAGTGCCGCGGCTTCCTGCTGTTCCTGGAACAGCATGGCGTGCTCGACGCGGACCAGCGTGAGCTGGTGCTGGACCGGGCGATGGCGCTGGACCAGGACGAACTGGACCTGGACGATCTCAAATGGGTCGTGCTGATGGTGCTGTTCAACCAACCGGGTTCCGAAGCCGCCTATGCGTGGATGGAAACCCAGATGTTTTCCGACGAGCCCGAGCCGGTACACTGAGGCGTTGATCCGCTTCAGGGGGAAGCATGTCGGGTTGGTATTACGCCGACCGGAACCGTGAACAGCACGGTCCGGTCTCGTCGGAAGAACTGGTCACCCATTACCGTTTCGGACGCATCGCCCTCGACGGCCTGGTGTGGCGGGAAGGCCTGCCGGAGTGGCAGCCCTTGCGCACCTTCGCCGACGAACTCGGCCTGACACCCGCAACGTCCGAATCGATGGCCAGCACGCCTCCGCCGGTACCGCCGGCCGTGCCGGCCGCCGCGGTGGCGTCGCAGGACCGCCTGCTGCGCACACCGGTCGCCCCCGCCCCGAAGCCGCGCATGTCCGGCGGCAAGATCGCGCTGATCGTCGCCGCCGTGCTGCTGGTCCCTTGCCTGGGGATTGGCGCCATCCTGGCCGCGATCTCCATTCCCGCCTACAACGACTACACGCTGCGCGCCAAGGTGTCGCAGGCGATCGCCGAGAGCGAGCCGCTGAAGCTGCAGGTGGAGTCCATCCGCACCGGCGAGGACCGATGCCCCGGCAACGGCGAAGGCGACATCGGCACGCCGGAGAGCTACGCCGGCACCTACGTGACGCGGGCGATCGTCGGTGAGTTCGATGACGGCACCTGTGGCTTCGAACTGGAATTCGGCAACACCGGCAACGCGCAGATCGATGGCCGCAAGCTGTGGTGGGACATGGGGACCGACGGCAGCGCGTGGAACTGCTCGTCGGAAATCGACGACAAGTACCTGCCGCTGGACTGCCGCGGTTGATGACCGTCAGCGTGGCGACGGGAGCCACGCGTTTCACCGGGGAATGACGCGATGACGCAGTGGTATTACGCCGATGCCAGCGGGCAACGGCACGGGCCGTTCTCGGCCGCGGAACTGGAAGGCCATGTGCGCCATGCGCGCCTGGACGCGAACACGCTGGTGTGGCGTGAGGGCCTGCAGGACTGGCAGCCGCTGGGCTCGCTCGCCTCCGAGTTCGACCTGCAACTCGATACCCCGGCGTCACCCGCGCCCGACACCGCCTTGCCCGGCGCCGACCTGCCCTACGCCCCACCGGCGGCGGACCTGGCGTCTTTCCAGCCGGTGGCCGGCGGCCACCTCGTCCACGCGGGACTGTGGAAGCGCTTCGCAGCCAGCTTCATCGACAGCATCGTCACGACCATCATCAGCTACGCGCTGATGATCCCACTGATGCTGATCGGCGTCGGCGTGATGGGGGCAGGTGGCTCCGACAATCCCTTCGCCACCGGCGCAGGCATCGCCTCGATGCTGGCCATCTACCCGATCCTGTTCCTTGCGCCCTGCATCTACTTCGGCTGGATGCAGTCGTCTTCCCTGCAGGCCAGCCTGGGCAAGCTCGCGGTCGGCATCAAGGTGGCGCGCACCGACGGCCAACGGATGAGCTTCTGGCGCGGCTTCCTGCGCTCGCTGGCCTATCTGGTCTTCACCATGGTCTCCTGCGGCCTGGGCGTGCTGATCTCCGGCCTGATGGTGGCGCTGACCGAGCGCAAGCAGGCGCTGCACGACATGCTGTGCGACACGCTGGTGGTCGACAAGTGGGCCTTCACCGCATTCCCGGAGCGCCAGCGCGACGAGCTCGGCGTGGTCACCATCGTGATCCTGGTGCTGGCGGGCCTGGCCATCGTCGGCAGCATCGCGATCTACGCCGTGATGGGGGCGATGTTGATGAAGGACCTGTCATGACCGAGTGGTACTACGTCGACCTGCGCCACGAGCGCCAGGGTCCGGTGGCGCAGGACGCCCTGGTGGCGCTGTATCGAAAGGGAGCACTCACCCCGGCCTCGCTCGCTTGGCGGGACGGCATGGGCCAGTGGACGCCGCTGGGCGAACTTGCCGACGAACTGGGCCTCGCTGTCACGCCCGCCAGTTCGCTTCCACCGCCCGAGGCGCCGGCGGCCGCGGAGCCCGTCGTCGACAGGCCGCTGACCGGCCGCGCGGTCTTCACCGCCAGTGAGCCCACCTACGCCTCGCCTGCCCCGGCCGTACGGCAGTCGCCGGCCGTCACGTCCGGCGACTCGCTCTACGCCGCGCCGCGGGCGGACGTCGAAACCCGCGCCTACGGCACGCGTGTCACCGATGGGCACGTGGTGTATGCCGGGTTCTGGAAGCGCGTGGCGGCGAGCTTCATCGACGCGTTCGCCATCGGCATTCCGGTCGGCATCGTGGCCGCGATCGTCGCCGGGCTGCTGGGCATGGGCAACGCTTTCTCGAGTTCCTTCGGGGCCGCTTCCACCTTCAACGTCGGCGAATCGGGCATTTCGTACCTGCTCATGGCGTTGACGTACGGCTGGTTCCATTCCGCGGCCGGGCTGATGGCCACGCCGGGCAAGCTCGCCATCGGCATCAAGGTCGTGCGTACCAGTGGCGAGAAGATCAGCTTCCTGCGCGGATTTGGCCGCTATTGGGCCACGTTCCTGTCCATGATCATCCTCGGCATCGGGTTCCTGATGGCCGCCTTCACCGGCCGCAAGCAGGCACTGCACGACCTCATCTGCGACACCCTGGTCGTCGACAAGTGGGCGTTCACGGCCCAACCCGAGCGCCAGCGCGAGGAACTGGGCACGGTGGCGCTGGTGGTGCTGATCATCGGCGGACTGCTGGTGGTGGGCGCGCTGATCCTCATGATCGTCGCCTTCGCGGCCATCGCCTCGATGGGCAACGGCAACTGGCGCTGAGCCCCCGGGGACCTCCGGCGGGCGGATACGGCTTGACAGCCCGGCCCCGACCGTGACACCACTATAAATAGGAAACTGAACGCCCGGGGCCCCCGCTCCGGGCGTCCGCTTCTCTGGCGCCCGCATCCGGGGCACCCTAGCCGGCCCCGGACGGCCCACCCGAACTCCCCTGAATCCCTGACATGCCCAAGCACCTGCTCATCGTCGAGTCGCCCGCCAAGGCCAAGACGATCAACAAATACCTCGGCAAGGACTTCACCGTCCTGGCGTCCTACGGCCATGTCCGTGACCTGGTGCCGAAAGAAGGTGCGGTGGACCCGGCCAACGGGTTCGCCATGCGCTACGACCTGATCGAGAAGAACGAGAAGCACGTCGATGCCATCGCCAAGGCCGCCAAGGGTGCCGACGACATCTTCCTGGCCACCGACCCGGACCGCGAAGGCGAGGCGATCAGCTGGCACATCGCCGAGATCCTGAAGGAGCGCGGCCTGCTGAAGGACAAACCGCTGCACCGGGTGGTGTTCACCGAGATCACGCCGCGCGCCATCAAGGAAGCCATGGGCCAGCCGCGGCAGATCGCAGGCGACCTGGTCGACGCGCAGCAGGCGCGGCGCGCCCTGGACTACCTGGTCGGCTTCAACCTCTCGCCGGTGCTGTGGCGCAAGGTCCAGCGCGGCCTGTCCGCCGGCCGCGTGCAGTCGCCGGCCTTGCGCATGATCGTCGAGCGCGAGGAGGAGATCGAAGCCTTCATCGCCCGCGAGTACTGGAGCATCGAGGCCGAGTGCGCGCATCCGCGCCAGGCCTTCACCGCCAAGCTCACCAGGCTGGACGGCCAGAAGTTCGAACAGTTCACCGTCACCGACGGCGACACCGCCGAAGCCGCCCGCCTGCGCATCCAGCAGGCCGCACAAGGCGCGCTGCACGTCACCGACGTGACCAGCAAGGAACGCAAGCGCCGCCCGGCGCCGCCGTTCACCACCTCCACGCTGCAGCAGGAAGCCTCGCGCAAGCTCGGCTTCACGACCCGCAAGACGATGCAGGTGGCGCAGAAGCTGTACGAAGGCGTGGCCATCGGCGATGAAGGCACGGTCGGCCTGATCAGCTACATGCGTACCGACTCGGTGAGCCTGTCACAGGATGCGCTGGCCGAGATCCGCGACGTCATCGCGCGCGATTACGGCACCCAGGCGCTGCCGGACAAGCCGAACGTCTACGTCACCAAGTCCAAGAATGCGCAGGAAGCGCACGAAGCCGTCCGCCCGACCAGCGCGCTGCGCACGCCGGCGCAGGTGGCGAGGTACCTGAGCGACGACGAGCGCAAGCTGTACGACCTTATCTGGAAGCGCGCCGTCGCCTGCCAGATGGTGCCGGCCACGCTCAACACCGTCAGCGTCGACCTCGCCGCGGGCAGCCAGCACAGCTTCCGTGCCAGCGGCACCACCGTGGTCGATCCCGGCTTCCTCGCCGTGTATGAGGAAGGCAAGGACCAGAAGAACGCCGAGGACGACGACGAAGGGCGCAAGCTGCCGCCGATGAAGCCCGGCGACACCGTGCCGCTGGACCGCATCCACGCCGACCAGCATTTCACCCAGCCGCCGCCGCGCTTCACCGAAGCGGCGCTGGTCAAGGCGCTCGAGGAATACGGCATCGGCCGTCCGTCGACCTACGCGTCGATCATCCAGACGCTGATCTTCCGCAAGTACGTGGAAATGGAAGGCCGCGCGTTCAAGCCCAGCGATGTGGGCCGCGCGGTCAGCAAGTTCCTGTCCGGCCACTTCACCCAGTACGTGGACTACGACTTCACCGCCAAGCTGGAGGACGAGCTCGATGCCGTCTCCCGCGGCGAGGAAGAGTGGGTGCCGCTGATGGAAAAGTTCTGGGGCCCGTTCAAGGAACTGGTGGACGAAAAGGCGGAAACGGTCGACCGCAGCGAAGCCACCGGCGCGCGCGAACTCGGAAACGATCCCAAGTCCGGCAAGCCGGTCAGCGTGCGCCTGGGCCGTTATGGTCCGTATGCGCAGATCGGCGACAAGGACACCGACGAGAAGCTGGAGTTCGCCTCGCTGCGCCCCGGTCAGTCGATGCACACCATTACGCTGGAAGACGCGCTGGAGCTGTTCAAGCTGCCGCGCAAGCTGGGGCAGGACAAGGATGAAGAGGTCAGCGTGGGCATCGGCCGCTTCGGTCCCTTCGCCAAGCGCGGCAGCGTGTATGCCTCGCTGAAGAAGGAAGACGACCCGTACACGATCGACCTGGCGCGCGCGGTGTTCCTGATCGAAGAGAAGGAAGAGATCGCGCGCAACCGCATCATCAAGGAATTCGACGGCAGTGACATCCAGGTGCTGAACGGCCGCTTCGGCCCGTACATCAGCGACGGCAAGCTCAACGGCAAGATTCCCAAGGATCGCGAGCCGGCGTCGCTCACCTTCGACGAAGTGACGAAGCTGCTGGAAGAAACCGGCAAGCCGGTGCGCAAGGGCTTCGGCAAGAAGGCGGCGACGAAGAAAGCCGTTGTGAAGAAGGCTGCCGCGCCCAAGGCCGACGCCGCCAAGAAGGCACCCGCCAAGAAGGCGGTGAAGAAAGCGGCGAAAAAGACGGCCAAGAAGACGGCCACGAAGAAGACGGCCGCCAAGAAGACGGTGAAGAAGGCTGCGGCCAAGGTCGCCGCCGGAGACGACGCGCCCTTCTGACGCCCCACGACGATACCGACGCCATGCCCACCGAACGGACCATCGAGGAAACCGCCGACGTCATCCG
The DNA here is from genome assembly GCF_947498795.1 of uncultured Pseudoxanthomonas sp. Taxonomy (NCBI): domain Bacteria; kingdom Pseudomonadati; phylum Pseudomonadota; class Gammaproteobacteria; order Lysobacterales; family Lysobacteraceae; genus Pseudoxanthomonas; species uncultured Pseudoxanthomonas sp. Next base: position 156,788 of record NZ_CANMLQ010000003.1, on the reverse strand, counting down.
CAGTGGAGGCGTGATCGCCTACCCCACCGAGGCCGTGTGGGGTCTCGGCTGCGATCCGTTCGACGAGGGCGCGGTGCACCGGCTGCTGGCGATCAAGCAGCGCCCGGTCGACAAGGGCCTGATCCTGATCGCCGCTACGCTGGAACAGCTCAAGCCGTTGATCGACATCGCCGCCGTGCCGACCGCACGCCTCACCGACGTACTGTCCAGTTGGCCCGGCCCGCATACCTGGGTGATGCCGGCGTCCGCACAGGCGCCGCGCTGGATCACCGGTGCGCACCGGGGCATCGCGGTGCGCGTCAGCGCGCATCCGGTCGTGGTGGGCCTGTGCGAGGCGTACGGCGGCGCGCTCGTCTCCACCAGCGCCAACCTGAGCGGCAAGCCCGCGGTGAGCGAGGCGGCCGCGCTCGATCCCGCCCTGCTGGCGCGGGTCGATGCGCTCGTGCCCGGCCTCACGGGGGGCCTGGACCGTCCCACCGTCATCCGCGATGCCCTCACCGGGCAGTCGCTGCGTGACTGACGGCCATACGGGCCGCGCCATCGCCTTTCCATCGAACGCTGCGGCGCGCACCATGGGCCCGTGCGCCGCCCGACTCCACGCCTGCTGATCGCCTTGCTGACGGCGTTGCCGTCGGTCCCTCACGCGCAGCCGGCCCCACTGCCCCCGGTGACGATCTACCGCTGTGTTGCCCCCAACGGCAACGTCGCGCTGCGCGATTCGCCCTGTCTGAAGGGCGAGAAACAGGAAGTCCGTGCCATGCAGCGGCCCCAGGATCCGCCGCACGTGCCGGCCAGCGCCGCCACGCCCCCTCCGCCACTCGTCGCCCCTGCGGCGCCGGCGCCACGCGTGGTCTACCTCAGCCCGCCCAAGCCGATGTACGAATGCACCACCCCCGAGGGCGAGACCTATACCAGCGATACCGGCGACGGCAATCCCCGCTGGGTGTCCTACGGGCTGCCGTATCCCGCCTACCCCGCGTGGCCGCGCAGCGGCGGCAGCGTGTCGGGCAACGTGTCGATCGGAAACGGCAACCTGTCCTTCCGCAGCGGTGATCCTCCCCGCCCGCCTCCACCGGCCGGCGGACATCATCGGCCGGGTCCCGTGTTCGTGCCCGGCGGCACCTGGGTGCGCGACCCCTGCCATCCGCTGCCGCAGGAAGAAATCTGTTCACGCCTGTCCGACCGGCGCTACGACATCCTTCGCCGCTACGGCAGCGCGATGCCGAGTGAACGCCGCGCGCTAGACTTGGAGCAGCGCGGCATCGATGCGCGCATGGCCAACGATTGCAGATGAACATGAAAACCACCGCTCGTCCCCTCGTGCTTCTGCTGCTGATCGTGCTGTCCTGGCAGCTCGGCACCACCGCCGCGCGCGCCGAGGTGGTCATCTACCGCTGCACCGATGCCAGTGGCGCGCTGACGCTGCAGAATTCGCCGTGCCCGAAAGGCATGAAGCAGGAACAGCGCACCATGCAGGGCGTCAACACCGTGCCGATGGGGCCGGGCACCACGCCCACCGCCCCTGCGACGCCGCCGTCCTCCACGCCGGCATCCACGCCCACGGCGCCGCGTCCGGCGACACCCACGACCCCACCCGCGCCCGCGGCGTCGACCGATGTCCGTCGCCTGCCGCCGCCGATCCTGTTCCAGTGCACCACGCACGACAAGGACACGTACGTGACGGAGGACGTCGAGCCGGCCTCGCGCTGCGTGAACCTGCGCACCGTGGGACTGGACGGAAATCCCCAGGCCGGCGCCGGCCAGGCTTGCGAAGTGGTGCGCGACACGTGTGCGCGCGTGCCCGATGGCGCGCTGTGCGATGCATGGAAGAAGCGCCGCGACGAGACCGAGGTCGCCTTCCGTTTCGCCCGCCGCGAGAATGCAGAGAAGAACCGCGCCGATTACGAGCGTGTCGCACGCATCGTCGCTGAAAGCAGCTGCGGCCTCTAGCGATCAACCCGTCGCGCGGACCACAGCGCGAGCGTCATCGGCAGGATGATGAGGGCGAGGATTTCCATGCCTCAGAAACCGTACCGCAGGAAGCCGCCATCCACCGCGATGCATTCGCCGGTGACGTAACTGGCCGCCGGCAGGCACAGAAACGCGGCGGCGGCGGCCACTTCCTCCGGCTCGCCGATGCGGCGCATCGGGGTTCGGGCGATGACCTCTTCGTAGTAGTCGGCGTCGGACAGTGGCCCGGAGGTGCGGCGCGTGCGGATGTACCACGGCGCCACCGCGTTGACGCGCACGCCATCCTCGGCCCATTCGGCGGCCAGGTTGCGGGTGAGCTGGTGCAGCGCGGCCTTGGTCATGCCATAGGGCGCACCGCTGCGCACCGCGGTGATGCCGGACACGCTGCCGACATTGACGATGCTGGATGTCGCATGCTGCGTGAGCAGGGGATGCGCATAACGAGACAGTTCGAAGGCGGAGAACAGGTTGATTTCGAAGATGCCGCGCCACTCGTCTTCGGTGTAGTCCACCGCGGCGCGGGTGAGGTTGCCGCCGGCATTGTTGACCAGGATGTTGAGGCCATCGCCGTGGTCTTCCACCCAGTCGAGGATGGCGCGACGGTCTTCGTCGTCGGCCACGTCGGCAGCCAGGGTGCCGATCCCCTGTTCGGGGAATTCGTCCGCCAGCTCGGTACGCGCATCCTGCAACGCATCGACATCGCGCGCCACCATCAGCAGGTCCGCGCCCAGGCCCAGCAACTCGCGGGCGATCGCCAGCCCGATCCCCGCGCTGGCGCCGGTCACCAGCGCCCGTTGTCCGTCCAGCCGCCACCGGTTCGCTGCCACCTGCGCCTCCTTCGTCGATGGGCGTAGCATAGCGCCACGTCACGGGAGGACCGTCGCCATGATCCGGATCCGCCTCATCCTGCTCGCCGCCGCCTTGCTGGCCTGCGCCGCCTGCCGCGCCCCCGAGCCGCCGCCGACCGACGAACCGCCAGAGCCGCAGGCCGGGAGCGATACCGCATCGTCCTGAGTCGCGCGACATCGTGTCTTCCTGCGATGCGCAAAACGCAACGGGCCGCGCGGTTGCCCGCGCGGCCCGTCGATCACGGCATGGCGAAGCGGGTCAGAACCCGCAGAAGCAGTACGCCAGGCTCTTCACCGGGGCACCGTGGCGATCGTTGACGGCTTCGTCGACGAAACGCAGCTGCGCTTCCATCTCCGGCAGGCTGCGCGCCAACAGCGCGCGAGCGAAGTCGGAATCCTTCAGCCACGCCGCACCGATGCGGCTGCCTGCGAATCCACCCATGAACTGCGAGAACGGCGAGGACATCTTCTCGATGTAGCGCACGCGGTACGCATCGGCTCCGCCCAGCTTGGCACGCTTGGCGGCATCGGTCACGGCGGCATCGAAACCGGCGAGTTCGTCCACCAGGCCACGCTCCTTCGCCTGCGCGCCGCTCCATACGCGGCCACGGGCGACGGCATCGATTTCTTCGACGGGCTTCTTGCGCGCCTCGGCCACCTTGCCGGTGAAGTCGGCGTAGCCCTTGTCGATCACCGACTGGATCACCTGGCCGACGGCCGGATCCAGCGGACGGGTGATGTCGAACGCGCCGGCGAAGCGGGTGGTGCCGACGCCGTCGGTGCGCACGCCGATCTTCTCCAGCGTGCGCGGCACGGTGGGGATGACGCCGAAGATGCCGATCGAACCGGTGATGGTGGACGGGTCTGCGTAGATGCGGTCCGCATTCATGCTGATCCAGTAGCCGCCCGAGGCCGCCAGGTCGCCCATCGAGACGACCACCGGCTTGCCGGCCTTCTTCAGCGCCGCCACTTCGCGGCGGATCTGCTCGGAGGCGTACACGCCGCCGCCGGGCGAATCCACGCGCAGCACCACCGCCTTCACGTCGTCGTCGTCCCGCGCTTCGCGCAGCAGCGCCGAGGTGGACAGGCCGCCGACGCGACCGGCCGGCTGGTCGCCGTCGGTGATTTCGCCTTCAGCCACGACCACCGCGACCTGCGGGCGCTTGTCGAGCGGATTCTTCTTGGCGTCGAGCTGGGTCAGGTAACCGGCCAGGCCGATGGCGCGGAAACCGGTATCCGAATCCTCGTCGGCCACGCCACGCTCGATCAGCAGGTTCTCGACCTCTTCCTGCGTCTTCAGGCCGTCCACCAGCTTCTGCTGCAGGGCGTACTTGGCCAGGTCGCCACCGGCGGCGGCGACGCCCTCGGGCAGCGTGTCGATGCCGGCCGCCAGCGCTTCGGGCGTGGTCTTGCGGACCTTGGCGATGTCGGCCAGCAGGCGCTGCCACACATCGTTCATCCAGAACAGGTCGGCTTCCTTGGCTTCCTTGGATGCGGCGTCCAGCACGTAGGGCTCGGCAGCGGACTTGTATTCGCCCACCTTGAACAGGTGCACGTCCACGCCCAGCTTGTCCTGCAGGCCTTCGCGGTAGTACTGGCGGTAACGGCCGAGGCCCTCGAGCATCAGGCTGCCCATCGGGTCGAGGTAGACCTCGTCGGCCTGCGCGGCCAGCAGGTACTGGGTCTGGCTGATGTTCTCGCCGAACGCGACGATCTGCTTGCCGGAGGCGCGGAACTTCGCCAGCGCGGCGGCGACTTCGCGCAGCGAGGCGTAGCCGGTCGGCTGCAGCTCGTCCACGCGCAGCAGCATGCGTTCGATCTTCTCGTCCTTCTGCGCCGCCTCGATCGCGCGCAGCAGGTCGCGCAGCTGCACTTCCTCGGCGGCCTTGTCGCCCAGCGCCTTGGCCAGCGCGCGGGTGGCGGGGTCGGCGGTGAACTGTTCGACCAGGCGGCCTTCCGGCGCCAGCACGAAGGTGGTGCGCTCGGACAGCGGCTTCACCCCGCCGCTGCCGGCGGCGATGACGAACACGATGAAGATCAGGAACAGCAGCCCGAAGAAGATCAGGTTGAGGACCAGCTTGCGGGTGAAGTTCATCACGTCCCACAGGCCGACGAAGAACGCGACGATCGGGCTGCGACGGGGTGCGGGTGCGACTTGGCTCATGGAAAGCTCCGGGAAACTGGGGCCACTGTAGCGTGCGGCGGCGGGGCTTTCATGCCCCGTTGGTCACCGTTGGCACGGCCGGCAGCGCCGCGTGGCGCCGGCTGCTGCGCTCGAAGCGCCAGCCCAGCAGCACCGCCGCGGCGGTCAGGCCCACGATCAGGCCCAGCCACATGCCCTGCGGCCCCCAGCCCAGCCCCAGGCCCAGCCCGGCACCTAGCGGCATGCCCAGGCCCCAGTAGGAGACCACCGCCAGCCACATGGGCACGCGCGTGTCCTTCAACCCACGCAATGCGCCGGCCGACAGTACCTGGATGCCGTCCGGGAACTGGAACGCCGCCGCGAACAGCAGCAACGTACCCGCCAGCGCGGCCACGGCGAGATCATCGGTGTACAGCGCCACCACCAGGTCGTGGCTCAGCAGCAGGAACATTGCGGACATCGCCTGCGTGGCCAGCACGATGACATAGCCGGCATGGGCAGCGCGGCGGATGCCCTGCACGTTGCCCGCCCCCACCGCATGCCCCACCCGCACCGTCGTGGCCTCGGCCACGCCCATGGGAATCATGAAGCACAGCGCCGACACGTTGATGGCGATCTGGTGCGCCGCCGCCGGCGTGGCGCCGAGGCGGGCGATCAGCAGCGCGGTGACGATGAAGAGGCTGCCTTCCATCAGCACCGTGATGCCGATGGGCAGGCCGGTGCGCAGCAACTGCATGATCGGTGCCCGGCGCGGCGGCTCGAGGTGCGCGAACAATTGAAGGTCGGCGAAGCGCGTCGATCGCGCCAGGTAGATCGCGAAGGCGGTCGCCTGCAGCCACATGGTCAGCGCCGACGCGACGCCGAGGCCACCCGCACCCATTTCGGGGAATCCGAACTTGCCGAAGGCCAGCACATAGCCGGCGGGCGCCAGCACCAGCAGTCCGCCGAAGCCGAGGATCATCGTCGGCAGCGTCCAGTGCGTGCCTTCGCTGAGGTAGCGCATGCAGAAATAGAGCGTCAGCGCCGGCACGCCCCAGCGGATCCCGTGCAGGAAGGCGGTGGCGCCGGGGATGATGTCGGGCGCGATGCCGAATGCCGCGAGCGCATGCGGCGCCAGGCTCAGGAAGGCGAACATCAACAGGCCAAGGCCCAGCGACAGCCACAGCGCCTGCCGGAACAGGGGGGCGATCTCGCTGCGCCGGTTCGCACCATCGAGTTGCGAGACCGAGGCGGTCAGCGAGATCAGCGTGCCGATCGGCACCATCATGGGCAGCCACAGCAACGCGGTACCCACCGTCACCGCCGCGAGCGTGGCGGTGGCGTGGTGGCCGGCGATGACGTTGTCGACGAAACCGATCAGTCCGGTGGACACATGGCCCAGCACCAGCGGCAGGGCGAGCGTGGCCGTCGAGCGCACTTCCTGGCCGAAGCGCGGGGTCGGGAGAGCAGGGGAAGACATGAGGATCAACCGCCGGACTGCGGCCGCACGGTTTCGCGCTGGCACCGGGTCACGGGAGGCCGGTATCTTACCCGCTCGCCACCCGCACCGTTCGAACACCCCATGACGTCATCGCACCCCGCCGACACGGTGCACGCCCGCGCGTGCGAGAACTGCCAGACGCCGCTGCAGGGCGGGTTCTGCCACCAGTGCGGGCAGAACGCGCACAACCCGCTGCGCAGCTTCGGGCATGCGGTGGAGGAGGTGTTCGAATCGTTCTGGCACCTGGACGGACGCATCTTCCGCACACTGCGCGCGCTGATGTCGCCGGGGAAACTTGCCAACGCGTACCTGTCCGGCCACCGCGCGCCGTACGTGGCGCCGCTGCGGCTGTTCGTGATCCTGGCCGTGCTGACGTTCTTCGTGGCCAAGCTCACCCTGCACGCCGAAGACCTGGCGAACGTGCAGATCGCGCCGCCGTCCGTCCCCGCGGCGGCCGACGGCAAGCCCACCAACCTGATGGCCGCCCCCGACCGGGGCGGCGTGGATTTCAGCAAGGCCGCCACGGTCGAGGACGTGCTGAAGCTGCGCGACGAAACGATCGATGGCCTGGTGTCGGCACGCGCCAGCCTGCCGGCCGGGCTGGGCTTCGTGCGCAAGCCGATGGAAGACAACATCTTCTCGACGCAGCGACTCGCCCGTGAGCGCATCGCCGAACTGCAGCCCGACCACCCTGCGCTCGCCCTGCCTGACCGTTTCCCCGAGGGCCAGCCGTTGCCCGAGGTGGCCGCCCAGCCCCTGATCAGCGTCGGCGACAAGCCGTTCGATGCAGAGACCAACCCCGTACGGCTCAGCGGACTGCCCGACTTCGCCAACCGGTGGCTGAGCCGCAAGCTCGCGCGCGCCGAGCAGAACATCCCGCGCATCCAGCAGGACCCGGCGCACTTCTTCAACCTGCTTATCGGCTCGGTACCGTCGGTGTTGTTCGTACTGGTGCCGTTGTTCGCGGTGCTGCTGAAACTCTTCTACATCGAGACGCGGCGAGGTTATCTGGAGCACCTGGTGGTGGCGCTCTACAGCCACGCCTATCTGTGCCTGTGCCTGCTGGCGATCTTCCTGTGCGCAGGCATCGGCCGACTGTTGCCCGAGGGCGCCTCCTGGCTGGTGCGCATGGCGCAGATGCTGGTCTTCTGCTGGATGCCGCTCTACCTGTTGTGGATGCAGCAGCGCGTGTACCGCCAGCACGGGGTGGTGACGCTGGTGAAGTTCTCGGTGCTGGGCACGGTGTACTTCATCATGCTGGTGATGGGGGCCATGTACCTGATGCTGAGTACGTGGGCGAACGCGTAACGCGAGGCGAGCCTTGCGCCATCGCGTGGCGACGCCGCCCCGTTACCGGTCGCGCCGCTGCCGCAGCCACGCGCGGCGCTGGCCCTCCGGCACCGCCAACAGTTCACGGCGGAAGGCATCGCGGTCCTGCGGTGGCAGGCGCTGCGCCAGGGCGGCCAGGTCATCGCGCTGTTCCGCATCCAGTCGGCGCAGCACCGACAACAGGCCCTCGCGTTCGGCCGGCGGCACGTAAGCGAACAGCGGCTGCAACCGTGGCCAGTCGGCGCCGAGTTCCGGCCCAAGGCGCCAGCCGCGTCGCTGCATGGCGTCCAGCACGCTGAACTGGGTGCGCAGCGCCGCCTGGTGTTCCGGCGGCAGGCCGGCGATCTCGGCGGCGGCGGCACGCAGCCGGGCGCGCTGCACGTCATCCAACGCCCGCCAGGCGGCGTAGCGCGCGCGACGGTCCTCGCGCTCGCGCGCGGGCAGGGCGTCCCACGCCACGCGCCGCTGCTGCCACGCGGCCTGCGCCAGCGGCGACATCGCGGCCCAGCGGGCGGCATTCGAGGCCTCCTGGGCGGACGACGCACCGATGCCCGCCCACAGCACGATCACGGCGATCGCGCGCAGGGCCGTTGCCCGCCTGACGTCAGCGGGCGGCATCGGTCGCGGCTCCCGCGTCAGACGTGGGCGCGCCGGCACCCGCCACGTACCAGGCCAGGAAATCCGCCTCGCGCGCGAGCGCTTCGCCCTCGGGGTCCGACAGGAGGGCAAAGTCGGCATGAGCGTCGGCGGTGGCGATCCCGGCGGCGCGGCCAACGGGCGCATCGGGGGCGGGTAGCGGTTCCGAGGTGATCACCGGATCCGCCGGAAGCGCCGCGACGCCTTCATCAGAAAGCGCGCTCACGGCCGGCAGCGACGTTGTCGCCCCCGGTGGCGACCCACGCCACCACCACAGCCCCGCGCCGGCCGCCGCGAGCAGGAGGAACGCGAGCAGCAGGATCCAATACCGGCGGCGCGCGGCCGGAACCGCCGTTGCCGGTCCCGCCTGGGGTGCCGGTGGTGTGATGCGAATCCCTGCCAGGGCCTCTTCCCGCAGGCGCGCGAGCGTGGCGAGGCGGTGGTCCGGCAGTTCCCGCAGGTGCTGCTGGATCGCCTCGGCCAAGGCGCGCCAGGCGCCCGCATCGGGGTGTCCCAGGGAGTCGCGCGGGCAGGCGCGTGCGAGGGCATCGCGGTACGCAGCGTCGTCGAGACCTAGCGCGGCGGCGGCTTCGGCTTCCTGCAGGCCGCCGGCGAGCCTCAGCAGCAGCGCAGCGCGATCGGCGGCCGCCGGCCGGGCAAGGGCGGCGAAGCCGTCCGCCCAGCGCGCCGACGGGCCATCGACCCGCAGCTGCGGCGTGGCCGCCAGCAGTGTCCAGAAGCGCACGGGCCAGTCCGCCATCGGGAGCGCGGCCGCCTTGCCCCGAAAGGCGCGCAGGGCGGCGGCGAGGGCGACATCGCCGCGGTCGGCGTCTCCGCACTGGAGTTCGGCGAACACCGCACCGCGGCGCTCGCACCCCCGCAGGAAGGCGGCCAATGCGGCGGGGGCGGGGGAGGAATCGGAACGGGAAGAGGTCATCGTGGAACCGGTGGCGTACTGGCGATCATAGTCACCTGCGACGGCGGTACGGACGCTTGACAGACCGTCGGAATCTGCTCTCTTCGGCGCCACAAGGGTTTCCGGGAAATCACGTTGTGCACAGCAGTCACCTATCTGTCATCGGTGGCCGCGATGCCACCCTCCCCCCGATTGTGTCAGCTGCGTTTCACGCCTAACCATATGATTTAATTAAATAAAGTATTGCTGGCACTTTTTTGGCCAACCCGGCCGGGATGCTTGCGGCAGCGTCATCGCGCCGTGAAGCATTCCGGCCATGCACAGATTTATCCACAGCAGGTGTGGATAAACCGGAATCTCCTTCCGGGATCAGCACTTGCGTGATTTTCGTCAAGATTCCGGCAGGACATCACCGCAACTGTGTGAGACCTGACCCGCGCCGGGACAGGCCGATACACTGCACGCAATGTCGCCCGTGTCCGTCCTGCAAGTCGCCCTGCCCGTGCCCCTGCCGCGGCTGTTCGACTACCTGCCTCCGCCCGGCCATGACGCCACCCCCGCGGACGTGGGGAAGCGGGTGAGCGTGATGTTCGGCAACCGGCCATTGACCGGCTTCGTCGCCGACGTCGCGCCCGCGACGGACCCCGGCATGGAACTACGCCACGCCGACGCCCTGCTGGACGCCCATCCGCTGCTGCAGGGCGAACTGCTGGAATCGCTGCACTGGCTGGCGCGCTATACCCATGCGCCGCTGGGCGAGGTGGTGGCGACCGCACTGCCCGTCCTGCTGCGCCAGGGCGAGCCGCTGCCCGACACCCACGCCTGGCACTGGCGACTGACGGAGGCGGGGCTGGGCCGGCGGGACCGCCTGCGTGCCGGCAGCCGTCCGCGCCGCCTGGCCGATCTGCTGGTGGCGCACGGCACACTGGATGAAGACGCGCTGGACCTGCACCTGGACGCCGGCCGCGCCACCGCCCGCGACCTGGGCAAGCGGGGGCTGGCCGAGCGCGTCCCTGCCGCCGTGGTGCCCTCGGTGCCCGCTCCACGCCCCGGGCCGACGCTCAACGAGGAACAGCAGGCCGCCGCTGACGCGGTCACCGGCACGGTCGGTTTCGGCGCCCTGCTGCTGGATGGCGTGACCGGCAGCGGCAAGACCGAGGTTTACCTGCACGCCATCGCCGGCTGCCTTCGCCGCGGACGGCAGGCGCTGGTGCTGGTGCCCGAGATCGGCCTGACCCCACAGACGCTGGCGCGGTTCCGCGAACGACTGGGCGTACCCGTGCACTCTCTTCACTCCGGCCTCAACGATGGCGAACGCGCGCGCACCTGGGCGGCCTGTCTGCGCGGCGAGGCCAGGGTGATCGTGGGCACCCGCTCGGCGGTGTTCACACCGCTGCCCGAAGCCGGGTTGATCGTGATCGACGAGGAACACGACGGCAGCTACAAGCAGCAGGACGGCATCCGTTACCACGCGCGCGACTTCGCCTTGGTCCGCGGCAAGGCGCTGGACGTCCCCGTGCTGCTCGGCAGCGCCACGCCATCGCTGGAAACGCTGCACAACACGCGCAGCGGCCGCTACGCGCACCTGCGACTGTCGCGCCGCGCCGGCGAGGCGCAACCGCCCGGCGTGCGTGTGCTGGACATGCGCAAGCGCGCACAGCAGGCGGGCCTGCTGGCGGACACCCTGCAGGCGATCCGCCAGGCGCTGGACGCCGGTGGCCAGGTACTGGTCTTCAAGAACCGCCGCGGCTACGCGCCGGTGCTCCTATGCCATGACTGCGGCTGGAGCGCGCGCTGCAGGCGCTGCGACAGCCCGATGACGGTGCATGCAGGGGGCAGGCGGCTGCAGTGCCATCATTGCGGCGCACGACAGGCGTCGCCGCCGGCCTGTCCGGACTGCGGTGGACTGGCGCTGCAACCGCAGGGCATCGGCACCGAGCGTCTGGAGGAACTGCTGGCCGAACAGTTCACCGACGTGCCGGTGCTGCGGGTGGACCGCGGCACCACGCAGAAGCGCGATGGCCTGGCGCAGCAACTGGCGAAGCTGGGCGACACGCCCGGCATCCTGGTCGGCACGCAGATCCTTGCCAAGGGCCACGACCTGCCGCACCTCACCCGCGTCACGGTGGTCGGCGTGGACGAAGGCCTGTTCTCCACCGACTTCCGCGCCGGCGAAAAGCTGGCGCAGCAGCTGATCCAGGTCGCCGGACGCGCGGGGCGCGCGGGCAAGCGTGGCGATGTGTGGCTGCAGACGCACCATCCCGATCATCCGCTGTTGAACACGCTGATCAACGGCGGTTACCACGCGTTCGCCGAGGCCGAACTGGAACAACGCCAGATGGCCGGCTTTCCTCCGTTTGCGCACCTGGCACTGCTGCGCGCCGAGGCACAGCAGGCCGATGCCGCGCAGCACTTCCTGCAGGCGGCCAAGCAGGTGCTCCGCGCGCACGACGCGGTGCTGGAGATGCACGGCCCCTTGCCGGCACCGATGCCGCGGCGCGCGGGCCTGCATCGCGTGCAGTTGCTGCTCTCGTCGCCGGAGCGACGTGCCCTGCACCGCATGCTCGATCTCGCGCTGCCGCAGATCCATGCCCTCCCGGAAGCACGCCGTACGCGCTGGTCGCTGGATGTCGACCCCATGGACCTGTACTGATGACGCCGACGCCCCCCACGCGCCTCACCTCCGCCCAGCGCCTGCGCAGCATCTTCAGCGGATCGGTGGGCAACCTGGTGGAGTGGTACGACTGGTACGTGTATGCGGCGTTCTCGCTGTATTTCGCCGAGATCTTCTTTCCGGGCGGCGACCGCACCAGCCAGTTGCTGAAGACCGCGGCCATCTTCGCCGTGGGCTTCCTGATGCGCCCGCTCGGCGGCTGGCTGCTCGGCCGCTACGCCGACCGCCATGGACGCAAGCGCGCGTTGATGCTGTCGGTGGTGATGATGTGCGGCGGCTCGCTGATCATCGCGTGCACGCCGGGGTACGCGACCATCGGCGTCGCCGCGCCGATCCTGTTGGTGCTGGCACGCTTGCTGCAAGGTCTGTCGGTCGGCGGCGAGTACGGCACCTCGGCGACCTACCTCAGCGAGATGGCCACGCGCGGGCACCGCGGTTTCTGGTCGAGCTTCCAGTACGTGACGCTGGTGATGGGCCACCTGATCGCGCTGGCCGTGCTGATCGCGCTGCAGCGCGTCTTCCTCACCGATGAACAACTGCGCGACTGGGGTTGGCGCATCCCGTTCGCGATCGGTGCCGTGGCGGCACTCGTCGCGCTGTGGCTGCGCCGGAACATGGTGGAAACCGAATCGTTCTGCCGCCGTGACGCCAGCCACGCGGACCGCGGGCAGGCGCAGGGAACGCTGCGCGCGCTGGCGCGGCATCCGCGGGCCGTCCTCGCCGTGGTCGGGCTGACCATGGGCGGCACGCTGGCGTTCTACACCTACACGACCTACGTGCACAAATTCCTCGTCAACAGCGCCGGCATGGCCAGCGAGACGGCCAGCCTGATCAACGCCTCGACCCTGTTCTTCTTCATGCTGCTGCAGCCGGTGGTCGGCGCACTGTCCGACCGGATCGGGCGGCGCCGCATCCTCATCGCGTTCGGCGTGCTGGGCACATTGTGCACATGGCCGATCCTGTCCACGCTGCAGACGGTGTCGAGCCCCGCGCAGGCGTTCTGGCTGGTGATGGCGGCGCTGGTGATCCTCAGCGGCTACACCGCGATCAACGCCGTAGTGAAGGCCGAGATGTTTCCCGTCGAGATCCGCGCACTGGGCGTGGGCCTGCCGTATGCGCTGACCGTCGCGCTGTTCGGCGGAACGGCGGACATGGTGGCCCTGTGGTTCAAGAAGATCGGCATGGAAGCCGGCTTCTACGGGTACGTCACTGCATGCATCGCGTGTTCGCTGCTGGTGTACGTGTGGATGCCGGATACGCGCGAGACGTCGCTGATCGATCGCGACCCGCATTGAACGACGGCACCGGCGCGCATGCGACAATACGTCGCGATCCGCCACGGTCCGTGGCCGCGGGAGACGGCATGCAGCCGGCACACCATTTCGTCATCGTCGGCGGTGGCTTCGCAGGCCTCTGGGCGACGCGCGCGCTGGCCTCCGCGCCGGTGCGCATCACGCTGATCGACCGGCACAACCATCACCTGTTCCAGCCGCTGCTCTATCAGGTGGCGACCGCCGGTCTGTCGGCACCCGACATCGCCGCGCCGCTGCGCCACATCCTGCGCAGGCAGGCCAATGTCGAGGTGAGGCTGGCGGAAGTCGCCTCGATCGCCGCTCGGGACAAACACGTCGTGCTCACGGACGGGACGAACATCGCGTTCGACTCGCTGCTGCTGGCGACGGGCGCGACGCATGCCTATTTCGGTCATGACGAATGGGCGCCGCACGCGCCGGGCCTCAAGACGCTCGACGACGCGCTGCAACTGCGGCGCCACCTGTTGCTCGCCTTCGAACGTGCGGAGGCGGAAACCGATCCGGCGGCACGCGCCGCGTGGCTGAGTTTCGCCATCGTCGGCGGTGGACCGACCGGCGTGGAACTGGCCGGCACGCTGGCCGAGATCGCGCGGCACACGCTCAGGAACGAGTTCCGCCGGATCGATCCCTCGCAGGCGCGCGTGCGGCTGGTGGAGGGCGGACCGCGCGTCCTGGCCTCGTTCCCCGAAGCGCTGTCGGAAAAGGCGCGTCGGCAATTGGAAAGGCTGGGGGTCGAGGTCGTCACCGGGACGCCGGTCAGCGGCATCACCGCCGACGGCTACCAACTCGGGGACACGTTCGTGGCCGCAAGAACGGTGGTGTGGGCAGCGGGCGTGGCCGCATCGCCCCTCGCACGCTCGCTGGGTGTGCCGCTGGATCGTGCGGGCCGCGTCACGGTGCAGCCCGACCTCAGCACGCCAGGTCATCCGGACATCTTCGTCGCCGGCGACCTGGCGGCAGTGGCTGCGGATGGGAAGCCCGTCCCCGGTGTGGCACCGGCCGCCAAGCAGATGGGCCGCCACGTGGCGCAGGTGCTGCGTGCACGCCTGTCGGGCGGCGCATCGCCCGGCGCGTTCCGTTACCGCGACTACGGCAACCTCGCCACGATCGGCCGCATGGCCGCAGTGGTCGATTTCGGCAAGCTGAAATTCTCGGGCGTGCTGGCCTGGTGGTTCTGGCTGACCGCGCACGTGTTCTTCCTGATCGGCTTCCGCAACCGTCTGGTCGTGCTGCTCAACTGGTTCTGGGCGTACTGGAGCTACCAGCGCGGCGCCCGGATCATCCTGGGCAGTGACGAGGATCAGGCGGGATCGACGCGACAGGCGTAGCACCCCGGCCGCGCGTTGTGCACGTGCAGGTAGGCCACGCCGGGCAGGCCGAGCAGGCGCTGCAGGTGGGGCATGGCATCGGCACCGTCCACGACGTCGGCGTCGCGCATGTCGCCGCCCGCATCGTACGCGCGCAGGGACAGCAGGCGGCGTGGGAAAGAGGGCGGCAGCGCGTCCCGGTATTCCGCCGCGCCGGACGACATCGCGGCTTCGCGCACGTAGATGGGGCCACTGGCGCGATACGGGCCGGCGACCTCGTGGTGCAGATGGTGGAGCAGCAGCACGGTCTCGCCATGCTGCGCATCGCGCAGCGAGACGCGGCAGGGGAAGCCGCGGTCGGCGTCCGCGGCGATGCGGCGGATGTTGCGTGCCGCCAGCGCGGCATCGTCAAGGGCGAACAGGGGAAGGAAGGGCGCGGGCGACAGCCCGCGGATCACGAACGGCATGGCATCGCGCTCTCGGGAACGGGATGCCATGCTCGCGCCGCGCGGAAGACGGCGCTATCCGGATCTTGCGCAGCTCACTTTCCGCCCAGCGGGTAGCGCTTGCCGTCGGCCATGACGAGTTCGCCTTCGCCGATGCGCTCGCTGTCGGCATCCACGGTGATGAACTCGGCCTCCAGCCGTCCCTGCCCCTTGCTGCCCTTCAGGTCGAAGATGTAGCGCTCGCCTTCCGCTGCCCAGGATGCGTCGCGGTCGAACGCCGCCTCGCGGATGTCGCCGATGTGGCGCAGCACGACCGGATGGGCCTGCATGGCTGCGTTGGCCTGCAGCACGAAGATGCCGTCCTGCCGCGCGAACGCATCGGGAGCCTCGCCACGGTCGGTATCGACACGCGCTGCGTCCAGTTCACCTGTCGCCGGCGGCTCACCCTCGAACGCGAATTCACGACCATCGGCCAGCGTGAGCACGCCCTTGCCGAGGCGCTCCGTGTCGGCGTCCACGGTAATGAACTCCGCGAGGATGCGTCCGTTGCCCTTGTCGCCGGCCAGGTCGAACACGAACTCGTTCGCGCCGTCAGCTTCCCCCGTGCCCGCCAGGTCGAAGTCGAACGCCGTCAGGGTGCCGATGTGCTCCTGCACCATGGGCGAGCGCTGCACGGCCACGCGCGCCTGGCGCGTGAAGATATTGTCCTGCATGTCGCCGAACAGTCCGCCGGCACCTTCGTCATCGGCAGGCTCATCCTCGCCGCGCGGTTCGCCGTCGAAAGGCACGCGCCGGCCATCGGCCAGCGTCAGCACCCCCTTGCCGAGGCGTTCGGTATCGGCACTGACGGTGATGAAGTCGGCTTCCAGCCGCCCACGTCCCTTGTCGCCCACGACATCGAACACGAAGGCGTTCATGCCGGGCGCCGCGCCCGAAGCGTCGCTGTCGATCTCGAAGGCGCTGATTCGGCCGATGTGCTGCTGGATCACGGGATAGCGCTGCGCGGCTTCGCGTGCCTGCTGGATGAAGAGACCGGCCCCCGCCTCGACGTCCTCGTCGTGGTCATGGTGGTGGTGATCGTGGCTGCCGTCTTCCGCCGCCAGGGCATCGGCGCTGCCGGTGATCGTATGCTCCGTGCCGTCGGCCATGACCAGGACACCGGGTCCCAATGCTTCCTGGGTGGCGCTGACCGTGATGAAGCGCGCGGTAACACGCCCCTTGCCGCGGCTGCCTTCCACGTCGAACACCAGCACGTCCGGGCCGGGCTCGTCCATGCTGGCGGCGTCATCGAGCGAGATCTTGCGGATCGCACCGAGATGCGCAGCCACGACGGGATCCACCTGCATCGCCGCACGCGCCTGTGCGTCGTACTCTTCGCGATCGATGCCGAAGCGCACACCGCCTTCTCGCCCCTCGGATGGGAGGTTGCCCGTGTCCGCCGCCAGGGCCGGCACGACAGACGCACCCCACGCTCCCCACATCACCACCAATGCCAAGATCCAATGCCGCTTGTTGCCCCACCCCATGCCCTGCTCCTTCTGGTTGCCGCGCCGCCCACGGCGGGTCGCGGCGTAGTGGACCACATCCGCCGATCCACCCGCCACAAAAGCGGAGAGGCCCCGATGGGGCCTCTCCGGTAACGACTCGCGCATGCCTGGATCAGGCAGCGAACAGCGCCTTCATCTTCTTCAGCGCATTGGCTTCGACCTGGCGGACGCGCTCGGCGGAAATGCCGTACTCGTCGGCCAACTCCTGCAGCGTGACCTTGCTTTCGCTATCCAGCCAGCGGCGCTTGATGATGTCGCGCGAGCGGTCATCGAGATTGGCCAAGCCCTCGCGCAGCAACTCGAGCTGGTTATCCTCGCTGTCCGCGCGCTCGTATGCCTGCGACGGATCTTCGTCGCGCGCGACCAGATAGCTGGCGGGTGACGGGGGCGCATGGTCCTCGTCCTCGTCCGACGGCGCATCGAACCCGATGTCCCGCCCCGACAGCCGCGATTCCATCTCCATCACCTCGCGCTCGGACACGTTGAGGTCCTTGGCGATGGCGCTGACCTCTTCGGCATTCATCCATCCCAGGCGCGTCTTGGACTTGCGCAGGTTGAAGAACAGCTTGCGCTGCGCCTTGGTGGTGGCGACCTTCACGATGCGCCAGTTCTTCAGGATGAACTCGTGCATCTCGGCGCGGATCCAGTGCACCGCGAAACTGACGAGGCGCACGCCCATGTCCGGGTCGAAGCGCTTCACCGCCTTCATCAGGCCGATGTTGCCTTCCTGGATCAGGTCGCCGAGCGGCAGGCCGTAGCCGTTGTAGCCACGCGCCACGTGCACGACGAAGCGTAGGTGCGAATGCACCAGCTCGCGCGCGGCATCAAGGTCTTCCTCGTCACGGTAACGATTGGCGAGGGCACGCTCGTCTTCCACCGTCAGCACCGGGATCTGGTGCACGGCGCTGATATAGGCGTCGAGCGAACCCAGCGCGCTGGGAATCGGCAGGTTGTGAGTGACCAGGGCGGTAGTGGGAGTGTTCTGGCTCATGGGCATGGATGTTAGCAGTCGGGGGGTTCGACTGCTAACCGTGCCGGAAGTTCCGAATTGTTCCAGTCCTGCAACAGCCGGACCCTCAACGCCAGGCATGAAATTGATTATTAATCAACAACTTGGATATGCCGCAAACATCAGTGCTGCCGGTAACCCGCGGAAGCGGATTAGCGGGCAATCGTTCAGTTTCGGGGCGCCATCGGGACCACGGACGGCGAATGCTCCGCACCCAGACGCGTCAGCACGGCGGCCGCCAGCGCGTCCGCGCCGGGCAAGCAGTAAGGATCGAACCGCGGCGCCAGGTAGTCACGCAGGTGCTCGAACGACCTGCGCCCCATCTCGTGTCCGGCCCCCAGATGACTGATCAACTGTGTCCGGGTCGCCCTTCGCCACAACAGGCGATCCTGCGCGAGCAGCCACCCTGCGAGGCCAGTCAACAGAAGATGGAACAGCGTGGCGGTCATCGCCGCACCCAGCATCCGCACGGGATAGCAGGGTGATACCGCCTGGAGCAGGTCGAATGCGACTGCCCGATGCTCGATCTCCTCGGCGAAATGCCATTCCATCAGATCGCGAAGGCGCGGGTCGGCGTCTGCAAGGATCGACTGGCTCAGGAATTCGTAACCCAGATAGGCATTGATATGCTCGACGCAGCTCACCAGCGACACGCGCAACCACAAGGGCGCGAGGCGATCCATCACACGGAAGACGCATCGCTCCACGACGCGCTCCACGCCACGGTAGGCGTAACCCTGCGCGTCGAGATTTGCCCAGTAACGCTTGTGCGCGACCCCGTGCTGCGCCTCCTGGCGGAGGAAGGCCTCGCAACGCGCACGAAGCGCGCCGTCCGGGATGCGCGGCAGACACCCGTTGAGCGTTCGGATATAGAACGCCTCGTTGGCAGGCACCAGAATGGTGTACGCGTTGAGCAACGACGACACCACCTCATTGCCGGGCAGCCAATGCCTCGGGATGTCCATGCCCAGCGTGGCGATGAATCGACGGGCGGTGATCGTCTCTTCCATGACACCTGTCTCCCGAAGCCTCCGTCACATTCGTCTGCAAGACCGCACGCCGATCGTCGAGCGTTCTCAACGGTCCGCGGATGCGATCGCTTGCGCTTCCCTGATCACGCGCAGTAGGTTGCCACTCCAGATCTTTCGGACATCCTGCTCGGTGTAACCGGCCGCCAGCAGTGCGTCCGTGATCCGGGGCAACGCGCTGACATCCTCCATGCCGGTCACGCCGCCGCCGCCGTCCCAATCCGCCCCGATCCCCACATGGTCTACGCCCGCCACCTTCAGGATGTGAAGGAGGTGTGCCATGTAGTCCTCGAATGTGGCGCGCTTGACCGGGTACCGGGCTTCGATAGCACGGCGCTCAGCCAGATATGCCGTTACGCGGTCCGTCGCCAGCCGATTTTCAGGGCCGTACTTTTCTCCAAGGGCATCCATGGCCGCTTCGCGCTCGGGAATCTTCGGGATATCGATCAGGTAGCCACCGAACGCGTTGACGTGGATGACGCCCCCTTTCGAAGCGAGCTGCCGAATGCGCGAATCGTCGATGTTGCGAGCGTGGTCGTACAACGCGTCAGCACTGGTATGGGACAGCACGATCGGCGCCTTCGATAGTGCGAGCAATTGATCGAAGACGGTGTCGCTGGCATGCGACGCGTCCAGCACGACCCCGAGGCGATTGGCCTCTTCCACCAGGTGACGACCCGCCGGGCTCAGGCCATTCCATTCCGCCCCGGCCGGGTCGGTCGAAGAGTCACCGAAATCGTTGTTGCGCACGTGCATGATGCCCAGCATGCGCAGGCCAAGCCGATGGTAGGCCGTCAGCAAGCTGGGATCGCTGGCCAGGGGAGCGGCATTTTCCATGCTGATGAAAGACACGCGCTTGCCGGCGCGTCCGATCCGCTCTGCGTCATCGGCGGTAAGCGCAAGCTCCATCTCCCCCGCGTTGGCCGCAAGCATTTCATGGATGCTCACCAGGCGATCCAGTCCGTGGTCCCGAGCCGCGCGCTTGCCGTCCACGTCGCGCGCACCCTGCGCGGTGTAGATGACCCAGAATCCGCCATCCAGCCCACCCGCCTTCATGCGCGGCAGGTCCACTTGTGAAAGATCTCCCTCTTGCTCGTGGTTGTCGGCGATGTTCCAACCGGGGCGACGGAAGTTCGCAGGGGTGTCCAAATGGGTATCCAGGACGAGTGCCTCATCGTGCACGCGTCTTGCCGACGGCGGCACCTCATCGGCGGCCATGGCGTCCAGGCAGATCATCGCCAGCGCGCCGGCCAACGCCCATCGACATACCCTCATGCACCCGCCCCTTCGTGAGATGAGACTCGATTGTTGGCGAAACACGGGCAAGAAAAAACCCCCAGCTTTTGAGCTGGGGGTTTTGGGGTAAAGCCCCTGGCGATGACCTACTCTTGCATGGCTTAAGCCACACTACCATCGGCGCGGCTGCGTTTCACTTCCGTGTTCGGGATGGGAACGGGTGGGACCACAGCGCTAATTTCACCAGGGAGAGGGTTGGAGCGTCGCCATCCAGGGAACGGATTAAGGCGCCAATCTCTCATAGGGTCTTGTGACGTAGCGGGCATTGGATTTTCTCTGACGATATCGTCGAGTCCAAGGCCACTTGAGGTTATATGGTCAAGCCGCACGGATCATTAGTATCAGTTAGCTCAATGGGTTGCCCCACTTACACACCTGACCTATCAACCACCTAGTCTTGATGGTTCCTTTAGGGGGCTTGTGCCCCGGGAAGTCTCATCTTGAGGCGCGCTTCCCGCTTAGATGCTTTCAGCGGTTATCGCTTCCGAACATAGCTACCCGGCAATGCCACTGGCGTGACAACCGGAACACCAGAGGTTCGTCCACTCCGGTCCTCTCGTACTAGGAGCAGCCCCTCTCAAACTTCCAACGCCCATGGCAGATAGGGACCGAACTGTCTCACGACGTTCTGAACCCAGCTCGCGTACCACTTTAAATGGCGAACAGCCATACCCTTGGGACCGACTACAGCCCCAGGATGTGATGAGCCGACATCGAGGTGCCAAACACCGCCGTCGATATGAACTCTTGGGCGGTATCAGCCTGTTATCCCCGGAGTACCTTTTATCCGTTGAGCGATGGCCCTTCCATACAGAACCACCGGATCACTAAGTCCTACTTTCGTACCTGCTTGATCCGTCGATCTCGCAGTCAAGCACGCTTATGCCTTTGCACACAGTGCGCGATGTCCGACCGCGCTGAGCGTACCTTCGAGCTCCTCCGTTACTCTTTGGGAGGAGACCGCCCCAGTCAAACTACCCACCATACATGGTCCCCGATCCGGATTACGGACCTAGGTTAGAACGTCAAGCACATCAGGGTGGTATTTCAAGGTTGGCTCCACCGAAGCTAGCGCCTCGGTTTCATAGCCTCCCACCTATCCTACACAGACGAACTCAACGTTCAATGTAAAGCTATAGTAAAGGTTCACGGGGTCTTTCCGTCTTGCCACGGGAACGCTGCATCTTCACAGCGATTTCAATTTCACTGAGTCTCGGGTGGAGACAGCGCCGCTGTCGTTACGCCATTCGTGCAGGTCGGAACTTACCCGACAAGGAATTTCGCTACCTTAGGACCGTTATAGTTACGGCCGCCGTTTACTGGGGCTTCGATCAAGAGCTTCGCCTTGCGGCTGACCCCATCAATTAACCTTCCAGCACCGGGCAGGCGTCACACCCTATACGTCCACTTTCGTGTTTGCAGAGTGCTGTGTTTTTGATAAACAGTCGCAGCGGCCTGGTTTCTGCGACCCCCCTCAGCTATAGCCCGCATGGGCCACCAAAGAGGGTGCACCTTCTCCCGAAGTTACGGTGCCATGTTGCCTAGTTCCTTCACCCGAGTTCTCTCAAGCGCCTGAGAATTCTCATCCTACCCACCTGTGTCGGTTTACGGTACGGTCTGCGTGAGCTGAAGCTTAGGAGCTTTTCCTGGAAGCGTGGTATCAGTGACTTCGTCCTAAAGGACTCGTCTCGGTGCTCGGTCTTAAAGGATCCCGGATTTGCCAAAGATCCAAACCTACCGCCTTTCCCCGGGACAACCAACGCCCGGTACACCTAACCTTCTCCGTCCCTCCATCGCACTCACGCGAGGTGCAGGAATATTAACCTGCTTCCCATCGACTACGGC
>NZ_CANMLQ010000003.1:0-130000 GCF_947498795.1 uncultured Pseudoxanthomonas sp. | reverse complement strand
CCGTTATAGTTACGGCCGCCGTTTACTGGGGCTTCGATCAAGAGCTTCGCCTTGCGGCTGACCCCATCAATTAACCTTCCAGCACCGGGCAGGCGTCACACCCTATACGTCCACTTTCGTGTTTGCAGAGTGCTGTGTTTTTGATAAACAGTCGCAGCGGCCTGGTTTCTGCGACCCCCCTCAGCTATAGCCCGCATGGGCCACCAAAGAGGGTGCACCTTCTCCCGAAGTTACGGTGCCATGTTGCCTAGTTCCTTCACCCGAGTTCTCTCAAGCGCCTGAGAATTCTCATCCTACCCACCTGTGTCGGTTTACGGTACGGTCTGCGTGAGCTGAAGCTTAGGAGCTTTTCCTGGAAGCGTGGTATCAGTGACTTCGTCCTAAAGGACTCGTCTCGGTGCTCGGTCTTAAAGGATCCCGGATTTGCCAAAGATCCAAACCTACCGCCTTTCCCCGGGACAACCAACGCCCGGTACACCTAACCTTCTCCGTCCCTCCATCGCACTCACGCGAGGTGCAGGAATATTAACCTGCTTCCCATCGACTACGGCTTTCGCCCTCGCCTTAGGGACCGACTAACCCTGCGTCGATTAACGTTGCGCAAGGAAACCTTGGGCTTTCGGCGTGCGGGCTTTTCACCCGCATTATCGTTACTCATGTCAGCATTCGCACTTCCGATACCTCCAGCAGCCTTCTCAAGCCACCTTCGCAGGCTTACGGAACGCTCCTCTACCGCGCATAACAAAGTTATGCACCCCAAGCTTCGGTTTCGTGCTTAGCCCCGTTAAATCTTCCGCGCAGACCGACTCGACCAGTGAGCTATTACGCTTTCTTTAAAGGGTGGCTGCTTCTAAGCCAACCTCCTGGCTGTCTGTGCCTTTCCACATCGTTTTCCACTTAGCACGAAATTTGGGACCTTAGCTGTGGGTCTGGGTTGTTTCCCTTTTCACGACGGACGTTAGCACCCGCCGTGTGTCTCCCGTACATTCTGTCTTGGTATTCGGAGTTTGCCATGGTTTGCTAAGACGCGATGTCCCGCTAGCCATAACAGTGCTCTACCCCCAAGAAGATTCATACGAGGCGCTACCTAAATAGCTTTCGAGGAGAACCAGCTATCTCCGGGTTCGATTAGCTTTTCACTCCTAATCACACCTCATCCCCTACCTTTGCAACGGGAGTGGGTTCGGGCCTCCAGTACCTGTTACGGCACCTTCACCCTGGGCATGACTAGATCACCCGGTTTCGGGTCTACTGCCCGCGACTATGCGCCCTTATCAGACTCGGTTTCCCTTCGCCTCCCCTATACGGTTAAGCTTGCCACGAACAGTAAGTCGCTGACCCATTATACAAAAGGTACGCAGTCACCCTTGCGGGCTCCTACTGCTTGTACGCACACGGTTTCAGGATCTATTTCACTCCCCTCTCCGGGGTTCTTTTCGCCTTTCCCTCACGGTACTGGTTCACTATCGGTCGGTCAGGAGTATTTAGCCTTGGAGGATGGTCCCCCCATGTTCAGACAGGGTTTCTCGTGCCCCGCCTTACTCGTCTTCACTGAAATGGTCTTTTCGAATACCGGGCTGTCACCGTCTATGGCCAGTCTTTCCAGACTGTTCTTCTAAAACCAATCCAGCTTAAGGGCTGGTCCCCGTTCGCTCGTCACTACTCAGGGAATCTCGGTTGATTTCTTTTCCTCCGGTTACTTAGATATTTCAGTTCACCGGGTTTGCTTCCAGCAGCTATGTATTCACTGCAGGATACTGCCGAAGCAGTGGGTTTCCCCATTCGGACATTACGGGATCAATGCTTGTTGCCAGCTCCCCCGCACTTTTCGCAGGCTGCCACGTCCTTCATCGCCTCTGACCGCCAAGGCATCCACCGTGTGCGCTTATTCGCTTGACCATATAACCCCAAGTCGCCTCGGAGTTACATGCCGTGTTGATGGGGTACAAAGCCACCAACGCGAACATACGACTCAATTTATTAGGGACTCGAAGTCCCCGCCTTAGCCTCAACGACACGTCTAGATGAAAATCTAAAACGCTCGCTACGTCACAAGTTGTTAAAGAACACGAAGCCGGCTTCAGCGCCGATCCGTTTCAAAATAATCTTTTAGTGTGCGATTGCAGGTTTCAGAAGTAATAGCCAGCCTGGTTTTGGTGGGTCTGGGAGGACTCGAACCACCGACCTCACCCTTATCAGGGGTGCGCTCTAACCACCTGAGCTACAGACCCAAAAGTCGTACCCAGTGGTGGAGCCTGTCGGGATCGAACCGACGACCCCCTGCTTGCAAAGCAGGTGCTCTCCCAGCTGAGCTAAGGCCCCGTTGTACGGGCTTACTCTGAAAAATGCAGGTGTCTTGTGTGGGCGCCTGACAAGAAGCGCTTGTCATGCTCAAAAGGAGGTGATCCAGCCGCACCTTCCGATACGGCTACCTTGTTACGACTTCACCCCAGTCATCGGCCACACCGTGGCAAGCGCCCTCCCGAAGGTTAAGCTACCTGCTTCTGGTGCAACAAACTCCCATGGTGTGACGGGCGGTGTGTACAAGGCCCGGGAACGTATTCACCGCAGCAATGCTGATCTGCGATTACTAGCGATTCCGACTTCATGGAGTCGAGTTGCAGACTCCAATCCGGACTGAGATAGGGTTTCTGGGATTGGCTCACCCTCGCGGGTTTGCAGCCCTCTGTCCCTACCATTGTAGTACGTGTGTAGCCCTGGTCGTAAGGGCCATGATGACTTGACGTCATCCCCACCTTCCTCCGGTTTGTCACCGGCGGTCTCCTTAGAGTTCCCACCATTACGTGCTGGCAACTAAGGACAAGGGTTGCGCTCGTTGCGGGACTTAACCCAACATCTCACGACACGAGCTGACGACAGCCATGCAGCACCTGTCTCACGGTTCCCGAAGGCACCAATCCATCTCTGGAAAGTTCCGTGGATGTCAAGACCAGGTAAGGTTCTTCGCGTTGCATCGAATTAAACCACATACTCCACCGCTTGTGCGGGCCCCCGTCAATTCCTTTGAGTTTCAGTCTTGCGACCGTACTCCCCAGGCGGCGAACTTAACGCGTTAGCTTCGATACTGGGTGCCAAGTTGCACCCAACATCCAGTTCGCATCGTTTAGGGCGTGGACTACCAGGGTATCTAATCCTGTTTGCTCCCCACGCTTTCGTGCCTCAGTGTCAGTGTTGGCCCAGGATGCCGCCTTCGCCACGGATGTTCCTTCTGATCTCTACGCATTTCACTGCTACACCAGAAATTCCGCATCCCTCTACCACACTCTAGTGATCCAGTATCCACTGCAATTCCCAGGTTGAGCCCAGGGCTTTCACAGCAGACTTAAACCACCACCTACGCACGCTTTACGCCCAGTAATTCCGAGTAACGCTTGCACCCTTCGTATTACCGCGGCTGCTGGCACGAAGTTAGCCGGTGCTTATTCTTTGGGTACCGTCATCCCCACCGGTTATTAACCGATAGGATTTCTTTCCCAACAAAAGGGCTTTACAACCCGAAGGCCTTCTTCACCCACGCGGTATGGCTGGATCAGGCTTGCGCCCATTGTCCAATATTCCCCACTGCTGCCTCCCGTAGGAGTCTGGACCGTGTCTCAGTTCCAGTGTGGCTGATCATCCTCTCAGACCAGCTACCGATCGTCGCCTTGGTGGGCCATTACCCCGCCAACTAGCTAATCGGACATCGGCTCATCTAATCGCGTGAGGCCTTGCGGTCCCCCACTTTCACCCGTAGGTCGTATGCGGTATTAGCGTAAGTTTCCCTACGTTATCCCCCACGAAAAGGTAGATTCCGATGTATTCCTCACCCGTCCGCCACTCGCCACCCAGAGAGCAAGCTCTCCTGTGCTGCCGTTCGACTTGCATGTGTTAGGCCTACCGCCAGCGTTCACTCTGAGCCAGGATCAAACTCTTCACTTAAAACTACTTAGCCCGAAGGCCAATGCTTTGAATGCAGATCGTCTGATCACAAGCTTTACGTATCGCTTGCATTTCTACAATTGACAAGATGCTCATGAATCGAACGTCTGCAAGATGGACAGCTAGTCCTTCCTGCAGGCGCCCACACAAGTCACCTGCGCACACTGTCAAAGAGCTGCGAAGTCGGCCTCAGCGCCTTCCTTCGTGAACCCCGTCGTTTCCGTCGAGGTGAGCCGCCTATTATGGCGGGTTTTTCTGTTCCGTCAACACCTTTTTTCGAAGTTGTTGGCGATCCGCTTTCCCTTCCCATGGCGCCTTCCCGTTCCGGCAAGGCCCCGTGCGTCGGGGGAGGGAAAGTATGGCCGGTTCTCCCGGCTTTGGGAAGGGGTCGGAGAAGAAAAATTCACACTGCGTCGACCGGCATTCCTGCAGCCCCTCCGCCGCTCAGCCGGTCACCAAGCGAACGCGCGCGAAGTTGCGCTTGCCCACCTGGAGAACGCCCTCGAAACCGGGCGCAAGGTGCAGTCCGGCATCCTCCACCACGTCGCCTTCCAGCTTTACCGCACGCTCCTTGAGCTTGCGGTTCGCCTCCGAATTGCTGGGCGTGATGCCGGCGGCCGTCAGCAGCGCCGCGATGCGGATGCCTTCTGCAGGCACCACGACATCCTTCAGCTCGAGCAGCGAGGTGTCGCCCTGGCCCGTGACGACGGCATGCCAGCCGGCGATCGCCTTCTCCGCTTCGGCGGCATCGTGGAAACGGGCCGCCAACTCGCGCGCCAGCCGGAGCTTCACATCGCGCGGGTTCAGCTCGCCGCCGTCGACGGACGCTTTCAGCGTGGCGGCTTCCGCGCCGCCGATCTCGAAGCTCAGCAGCTCGATCCAGCGCCACATCAACGCGTCGCCGATCTTCATTGTCTTGGTGACGATGTCGATGGCCGGCTCGCTGACCCCGATGTAGTTGCCCAGCGACTTCGACATCTTGTTGACACCATCCAGGCCTTCCAGCAGCGGCATGGTCAGCACGACCTGGGGTGCCTGGCCGTGATGCTCCTGCAAGCCGCGCCCCATCAGCAGGTTGAACTTCTGGTCCGTGCCGCCGAGTTCTACGTCCGCCTGCAGCGCCACGGAGTCGTAGCCCTGCACCAGCGGGTAAAGGAACTCGTGGATCGCGATCGACTGCTGCGCCGCGTAACGCTTGGCGAAATCGTCGCGCTCCAGCATCCGCGCGACGGTGTGCTGGCCGGCGAGGCGGATCATGTCCGCCGCGCCCATCCTGCCGAACCATTCGGAGTTGAAGCGGACTTCGGTCTTCTCGCGGTCCAATACCTTGAATACCTGCTCCTCATAGGTGCGGGCATTGGCCAAGACATCCTCGCGGGTCAGCGGCTTGCGGGTCGCGTTCTTGCCCGACGGGTCGCCGATCATTCCGGTGAAGTCGCCGATCAGGAAAATCACCTGGTGGCCCAGGTTCTGGAACTGGCGCATCTTGTTCAGCAGCACTGTATGACCCATGTGCAGGTCGGGCGCCGTGGGGTCGAACCCCGCCTTCACGCGCAGCGGACGGCCGGAGGCGAGGCGCGCCTGCAGGTCTTCGATCTTCAGTATTTCGTCGGCACCACGGCCGATCAGGGCAAGCGCTTCTGCGGAGGACACGGGATAGCGGTTCCAGATAGAGGGGCCACGTGAAGGCCAAGTCAGTGACGTGAAGTTGCCGTTAAAAGAAAGTAAACAGTGATGCCAATCAAAAAAGCTATCTGACTCAATGGTTTGACGCGAAGTCTTCGCGTGTCTATGGTACGCCGATTGGGGCTTTGCCTTGGCCCCGGGGTGCAACCTTGATGCAAACTCATGGGGGCGGCAACAGCCGCAAGCAACTGTTTCGCGAGCGCCTGGGGGTGCTCCGCGATAGCGCCGTGAAGCGTCATCTGCCGGAGGGGCGATGGACGCGACGCCACTGGATCCACGCCACCCTGTTCACCACCATCGGCGTGCTGATGGCGACGATCGTGCCGGGCTTCTCGAGTGCGATCCAGGCGCCGGTCTCCGAACCGCGCAACACCTTGCTGCTTGATCTGCCCGAACTGTCCGCAGAGCGCCAGGCCGGTATCGCCGGCGACAGCTGGCAAGTGGTGCGGGTGAAGCGCGGCCAGACGCTGGGCGCGATCTTCGAGGAGCTGGGCATCCCGGCCGCGACGCTGCACCGCATCCTGGACAACGCGGATGCCAAGAAGGCGCTGACCCGCCTGAAGCCCGGCACCGAGATCGCCTTCGACCTGCCGGTGACCGGCGGCCTGCGCACCCTGCGCTACGACCGCGATCCCAGCCATCGCGTCGAACTCGTGGTCGGCGAGGACAAGGTCACCGAGCGCGTGATCGCGCGCGAGACCACGACCCGTACCGTCGTGCTGAGCGGCAAGGTGGGGCGTTCGCTCAACCGGTCGGCCCGCAAGGCGGGGCTGACGTCCGCCAACATCAATTCGATGACGGACGAGATCTTCAAGTACGACATCGACTTCAATTCCGACCTGGGACCGGAAGACCGTTTCAGCGTGGTGGTCGAACAGACGTGGCGCGAGGGCGAGCTGATCAGCACCGGCCCCGTGCAGGCCGCCACGTTCACCGTCGACGGGAAGCTGCATTCGGGCTTCCGATTCACGCGTCCGGGCGGCAAGCCGGAGTACTTCACCGCCGCAGGCCGGCCGCTGAAGAAGAACTTCATCCGCATGCCGATTGCGTATGCGCGCATGAGCTCGAAGTTCGGTGCGCGCCGCCATCCGGTGCTGGGCACGATGCGCATGCACAAGGGCGTGGACTATGCCGCCTCGACGGGTACGCCGATCATGGCGGCCGGCGATGGCCGCGTGCAGTTCGCAGGGTGGCAGGGCGGCTACGGCCGTACCGTGATCCTCGACCACGGCCGCGGCCATACCACGCTGTACGCGCACATGTCGCGCCTGGGCAAGATCAAGCCGGGCCAGCGCGTCGCGCAGGGCACGGTGATCGGTTACGTCGGCACCACCGGGCTGTCGACCGGCCCGCACCTGCACTACGAATTCCGCATCAACGGCGTGCACCGCAATCCGCTGTCGGTGACGATGCCGCCGCCGGAGCCGCTGTCCGGCGCACAGCTGGCGGCGTATCGCACGTACACGGCCAATGCGCTGGCACGTATCCGCACGGTGGAAGACATCATCTATGCCGATGTCGGCCCCGCCGACGAGGCGAAGGCGACCACCGTCGCCGCCGCCAAGCCTGCCAACAGCAAGAAGGGCGGCAAAGGCTGAGCCCGGCGCATGGCGGCGAACAAGAAAAGGCGGGACACTGTCCCGCCTTTTCTTTGCGTGACGTTCCCGCATGACCGACGCCATCGACGCCACCGTTTCCGAGCTCTACCTGGGCCTGATGTCGGGCACCAGCGCCGACGGCATCGACGCCGCCCTGGTGCGCTTCGAGGGTGAGGGCCGCGCCCTGCGGTGCGACCTGGTGCGGGGCCACACGTTCGCCTGGGATCCCGCCTTGCGCACGACGCTCGTTGCGCTCGGCCAGGGTGCGGACACCGTGTCGCTGGATACGGTGGGCCTGCTCGATGCCCGCATCGCCATCGCATTCGCCGATGCCGCGCTGTCGCTGCTGCAGGCCGCTGGCGTGCCGCGCGGCCGCGTCCGTGCGATCGGCTCCCACGGCCAGACGGTGCGCCACCGGCCGCATGCGGAGCCGCCGTTCACCTGGCAACTCGGCGATGGCAACGTCATTGCTGAACGCAGCGGCATGACAACCGTCGCCGACTTCCGTCGCCGCGATGTGGCGGCGGGCGGCCAGGGCGCGCCGCTGATGCCGGCGTTCCATGCCGCGCTGCTGGGATCGACGCACGAAGACCGCGCGGTGCTCAACCTGGGCGGCATCGCCAACTTCACGTTGTTGCCGGGCGCGGGGGATGTCCGCGGCTTCGATACCGGGCCGGCGAATGCCTTGATGGATGCCTGGTGCGAGCGCCATACCGGGCACGCCTACGATGCCGACGGTGCCTTTGCCGCCAGCGGCCAGGTCGATGCGGCGTTGCTCGCGCGCTTGCTGGCCGAACCCTGGTTCGCCGCACCGCC
Source organism: uncultured Pseudoxanthomonas sp. (assembly GCF_947498795.1). Lineage (NCBI taxonomy): Bacteria > Pseudomonadati > Pseudomonadota > Gammaproteobacteria > Lysobacterales > Lysobacteraceae > Pseudoxanthomonas > uncultured Pseudoxanthomonas sp. The sequence goes on along the minus strand of NZ_CANMLQ010000003.1, from coordinate 121,961 downwards.
GCCGAAAAGCACGGGGCGCGAACACTTCCACCTGGACTGGCTGCAGGCCCGCCTGGAAGGGAATTCCGTATCGAATGCGGACGTGCAGGCCACCCTGCTGGATCTCACCGCGCGTACCGTGGCCGATGCCCTGCACATGACGCAGCCCGACACGCGACGCGTCCTGGTCTGCGGCGGCGGCGTGCGGAACCCGGTGCTGATGGCGCGGCTGGCGGCCTACATGCCGCAGGCCGTGGTGGAGTCGACGGCCACCCACGGCCTGGACCCGGACTATGTGGAAGCGATGGGGTTCGCGTGGTTGGCCCGCGAGACGCTGGCGGGTCGCCCCGGCAACCTTCCCGCCGTCACCGGCGCATCGGGCCGCCGCGTGCTCGGCACTGTGTATCCGGCCTAGAACCCCTTGCCGGACGGAACGTCCTTCAACGCGCTGATCGCCTCGGCCAGCGCATTGACCTCGCGGTCGTCGAAGCCGCCACGGACTTCCGCCTCGCAGACGAACAGGCCCTGCTCCAGCAGGTTGAAGATGGTGTCGTGGATCGGCCAACCCCGCGCCTGCGAGACGCGCCGGATGCGCTCGGCGAGGATCGGGTCCACGTCCTTAAGCACGATGTCGGTCATCCCCTCCTCCCCTAGCCTGCCCCGGCGGGAAACTGTAGCGCAGTCATTCAAGCCGGCGTATCCGGCGCGCGCGCGTCAACGCCGGTGGCGGCCTCATGGCCGCTGCCGAACCGGATGCGCGGCGCGAGCCAGAAGAACAGGATCACCGCCGGGACGGCCACCAGCGCAGTGATCCAGAAATACACCGCATATCCGGTCTGCTCGACGATGCCGCCGGACACCGCGCTCAACAGTTTGCCCGGCAGCATCACCAGCGAGGAGAACAGCGCGTACTGCGTGGCGGTGAAACGCTGGTTGACCAGCGCGGACAGGAACGCCACCAAGGTCGTGCCCTGGAACCCCTGGGCGAGATTCTCGCCCGAGATCACCAGCGTCAGCTTCCATACGTCGCCATCGGCGCCGACCAGCCAGACATACAGCAGGTTGCTGATCGCGCCCAGCACGATCCCCACCAGCAGCGGCCATTTCACGCCCCAGCGGGCGATGGCGATGCCGGCCAGGAACACGCCGGCCAGGCCCACCCAGATGCCATAGAACTTGGTGACCGTCGCGATCTCGGTCTTGGTGAAACCCTCGCCGAGGTAGAACGGCGCCATGATGCCGCCGCCCAACGACTGGTCGGAGATCTTCGCCAGCAGGATGAACGACAGTAGCGCCAGCGCCAGCGCCGGGCCGAACCGGCGGAAGAAATCGAGGAACGGCTCCACCACGCCTTCCTGCAGGCCTTCGGCCCACGTCGTCATCCGCACCCGCACGACATCCGGTTCCGATGCCAGCAATACGGCGACGACCGGAATCAGCATGAAGGCCGCCATGGCGACATACACCTGCGGCCAGGGCACGTGGTCGGCCAGCACCAGGGCGAGCATGCCCGTGATGATCAGCGCGATGCGGTAGCCGAGCGAATACGTGGCCAGCAGCGCGCCCTGCGACTCCTGCGGCGCGATCTCGATGCGGTAAGCGTCCACGGCGATGTCCAGCGTGGCGCCGGCAAAGGCCGTCAGCAGCGTGACCCAGATGAAGGGCGCCAGCGTCCCCGGTGTCAGGTGCGCCATCAGTAGCAGACCGACGATGACCACTCCCAGCGCCAGCAACAGCCAGCCGCGCCGCTGGCCCAGCCCGCCCAGCAATGGCAGGCGCCAGCGATCCACCAGTGGCGCCCACAGGAACTTCAACGTGTAGGTGAGCCCCGCGCTGGCGATCAGGGTGATGTTCTTCAGTTCCAGCCCGTTCTCGGTCAGCCAGTACGCCAGCGTTCCGGCCACGAGCAGGAATGGCATGCCCGAGGCGAAGCCGAAGAAGAACATCGTCCACGCCGAAGGCTGCGCGAACGCACGCCAGACGGAAGGCTTGGCGGGACGTTCGCCGACGGAGGTCGTCATCAGGTGTAGTCCACCGTGAAGGGGGCATGGTCGGAGAAGCGCTGGTCGCGGTAGATCGAACAGGCCTTCAGGCGGTCGCGCAGCGAGGGCGTGACGAACTGGTAGTCGATGCGCCACCCCACGTTGTTGGCGCGCGCGGCGCCACGGTTGCTCCACCAGGTGTAGTCCTGCCCTTCCGGGTGCAGCGCGCGGTAAGCATCGATCCAGCCCCCGTCGTCCACGCACATACCGTTCAACCAGTCGCGCTCCGGCGGCAGGCAGCCGGAATTCTTCTGGTTGCTGGTCCAGTTCTTGATGTCCAGCCGGCTGCGCACGATGTTCCAGTCGCCGCACAGCACGTAATGGCGACCACTGCGGCGCCATTCGTCCAGCACCGGCGCCAACCAGTCCATGACCCTGAACTTGAAGCCCTGCCGCTCGTCGCCCGAGGAGCCGGACGGGATGTAGAACGAGACCACGCTCAGGTCGCCAAAGCGCGCCTCGATGTAGCGGCCTTCTTCATCGAAGTCCGGCCAGCCCAGCGCCGTACGGATCTCGTCCGGCTCGCGCTTGGCGTAGATCGCCACGCCGCTGTAGCCCTTCTTGGTGCTCGCGTCGCGGAACCAGGCCTTGTAGCCGGCGGGCAGGAATTCCGGCCCGGCCAACTGGTGTTCCTGGGCCTTGGTCTCCTGCACGCACAGGACGTCGGCCTGCTGCGCCGTGAACCAGTCGAAGAAACCCTTGGTGGCTGCCGATCGCAGCCCGTTGGCGTTGAAGCTGATGATGCGCATGTGCACGTCGTTCGTCGGAAACCGGGCAAGCGTACCCGAACCCGCGCGGCCATCGCGCGATGCACGCCGCAGGGCGGGTATCCTGTCGTCTCACCTGTTCATTCCCGCCGCCCATGTCCGACCACCGCTCCCGCTTCCTCCAGCTCGCGTTGCACGCACAGGCCCTGCGCTTCGGCCAGTTCACGCTGAAGTCGGGGCGGCAGAGTCCGTACTTCTTCAACGCTGGCCGTTTCGACAGCGGTGCGCGGCTGGCCGGGCTGGCCAGCTGCTATGCGGATGCGGTGGAAGACGCCGGCCTGTCGTTCGATCTGCTGTTCGGCCCGGCCTACAAGGGCATCCCGCTGGCGACCGCGGTGGCCTGCGAGTTCGCCCGCCGCGGCCGCGACCTGCCGGTGGCGTTCAATCGCAAGGAAGCCAAGGACCATGGCGAGGGCGGCCTGCTGATCGGCGCGCCGCTGGAAGACCGCCGCGTGTTGATCGTGGACGACGTGATCACCGCTGGCACCGCCATCCGTGAAGCCCTGGGCCTGATCCGTGCCGGCGGCGGCACGCCGGCCGGCATCGTGGTGGCGCTGGACCGGCAGGAAGTGCTGGGCGATCCCGGTACCGGCGGTCCACGCCGCTCGGCCGCGCAGTCGGTGGCCGAGGAAACCGGCGTTCCCGTGGTGGCCGTGGCCAGCCTGCACGACCTGCTTGCATTTGCCGGCGAAAGCGCCGACCTTGTCCGCCATCGCGACGACCTGCTGGCCTATCGGGCCCGCTACGGCAGCGCGACCCAGGACTGAAGCAGCAGGGGGCTGCCATGACCGTCCGCACTTCCTACCTGCTGGCTGCCGCACTCCTGGCCACGCCGCTGGCGTTCGCCCAGGGCAACAAGGGCGCGGCCAAGCCCGCGGTCAACAAGAAACTCTTCTGCTGGGAAGAGAAGGGCCAGCGCGTCTGCAGCGATGCGCTGCCGGCCGATGCCGTCAATGTCGCGCGCGACGAGATCAGCGCCGCCAGTGGACTGCGCACGGGCGGCGTGGACCGCGCCATGACGGACGAGGAGCGCGCGTTGGCCGCCATCGCGGCCCAGCAGCAGTTGATCGATGATGCCGCCGCCGACATGCGCCGGCGCACCGATGCCGCCATGCTGCTGTCATACCGCAGCGAAGAGGAACTGCGCCGCGTCTTCAACGAGCGCACGGCGATCGTCGACAACAATGTCCGCACCGCCGGCTACAACGCCGTCAGCCTGCGCGACGGCCTCATCAGCCTGCTGCAGACCGCGGGCGACCGCGAGCTGGCGGGGCAGCCGGTGCCCAAGGAGATGGTCGCTTCCATCCGCCAGCGGCACGCCGAGCTGGTGCGCACCCGCCACCTGCAGCAGAGCTTCGAGAAGCAGCGCGCGGAACTGGACGTGGAGATCGCCGACATCCTGCAGCGCTTCCGCGCCATGAGGGGCGTCACCCCGGAACAGGCGGAAGACGCGATGCTCAACGCCACGCCACCGGCAGGGACGGCGCCTGCGCCGAGATGATGCGTCAGGCGCGATCGGCATTGCCCGCTGCACCATGAAAGAACGCCGGGCATTGCCCGGCGTTCGCGCACTGGCCCTCCCTGCGCGGAAGGTCAGAACGTCATCTTCAGTTCCGGCGCCAGCGCCTGCAGTCGGGTCCGGAACTCGGTCTTGATCCGCTCGAGCGCCGCCGTCGTGTCGGCTTCGAACCGCAGCACCAGGATCGGCGTGGTGTTGGACGCGCGCACCAGGCCCCAGCCGTCGTCCCAGTCCGCGCGCAGGCCATCGATCGTGGACAGGCGTGCACCCTCGAACTCCGCACCTTCGACGAAGCGCTCGACGATGGCGTGCGGCGTACCCTCCCGCACGTCGACCTTGATCTCCGGCGTGGATACCCCGTCCGGCAACTCCGCCAGGACCTCGGAGGGCGTTTCCGCGCGGTTGGCCAGGATCTCCAGCAGGCGGGCGGCCGAATACAGGCCGTCGTCGAAGCCGTACCAGCGCTCCTGGAAGAAGAAGTGGCCGCTCATCTCGCCGGCCAGTTCCGCACCGCTCTCGCGCATCTTGGCCTTGATCAGCGAGTGCCCGGTCTTCCACATCATGGGCGTGCCGCCATGGCGCAGCACCCAGCCCTGCAGCTTCCCGGTGCACTTCACGTCGTAGATGATCAGCGCGCCGGGATTGCGCTCCAGCACATCGGCGGCGAACAGCATCAACAGGCGGTCGGGGAAGATCACCGCGCCTTCCTTCGTCACCACGCCCAGGCGGTCGCCATCGCCGTCAAAGGCTAGGCCGAGGTCGGCGTCGAACCGCTTCACCGTCTGGATGAGGTCTTCCAGGTTGTGCGGTTCGCTGGGGTCTGGATGATGGTTGGGGAACGTGCCGTCCACCTCGCAGTACAGCGGAATGACGTCGGCGCCGATGGCTTCGAGCAGCTGCGGCGCGATGTCGCCGGCCACGCCATTGCCGGCATCCACCACGATCTTCAGCGGACGCTCCAGCTGCACGTCGTCGGCGATGCGCTGGATGTAGTCGGCCGAGACGTCCCGTTGCTGCAGGTCGCCCGGCACGCCGGCCAGGTACAGGCGGTTGTCGCGGATGCGTTCGTACAGATCGGTGATGGCGTCGCCCGACAGCGTCTGGCCGCCGACCACGATCTTGAACCCGTTGTAGTCCGGCGGGTTGTGGCTGCCGGTGACGGCCACGCAACTGCCGGCGCGCAGGTGGTAGGCACCGAAGTACGCCACCGGCGTGGGCGCCAGGCCGATATCGATCACGTTGCGTCCCGCCTTGCGCAGGCCTTCGATCAATCCACCGGCCAGGTCCGGCCCCGACAGGCGGCCGTCGCGCCCGACGACGATGTCCATCAGGTCCTCGTCGCGCATCACCGAGCCGATGGCCAGGCCGATCAGTTCGGCCACCTCGATGCTCAGCGAGGCGCCGACGATGCCGCGTATGTCGTAGGCGCGGAAGATGCCCGGGTCGACCTCCACGGTCTTTGCGTCCGCCTGCCGGTACGCGTCTGCCTCCTCGTCGGCGGAGCCAGCGCGCGCCGTCGGCGCGGGCGGGGGATCACGCAGCAGCGCCTCGCCCAGGGTGGGTTCGTCCATGTCGTGCATCTCTGCTCCTTTCTTTCCAAACCGTCCCACCCGGACACCGCCACGCGCGACCACGACCGACGCGATGGCCAGGCCTGCCAGCAGGGCCGCCACCACCAGCGCCGGGATGGCGCCCAGGCCCAACGGGCCGGATTCGCTGTCCGGCGCCGCCGTGGCCACGCGCAGGCCGGTCTTGCCCACCGCGTGCGCCATGCGTTCTGCGCCGTCGGACAACTGACTGTCGCCGCGCTGCTGGATGGAGTAGCCGCCCTGTCGCAAGGCCAGGTAGCCGCCGGCGGGCAGCGCCACGCCATCGAAGCCGGCAGTCAGGCGCGCCAGTGGCACGCTCACGTACAGCACGCCCTGCGGCACGGCGGCCGCCATGCCGAAGGCGGTCTTCTTGCCGTCCTTCACCACGCGCGTCGCGACGGCATCGCCCTGCATCCCGGCTTCCAGCAAGGCCAGCTTGCTGAAGCCGAATGCCGCGGCGTCGTCATAGGCGGCCTGCAGCCCGCCCTCCAGGATCTCGACGTGCTCCACGCCGGCCCATCCTTCGCGTACGGCGGCCACCGCAGCCGCAGTGTCGTTGGCGGCCAGCGCCGCCTTGACCGGCGCGGACGCCAGGCGCTGCTGCAACTGTTTCACCTGCGCCGCGTGGCTGGCCTGCACCGCCTCCACCGCCCGGTCGCGCGCGCGCTCGACGTCTTCCAGCAAGCGGGCGTCGCGCCACTGCCGGATGCCGCTCCAGGCAAGCAGCGCGGCCAGCAGCGCCAGCAGCACCGCCAGCTTCGGCAAGGCGCCACGCAGGTCGCCCACGGGAATCCGCTTGCGGCTCTCGGTCGTCGTATTCATCGGCTTGTCCCCTGTCACCGCACGCCGGTGTGGCCGAAACCACCCGTCCCCCGTGCGCTGTCGGCGAAAGTATCCACCACTTGCAGGCCCACGCGCACGATCGGCAGCACCACCACCTGGGCGATGCGATCGCCGGGCTGGATGGTGAAGGCCTCGTGGCCGCGGTTCCACACGCTGATCAGCAGCGGCCCCTGGTAATCGGCATCGATCAACCCGGTGCCGTTGCCGAGCACGATGCCGTGCCGGTGCCCGAGTCCCGACCGCGGCAGCACCACCGCGCACAGGCCCGGATCGCCCAGGTGCAGCGCGATGCCGCTGGGCACCAGCGCCGCATCGCCGGGCTCCAGCACCAGCGGGGCTTCCAGCGCGGCGCGCAGGTCCATGCCGGCGCTGGCTTCGGTGGCATAGGCCGGCAGCGGCCATTCGTCGCCGAAGCGCGGATCCAGCAGCTTCACTTCCACGGTGCGGTCAGCGGTCATGCGTCCAGTCGCTCCACGATCAGGTCCATCAGGTCGTCGGCCAGCCGTGTCTTCGGCGCCGACGCGAAGCTGCGTTCGCCATCCTTCCAGTACGCCGTCATCGCGTTCTGGTCGCTCTCGAAGCCGCCGTCGGCGATGCCGACCCGGTTGGCCACGATCATGTCCAGCCGCTTGGCCTCCAGCTTCCTGCGCGCGTACTCGGCCACGTTGTTGGTTTCGGCGGCGAAGCCCACCACCAGCTTCAGCGCCTGCGTCTGCGCCGCGACTTCGGCCAGGATGTCGGGCGTACGCACCAGATCCAGTGCCAGCGATTCACTGGACTTCTTGATCTTGTTGGCCGCCGGCTCGCGCGGCGTGTAGTCCGCCACGGCGGCGGCACCGATATAGATGTCGGCGGGCAGGGCGGCGAAGACGGCCGCGTGCATCTGGGCGGCCGAGCGCACATCGACGCGATCGACGCCCGCCGGGGTCGGCAACTGCACGGGCCCGGCGACCAGGGTGACGCGGGCGCCCCGCCTGGCCGCGCTCGCGGCGACGGCGAAGCCCATCTTGCCGCTGCTGCGGTTGCCCAGGTAGCGGACCGGATCCAGGTCCTCATAGGTCGGGCCGGCACTGACCACGACCTTCAGGCCGGCCAGGTCCTGCGGCACCTGCGCCGCCGCCTGCCCCGCCAGGGCAGCGACGATCTCGTGGGGCTCGGCCAGGCGACCGGGGCCGGACTCGCCCTCGGCCAGCGGACCGTCGTTCGGACCGACCACCTGTACGCCACGGGCGCGCAGCGTGGCCAGGTTGGCCTGGGTGGCCGGGTGCTGCCACATGCGGTGGTTCATCGCCGGCGCGAGCATGATGGGCGCGGTGGTGGCCAGGCACAGCGTGGTCACCAGGTCGTCGGCCAGGCCGTGCGCCAATCGGGCCATCAGGTCGGCGGTCGCCGGCGCGACGATCACGCGGTCGGCCCAGCGCGCGAGTTCGATGTGGCCCATCGCCTGCTCGGCGGCGCTGTCCCACAGGGTGGTGCGCGTGGGCTGGCCGGACAGGGCCTGGAAGCTCAGCGGGGTGACGAAGTGCTGGGCACCCGCGGTCATGGCGACCTGCACCTCCGCCCCGCCGTCGCGCAGCCGGCGCACCAGTTCCAGCGCCTTGTAGGCAGCGATGCCGCCCCCCACGCACAGCAGCAGCCGCTGCCCTGCGAGACCCTGCATCTTGTCCGGTCCACTCACGTCGGCCCATTCCTACGTCGATTCAGGCGATTAGCTTACCCGAACGCCCCGCACGCCCCGATCCCGGCCCCGCCGCCGTCCGTCGACGATGACCGCATGCACATCCGCGACTGGCCCCACGACGAACGACCCCGCGAGAAGCTGCTCGCGCGCGGACCCACCAGCCTCAGCGATGCGGAACTGCTCGCCATCTTCCTGGGCTCCGGCCTGCGCGGCCGCGATGCCGTGGCCACCGCGCGCGAGCTGCTCGCCCACCACGGCCCGCTGCGCACGCTGCTGGAGCGTTCGCCCGCCGAGCTGGTCGACCTGCCCGGCCTGGGACCGGCCCGCGCCTGTGCGCTGGGCGCCGCGCTGGAACTCGGCACCCGCCTGCTGCACGCGTCGCTGGCGCGGGGCGACGCCATCGGCGATCCGGACGCCGCCGGCCGGTACTTCGCGCACCGGCTGCGCGGCCGCCCGCACGAGGTCTTCGCCGCGCTGTTCCTGGACACGCGCCACCGGGTGCTGGCCTTCGAGGAGCTGTTCCAGGGCTCGGTGGACAGCGCCGAGGTCCATCCGCGCGAGGTCGCGCGGCGCGCGTTGGCGCTCAATGCCACGGCCCTCATCGTCGGCCACAACCATCCGTCCGGATGCGCCGAGCCCTCGGCCGCCGACCGTGCGGTGACGCAGCGCCTGAAACAGGCGCTTGCGCTGGTCGACGTGCGCCTGCTGGACCATTTCGTCATCGGCGACGGACCGCCGCAATCGATGGCGGCTCGCGGCTGGGCCTGAGGGCGCGCTGGCTGAACCGCGCCGATCCCCCGCAGGGAGCGGGAAAAACTAGAATAGGGGGTTCCCACGCAACACGACGGTCCTCCGTGAAAGCTTCCCTCCGCGCCTTGATCGCCCAGGGCATCGATGCCCTGCGCTCCGCCGGCACCCTGCCCGCCGACACCGCCACGCCCGAGTTCGTGGTCGAGCGACCCAAGACCCGCGAGCACGGCGACTTCGCCACCAACGCCGCCATGCTGCTGGCCAAGGCGGCGCGCAGCAACCCGCGTGCGATCGCCACCGCCCTGGTCGCCGCGCTGCCGGCCAGCGACGACGTCGCCAAGGTCGAAATCGCCGGCCCGGGCTTCATCAATTTCCACCTGAGCCCCGGTGCCTACCAGCGCGAAGTCACCACCGCGCTCGCCCAGGGCGCCGCCTATGGCCGCAACGACAGTGGTCGGGGCAAGACGGTGGGCGTGGAATACGTATCGGCCAATCCGACCGGCCCGCTCCACGTCGGCCACGGGCGGGCAGGCGTGATCGGCGACTGCATCGCGCGGGTGCTTGCCGCCAACGGCTGGGACGCCAGGCGCGAGTTCTATTACAACGATGCCGGCGTGCAGATCGACAACCTGGCCAAGTCCACGCAGGCCCGCGCCCTCGGCCTGGGGCCGGACAGCGACGGCTGGCCGGAAGACGGCTACCGCGGTGATTACATCGCCGACGTGGCGCAGGCCTATCTCAATGGCGATTCGGTCGAGGTCGAAGGCCATGTGGTCACCGGTGCCGGGGATCCGCAGGACCTCGACGCCATCCGCCGCTTCGCCGTGGCCTACCTGCGCCGCGAACAGAACCTGGACCTGGCCGCGTTCGGCGTGTCGTTCGACCGCTACTTCCTCGAGAGTTCGCTGTACGCCGACCAGAAGGTCGAGGAAACCGTGCGCAAGCTGGTCGCCTCGGGCCATACCTACGAGGAAGGCGGCGCGCTGTGGCTGAGGTCGACCGACTTCGGCGACGACAAGGACCGCGTGATGCGCAAGTCCGACGGCACCTACACCTACTTCGTGCCGGACGTGGCCTATCACCTGAGCAAGTGGCAGCGCGGCTACGAGCGCGCGATCACAGAGCTGGGCGCCGACCATCATGGGTCGCTGGCCCGGGTGAAGGCCGGCCTGCAGGCGCTGGGCGAAGGCATTCCGCCGGGCTATCCGGAATACGTGCTGCACCAGATGGTCACCGTGATGCGCGGCGGCGAAGAGGTGAAGCTGTCCAAGCGCGCCGGCAGCTACCTGACGCTGCGCGACCTCATCGAAGAAGCGGGCGCCGACGCGACGCGCTGGTTCCTGATCGCGCGCAAGCCGGATTCGCAACTCACGTTCGACATCGACCTGGCGCGCGAGCAGAGCAAGGACAATCCCGTCTTCTACGTGCAGTACGCCCATGCCCGCGTCTGCAGCCTGCTGCGCCGCGTGACGGAGAAGGGCTTCGCGGCGTACGACGAGGCGGCCGGCATCGCCGGGTTGCCCGCACTCACCGACGACGGCTCGCTGGCCTTGATGGTGGAACTGTCGCGTTATCCGGAAATCGTGGAAGCGGCCGGCGCATCGCTGGAACCCCACGCCATCGCGCAATACCTGCGCGAACTCGCCTATGCTTTCCAGGCTTGGTACGACGGCGAGCCGATCCTCGTCGACGATGCCACCCAGCGGAACGCGCGGCTTGCGCTGGCGGTGGCGGTTCGCCAGGCGCTGGCGAACGGACTTGACCTGTTGGGCGTCAGCGCGCCCGAGAAGATGTGAGCGGAGAGCAGTAGATGGCAGCAAGGCGCGGCAAGAACCAGGCCACCCGTAATTCCAGCCACGCCACGCCCGCGTGGGTCTGGCTGGTGCTCGGCCTGCTGATCGGCCTGGCGGTGTATTTCATCGTGCCCGGCCTCGGCAAGAAGGACGGCGACGGTTTCTTCCGCCCGCAGCCCAACCCGGATGCGCAGCCGGCGCCCATCGACAGTGCCGACGTGGAGTCGGTGGTGCCAGATGCGCCCGTCACTGATACGCCGGCCACGGCCGCGGCGACCGACGAAAGCGCGGCGAAAGAAACGCAGTACGACTTCTACACCCTGCTGCCCGGCAAGGAAGTGCAGATGTCCGACGCGGAACTGGCGGCCAGCGCGCGCGAGGAAGATGCCCGCAAGGCGCGCGCCGCACTCAACGGACAGGCGCCCACGCCGGTCGCCACCACGCCGGCCGAGGCTGCTGTGCCCGCCCAGCCCACCCCGATCAACGAAACCGCGCCTGCGCGCGTCGCCGACGTGCCGCGCACGGCGGAGACCGCGCCCGCACCGACGCCCAGGCAGGCGACCGTGGCCAGCGCCGACACGGGCGCCCGCTACATCCTGCAGGCGGGTGCGTTCGGCGCATCGGGCGATGCCGAGGCGACGAAGGCCAAGATCGCGATGCTGGGCCTGAGCGCGCGGGTGGAGTCGGCGCAGATCAACGGCAAGACCGTGTACCGCGTGCGCATGGGGCCGTACGGCACCGCCAGCGAGCTGGCCGAAGCCAAGCAGAAGCTCGCCGGCAGCGGGTTGCCCGCGATGGCGGTCAAGGCGCAGTGAGCGCCGCGCGGCCGACGCTGCGTCGCCTGCTCGCGGCGACGGCCGCAGCGATGGGGGCGCTGCTGGTCGCCTCGTGGCTGGTCGGCGTCGTCCTGCCCGCGCACTGGCAGGAGGTCGTGCAGACGCGCTGGGGATTCCTGGCGCCGCTCAGCTACGTCGTGACGGCCGTCTGCATGGGGCTGGGCGGCGCGCTGGCCGGCCATCGCTTCCTGATCGTCGCCATCGGCCTGACGCTGGCGGTGTGGATCGCGACCCTGGCGGTGCTGGCCGGCATCGCCGGCGCAGCATCGGACGTCGCCTACCCGCTCGGCTTCCTGCTGCGCACCAACGCCCTCAGCGCACTCCTGTCCGTCGCCGCCGCTGCGCTCGGTACGTGGCTGGGCGCCGTCTGGCGTGCACGTCGCTGACTGCGAACCGCTTTCCCGCGCGAAGGAATCCCCATGACCCGCACCGCCCTCATCACTGGCGCCACGTCAGGCTTCGGTGCCGCTGCCGTCCGCCGCTTCGTGGCCGCCGGCTGGCGCGTCATCGCCACCGGACGCCGCGCCGATCGCTTGCAGGCACTGGTGGACGAGCTCGGGGCGGACAAAGTGCACGCCGCCGCATTCGACATCCGCGACGAAACGGCCCTGGACGCAGCCCTCGACGCGTTGCCCGCGGCCTTCCGCGACATCGACCTGCTGGTCAACAACGCCGGACTGGCGCTGGGCACGGCACCTGCGCAGCAGGCGTCGCTGGACGATTGGCGCACGATGATCGAAACCAACGTGCTGGCGCTGGTCACCGTCACCCGCCGGTTGCTGCCGCTGCTGGTGGAGCGCAAGGGCGCCATCATCAACATCGGCTCGATCGCCGGCAGCTACCCGTATCCGGGCGGCAACACGTATGGCGGCACCAAGGCTTTCGTTCGCCAGTTTTCGCTGGGACTGCGCAGCGACCTGCACGGCACCGGCGTGCGGGTGACCGACATCGAACCCGGCATGGCCGAAACCGAGTTCACCCTGGTCCGCACGCACGGCGACCAGGCCGCGTCGGACAAGCTCTACGCGGGGGCGCAGCCGATGACGGCCGATGACATCGCCGAGCAGATCTTCTACGTCGCCACCCTGCCACCGCACCTCAACATCAACCGGCTGGAGATCATGCCGGTGACGCAGTCGTTCGCGGGATTCCAGGTCCATCGGGGCGTCTAGGGCGGACGTCGGCGCCGGTCGTTCGGCAATGTCTTTCCACCGGATTGAACCGTTTTCCTCGAATCCGGCACCTTGATTCCCGACAGACAGAGACGGGGGCAGGCGCGTGCAGCGGGACACGGAACGGATACTGGACGAGTACCTCGCCGCGGCGGCCCGCACCGGCGATCGCCCCGCGTGGGAGCGTCTGGTCGCGCGCTGGCAGCCGCGCCTGCTGCGGCACGCATGGCGATTCACGGGTCATCCCGACCTTGCGCGCGACATGGTCCAGGAAGCCTGGGTCGAGATCCTGCGCGGACTCCACCGGCTGGACGATGTGGCGGCGTTCCCGGCCTGGGCCTTTCGCATCGTCACCCGCCGTTGCACACGCGCGCTCCGCGGACGGCAATTCGAGCGCACCCACCTCGTCGAGATCGAGCCTGAAGCGGTGATGCTTGGCGAACAGGACGCGGCGGGCGAACGCGCGGCGGAGCTGGCCATCGTCAGGGCGGAGATGCAGGCCCTGCCCGCGCCCCAGCGCGCGGCGCTGTCACTTTTCTATCTGGAAGACCTGAGCGTGGCGGAGATCTCCGTCGCGCTCGACGTGCCCCCGGGAACGGTCAAGACCCGGCTGATGCATGCGCGGCGCAAGATCCGCGCGCGACTGGAAGGAAGCACCGATGAACAAGACTGATGACCTGATCAAGCAGACCCTCTCGGCCGAGGATCGCGACCTGTTGTCGCGGCATGGCGAACCCGGCTATTTCTCCCAGGCGTTCGGGCTGTTCCGCGGCACGCTGGGTTGGGTGGTGTGGGTGGCCTACCTCTGCGGCATCGCCGCCTTCGCGGGCTTCGGTGTTTCGCTATGGCGGAGCTGGCATGCCACCGAAGTCCTGGCGGCCGTGCAATGGGGCGTGCTGGCGATCGTGCTGTTCCAGTTCACGATGATCATGAAGTCGTTCCTGGGCAGCCACATGGAAGCCAACCGCATGCTGCGGGAGCTCAAGCGCATGGAGTTGCAACTGGCGCTGCTCAGGCAAGACAAAGCCGGTATGTAGTTGCAGGCGCGTGCAGCTTTCATGCGTCACGTGCGATCAGGCATCGCGCGGTCGTGCGCACGGCGCACGGCGCACGGCGCACGCTACGCCAGCGGTTCGTCTGATAGATAGGTGTAGCCGGTGAGACCCGCCTCCAGCGCGTCGGACAGCAGCCTGGATTCGGCGGCGGGCAGGCCAGCCTTTTCCACGCGCTGGCGATACACCGCACGCAGGTCGTCCAGCCTGTACCCCACGTAGTCCAGCATCACGTCGGTGGTGTCGCCGCGACGCTGCTGGGTGATCAGGTAGCCGGCGCCCGCGTCGGCACTGACTTCCACCGCGTCGGTATCGCCGAACAGGTTGTGGATGTCGCCGAGGATTTCCTGGTACGCGCCAACCAGGAAGATGCCCAGCCGGTAACTCTCACCGGGCTTCATCGCGTGCAGCGGCAGCGAGGAATCCAGGCCCTCGTTCTCGACGTAGGTCTTGACCATGCCGTCGGAATCGCAGGTCATGTCGGCGATGATGCCGCGCCGCGCCGGCGCTTCGTCCAGGCGTTCGATCGGCACGATCGGGAAGACCTGGTCGATCGCCCATACGTCGGGAATCGATTCGAACACGCTGAAATTCACGAAGTACTTGTCGACCAGCCGCTCGTTCAATTCATCCAGCAGGTCGCGATGGCTGCGCTCGTCGCTGCTCAGGCGCGCGCGCACGGCATGCGCGATGGCGTAGAACAGGTCATCGATGCGCGCCCGGTGCACCAGGTCGATCTGGCCCAGTGCATACAGCGACAGGCCTTCGCTATGGTGGTGCTGCGCTTCGTGGAACAGCTCGACGGCCGGGCGCGTGTCGAGCTCGCCGTGGATCTCGCGAAGGTGGCGGATCACCGACGGTTCGTCGTCGTGCGACGGCGGCACGCGGCCTTCCGGCGCCTGCTCCACTTCCGACACGTTGACCACCAGCACCGCGTGGTGCGCGGTCATCGCGCGCCCGCACTCGGTGACGATGCGCGGCGGCGTCAGGCCATGCTGTTCGCAGGCTTCCGCCAGCGGCTGCACGATGTTGCTGGCGTACTGGCCGATGCCGTAGTTGATTGAGCAGTAGCTGCGTGAACGCGTGCCTTCGTAGTCGATGCCGAGGCCACCACCGACATCGACGTGGCTGATGGTCGCGCCCAGCTTCGACAGCTCGACGAAATAGCGGGTCGCTTCGCGCATGCCGTTGGCGATGTCGCGCACGTTGCTGATCTGCGAACCCATGTGGAAATGCAGCAGGCCCAGCGTGTCCTGAAGACCCGCCTCGCGCAACTGCTTCCACAGGTCGAGCACCTGGCGCGGGGACAGGCCGAACTTGGCCTTGTCGCCGCCGCTGTTCTGCCACTTGCCCGCGCCCAGCGTGGCCAGCCGCATGCGCACGCCCAGGCCGGGCTTCACGCCCAGCTTGCAGGACTCTTCGATGACCAGCGCCAGCTCGGACGGCTTCTCGATGACGATGAACGTCTGCAGGCCCAGCTTGCGGCCGATCAGCGCCAGGCGGATGTACTCGCGGTCCTTGTAGCCATTGCAGACGATCAGCCCGCCCGGGCGCGACAGCGCCAGTACCGCCATCAGCTCGGGCTTGCTGCCGGCTTCCAGGCCGAAACCTTCGCCTGCATGCGAGGCGAGCGTGCCGGCGACGCCACGATGCTGGTTGACCTTGATCGGGTAGACCGCCGTGTAGCCGCCCTTGTAGTCCCAGTCGGCCTGCGCCTGCGCGAACGCGGCCTGCAGCTTGCCCAGGCGGTCGCCGAGGATGTCGGGGAAGCGCACCAGCAACGGCAATTGCGCACCCTGGGCGCGCGCGGCGTCCACCACTTCGGGCAGCGGGATCACCGGACCCGGCGCGCCCTTGGGTGACACCACGATGCGGCCGGCGGCGTCCACGTCGAAATACCCTTCGGCCCAGTGCGGGACGGAGTAGGTCTTGCGGGCGTGGTCGGTGGACCAGGACATGGCGTTTTCCAGGGTAGGGCGAGCGGACGCGCATTCTACAGGCTGCGGTCACATGGGTCCGTTACAATGCGCCGCCGCAGCGGCAGGCCCCATCGCCGTTGCCATTCCCTTCATGCAGGACAGCCCCATGACCGCCAACGACACCTGGTTCATCGAACACTTCTCGCACACCGGCTCCGCCATCGGCTTCCGCACCACGGGCAAGCTGGATGAAGTGCAGTCGCCGTTCCAGAAGATCGAGATCTACGACAGCACCGACTGGGGCAAGTTGATGGTGATCGACGGCGCGATGATGCTGACCACGCGCGACAACTTCTTCTACCACGAGATGATCAGCCACCCGGTGCTGTTCACCCACGCCGCACCCAGGCGCGTGGTGATCATCGGCGGCGGCGACTGCGGCACGCTGCGCGAGGTGCTGAAGCACCCGGGCGTGGAAAAGGCCACGCAGTGCGACATCGATGAGCAGGTCACGCGCATGGCGGAGAAGTATTTCCCCGAGCTGTGCGAGTCCAACAACGATCCGCGCGCCGAACTGCTGTTCGACGACGGCGTGGCCTACATGGCCAACTGCGAACCCGGCAGCGTGGACGTGGTCATCGTCGACTCGACCGATCCCGTCGGCCCGGCCGAAGGCCTGTTCAACAAGGCGTTCTTCGAAAGCTGCTACCGCGCACTGAAGCCGGACGGCCTGCTGGTGCAGCAGTCGGAGTCTCCGCTGGCGCTGCTGGACCTGATCAAGGACATGCGCGCGGAGATGGGCAAGGCCGGCTTCCAGTCGTTCAAGACGCTGCCGTTCCCGCAGCCGTGCTACCCGACCGGCTGGTGGAGCGTGACCCTCGCCAGCAAGCAGGCCGGCTTCGACTTTGCGTTCCGTGAAGCAGATGCCGCCGCCAAGCCGTTCGACACGCTGTACTACACCGCGCACCTGCATACGGGCGTGCTGGTGGCGCCGCCGTTCGTGGCGAAGGCGCTCGGCGAGTAAGGCGCACCATACGAGGCAAACAGAAAGGCCCCGCTCGTGCGGGGCCTTTTTCTTGGCTGTGCGGATCGAAGGGCTTCGCTACGGGGAAAACTCCTTCCACACCGGAATCCGCTTGCCACGTGCCTGCATGCGCAGCACGGCCGCCATGATCAGACCGAACAGGACGCCCGCCATCAGCGCCAGCAGCGCGGCAATGGCCGACGGCATGTGGGTGCGGTTCCAGATCAGGAGCCACATCACGAGGCCCCAGAACACGCCGAAGAAACTTCCCATCAGGAGCGCGATGGAAAAGAAACCGGCCATCAGCGGTGGCGGCACCTTCAGTCCCATCTTCCAGAGCAGGCGATACAGCGGCGGCGCCGCCGTGCTGCGCCGAATGCCCTTCGACTCGATGAACGACAGCGCCTGCTGCAGGCGGGTGTCGAATGCGGGATCAGCCATGAGGCGTCACAGCGCGTCGGCGTCGAGTTCGCCGGTGCGGATCCGCACCACCCGCTCCAAGTCGTAGACGAACACCTTGCCGTCGCCGATCTTGCCGGTGCCGGCGGCCTTCACGATGGCTTCGACCACCTGCTCGGCCTGCTCGTCGGTGACGGCGACTTCCAGCTTCACCTTCGGCAGGAAATCGACCACGTACTCGGCGCCGCGATAGAGCTCGGTATGGCCCTTCTGGCGCCCGAAGCCCTTCACCTCGGTGACCGTGATGCCGGCGATGCCGGCGTCGGCCAGTGCTTCGCGCACGTCGTCCAGCTTGAACGGCTTGATGATGGCCATGACCATTTTCATGCAGGATTCTCCCTAGGATGCTGGCCTCAGGATAGCGTGCCGGCGCCGCGCGCGGTTGCGGCGGTGGCCCCTCTCGCGGTTCAATGACCGCCTCGCCGCCCGGACATTTCCGACAGCGCTGCGCAGCGAACCCCGATGGCGCACCGACCCGCCCGCCTCGCATGCTCGATGCACTGCCGGAGACCCCACATGATCGACTTCAACCACATCGACGACCTCGCCCGCCGCCTCAGCCAACTGGTGCCGCCCGGACTGCGGGAATCGCAGGAAGAGTTGCAGCAGACCTTCAAGGCCACCCTGCAGGCAGGGCTGGCGAAGCTGGATCTGGTGACGCGCGAGGAATTCGACGTGCAGCAGGCCGTGCTGCTGCGCACCCGCGAGAAGCTGGAAACGCTCGAGCGCACCGTCGCCACGCTGGAAGCCCAGCTGGCCGACAAGCCCGCCCAGTCCTGACCCCGCCGCGATGAGTCTGGCCCTGGTGCACAGCCGGGCACGGGCGGGCGTGTCCGCGCCACCCGTGCGCGTGGAAGTCCACCTGTCCGGCGGATTGCCGTCCACGCAGATCGTCGGCCTGCCGGAAGCCGCCGTGCGCGAGGCGCGCGACCGCGTGCGCGCGGCGATCCTCTGTGCGCAGTTCGAATTCCCGACGCGGCGGATCACGGTGAACCTGGCGCCGGCCGACCTGCCGAAGGACGGCGGACGATTCGATCTCCCGATCGCCCTGGGCATCCTCGCCGCAAGCGGACAGATCCGGCGCGAGGCGCTGGCGGACTACGAATTCCTTGGCGAGTTGAGCCTGACCGGCGAACTGCGCGCGGTGGATGGCGTCCTGCCGGCAGCCCTGGCGGTCGCCGCCAGCGGGCGCACGCTGGTAGTACCGGAACCCAGTGGCGCCGAAGCCGCCCTGGTCCAGGAAGGACGCGCGCTCACGGGCCGAACCTTGCTCGAAGTCTGCGCCCTGCTCGAAGGCCGCAAGACGCTGCCGAGCGCCGTGGCACCCCCGACGCTGCCTCCGACGATTCCGGACATGGCGGATGTGCGCGGCCAAGCCCACGCGCGGCGTGCGCTCGAGGTCGCTGCCGCAGGGGGACACCACCTGCTGCTGATCGGGTCTCCCGGATGCGGCAAGACCCTGCTGGCGTCACGCCTGCCCGGCCTGCTGCCCGAGGCGAGCGACAGCGAAGCCATGGAAAGCGCCGCCATTGCCTCGGTCAGCGGTCGCGGACTGGACCCGGCGCGCTGGCGGCAACGTCCTTATCGCGCCCCCCACCACACCGCCAGCGCGGTGGCGCTCGTCGGGGGCGGTGCACAGCCGCGTCCCGGCGAGATTTCGCTGGCGCACCATGGCGTGCTCTTCCTCGACGAACTGCCTACCTTCTAATGTAGGCCCCGTCCCGGGGAGATTTGCGCGCGCGCCTCATAACCATCTGTTTTTATTTGTTTTTTGTGTCCTTAGCGGTGCCGATTACACGTGGCGAAAGCTTCATCAGATGAAGCTCCGACGGGCGGTGCCCCGAAGTGCGCGCGGAAATGCAAGAAGTTCGCACCCCAATGTCTGGAGGCGCGCGCCCCGCAGCGTAGGGGGAATGAAGACGCCCACTCCTACCGACCGCCCCCTGGCCACGCCAGGGTTCTTTTCCACCCCCGCACCGTGCCAACCGGTACTGCGAGGCCGCCCATGAGCGGCCCGATTCTCCCCTTCCCCGGTGGCCGCGCACTGAAAATCGTCGACCCGGCGACGGCCCCGGCCGACCCGGGCGAACTGACCGCCTCGCTGGGCACCGGCCCCGCCACCAAGACCCATAAGTCCCGCCGCCGCAAGCAGCCGCTGAGCACGCCTACCCCAGCGCGCCCGCCGCGCGAACTCACGGCCGAAGAAGCCGAACTTCAGCACCGCATGTTCGAGGCCTACTTCAACGGTCGTCGACCGGCCCGCAATCATTCCAAGGCCTCCATCGACACCGACCTGAAAGCGGTCAACCACCTGCTGGCGTTCATCGGGCAGCCGCTATGGCTGCTCACCGAGAACGACTTTGAAGTCTGGAGTGCCCATATGGGCATTACGAGAGGGATGGCGCCCGCGACCCAGCGCCGCATGCAAGGCGCCGTCTGCACGTTCATGCGCTATCTGGTTCACCACCAGGGCTTCCAAAACGCAGCGCTGAAGATGGGCGGCCGCCTGCAGGAGATTGGTCACAGCGAGAACCGAATCATCCACACCACCGACAAGAATCACGCACGCATGCGCAGACACCTGACCAGTGAAGAATTCCAGATCCTCTTGCGCATCCAGGATGCGGCCATCGAGATCGCCGCACAGGAAGCGCCGCGGCGCGCGCGCGCCTTCATGCGCGACAAGGCGATGTTCCTGACCTATTACACCTACGGCCTGCGCCTGGCAGAAGGCCATGGTCTGGACATCGGCAGTTTCCGTCCGAACCCGGACATCCCGGAACTGGGGCAGTTCGGCTTTGCCCATGTGTACGGAAAAGGCACCAATGGCAGCGGTCCCAGGTTTCGGTCGGTACCGTCGATCCTTCCCGACATCCGGCCTGTGCTGGAGTGGTATTTGGACATCGTGCGTCCGCTGTATCAGCCGGCCGATGAAGAAAACGCCATGTGGCTGTCCGAGCACGGCGGCCGGCTGGCGCGATCGTCCATCGATCACCGCTTCAAGCTGCTGGTGGAAATCGCCGGCTACGACCGCGCCGATATCTCCATCCATGGCCTGCGCCATATGTCGGTCTCCCATGAAGCTGAAGCCGATGTGTCCTTGCACTTCACCCAGCAACGCCATGGCCACGCCCACGCCTCCACCACTCAGCAATACACCCATCTTCCCGAGCAGTACATCCGGGAGACGGCCAGGAGACTGGTTTCGGCCGTAGTCAAAGGCAGGGAGGGTCCGAAATGAGCCCCCTTATCCTGCACTGGCATCTTCACGCGCTGATGTTAAGAAAAGGCATTCGGAGCACGGCCAGTCTGCACCGTGCGCTGAAAGAGCGCGGCATCCTGATCTCTCAGGTTCAACTGGCGCGCACGGTCAAAGAACTGCCTCTTCGATTGAACACGCATCTGCTACTGAGCTTGTGCACCGTCCTTGACTGCACGCCCGGTCAGTTACTCAGCCTTGAGCCGATCGACATGGCAGAGTTCCGGCGTCCACGGCGCGACAAGCGGAAGGTGACGGTGACGATCACCGACATCAAGCAGTTGGTTGGCCCCAGCTTCCAACTCCGCCGCACGATGCTGGGCGATAACGATGACTGAAATTAAACCGTACACATGCTCGTCTTGCCAACGAACCCTCTCGCAAGAGCCGTACAGGACACATGAGGGTCTGCATTGGTGCGGCAAGTGCGTGCCCAAAGTATTCCAACGCAGAGCGTGTCAGCGATGCTCCCGGCCATACCGACGCGCTCCCAATGATGGCGGCGTCACTTGCCATGTCTGTGCCAAGCAACTCCTGTGGTCGGGGAAAGCCTGTTCGCGCTGCAATCGCATGCTGGGCCGGTACGGCCGCTGCCTACCCGACGGCACCATCAGTTGCGCTGCCTGTGCCAAGTACTTCAAACCAAAACAGGAGTGCCACTACTGTAAAGACATGTTCTATGTCGTCGGTCGAAATCTCACTCTAGGGATACTTGAGCCAGCATGTGGAAAGTGCGCACACAAACTCGGGAGCGCGCGCCAGTGTGGCGGCTGTCATCGACCACGGGTGATCGCTGGAGAACGCGATGGAAAGGGATTCTGCGCAGCCTGCCTGCCTACGGGCCATCCTCCGGTCATCGAATGCGTTGATTGCCATCAACGCAAGTACCACTTTGGCGCGGGTCGCTGCGAGGACTGCGCATGGGCTCGCGTACACGCGCGCGAAATGCGAAAGCTGCTCCCGCAGATTCGAGATCTTTGGGCGCGCGAGTTGTTCGAAGATTTCTACCGCCTGATGCAGCAAACGAGGATGAGGCACGGTTTTCTAAGCGAACGCCTCCGGCGCGACGTGGCGTTCTTTTCGGCACTGTCGATGAACTTCGGAAACAAGAGCGAACTGACCGGCCTGCTGATCATCCGCCGCTTGGGACACGAGATGATCCGTCGCCATGAACGGGCCATCTCGTTTCTGAACACCCGCAACATCGTCGATACTTACGATGACCCTGACTATGAGCTTGAGCTCTATCTGAGCCGCATCAGGCGAATCATGGAGGGGCAAAGCCCGTGGGTTGAAGCGGTGCTAAAACGATTCCTGGCCCATCTTCTCCATGTTCGTGACAGGGTCGATGATCTGTCCAAGCGACATCGCGCCCCCACTCGACCCAAGTCCATCGAGTCGGCCGTGCGTAGTGCCCTCGCGCTACTGAATCTTGCGGAGTCGCATCAGGTACAGGCTGTCAACGAACTCTCTCAAGACCACTTGGATTTGCTGCTCGGCGTGAGTCAGCGCTACCGCCTCTCCTGCGCCAGCTTCGTTCGCTATCTGAACAAGCACGAGACCCTGTTCAAGAAGCTGCACATTCCCTCGCGCAACAATGCCATCAACTTGCGCGGACTGCTGACGGACGCAAGACGTGCTGATCTCATCGAACACTTTGGGAAAGCCACGGAGCGAGTGGACGTCCACTGGGCCTTGGCCGCGCTGTTCACGCTTGTCTACGCTCAGCCGATGCCTCGCATTGTGCGGATGCACCTATCTCAAGTTCGAGAAATCCAAGGTGGCGGGCATGAAGTCAACTTTACGAACGTCTGGCTTGAGTTGGACACCGTCACTTCAGCGGTCCTATCGCGCTGGCTGGCTATGGAACGGCGCGAGTGGTCGGCCTTTGAACGAACCGGTACCAGCGACTATCTATTCCCCGGAAAGTACGCCGGTTCGCATGCAGACGCACAATCGTTCCATAAGTGGCTTCAGAAGAACGGACGTGGAGCCAGCGTACGCTCCCTGATGGCGACCAGCTTGGCTGGCTGGATCTCGAGCAGCTTGAACACCCATGCTGTGATCATTGAAGCATTGGGTGTCTCGCGCGCCACCACCAGCAAGTATGCGGAGGCACTTGGCGTCCAGGAAGCGAAAATGGCCAAGAGCGTCATGTCTTCCCAGCGCGCACGGCGGAAATGACAACCTGGTATGCCTACCTGCTCTGCTGTCGTGATGGCACGCTCTATGTCGGCATCACAATGGATGTTGACCGGCGCTTCCGAGAGCATTGCCGCGGAATCGGTTCAAAATTTGTCAGAAGTCGCGGCGTCGATCATCTGGTTGCTTGGCGGGTCGTCGGCGACGCTACTGCCGCACGAAGGCTTGAGAGAAGACTCAAGGCCATGACGCGGGTGCGGAAGATCATGTTCTTCGCGCCATCGGTCTACACAGGATACCTACCGCGCCCTTCGTAAGGGAGTACCTAGGGCCAGCAGTTCTCAAGCCAGACCAACGAACTCGATTTCAGGAAATCGATCGGGCTGGAACCATTCTCCCGAAGGGAAGATGACGAAATTGGTTCCTTCGTCCCGCACAGAACTTGGAAATATGACGGCGTCCAATGGCTCACCGTTATCCCGAAAAGCCACTTGTGCCAGGTACTCGCACACAACTTGTGATGGAACATAATCAATGTGCTCGCGACCATCCTTGGTGACAGGTTGGGTAATCGACTGCACGAAGCCCGACAAGAACAGCACCTGCTCCCGTTCCTGTTTGCGATCTAGGGCGAAGATGGAGGGCTCGCTGGGAAGCTGGGTGAAATCGACCACACGCAGCGAGCGATTGATCACGAACTCTGCGGCCACCGGAGTTCGACCTGCCGGTGGCGTTCCGATCTCGGCTATGGCGGTCGCAGCATCCATAGCTGAGTAGAAATACGGAATACCGGCCGGGTTCATGCGGCCCGCAGTGGCCTTTTCTTTGGGGGGGGCGCCAAACATGTGTGCCTGCGCGCGATCCCTGTCCTGCTGTGACAAGTGGCGTGCCCGGAATACTCTTGTTCCCGCCTCAACGGTTCGAACTAAGGGAGCGAGAGATCGCTCTACCACGTCCAACATGTCGGAGACTTGGACCTCTCGATCGTGAGGGTCGCGTTCAAGTCGCTGAAAGTGAAATCTCGTCTGATGCTTAACTGCATGCGAGAAGCTTGTCCATGAATAAAGCAACACCTCATGCTCTTGAGCATCTGCCCAGGAGCCATTGGCCGCAGGCACCCATGCCCCTACGAGATCTGCGCCGAGGATGTCCTCTAGTAGTTCAGCTGCAGGGCCAAACCCAAGGCGGCCGAGGACCTCATCGGTGTACAGAATGTCGATTGCATAGGCCCCCTCGACATAGGGAGTTCCCGCTTCGGCCGGTTCAGCATAGTAGGAATCCATGACAGCGTAGAGCACTTCCTGCACAGCCGAGACGGGAACTACCGGCACTCGTTCGGTATCGCAGTAATCACAGTGACCTGGCTCAGATCCGCGTGCGACCTCTTTCCAGAGCTCGGGCTCTTCCAGGCACTGCTCGCAGACGGATTTGTCGATCTCGACCCAGCCTCGTTGCTGCGCTTCAATCCAATCGTCTTTAACCCTGCCCATTGTCAACCCCTTTGGTGTTGCGCACGTGGATTGGCGTCTTCTCCACGTCGGGATGTTGGCTACTTGCCTGTCGCGGGTAGCACCGCGATGAGCGCCATCCACGGAGCAATAGCGATCAGAGTGGCCAGATAGGAATGACGCAGTGAATAGAACTTGCAAGTGAGGATTTTTGAATTGCGCCAACACTGGTTAAGGATGTCACCTTCAAGTTCACCTAGCCCTCGCGCCATGCACGCATGCCGAAATTCGCTCTCACTCATTTTGGATATCGGATGAAAGAAGATGAGTGACGCCGTTCCACCGCGAAGGTCAGGAAAGTATCCGTGCCAGATGTGCCAGAAGCTTGTCGTCATGGGAGCAAGAAAGAGAACTCCCAGCACCATGATAAGCGGGGTAAGGCCGTCAGCCTTTGGCACCCGCGTTGCTAACATGGCCAAGATGCCAAGGTTGATGCCTAGCACTACCGACAGCTTCGTGTCCACGCGCGGAAAGAAGCCCAGCACCAAGTGCAATTGTTGCCACGCCGCGCTAACGCGGTCGCTTTGACTTGGCGGGAGGCATCCAGTATTTGGAGCGTCGGCCATGGGACTTTCCTTTGGCTAGGGCTGCGGTCTGTTTTCGTTTGATTGCCTGTCGAAGTCCACACGTCTGCAGGGTGTCGCAGCAGGCGTAACCTGCGGCGGCGCAGGCATCTAGATAACTTTTGTCGGCGACCTTACAGGCGTGATGTTCCAGAATGAAGGTGGCCAAGGCTTGGGAGTGATCCCCGCAAGCAGTGACATCCCGCTCCGGCGTTTCGCCGCAGGGACAAATCGTGCGGCCACCCACCAGGACCTTGGACCGTGTGGATACCCGTGCAAGCCGCTCGGTCCCACACCAAAGCTCCAGGCGATGTTGACCCGGGCGCGGATCCGGGCGGACGACGAATTTCCCATCCGCAGCGCGTTCGGCGAAGGCTGGACCCAACTGCGCGGCGGCCTGCTCGGCCTTTGCCTGGTGCACAGCGGCGTCACCATGCGCCCGCCCGTGATCTGTGCCCGGAAAGACTCCGCGGGCGTTGGCCCCCGCCTGACGGGCGAGGAATTGGTAGACCGCCGCCCACCAGCGTCGCGCAGTGGCTTCATCGGCAATGGTGCTGGGATTGTCCCCGCCCCATCCCAGGCAAAAGCTGCCGTCCCCATTGATGTGCCGGTCCGGGCAGAACGTCGGAAGCATGGTATGCCCCGGGAGTTCGCGCACCGATACATGCTCTGCGACAAAGCTCAGGGCAAGGCGAAAGGTGTGCTTCGAGCCGCCGGGACGTTTAACCGTCATGACGGCCTGAGCACCCTCGGGGACAGCATGGAGCGTGGCGCCATAATCAGGCGCCACGCTTTGCAGCAAACCGCACGCATCGACCATCAGATGCGACGGCTGTGGGGACGAAACGGTTGGGCCAACTCGGGGACAATGGCCGGCGCAGCTGTCGCGTAATACTCGGCCTGGACCGCCTTGGCGACCTTGTCGCCAGACGCGGCCAGTTCGTCAACCGCGGCGGCGTAGTCCAAGTTCGTGGCCTTTCGTTGCTTGCCGAACACCTTGCGCACGGCCTCAGTCCCGGCCGCATACGCGGCGGCACCGATGGCCGTCTCGATGCCATCGCAACGTCGCTGTTCGTCCTCGGAAGCCAATACCGCACGTCCGGTGGCGCACCGCAGCAGGCTGCCCTTCATGCCCAGACGCGAAAGTGCAAGCCACCCCAGTTCAAACCCAATGGCCAGTCCTAGATCGTCGGTATCGGCACCTTCAGCATTCAAGTGCTCGATGGCCTTGGCAAAGCTGCTGCGGAGCGCGCCGGCGCACTGGGTGGCCGTGCTGACGGTGGCTTCCTCATCGGTGGTATGAGCCGTGCCCTCCAGCAGCGTACCGTGCAAGCAGTCGCCAATGAATCGCACGCGCCGCCCCGCAAAGTCCTTGTGTACGACCGCATCCAGCTCTGAACGCAGCACGTGGAGCGTACGCACCAGATTTTCCGGGTTGTCTTCCAGGTGAGTGTCGACGAAATCGGTGAACGCGTCGATATCGGCGTAGAGCGAAACACCCTCGAAGCGCTTGGACTTGGCCGCGCTCAGCAAAGAGAAGTCCAAATCGGACAGCGGGGGCGTGGGACGGCTGAAGGAAAACTCGCCAATGGGCGATTCGTCCTGCTCTTCCTTCCACAACTTTATGATGCGTTCTGCCGAAACACCTAGGTCGGCCTCCTCCACACAGGTGGCGATCTGTTCCTCGGTCAGAGGCGTGGTGCGGTCCTCATCACCGGTCAGGGCCGTAAAACCCATGACGGCGCGCGCGTGGTGGGTGAGGTAGATGCCTTCCGCGCTGTCGTGGCCCGCGCATTTGGCTGCGTGATTGGCGGGCGCACCCAGGAAGAGCGGCTCCCGACTGGCCCGGCGCCCGTTGTTGACTGCCAGCGCCAGTCCGCTGTCGATGCCGACGCGGACCTGCGCATTGGGGATCTGCTCATCGGCATCGCCGGTCTGCGCCAGCACGTCGATAGTGAGCTTGGCGATTGCCACAGCCCGGGCGACTCGCGCGCGTTCATCGCTGTCGCCATAGGGCTTGGTTACCACCGCATGGAGCCGCTGGTTATGAAAATCGACGCGGATGGCGTCGCTCTCTTGCAGGATCCGGTGCACGGCCCGGTAATGCTGGTTGAGGAAGCGCAGCGTGCGCTTGTGGCAGGTTTCGCCTTCCACGTCGGTGCAGCCCAAGATGTCCCGCAGGTTCACAATGTCGATGTAGACGTGCGCACCATGGACGCGATAGGCCCGGCTGACGGGAATGCTCTCAAGCGACGTGTCGCGCTTGTACTCGCGAATTTCTACTTCTCGTACATCTTCATAATGCGTTGCGATGCGCTTCTTGGCGCGTTCCTCGTTCCAGCTGTGTCCCATAAACGCTCTCCTTGCGGCCACGTGGTGGTGGACCAGAGCGGGTCGCAGCGCCCTTTGCCCAGGTGCCGGCCGGGTGAACTGGGGGGCACTTCCGGCGTATATTTGGGAAGGACTTCACACTTTCAAGGGGGTTTTCGTGGGGACAGGGATGGTCGAGAGGTTTGCTGCTGATGGCGGCAAAAGGCTGGTGACGGCGTTATCCGAATTTCGTTTGTTGGCGGGATTGAGCGACGTTCCAGCACGCCTAGCCGAGGTGGGCCAGCTGGTGGAAGTTGGGGCTGGGGAGTCCTTCATTACCCAAGGCGGACCGGAAACCGACGTGTTCTTTATCGTGGCCGGCGTCGCCGACGTTGTCGTCAACGGCAAAGTGGTCAACACCCGGCGGGCTGGCGACCATGTGGGAGAGATGGCTGCCATTGAGCCGGCACAGCTGCGATCGGCGTCGATCACGGCGAGAGAGCCCTGCGTCTTGCTGAGGATCTCTGAAGGCGATTTCATCGCCGTGGCCGATGCCCACCCCACGATGTGGCGTCGCTTGGCGGCCACGCTATCCAGGCGGCTGATGGAGCGCAATTCCACTATCACGAAGGCGCGGGAAGAAGTTCGGGTATTCGTGATGTCCTCCGTGGAAGCCTTGCCCGTGACTCGGCTACTCGTCCAGCATTTCGAACATGATCCCTTCTTGACCGTCGTATGGGACCAGGGCGTCTTCCGGGCATCGAACTACACGCTGGACGACCTAGAACGTCAGTTGGAACAGGCCGACTTTGCCATCGCCGTGGCGCACGCGGATGACATGGTGATTAGCCGAGGCGACGAGTGGCCGGCGATGCGCGACAACGTGGTCTTCGAGCTGGGTATGTTCATTGGCTTCCTAGGGCGACGGCGCGCGTTCCTGATGGAGCCGCGCGAGGACAAGTTGAAGCTTCCGAGCGACCTCCAGGGGTTGACCACGGTGCCTTATCGCTACGTCAAAGGCCCAGACGCCAGGGCGTACCTCGCGCCGGCATGCGAGCAAATCCGAGCCCGAATACTCGAGGCAGGCCCGAGGGACTGACGATGCCATTACTGGACGACATGAAGGCAGCCGTCTCAGACATCGCACGCAGTGCCTGGACGACGCGACAGGGGCGGATCGTTCCCGAGCCGGAAGACCTACGGCTCGGCAACGACGCGGTGGAGTTCGATCGAGCCACGGTGCTTTACGCGGACCTGCAAGGCTCAACGAGCATGGTCGACTCGGAAAACTGGCAGTTCAGTGCCGAGGTATATAAGGCCTTCTTGTATTGCGCCGCCACGATCATTCGGAACGAGGGCGGGAAGATTACGTCCTATGACGGCGATCGGGTGATGGGGATCTGGGTCGGTGATCGTCAGACCACACCGGCCGCCATTGCTGGATTGAAGATCAATTACGCCGTCCAGAAGATCGTCAATCCCGCGTTACGCGCGCAGTACCCAGGATGGACGGGCGAGGTGAAGCAGGTGGTCGGCATCGACACAAGCACGATCCGCGCTGCGCGTACTGGGGTACGTGGTGGAAATGACATTGTATGGGTTGGACGTGCAGCGAACTATGCGGCGAAGCTCACGGACTTGAACTTGCAAGAAAGAACGTGGGTGACGGATGAGGCGTTCAAACGGCTGACAGATGAGGCCAAATTTGGTGGATCACCCAGGCAGTTGATGTGGAAATCCTATCGCTGGAGCCAGCAAGGAGATCGCCGTATCCACGGCTCTACCTGGCGATGGGCTGTGTAGCAAACTCACGCGACGAAACAGACGTCACAGAGCGGAAGATAGTCTCTACCTTAGATTGTCAGAATACCGCGACGCACCGCGATCAGTACCGCGTGTGTCCTATCGTTCGCCATCAGTTTTGCCAGAACGTTTCGCATGTGCGACTTCACCGTATCTTCGGTAATGCCGAGCGCCTTGGCCACGGCCCGATTCGACTGTCCTAGCGCCACAAACCTCAGCACATCCAGTTCGCGCTGGGTGAGTTTTTCGTCATTCAGATGTGCCGCCAAATCTATTGCCACTTCAGGCGGGACAACTTTTCGACCCTCATAGATATCACGGATGATGTTCACCAGATCCTTGCGGACCGTATCCTTCAGGGCATAGCCAGCCGCGCCAGCGGAAAGCGCTTCGTTCGCGCGAACGTCTCCCTTGTACGTGGTCAACATCAGCACCTTGGCGCTAGGAAGCGCTTGCAGGATAAGTCGGGTCGCCTCTGTTCCATTGAGACCCGGCATCTGCAAGTCCATCAGGATGACATCGGGCCTGAGCTCAAGCGCGACTTCCAAAGCCTCATTGCCATTGCTGGCTTCACCCAGGACACAGATATCGTCCTGCTTGCTCAACAGCGCGGCCACTCCATCCCGAAACAGCGGGTGATCATCAACAATCAGCACCGAGATTTGCGTGCCGTCTTTCGTGGTGGGCGGCAGGGAAGATGTCATGCCGATTCCCTTACAGTGCCGGAGCGGCCAGGGCCGAACATGCGCTTGAGCCAACGTGCTCGGCGGTCGCCGTAGGCGATCACCGCTGGCACCACCAGGTCCATCGAGGTACCGCCCGCCTTTGACCGCGCAAGCCTGAACTTTGCACGGATGGCTACTGCCCTCTCGTGCATGCCGCGGATTCCCCAGTGCCCTGGTTTCCCTGTCTTAGCCATGGAACCCTCCATGCCACATCCATCATCGCGCACCCGCACGCGAAGCGCATCGCGATCATAGCGGACGATGATGCGCACCCGCTTGCAGCCGGAATGCAGAACCGAGTTTGCTGCGGCTTCGGCACCGATCCTGAGGATTTCCAGGCGCGCCGTGGGCTGGATCTCTCGTGCCAGACCCACCTCTCGCACCGATATGCGTGTGCGGCTGTGTACGCCGCTTTCAAGTAGATAGCGCTGCAAGCTCGCACCCAAGGGGGCACCCTCCTCTTGAAGTCGCAGGTCGCTGACCCTCTGCCGTCCCTCGGCGATGAGTGCATCCGCCCTGTCCAAGGCCCGGCTCATCAGCTGTTTGTTCTGTTCCCCATCGGGGAGATCATTGGCCACAGTCTGCACATGCAACATCAATCCCTGGATTCCCTGCAGCAGGGTGTCGTGCAACTCGCGCGCAATGCGCTCGCGCTCACGTGCGCGCTCGCGAAGCTTCTCCCTGATGCGCAGGGTGATCCAAGTGGAGCGAGCCCAGATAACCAAACCACACAGGACGACCACGAAGGCCACCAGGACAGTTCGGAACCAAGTGGTCTCATGAAATGCAGGAAGCACAGAGACCTTCACTCGGGTTTCTTCGTCGTTCCAAAGACCAAGCTCATTGGAGGTGGCTACCTTGAATACGTAGTCCCCGGGAGGCGGTCGCTTGTAAGTAACCGCCCGATCCTTACCGCCCGTCCGCCAATCGCTGTCCACGCCTTCGAGTTGAAAGCGCATTTGTAGGCGATCCGGCGTCAGCAGATCGGTGGCCGTGTACGCGAGCGAGAACTCCTCAGTACCAGGGAGAATAAGGAATGCCCCCTGCTCAGACTGCGTAGCAGGGTTACCGTCTGCAGCCACTTCCGTGATGCTCGCGCGGTGAGGCTGAGTGATCGGCACCGTGACTGCGGATTTGAGCGTTGTCAGGTTGTTCGCCGCAAACCACAACGTACCGTCCGCCTGCTGAGCAATAGTCGGGTGCGGTGCGCCTGCCGCTGGGGCCCCTTGCCGGCCGTCTCGATAGTCGTAGATTTCCGCGCCGAGTATCGCGCGGGGATCCTGCATAACGCGCTGCATCTGACCTGCAGGGATGCGCAACAGGTTGCTCGCCTGGTTGATCCATACATCGCCATTGCGGGCGGTGAATACCCCTAACGGTCCCAGCACGCGCATCGGCGACTGAAGCGTGATCGGATGGAGCGTATCCCCCAACAGGATCGCGAGTCCTTCATCGCCGGCGATCAACGTCGCGCCACGATACTCAGCGAACTTGCGAATGGTGCCAAGATGTAGAGTGGCTGCTTGTTCGAAGAATCTGACGGAGTGGCCGTCGATCATCGATACACGGCTATCGGTGAAGCCAAGCCATATCCGGCCACGCGAGTCTGACGACAGTCCACTGGCCGTCATCCCTTCCAGCGCCTTGAAGCCGCCATCTGCGAGCCATCGCTCTCCGGTCCAGCGATACACCCGCCCCTGCGGCCTGGGGGACGTGAGAACCCACAAGGCTCCACCCGCGTCTTTGGCTATCCCGGAAACGAATACTTCTTGCCCGCCTGGATCAAACCGGATCCGGCTGATCGCCTCACCATCGATCTGCAAGATTTCCGAACGTCGCTGCCCTCCGATCCAGACGGTGCCCTGCGCATCACGCCACACATGCGTTAGTCGCTCACCAGCGCTTGGCCGCGCTCCCGCATTGGCGCCAATCTTGATCAGCCCCCGCGAAAAGCTGACTAGCCACATGCCCCCATCACTGGCTGGAGCCAAGCCACCATACCCACCCGGAAACGCTGGCTGAGTGAGTCGATGAGGATGGAACTGGCTCAGCCCGCTTGTAGTCCCTATCCAGATCGAACCATCCAAGCCTTGGACAATGGAGCGGGTGACAGAGGCATCGCCGAAGACCTCAGGGCCGAAACTTTTTTGGGCGACACCTTGCCGATCATTGAGCGCGATATAGGGATCGATCCGCCCAGCACCCTGCGGGCCCTCTATCCAAGCCATGCCCTCGCGATCGATGTAGAACTGGTAGCAGCGGACCTGCGGGTTGGCTTCAGTACGCCCCGAGGCGAGCGTGAAGCGGCGCAGCCCCCCGATTTCACCGCAATACCAAATATCGCCTTGGCGACCAAGCGAGAACCGGCCCGTGCCTCCAACTGGAGCGTTCACCTTGGAGAATGCCGATCCGCCCTGCGGCCGAACAAAGAAGCCTTCGGTCGAGGACAACCAGAGGTCGCCATCGGCAAGCAAGGCCGCATCGAATAACCGTAGCGGCGCCTCGCCGGCACGCACCTCGACCAGGCGCCAACCTTTGGCGCCAGCCTGAAACAGCCCAGCGGAGGTGATCGCATATCGCTGCGAGCCCCGAATGAGCAGGCGAGAAATATGCCCCGCCTCCTCCGGCAACTCGTACTGCTCGGCAATGCGGTTCGCCTTGAGCTTGACGATGTGTCCCCCAGAAGCAGCCAACCACAAGACATCCGGCGCTTCGCCAGTCATGGCGGTGATGGCGTTAGAGGGCAGAGCCTGGCCCCACGGCGCCTCGAATCGCTCGAAACGGCTGCCATCGAAACGGTATAGGCCGGTGTAGCTACCCACCCAGAGAAACCCGTCAGCGGCGGGCACGATGCCCCTGACCTCGATCGGGGCACCCTCATTCGTGCGCCAAAGGGTGCGGTGGTAGCCGGGCAGGCTGTCGGTCTTCTGGGCGAAGGACTGGCTGGTCCACACGACGGACAAAAGGACGATTACAGCCCACTGTTTCAGGCCGCGCAGCTTCCTTTGGTAGTCCCGCACCTCACCCATGGTGGCCGCCGATCCCGATTCTGGCCCGCCACCATTGTGCACCGGGGGGCTCGCCCGGAACCCTACCGCTCCATTGCCGGCCGCGACTCACTCAAAAGTGTGGAGCTCCCGCCCGACCGGAGTGTGTTTCGCCCCTCCGGCCGAGCGGGCAGTGTGAAGCTACCTCAACGGGAGCGTTCCCATGCTCGGTATCACTGCTTTCGGATGGATCCATACCGTGCTCAGTGTGGGCGGACTGCTCTTTGGCCTGGCCGCTCTTTTGCTGTCCGGGCGCATCAGCCAATACACGACGGCCGGCAAGCTCTTCATTTGGCTGACGGTGGCCAGCTGCATCACGGGCTTCTTCATTCTCAGCAAGGGGACCTTCAATGAAGCACATGCGCTTGGCGCGCTGACACTGCTGACCTTGGCGGCCGCCTTCTGGCTGGAACGGATAACGATCCGTCGCTGGGCCGCTTACGTTTCGGTGGCGCTTTACTCCTTGGCCCTGTTCTTCCATTTCATTCCCGGCTTTACCGAGACCCTGACCCGCATCCCGGTAGGGAACCCTCTTGCCCAGGGCCCTCAGGACCCACTGGTCAAAAGCGCTATTGGCGCGACTTTTCTTGTCTATCTGGTCGCGGTCGCTATCCAGTGGATCGGTCTGCGTAGTGCGAATCGCAAGCCGCATGTGCCCGACTTGTACCCGTAGTTCCACTCCCCCTGCGCATCAAAGGACTCCTGTATGCCGCTCAATGGCTTGTCCGCCTTACTCCGGCCCGAAGACAGCGTTCTGCTGCTGATCGATCACCAGCCGTTCCAGTTCGCCAACTTGCACAGCCATGAACCCACCATGGTCGTGAACAACGTGGTGGGGCTGGCCAAGACCGCCAAGGCCTTTGGTGTTCCAACGATTCTGACCACGGTGCTGGAGGCGCGAGGCGGCTACCTAATCCCCGGCCTACAGGCCGTCTTCCCCGACCAGAAGCCCATCGATCGCACCTACATCAACACGTGGCAGGACGCGCGCGTCGTTGATGCCGTCAAGGCAACAGGTCGCAAGCAACTGGTGATCGCGGCGCTGTGGACCGAGATCTGTCTGGCCATGCCCGCGATTCAGGCGGCCGGTGAAGGCTGGGAGGTCTATGCGGTGACCGACGCCTCCGGTGGCGTCACGGCCGAGGCACACGACATGGCGGTACGACGCATGGTCGCCGCTGGTATCACGCCCATCAACTGGATGGCCGTCATGGGGGAATGGCAACGAGATTGGGCGCGCGAAGAAAGCGTTCCCGCGGTAGCCGAAGTTCTCGCCGCGCACGGCGGCGGCTCGGGCGTGGCCTTCGCCTGGGAATTGCAACTGCTGGCCACCCAACCGCCTGCCTGATTTCGGAGTGCCCCTAACCATGACCATCCAGGCACTTCGTTTTGCGAGAAAGAGAGCGCTGGCACCTCTCGTGCTTACGCTTGCAGCCTTCTCGACCAGCGCCTGCGCGCAGGATAGCGCCCGGCAGGACGACGAAGCTCGCCAGGTGGTGAACCGATTGATCACGGAAGTTCAAAGCGGCGGTGACTTCGCCCTATTTGAGCAGTTGTTTGCCCCCGCCTTTATCGACCACACGCCATTCCCTGGCTACAGCCCCGACAAGGATGGCGCACGAGCCATCTACAAGACGTTCCGCACTGGCTTCCCCGACTTTCGTGCCGAAGTGCACCTCCAGGTCGTAGAGAACGGACGGGTCACCTCGTTCAAGACTTATCGCGGCACACATTTGGGAACCTTCATGGGATTGGAACCCACCGGGCGGGAGATCGCCATTCCCATCATGGACATCGTAGAGGTGCGCCACGGCCAAATTACCGCGCACTGGGGTGTTCCCAATGTGCTGGTCCTCTACCAGCAACTCGGCGTCACCCGCATCGATCAGAGCGGCGCCCCGTTGCCGCCTACTGACACTCCCTGAGGATCGATCAGATGCAAAAGCTCATTCTGCGTTGTCCATTCGTGGTGTTAGCACTACTTGCCTTTGTACTGCTCGCTCCCCTGCATGCGCATGCGGCTGACGACCCGTCCATTCGTCCTTACCGTATCGACATCCCGCAAAGCCAACTCGACGACCTGAACCGTCGTCTGGATGCAACACGATGGCCCGAGGCGGAACCGGTTGCCAATGACACCCAGGGGGCGCAGCTCGCTAAGGTCAAAGCCTTGGCGCACTACTGGCGACATGAGTACGACTGGCGCAAGGTTGAGGCCCGCATCAATGCCTACCCGCAGTTCGTGACCACCATCGATGGCGTAGATATCCACTTCCTGCACATCAAGTCCAAGCACAAGAATGCGTTGCCGTTGATCATGACCCACGGTTGGCCGGGTTCGATCGTGGAACTACTCGATGTCATCGGCCCACTCACCGATCCTACCGCTTATGGCGGCAAGCCGGAGGATGCATTCGATCTGGTATTGCCCTCGCTGCCCGGGTACGGATTCTCCGGCAAGCCCACAGAACCAGGGTGGGGGCGTGCGCGAGTGGCCAAGGCATGGGACACGCTCATGAAGCGACTGGGTTACTCGCGCTACGTTGCCCAAGGCGGCGATTGGGGGGCAGTGGTGACTCAGGAGATGGGCCACCAAGCACCTCTTGGTTTGCTTGCGATCCATATCAATATGCCGGCCGTCGTGCCGCGCACGTTGCCCGCCAAGCTCAGTGCCGATGAGCAAGCCGCCATGGATTCGCTCAACGCCTTCTTTGGCAAGGGCGCTGGCTACGCTCAGATTCAGGCCTCTCGTCCCCAGACCATTGGATACGCGCTGGCCGATTCGCCCGTGGGCCAAGCCGCCTGGATTTACGAGAAGCTTGCCGCATGGTCCGACAGCGGTGGACAGCCTGAGAAAGTGCTGGGTTACGACAAGATGCTGGACGACATCATGCTGTACTGGCTCACCAACAGCGGTGCATCGTCAGCAAGGTTCTATTGGGAGAACTCGGATCTGGCGTTCTTCGTCGTAGGCATCGACATCCCTGTGGGTGTGACCGTCTTTCCGAAGGAGATTTACCAGGCGCCGCGTAGTTGGTCAGAGCAGGCATATCCCAAGCTCGTTTACTGGAACCAGGTGGACCGGGGCGGACACTTCGCTGCCTTCGAGCAACCAGAACTGTTCTCGCGTGAGGTGCGCGCAGCCTTTGCTGGCATGCGTAGGCCCTGAGCGCGTTCATCGCAGGGACGCGTTCCTCTCTCAACACCCAGGAGAAGCCCATGTCCACCGCCGCACACGACACCCCCTCCCCCCGTCGCACGCGCGGCCGTGGTCAGGCACTGACAGGTGCACTGGAACTGTCGGGCCGACTTCTCCTGGGTGTCCTATTCCTGGTGTCCGGGGCTGGCAAGATCGCCGCCTACGACGCGACTGAGGGATACATGCAGGCCATGGGAGTACCCTTCACGTTGCTACCCGCAGTCATCATTCTGGAAGTGGTTGGCGCGCTGCTGTTGTTCGTGGGCTGGAAGACCAAGTTCGTCGCGATACTGTTGGCAGGCTTTTCCATCATTTCTGCACTGCTTTTCCATGCCAACATCGCCGACCAGATTCAGCTGGTCATGTTGCTCAAGAATCTCTCCATTGCCGGCGGACTTCTGGTATTGGCCGCGAACGGGGCCGGGCCGTACAGTGTCGACGCCAGGCAGTAGCACCCAGCGTCCTGGCAAAGGGATGTATGGGGCAGCCGGCGG
Source organism: uncultured Pseudoxanthomonas sp. (assembly GCF_947498795.1). Classification (NCBI taxonomy): domain Bacteria; kingdom Pseudomonadati; phylum Pseudomonadota; class Gammaproteobacteria; order Lysobacterales; family Lysobacteraceae; genus Pseudoxanthomonas; species uncultured Pseudoxanthomonas sp. Next base: position 85,486 of record NZ_CANMLQ010000003.1, on the reverse strand, counting down.
AAGAAGCGTGTCTGGCTTTTGGTCTTAAGTCGGCGTGGCTTCGGCTGGGCCGGCTTGGTCTGCTTTGCCTTCTGCTGACCGGCTGTCAGAGCCTGCCCCCTGCATCGGCTCCGACGACGGTCGAACAAGCGCTGCAGTCCGCCCAGCGTTGGGAACGGACGGCGCTGGTGTCCAGCACCCCGGACGCGTGGACGCAATGCGCTGGGGATGCATACGTGGCCGCGAGCGATGCCCGACTGCTGCCCGCCGCTTCCATCATTGCGGAGCGTTGTACACGCAAGTATCTGGAGGGCATGGGACGCCTTCCTACTCGATCAGACACGACGCCCGTCGAGGCAGGCGGCGTGAACCTCATCGTCAGTACACAGCGACTTTCCCTCAACCTCGCAGACGTGGTGAAGCTGCACGTGGCTGAGGGTCCAGTCCAAAGGGCCACTTCGGCGCAGTGGGGTGTTCCGGTCGTGCTCATCGGCGATCGTTGTGTCGGCGAGGAACGCTGCCAGCTCTTCCCACCGGAGGGGATATTTCGTGGTGCCACGGCATGGATAGAGAAGCACAGCCAGGATCAAGGGCTGGTTCGTCTGGTGGTTGCGGGAGATGCACAATCGCATGTCCGATTGGGCGGACTTACAGTGCCGCTTCGAACGGATTTTGATGCGGCCTACTCACGGGGCGTTCGCACCTCAAAGCTCCATCGTCTCGGGGTATGGGGCTTGATCGGCGGGCGCGAGGTCGGACGGCGAGCCGGCATGTACCTGCTTGATGACTATGATCCGACCAAGCGCCCCTTGGTGATGATTCACGGCTTGGGAAGCAGCCCGCTGATCTGGGAGAAACTGAGTAATGCAGTGTGGAGCGACGCTACGTTGCGCCAGAACTACCAGATCTGGCACGTGGTCTATCAGACAGATGCTCCGCTCCTGGTACAGCGAAGACGCGTCCAACAGTACCTGGACGCAGCGTGGAAGATTCTTGATCCGGAGGGCGACGATCCGGCCCGGTCACACATCGTGCTCGTTGGCCACAGCCTGGGCGGTGTAATAGCGCGCATGCTGTGCGTGGATTCCGGGCCTAGCTTGTGGCACGCGGCATTCAGCGCGCCGCTGGACTCGCTTGAGGCTGACGCGTCTGAGCGGGCATTGATGGAAGAGATCTTCTATTTCCACCGGTATCCTGGCGTAAAGCGTGCGGTGTTCATTGCCTCACCACATCGAGGAAGCCCCAGCGCGACACGATGGTTTGGTAGGGTGGCGCGCGCACTCGTCGGCAAGCGAAATGACGAGGTGGCAACGCTTCTCAAGGTTGCGCGGCGGAATGAGGCAGCCATCCAACCCGAACTGAAAGAGGCTTACCTGAAGGGGCGTATCAACAGCATATCGACACTTCAGGCATCACAACCTGTGAGTGCAGCAGGCCAGCGACTCGTCCCCGCGTCCGACATTCGCTTCCACACCATCGCGGGCTCAAAGTCACCGGACGTGGCAAGCGATGGCGTGGTTCCCGTTTCCAGCGCAGAGTTGGCCGGCGCGCAGTCCACGCTGGTCGTGCGTTCGGGGCACAATGTCCACGAGAGTCCCGAAGCTATTGCCGAGGTTATCCGCATCCTGGTCGAGGACTCCTCATCAGACTGAGGAGTCCTCTATGGCTTAGGCCGCTTCAAGCGCTACCGACGCCGGACGCCCGTGGGAAGATCTATGGATCAGCGCAGCGGTCGCGATGGCCAGCACGCCGCCCAGCCACATGGTGGCCACGACACCAAAGCCGTCCACGGTCAGGCCGCCAAGCAGCGCGCCGGCACCGATGGCAGCCTGCGCAATGGAAACGAACAACGCTGCCATGCTCTCCAGACGGTCTGGAGCAGCGCTGAACAGCCATGTCTGCATTGCGATCGGCAGCATGCCAAACCCAAGCCCCCACAAAAGCACCCATGCCACAGCGGCCCATGCGCTGGCCCCAGTCAGAGCGAGCAGCAACACCGGTGCACCGATAAGTAGCGCCGTACCGGCCAAGGTCAGACGCACATTCTTACCAGCCGCCCAGCCACCAATAAGGTTGCCGGCAAAGCCGGTGATGCCATAACCCAACAGCACCGCACTGACGGTACCCGCATCAATGTGACTCACTTGATTGAGGAACGGCGTGATGTAGGTGTAGGTCGCGAATTGACCGATAAAAATGAGGATGGCGGCTAGCAATCCAATCTGCGCTGTGCGCATCTTCAGTACCGCCGGGATCTGCTTCAGACCGTTGGAGGCCTCGGCCTTGATCGACGGCAACCAGGCTGCCAGCCCACCGAGGACGATCAGCGCCATGACGGAAGCGGCGGCGAACGACCAACGCCAGCCGATCAACTCACCCACCAAGGCGCCTGCTGGCACGCCGGCGACTGTGCCCACGGAAACGCCAGAGAAGATGACGGAGGTGGCGCGCACCCCTTCCGCGCCCGGCCGCAATCGCGGGCCAAGCGAACCGCCAATGGTCCAGAAGCCGCCCACCGCCACGCCCAACAGGATCCGCCCGGCGAGCAGGACGGCAACGTGATGGGCCAGCGCGACCATGGCATTGGAGACCACAAGCAGGCCCAGCAAGAACATCAGCACGTGGCGGCGATCAAAGCGGCCGGTGACGCCGATGGTCAATGGCGCTGCCAACGCTGCCAGGAATCCAGGCAACGTGACCATCAAGCCTGCTTGGCCTTCGGTGATCTGCAGATCACGTGCGATCTGCGGCAACAGGCCAACAGGAAGAAACTCTGACGTTACCAGGGCGAACGCCCCGATCGCGACGGCGGCGACCGCCGTCCAAGGGGCGGCGGCAACAGGGGCGGAGGCCCCAGTGGAGATTGGAGCAGACATGGGGGAGATTCCGATTCAAGGGTCGCCAAACGCAGCCGCGACCGGTGGTAAGCCGGTCGCGGTGCGAAGGGGGAGAGGACCTTTAGTTGAACTTGACCAGGTTCAGCGCCGGCAGCGGGCCGCCGGGGAACTGCACCAACTGGCCACCGATGGCGAGTGAACCCAGATCGATGCCAAAGAAGCCCAGTTGCTCGATCAGACCACCGACCTCGGATTTGGCACGCGCATCGTCACCGGAGTAGAACAGCACACGCTGACCGCCCTCGGACTGCGGATTGCCCGACACCAGCTGCGGCTGCAGGTGATTGAAGGCTTTCACCACACGCGCCCCGGGGACCAACTCAGCGAATACTTCGCTGGAGACGCGACCACCCAGATCGGCAGGCTGGAACAGCGGCGCTTCGATCGGGTTGTTCGCATCGATCACGATGCGGCTATTCCAGTCCGGCAGGCCGGCCAGCGCGGCCGGGAGCTTGGACCAGTTCACGGCCACCAGGACGATGTCCTGGGCAGCCGCCTCCTCGCGCGTTCCGGCGCGAATGGTCGGACCGAGCGTCTGCACCAGGGATGCCAGCGACTCGGGGCCGCGGCGGTTGGCGATCACCGCCGGGATGTTGTGCTTGCCCAGGGCGCGGGCAAATGCCGCGCCGATGTTGCCTGCACCAATGATGCCGATGCTCTTCATGGTCTTGTCCTCGATGACTGTCGTTGGGGTTAGGCGGTGAAGCCGCCGTCGGCGACCACGTCGGCACCGGTGACGAACGAGGCGCCAGGGCTGGCCAGGAAGGCCACCACGTTGGCGATCTCGGCCGGCTGGCCGTAGCGACCGATGGCCATGCCAGGACCCACGAGCTTGGCGACTTCGCCATCAGCCGGGTTCATGTCGGTATCGGTCGGGCCGGGGTGCACGGTGTTGACGGTGATGCCGCGCGGGCCCAGGTCACGTGCCAGGCTGCGGTTGAAGCCGGTCACGGCACCCTTGGTCAGCGTGTACAGCGAGGCGCCCGGGAAGTTGGCGTAGCGGGTCATCGAGCTGCCGATGTGCACGATGCGGCCACCCTGGCCCATGTGGCGCACGGCTTCCTGCGTGGCAACGAACACGCCGGTGACATTCACCGCCAGCATGCGCTGGTAGTCGTCGAAGCCGATCTGGTCGACCGGGCCACCGCCCAGCGCGATGCCGGCGTTGTTGACCAAGATGTCCAGCGCGCCGTAGGTCGACACGACCTGGGCGATGGCCGCGCGAACAGCGCTCGGGTCACCCGAGTCGGCCAGGATCGGCAGGGCGATACCGCCGGCATCCTGGACGGCGCTGGCCGTCTCTTCGGCCTGCTGGGGCGAGCCCACGTAGGTGAAGGCGACCTTGGCGCCATCGGCGGCCAGGCGCTTGACGATGGCCGCGCCGATGGAGCGCGAACCGCCGGTGACGAGGGCGATCTTGCCGCTCAGGGGAAGGGCAGAGGTATTGGTCTGGGTGTTCATGGTGAGGCTCCGGTGTGGGAAGGAAGGGGACTGCGTGGAGCGAACAATGCGCTTGCCACTCCCCTCCGGGTAGCCAGTAATGGTTAGAATGAGTTTCAAGTCTGACTTGAAGGTTGCGCGATGGAGACCTTGGCCAATCTGGAGTCCTTTACCCGCAGCGCGGAGCTGGGCGGCTTCTCGGCCGCGGCCCGTCAGCTGGGCCTGACCCCCGCAGCGGTGAGCCGCAACGTGGCGTTGCTGGAAAAGAACCTGGGCACACGCCTGTTCCATCGCAGCACGCGCAAGCTCACGCTCACCGAGTCCGGCGAGCGCTTCCTGCTGGGAGTCCGTGAGCATCTGGAAGGGCTACAGGCGGCCATCTCGGATGTAGCCAGCGATCGTGGCGAGCCGGCCGGTGTCCTGAAAGTGAGCGTCGCGCTGGCCTTCGGCATGGAGTACCTGCTGCCGATGTTGCCGGTCTTCATGCAGCGCTACCCGCAAGTGCGGATCGACTGGCAGTTCGACAACCGTCAGGTGGATCTGGTCGCCGAGGGGTTCGATGCCGCGATTGGCGGTGGGTTCGAGCTGGCGCAGGGCGTGGTCGCCCGGACACTGGCACCCGCGCACGTCATCGCGGTGGCATCACCGGACTATATGAAGGGTCGGCGTAAGCCCGCCACGCCTGAAGCGTTGGCGGAACTGGATGGGATCGTGATGCGCTCGGCGCGAACGGGCCGCATCCGGCAATGGACCGTACGCAACGCCGCCGGTGAGACCCAAGCTGCTGAGCTACGCCACACGCTCGTATTCAATGATCCAGCTGCAATGACCCGCGCGGCGGTACTGGGACTGGGCGTCACGATGATCGCGGTGCCTGATGCATTGCCCTTCCTGGAACGAGGCGAGCTAATTCGACTCGTGCCGAAGTGGTATGCCGACGCTGGCCCCATCTCGCTCTACTACGCCAGTCGAACCCTGCTTCCCGCCAAGACACGGGCGTTCATCGACTACGTGACTGAGGTATTCCACAGCCAGAAGCTAGCGGAGCGCTTTGCAGGAAGCATTGGTTAGGTGCGGATTCCGGTGGCACTGTCAGTTTGCCTTCTCCAGTGGCCACTCCTCGGGGACTAGTGCCGGCGGCTTGGTCCACGGCTGTTCAACCAAGGCGTCCTGAAACCACTGCTCGCGCAGATTCGCGTGTTCAGTGACGATCAGCTGGAAGCCGGGCGCGTCCTCCTGCGTGAACCTGTACAGCAAGTCGAACAGACGCCGGACGGCCACGAGGTCGGCATCGGCTTCCGTCTTCTGAATCGAACCGTCGGCCTCGTGGTAGACCTGCTCGGAAGGGAAATACACTTGGGTCGGCTGGTCGATCAGCAGAAAACGCGGAATCGGACGGTTGTTCTTGACCGCGAACAAGTGCAAGGCAAGCAGTGCCGACAGGTGGTAGGCCAAGTGGTTCTCGCCACCGCCGGTGCGGCTCATCGGTACCGGCCGTTCGGGGCGGTCGATGACGATCGTGACGTTGGTCAGGTCGAACCGCGTGGGGAAATTGCCAAATTCCGCCTCGAACTTCTGGATGTACCGGGATACCTGCGTCGAAATGATGTTCAGGATGGAACTGAGTCGGTCATTGCTGTCGTCCGTACCGATCCGATTCTGCAGGGCTTCGACCATTGACTTGAGGCGGCGATGATCGGCTTCGAGCCTGGCGAGCTCTTGGTCCGGAGCGAGGGTTTCCAAGAACAGGCTGATTCGTCCCACAACCCGCGCCGCCGCGGCATTTCGTGTACCCATCTGGGAGATCACCTCGTTCGCGGCGATCGCCGCCGAGAGTTCGGTTTCCTTCTCCCTGATGGTGCCGGCGACCGCTCGCACCTCGTCGTCCAGTTCCTTCTGGTAGGCATCGAGCTTGGGGCGTTGGCCGGTGGCGATGCGAAGTTCCGCATCGAGCGATGCAAGTTCGTTGAGCAATACCTTGGCAACGGGGGATTCGAGCGCCAGGTTCCGTTCGCTGAAGGGCCACTGCCATTCCCCGGTGCTCGGGTTCTTCGGCAGTGCCTTGATTGAGGCCAGCCGGTCCAGTTGTTCGGCCGCCTCGTTCTCGTAGCCACTCGCGCGCTTGGAGAAACGTCGTGCAGCGTCGATCCGGTTCTGCACGTCGCCACGGTCCTTGCGCAAGATCTCGATCTCGCGTTCTAGCGCGGAAATTCGACTGCCATCGTCTTGGGGAACCTTCTCGGGTTTCCATGTGAGCGCGGTCCGCAAGATCTGAATGATCCCATCGGCACCAGCGCCATCGATGGAACCATCGAGAACGCCTACGGTCTTGGCTTCGGAGTAGAGACTGATCGCCTTCTCGTGTGACGTGCTGATTGCATCCCGCGCCTGCTCGAGCTGTTTCGTGTTGAGCCTGAGATCCCGTTGTGCGATACGCAACTTGGCTTCGAGTTCGTAGCGATCATGGGACGACACGCCCAGCAGGATCGGCAGCGTGTCGCGGATCGCCTGCGGCTGGAATTGCTCGTTCTGCCGGTAGAATAGCTGGTCCTTATTGGCGACCAGCCCCTGCTTCTGAAACAGGTAATAGAAGGTGTGCTTGATGTTCGCGTCGAAGCTGTCGCGGCTGTGTTCGATGGCGACATCGGTGCGGTTTTCGGGGATGCCGACCAGGCGCGAGAGCAAGCTGACGATGGCTTCGTCGTCCGAGGTCTCGACAAGCTCGTCGAACGCGGGGGCCTGCAGCTCAGATCCACGGCGCAGCATCGCGGTGCCGCAGCTCGCGCCGCCACCGCGCGGCGTCGGCTTGGCGACCAGTACCTGCTCACCGTCGAACTGGTAGATGACCGCGAACCACGCCACCTTGTCGCGTATGACGCCTTCGGGGACATTGAACGTAGAACGTCCCATGCAGTATTCGATGATTTCGGACAAGGCCGACTTGCCGGTGGAGGACCTGCCAGTGATGACATTGAGGCCGTCGACCTTGAATTGCAGGTCACGGCGCTGCCCGTCATGGCTGTAGATATGGATGGACTTGATCTTCATGGACGGATTCCGAAGGTCGTGTAGACGGTTACCCGGTCGGCGATACGGGCGAACTCCTTGCCGACGAAACGCGCCACACGCTGGCAGGAGATCGTTTCAGCGGTCCCGTTCGTGTCGACGGTCTTGCGCGCCGTCTTAGGGACGGTCTGGATGCGGCCGTCATCACCGATGGCTATGCAGCCTCGTTCCATCAGCAGGCCGAAGCCCTCGAAAGCGTAAGGCAGCATCGCGGTCGCCCTTTCGGCAAAACCCACCTGCACCTGAGGGTTCTTCTCCGCCACCCTCAGCAGGTAGCCACGCGAGCCGGCGGCAAGCGCTTCGCGCGACTGCTTGTGCAAACACAAGGGAAGCACGAGCAGCGACAGCGAGTAGGGCATGCCGCGCGCGTCGTCTTCCTCGTAGCCCTGCAGAGCACGGAACAGCACCAAACCGCAGAACGCGGGGTTGAACAGGTTCCGTATTTCGAAGGGACGCTGGTCCCAGGGTTTCATCTGGGAGAGGCGCTGCTCAAGGCGGCTCATGCGGTAACTCCCAGCGCCTTGCCGACACGTTCGAGGAACCGGGGGTGCCAGTAGATTCTGGGCGCGGGCGTGGCATTGGCCAAGATATGGAAAGAACCGCGGGTGACATACGGCTCGGTGACGCGCTCACGGATGCGCAGTGAATGGATTTTTCCGCTTTCCAGATCTGCCCACTTGTACAGGTCCTTGCCGGCACGCTTCAGCGCGTCCTCGGCGCTGTTCTCATCCAGTTCCTCAAACACCACGTCCTTGAATCGTTTCCACTCATCAACAAGCCGATCCTCATACCCGTCGAGCTCTCCTGGCACTAGAAGGTTCTCGCGCGCCCACTCCGAACGCTGCTCGAACGCACGATAGAAATCCAGGATTGCGCTATGGATGCGATCCTTGGAGATGCCGATCTCACGCAGTTGCCAAACAAATGGGCGCGGGTCGTTGTCGGTGTCAATTCCTTCAGCAGGCTCCTTCCCGATGAACGTGATGGGAAGGTTGTCCGACTTGTATTCCTCAGACAAAGAGAACATCTTTTCGGAAATCTCGTTGCCGAGAATGCCTTCGGTCCTCGCGCCGGTAAGCAGCCGGATCACCTGATCGTTCCACCAGCCTTCCAGGCGCTCGAACACGGCATCGCGGTTCGCAGGCCGGATGATGCGCATCGGCCCTTCCTTCACTAGCTTCGGAATGTCTCCGATCCGTGGACTTCCGTCGAGAATCTGGATGCGTGCTAAGAAGTCTTCTTTTTCGGCGTTCGTCAGCTCGTTGAACTCTTGGGTGATGGTGCCGATGGATGCCGACTTCGACCTAGCAAGCGCATCATCCGCAAGTTCGCACGCTGTCCTGTCGTCTTCACTGTTGCGTACGTAACCCGACAGGAACCGTGTCAGAAACGAATCGTCGCCGACCTTAGCGGTAGTGAAAAGGAAGAATCGCAGGTTCGATTTGGCGCCATCGTCGCGTTTGTATCGATCGAGCCAGATGCGCACGGACTTCCAGAAGTCCATGGACAGGTCGGTCAGGCGTTCGCCTTCCGCCTTGTGCTTGAGCGAGGCGAGCGATTTTCCGCCATTGCCGTCCTCAAAATCCACGTCGTCGTCCTTTTCCAGGAAGACCGTGGTGCTCTCCGGCAATTGGAGCATTTGATGCAGAGCCAGTCGACCCTGGTAGATGTACCCAAGCCCCTGTTCGCCAGCTGAATATTTGTCGGTGGTTGCCTCGGCCATGCCCAAGTCCATTCCTTGATTCTCGGAGCGCGGGATGACGGTTTAGCCGGGGAGGCGTATCTCCTGGTACGCCATGTCTTGCTTTGCTTCGGCTCCCCTTTGGCTACGGCCGCAGTTCCCCAACGCCTGCCTGTCGTGGGCGATGGTAGCAAACCGCCCAAACTAGTGGGGCGGTCGGCTATCCATAGACAGTGATGGATCGGTCAGCCTTCTTAGATAGAGCTCTGCCTGCTACTGGCCGATACCGGACGAAAGACGTCAGGTCCGCTATCGGCCAATAGTGGTCATGGGGGCGACCAACGCCAGCACCCTGTCCAGCTCTCACGGTACGGCGTTCGGTTCACTCCAGCACCCGCAGTTAGGAGACGCTGTTGAGCGACAGATCGAGAACGGACGTCATTCGGCTCCATTGATGTTTGATCCTGACGGGCGAAACGTGGCTCTCACTCGAAAGTATGAGACCGCGAACGCACTTTGCGGTGTTCTAAGCGTATCGCCGGCCGCGCTATACAACGCTAGGGCCAGGCACCATGCCACGTGGCTCCGCTCAACCAGGAGCCACCATGGCCAGCTTCGTACGCGCCACTTCAATGTTGTCTGTTATGGCTGCGGGTTGGTTGGTTGGTGCCTGCACAAAGGCGCCACCTCCGTTGGCGGCTCCACCCGAAGTTAGTGTAGCCAGGGTCGTATCGGTCACTGCACCGCAGTGGGATGAGTTCACCGGCCGCTTCGCCGCGATCGATACGGTCGATCTCCGACCACGGGTCGGCGGCTACATCCAGAAGGTTGCTTATCACGAAGGCCAAGAGGTCGATGCGGGACAGGTGCTGTTTGAGATCGACCCCAGCAGCTACCAGGCCGAACTTGAGCGCGCCTTGGCGGACTTGGATCGAATTCGAAGCAAGTCGGCGCTCGCGACCAGCGAATCCGAACGTGCCCGCAAGCTCGCGGAGCAGCAAGTCATCTCAACCGAGATGTACGAGCAGCGTAGCGCCGCCATGCGGCAAGCACAGTCAGAGATTCGAGCGGCTCAATCCGCCGTGGACTTGGCGCGACTCAACCTGGGCTACACGCAAGTGCGTGCGCCGGTAAGCGGACGGGCCGGCAAAGCCCTGGTTACAACTGGAAACCTGGCCGCTGCCGACGAGACGGTGCTGGTCAACATCGTTTCGATGGACCCTATCCATGTGTACTTCGAGGGTGATGAGGGTACGTACCTGAAGTACGTGAGCAGCGTTCGGTCCGGAGAACAGCTAAGCCCGCGCAACACGCGCACGCCTGTACGCATCGGGCTGACTAACGAGGAGGGATTTCCTCACACCGGCTATGTCGATTTCGTCGACAACCGCGTGGACGAAGGCTCCGGCACGATTCGGGCCCGCGCTGTGGTTGGCAACGCCGATGGCCGCTTCACCCCAGGCCTCTACGCGCGTGTCCAGATGATGGCTAGCGAGCCCCGCGACCTGCTGTTGGTGGACGAGAAAGCCATCGTGACGGATCAGGATCGCAAGTACGTCTACGTGCTGGCGGGAGATAAAACTGTCCAACGTCGCGACATCCAACTGGGGGCCAAGCTAGAGGGCTTGCGCATCGTCAGATCCGGCCTGCGGCAGGGTGATCGGGTGGTCATCAACGGTCTGCAGAAGATCATGGGATCTGGATCGGCGGTCACTCCCATCCTGGTGCCGATGACGGCGACCAGTATCGCCGCGCAGGCGCACTAAGCGAAGGACCTAACGATGGACTTGTCCCGCCATTTCGTGGATCGCCCCATTCTGGCTGCGGTCCTGTCCATCATCATCTTCTTGGCGGGGTTGATCGCCATCCCATTGCTGCCCATCAGCGAGTATCCCAACGTCGTACCACCCAGCGTCCAAGTGCGCGCGGTCTTTCCGGGTGCCAACCCCCGTGAGATCGCCGACAGCGTTGCCACACCCATCGAGGAGGCCATTACCGGCACCGAGAACCTGATGTACATGAAGTCCATCGCCGGCAGCGACGGCGTCCTGGTTACCACGGTCACGTTCCGGCCGGGCACCGATCCAGACGATGCGCAAGTCCGAGTACAGAACCGCGTTGCCCAGGCTCTTGCCCGTTTGCCTGAGCCGGTGCGCCGCCAGGGCGTGGTAACGGCTAAGCAGTCGCCTGCCATCACCATGGTGGTCCATCTGATCTCCACCGACGATCAGTATGACGCGCTTTACCTGCGCAACTATGCGGTCCTTAATGTGCGCGACAGGCTGGCGAGCATTCCCGGCGTTAGCGATGCCACGTTGTTTGGCGCCGGTGACTACGCGATGCGGATATGGCTCGATCCCAATCGTCTTGCGGCCCGCGGGCTGACTGCGAGCGATGTCACCAGCGCGATCAGCGAACAGAACATCCAAGTCTCGGCCGGCCAGCTAGGCGCTCCTCCCTCGCGCAAGAAGGCGGATTTCCTGCTCTCGATCAATGCGCGCGGCAGGCTGGTTACCGAGGAGGAGTTCGGCGCCATTGTCCTGAAGAGTGGGCAGGACGGCGAGATCACGCGACTGAAAGATGTGGCCAGGATTGAATTAGGCGCGTCTGAGTACGCCCTGCGCACCCTTCTGGACAACAAGCAGGCGATGGCGGTTGCCATTTTCTCTTCCCCAGGTGCCAATGAGATCGAGGTGTCCAATCAGGTCCGGGCACGCATGGAGCAGATCGCCAAGGGATTCCCGCCGGGGCTGAAGTACGAGGTGGTGTACGACCCAACAGTCTTTGTCCGCGAATCGATCCGCTCGGTCGTCACCACGTTGCTGGAAGCTGTGGCGCTCGTTGTCCTGGTGGTGATTCTGTTCCTACAGACCTGGCGCGCCTCCATCATCCCACTGCTCGCTGTGCCCGTCTCCATCGTAGGCACCTTCGCCGTCCTGCTGTTGCTGGGCTTCTCCATCAACACGCTCACCCTGTTCGGTCTCGTGCTCGCCATCGGCATCGTGGTAGATGACGCGATCGTGGTTGTCGAGAACGTCGAGCGCAACATTGAGGAGGGGCTCGCGCCTCTGGCTGCCGCCCACAAAGCCATGGAAGAGGTCAGTGGGCCCATCGTAGCCATCGCCTTGGTGCTCTGCGCGGTCTTCGTGCCGATGGCCTTCTTGCCCGGTGTGACCGGCCAGTTCTACAAGCAGTTTGCGGTCACCATTGCGATCAGTACCGTCATCTCGGCCATCAACTCTCTGACCCTCTCGCCCGCGCTCGCCGCGCTGCTACTCAAGCCGCACGGGGCGCCCAAAGATCGCCTGACGCGATTGATTGACCTGTCTTTTGGATGGCTGTTTCGACCCTTCAACCGCTTCTTCCACACCTTTGGTGAGCGATACGAGTCGTTCGCTGGCAGCAGCATCCGACGGCGCGGCCTAGTCTTCCTGGTCTACGTGGGTTTGCTGGCCTGCACGCTGATCGTGTTTCGTGCTGTCCCTGGTGGCTTCATCCCCACCCAAGACAAGCTCTACCTCATAGGCGGAATGCGACTGCCCGAGGGCGCTTCGTTGGATCGAACCGAGGCCATGGCCCGACAGTTGGGCGAGATCGCGATGAAGACCGAGGGCGTCAGTCGCGCGGTCGGCTTTGTGGGCTTCAACTTCCTGCAGCAGACCAACACCCCAAACACCGGGGCGGTGTTCTTCATTCTCAAGCCCTTCGGGGAGCGCAAGCGGTCAGCAGCCGAGATCGCCGCCGAGCTCAACAGCAAGTTCTCCGGGCTCCAGGATGGGTTCTCATTCGCCATCATGCCCCCGCCCGTCTTTGGCTTGGGCGCAGGTTCTGGCTACTCGTTCTACATCGAGGACCGCGGTGGTGCGGGATATGGCGAGCTTCAAAGCGCGATGCAGGCGATGTCGGCCGCTATCGCGCAGCAGCCGGGATTCTATCCCCCCATCAGTTCCTATCAGGCCAACGTTCCCCAGTTGGATGCGGTGGTCGACCGGACCAAGGCCAAAGCTCAAGGCGTGGCGCTGACCGAGCTATTCACCACCATGCAGGTCTATCTCGGCTCGGCCTACATCAACGACTTCAACCGCTTCGGCCGAACCTTCCGCGTCATCGCACAAGCGGAGACGGATTTTCGCGATGAGGTTGAAGATATTGCCAACTTGCGCACACGCAATCTAGCCGGCGACATGGTGCCCATCGGCAGTGTCGTCAGTATCCAGCAGACCTATGGCCCCGACCCGGTGGTGCGCTATAACGGGTTTCCAGCAGCTGATGTCATCGGTGAGACCGATCCGCGCCAGGCGTCTTCTGCAGAGGCAATTGCGAAAATTACAGAACTAGCCCGCACGGTGTTGCCCGCGGGCATGGAGTTCGAGTGGACCGATCTGAGCTATCAGCAGGTTACCCAAGGCAATACCGCCCTGGTCGTCTTCCCACTGGCGGTCTTGTTGGTCTTCTTGGTTCTGGCTGCACTGTATGAGAGCTGGTCGCTGCCCTTGGCTATCATTCTGATCGTCCCGATCTGTCTGCTTTGCGCCCTTTTTGGCGTGTGGCTCACCGGTGGAGATAACAACGTATTCGTCCAGATCGGACTGGTCGTTCTGATCGGACTGGCCTGCAAGAACTCCATCTTGATCATCGAGTTCGCGCGCGAACTTGAACTGAAGGGCTACGGTATCGTGGAAGCAGCGCTGGAAGCCTGTCGTCTGCGACTGCGACCCATCGTGATGACGTCTATCGCCTTCTGCGCCGGCGTTGTGCCGCTGGTGATCGCCTCAGGCGCGGGTGCCGAGGTACGTCACGCCATGGGCGTCACCGTGCTGGGTGGCATGCTGGGGGTAACGGCCTTTGGGCTGCTACTGACACCGGTCTTCTACGTCACACTGCGCCTGCTCGTAACCCGCCGTCCAACGCTGGCTGCGCCCGATCCTGTCTCCGCGCCAGAGGCCACTTGATGCCTCGCACCTCTACTACCCGCATCATCAGCATTCCTCGACGTGCTTACTCGTCGTGGATGCGTCTCGGATTCGCAGAGTTAGCAGCGTTGTACTTTTGATCAGGTCGTGAGGCCTGCCGACTACGTATCGATACTGAGATACTGACCACAGCGATCACCACTGTGGTCCAGGGATGTAGTTGCTTAATCCTTGGGCAAAGGCCAAGGACGTGCTTAGCTCTTCCAGCGCAGCTGACGAAGTATCTCCACCCACAATCTTCTCGCAAGCGGATGCGAGCCTCCAATAAACCGGAGCCGCGCCGGAAATCCAATGACTCCACTCCGCGAGTTCGCCTTCTGTAGGTTCTAGTCCATCGTCAACATGTGACGAGATAGCAAAAGAGAGGTCACGAAGAGTTTCGGCGACGCTGCAGGGCTGAGGCTTGGCCGTATGAAGCCCCCCGTAGTCAGACCCTCTGACTCTTATGCTGGCTCTTAGGTGGTCTACAAGTTGCTGGCCCTTCCCTTCAGACATCAGCTCTAAGACTGTTTTCCAAGAAAGCTCATAGATGGGCGTGTTCCGAACGTGAAACGCCAGCGTCAGGTCCCTGACAGGGTATCGCCTCCGGAGAATCGCAATAGTCTTTGCCCAGAGATCTAGTCCTTGGCGTATCTTTTCGCCGTCCGGACGGGAGCGCAGCTCCTTAACGGACACGTCCAGCGACCTCGCAAGCTCCTTCTCGGTCAGCTGGGTTTGACTGCGGATGGCTTCTATCAGCTTCGCTGTCGAGTTGGTAGACTCTTGGCTCATGGGAACCTCCGGCTGCCAGTTCCACAAAAGGTTTCAACCTCGCAAGTAGATTGGGTGCCAACCTACCTTGCAGCGCAACCTTACTAGTTTCAGACTAGGCCTGAGAGCACGTGCTCGCTCATTACCGACGGTCGGTAGTGCTCAAGTGGATGCAACATCTAACTTTGGAAAGTTCCAGTCCGAATGGAACCGCGCCGCGCTGGAGGTACTGCGTGAACCGCTGGAGTCCGGCACCGTCACCGTCTCCCGGGCCGCGCGCACGGCGGAATTCCCGGCGCGCTTCCAGCTCGTCGCCGCCATGAATCCGTGTCCGTGCGGCTGGGCGGGGGATGCCAGCGGTCGTTGCCGCTGCGGGCCGGATCTCGTCCGTCGCTACCGCAGCCGCGTTTCCGGTCCGCTGCTGGACCGCATCGACCTCCACGTCCACGTCCCCCGGCTGCCGCCGCAGGACTTGCGGCCGGATGCGCCGGACGGCGAAACCACGGCCTCGGTGCAGTCCCGGGTGGTGGCAGCGCGCATTCGCCAGCACGCGCGCTGCGGCAAGCCGAATGCGCGGATGGGCCAGGCCGAGACGATGGCGCACTGCCGCCTGTCGGCGCGCGACCAGGCGCTGCTGGAGCGCGCGGTCGAACGCCTGCAGCTCTCGGCACGCAGCCTGCACCGCATCCTGCGCGTGGCGCGCACCATCGCCGACCTGGCGGAAAGCGGATCCATCGGCACCGCGCACCTGACAGAAGCCCTGGGCTATCGGGGACTGGACCGCGGCAACGCAGCATGACCTCCGGCCACGGCGATGGAAGATGGGGTGTGGTCTACTCGGGTCACACCTGTCGCCGGCGGACGTCCCGTCTGCCGCCCCTTCCTTGCCACCCTGGAGTCCGCCCATGCGCCACACCGCATTCCGCCTCACGCTGCTGGCCTCGACCGTCGCGCTCGCCCTTGCCGCACAGGCGGCGCCATCCGCCGCCGACCGCATCGCCGGTACCGAACTGATCGCGCGCGATGCCCTGTTTGGCAATCCCGAGCGCGCGAACGTGCAGATCAGCCCCGATGGCAAGTACCTCAGCTGGGTCGCCGCCGTCGATGGCGTGCTCAACGTCTGGGTCGCCCCGGCCGACAATCCGGCGCAGGCCAAGGCCGTCACCCAAGACAAGGCGCGCGGCATCCGCAGTTATTTCTGGTCATACCACCCCGACACGCTGCTGTACCTCCGCGACAGTGGCGGCGACGAGGACTTCCACCTGTATGCCGTCGACCTGAAGACGGGCCAGGCGAAGGACCTGACGCCCTTCCCGAAGACCACCGCGCAGGTGGCCGGCGTCAGCCCCAGGCATCCAGGCACGATCCTGGTCGGCATGAACGATCGCGACGCGCAGTGGCACGACCTCTACAAGGTCGACCTCGCCACCGGTACGCGCACGCTGCTGGAGAAGAACGATGCCAAGATCGCCGGCTACATCGCCGATGCCGATTACACGCTCAGGTACGCACAACGCTCGCGCCCGGACGGCGGCGCCGACGTGCTGAAGCGCGGCGCCAACGGAGCGTGGGAGAAGTTCGACGACATCCCGTTCGAAGACGTCCTGACCACCAGCCCCGGCGGCCTGACGCTGGACGGCAAGACGCTGTACTTCACCGATTCGCGCGGCCGCAATACCGCCGCGCTGTTCGCGGTGGACGTGGCCAGCGGCAAGCGCTCGCTGGTGCTGGAGGACGCACGCGCCGACGTCGGCGGCACCCTCGCGGATCCGGCGACGGGCAAGGTACAGGCGGTGTCGGTGGACTACCTGCGCGATGAGTGGAAGATCGTCGATCCCTCGATCCGCGCCGACCTGGAGAAGCTGGAAGCGATCGGCCCGGGCGATGTGTCCGTCAACACCCGCACGCTGGACGACAAGACCTGGATCGTCGCGTACTCCGCCGCCGAAGCCCCGCTGGTCTACTACCGCTACGACCGCCCGGCCGGCACGCTGACCAAGCTGTTCTCCGCACGCCCGAAGCTGGAAGGCAAGCCGCTGGTGCCGCAGTGGCCGGTGGAAATCGCCTCGCGCGACAACAAGACGCTGGTCAGCTACCTGACCCTGCCGCGCAGTGCCGATGCGAACAACGACGGCAAGGCCGATGCGCCGGTGCCGCTGGTACTGCTGGTCCACGGCGGTCCGTGGGCACGCGATTCCTACGGCTACGGCGGCTACAACCAGTGGCTGGCCAACCGCGGTTACGCGGTGCTGTCGGTCAACTTCCGTGGCTCCACCGGCTTCGGCAAGGACTTCACCAACGCCGGCAACGGCGAGTGGGCCGGCAAGATGCACGACGACCTGATCGACGCCGTGCAGTGGGCGGTCAAGCAGGGCGTGACCACCCAGGACCAGGTCGCGATCATGGGCGGTAGCTACGGCGGTTACGCCACGCTGGCCGGCCTGACGTTCACGCCGGACGCGTTCGCCTGCGGCGTGGACATCGTCGGCCCGTCCAACCTCAACACTCTGCTCAGCACCGTGCCGCCGTATTGGGCCAGCTTCTTCGAGCAGCTCGCCAAGCGCATGGGCGACCCGCGCACCGACGCCGGCAAGGCGTGGCTGACCGAACGTTCGCCGCTGACCCGTGCCGACCAGATAAAGAAGCCGCTGCTGATCGGCCAGGGCGCGAACGACCCGCGCGTGAAGCAGGCCGAGAGCGACCAGATCGTCAAGGCGATGACGGCGAAGAAGATCCCGGTGACCTACGTATTGTTCCCCGATGAAGGCCACGGCTTCGCGCGGCCGGAGAACAACAAGGCGTTCAACGCCGTGGCAGAAGGCTTCCTCGCCCAGTGCCTGGGCGGTCGTGCCGAACAGATCGGCAATGACCTGACGGGCTCCAGCATCAGCGTGCCGACCGGCGCCGATGGCGTCCTCGGCCTGTCCGAGGCGCTGAAGCGGCACACGCAGGAAGTGAAGAAGTAAGCCTGGGGCTTCCCGCCCTGCCAGAAACGAGAAACGCCGGCGCAAGCCGGCGTTTCTTCGTCTGCATCCCTGCGGGCGGCGATCAGGCCGCCTTTTCCTTTTCGTAGAACTGCTCTTCCTCGGTGGATCCCTTCAGCGCGGTGACGCTGGAGCTGCCGCCCTGGATGACGGTGGTGACGTCGTCGAAGTAACCGGCGCCGACTTCCTGCTGGTGCGAGACGAAGGTGTAGCCCTTCTCGCGTGCGGCGAACTCGGCTTCCTGCACCTGCTCGACGTAATGCTTCATGCCCTCGCCGCGCGCATAGTCGTGCGCGAACTTGAAGGTGTTGAACCAGTTAATGTGGATACCGGCCAGGGTGATGAACTGGTACTTGTAGCCCAGCGCCGACAGCTCGTCCTGGAAGCGGGCGATCTGCGCATCGTCCAGGTTCTTCTTCCAGTTGAAGCTGGGCGAGCAGTTGTACGACAGCAGCTTGCCCGGATGCCTGGCGTGCACCGCCTGGGCGAATTCGCGGGCGAAGCCGATGTCCGGCGTGCCGGTTTCGCACCACACCAGATCGGCGTACGGCGCGTAGGCGATGCCGCGGCTGATCGCCTGCTCCAGGCCGTTCTTCACCCGGTAGAAGCCTTCCGCGGTGCGCTGGCCGGTGACGAAGGGCTGGTCGTTGGCATCGAAATCCGAAGTCAGCAGGTTGGCGGCTTCGGCATCGGTGCGCGCCAGCACGATGGTTGGCACGCCCAGCACATCGGCGGCCAGGCGCGCGGCCTGCAGCTTCTGCACGGCTTCCTGCGTAGGCACCAGCACCTTGCCGCCCATGTGCCCGCACTTCTTCACCGCGGCCAGCTGGTCTTCGAAGTGCACGCCCGCGGCGCCGGCGACGATCATGTTCTTCATCAGCTCGTAGGCGTTCAGCACGCCACCGAAGCCGGCCTCGCCGTCGGCGACGATCGGCAGGAAGAAATCGATCGCATCGGCTTCGTTCGCCTTGCCGTCGCAGATGTTCTTCCACTGGATCTCGTCGGCGCGCTGGAACGTGTTGTTGATGCGGCGGACCATCGTCGGCACCGAGTCGTACGCATACAGCGACTGGTCGGGATACATGGTCTCGGAGGTGTTGCCGTCGGCGGCCACCTGCCAGCCGGACAGGTAGACGGCCTCCAGGCCGGCCTTGGCCTGCTGCATCGCCTGGCCCGCGCTGATCGCGCCGAACGCGTTGACGTAGCCCTTCCTGGCTTCGCCGTTGACGAGCTTCCACAGCCTCTCGGCGCCGCGGCGGGCCAGGGTGTATTCCGGCTGCAGGCTGCCGCGCAGGCGGACGACGTCGGCGGCGGCGTAGTCGCGCTTCACGCCGGTCCAGCGCGGATTGCTGTCCCAGTCTTTCTGGATGGCGTCGATCTGCTGTTGCTTGGTGCTCATGGCGGGCTCTCTTTCGTCGTGGGGCGTCGTGGTGGGGGTGGTCGGTCGATGCGTCAGTCGATGCGGTCGTACGCGGGCAAGGTCAGGAAGTCGGCCAGCTCGTCGGCGCGGCTCAGGTGGTCGAGCAGCGCGATGGCTTCGGAGATGCGCTCGCCACCGGGCAGCCGCGAGTGGTCGCCCAGCTTCGCGGGCAAGGCGGCCAGCGTGCGCTGCAGCAGCGCGTAATCGATCTGGGTGCCGTCGCACAGGTGCACGTCCGCGGTGTGCAGCCACTGCCAGATCTGCGTGCGCGAGATCTCGGCGGTGGCGGCGTCTTCCATCAGCCAATGGATCGGCACGCAGCCGTTGCCATCGAGCCACGCGGCCAGGTAGCGCACGCAGACTTCCACGTTGCCCTCGAAGCCGGCACGCGTGATGGTGCCGGTGGACGGACGGATCAGGTCGTCGCGCGTGACCGCCACGTCCTCGCGCTGCACGCTGCGTTGGTTCGGCTGCGGCATGTGTTCGTCGAAGATCATCTTCGCGACCGGAATCAGCGCCGGGTGCGCCACCCACGTGCCGTCGTGCCCGGCGGTGACTTCGCGCAACTTGTCGGCGCGCACGCGGGCCAGCGCCTGTTCGTTCGCGGCCTCGTCGTTGCTGATCGGGATCTGCGCCGCCATGCCACCCATCGCATGGGCGCCGCGGCGATGGCAGGTCTGGATCAGCAGTTCCGAATACGCCTTCAGGAACGGCTGCGTCATCGTCACCTGGCCGCGCTCGGGCAGCACCTTGTCGGCGTGGCGGCGGAAGGTCTTCAGGTAGGAAAAGATGTAGTCCCAGCGGCCGCAGTTCAGGCCGACGATGCGGTCGCGCAGCGCGTGCAGGATCTCGTGCATCTCGAACACGGCCGGCAGCGTCTCGATCAGCACGGTGACCTTCATCTGCCCATGCGGCAGGCCCAGTGCGGCTTCGATATGCGACAGCGCGGTTTCCCACAGCGCGGCTTCTTCCATGCTCTGCAGCTTGGGCAGGTAGAAGTACGGGCCGCGGTCGCGGGCCTGCAGCGCGCGGGCGTTGTGCCAGGCGAACACGGCGATGTCGAACAACCCACCGGCGATCGGCGCGCCATCGATCAGCACGTGCTTTTCGTCCAGGTGCCAGCCACGCGGGCGCACCAGCAGCACGGCCTGCTCGTTCTGCGGCTTCAGCGTGTAGTGCTTGCCGGCGTCGGAGGTGAAGGCCAGGTCACCCTGCACGGCGCCGACCAGCGCGCGCTGGCCGGTCAGCAGGTTCTGCCAGGTCGGCGAGGTGGAATCCTCGAAGTCGGCCATGAACACCTTCGCGCCCGAGTTCAGCGCGTTGATGACCATCTTCGGGTCGACCGGGCCGGTGATCTCCACCCGGCGGTCCTGCAGGGCGGCCGGGACCGGGGCGACGGCCCAGTCACCCTCGCGGATGCCGCGGGTGTCCTCGCGGAAATCGGGCAGGCCGCCCGCATCGAAGAAGGCCTGTCGCGACCGACGGGCCGCCAACCGGGCCTGGCGCTCCGGTTCGATCGCACGGTGCAGCGAGACGAGCAGGGCCAGCGCGCCGGGCGGCAGCAGGGCGTCCTGGCCCGCCACATTGGCGGTCAGGGCGATGCCGGGGGTGGGGCGGTCGGCGCGCGGATCGCGCGGCGGCAGAGCGAAAGCGTTGGCGGACATGGGCGTCTCCTGGCGTCTTGCTGGAGACGCACAGTGCTCCCGTGTCGAATTATTTGACAAAACAGTTTTGTCAATGCACTAAATAAGCCTGCCTTATAATTGACTAGAACGTGAGCTCTAAAGAAGCGCCAACTCCGCGATTTCCCTACAAATCCGACCGGTTGAAGCCGCTGCGCGCCTTCTGCCAGACGGTCCGTTTGGGGTCGGTGTCGCGGGCCGCGGAGGCGCTTTTCGTCAGCCAGCCCGCCATCACCCTGCAACTGCAGGCACTGGAACGGGACCTGGGAATCACCCTGTTCGAGCGCAGCGGGCGCCGGCTGACCCCCAGCCGGGAAGGCCAGGTGCTGTACGAACTGGCGCAGCCGCTGGTGGCGGGGCTGGACGGGCTGGACGCGACCTTCCGGGAAAAGGTCAGCGGGCTGGAAGCCGGCGAACTGAACGTGGCAGCCAACAGCTCGACCATCCTCTACCTGTTGCCGAAGATCGTGGAGCACTTCCGCCAGGAACACCCGGACGTGAAGCTGACCCTGCACAACGCCGCCACCGCCGACGGCACCGACCTGCTGCGCTCGGATGCCGTGGACCTGGCGGTGGGCTCCGTGCTCGATGTGCCTGCCGATCTCAGCTACGCGCCGGTCTACCGCTTCGAGCCGATGCTGATCACGCCGCCCGACCATCCGCTGGCGAAGAAGCGCGACCTGCGGCTGGAGGATCTCTCGCCCCATGGCCTGATCCTGCCGCCGAAACGGCTGATCACCTACCGGCTGGTGGACCTGGTGTTCCAGCAGGCACGCGTGCCCTACACCGTCGCGCTGGAGGTGGGCGGCTGGGAAGTGATCAAGCAGTACGTCAGCATGGGCATGGGCATTTCGATCATCGCCTCGATCTGCCTGACCGACGCCGACCGCGACCGGCTCGCCGCGCGCTCGCTGGCGCAATGGTTTCCGTCGCGCAGCTATGGTGTGGTGGTGCGCAAGGGCAAGTTCCTGTCGCCACAGGCGCGTGCCTTCATCGAACTGATCCAGCCCCACCTGTTCGAGCGTCGCGATTACGATGAGAGCGGCCATTCCGAACGCTGACGCCCTACTTCATGAGCGGCCGTTACCGACAACACGACCTTGCCCCCGGCCTGCCCCTGCTCTGCCGCTGGGACTACCTGCAGGGCGCGCACGCCACGCCCGCGCTGGTCCTGCCCGATGCCTGCGTGGACCTGCTGTGGGATGGCGCGCGCCTGAGCATCGCCGGACCGGATACGCAGGCGCAGTACGCGCATGTCGCGCCGAGTCGACGGTTGCAGGGCCTGCGATTCGCGCCGACCGCCGCCGCACGCTGGATGGGTGTTCCCTTGCATGCCCTCGCCGACCAGCGCGTGGACCTGCGCGACCTCGGCCGTCCGCGCCTGAGCGCGCTGGCCGACCGCATGGCGGAGCGCGAGGGCGATGCGATGGCCTGGCTCGCCGAGCGGATCCTGGTCGACACGCCGCTCCGCGACCGCGCGATGCAGGCCGTGCATGCGCGACTCTCTTGCCCGCAGCCCGACTCGGTCGCCCAGCTCGCGCGCGATCTCGGCCTCACCGAACGCACCCTGCTGCGACGGTGCGACGAGGCGTTCGGCTACGGACCGAAGCTGCTGGCGCGCATCCTGCGGCTGCAACGCTTCCTGCAGCATCGGCACCGCCACGCCAACCTGCTGGACGCCGCGCTCGACGCGGGCTACTACGACGCCCCACAGCTGGCGGGCGATGCGCGCCGGCTCACCGGCCTCACGCCCACCCAATTGCTCGCAGAGGTCGCGGGCTGACTGTCCGATTTCGCCAAGACAGGGCGCACCGACTCGGCCAGACTGACGGCCTCCTCCACGGACACCCGCCATGAGCACCGCCGACCAGCACCACCGCATCGACTACATCGAGTTCAACGTCGCCTCCATCGCCGCCTCGAAAGCGTTCTACGGCGATGCGTTCGGCTGGACGTTCCAGGACTACGGCCCGGACTATTGCGAGTTCCGCGATGGTCGGCTGACCGGTGGATTCACCCACGACGCGCCTCAGCCGGGCGGCGCGCTGGTCGTGCTGTATTCGACGGCGCTGGAAGACAGCCTGGCGAAGGTCCAGGCCGCCGGCGGGCGCATCACGAAGCCGATCTTCGCCTTCCCCGGCGGACGACGCTTCCAGTTCACCGATCCCGACGGCTACGAACTGGCCGTGTGGTCGGCGACCTGAGTCAACGTGTCTCGTAGCGCGCCAGCAGTGCGCGGTGGCTGGCCCGCCACTGCGCGAGCTCGACGGGCGAATCCTCGAACGTGCCGTCGATGAAGGCCAGCGACAGCGATTCGGTGGCCCGCTTCACGTCCTCGCTGACCTCGCGCGAATCGAAATAACGGTGATCGGTGAACACGTTGTGGGTGCCATGCCGGTAGACCGCCAGCACCTTGTGCGCGCCGCCGATCGCGTCGAACACCTTGAGCCGGTCGTCCACGCCCGACCCGAAGCCGGGAATGCGGATGATGTCGTCGGCCGTGGTGACGTGCAGCGTGGGGACGGTGATGCCCGACAGGATCGGGCGGAAATCCTGGTCGCCATAGAACGGCGGCGCGGAGATCACGATCGCCGCACGGATGCGCGGATCGCGTAGCTGGATCGTCTGCCCATGGCGCACCACCCGCGCGCCGGCGGACATCAGCGTGGTGTTGGCGCCGTATGAATGCCCGGCCGCGATGATGCGCGCGGGATCGATGCTCGCTCCCCATTCGCCCGCGAGCACGCGATCGAGGGCGAAGCGCTGGTCGCGGACGCGATCGATGGCTTCGGCGTCGCCCGCCGCGTGCTGGAAGCGGGATACCAGCGTGAAGGGATTGCCTTCCCACAGCGTGCGGTCGCTGCCGACATGCTGCACGTGGAGGCTGGCGATGCCGTGCTTCGCCCAGTAGCGCCCCAGGTAGGTGTAACCGTCGCGCGCGCTGCCGATGCCATGCGAAAACACCACCAGCGGCACCTTGCCGCGGCCTGCGTTGTCGGGCCAGAACAGCTTCACAGGCACCGCGCGTCCGCGCACGGGATCCACCCAGTCCAGGTCCTGTACGCGATAGCCCGCGCGCTGCTCAACATGATCGCCCGCCCGCACGGGCGCATGCGACGAGGCGACGAGCATCGGCGCCAGCAACAGCAGGGACAGCAGTACCGCCAGCCGATGGCGGCGGAACAGGGAGAACACGTTCATCGGCAACACATCCAGTACAGGGACAGCGCACGCGGCGTGCACCCGCATGCGACAGGGACAGAACGCCGACCTCGCGGCGCGTTACTTCTTCTTCGGGCGGCCCGCCTTCACCGGCGCCAGCGCGTCCAGGGCCTTCGCCAGCGCCTGCGGCGACAGTGCGGACAGGGCCTGCAGGCCCGCGCGCAGCAACTCGCTCTTCTTCGCCGGCCGCTGCATCTGCAGCGCACGCTGCTTGAGCACGGCCACCAGGGCGAAGTCGTCCGCCGGCATCGTGAAGCTGTCGCGCACCAGCTTGGCCGGCGGCGCCTGCGCCGCCATGCCGGCGTCGCGCGTCTTGCGGGACTTGACCATGGCTCACCCGTAAATCGTATAAACGATTTATACCTTTTTATCCCCGCCCTGCCAAGCCCGGCGTCTGCCGACGAGCGGCAGGCATTCAGGCGGGACGGCACGCAGCGGGGGTGGCATGCGGACCTAGACTGTCGGTGTTCCACCGCCACGGCATGCCATGCCTCCTCGAACCGCCTCCCCGCGCACGGGTGAACGCGCCGCCTTGCTGGCGGTCGCGGAGGCCCGCGCCCTTGCCGCCGCGCTGGCCATCGCGCCGGTCGATCCGTCGGGCGTGCACGAAGCGCGCAAGGCCATCCGTCGCCTGCGCTCGTTGCTCGCGCTCGCGCGGCGTGCGCTGGGCAAGGACGCGATCGATCCGATCGATGTCGAACTCCGCGCGCTGGCCAAGGGCCTGTCCGCCCTGCGTGACGCGCAGGTCGTGCAGGACACCGCACGGGCATGCGCGCGCGACGCGGAGGGCAAGGCCGAGGCACATAGCTGGAAGGCACTGTTGCCGCTGCTGGCCGAACGCCAGCAGCACGTCCTTGCCGCGGCACTGCGCGACGATCCCGGTTTCATGCAGCGCCAGGCGCAGGCGCATCGCCACGCCGACCGGCTGCGGGTGTTGCCGTGGCACCAGCTGAGTGCCGCCGACCTGCGCCGTGCCGTGCTTCGCTCGATGCGACGGCAGGCGAACGCGCAGGCGGCGGCGCTGGCATCGGGCAGGCTGGAGCATCTGCATGCCTGGCGGCGACGGTCACGCCGGTTGCGGATGCAGCTGTCGGCCCTGCGCAAACTGCGGGTCCACGCGCAGCCGGGGCGAGCCGATGCCGCGACCCTGCGGCACGTCGCCCAACTGGTCGACCAGCTGGGCGTGCTGCAGGACTTGGCATTGCTGCAGCAGGCGCTGGACGAACTTGCGCGGAGGCAGGTACCGACGACGCCGGCCGCGCTGCGGCGTCCGAAACCCTTGCCCATCCATCCCCTTGGCTAAACGCATTTACCCGCTTTCGACGCGCGCATTCACGTCAAGTACGCCCCGGCAGGGCCGATAGTGACCCATACGGTCTCTCCCGACGGCGCACGGACCGCCGCGCACCGTGGGAAGGCCAGAAGATCCGGTGTTCCGGCAACGGGACGGTTTGGCACAAAGCCTGCTTCTCCCGGGAACAGGCCGGGACCTACCGCCCTCCCTTCACGCAGGATCAAGGCCCGCTGGTGGATTCCACCCTTGCCCCTCGCGGCGCCGCTCCGGCGACGCCCGCACCGCCCCCCCGCCGAGGCGGCCTGCCGCCGCTGGTATGGGCGACGGCTGTGCTGTTGCTGGGCATCGCGTGCACGTCGATCGTGGCCCACCGGGAATGGGACGACCTGCAGCAGCGGGCGGAGGACGACCGCCGGGCGCTGGCCGATGCCGGGGTCTCGCAACTGCGCGTACCGCTGGAGCAGGCGGCGTCGATGCTGCGCGCCATGCAGACCGTGTACCTGGCCAACGACCAGATGGACCAGGCACGTTTCAGCCAGTACCACGCCAGCCTGCGCAGCCCGCTCGCACCCAGCGCCTACACCTCGGTGGCGTTCGCACGCCGCTCGCCCGCCGACCAGCCGCTGGCTGACCAGGTCTCGTACCGCTACGAATTCGTTGCTCCGTACCAGCCGAACACGTCGTTGATCGGCTTCGACATGGTCACGCAGAAAGCCAACCTGGCCGCCCTGTTGCGCGCGCGCGACACCGACACGGTAGTGATCTCGGCGCCGTTCCCGCTGCGCCAGACCACGCCGGCGGGCCAGAACCCGCTCGGCGTGACGCTGCGCCTGCCCGTGTACTCCGACGGCCCGACGCCGACCACGCCCAACCAGCGGCGTGCGCGCGAAATCGGCGCGCTGGCCATCGGCATCCGGCTGCAGCCGCTGGTGGAAACCGCGATGGCCGGCTCGGTCCTGGACGGCTTCCGCGTGCGCCTCTACGACGCCACCGCGGATGCGCATCCGTTCTACGACTCCGCCACGCCCATCGCCACCGGCCTGCCCGCGCAGGTACGGCGCATGGATTTCGGTGGCCGCCAGTGGCGGCTCGAACTGCAGCCGCGCCCGCAACCCCTCGACGCCGGCCGCCTGCAGGCCATCCTGGCCGGCGGCGGCGTGATCAGCCTGCTGCTGGCGGCGCTGGCGTGGTCGCTGGCCACCACGCGGCGGCGCGCGGTCGCGCTGGGCGAACAGATGAGCCGGCGCTACCGCGAGAGCGAACTGCGCTTCCGCGCGCTCAACGAACTGCTGCCGGCGCTGGTGCTGCTGGCCGACGTGCGCGATGGCCGCATCGTCTACGCCAACCAGGCGGCGCGGATGCGCTTGGGAGATCCCACCGGCCTGCCGCTGTCGGCGCTGTTCTCCGATCCGCAGCTGCAGGCGCGCGCGCGCGATGCCGCGGCCATCGGCAACGACTGGGGCAACCTGGAAGCGGTACTGCTGAGCCCCGGCGGCGGCGCCTTCTGGGCCAGCGCCTCCATCGCGCAGGTCGACATGGACGGCGAGGCGCACCTGCTGATGGTCGCCACCGACATTTCGGAGCAGCGCGAACTGACCGAACGCCTGAGCTACCAGGCTACCCACGATGCGTTGACCGAACTGTGCAACCGCCGCGAGTTCGAGCGCCGCATCGAGGAGGCCCTGAACGAACGCAAGGGTCGCGCGGCGTGCGACCCGTGCGCGCTGCTGTACATCGACCTGGACCAGTTCAAGCTGATCAACGATGTCTCCGGACACATGGCAGGCGACCAGCTGCTCGCGCAGCTCGCGCTGGCGATGCGCCAGCAGCTGCGCGGCGGCGATGTGCTGGCGCGGCTGGGCGGCGATGAATTCGGCCTGATGGCGTTCCACGTGGACGCGGAGGGCGCGCGCGCACTCGCCGAACGCCTGCGCGAATGCATCGAAGCGCTGATGTTCGTCTGGCAGGACCGCACCTACACGGTCAGCGCCAGCATCGGCGTGGTGGCGATCGACCAGCAGGAACCGACCCTGAAGGACCTGCTGGCCTGGGCCGACACGGCGTGCTACCTGGCGAAGGAGAACGGCCGCAACCGCGTGCACCTGTACCGCGAGGACAACGAGACCACGCGCCGCCAGGGCGAAATGGAATGGGCCAACCGCCTGAGATGGGCGGTGGAACAGGACCGCCTGCTGCTCGACTACCAGGAGATCGTGCCGCTCGACGGCCGCGACACCGCGCCCAGCATCGAACTGCTGCTCAGGCTGCGCGACGAGGACGGCGGCGTGGTGCTGCCCGGCGCGTTCCTTCCCGCCGCCGAACGCTACGGGCTGATGCCGGCCATCGACCGCTGGGTGATCCGCAACGCGCTTGCGCATTTCGGCGAGCTGCACCATTCGGGCATGCGGCTGGGCACGTGCGCGATCAACCTGTCCGGCGCCAGCATCGAGGACGAGGGGCTGGCCGACTTCATCCTGGCGCGCATCACCGAATTCGCGGTGCCGGCCCAGGCCCTGTGCTTCGAGATCACCGAGACGGTCGCCGTGCGCAACCTGCTGAAGGTCGTCGCGGTGATCGAACGCCTGCGCCGCGCCGGCTGCCGCATCGCCCTGGACGACTTCGGCGCCGGCATGTCCTCGTTCGGCTACCTGAAGAACTTGCCCGCCGACCTCATCAAGATCGACGGCAGCTTCATCCGCGATCTCGAAACCGACCCGATGAGCCGCACCATCGTCAGCGCCATCGCGCAGATCGGCCACCAGCGGGGCTTGAAGGTCGTGGCCGAGTGGGTCGCCAGCCCGAAGATCGGCGACGCGCTGCGCTCGCTCGGCGTGGACTACGGCCAAGGCTACGCCCTGCACCGTCCCGAACGCGTGCTGTTCCAGCGCGAAGAGCCGCCGCCGCGGCGCCTGGCGGTGGTGCGCTGACCTACCGCACCGCCTGCTCCGCGGGCGTGTCGATGGCCCGCGGCCGCACGTGCTCCAGCAGGCTCACCAGCGTCTTGCCCGGCTCCTCCCACGGAATCATGTGGGCGGCGTGCTCGAACCACACGCCCTGCTTGTAGGGCGCACGCACCTGGGCCAACCAGGCGGCGGTAGGCGCCGAGGGCGTGGTGTAGTCGTGCCGGCCCATGAACATCACCACCGGGATGGGGAAGTCCACCACGCCGGTGAAGTCGACCTGCAGGAATTCGTCCAGCAACCGGCCCAGCGTGAACACGCTGCCCGCATTGATCGCGCAGCGCGCCGCATCGTCGTAGTCCGGCGACAGGCGCGGGCCCTGGAAGTAATAGGCCGAATCGTCGCGATAGGCGCTCAGGCCGCCGTAGAACTGCGGCCACTTGCGCGCGATCACGATGCGCTCGCGGGTGATCGGCTGGTCGCCGGGATACGGCGCGATCGATTCCATCTCGCGCACCGCGTCGGCATTGCCGCGCTCGCGCGCCATGCGCAGGCCGTAGTCGAAGCTGACCTGCTCGTTGGTCCGAACGTTGATCACCTGGCCGATGCCGACGTAGGCATGGAACAGATCGGGACGCTGCAGCGCCGCGTGCATGGCCACCACCGTGCCCCAGCTGTGCGCCATCAGCACCAGCTTGCGCTTGTGGTAGCGGCCGCGCAGGTGCTCGGCCAGCGCGATCGCGTCGTCCACGTAGCGCTGCACGTGCAGCGTGTCCGCGACGGCGTCCTGGGGATTCAGGGTCAGCGTCCTGCCTGCGCCGCGCTGGTCGTAGTTGACGACCGTGAAGTACTCCTCCAGGGGACGCTGGAACTGCCACAACGTGGGAATGACCGGCGATGCCGGGCCGCCATGCACGAACAGGATCATCGGATTGCCGCGGTCCTGGCCGCGTACGTTCACCCATTGCCGGACGCCGCCGATGTCCACCGCGTAGTCCTCCTGCACGCCGGTGGGAGCGACGATGCGCCCCAGGTCCCCGATGATCTCGCGCGCGGGCGCATAGGCGGACCGGTCGGGGCACGCCGGCTGGGCGGCGGCCGTCGTCGGCGATGCAAGCGTGGCGGCGAACAACAGGGATGCGAACGCGATGGCGCGCATGGGCGTTCCTCTCGGCAGGGCAGTCGGCCGCATTGTCGACGACGTTCCGTCCGCCTGCCCCGGGTCGATGGTCGTGGCGCATGCGTCGTCGGTCACGCTTCCACATCCAGGACCGATGCTTGCGCGACGCCTCGGTCCACGCTCGCGGCGGATGCGTGCGGGCCGCGGCTTGGGTTCTAATGCGGCAGGGAGATACGCGAGAGGCAGGATGAAAGCAGGGATCGTGGCGGCCTGCCTGACGGTCGCGAGCCAGGGCGCGTGGGCACAGAGCACGACGCCGGGCGCCGCGCACGACATGTACCACCAGGAACCCCCTGCCGCGCCCTCGCTTGGCAAGGCTGGTCCTGCGCTGCGCGACAAACGCAAGCAGGGCGTATCGCCGTCCTACGAGCGGCAATGGCGGGACGCCCTGGCGCTTGGCGAGCAGGGCGACGCCGCCGAGGCGGACCGCACACTCGCGCAGGCGATGGCGCACCGCGAGTTCGCGACGCTGCCGCTCGCCGACCAGCGCATGACGTGGTCGCGCGCGGCGTGGATGGCGACACGCCTGGGCGACCATGTGCGTGCACGCCGCTGGGCCACGCGAGCCGTCGAGGCCGGATCCGACGATCCCGACGACATCTACCTGCTCGCGCAGCTGGACGAACGCGAGGGTGCGCATGACGCGGCCGCGCGCCACGTTCGCGATCTGGCGATGCGCTGGCCGCGCATGGTCGACCACCTCGACACCGCGTTCGTGCTGCGCGTGGCCCGGCAGGCGCCGCCCGCATCGGCGACCCGGCTGCAGGTGATGGAGGCCTTGATGCAGGCCGGCTGGGACGGTGCGGGGCTGGGGGTCGGCGACCTGTGGTACCAGCTCGCCCTGCTCTACCAGGCCCGCGGCGACCACGCCGGCGTCCGTCGTGCGGTCAGCTTGACCACCTCGCCCGAGGCGCTGGTGAAATTCCGCGTGGACCGGCGCTTCGATGGCATCGTCGACCGCGACAGCGGAGCACTCGACATCGCGGAAGCCGCACGCCGGCGCGTGGCATCCCTGCGCGTGCTGGCCGACAGGCGCCCTCGAAGCCTCGAGACCCGCATGGAACTCGGCTACGCGCTGCTGGCGACGGGCCAGCACGCGGAGGTGGTCACGCTGGCGAACGAGACGCTCGCCGCGCTGTCGGCGGCATCGGCGGATGCGCCGGCGTTCGACGATCCCGAGGTCGCCGCGTGGATCGTCAACCACCGCGCGGTCGCGCAGCGGAGGCTGGGCAAGCTGTACGACGCGCAGGCCGACCTGTTCCGCGGCACGCTGATGGACGAATCGGGCGGCGCCAACGTCAGCCAGGTGCTCAACCTGGGCCAGTTCCTGTGCCAGCGCGGGCGCCCTGAGGAAGCGCTCGCTGCCATCGGCCGGGTCGGCGACATGAGCGGTTACGGCCGCATGGTGCAGGTCTCCATCGAACACTGCGCCGCTGTCCAGCAGCAGGATGCCGCCTCTGCACGGCGCGCGCTCGACTACCTGCGCGACCACCGCGACGACGCCCTGGAGCTCTGGATCTGGGCCCTGGTCGAAGCCGGTCGCATGGACGACGCAGCCGACGCCCTCATCGCGGCCCTGGCCGATCCGGCAACGCGTGGCGACCTGCTCGCGGCCGTGCAGGAATGGCGGGAGCCGGCCCCGCTGCCTGCCTTCGTGCCCGTGCAGGCGCGCTGGCGTGCACTGATGGCGCGCGACGAGGTCCGTCGCGCCGTGGACGCCGTCGGCCGCATCGAACGCCAGCCGATCTTCGCCATCGGCGGCCTCTGACCGGACGCGGTGTCAGGCGTGCGCCATCCATTGGCGCACCAGCGCCTGCAACGCGGTGCGCTGGGCTTCCACGTCGTCCACGCCGGCGAAAGTCCAGGTCGCGCGGTCGGCGCCCAGCCATGCGAGCAGCTGCCGCGGATCGGCGATCGCGCCCGCGGGCATCGCCTGCTTGCCCGCGCCCAGGTGCAGCACCAGCATCATGCGGTCCGGCCGGCGCAGCTGCATCGTCGCGAAATGGCGGCCCTCCACGTGGAAGCTCGGTGCGTTCCACTTGATGCTTTCGCCGATGCGCGGATCCGTCGCCAGGATCGTCGTGCGCAGCAGGCGGATGGCGGCGTCCTGCGCATGCGCGAGGGTGGCCAGGAAAGCCTCGACATCGTCGCGCGCTGCCTGTGTCCCCATGGTGTCGTGCACTCCGCCTGTCGACTGATCGCGAACGGTAGCGTGGGCAGGCGCCGCCGGCCAGCGCACGGAGCGTCCGACCGGCGGTCGCGCCTGCGCGGCGCAGGTTGATCGGAATCAACGCAGCCGTCGCAGGGGCGGCGTACGTTGGCGACTCCTCACGCCACGCCAGGAGCACGCCATGGACCGCACCATGAAAGCCGCCGTCGTCAGGCAGTTCGGCGCCCCGCTGGTCATCGAGGATGTCGCGGTGTCGCGCCCCGCCGCCGGCGAACTGCTGGTCAAGATCGAGGCCTGCGGCGTCTGCCACACCGACCTGCACGCCGCCGAAGGCGACTGGCCGGTGAAGCCCAATCCGCCGTTCATTCCCGGGCACGAGGGCGTCGGCCACGTCGTCGCGGTGGGCAATGGCGTGACCCACGTGAAGGAAGGCGACCGCGTCGGCATTCCGTGGCTGTACTCCGCATGCGGCTACTGCGCGCACTGCCTCGGCGGGTGGGAGACGCTGTGCGAAACCCAGCGGAACACCGGCTATTCGGTCAACGGCGGTTTCGCCGAGTACGCGCTGGCCGACGCGGGCTACGTCGGCCACCTGCCGGCGGGCATAGGTTTCGTGGAGATCGCGCCCATCCTGTGCGCCGGCGTGACCGTCTACAAGGGCTTGAAGGTCACCGATACCCGACCCGGCGACTGGGTGGTGATCTCCGGCATCGGCGGGCTGGGCCACCTGGCCGTGCAGTATGCGAAGGCGATGGGCCTGAACGTGGCGGCCGTCGACGTGGACGACGCCAAGCTGGACCTGGCGCGCCGCCTGGGCGCGACGGTCACCGTCAACGCCGCCACCGACGACCCGGCCGCGTATCTGAAGAAGGAAATCGGCGGCGCGCACGGTGCGCTGGTGACGGCGGTATCGCCCAAGGCCTTCGAGCAGGCGATCGGCATGGTGCGCCGGGGCGGCACGGTGTCGCTCAACGGCCTGCCGCCGGGCCAGTTCCCGCTCGACATCTTCGGCATGGTGCTCAACGGCATCACCGTGCGCGGCTCCATCGTCGGCACCCGACTGGACCTGCAGGAGGCGCTCGATTTCGCCGCGATGGGCAAGGTCGCCGCGACCGTGGCGACCGACCGCCTGGAGAACATCAACGACGTGTTCGCGCGCATGCACGCCGGTACGATCGAGGGGCGCGTGGTGCTGGATTTCTCTGCCTGATCGCGCGACTCAGTCCGCGCTCGCCGCCGGCCGCGCCTCGTCTCCGCGCGCTGCGGCGAGCCGTGACTGCGCATCCCGCGCCGGGAGCGGCATCACCCGCAGTCCCCGCTGGCGACACAGATCGAAGGCCGGATACACCGCGCGGCGTCCATTCGCGAACGCCACCTGCAGGTCGTGCACGCAGTCGTCGCTGCGGATCTGGAGGGTGGCCGCATCGCCGCCACCGGCCAGCCGCCCGCCGACGAGCAGTTCGCGCGGCTGGTCCGCGCCGGCCCGCGCCGCGGAGACCGAAACGATGGCATCGTGGGCACGGTTGACGAGGTAGAGGTAGTGGGTGCGCTCACCGGCATGGGCGGCGGCGAACGGGATGGCGGCGGCGAGCAGCACGACGATGGACGCGCGAGGCATGGCGGAATCTCCGGTGATGAGGGCGCCACCGGCAGCGCGGGTCGCGTGCGGGGCGAGCGCATCTCGCGCCCGCTGCGGGAAGGCGGCAACGGATCCGGGACGAATCGTCGTGCGGCCGTGACGAATCGTCGTGGGCAGCGATCGCGGCTTTCCGTCGCCGGCGCGGCCGCCTAGGATGCGTTCGCACAGGAGGCCCCCATGAAGATCCGTCTGGGCAGCACCGAGATCGGCCTGTTCCGCTACCTGGGGCTGTGGACCGCGATCGCACTGCTGTTCACCTTGCAGAACACGCTCAACAACGGCCTGCAGCGCCCCAGCTGGCCGTTGTCGGACCTCATCCGGTGGTCGTTGATCCAGTGGTACAGCTGGGCGGCCCTCGCGCCGCTCGTGTTCCGCCTGGCCGAGCGCTATCCGGTACGCGGCACGTTGCGCTTCCGCGGGTTGGCGCAGCAGCTCGTGGCGAGCCTGTGCACGACGTTCCTCGCGATGGTGCTCGGCGCCCTGGTCTCGACGCTGTTCGAACCCAGCGGCTTCTTCGAGCAGCTCGGCTACTTCCTGGAGCAGCACTTCGCCATCGGCGTGCTGACCTACTGGACGCTGTTCGCCATCCAGCAGGCCATCCAGTTCCACGCCGAGAAGGCGCGACGCGAACTGGAGGCCAGCCGGCTGGCCACCGAACTGGCCCAGTCGCGCCTGCAGGTACTGAAGACCCAGCTGCAGCCGCACTTCCTGTTCAACACGCTGCACGCCATCGTCACCCTGCTCGACGAGGACAAGCTGTCGGCCGAGGACATGCTGCTGCGCCTGAGCGAACTGCTGCGCGCGTTCCTGGAGGACTACGACGGCCAGGAGATCCCGCTGCGCCGCGAACTGGAACTGCTCGAGCTGTACCTCGGCATCCAGCGGCGGCGCTTCAAGGACCGCCTGACCACGCGCATCCATGTCGCACCCGATGTGATGGATGCCGCGGTGCCGAGCCTGGTGCTGCAGCCGATCGTGGAGAACGCGATCCGCTACGGCATCGGCCAGCACGTGGGCGAGGACTGCGTGGAGATCGACTGCCGCCGCGAGGGCGACATGCTCTGCATCGACGTGCGCAACTACAACAGCACGCTGGACGAGGGCGGCCAGGCGGGCGGCCACGGCATCGGCCTGTCCAACACGCGACTGCGCATGCGCGAGCTGTATGGGGACCACGCGAGCCTGCGGCTGGACCTGATCGTGCCGCGCGGCGTCGCGTGCCGGTTGCGCCTTCCCTACCGCGACCTCGACGAGGACGCCCTGCCGGAGCACGTGCCCGCATGCGCCTGACCGCGCTGGTGGTGGACGACGAACCGATCGCCCGCCACGCCGTGGCGCGCCTGCTGCGCGACGACGCGGACATCGAGGTGGTGGGCGAATGCGGCGACGGCGTGTCGGCGGTGGCGGCCATCCGCGAGCGCTCGCCCGATCTCGTGTTCCTCGACATCCAGATGCCGGCGATCACCGGCCTGGACGTGGTGGCCACCCTCGGTCCGGCGCGCATGCCGGCGACCATCTTCGTCACCGCCTACGAACAGTTCGCGGTGCGCGCGTTCGAGGCGAATGCCGTCGACTACCTCGTCAAGCCGTTCAGCCGCGAACGCTTCGCCGAAACCCTGCGCCGTGCGAAGCAGCGCCTGGCGATCGGACAGGGCGCCGATGCCGACACCACCGCCCGGATCATGCAGGCGCTGGCATCGCTGCAACAGCGCGATGCCTACCTGGAACGGATCCCGGTGCGCGAGGACGAGCGCGTCGTCCTGGTCGACGTGGACGACGTCGTCTGGATAAAGGCCAGTGGCAACACCGTGCGCCTGCACCTGGCCGACCGCGTGCACGAAGTCCGCGAGACCATGGCCGCGCTGGCGGCACGCCTCGACCCGCGCCGCTTCGCCCGCGTGCACCGCTCGGCCATCATCAACATCCGGCGGGTCAGGGACATCCATCCATGGTTCAACGGCTACCACGTGGTCACGATGGATACCGGCCAGCAACTCCGGATGAGCCGCTACCAGCACGATGCCTTCCTGAAGCTGGCGACCCTGCGGCGCGGGGACTGACGCGGCCTGTGCCGCGCCGCCCTCATTCCGAATCCACGCCCGCCAGCGCCAGCACCCAGCCCGGCACCACCGGCTCGCCTGCGTAGAACTCCTTCGGCCTCTTCTCCGCCATCGCCCAGCGGTGCAGCCAGCTGGGGCCGTAGCGGCCGTTGTAGCCGTCCTCGCCGCGCGCGTAGGCAGGGTCGCGCATCGCCTCGTCCAGCGTCACCACGCGGTAGCCGCGTCGCTGCACGCCGGCCACGAGATCCGCGTAGGCGACGGCGTTGAGCTCGTTGGCGTGCAGCAGCCAGACCTGCGGCAGCGCGTAGCCGAGCAACGCCTGCGACTGCCGTTCGTAGTAGTCGACCTTGTTGAGCATGTAGGGCACATAGCCGCGCCGCAGCCGCTCCAGCGTCGCCGCGCGCACGGGCGTGTCGGGCTGGCCGTCGAGCACGTTGGCGTAGGCGAACGCCCATACCCATTCGCCGTTGTCGACCGTCACCGGTGCGATGCGGTAACCGTGTCCGCCCAGGAACGCGGACAGCGCCGCACGTTCCTCCGGCGTGCGGCCGGCGCGCAGGTACGGGTGCCGGAACCAGCGCGGGGCCTGGCCGCGTTCCGCCAACAGCGGGCGCAGCACGCGTTCGCCGCGCAGGATGTCCTGCTGGAACGCTGGCAGACCGACCGCATGCAGATCGAGATGGCCATGGGTGTGGTTGCCCAGCCCGAAGCCCGCATCCCGCCAGTCGCGCAGCATCGCCACGCGCTCGGGCCGCACCTGTCCATCGACTTCCAGCTTGCCCTCGTTGACGAAGCCGACCACCGGCACGCCGGCCTGCTCCAGTTGCGCCATGAGCTGCGCGTGGCGTCCTGCGAGCGCGTCCGGCGGCATCTTGTCCATGCGCTGCCACGGCAGGTCATCGATGGTGATGGCGATGCGGCGATCCGGCTCGATGGCATGCGCACTCAACGCCCATGCGGACAACAACAGTACTTGCAGGAGGAAGCGCACGCGCAGTCCGGGACAGGGGGCGGAGCGGCGAGCTTATCGTCCGGCATGGCCCGGCCGCCAGCCGACTCATGACGTGCTGTGGGGCGCAGCGCGCAGTCGCGCTTCGATGGCCGCGTGCAGGCCGGGAACGTCCGGTACGCGGATGCCGAATGCCTCCTGCAACACCGTGATCACCGCCTCGGCATTGGGCAGGCTGCGCCGCTCGCTGGCATGACCGGGGCGATGCAGCGCGACGCTGCCGTCGTTGAGCGTCCGGCGCCAGCCCGGCCCGGTGAGGGCGGCGCGCAACTGGCCCACGAACGGCGAGTCCGGATGCGTGCTGACGTACCAGTTGCCGACGATGTGATCGATGTCGGCCTGCGGCTGCAGGTCGAACACGTACAGCGCCCGCCACTCGCCCGCCACCCTCGAGCACAGCGTATAAACGCCATCGCGCCGGGTGATGCGGTAAGGCTCGTGCGGCGTGGCCTGCACGTCTTCGGTATCCAGTCGCAGTGGTGCGGTGGGCACCATGCCGCCGAAGCCGACATCGACGATGTAACGCTGCCCCTCCACAGTGGCCAGTACCAGCAGGTGCGTGCGCGCGGTGGGTTCGTCCTCCGGTCCTCCCATCACCACGCGCGCCGTCAGGCCGCGCGCATCGAAGTGCAGCTGCCGGAGCAGCGCCAGGAAAACGCGATTGAGTTCGTAGCAGTAGCCGCCGCGCCCCGCATGCAGCAGCTTGTGCTGGATGGCTGGCAAATCGATCGGCACGGGCGCGCGCAGCAGGGTGGACAGGGTTTCGAACGGAAACGTGGCGGTATGCCGCAGCTGCAGCGCGCGCAAGGTGTCCAGAGTGGGCGGCGGCGGTCGGTCGTGACCCAGACGTTGCAGGTACAGCGCGATGTCGGCGAGCGTGTCGGCCACGGAAGACTCCCTGGTTGGGCGGGCCATCACGGTAGGACCTCAAGCGCGATTGAGGTCAAGACGCCTCGCAGGGCGCTTGCTCCACCGCCTCCCTCGCCGACCCTTCCCATACCTTCATGCCGCGTGATGATGTCGTGTCCTGCCGATGCGGCATCATGCGTAGGTAGAGATCACCCACCCCCAGGATCATCCGATGCGTGCATGGCTGTTGCTGCCCCTGTTGCTGCTGACCTCCGGTGCCGCGTACGCGGCCGATGCCTGTCCGCAGTTGTCGCAACAGACGCCGACGGATGTCGCCACCCGCATCGCCGCAGTCGCCTGCCGCGAGCACCTGATGTGGTACCGCCCCTTCATCGACCGCGAGGGCAAGCTGGCGAACGCACCGATGACCGAGGCGGAGTCGTCGCTGTTGTCGCTCGGCGACGACCGCGCCTGGCAGCGCGTCGCGCGCTACTGGCGCGACAGCGGGCTGCTCGCCGCCATCGGTCACCGTCGCGGCGCGACCGAGTGCCTGTACGCCTCGTCGACGGGCCCTCAGGCCGAGGCCTGCCGCGGCTTCGTGGTGGACACGCCATGGTCGGCCGCCTTCATCTCGTGGGTGATGCGTGAGGCCCGGGTGCCCGGCTTCCGCGGTTCCAGCCGCCACTTCACCTATGTGCAGGCGGCGTTCCAGAACCCGTCGACCAACGCCTTCGACGTCATCGACGTGGCGAAGGCCAAGCCGGTGGTCGGCGACCTGATCTGCTACGTGCGCCAGTCCGGCCGCCTGTTCGGCCACGAAGGGCTGGTGCCGTTGCTGCGCAGCGGCAGTTCGCTGGACATGCATTGCGACATCGTGGTGGCGGTGAACCCGAACAACGACAGCACCGCGTACGCCATCGGCGGCAACGTGCAGCAGAGCGTGACGATGCGGATGCTGCCGCTCAACCGCAGCGGCGAGTTCTGGGGCGGGCTGCCGCTCCGCATCGGCGACGGCACGCTGTGCGCGCCCGACAACGAAGCGGCCTGCAACATGAACCGCCAGGACTGGGCGGCGATCCTGCGACTGAAGTCACCGGAGCAGCTGGCGAGACTTCCCGGCGCCCTGCCCCCGGTGCAGGACGCGCCAGGCGTCGAAGCGACCGAGAAGGCGGAATGCTGCATTCACTGCGTCGTCGGGTCCGGCGTGCCAAGGTGCCCCGCGGACGCCACCCCACCCCCCACCCCGGATACGCAATGATGATCCCGTCCCGCCTCCCTGCCGTACGCCTGGCGCCCCTCGCCGCCGCCCTGATGCTGGCCGCCTGCGCCACCCCGCCTCCGGCCGCCAGCCCGACGCTGGCCGCGGGCCAGCAGGCCACGGTCGATGGCACGGTCGTCAGCGTCGACACCACGCCCTGGACCTACGATGGCAGCGCCGTGGTGAAGATCGCCGCCCCCAACGGGCAGGTCGACGTGCATCTGCCCGCCCGCTGGAACCTCTGCAAGGCGCCGCCGCCGGAGGACGTACAGGGGCTGAAGGCCGGCGACCGCGTGCGGGCCACCGGCACCGTCACCGACGACGGCGCGCTGGTGGTCTGCGAGCAAGCCGAACACGGCCTGCGCAGGACACCCTGAGCGATCACGCCCGGCCCCCGTGACCGCGGCTGCCGACGCGATCGGCGCACGGCACCGCAAGGGACGTGCGGCAGGTCGGGATGGTGCAGCGCAGCTCGCATGTAACCGTTTTCATGGCTAGTGTCCGGCGCTCGCGGGGTGGCCCGCGTTGCCTGGAACCGCCTGATGATCCCCACGCCGACGCGCCGCCTGCTGTGCGCCACCACCACTGCCTGCTCCCTGGCGATCGGGTTGGGTGTGAGCCCCGCCGCCCGTTCGGCCGACGCCCTGCCCCCGCGCACTGAGTGGAAGGCGACGAGCTCGGCCAGCACCACGGTAGAGATGGCGCCGGCCAAGGGCATCGATGGCGACCCGGCGACCAAGTGGGGCGGCGCGTTCTCGCCCGGCCACTGGTACCAGGTGGATTTCGGCAAGCGCGTCTCCGTCGGCGCGGTGGAACTGCATTGGGAATGGGGCGGCGCGCGCGCGTACTCGATCCAGGCGTCCGACGACGGCGAACATTGGCGCACCGCGTTCGAGACGCGCGATGGCGTGGGCGGCATCGAATACGACGTATTCCCCGCCGTGCCGGCGCGCTACCTGCGCCTGACCGCGCCGGACCGCTCGGCGGACTGGGGCGTGTCGGTATTCGAATTCCAGCCGTATGCGGGCGACGAGACGCCGCGC
This sequence comes from uncultured Pseudoxanthomonas sp., assembly GCF_947498795.1. Taxonomy (NCBI): domain Bacteria; kingdom Pseudomonadati; phylum Pseudomonadota; class Gammaproteobacteria; order Lysobacterales; family Lysobacteraceae; genus Pseudoxanthomonas; species uncultured Pseudoxanthomonas sp. Next base: position 45,990 of record NZ_CANMLQ010000003.1, on the reverse strand, counting down.
ATCACCGGCGTGAGCGGCGACCCCGCCGCGCTGTGGTCCGATGCCGGCGAGGCGCATGCGATGACCGCGAAGCCCGCGGCCGACGGCATGCGGCAGCTTCAGATCGACCTGCCCAGGCCGCTGTCCGTGGCCGGCCTGGAAGTGGCGTGGAAGGACACGCCGCGCGCGGCGAAGCTGGAAGGCCGCGAGGCAGGCTCGGACCGCTGGATCGTGCTGGCGGAAGATCCCAATGCCTACGGCAGCACCGCCTTCCTCGCCGACAGCCAGGCCCGCACGCTGTCCGCCTTGCGCTTGAGCGTGCGCGGCCAGGGCACGCAGGCGCCCACGCTGCAGCGCCTGCGCCTGATCGGGCCGAAGCGGGTGATGACGGCGATGAAGCGCTACGAACTCGCGGCCTCGCGCGAGCACCGTGCGCTGTTCCCGTCGTCGCTGCACCAGCAGCAGGTGTACTGGACGGCGGTCGGCATCCCCGCCGGCCGGCAGAAGTCGGTGCTCGACGAATTCGGCCATGTCGAAGCCTTCAAGGGTGCGCCGTTGGTGCAGCCGGTGTGGCGCGACGCCAGCGGTCGTGCGAGCGCAGCGAACGCCGATACATCCATCACCCATGCGTTGCGCGACGGCTGGATGCCGATGCCGACCGTGCAGTGGTCGCCACAGCCCGGCCTGGAACTGACGACGGCGGCGATCGCGCTCGAGCAGCGCGGCGCGCCGGTCACGCTGGTGCGCTATCGCCTGCGCAACACCGGCACCACGCCGGTCGCCGGCAGCTTCAACCTGCTGATGCGGCCGATGCAGGTCAGCCCGCCGTGGCAAAACGGCGGACCCTCGCCGATCCGCGACATCACCGTCGGCAGCGGCGATGCGGCGCAGGTGGCTGTGAACGGGCGCACGCTATTCCAGTCGCTGACGCCGGTGACGCGCGCGTCCGCGTCGGCCTTCGGTGCGCATGGCGAAGGCGAGATCACCGGCTTGCTGATGGCCAACGCGTTGCCCGATGCGCAGCAGGCGCACGACGACACGGGCCTGGCGGCCGGTCAGCTCGGCTACGACGTGGCACTGGCGCCGGGCGCGACGCAGGACATCGTCATCGCGTTCGCCCTCGGTGATGCGCGCATCGATCCCGCCAAGCCGCTACCGGTCGCGCCGGCGATCGACATGACGGGACTCACGGTCGAAGGCGCCTTCGACACGCTCGCCGACCAGGTCGCCGCGCAGTGGCAGAAGCGCCTGGGCCGCATCGGCCTGTCGCTGCCGGACGCGTCGTTGGTCGACATGCTGCGCGCGCAGGCGGCGTACATGCTGATCAACCAGAGCGGCCACGCCATGCAACCGGGGCCGCGCAACTACAACCGCTCCTTCATCCGCGACGGCGCCGCCACCGCCGCCACGCTGGTGCGCATGGGCATGCCGAAGACGGCGCGCGACTACCTGCAGTGGTACGCGGGACACGCGGTGCACGAGAACGGCCTGGTGTCGCCGATCCTCAACGACGACGGCTCGGTCAACACGGGGTTCGGCTCCGACATCGAGTACGACAGCCAAGGACAGTTCATCTGGCTGGTGGCCGAACTCGCGCGCCTCGATGGCGGTGCGCGCAGCGTGCGCGACTACCAGGACAAGGTGACGCGCGCGATGAAGTTCATGCAGGAACTGCGCGAACGCACGATGGTGCCCGGCTATCTCGCCGACCAGCCGTCGCCGGAGCGTTTCCACGGCATCCTCGCGCCGTCGATCAGCCACGAGGGCTATCCCGTGCCCACCCACAGTTACTGGGACGACTACTGGGCGCTGAAGGGCTGGCACGACGGCGCCTGGCTGGCAGAACAGTGGGGCGATGCGAAGACTGCCGCCTGGGCGCGCGAACAGTATGCGGCGCTGCGCGCATCGATGGCCGCCTCGATTCGCGCGACGATGAAATGGAAGGGCATCGACACCATCCCCGCCGACGCCGACATGGGTGGCAGCGATCCGACCAGCCTGTCGATCGGCCTGGACCCGGCCGGCCAGCAGGACGTAATGCCGGCCGACGCGCTGAAGACCACGTTCGACCGTTATCTGGACGACGTGCGCAAGCGCGACGTGCCCGGTGCGCTGTACGCGTACACGCCGTACGAGATCCGCAACGTGCTGACGTACGTGCACCTCAACCGGCCGCAAGAAGCGAACGAACTGCTGATGCGCTTCCTGGGCCATCGTCGTCCGGCACCGTGGCAGGTGCTGGCGGAAGTGGTGTACTCGGATGCGCGCCACGCGATCTACCTTGGCGACATGCCGCACACGTGGATCGGCTCGGAATACGCGCGCTCGATCTTCGGCATGCTGATGCACGAAGGCGACGACGCGCTGTCGCTGCTGCCCGGCACGCCACCGGCATGGGTCGCCGGCGACGGCCTGCGCGTGGACGGCCTGCCGACGGCTTACGGCACGCTGGCCATGACTGCCCGCCAACAAGGCCAGACCCTGCGTGTGACGCTCGGCCCGGGCCTGCGCAAGGACACCGCGTTGAAGGTCAGTTGGCCGAATCGCACGAAGCCGTCGCGGGTCACCGTGGATGGCAAGGTGGTGACGGATTTCGATGACCAGGGCGTGCGCGTGGCCCGGCCATTCAAGGCACTCACTGCGACCTGGTGAGCACCGGCGATCCACTCGAGCGGCGCGTTCTCGGCACCAGCATCGGCACGCGCCGGCGATAGTCTTCGTATTCCGGCAGCGCGGCGACGAGGTCGCGCTCTTCCCAGCGGATCGCGAGCAGGATGTAGACCGTGGTCATCACCGCGAAGAGCAGGTGCGTCATGGTCATCGTCGGCGTGGCCCAGAACGTCAGCAGCCAGGCGACATACAACGGATGGCGCACCCAGCGGTAGACGGTGGGCGTGCGGAAAGGCAGGTGCGTGTAGGGCCGGCCGATGAACTGCAGCCACACCTGGCGCAAGCCGAACAGGTCGAAGTGGTTGAGCAGGAACGTCGTGTACAGCAGCAGCGCCCAGCCGAACGCGTAGACGGCGTACAGGACGGCGCGCGCCGTCGGGTCCTGCACCTCCCACACCGTGCCGCCCAGCGGACTCCACAGCCAGAACAGCAGGATCAGCGCGAGGCTGGACATCAGCGTGTAGGTGCTACGTTCCGCGGACTCGGGAATCAACCGCGTCCATGCGCGCTTGAAGGCGGGTCGCGCCATCACGCTGTGCTGCACGACGAACAGGGCCAGCAGTCCCAGGTCGATCAGTAGCGCGGTGGCGAAGGGCGCCGTCGGTGCGGCGTCCATGCCCTTCGGCACCCACAGGTTGCCGATGAAGCCGATGGCGTAAAGGAACGTAGCGAAGAACACGGCGTAGCAGACCACGCCGTAGAGCAGGATCAGGGTGCGTTTCATCATGACCTCACGGGGTGCGCGGCACGGCCGGGGGACCGTGGAAGGCGCTGGAAGGGGATGCGCCATCGTCCGCCCTGCACCACCTCGCCGGCAGGGGAGCAATGTCCCGACGTGTGGCCCCGCGCACGTACCTCAGGGGAGCAATGTCCCGGCTACACTGCGGACCGGCTCCCCATCGGGATGGCTGCATGCAGCAGACGATCCGCTACCTGACCACCGGCGATGGCGCGCGCCTGGCCTGGGCGTCGCTGGGCAACGGGCCGGTGCTGGTCAAGGCGGCCAACTGGCTGAGTCACCTGGAATACGACCTGGAAAGCCCGATCTGGCGCCACTGGTCGCGGTTCTTCGGCGAACACTACCGACTGCTTCGCTATGACGAACGCGGCTGCGGGATGAGTGGCGGCGATGCGCGTGGCCTCACGCTCGACCACTGGCTCGGCGACCTGGAGGCGGTGGTGGAGGCCGCGGACCTGCGCGAACCGTTCGCGTTGATGGGCATCTCGCAGGGCGCGGCGGCCTGCGTGGCCTATGCGGTGAAGCATCCGCAACGCGTGTCCAAGCTGCTGCTGTACGGCGCGTACGCGCGCGGCCCTTACGAACGCGACGACGATGAAGCGGCACGGCTGTATCGCGCCATCATCGACATCGCGCGCGTCGGCTGGACGGACCAGAACCCGGTGTTCCGCCAGGTCTTCACCTCGCGCTTCATTCCCGAGGCCACCGAGGCGCAGGTGCGCTGGTTCAACGAACTGGCGCGCATCACCACCACGGCCGAGGCAGCCGGCGCGCTGCTGGAAGCGCGTGCGCACCTCAACGTCACCAGTTTGCTCAGCCAAGTCACCGCACCGACCCTGGTGTTGCATGCGCGACAGGATTGCGTGGTGCCGCTGGAGGAGGGCCGGTTGCTCGCCGCCGGCATTCCCGGTGCACGCTTCATCGAGCTGGACTCGCGCAACCACGTACTGCTGGAACACGAACCGGCATGGGAGCGCTTCCGCCAGGAGGCGCTCGCATTCCTGGGCGGCGCGCCACGTGGCGAGGAGCACTTGAATGTCCTGACCGCGCGCGAACGCGAGATCGTCGCGGCGCTGGTCTCCGGCAAGACCAATGCGCAGATCGCCGCGTCGCTCTTCATCAGCGACAAGACCGTGCGCAACACGCTCACCCGCATTTACGAAAAGCTGGGCGTGCAGTCGCGGACGCAGGCGATGGCGTTGTTGCGCGGGGCGGAGACGGGCTGAGGGGGAGGAACCGCGTCATCCCGCTATCACCCACCGCCCATTGTCCTGCAGCACCACTTCGAAGCGCGCCCACTGCCGGAACTCGTCGGGGCTGCTCGTCCCCGTGCTGCCCGTCTGTTCACCTGCGACGACGTGGTACTGCAGCGCCGGACCTTCGCCTTCCAACACATGCCGCACGCTCCAGAGGCGGCCGAGTTTGCCGTTGCTGTAGAAGCGACCACGCAGGATCGCGTCGGGGTGGGTGATGTTGCGTTCGGCGTGCTGCTTGGCGAGTTCCAGCAGTTCGGTGAGGTTCTCGGTGGTGATGTCGACGTAGGAGTTGAGTTGCTCCATCGCCGCGGAGAAATCTTCCTGGGTCAGTTCGAACTGGCGCTGCGCGGGCTGGGTGATGCGCGAGGCCTGGCGACGGCGGTGTAGATGGGCCGGGTAGCGGCGCCACGGGAACAGCGCGTTGAAGGCGATGGCCATGGCCAGGATGGCCACGACGTTGATGAGTATCGGCATCAGCAAGTAGCTGTAGCCCAGGGCATGCACATCGGGGCCGCCGATCACCGCGGCGAGGGCGGTGGCACCGCCAGGCGGATGGATGCAGCGCAGGTAGTACATGCCCAGCACCGCCAGGCCCACGGCGAGGGCGGCGGTCCAGGCGTGGCCGGGGAACAGTTTCTGGCAGCTCACGCCGATGAAGGCGGACAGCAGGTGCCCGCCCACCACGGCCCACGGCTGCGACAGCGCGCCCTGCGGCACGGCGAACAGCAGCACGGCAGACGCACCCATCGAAGTGACCATCAGCGCGCCGCCGCCCGCGGACGCGGCGTCGCTCGGGAAGGTCCAGCGGGTCAGTCCGTACACCGCCAGGATGCCCAGCAACGCGCCGATGCCCGATATCCACTTCTCGCCATGGCGAGTGGTGTTGCGCTCAATGCCCAGCAGCAGGCGCAACTCGGTCAGGCGGGACTGGGGGCTCATAAGCGGCAGCGAGAGGGCGAGCGCCGCAGTCTATGCGAAGGACGCGCCGCACGTAGGGCGGGCCCCGGCCCGCCATGCCCACACGTCAGCCGCGCGGACCCAGCAAGCCGATCCGCCGGAACCACATCTCCAGTGGCACGGTCACCAGCGGCGGCACCGCGGCGACCAACGCCAGCAACGCCGCCCACCACGGCCAGCGCAACCGCAACGCGGACAGCGCGGTGACCACGACATAGAACAGGAACGCACCGCCATGCAGCGGCCCGAAGATCTTCACGCCGAGGTCGTTCCCGATGGCGCTGTACTTGAACGCCATGCCGATCAGTAGACCGCCCCAGGTGAAGCCTTCAAGAAAGGCGGCGACAGCAAACAGGCGCCCGGCGGGCGCAAGGGGTCGTGACATGCAGGAACTCCAGTGAGGGATGCCGGATGCGATGGCGGCTGCGGCGCTCGCTGGCAACAGCATTCTAGCTTCCAGAATAAGAAGATTCTCGCGACAGAACCCAAGTATTTCCACGCATCATGCGTGCCATCAGATCTCTAGCAGAGCCCTTATTTTGGCCGACCGGTGCTCCCCTTCTGCACCAGGGATTCCTTGTGCGGCATCTAGCTCATCAACCTCAAGATCTCTAAGCCTGAAGAAATCAATAGTCTTGTTGGCCTTAGGAGAATCAGCCAGCGCCCTGTAACGGTGAAACACCAACCCGGGAATTCTAACAACGGCCACTTCGATATGGTCAGCGTAGCTATCTAAATTAGGATGGACGATCTCGTATGAGGCTGAAGCTTCTAAGTGCTCGAGAACATCGAGAACAGTCGCTCCAAATATGAAGTCGTACTTTTCACCCTTTATCGACAAGTTACATCTCTTGCAAGCGACACTCATGTTTACCGGAGCGATTGCGATCGATCTAAAAGTAGCCTGTGGTAGTACATGCTCGACATCGACCGCCAACGAATGGTCCTGCTGAAAGTGCTTCCTGCAGTAGCAGCACATGTCACCCTGGATGACTCTGTGAAGATTTCTGATCTTGGCTCTAATCGGCATCATGGCCTCTGACGACCAAGCAAGCTTGTCTTCGACCCATGCAGCATCAATTGTCTGCTGCTCTTGCTCTGTGAAATCAAGATCAGTGTAGTTAGGCATTGCCGGCCTCGATTGAGTTGGCCATGTCTTGCACTAGACGAACAGCAGCTTGCTGTTTTTCATCCAGTCCCATCTCCTTCAATTTAACAATGATCGTCTCAAGCTCAGCCTTCGATAGCCGCCCGCCCTCCAAATAGTCAAGCAATGAAACTAGATACCTACTCAAATAGTGATTCTTCGAAGTGAAGGTATGAAACACCTCAGCCATCACCCCTTCCAGACCTTTTTCAGCAACATCTACTTGGCCATCAGATTCAATCATTGCAGACATCACCAAAACTTCCGCCTGCATGCGGACATCCTCCCCTCCCATTACAATCAGGGGAGAGTGCGTCGCAATGATCAAAGTTGTTCTCTTGTAGCCTATGGCGGCCAGCAACGTGCTCAAGAACTCTTTCTGCCACGCCGGATGGAGGCTGTTCTCCGGCTCATCAATAGGCAGCACAGTTTCTTCTTCATGCGTCGTCGCAATGAGTGCCATTGAAGTGATCAATGAGAGCTCACCTGAGCTCGCTTGTGAAAGCGCTATTTCACTTGTCGAGGATCGCAAGAACAGCCTGATTGAACTGATGTAGCCGAGGCTTCTTAACTCTCGCTCCCAGAAAAGAATTCTTGGAATGCTATTCCGTACAAAGCTCTCTAGAGAAAATCCATCAAAGTCCAGCCACAAGATCTCACCACCCATCTCATTGGAAGTAACAAGATAAATAATGGATATCAACTCATCTGAGTTTCTACCTCTCTTAGCCGCCGCCGCCTCAATCTCGTCCTTTAGCGTGCTGGGCCGCTTTCGTTCTGAAAGATTTACTCTGAAACCGACTTCCGGCGAATAGCCACAGTACCTCAGAATCCGCGACAAAGATCTGAGCTGTAGCTCATCCTTTTCATAAGCGGCAGATATCGTACTCTTCAGAATTTTCTCTGGACTAGCCCCTGGCCGACCGAAGTTGATCGCACGGACGTAGTCACCCTTGCGATTGAAGCGTCCAAATGAAGAGTTGGAGATTGCGAGAACTTTTCGCCTTCTCCCTCCATAGAATTCCGCCAAAAATCTAAGTGCTCGGCTTTTACCTGCACCATTCTCGCCGGTGAGAATCGTCAATGCTTCAGATCTCGGCGATCTTCTTCCATCAAGTATTTCTGAAAGACCTACTCGCTTCGCAACAAGCATTGCCGCCCCCTGTATATCGCTAGCAGATCACTAACCCTTAGCCAATCGTCTTGCAATCAGCATTACTAAAGGCTCAAGCCTAGGAAACCTCGCGTGCGATCCAGCTCAAGTTTAAGCGCCCTACGAAAAGCGGCACCGCTCGGTCCACGCCCACCAACATACCCAAACGTCGAGCTTAGCTCCCCCTCAACCACGCTGAGATTCGCCCACCCGATCACCCGGTCGCCCCACAGCACCGGTAGCGCGTAATACCCCAGCTTCCGCTTCGGTGCCGGCGTGTACGCCTCGAAGCGGTACGTCCAGCCCCAGAACATTTCGAAGCGGCGCCGGTCCCATACCACCGGATCGAACGGCGTCAGCAGGCGCACCTGGTCGTCCGGCTTCCAGCGCCGTGAGCGCGGATCCTCGTCTGCCGGCCAGTACCAGTCCACCCCGTCGACCCGCGCCGTGCCCAAGCGCTGGCGCGCACGCTTCAGCGCTGCCGCACGCAGGCTCGCCCACTGCGGCACGCCACTGCGCAGATAGCCCAACAACTGCCCCAGGCTGGCCGCCGGCAAGGGCGCGTACTTGTTGACGATGATGTCGAGCAGCGCATCCAGCCGCGCTTCTGCATCGGACGCCGCGACCGGCGCCGCGTCACCGAGGCGCGGCGCATAGACCCGCGTGCCACCCTCGCGGCGCGCGACCCGCAGCAGCCCGCGGTAGTGCATGCCGTCCAGCAACTGCGTGCTGGCGTTCGATGAACCACCGAACCAGTTGGTCGTCTTGCCATGCCCGAAGTGCGCGTCCACCTCGCGCGGATGCGCCGTGCCGCGCTCGCTGACGAACTCCAGTACCGCGCGCGCCTGCTTCCAGCGCGCGGGCGTCCACGCCTCGCGGGCCGTGCGCGGATGCATCAGCTGGTGATGCGCGCGCGGCAGGAAACCGTAGTTGACGAAGAAGTCTTCTTCCAGCGGCAGGCGTGGATACCGCCGCTCCAGGTCGCCGGCGCGATAGCCGGCGACGCGATGGCGCAGGGTCAGGTCCTGCGCGCGTGCCGGCGCCCGGATCGGGTCCGCCTGCACGAAACCCAGCCGCTGGATCGCCCGCGGCAGGGTGGTCGGTTTGAACAGACTGCGGGCGATGGCATAGCGGCGCAGGTGATCCCCTGTCAGCGCCATGCCGTCACCCGCGACCGGGGTCAGACCGTAACCGGGTTCGCCTTCTCCACATCGATCTTGTACTGCTTGATCGCGCGGGCGACGTCCTTGCCGGTCATCTTGCCTTCCTTCGCCAGGGCGGCGATGGCGGCGTGGGCGATGTAGTAGCGGTCCACTTCGAAGTGGCGGCGCAGGTTGGCGCGGGTGTCGCTGCGGCCGAAGCCGTCCGTACCCAGCACCGTGTACGCCGCCGGCACGAAGGCGCGGATCTGGTCGGTGTAGGCGCGCACGTAGTCGGTCGCGGCGATCACCGGACCCTGGCGGCCTTCCAGCAGTTCCGTCACGTACGCCTTGCGCGGCGTCTTCGCTTCCGGGTTCAGGCGGTTCCAGCGCTCGGCGTCGAAACCATCGCGACGCAGCTCGTTGAAGCTCGGGCACGACCAGATGTCGGCGGTGACGCCGAAGTCCTTGTCCAGCAGCTCGGCCGCCGCGATCGCCTCGCGCAGGATGGTGCCGCTGCCCATCAGCTGCACGCGCAGCTCGCCCTTCTTCGGCTTGCCGGCATCGGTGAGCAGGTACATGCCCTTGATGATGCCCTCGGCCGCGCCTGCCGGCATTTCCGGATGGCTGTAGTTCTCGTTCATCAGGGTGACGTAGTAGTACTCGTCCACCTGCTCCTGCAGCATCTTCTGCATGCCGTGCTGCAGGACCACCGCGACTTCGAAACCGAAGGTCGGGTCGTAGCTGCGCACGTTCGGGATGCTGCCGGCGATGACGTGGCTGAAGCCGTCTTCGTGCTGCAGGCCTTCACCGTTGAGCGTCGTGCGGCCCGCGGTGCCGCCCAGCAGGAAGCCGCGCGTACGCATGTCCGCCGCCTGCCACGCGATGTCGCCGATGCGTTGGAAGCCGAACATCGAGTAGTAGATGTAGAACGGCAGCATCGGCACGTTGCTGACCGAATAGCTGGTGCCCGCCGCCATCCACGACGACATCGCGCCCGGCTCGCTGATGCCCTGCTGCAGCACCTGGCCGGACTGGTCTTCGCGGTAGTACATCAGCTGGTCGGCATCGACCGGCTTGTACTTCTGGCCGAACGGCGCGTAGATGCCGATCTGGCGGAACATGCCTTCCATCCCGAACGTGCGCGCCTCGTCGGCGACGATCGGCACCAGGCGCGGACCGACCTGCTTGTCGCGCAGCGCGATGTTCAGGCCCTGCACGAACGCCATCGTGGTGGAGATCTCGCGGTCGCCGGTGCTCTTCAGCAGGCGATCGAAGGCTTCCAGCTTCGGCGTTTCGAACGACTCGCTGGCCTTGCGGCGACGCTGCGGCAGGTAACCGCCGAGAGCGGCGCGGCGCGACTTCAGGTACTGGATTTCCGGCGAGTCCTCGCCCGGGTGGTAGAACGGCACCTGCGCCGATTCTTCCAGCTGCTTGTCGCTGACCGGGATGTTGAAGCGGTCGCGGAACGTGCGGATGGCTTCGTCGTCCAGCTTCTTCGTCTGGTGGGTCGGGTTGAGCGATTCGCCCGCCGAGCCCATGCCGTAGCCCTTCACCGTCTTGGCCAGGATCACCGTGGGCATGCCCTTGGTGTTCACCGCCTCGTGGTAGGCCGCGTAGACCTTGTGCGGATCGTGGCCGCCGCGGTTGAGGCGCCAGATGTCGTCGTCGGACAGGTTGGCGACCATGGCCGCCGTCTCCGGGTACTTGCCGAAGAAGTTGTCGCGCGTGTACTTGCCGCCGAACGCCTTGCAGTTCTGGTATTCGCCGTCGACGGTTTCCATCATCAGCTTCTTCAGCACGCCGTCGGTGTCGCGCGCGAGGAGCGGATCCCAGTAGCTGCCCCACAGCAGCTTGATGACATTCCAGCCGCCGCCGCGGAACACGCCTTCGAGTTCCTGGATGATCTTGCCGTTGCCGCGTACCGGGCCATCGAGGCGCTGCAGGTTGCAGTTGACGACGAAGATCAGGTTGTCGAGGCCTTCGCGGCCGGCCAGCGCGATCGCGCCGAGGGTTTCCGGCTCGTCGCTCTCGCCGTCGCCGATGAAGCACCACACCTTGCGATCGGACTTCTCGATCAGGCCGCGGTGCTCCAGGTACTTCATGAACTGCGCCTGGTAGATCGCCGCCAGCGGGCCCAGGCCCATCGACACGGTCGGGGTCTGCCAGTAGTCCGGCATCAGCCAGGGATGCGGATAGGACGAGATGCCCTGGCCGTCGACTTCCATGCGGAAGTTGTCGAGCTGCTGCTCGCTGATGCGACCTTCCAGGAACGAACGCGCGTAGATGCCCGGCGCGCTGTGGCCCTGGATGAACAGCAGGTCGCCCGGATGGCTGTCGCTGGGCGCGCGCCAGAAGTGGTTGAAGCCGACGTCGTACAGCGTCGCGCCGGAGGCGAAGCTGGCGATGTGGCCGCCGAGGTCGCCGGGCTTGCGGTTGGCGCGCACGACGGTGGCCATCGCGTTCCAGCGGATGATCGAACGGATGCGCCATTCCAGCGCGGCGTCACCGGGGCTCTTGGCCTCGTTCTGCGGCGCGATGGTGTTGACGTATTCGGTGGTCGGCGAGAACGGCAGGTAGGCACCGGCGCGGCGGGTGACTTCGACCATGCCTTCGAGCAACTGGTGAGCACGCAGGGCGCCGTTCTTCTCGATCACCGCCTGCATGGAATCGATCCATTCGCGGGATTCCTGCGGGTCCGGATCGCTCTGCAACATCTCGTTCAACCAGTTCATTCCCACTCCTGTTGCGCCGCGCGTGGGGCGTGGCGTCGCCGTTACTTGTAGAGCCTTGAAGTGTAACGCACGCACCCCGCGCCAAGCCTGGCTACGCAGGCGTATGGAGAGGACATTGCGTGCCTGTCCCGGGACAACCACCACACCAAAATCAGACCTTTGGGTTATTGCGATGCAGCACGCGGTGCGGGCGTATGATCGGCGTCCGGGGGGAACGCGACGAACAGGGTCGGCATGCGCAACGCAGTGCCCAGCAGTGTCGTGCCAGAACGCGATGTCGCCGGTGCAGCGCACTGGCGCAGCAGCCTGCGCACGCGCATCGCCCTGTGGGCCGGCCTGGTCAACGTGGTGCTGCTGGTGCTGCTGGTGGTGGCGACCGCGTGGTACGCGCGCCGCATGATCCTGGACGACGCGCGCCGCGACACGCAGGCGACGGCGCAGGAAGCCGCGCAGCGGATCGACGGCGCATTGCACGTGGTGACTATCACCACGCAGGGCATGTCGGAGCTGGTGGGCAACGCGCAGCTTTCGCCCGACGAATTGACCACCACCCTGCGCGCGATGGTGAAGGCCACGCCCGGTTGCGTGGGCGGCCTGCTGATCCTGGAAGCGCGCGCGAAGGAGGACGCGCCGTTCGCGCGCTACGTGGCCGCGAATGGCAGCGACCGCGATTTCATCGCCGACGGATATGCCTTCCGCGAACAGGGCTGGTACCAGCGCACCGTGGCCGCACCCGCGGGCTGGTGGTCGGAGCCGTACCTCAACCAGACCGCCGGCGACGTGTGGATGGTCACCTACAACATGCCACTGCGCGAACCCGGGCGCGGCGCCCGCACACGCGGCATGGTCAGCCTGGACCTGCCGCTGACCAGCCTGACCGACATGGTCGATGCCCTGGCCCACCTGCCGGGCTGGCGCGTCTCGCTGGTGGCACCGGCCGGCACGCTGGCGCTGAATCCCGAGGTCGGCGTCGAACGCGAGGAAACACTGGAGGACTACATCGCGCGCAGCGGGCGCGTGGATCTCGGCGAGATCGCCCAGGCCGTCCGCGTACGGCGCCCGCTGCAGCATCTCCACGTGGATGCGGTCAGCGGCGAGCGGCGCTACACCGTGGTGGAGCCGGTGGGCGACAGCGGCTGGACCCTGCTGGTGGCGCAGTCCTACGACCTGGTCACTGCCCGCCTGACGCAGGCGCTGTGGTTGCTGGTTGCCATCGGCACCCTGCTGGCGCTGGTGTGCATGCTGGTGGTGAGCAAGCTGGCGCGCCACGTCAGCCAGCCCGTCGAAGACCTCTCCTCCTCCGCGGCACGCCTGGCCCAGGGCGACTACGACATGCCGGTGCCGTTCGTGCAGCGTCGCGACGAAGTCGGCCAGATGGCGCGCACGCTGGAACACGCGCGCGTTTCCATCCGCCAGCAGCTGCACGAGATCGAGGACATGACCGCCGCGCGGCAGAAGCTGGAGAGCGAGCTGTCGATCGCACGCGAGATCCAGCAGGCGATGCTGCCGCCAGGGCGCGTCATCGATCGCGAGGACGCGCATCTGGAAGCGTATGCGCGGCTGGAACCGGCCAAGGCCGTGGGCGGCGACTTCTACTGCTTCATCCAGACCGATCCCGACGGCCTGTGGTTCGCCATCGGCGACGTGTCGGACAAGGGCGTGCCCGCCGCGCTCTTCATGGCGCGCACCGTCACCGTGCTGGAGGTGGCCGCCAGTACCCATCCGTCGCCGGAGCGCGTGCTGGCGGAAGCGTCGCGGCGACTGGTGCAGGGCAACGATGCGTGCATGTTCGCCACGGTGCTGTGCGGGCGCGTGGACGTGCGCAGCGGCGCCTGCGTGCTGGCCAGTGCCGGCCACGATGCGCCGTTGCTGCTGCATGCCGATGGCCGCCACGAGGCCTTGCCGGTGCAGCCGGGGCCGCCACTGGGTTTCGAGGTGGGCGATGCGTTCCCGCTGTGGTCCGGACAATTGCCGGCCGGGGCCACGCTGCTGGCCTGGACCGACGGCATCACCGAGGCGTTCGACAGCCGCGACGTCGCCTTCGGCCCCGAACGCATCCCGGGTGCGCTGCGGTCCGGCGCGACCGCGCGCGAGCAGTGCGAGGCGCTGATCGCGCGGGTTCACGCATTTACCGATCCCGCACCGCAATCCGACGACATCACCGTGCTCGCGATCCGGCGCCGGCTGGACAGGGCTGCCGCTTCCCCCGAAGCTCCGCCAACCCAGGAGAACGCACATGCAGATGCGACTGTTCATCCCGCGTGAGCACGCCCGCGTGGACGACCTCAACGCCTCGCTGGAAGCCGTATTGGCCAACAATGGCGTCAGCCGTGCCATCCAGGGCGACGTCAGGCTGATCGTCGAGGAGCTGGCCAGCAACGCCATCGAGCACGGCGACCTGGCACGGGTGGACGCCGAAGAACACGAACTGTGCGTGGACATCGCGATCCGCGACCATGTGCTGACCCTGGAATTCCGCGAGAGCGGCGCGCCGTTCAATCCGCTGGAGCAGCCTGCCCCCGACCTGGATGCGGACATCCTCGACCGGCCCACCGGCGGGCTGGGCCTGCACCTGGTCCGGCAGGTGGCCGAAATGGCCACCTATCAGCGAATGGGTAACTACAACGTGCTGCGCCTGGCGCTGCGCATTCCCACCGAGGAGACGTCCGCATGAGCCTGGAAATCGAGTTCCATCCCCCGGGCAAGGGCAGCCAGCGCGCGCTGCTGCGTGGCCGGCTGGACACCCACACGTACGAAGACCTCGACGAAGCGCTGGCGCCGTTGCTGACCCGCCAGCTGCACTCGCTGGTGCTGGACCTGTCGGGGCTGGAGTACATCAGCAGCGCCGGCATCCGTTCCATCTTCAAGGCGCGCAAGACGCTGGCGCCGCACGGCGGCAAGGTGCTGCTGGTCAATCCGCAGCCGCAGATCCAGAAGGTGCTGGACATGGTCAAGGCCGTGCCGTTGAACGAGATCTTCTCGTCCACGGCGGAGGCCGATGCCTATCTCGACGTGATGCAGCGCAAGGTGCTGGACGCCGCCGAGGACGACGACTGAGCCGCCGCACCCTCGGCCCGCATTTGTTTTACGATCCAGCGCTGCCTCCCTGCCTCCCCGGGCTTCCCCCACCCGGCAGATCCGCTTCACCGAGATGCCCGATGACTTTGGAGATTGAGGTCTACCCGCCCGTCAACGGCAACCAGTACGTGGTGCTGGGCGGCCGGCTGGACACCGCCAGCCACGGCCAGCTCGACGACGCACTGGCGCCGATGCTGGCGGCGCGCCCGCAGGCACTGGTACTGGACTTGGCGCACCTGGACTACATCAGCAGCGCCGGCGTGCGCAGCATCCTGAAGGCGCGCAAGGCGCTCGCCCCGCACGAAGGCCGCCTGCTGGTGGTGCATCCGCAGGAACAGATCCGCAAGGTCATCGAGATCGTGCAGGCGGTGCCGATGGACGAGATCTTCGAATCCAGCGCCGATGCCGATGCCTACCTGGATGCGTTGCAGCGGCGGATCCTGGATGGGGAGGAAGAGGACTAGCCGCAAAGCAAGGTTGTGGGAGCGACGTAAGTCGCGATGAGGCTTTACCGGTAGCCCATCGTGACTTACGTCGCTCCCACACCTGAAGTCCTGGACACCGACCAAGAAAAAGCCCCGCATGCGGGGCTTTTTCTCTCCAGGGCTCGGACCCATCAACCCGGTCCGTTGCGCTCGGCCTCACGTTGCAGGCGGATCTGCGCATCGACCGCGGCGATGGCGGTCATGTTGATGACGCGGCGTGGGGTGGCGCTGGTGGTCAGGATGTGGACCGGCCTGGAGATGCCCATCAGGATCGGGCCGATCGCCACGCCGTCAGTGACCACGCGCACCATGTTGTAGGCGATGTTCGCCGCGTCCAGGTTGGGCATGACGAACAGGTTCGCGCGGCCCGAGAGCGTGCTGCCTGGCATCATGCGGCTGCGCAGCACCTCGTCCCATGCGGTGTCGCCCTGCATCTCGCCATCGACGTTGAGGTCGGGTTTACGCTTCAACAACAGCTCGCGCACGCGGCGCATCTTGATCGAGCCAGGCGTCTCGTGGCTGCCGAAGTTCGAGTGCGACAGCAGCGCGATGCGCGGCTCGATGCCGAACAGCTTCAGGCGGTACGCCGCCTGCAGCGTGGCCTCGGCGATCTGCTCGGCGGTCGGGTCGTCCTGCACGTGCGTGTCCAGGAAGAAGTACGCGCCCTGGTTGTTGATCACGCCGGTCATCGCCGAGGTCGACTGCACGCCCGGGTCCAGCGGGATCACGCTGCGCACGTAACCCAGCTTCTTGTGGAAGCGGCCGACCAGGCCGGTGATCATCGCGTCGGCTTCGCCGCGCGCCACCATCACGGCGGCGATCAGCGTGGGCCGCGAACGCATCAGGTTCTTCGCCGCCGCCGGCGTAACGCCGCGGCGCGAGGTCAGCGCGTGGTAGTGCTGCCAGTAGTCGTTGAAGCGCGGATCGTCGTCCTGGTTTGTGATCTCGAAGTCGACGCCGGCGCGCATGCGCAGGCTGAGGCGCTGGATGCGCGCATCAATCACGTCCGGGCGGCCGATCAGGATCGGGAACGCCAGGCCTTCGTCGATCACCGTCTGCACCGCGCGCAGCACGGTCTCTTCCTCGCCTTCGGCATAGACCACGCGCTTCTTGTCGGCGCGCGCGCGGTCGTACACCGGCTTCATCATCAGGCTGGTGCGGTACACGAACTGGCCCAGCTTCTCGCGGTAGGCCCACATGTCGGTGATCGGACGCAGCGCGACCCCGCTGTCCATCGCCGCCTGCGCGACCGCCGCGGCCACTTCCACCAGCAGGCGCGGATCGAACGGGCGCGGAATCAGGTATTCGGGGCCGAAGCACGGCACGTCGTCGCCGTAGGCGCTGCCCAGGTCGGAGGCCTCGCGCCGCGCCAGCTTGGCGATGGCGTGCACGCAGGCGACCTTCATGTCCTCGTTGATGACGGTGGCGCCGACATCGAGCGCGCCGCGGAAGATGTACGGGAAGCAGAGCGCGTTGTTGACCTGGTTCGGATAGTCGCTGCGGCCGGTGCCGATGATGACGTCCGGGCGCACGGCCTTGGCGTCGGCCGGCGAGATTTCCGGGTTCGGGTTGGCCAGCGCCAGGATGACGGGCTTGTCCGCCATCGTCGCGACCATCTCCGGCTTCAGGATGCCGCCGGCCGACAGGCCCAGGAAGATGTCCGCGCCGTCGACGATCTCCGCCAGCGAACGCTTGTCGGTATCGCGGGCATACCGTGCCTTGTCCGGGTCCAGGTGCGGGCGGCCGGTGTAGATGACGCCGTCGCGGTCGAAGGCCAGGATGTTCTCCGGCTTCAGGCCCAGCGCCACCAGCATGTCCAGGCAGGCGATGCCGGCCGCGCCGGCGCCGCTGGTGGCCAGCTTCACGTCCTCGATCTTCTTGCCGATCACTTCCAGCGCATTGACCACCGCGGCGCCCACGATGATCGCGGTGCCGTGCTGGTCGTCGTGGAAGACCGGGATCTTCATGCGCTCGCGCAGCTTGCGCTCGACGATGAAGCACTCCGGCGCCTTGATGTCTTCCAGGTTGATGCCGCCGAAGGTCGGCTCCAGCGAAGCGATGATGTCGACCAGCTTGTCGGGGTCGTGCTCGTTGATCTCGATGTCGAACACGTCGATGCCGGCGAATTTCTGGAACAGCACGCCCTTGCCTTCCATCACCGGCTTGCCGGCCAGCGCGCCGATGTTGCCCAGGCCGAGCACCGCGGTGCCGTTGGTGACCACCGCCACCAGGTTGCCGCGCGCCGTGAGCTCGCTGGCCGCGTTCGGGTCTTCGACGATCGCCTCGCAGGCAAACGCGACGCCCGGCGAGTAGGCCAGCGCCAGGTCGCGCTGGGTGAGCATCGGCTTGGTCGGTGCCACCTTGATCTTGCCGGGCGGCGACAGGCGGTGGTATTCCAGCGCGGCCTGCTTGAAATCGTCGTTCGTCATTGCGGAAACGGTGCCTGTGGTGAAGGCGGGGGAGCGGCAATTCTACCCCTTCCCCGCCGGGCCCGGACTTGGGCCGTTGCGGCGCTGCGTCACGCCGTGGTCATGCAGGACGCACTCAGGGCGCGATGAAACGGCATGCTGCGCGTGTCCGCGACGCGCGCGCGCAGGTCTCGGCGAAGGTCGTGGCCGGCGGTCGCGTGCCGGTGTCGAGCCAGCGCTCGAGCACCTGCAGTGCGGTCGCGTACGTCGCGTCCTGCAGGCGGCTGTGGTCGCGCTCATCGGTCAGCGCCTGCAACAGCAGGTGGCCACGGCCGGCCGCGGCGACGGTCGCCCTGTAGGCCGCGTCCGCGTCGTACGACACGGTCGGATCGTGGCGCGCATGCACGGTGACGGTGGGCAGCACGATCAGGCCGGAAAGGTCGGCGTCGTAGGCCAACCGGGCGACGGCGGCGGGATCGGCGGCGAAGCGCTCGACGCCGGCGTTGAGTGCGGTGTCATCGCGCGAACCACGATAGACGGTGGTGCGATTGTCGAAGGGGTTCCGGCCACCCAGCCGCTTCTGCACCACGTCCTGGAAGTGGAACGTGCCCCACGCCAAGTGCGCGACCAGCTGCTGCTCGGCCACGCCGGTGACGGCGAGGATGTCGCGCAGGTTCGCCGCCTGCGCGGGCGTGCGCTTCGACGCCGGCTGGTCGACACCGGTGCAGGCGTCCACGCGCTTGCGCAGGTCGTCGCGGGTCATCTTCGCACCGGCAGGCAGCCCTTGCCACACCGGATACTGCGCTTCCCCGACGGCCGGATGGTTGCGGCAGTAGTACTGGTAGACCGCACGCAGGTCGGCGCGGAAGCCGTATGCCCGCGTGCCCCCGAACAGCAGGCCGTTGGTGGTCAGTACCCCATCGAAGTTCGGCCGGCCATCGATGTCGAGCGCATACAGCTCCGCCGCCTTCGCCGCGACGTTGCCGCCCCACGACTGCCCGTGCAACAGCGTGCGTTCCGGACGGCCCCAGCGCGCCCAGAACACGCGCCGGCTGTGCTCCACGTCGGCCGCCGCCATCCGCACGCCGTAACCGCCGCGGCGATACGTGGTGCCGATCCAGGCATGGCCTTCCCGCACCATGACCGCGAAACGGTCGAGGTCCTCCGCCGAATCCCCGGCCTTGGGCTCGCCGAGCCGCGGCCCGCCGTGCGCATGCACGATGAGCGTGCGGTTCCAGCGGCGCGGCATGGCGACCAGCAGCCAGGCCCCATGCACGTCCTGCCCTTCGAGACAGTCGACCTGCGCGCCGACCGACGCCGGACACGCCACGGGGGCGAATGCGACGTCGGTGTCGGCCGCCGCCGCGCCGAGAGGCGGCACGAAGGCGGCCAACGCGGCGAGCGTGGCGGCGATCCAGCGGCGGCTCGTGCTTCGCATCGCGGCTGCAGGCTCCTCAGAACGAACGGCTGATGTTGACGTACCAGTAGCGACCCCACGGATTGTGCAGCGACCCGCGATAACCCCCATCGGCCAGCGACGGGCCCTCGTCGGTCAGGTCGCGCACGCCCAGGCGCACGGCGGTGCCATCGGCGAAGCGGTACTGGCCATACAGGTTGTGCGTCAGGCGCTGGTCGACCACCCACGGATCGCCCGAGAGGCCCAGCAGCTGCGGCTGCTCGAACGAGCTCATGTACTGCGCCGAATAGCCCACGCGCCACGCCGCCTTGTTCCAGGTCAGCGAACCGCTGGCGCGCCATTCTGGACGGCCGTTCTGGCCGATCAGCTGCGACGGGTCCGGCAGCGGCGTCAGCGGATCGATGGTGCCGGCCGCACGCGCGGCGTACAGCGCATTGACGATGTCGCCCGGATCACGCGTGAATTCCAGCAGGCGGGTGGCGTTGAGGTTGACCGAGAACGAACCGAAGCGCGTGCGCCGCAGCGACCAGTCCACGCCGAAGTCCAGGCCGCCCGCCGTCTGCGGCTGCAGGTTGATGAAGCGGTCGTTGATGGCGATGACGCGGCCCACCGGATCGATCCCGGTGCCGGCGAACGCGTCGATGTCCTCCTGCGTTGGCGCTTCGCGCACGACGAGCGGGTTGCTGCCTCCTCCGACGCGTGCCAGGTAGTCCACCGTCAGCGCGGTCTGCGCGCCGAGCAGGCCGACGATCTGCTCCTGCTTGATCTTCCAGCGGTCGACGGTGAAGGTGAAGCTGCCGAAGCGCTCCGGGATGAAGGTCGGCTGGAACACCACGCCGAACGAGGTGTTGGTGCTCTCTTCCGGCTCCAGGTCCGGATTGCCGGCGACCAGCAGGGACGCACCGGCGGTGTTCTGACCGCAGGCACTGAAGGAGGCGATGCGGCCGGCGCGCAGGTCGGCTTCGCAGCGGATGTGGTCCACGCCGCTGGCCAGACGCGCGTACTGGGTGGCGTTGGTCTGCTCCAGGTTCGGCGCGCGGAAGCCTTCCGAGTATGAACCGCGCAGGCGCACGCCCTCCACCAGGTCCCACGCCAGAGCCACCTTGGGCTTGGCGACTGAGCCGAAGTCGGAGTAGTGCTCGTAACGGCCGGCCAGCTGCATGTCCAGGCGATGCACCAGCGGGATGCCCATGTCCTCCGACACCAGCGGGACCGCGAACTCGACGTAGGCCGAGCCGACGTTGCGCGAGCCGCGCGTATCCGGATTCGGACTGACCGCCGCCACGTTGCTCAGGTTGGTCTCGCCGGTGACCATGTCGGTGAACGTGTAGGTGCCGTCGAGGTTGGCATCACGGTCGTCGCGCTGCGTCTCGCGGCGTGCTTCCGCACCGAAGGCCACGCCGACGCTGCCGGCGGGCAGCGAGAACAGGTCGCCGCGGTTCATCTTGAAGTCGGCCATCGTCAGCGTGGTTCGCGACTCGCGTACCAGGTCGAACACGATGCCGTCGATCGCCGCCTGCGAACTCGGCGAACAGTCGCCGTAGGTCGGCGTGGACACGCAGCCGCCACTGAACGGGTTGTAGGCATCCGGCGTGGCCAGTGCCAGCTGCTGCTGCAACAGGGTCATGTTGATGTTGGGCGAACGATCCTCGGCCTCGGCTTCGGAGTACAGCAGCGCGGTCTCCCAGTTCCAGCCGTTCCACTCGCCACGCAGGCCGGCGAGGAAACGCGCCTGGTAGTTCTCCACGCGCACGCGCTGGAAGCCGGCGTCGACGTAGCGGTAGTTGCTCATCTGCACCGGCAGCCCGGCGGCGGGCACGTTGGTCAGGCCCGGCAGGCGGTTCGGGTTGGGCGAACCGTCGGGCAGCGTGGCCGCGCCGAACGGATTCCAGTAGTTGGTGGCCGGGATCCACAGGCTGTTGAGGTTCACCACCGGTGGCTGCGTGGCTTCGCTGACGGCATGGTAGAAGCCGACCTCGCCGAACGCCTCGATGGTGTCGGTGACGTCGTAATGGCCGGTGAGGAACAGGTTGATGCGCTCCACCGACGGCCGCACGCTGGTGCCGTACCGCGTGTCGTAGCGCATTTCGCGGTTGGTGGTGTTGAAGTTGTGGTTGCCGCTGGCAAGGCAAAGATCGTTGCCGAGGCTGACGCCGCAGCCGAAGCTGGAGGGCTGGATGCGGAACGCGCCCGCGGTGTTCGTCACCGCCGTACCGTTGGACCGGATCACCGCGCGCGGGCCCACCGTGAGGCGCGCCCACGGCGTGTGCGACGACCGGCCATCGAGCGCGGACAGGCCGGCGAAATCCGGATAGTCCGCGAACAGCGCACGCAGGTCGTCGGTCGCGGTGAAGTCCTGGTCGTCCGCCATCAGTTCGGAGCGGTCGACATAGTTGAGGAACAGCGAGACATTGCCGCGATCGTAATTGCGGCCAGCGAACAGATTCACTTCGAACTCGTTCATGCCGGTGCCCTCGGCGCCGCCATAGCGCGTGCTCGCGCTGACGCCATCGAAGTCGGTCTGCAGCACGGTGTTGACCACGCCTGCTACCGCGTCGGCGCCGTAGATGGCCGCCGCACCATCCAGCAGGATCTCCATGCGGTCCAGGCCGGAGACGGGGATCGCGTTCGAATTGAAGCTCTGCACCGGCACCGTACCGGTATCGGACGTGCCCTGGCTGGTCGGGTGCTGCACCAGGCGGCGCCCGTTGAGCAGCACCAGCGTGTTGCCGACGCCGAGCGAACGCAGGTTCACCGAATTGACGTCACCGCGCGCCGCGTTGCTGGTCTGCGGGTTGTTCGAGGCGTCGAACAGCACGTCGCCCATCTGCGGGATGGTGCGCATCAGCTCGTCGCCGGAGATCGCACCGGCAGCATCGATCTGCTCCGCGCCTACCACCAGCACCGGCAGCGCATCGGTGGTGGCCGCGCCCTGGATGTGCGAACCGACCACCACGACCTTGTCGAGCGTGGTCGCGTCGTCGGCGGGCGCGGACTGCGCCGCCGGTTCGGCGGGCGGGGTGGCGTCCTGCGCGGCCGCGGCGTGGATCACCGCCAGCAAGGCCAGCGTCAGGCTGCTGCGCAGCGGAGCGCGGCGTGGGTTCAAGGCATGCATCGTTCAGTCCCTCCTCTGAAGACGTGGTGTGGCCGGCGTCAGTCGGCCGTGAGTCGTGTCGGATCGCCCGGGCCTGCGGCCGGATCGGGCGCGGCGGCGATCGGTGCGGATGGCCCGCCCAGCGCGCGCGCTAGCGCATCGCGGTCGAGCGCGTTTTCCCAACGCGCGACCACCAGCGTGGCCACCGCGTTGCCGGTGAAGTTGGTCAGCGAGCGGCACTCGCTCATGAAGCGGTCGATGCCCAGGATCAGCGCCATGCCGGCGACCGGCACTTCGGGCACCACCGCCAGCGTGGCGGCCAGCGTGATGAAGCCGGCACCGGTGACGCCCGCGGCGCCCTTCGAACTCAGCATCGCGACCAGCAGCAGCATGATCTGGTGGCCGAGGCTCAGCTCGGTGTTGGTGGCCTGCGCGATGAACAACGCGGCCAGCGTCATGTAGATATTGGTGCCGTCCAGGTTGAACGAGTATCCGGTGGGCACGACCAGGCCGACGACGGACTTCGACGCACCGGCGCGCTCCATCTTCTCCATCAGCGACGGCAGTGCGGACTCGGACGACGACGTGCCGAGCACCAGCAGCAGTTCGGCCTTGAGGTAGCGGATCAGGCGGAAGATCGAGAACCCGCACCACCACGACACCAGCCCGAGGATGACGATCACGAACAGCAGCGAGGTCAGGTAGAACGAGCCCACCAGCCACGCCAGGTTCACCAGCATGCCGACGCCGTACTTGCCGATGGTGAAGGCGATGGCGCCGAACGCACCGATCGGCGCGGCGCGCATCAGGATGTGCACCAGGCGGAATACCGGGGCGGTGAGCGCCTCCAGCAGGTTCAGTACCGGGCGGCCCTTCTCGCCGACCAGCGCCAGCGACAGGCCGAACAGCACCGCCACGAACAGCACCTGCAGGATGTTGTCGCCCACCAGCGGGCTGACCAGCGTCTTCGGGATGATGTCCATCAGGAAGCCGACCAGCGACAGCTCGTGCGATTTCTGCACGTAGTCGTTGACCGCCGACTGGTCCAGGTCGGCCGGGTTGATGTTCATGCCGGCGCCCGGCTGCACCACGTGCGCGACGATCATGCCGATCACCAGCGCCAGCGTGGAGAAGAACAGGAAGTACGCCATCGCCTTGGCGAACACCCGGCCCACCGTGCGCAGGTGGGTCATGCCGGCGATGCCGGTGACGATGGTCAGGAAGATCACCGGCGCGATGATCATCTTCACCAGCTTGATGAAGGCATCGCCCAGCGGCTTCATCGATTCGGCCAGCGCGGGCTCGAAGTGGCCCAGCGTCGCGCCCAGCACGATGGCCACGATCACCTGGAAGTACAGCTGCTTGTACAGCGGCTGCTTCGGCGGCGGTACGAACGGGGTATCGGCCAGATGCATGGGAGAACTCCGGGACGGATGGCGTCGCCCACGGAACCGGGGCCGGCATGTTGTACCCCTGACCCGCCGCCGCACCGATAACCTATTGGTACTAGCCCGCTCCCGCGCCTGTCCGCAGCCGGCGCCACGCCCGTAGACTGCGGCCATGTTGCGCACCCGCCGCCTTCACCGGATCCTGCTCGTCGTGCTGGCGATCCTGGGCGGTGCCGCCCTGGTCATGGCGCTGGCTTACCACGGGGCCGGCGCGCGCGCGCAGCGGGCCGAGACGGCGCAGCTGGAACGCCAGCTCGACCTGCACGCGCAAGCGTTGCAGCAACGCATCGACCGCTACCGCACGCTGCCGCAGATGCTGGCCCAGGACCCCGATCTGCGCGACGCGCTGGTGTCGCCGGTGGACGACGCGCGCCGCAATGCGCTCAACCAGCGCCTGGAAGACGCCAACAGTGTCACCCGCTCATCGACGCTCACGCTGATCGACCGCCGCGGCATCGCGCTGGCGGCGAGCAACTGGCGCGAACCGACCAGCAATGTCGGCGAGGACTACAGCTTCCGTCCCTACGTGAAGCAGGCGCTGCGCGACGGCCAGGGCCAGTTCTACGGCATCGGTCTGACCACGGGCGAGCCCGGCTATTTCCTGTCGCAGGCGATCGTGGACGGCGACGGCGGAACCATCGGCCTGGTCGTCATCAAGATCGACCTGGATGCGCTGGAACAGGAGTGGCTGCAGACGCCCGACGTGGTGCTCGTCAGCGACGCGCACGGCGTGGTCTTCCTCGCCAGCCAGGACGACTGGCGCTACCGCACGCTTCGGCCCCTGAGCGAGGCCGACCGGCGCGAGCTGGCCGCGACGCGGCAATACGCGCGGCAGAGGCTCACGCCGCTTCGCTGGCAGGACCTGTCAGCGGCCGGGGACGGCGCGCGTCGCGTGCAGATGCGCGACCCGCCATGGACGGGCGCCGTGCTGTGGCAATCGAAGGCCCTGCCCGAGGAAGGCTGGCAGCTGCACCTGCTGCACGACGCCTCGGCCATCGCTGCGGCAGGACGCGCCGCCGCCGTTGCCGCCGGTGGCGGCTGGCTGGCGCTGGCGTTCCTGGCCCTGTTCGTGCAGCAGCGCCGCCGCACCGCGCTGCTGCAGCGCCGCAGCCGGCAGGAACTGGAGGTCGTGCTGCAGCAGCACGCGCAGGAACTGCGCACGGCGCAGGATGGCATCGTCGAAGCGGCACGTTCCGCCGATGCCGGCCTGAGCCGCAGCCTGGAGCACCTGCCGCAGGGCGTGGTCATCATCGACGCCGACCTGCGGCTGGTGGCCTGGAACTCGCGCTACATGGACCTGTTCCGCTTCCCGCCGGACCTGATCCACGTCGGCCGCCCGATCGAGGACGTGTTCCGCCACAACGCCCGCCGCGGCCTGTTGGGACCGGGGCCCATCGAAGAGGCGATCCAGCGCCGCCTGGACCACCTGCGCAGCGGCAAGCCGCACATGCGCGAGAGCGAGAAGGACGACGGCGTGGTGCTGGAGATCCGCGGCAATCCGTTGCCCGACGGCGGCTTCGTCACCAGCTACGCCGACATCACCAGCTACAAGAACGCCGCGCGTGAGTTGCGCTCGCTGGCGGATGCGCTGGAGCACCGCGTCGAAGAACGCACGCGCGCCCTCGCCGACGCCACTCGCGCCGCCGAGAACGCCAACCGCTACAAGACGCGCTTCGTCGCCTCGGCGGTGCACGACCTGCTGCAGCCGTTGAACGCCGCGCGCATGTTCGTCTCCGCCCTGCGCGGCCGCCTGCACGACGACGAGGCGCGGCGCATCGCCGACCATGTCGACAATGCGCTTGCCGCGCAGGACGCGATCCTCAACAGCCTGCTCGACATCGCGCGCCTGGAATCCGGTGCGCTGCCTACCCGCGTCCGCGACTTCGCGCTGGCGCCCCTGCTGGAGACGCTGCTGCGGGAATTCGGCATGGTCGCCGAAGGCCGCGGGCTGGCGCTGGACGGCGTCGCCACGCGCGCCGTGGTCCGCAGCGACGAAGCCCTGCTGCGCCGCATCCTGCAGAACTTCCTGTCGAACGCGATCCGCTACACGCCACGCGGCCGCGTGCTGCTTGGCGTGCGCCGCGCCGGCGAGCTGGTGCGCATCGAGGTGCACGACCAGGGCCCGGGCATTCCCGAGAGTCTCCAGGCCGAGATCTTCGAAGAGTTCCGCCGGCTCAACGACGGCGTCGCCAACGACCGTGGCGCCGGGCTCGGCCTGGCCATCGTCGAACGCATCGGCCGCCTGCTGGGGCACCGCATCGGCCTGCGCTCGCAGTTGGGGCGCGGCAGCGTGTTCTGGGTGGCGCTGCCACGCGGCGTCGACGATGCCGTGACCGTCGACCCACCCCCGGTCGCGGCCGACAGCGACGATGCCTCGCCACTGCGCGGTCGCCTGGTCTGGTGCATCGACGACGATCCCCGCGTCTGCGAAGCCACGCGCGCGCTGCTGGATCGCTGGGAATGCGACGTCGGCCTGGCGGCAGGGCCCGACGACGCGCTGGCCGCCGCGGCACCGCATGCCGTACCGGACCTGCTGCTGCTCGACGTGCGACTGGGCGACACGGACGGGCCGACGGTGTACGCGCGCCTGTGCGAACGCTGGCGCGCCGCGCCGCCGGTGATCCTGGTCACCGCCGAGCACGACGACGCCTGGCGCTCGCTGGCGCTGCAACGTGGCTGGGGCTTCCTCGCCAAGCCCGTGAAGCCGGCGGCGCTGCGCGCACTGATGACCCAGTTGCACGTGCGCCGCGCGCGCTGAACTCAGGCGATCGGCGGACCCTCCGGTTCCAGCGACTTCACCAGCACCGCCGCCTGTGTGCGGCTGTGGCATTCCAGCTTCTTCAGGATCGCGGTGACGTGCACTTTCACGGTGTTCTCGGCCAGGCCGAGTTCGTGCGCGATCTGCTTGTTGAGCAGACCGTCCGCCAGGCACAGCAGCACGCGGAACTGCTGCGGCGTCAGCTGCGCCAGGCGGGCCGCGAGTGCGGCGTCCTGCTCGGACCGCTCGACGGTGAGCGGCGGGAACCATGCCCCGCCATCGAGCACCGCCGCGACTGCCGAGCCGATCGTGTCGGCCGGCGACGACTTGGGAATGAAACCGGCCGCACCGAACTGCTGCGCACGACGGATCACCCGCGGGTGTTCGTTCGACGAGATGACGACCACCGGCACCTCCGGATGTTCGCCACGGACATGCAACAGGGCGGAGAACCCGTGCGCGCCGGGCATCGTCAGGTCCAGCAGCACCAGGTCCGCCTCGGGGTGCGCGTCCAGCGCCTGTCCCAGGCCCGTGGCACTCGCGGCTTCGACCACGGTGGCGCCGGGCAGCGCCTCGCGCAGTGCGTGGATCACCGCCGCGCGGAACAGCGGATGGTCGTCGGCGACCAGGATCGTCGTGCTCATGCCGCCAGTGTGCCACCGGCATCGCGGGCCGCGCGTACCACTTTCCGGCTAGGCGTCCGTCGACAGCTTGTCCAGGCGGATCCGGTTGGCGAACAGCGAAAACGCCAGCATGCCCGCCAGGCCGTTGGCACGGCTGACCCAGCTCGGCAGCCAGCGCGGCGGCGCCAGCACGCCGTCATCGAACATCGGCTCGAACAGCGTCACGTCCTCCAGCGTCATCTTGCCGGCGAACAGGCGGCGGCAGACCCGCAGCCGGTCCTGCTGCAGCGAGCGGCGGAAGAACGTGTGCAGGCCGATCAGGCCACGCAAGTAGACGGTGTCCTTGGTGAAGGCCGCGCCGCCGGAGGTCGGCACGCCCCGGAACACGCGCTGTGCGGACGAAAAGCTTTCCGCGGGGTTCTGCCCCGCATCGGTGAAGTAGCGGAATACCTCGACGAAGTCCGCGCCCGCCAGTGCCATCGCGACCGCCTCGATGCGCAGGCTGATCCGCTTCATGCGTTCGATGTCGATGCTGCCGGTGATCTGCTCGGCGAAGGTCGCCAGTCCTTCCTGCGTGGCGGTGACGCGCGGCGATGCCAGGGCCAGGCTGGGCAACACGGCCTGCTCGCGGCCGTTCAGGGCGGTGAGCGAATGCACCAGCGCTTCGTGCTGCAGCAGCTGGCGGCGGTCGTAGTCGCTGAAGGCGGCTCCGTGGCGCAGGCGGATGCGGGTGGCGCCCGCGGCAGCCTTCGCGATCAGGTTGCGGTCCAGCTCCACGGTGATGACGCGGCCGTCGAAGAAATCGTCCAGGTCGGCCTGCAGCTGCAACTGCAGGGCCGTGGCCGAGACCGGGATCTGCTCCTCCGGTGACAGCAGCTCGTGGTCGAGCTCGTTGGCGATGGCGATGAAATGGCCCGCCGCATCGCGCGTGGTCGGTCCGTCGCCGGGCAGGCAGGCTTCCGGCGTGCCGAACAGTGCGATCGAGTGCGTGGTCACCGCCGGCGTGCCCAAGGCTTCCAGCAACTGCGCGGCGATGTCCCAGCTGTGCACGGAGTCGCGCAGGTAGCGACCGAGCGGATGCGCTGCGTCGGCGGCCACCGCGATCGCGGCCAGTTCGCGGCGCGCATCGCCGAAGTCGAGACGGGGATAGTCGATCACCGGCCGCCGTGGCTGCCCCCGCGCGACGCTGTCGAGGAACGGCGCCTGCACGTCCGCGGGCCAGCTGGCCAGGCTGAGCAGCTTGATGCCCCGCACGGCCCTGACCAGGCGTGCGTCCAGCGCGGCGTGATGGGCGATATCGGCGTGCATGCATCCCTCCCTGGCTCACACTTTAGCCCAGCGCACACCGCGGCCGGCACAAGCGCCCGTGGCTGGACTATGCTCGACCTTCTTCCATCGGTTGCGGGGGCAGCATGCTGGAACTCGATGCAGTACAGACGCTGGCCTTCGCTGGCCTGGCGCTCTTCCTCGGCTACGCACTCTGCCGCGTCGTCCCGCTGTTCTCGAAGTACAACCTGCCTGCGCCGGTGATCGGCGGCCTGGCGGTAGCGCTGGTGGTACTGGCCGCCCGCAGCCACGAGGTCACCCTGTTCACGCTGGACACCAGCCTGCAGGCGCCGCTGATGATCGCGTTCTTCACCACCATTGGCGTCAATGCCAGCGTGGCGCTGCTGAAACTCAGCGGCCGCCAGGTGGTGATCTTCCTGTTGCTGGCCAGTGGCTTCGCCATCGTGCAGAACCTGCTGGGCATGGCGGTGGCGATGGGCTTCGGCCTGCATCCGCTGTTCGGCGTGCTGGCGGGTTCCACCACGTTGACCGGCGGACCGGCGACCGGTCTGGCGTTCGCCCCGCTGTTCGAACAGGCCGGTGTCACCGGCGCCGAATCGATCGCGGTCGCCTCGGCGATGGCGGGAATCGTCTGCGGCGGCTTGCTGGGCGGACCGGTGGCCACGGTACTGATCCGGCGCCACAAACTCTACGGCGGCGTGCGCCTGGGCAAACCCGACGAATCCGCGGCCGAACCCACCGGTGCGCGCGATACGCCGGACTTCGCCACGCGCGAATCCGCGGCGCTGAAGAGCATCGTGGTGATCCTGGTGGCCATGTGGGCCGGTGCCGGCGTCAGCGCCGCCCTGTCCGCCGCCGGGCTCACGCTGCCCGCCTACGTCGGCGCGATGATGGTCGGTGCGTTGATCCGCTACATCGACGATCGAACCGGCTGGATCGGATTGCCGGTGGCGACGACCGACCTGATCGGCAACGTCTGCCTGGCGCTGTTCCTTGCGGTGGCGCTGATGAACCTCAAGCTGTGGGAGCTGGCCGGCCTGGCGGCGCCGCTGCTGGTGAACCTCGGCCTGCAGGTGGCACTGGTCGCGCTGTTCTGCGGCGTGGTGTTCCGGGTGATGGGCCGCGACTACGACGCGGCCGTGATGGGCGGCGGCTTCATCGGTTTCATGCTCGGCACCACGGCCAATGCGATGGCGGTGATGCGCACGCTGGTCGAACGCTACGGCATGGCGCCGCGCGCGTTCCTGGTGGCGCCGCTGGTGGGTGCGTTCTTCATCGACTTCACCAATGCGCTGATCATCACCGGGTTCATAAACCTCTGGAGTTGATCGATTCCTGAAGCTGATCGATCTAAAGGTGATCGACCGTCGAGATCCATCCGCCGTCATCCCGGCGCAGGCCGGGATCCAGTGACTCTGGTGTTTGGATGACGGTAGATTCGCAGCAAGGCGCTGGGTCCCGGCTTGACCAGCCATTCGGCTGTTGAATGCCGCCGGGATGACGACAAGGGCGCGTCACCACATCGAACGTTCCGCTCGCGTCACGCGAAAACCTAACGCTTGCCGTACTTGTCGCTGAGCCGCTTGTTCAGCGCCTTGTTCTGCACCTTGGCGTTGGCCTTGTCGGCCAGCCGCGAAGCGAGCTTGTCGGCCGCGGCGGCGACTTCGTCGCGCAGCTTGAGGTAGTTGAGGAAGCGGCCCTCGTCCAGCTCTTCGCGCTCGATCGCCGCGCGCACCGCGCAGCCCGGCTCGCGGTCGTGCGAACAGTCGCGGAACCTGCACTGCGCGGCCAGCGCCTCGATGTCGGCGAAGCCGCCGTCGGCCAGGTCTTCCTCGCCGGTGGGCTTGAGCTCGCGCATGCCGGGCGTGTCGATCAGGCAGGCGCCTGCCGGCAGCGGAATCAGCGCGCGGTAAGTGGTGGTGTGGCGGCCACGCGAATCGCTTTCGCGCACTTCGCCGGTCTTCATGCGCTCGTCGCCGATCAGGGTATTGGTGATCGTGGACTTGCCCGCGCCGGACGAGCCGACCAGCACCACCGTGTGGCCCGGCGCCAGCCACGGCGCCAGCTGCCCCACGCTGTCCGGATCCTTGGCGTTGACGGTGAACACCGGCACGCCCTGCGCGGTGAGATCGGCCAGCACCTCGACCGCGTCATCGGCGTACTCGGTGCGGTCGGCCTTGGTCAGTACGACGACAGGCTGCGCACCGCCGCCGCCGACCAGCAGCAGGTAGCGCTCGATGCGGCGTGGATTGAAGTCGGCATCCAGGCCGCAGACGATGAACACCGTATCGATGTTCGCCGCGATCACCTGCTGGTGGTAGTGTTCGCCGGCCGCGCCGCGCTTGATGCCGGTATGCCGCGGCAGCAGCGCGACGATGCGCGGCCGCTTCGACGTGGCGTCTTCCAGCAACACCCAGTCGCCAACAGCGGGGCGCTGGTGGGCGGGAAACCGCGGGCGCTGCCACTCCGGCAGCGACTCGGCCTTCACGCCGTCGCCAGGCGCCATGGCGACCACGTAGCCGGAGCGGTGCTGCTCGATGACCCGCGCCGGGGTGGCCTGCGGATGCGCCTGCATCGCCTCGTGCCATGCGGCGTCCTCCGGTTCCCCTGCATACGGCCAGCCAATGGACCGCAGAAGGGTGACGTCGGACACAGGCGGGACGGGGGTTTCGGGCATGGCGCGCATTCTAGACGCGGGGTGGCGCCTGCGGGGTCCGTCGGGCTAAATATCCGTTAAGCTGGCTCTCCTTCCACGTCCAGCCCCGCTGCGGTCGCCGCCATGTCCACCCCGCCCGTCAAACCGCTCGCCACGCGCGAACGCCTGTCCGAAGTCCGCTACGAAATCCGGGGCGAACTGGCACGGCGAGCCCGCGAGCTCGAGGCCCAGGGGCAGAAGCTGATCAAGCTCAACATCGGCAACCCGGGCGCCTTCGGTTTTCGTGCGCCCGAGCACCTGCAGCGCGCGATCGCCGACGACATGGGTCGCACCGACCCCTACACGCACCAGCAGGGCCTGCCCTCGGCGCGCGAGGCGATCGCCGCGGCCTACGCCAAGCGCGGCACGCCGGACGCGCACCCGGACCGCGTGTTCGTCGGCAACGGCGTGTCGGAACTGATCGACCTGTCGCTGCGCGCGCTGCTGAATCCCGGCGACGAAGTGCTGGTGCCTTCGCCCGACTATCCGCTGTGGTCGGCCGCCACCATCCTCAACGATGGACGCCCGGTGTATTACCGCTGCGATCCGGAGAACGACTTCCAGCCCGATCCGAACGAGATCGAACAACTGATCAGCTCGCGCACCCGCGCCATCGTGCTGATCAATCCGAACAATCCCACCGGCGCCACCTACTCGCGCGAACTGCTGGAGCGCATCGTGGCGATCGCCGCGAAACACCGCCTGCTGCTGATGGTCGACGAGATCTACGACCAGGTGCTGTACGACGGCGCGACCTTCATGCCGGTCGCACCGATGGCGGGCGACGTGCCGTGCATCACCTTCAGCGGCCTGAGCAAGGTGCACCGCGCCTGCGGCTGGCGCGTGGGCTGGGGCGTGGTCTCCGGCCACCGCGACGTGGTGCGCGACTTCCTGCATGCGATGGACCTGCTCAGCGCGCTGCGCCTGTGCGCGAACGTGCCCGGCCAGTACGCCATCGACGCTGCGGTCAACGGTCCCGACACCATCAGTGCGCTATGCGCGCCCGGCGGCCGCCTGTACGAAACCCGTCGCGCGGTCATCGATGCCTGCGACGCCAGCCCGCACCTGGAGCTGGTGAACCCGGCCGGTGCGCTGTACGCGTTCCCGGCGGTGGTCGGCGATGCCGCCAAGGGTTTCGACGACCATGCGTTCGCGCTGGAACTGATGGAAACCGAAGGCGTACTGGTCGTGCCGGGCTCCAGCTTCAACGTGCCCTACCGCCACCACTTCCGCGTCACCCTGCTGCCGGAAGCGGCCACGATGCGCGAAGTCTTCGCCCGCATCGACCGCGCCCTGTCGCGCCGCGCCGAGGCCGCCACCAAAGTGGTGCCGATCAAGGGCAAGTCGCGGCCGGCGGCGGCGTAAGCCCCAGTGCCGTTGTGAGGCTGTTGTGGGAGCGACGTGAGTCGCGAACGAATCTACTCGTCGTCCATCGCGACTCACATCGCTCCCACAGGCAGGTTCCATGACGACCATCGCCACTCCCCACACCACCGCCCTCACCACCGAGCTGCGTTACCTCGCGCTCGGCGATTCCTACACGATCGGCGAAGCCGTGGATGAGGCAGGCCGCTGGCCGATGCAGCTGGCGCGCCTGCTGCGGCAGGAAGGCGTGCTGGTCGGCGACCCGCGCATCATCGCCACCACGGGCTGGACCACCGACGAGCTCGATGCCGCGATCACCGCCGCCGAGCCGCTCGGCGAACACGACTTGGTCAGCCTGCTGATCGGAGTGAACAACCAGTACCGGGGCCGCGGCATGGAGGAATACCGCACCCAATTCGCCGCCCTACTGTGGCGCGCGATCGGCTTCGCCCGCAATCGTCCGGAACGGGTGCTGGTACTGTCCATCCCCGACTGGGGCGTCACCCCGTTCGCCACGCAATCCGGCCGCGATGTCGCGCAGATCGCGCGCGAACTGGATGCCTACAACCTCGCCGCGCGCGAGGTCTGCGCGCAGCGCGGCGTCGCCTTCGTCGACATCACACCCATCAGCCGTGCACGCGGCGCGGAGCCGGCGATGCTCGCCGATGACGGCCTGCATCCCTCCGCCGCGATGTATACCGAATGGACGCGGCTCGCGTTTCCGATCGCACATCATTCGCTCGTGTAGCGTGCGCCATGCGCACGACGCGTGGTGATTGCTCCACGCGTAGCTCTGAAAGATCCCTGCTTCGTGCGCGCGGCGCACGCTACATTCGCGTCGCGTTTGAGCCCCCTCTCCCACCGGGAGAGGGGTTGGGGTGAGGGTTGGCGGAGTGGTGATGGGTCGGCGGCACGCAGACCCTCATCCGGCGCTGCGCGCCACCTTCTCCCGGAGGGAGAAGGGTCTAGGGACCGCAGGCTGCGCGATCGCCCACGCAGCGTGCGCCATGCGCACGGCGCGGGGATCCATCGCTAACGCATAGACTTCCACCGTGCCATGACCGCCGCGCGTGAACCCGTCATCGCGGGTCGTGCGTAGCGCGCACGCTACGCGGCCGCGATGTCCGTCATGGGTACCGGATTCGGTTCCGGCAACACGGTGCGATAGCCCTGCGCATCCAACCATGCCAGCAGCTGCGCCAGGATGGCCACGTTGTGGCCGTGCGCCGCGCCTTCGTGCAGCAGCACGATGGCGCCCGGATGGATGTCGCGGGTGATCCGCGCCAGCACCTGGTCGGGTCGGCAGTTCACACCATCGAAGCCGCGTGCACTCCATGCCACACGCGCCAGGCCATGCCGCTTCAGCGGCAGGCCGACGAAGGGGTTGGTCATGCCCACCACGCTGCGGTACCAGCGCGGCGTGTGGCCGGTGATCGCGGTCAGGATGGACTGGTTGCGGCCGATCTCGTCTTCCAGCGCGCCCGGCCCCAGCCGCCAGAAGCGCGTATCCGGATGCGTGGCACTGTGGTTGCCGATGCCGTGCCCGCGATCGCGGATGGCCTGGACCACTGCAGGGTGCGCCGCGGCGCGCTCGCCGACGAGGAAGAAGGTCGCCTGCGCGCGGTGACGGTCCAGCAGGTCGAGCATGGCAGGGGTGTCGGCGGAGGGACCGTCGTCTATGGTCAGCCAGACCACGCGCTCGGCGGTGGGCAGGCGTGACAGCGCGGGACAGAAGAGCGTGGCACGCGGGTACAGCGTGGACCACACCACCGACAGATGGGTGGCCATCATCGCAGGCAGGCCGATCGTCCAGCCGTCGCGCCACCACAGCCAGGCCACGCCCACTTGCGACAGCGCCAGCAGGCCCAATATCAGTCCGGGACGGCGCGGCGGACGATGCAGTGTTCCTGTCGTGCTCATGCCCCATGATGCCACGGGGCGTAAAATCCCCGCTTCCACGTCCTCCTGCCTTCCGGTATCCGACATGTCCCTCGACCCCGCCCTGCGCTCGCGCATCGAATCCCTCCTGCAGTCCAACCGCGTGGTCCTCTTCATGAAGGGCCAGCCGACCATGCCGCAGTGCGGCTTCTCGGCCAAGGCGGTGGGCGCGCTGTCGGCGCTGGGCGTGGACTACGCCCACGTCAACGTGCTGGCCGACCAGGAGATCCGCGAAGGCATCAAGGCCTACGGCGACTGGCCGACCATCCCGCAGCTCTACATCGACGGCGAACTGGTCGGCGGCAGCGACATCATCGAGCAGATGACCAACTCCGGCGAACTGGCCTCGCTGCTCGGCCTGCAGGCCCCGGACCGTACGCCGCCGGCGATCACCATCACCCCGGCCGCCGCCGAGATGCTGCAGAACGCCGTGGCCGACGCCGGCCCGGGCGCCGCGCTGGCGCTGTCGATCAACGCGCAGTTCCAGCCGAATTTCCAGCTGGCCCAATTCGACGCCAATGCCATCGCCAGCGAATCCAACGGCGTGCGCGTGCAGTTCGACCTTGCCAGCGCGCGCCGCGCCGACGGCATCACCATCGACTGGGTGGACGACATCCGCGGCAAGGGCCTGGCCATCGACAACCCGAACGCGCCGAAGCCGGTGCAGGCGCTGTCGCCGATGGATGCCGATGCGAAGGTCCGCGCCAGCGAAGTACTGCTGGTCGACGTGCGTCCGGCCGATGAACGCGCCATCGCCTCGGTGAAGCTGCCGTCCAAGACCTTCGACGACAACGGCCGTGCCGAGCTGGAAGCGCTGCCGAAGGACACGGCCCTCGCCTTCCTGTGCCGCAGCGGCGGCCGCAGCCAGCAGGCGGCGGAAGAGTTCCGCGCGCTCGGCTTCTCGAACGTCTACAACATCACCGGCGGCATCAACGCCTGGGCCGACGATGTGGACGGCACGATCAGCAAGTACTGATCCGCGCTCGCGGCAATCATGAAAAGGCGGGCCTCGGCCCGCCTTTTCTGTTTCGAAAGCCGTGGGAGCGACGTCAGTCGCGACCGAATACCTGTGCTTTCCCATCGCGACTGACGTCGCTCCCACAGATGCATGTCCAGCCCGCTAACCGTGGAAGCCGCCACTGGCCAGGTAGTCGCGCTCTTCCTGCGTGGAGGAGCGCCCCATCGCCTCATTGCGATGCGGGAAGCGCCCGAAACGTGCGATGAGGTCGTAATGCAGCTGGGCGTACTTCATGTACTCCTCATTGCCGACCGCATGGAACAGATCCAGCGAACGTTGCTGGTCCTCCAGCGCCTCGGAATGCTCGTAGGGCATGTAGAAGAAGATCTTCAGCGCCGGATCGACCTGCGCATCAAAACCGGCCTCGATGGCGCGATCGGCGTAGTGCCGCGCCAAACCATCGGTCGCGTAGGAGTGCGCGCTCTCGCGGAAGCGGTTGCGCGGAAACTGGTCCAGCAACAGGATCAACGCCAGCGCGCCCTCGGCATCACCCATCCAGCCTTCCAACTCGCGTCGCGCCGCGCGGAAGTGCAATCCGCGAAAGCGCTGGTCGAACTCGGCATCGAAGGCGTCGTCGTTGGCGAACCACTTTTCGCGGCCGGCGTTCTTCCAGAAGGTGATGATGTCGTTGGATTCGTTCATGGCCCTTTCCAGCTTTGGTCGCGTCGCTGACCGATGCTACACCACGACGTACGTACCATCGGAAAATTCAGCGCTGAAAGCCTCTGGCCCGACATAGTGCTCGGGAAGCAACGAAACAGAGAACACATCACCACTCCCGAAACGGATATCCAGTCTCACGTCGTCGGAGCATTCGATGGATTCTACGGACAACCCAATCAGGCTGGTGAGCGCTCGAGAGGCCGCATGGTCCGAGTAGACCGCGATCGTGCAGTCGGTGAAATTCAGGCTCAAGATGTCGGCGCTTCGATGAACTGCAAGAAACCTCATACCGACCAGTCGATCAAGAGGCCTACCCATCCGATTACCCTCGACGCCGATAGGTCCAGGCGGTCTCGGGAGCAATGACGCCGTTGGATTTGTTCATGCGCTGCCTCGTGTTCGTATCAAGTGTCGAACCTCATCCGGAAATGACATGCCCGATGCGCCACAGCACACCGGTCGGATCGATCAGGGTGAAGTCCCTGAGGCCCCATGGCCGGTCATCCGGTGAGCTCAGACGGACGGAGAACCGTTCGACGACACCTGACGCCTCGATATTCCGGTGCCAGTCGTCCGCGTTCTCGACCAGCAGGTGCATGACGAAATTCTCCGCGTGCTCGCGCAGGTAGAACTGCGATAGCAGGAAGGCGGTCTTGCCATGGCGGACGAAGGCCAGGTCGTCCGACTCCATGGTCACCTCGAAACCCAGCGCCTGGTAGAAGGCGATGGACTCGGCCAGATTCCGTGCGGGAACGAAGGCCTTCATCTCGATCGTTTCAAGGTTCATGCGATCTGTCCTGTGAAAAGAACAAAGGAGAGGTCCGCGACGTCCTATGACTTTCTCTGATCATCCCCACCCACTCCGAACGATTCCAAGAGAGATTCCCAAGCCAAACTCCCGGCTATCGCCATTCTCTGTAAGGAATTCCGCTGCTAATACACCCACTTCTAACCAGGCGGTACTTACTTAGGAATGCGGATATGGCGTGCATCGATAAGTTGTTGTGCTCAGTTGGACCAATCCACACCCTATCAAATAGTGGACCATCGCTTGGCAGACCGATCTTGATGAATGGAATCATGATTGACGCACCAACTCTGTAGTCGACCCTTTCTTCAACATACGACGCAATATATGGAGAAACGATTCTCCACTCGCCCTCAGAAGAGAACCTTTGATCCTTGAACAGCACAAACAGTGCTAGATAGTTCGACTTCATTGACTCAAACAGAGGGTGGTACTTTTGAGAAGGATGAGCTTTTGGGATGTCATCCTCACAAGTGCTACGCCAAGTCTGCAGCGTCTTTTCTACGATCAGCTTCGCCAATCTCGTTTTTTCTTTCTCACTGTAGATGCACTTCACAACTTTGCATCCATTGCTTCTCGCAAGACTCAAAATCTGATCGCTAGAGAATGAAAGACAAACACCCTTCGTATATGGCGTGTAGGCACGCCATTGACTGAGGTCATTCTCCTTAGAAGATAAAGAAAGAACATAAATGCCCTGAGGTCGCTGAAGAGTCTTCAACCATTCCTGAAGATGATCAAGAACAACGGCAGCCCCTTCATCCGCACTTTGAGCCATCTGGCAAGCGACATGCGAAGTGAAACGAACAGCCTCCATGATCTCTGAAGAGTCATTCAAGTAGTACGCACTGCTAGCCCAAATAGATCGCGAAGTAGCTATCCCATGAAGACCTGCGATACCGGTGTAGTGGTGAAGATCGCAATCAAGCGCGGGACCAAGCAGATCTTCAATCTCTCTCATCGAACTAACTCACTCATCAAACCGCAGATGCCGAACCGACTTCCCATTCCGCCGGATCAGCTTCAGCGCCTCGATCCCCACGGTGATGTGGTTCTCCACGAACGACGAGCTGACCTTGGCGTCGCTTGCCTCGGTCTTCACGCCTTCCGGGATCATCGGCTGGTCGCTGACGAGCAGCAATGCGCCCACGGGAATGCGGTTGGCGAAGCCGGCGGCGAAGACGGTGGCGGTCTCCATGTCGATGGCCATGCAGCGCATCGCGCGCAGGCGCTCCTTGAACGCCGTGTCGTGTTCCCACACACGGCGGTTGGTGGTGTAGACGGTGCCGGTCCAGTAGTCGTGGCCCAGGTCGCGGATCATCGTCGACACTGCGCGCTGCAGGGCGAACGCGGGTAGCGCCGGCACTTCCGGCAGCAGGTAGTCGTTGCTGGTGCCTTCGCCGCGGATGGCCGCGATGGGCAGCACCAGGTCGCCCAGCTGGTTCTTGCGCTTCAGGCCGCCGCACTTGCCGAGGAACAGCACCGCCTTGGGCATGATGGCCGACAACAGGTCCATCATCGTCGCGGCGTTGGGGCTGCCCATGCCGAAGTTGATCATGGTGATGCCGTCGGCGGTGGCGCTGGCCATCGGACGGTCCAGGCCGACGATGGGCGCACCGGTCAACTGCGAGAACACGTTGAGGTAGCCGCCGAAATTGGTCAGCAGCACATGCTCGCCGAACTGGTCCAGCGGCACGCCGGTGTAGCGCGGCAACCAGTTGTCGACGATCTCGCTCTTGTCCTTCATGGAAACCTCTTTTTCTTGTTGTTGTGGCGCGATTCTGGCACGACTCCGACACACGCACTTGGCAAGGCGCGGCGCGGCCGGTTAGGTTTCGGGTCTCATCCGGGGGATACACGATGCGAATGACCTTGTTGGCCGGGCTGGTCCTGGCTGCGCTGGGCGCCGGCGCGCACGCCGCCACGCCCGCGTCCCGCTTCACGCAGGACCCTTACCCCAGCACCTACCGTGCCCTCGCGTCCGGGCCGGTGCTGTTGGCCAACGCCACCGTGCTGACCGGCACCGGCGAGCGCCTGGACGGCGCCGACGTGCTGCTGGCCGACGGCAAGGTGGCGGCGGTGGGCCGCGGCCTCTCCGTGCCCGAAGGCGCCACGCGCGTTGACGCGACCGGCAAGTGGGTGACCCCGGGACTGATCGATGTGCACTCGCACCTGGGCGTGTACCCCAGTCCGGGGGTGAAGGCGCACAGCGACGGCAACGAGGCGACCGCGCCGGTGACCGCGAACGTGTGGGCCGAGCATTCGATCTGGGCACAGGACCCGGGGTTCCACACCGCC
Organism: uncultured Pseudoxanthomonas sp.; assembly: GCF_947498795.1. Lineage (NCBI taxonomy): Bacteria > Pseudomonadati > Pseudomonadota > Gammaproteobacteria > Lysobacterales > Lysobacteraceae > Pseudoxanthomonas > uncultured Pseudoxanthomonas sp. Next base: position 6,832 of record NZ_CANMLQ010000003.1, on the reverse strand, counting down.
CTGGCCGGCGGCATCACCTCGCTGCAGATCCTGCCCGGCTCGGCCAACCTGGTCGGGGGCCGCGGGGTGACGCTGAAGAACGTGCCGTCCACCAGCTACCAGGGCATGAAATTCCCGGGTGCCCCGTGGGGCCTGAAGATGGCCTGCGGCGAGAACCCCAAGCGCGTCTACGGCGGCAAGGCCGGCCCGTCCACGCGCATGGGCAACGTGGCCGGCTATCGCGCCGCGTTCATCGATGCCAGCGAGTACCTGAAGAAGAATGCGCCCAAGCCGCAGCAGCCCAAGAAGAAACGCTGGTGGGAGCGCGCCAGCGGCGGCGACGGCACCGACAGCGGTGGCGACGCCGGCGGCAAGCGCGACCTGAAGCTGGACACGCTGGCCGGCGCGATCAACGGCGAGATCCTGGTGCACATCCACTGCTACCGCGCCGATGAGATGACCACGATGCTCGACTTGGCGAAGGAATTCGGCTTCAAGGTCGCCGCCTTCCATCATGGCGTGGAGGCGTACAAGATCGCCGACCGGCTGGCGCAGGAGAACGTCTGCGGCGCGCTGTGGGCCGACTGGTGGGGCTTCAAGATGGAGGCCTTCGACGGCATCCAGGAGAACATCGCACTCGTCGATCGCCCGGCGAACGGTTGCGCGATCGTGCATTCGGATTCGGACGAAGGCATCCAGCGCCTCAACCAGGAGGCGGCGAAGGTGATGGCGAACGCGCGCCGTGCCGGCATGGGCGATATCGCGCCAGAGCGTGCGATCCGCTGGGTCACCAGCAACGCGGCGAAGTCGCTGGGCATCGCCGAGCGCACCGGCACGCTGGAGACCGGCAAGATGGCCGACGTGGTGGTGTGGAACCAGAATCCCTTCAGCGTGTACGCGAAAGCCGAGCAGGTCTACATCGACGGCGCCCGCATCTACGACCGCAACGACCGCAGCCGGCAACCGGTGTCCGACTTCATGCTGGGCCAGGAGGTGCTGCCATGAAGCGCATCCACGATCTCTCCTCCCGTCATCCCGGCGCAGGCTGGGACCCAGCGACGTTCGATGGGCTCCGCGACACTTGCAGAAAGAGACACTGGGTCCCGGCCTTCGCCGGGATGACGGTGAAATCGCTTGTCGTCGCGATAGCGCTGGCGTCCACGTCCGTCGCAGCTCTCGCCCAGGATGTCCTCATCCGCAACGCCACCGTGCATACCGCCGGTGCGCAGGGCACGCTGAAGAACGCGGACGTGCTGGTCCGCAACGGCGTGGTACAGGCAGTCGGCAGCGGGCTGGCGACGCCGGCCGCCGCGACGGTGGTGGAGGCGAATGGCCGGCCGCTGACGCCGGCGTTGTTCGGCGGCATCACCGAGATCGGTGTGGAGGAAGTGTCGGGAGAATCGGCGACTGCGGATTCGGCGGTGACGCTGGAAGACCAGCCGATGCGTCCCGAGTTCGACGTCACGCTGGCGTACAACTCGGCATCGGTGGTGATTCCGGTGGCGCGCGTGGAAGGCATCGGCTTCACCCTGCTGGGCGCATCGACCGGTGGCTCGTTCATCGCAGGCCAGGGCGGCGTGATGCGGCTGGATGGCAGCGCGGACCCGGTCGGCCCGCGAGCATTGTTCATCCGGCTGGGCGGAGGCGGCGCCGCCGACCTGAGCGGCAAGTCGCGCGCGGCGCAGTGGATGCTGCTCGACCAGATGGTGGCCGAGGCGCGCGGCCGCGTGCCGGTGGATTCGCCGCACGCGCTGCTCACGCCCGCCGGCCGCGCGACGCTGGCGCGTTACCTCGCCGGCAACGGCCGCATCGTGGTGCAGGTGAACCGCGCGGCGGATATCCGCCAGCTGTTGCGTTGGGCGCAGCGCGAGAACGTGCGCCTGGCCATCGCGGGCGGTGCCGAAGCGTGGAAGCTGGCGCAGCCGCTGGCGCAGGCGAAGGTGCCGGTATTCGTGGATGCACTGGCCGACCTGCCGGCGGACTTCGACCAGATCGGTGCATCGCTGGAGAATGCAGCGCGACTGTGGGCAGCGGGCGTCGAGGTGGGGTTCTCCCAGGTGGGCGAATCCCATAACGCGCGCAAGAACCGCCAGCTCGCCGGCAACGCGGTGGCCAATGGCCTGCCGTGGGAAGAGGGCCTGGCGGGCCTGACGCGCGTACCGGCGGAAAGCTTCGGGGTGGGCGACCGCCTGGGCAGCATCGCACCCGGCAGGCTGGCGGACCTGGTGCTGTGGAGCGGCGATCCGCTGGATGTGTCGAGCACGGCGACCCAGGTATGGCTGGGCGGACGCGCGATGCCGATGCGGTCGCGCCAGACCGACCTGCGCGACCGTTACCTGCAGCAACCGGGTCCGCTGCCGCGCGCCTACGCGAAGTAGCGCGCCGCGGGCGAGATCACTCCACGCGGGCGCCTTCGGGTGCCCGCGTGCCGTGTGCGGGCAGGCCCACGGCGCGTTCGTCCATCACCTGGTCGCCGCCGGCCCGCTTCGCGACATACATGGCGTGATCGGCACGGGCGATAAGCGATGCCACGGTATCGCCATCGCGGGCCTGCGCGACGCCCAGGCTCGCCGTCAGCGCGACGTCGACGCCTTCCACCGTGGCGCAGTCGTGGCGGATGCGCGTCGCGACCTGTTCGCCGATGCGCGTCGCGGCCTGCAGGCCTGCGCCCGACAGCACCAGCACGAACTCCTCGCCGCCGAGTCGACCGAGCTGGTCGCCGTACTGGAACTGTTCGCTGACCGCACGCGCCACGGCACGCAGGCACGCGTCGCCCAGCGCATGGCCGTGGCGGTCGTTGACCTGCTTGAAATGGTCCAGGTCGATGAAGAGCAGCGATACGGGGATCTGTTCGCGCTGCCGCGCGATCAGCGCCCAGTCGAGACGGTGCTCGATGGCGCCCCGGTTGAGCACGCCGGTCAGGCCGTCGCGCTCGGCGTGCGCCTTGGCGCTGTCGCGCTCACGGCGGACGGTCAGCATGCGGTGCGCCAGGCCCAGGCCCAGCGCCACCGCGGTGAATGCCAGCCACCAGGGAATGCCGTATTCCAGCCACGGCCCCGCGCGCTCGCCGGCGCTGAAGCGCAGGGCCCGCACCATGGTGAACGCGAGCAACGGCAACCAAGACAGCAGCACGATGCTCGCATGGCGCTCGCCCCGCCACCATGCCACCAGCAGCGTGGCGAGCGTGACCAGGTTGGTCAGCAGGAACAGGGCATTGGCCACGTTCGGGAACCAGCGGTCGTCGGCCGGCCACGGCGAGGCGAGCAGCACCAACGTCAGCGTGCAGCCGTACACGCCGACCAGCCGCATCAGCCAGGCCAGCCGCGGTGCCGCGCGCCGCAGGTTGGCGTAGTCCTGCCACAGGTACACCATCAGGATGGTAGCGAGCGTACCGATGGTCCAGATGCCCTGCGCACCGAAATGGCGCAGCAGCGACAGGCCCGGCCAGGCATAGGCTTCGCCATACGAACACAACACGTACAGCAATTGCAGCAGCATGGCGCCGGCATAGAGCAGGTAGACGCGCTCGCGCAGCACCAGCCAGAACAGCAGCACCGCCAGCGCGACGCCCAGGGTCATGCCGACCGCCGGCAGCAGCAGGCGCACGTGCCAGAGATCGGCGGCGGCGTAGTCGGAGCGGGCCTCGACCGCCACCTGCATCGGATAACGCGCGCCTTCCACCGTCACCTCGACCGGGCCTTCACGCGCCAGCGGGAACACCAGCGCGCGCCGGCTGTACTCCGGATCGAGCCCGGGCTGGAAGAGGTCCTGCGTGCGGGGCGTCGCGTCGCCCGGTGCGCGCACCGTCACGCGCGCGTTGTAGGGGTGGTAGATCACCAGCAGCGGCTCGGCGATGCCGTCGCGCGGATACACGCGCCAGTGTCCGTTGCCGATCACGCGCACGGACGCATCGCCGCTGTCGAAGCGACGTTCCGAAAACAATCCGGCGCGCTGTCCGGCCTGCTGCTCCAGCGTGGATGGCTGGAGGCGATCGATGCGCGCGATGTTCTCCCCGTGCGCGCCCACCGGCAGCAGGGCGAGCAGCAGCAGTAACCACCCCTGCTGAGTCATGTTGCCCCTTCCCTACGTGCCGAGTGTCGGGCGGGGCCTGACCCGGGACAAGCCCATCTCGCGTGTTTATGTGACTTTGCTCACACTCTTTGTGCGTCGAGGGCCTCGCCATGAACCTGACGCGGCACCCGTTTTCCCGCGCCCCTCACCTCACAAAAAAGGGTGACGCACCGCACACTTCATGCGTTTATCCGGCGACTTGCCCGCCGTTCTCCGCTAGTTTTCCGGAGATAAGTACAAATGCGACGATGCCGGGAGGGGCTAATGCGCATTGGGATAGTCGTCGATTCAGCGTGCGACCTGCCGCTGGAGTATCTGGAACAACACAACATCGTGATCCTGCCGATCACGGTGCGCATCGGCGAAGCCGTGCTCGCCGACCATCGCGACGAGCAGGCCACGCTGAGCTTCCTGCACGCGCACGTGGCCGAGCGCGGCCACGAAGCGGAGACCACGCCGTTCACCGTCAACCAGATCCGCGACCTGTTCCTGGGCCGGCTGGTGATCGACTACGACCACGTCTTCTGCATGACGATCACCAAGACACGGTCGCCGATCCACGAGAACGCGATGCAGGCCAGTTTCGCCATCCTCAACGACTACAAGCCGGTGCGGCAGGCCGCGGGCCACAATTCGCCGTTCGCGCTGCGCGTGATCGACACCCAGAACCTGTTCGCCGCCCAGGGCATCACCGCCGTCGAAGCCGTGCGCATGCGCGACGCCGGCGCCAGCGTGCAGCAGATCCGCGTGCGCCTGGAGGAACTGGCCAACCACACGCACGGTTACATGATCCCGCGCGACCTGTACTACCTGCGCAACCGCGCGCGCACCAAGGGCGACCGCAGCGTGGGCCTGCTCAGCGCGGCGCTGGGCAGCGCGCTGGACATCAAGCCGGTGCTGTACGGCCATGCCGGCAACACCGAGCCGGTCGCCAAGATCAAGGGCTTCGAGAATGCGGTCGAACAGATGTTCAAGTTCACCGGCAACCGCGTCATGGCCGGCCTGATGACGCCCACCGTATGCCTGAGCTACGGCGGCGAGCTGTCCGAACTGCGCGCGCTGCCGGGCTACCAGCGCCTGCGCGACATCTGCGAGAACAACAAGGTCGAGGTGTTCGAAAGCGTCATGAGCCTCACCGGCATGGTCAACGTGGGCAAGGGCGCCGTCGTCGCCGCCTTCGCCGCGCCGCCGGCGCCGTTCAAGGTCGCGTAACGGCCGGCTAACGCGCCGTGGATAACGCTATGCCCCAGGTTTCTACCGGGGGTGCCATGGCCGTTCGTTACTACATCAGCCTGCCCGATCCCGGCCGCGCACGCGGCGGCGATCCGGCTTTCAGTTTCGATGCGCACGGTGCGGACGAATTCGCCGCGCAACTGCAGCACGCGCTGCGTACCAGCAGCCTGTTCGAGCGCTGGCGCGCGCGCCAGGAAGAACCCGATGAAGTCGATCCCGGCCTGGGCGTGGTCGACGACGGCGCGACCGTCCGTGGCCAGCAGGACGACCTGAGCATCCTGCTGGTCGCCACGTCGTCCATTCCCGGACAGGTGCTGAAGCACCGCCTGCGCCTGCTGGCGGGAAGCGCCTGGGAGTTGCGCGACGTATCCGCGGCCTGATGGCCGAACGCCTCCCGATACTGCTCGCCTGGAGTGGCGGCAAGGATGCAGCCTGGACCCTGCACGTCCTGCGCCAGCGCGATGACGTGGACGTCGTCGGGCTGCTGACCACGCTGACGGACCATGACCAGCGCGTCTCCATGCAAGGGATCCGTCGCACCGTCCTGCACGCACAGGCGCGGGCGAGCGGCCTGCCGCTGATCGAAGCGATGATTCCCGCACGGTGCACGAACGAAGACTACGCACGCGCGATGGCCGCTGCGCTGGCGGACGCTGCGCAACGCTGGCCCGGCCTGCGCACGATGGCGTTCGGCGACCTGTTCCTGGACGACGTCCGCGCGTACCGCGTGCAGAGCCTGGGCAAGATCGGCTGGGACGTGCTGACGCCGCTGTTCGGGGCGGATACCGGCGCGCTGGCGAGGCAGATGATCGACGGCGGTATGCGCGCCGACCTGTGCTGCGTGGACACGCAGCAACTGGATGCACGCTTCGCCGGCCATGCCTTCGACCGTGCATTGCTTGACGCGCTGCCGACCGGCACCGATCCCTGCGGGGAGAACGGCGAATTCCACACCTGCGTCTCGGCCGGTCCGATGTTCGACGCGCCGCTCCTCCTGGCCCAGGGCGATACCGAACTGCGCGACGGGCGCTTCGCCTTCACCGACTACCACCTGTAGCGTGCGCCACGCGCATGCCGGTCGATGATGCCCAGGCATTCTCGCGCACGGCGCACGCTACGGTCCGTCACGGCGTGGGCACGTCTTCACCATCACGGTGACCGAGGGACCATGGGACGGTGAGCCTGGTTCCGCCCCGCGGCTTACACGCATCGCATCCGCGCCGATGCGATGTCCTGTCCCACCGGCTACGCGCTTTCACTCCGGGCGGTCGATGGCCAGCGAGCCAGCGGCACCAGCACCTGCGGTTCCCGCGGACCCTGCAGCAACTCGGGCAAGCGGGCCTCGTAGTCGCGACGGTAGGGCCTGTCCTGGCGCGCGAGGAACGTGGCCACGTCGGGCTCGGCCCAGCGCTCGTACAGGGTGAACAGTGTCGGGTCGTTCGCATCGCGATGCAGATCGCACGACAGGAAGGGGTGAGTTCAACCCGTCAATGCAACATGATCAACAGTTGCACTGATAGGAGCGAACGATATGGCAAGGATGGGACGG
>NZ_CANMLQ010000002.1:0-708989 GCF_947498795.1 uncultured Pseudoxanthomonas sp. | reverse complement strand
GCGAGGACCTGAAAGGCTCTCTCTTCTCTCACTAACGGTCTCGCGAGGACCTGAAAGGCTCTCTCTTCTCTCACTAACGGTCTCGCGAGGACCTGAAAGGCTCTCTCTTCTCTCACTAAGGGTGTTGCGAGGACCTGAAAGGCGCTCTCTTCTCTCATTACGGCTCAAGCGGGACCAGAAAAGTCCCGCTACTCCCTCATCGAGGGTCTTGCAGGCGGAACAATGCAGGGAGAGCGTGGCAAGACGCGGGCTTGCGGCGGGAGATCGTCATTCCGAGGCGGAAGCTCAACGCGTTTTCGATTGCCATTTCATCTCGCCAGGCTGTGGCGTTGCGTCGACTGGCGCGGCTCCCCGTGACGCAGGGCCCCCGCCCGCCAGCGCGAAGTCCGCAATCTCGTCGGCATGACCGCCTAGAAGGCCACCGGCGTCATACCACCGGGATTGTCGATGGTGTACCAGAGGGTGGAACCCGGCGTCGCCGTGTTGGCACGAGCGACCTTGCTGGATGTCCCGATGCAGCCGGACAGCATCGACGCGCAGACCAGCATGAAGAAAGGCCGTGCGATCCGCTTCATGGACGACCCCGGTGTCCCGATCAGCGGGATTCGGTGATCCGCAGGATCTTGCCGCTGGTGTTGATGGTGAAGACGATGGTCTTGCCGTCGCGGAAGTAGGTCCAGTTCTCGCCTTCGCGGGCGCCGTACTGGTTTTCCAGCGGAGTGACCAGATCGGGCTTGCCGGCGATCTCGACAAGCCGACCGATGCTGTCGCCGCTGCTGACCACGCGGTTGCCGAAGGCGTAGGTATCGGCGAACGCCATGCCGGCGGCGAACATGAGGGCAAGGAAGATGGCGGTCTTGCGCATGGGATTTCCCTCTCCGTTGGGTAGGCCGAGTATAGGCCTGGACGCTCCTCGCTACAGCGACAGGATCCGCATCAGCGCCACGGCCGCCACGGCCGATGCCAGCCAGATCGCCACACGCTTGATCAACGCGCTGTTCAATCCGCCTTGCCCCGCTTCGCGCGGCTGGTTGAACCCGACCACCAGCACGTGCATCGGCAGCGCGATGACCAGCAGGAAGGCGAATACCCAGTTCAAGGTTTCGTCTCCCAGTCGCGGCCAGACCAGCGGCATCACGATGCCGGCGAAGAGGCCCGCAATGACGGCGGTGATGGGCGTGGGGGTGAGCTTCATGCGGAGCGGGCATCCGGTCAGGTGATGCCGCAGTCTAGCGGGCGCGCTTGGCACATGGTCTAGAAATGGAATGGCTAAAGGTCGTAGACCGTCGCCCCGGTAAGCGAAGCGCACCCGGGGAGATGTATCAGAGGTCATTCGGCACCGCGGTCCAGGGTGCGGCCGCTGGCGTTCCGCGGGCCACGCAACTCAAGCCCCCACCCGCATTTCTTCCCTTCACGAGGTCGGCAGGAATGCTTCCGCTTCTTCCAGCTCAACACCCGGCGCCGACCGCAGGCAGGCGGCCAATTGCGGCACGTGTCCCTGCCCGTAGAACACCACGGCGCGATCACCCGGTTTCAACGCCTGCAGCAGGCGCGCGCAGATGGCGAAATTGCGCTTCGCCCAAGCGGCATTGAGCTCGACGCCGGGCTGTTGTTCGCCGCTGCCGTAGCGGAGGAACTCGGCGTAGAAGCGGGCGGCCTCATCGAGGGCCTGCGGCGTATTCATGTCGCGCAGCACGCCGCCGATGCTGTGCGTGGCCTGCAACGCGGTGATGCGCGCGGTGATGCCCTGGGCCTGGGCCATCAGCGCATCCAGATCGCCCGCCCTCCCGTTCGCCTGCGCCCAGGCGCCCAACGGCTCGAAGGGAAAATCGCCCGGCACGTCCAGCCCGTGGACCTGCGTAAGCCCCACTTGTTTTGCCAGCCGGAATCCGAGCTGCACGACTTCGTTGCTGGACGGCGGCAGCGTGCCGGCGAGATGGCGCGCGTATTGCTCGCGCGCGGCATCGGCTGGCCACTCGACGCCGACGAACGTCGGCTGGAAGGCCGCGAACGCATCGGTCACCGCTTGCAGTTCCGCTTGCCGCCGGGGCACCGTGACGTCCACCGCGTCCACATTTGCCTTGTCCTGCCCCGGATTGCTGAAGTGGTAGGTGCCGATGACGATCACGCGCGCCGGCGGTTCGGCGGCCCAGGCGGCGCCGTGCAGGAGCAACGCAAGCATGAGGAAACGACGCATGGAATCTCCTCCCTTTAGAGGCCTAGAGAAGCGTACGAAGCCAGACCAGCAGCATTAAAATCATGCCCGATAGCTGAGCGACGACAAATGCCAGCACGGGGACTCGGGCTGCGATCGAGAGTGTCCGCCACTTCCTGATGAAGCCAAACGCGAGGAAGTCGGAGCCGATCATGGACCTGCCGTCGAACAGATCCCTTACGGAGACGTCGTCCTGGAGCTTGTGGAGCATCCAGGCGCGCAGCGGGAAGGACGCGATGATCAGGACGATCGCCACCCCAAGGATCGCTAGGCCGATTCCGGTCACTTCGACGCCGCGCATACGAATGCTCCTTGCCGACAGGAAGGTACAGCGCTTGCCGAGGTGGCGGAGAGAGTGGGATTCGAACCCACGGTAGGCTTGCACCTACGGCAGTTTTCAAGACTGCTGCCTTAAACCGCTCGGCCATCTCTCCGTTTTCTGAAACTGCCCGCGATCCCGTCGCGGTGCATCGCCGCCCTACCCTGGCGGCGCGCACGGCCCATTGCAGGCCGGTGCGCATTTTCGCACGAACCCCGCAGCCGTGGCTTACGAGGCCTTCTTCACCTTGCCGGCCTTGGTGTTGTCGATCGCCATGGCGATGGCCTTCTCCTTCGCCTCCGCGCAGGCGCCGCCGCAATCCAGCCGCGACGACTCGATCTGCTGCGGCAGGTGCTCGGCCAGGAAATCGATGAACACCCGCACCGCCGGCAACATGCCCCGGCGCGAAGCGAACACCGCGTGGCAGATGCCCTGCGGCAGGCTCCATTCCGGCAGCACCACCTCCAGCTCGCCCTTGCGCACCGCTTCCGCGCACACCGTCTCCGGCAGCAGGGTGATGCCGTAGCCGTCCTTCGCCATCGACTGCAGCAGCGGGAAGTCGAAGCCGGCCAGGCGCGGATTCAACTCGATGCGGCGTACCTCGCCATCCGGCCCGTGCAGCTCCCAGCGCTGGCGCGCCTCGTCTTCGCTGATGCTCAGCGTGACGTGCTCCGCCAGATCTTCCGGCACCTTCGGGCGGCCGGCGCGGTTGAGGTACTTCGGGCTGGCGACCAGCAGTTCCTGGATCTGGCCGAAGCTGCGCATCACCAGGCTGCCGTCGTCGTCGAGCTTCGCGCGCACGCGCAGGGCCACGTCGTAGCCCTCGTTGATGATGTCGACACGGCGGTTGTTGACGTGCAGCTGCAGCCGCACCTTCGGGTACTTGTCGAGGAAGGCCGGCAGGATTTTCGGCAACTGCATCTGCGCCACCGCCACCGGCACGCTGACGCGCACCACGCCGCGCGGTTCGGCACTGAGGCGATCGACGACTTCGCGCGCCGCCTGCGCTTCGGCCAGCATGGTCTGTGCATGGCGATGCACGCTGGTGCCGACGTCGGTCACCGCGAAACGGCGCGTCGAGCGCTGCAGCAGGCGCACGCCGAGATCGGCTTCCAGCTGGCTGATGCGCCGACTGAGGCGGGACTTGGGAATGCCCAGCGCCCGCTCGGCGGCGGCGAAGCCACCGTGGTCCACCACCATGGCGAAGTAGTAGAGGTCGTTGAGGTCGTGCTGCATGACTATAGTTCCGCCTTTAGAACAATCAGTGACGTTAGACCACGTTTATCCCAATAATGCAACGACCTACAGTGGTTCCCAAGGCGGCACCTGCCGCGTCCTGACCGGAGAACCACCATGAAACTATTGCACATCGACAGCAGCGCCCTGGCCGCGAACTCGGTCAGCCGGCAACTGACCGCCGCCATCGTAGCCCGTTGGCAGGACACCCTGCCCGACCTGGAGGTCACCTATCGCGACCTCGACGCCGACCCGCTGCCCCACCTGACCAACGCCGTACTGGGTGGGGGCGATGCCGCCGCCGCACAAGCCGGCGAAGCGACCCTGAAGCAGTTCCTGGACGCCGACGTCATCGTACTGGGCGTGCCGCGCTACAACTTCGGTGTGCCGTCCACGCTGAAGGCCTGGATCGACCGCGTGGCCGTGGCCGGCCGCACCTTCAAATACACCGAGAACGGCCCCATTGGCCTGGCCGGTGGCAAGAAGGTGATCGTGGCCGAGGCCAGTGGTGGCGAGTACGCCGGCACCGCGATCGACTTCGTGGCGCCCTACCTGACGCAGGTGTTCAAGTTCTTGGGCATTACCGACGTGGAGTTCATCCGCGCCGAGCGCGTGGCTTATTCGCCCGAACACAAGGCGCAGGCCATTGAAGCGGCGCTGGCGAGCATTCCGGCGCCGCTGCGCCAGGCCGCCTGAGCCACCACAGGTCGCGGGACGGGACCGGTATGCTGCCGGCACCCGTCCTGCCGACCTGCCGACCTGCCGATGCCCGCCCGGACCCCTGCCCCGGAACCGATCGACACCCCGCGCGCCCTCGCCCTGCTGAGGGCCGCCGCCAGCGCCGAGCATCGCGCCAGTCTGGCGCGGTACGGCATCCCCGACACCCACGCTCTCGGCGTGCCCATGCGCGAGATCCAGGCGCTGGGCAAACGCATCGGGCGCCAGCCTGCGCTGGCGCAGCCGCTCTGGGAGAGCGGCATCTACGAAGCACGCCTGCTGGTGGCCTTCATCGCCGACCCTGCGCAACTCACCACGACCCAGATGGACCGCTGGTGCCGCCAGTTCGACAACTGGGCGGTCTGCGACACGTTGTGCCTGCACCTGTTCGATCGCAGCCCGCATGCCTGGGGGCGGATCGATGCATGGGCGCGCAAGCGCGGCGAGTTCGAGAAACGCGCGGCGTTCGCGCTGCTGGCCGGCTTGGCGGTGCATGACCGCCAGACGCCCGATGCGCCCTTCCTCGCCGGGCTGACCCACGTGGACGCCGCTGCGGGCGATGCGCGCAACTTCGTCAGCAAGGGCGTGAGCTGGGCGCTACGCGCCATCGGCCACCGCAACGCCACCCTGCATGCGGAAGCGATCGCAGTGGCGACCCAGTTGGCGGCATCCGACGACGCGGCGCGACGCTGGGTAGGCAAGGATGCGCTGCGCGACCTGGGCCGCGCGGCCGTGCGCGCCAAGGTGGCGAAGGCGACGAAGGGGTGCCCCAAGAAGGCATGACGCTCCCCTCTCCCTGCGAAGCGGGGAGAACAACGACGTAGCCCGGATAAGGCCAGCGGCCGCATCCGGGGATACGGGGACACGGGGATACGGGGACCGACATGTCACGAGGCCCCGCGTGCGCTGCGCTTACCCGGGCTACGTAGCTTGGCGAGTTGCCGGATGGATTCCCTCGCCCTGCGCAGCGGGGAGAGGGTGCCTGGAGGGCGGGTGACGGGCGAGCGGAGACGGGATGGTGGAGCTGCGCAGCCTGCGGTCAACGCACGAGCGCATCCGGACGCGGAAAGCATTGCGCGAAGAGCTGCCCCTCATCCGCCCTTCGGGCACCTTCTCCCCGCTCGCGGGGAGAAGGACTCGCGCGTGCTCCCGGCTTGGGGACGGAACAACTCAGGCGATCTGCTCTGCCCCACCCATGTACGGGCGCAGCACCTCGGGCACGGTGATCGACCCGTCGGCGTTCTGGTAGTTCTCCATTACCGCGATCAGCGCACGGCCCACGGCGGTGCCGGAACCGTTGAGCGTGTGCACGGGCTCGGGTTTGCCGGTGGCCGGGTTGCGCCAGCGCGCCTGCATGCGACGCGCCTGGAAGTCCTCGCAGTTGGAGCACGAGGAAATCTCGCGGTAGGTGTTCTGCGACGGCAGCCAGACTTCCAGGTCGAACGTCTTGGTGGCGCCGAAACCCATGTCGCCCGTGCACAGCAGCATGCGGCGGTACGGAAGGCCCAGTTTCTCCAGCACGGTTTCGGCGGCGCGGGTCATGCGCTCCTGCTCGTCGTAGCTCTCCGACGGGCGCGCGATGGAGACCAGCTCCACCTTCTCGAACTGGTGCTGGCGGATCATGCCGCGCACGTCGCGGCCACCACTGCCGGCTTCGGAGCGGAAGCACATCGAATGCGCGGTCATGCGCAGCGGCAGGCGGGCGTCGTCGAGGATCTCGTCGCGGACGATGTTGGTCAGCGGCACTTCCGAGGTCGGGATCAGGTAGCGCTTGTGCTCGCCCAGCTCGGTGGAGAACAGGTCTTCCTCGAACTTCGGCAACTGGCCGGTACCCCGCATGGAGTCGGCGTTGACGATCACCGGCACGCTGGTCTCTTCGTACCCGTGCTCGTTGGTGTGCAGGTCGAGCATGAACTGCGCGAGCGCGCGGTGCAGGCGCGCCAGCTGGCCGCGCAGCACGGTGAAGCGCGCGCCGGACAGCTTGGCGGCGGTGTCGGCGTCGAGCCAGCCGTGACGGGCGCCGAGTTCGACATGGTCCTTGACCGGGAAATCGAACGCGCGCGGGGTGCCCCAGCGGTGTTGTTCGACGTTGCCGGCCTCATCGCTGCCGACCGGCACGCTGGCGTGCGGCAGGTTCGGGATACCGAGGGCGATGGCTTCGATCTCGGCGCGGATCTCGTCCAGCTTCACTTCCGAGGCCTTCAACTCGTCGCCGAATCCGGCCACTTCCGCCATCAGCGCGGCCACGTCCTCGCCCTTGGCCTTGGCCTGGCCGATGGCCTTGGAGCGGGTGTTGCGCAGGTTCTGCAGTTCCTCGGTGCGCTTCTGGATCTGCTTGCGCGAGGCTTCCAGGTCGGCGATGCGGGACACGTCCAGGTCGAAGCCGCGGCTCTCCTTGAGGCGCTGGGCGAGTTCGGCGGGCTGGGTGCGGAGCAGGACGGGATCGAGCATGGACACTACAGTCTGGCGTGGGAAGCCGGCATTATCGCCCATCTGCGACCGCCTGCCCGCGCGGTTAACCGCGGCTGTGCAAGAATCGGCGCGACTTTTCCGGTGACTCCCATGTCGGCCCAGCAACCGCACGATCCGCACTTCACCTTCCGCCTGCCCCGCACCGCCCTGCGCAATGCGGCGATCGCCTTCGGCGTCGGCCTGCTGCTGTTCCTGATCGTCTGGTGGGCCGGCCGCGACGACGGCTTCTATACGCCCGACCCCGCACTGCCCGGCAAGTCGCTGCCGATCGAAGCGCTGCCCGAGCCCCTCTCCACCGGCGCCGGCGCGAGCGGCATGGACGAACCCGCGCCCCGCCCCGCGGCCGAAGAGCGCCCGCAACTGGTGGAAGAAGCGCCGATGCCCTCGCCCGTCGTGGAAGCGCCACTGCCCGCCACGCCGGCCGACGCGGCGGCACCGACGACCACGGTGCCGCTGGCCCCTGGCGACGTGCCGGTTCCGATTCCCGGCCAGACACCCGCCCCGGACTACCCCGCCTCGGCCATCCGTGCCGGAGACCAGGGCACGGTGATGGTGCGCGTCGAAGTGGGGGCGGACGGCGTACCGACCTCCGTCGAGATCGCCGAACGCAGCGGTTCCCGCGATCTCGACCGCGCCGCACTCGCTGCGGTACGGCAATGGCGCTTCCAGCCGGCGCAGCGCGACGGCCAGCCGGTGCCGGGCGCGGTGACGGTGCCGATCGATTTCAAGATGCGGTGACCGCATTGGCCAGGCGCGATCGCTGAAACGCATCGCTGCCTGGGCGGCAATCCCGCTGATCGTCCTCTTCGCGGGCTCATGGCCTTGGTCCACGCGCAGCCCGTCGGTCGAAGACCCGTTGGGCGACGAGCCCGGCCAGACCTGGGTGAAGGGTCGTGGCTACTCCCATGCCGCGCGACTGATGGACTCCGGTCGCTACGCGATGCAGGTGCAGTGCGATGTCTGCGCGGGACCGATCCAGTCGGGCACGTGGACACGCCAGGACCACGCGTTCGTACTGCGTCAAGCATCGGGTTCGATCGCGATGGAGCCGGTGCCCATCAGCGTGATGGGATGCGACGCACTGGCGAGATGCGGCGAACAGAATGGTCGTGTGCACGGGAGCCTCTACTTCAATTCGCTGCGCGAATGCGCTTTTACGATGCGTACGCATTGCTGAACCGTCATTCCGCTAGCTGAACTTCGGCACGCTCGTTTCATCGCTGAATCACGCGTCGAAAACATCCGCAAGCAAAGACTCGGCACCGTTCCAACGCGGAACCCACAACGCGAAACGGAGGTTCACATGTCAACGTCCATCAACAACGAATACCGTGCGCCGGATCCCACCCTGGAAGAGACCCAGATGGAACCGCGACGCAACGCATCCCCCGTACTGCTGATGCTGCTCGCTTTCGCCGTCACCGCGGGTGGCCTGATCTGGTGGAGCCAATCGCGCGCCCCGGCGGAAGCGCCTGTCGCAACCGCACCGAGCCCGGTGATCGACCAGCCGGTGACCACGACACCAGCCAATGA
This sequence comes from uncultured Pseudoxanthomonas sp., assembly GCF_947498795.1. NCBI lineage: Bacteria > Pseudomonadati > Pseudomonadota > Gammaproteobacteria > Lysobacterales > Lysobacteraceae > Pseudoxanthomonas > uncultured Pseudoxanthomonas sp. Next base: position 700,497 of record NZ_CANMLQ010000002.1, on the reverse strand, counting down.
GCGTGCAACCGGCAGCGCCAATCACGATCGCGCCGATCGTGCGACCCGTGCCGCTGCGATCAGCCGTGATGCACGCCCGCTCGCCAGTAACGCCCAGCCTAAGTACCCGGCCTCGATGTTGCGTGCCGGCGTCGGCGGGACGGTCGTGGTGCTGGCCGATGTCGATGCCAACGGCAACCCGGTGAACGTTCGTGTGGTCGAGCGCAGTGGTGAGCGTGAGCTCGATCGTGCCGCGCTGAGCGCCGTGAAGCAGTGGCGCTTCGAACCGGCCATGCGGAATGGCAAGGCCATCGCCACCAGCGTGAAGGTGCCGGTGGACTTTAAGCCGATCTAAGCGCTGTAGCGCTCCATAGAACTGACGAGGAAGCAGAAGGGGGACGCGGGCAGGCGTCCCCCTTTTTATATCTGGCTTCTTGCAGGAGCGACGTCAGTCGCGACCATGATCCTTCTGCAGCAGGAACACGGCAGGGAACGGCGGCGTGAACAGCGGGATGGCGAACCACATATGAACTCAAGGGCTGCGGTCGCGACTTACGTCGCTCCCACGGAGAGCCCAACGCGTCACGCCTTGCGCAAAGCGAATCCCGTGCCCGTCGCGAGGCCGTTGTAGTTCGGGAACGAGGTCGCCACGTTGGCGACATCTCCGATTCGCACCTCACCGGTCGCGACCTGTCCGGCGATCGAGAACGCCATCGCGATGCGGTGATCGCCGTGACTATCGACCACGCCGCCCCGCAGCGGCCCCGGGAAGATCGTCGCACCGTCGAGCGTCTCGTCCACGCGCAGGCCGAGCGTGCGCAAACCGTTGGCCATGCTGGCCAGACGATCGGACTCTTTCACCCGCAATTCCGCCGCGCCGCGCACGACGGTGGGACCGTCTGCCGCGGCGGCCGCGACGAACAGCGCCGGGAACTCATCGATCATGTCGGGCACCAGCGCCTCCGGCACCTCGATGCCCTGCAATGGCGCATGGCGGACGACCAGGTCCGCCACCGGCTCGCCGCCGTGTTCGCTGGCGTTCTCTTCGGTGATGTCCGCGCCCATCAGCCGCAGTGCCTGCAGCAGGCCGGTGCGGCGCGGGTTCAGTCCGACCGCGCGCAGGCGCAGTTCCGAACCGGGAATGATGCTGGCCGCGACCAGGAAGAACGCCGCGGACGAGAAATCGGCCGGCACGGCGATGTCGGTCGCCTTCAGGCGCTGCCCGCCGCGCAGGCGCGCGAAGCCGGGGGAGAAGTCGATGTCGACGCCGAACGCCTTCAGCATGCGCTCGGTGTAGTCGCGCGTGGGGTGCGGCTCGCGCACCACGGTCTCGCCTTCTGCGTACAGGCCAGCCAGCAGCACGGCCGATTTCACCTGCGCGCTGGCGACTTCCAGCGTGTAGTCGATGCCGGCAAGGGCTTGTCCGCCATGGATGCGCAACGGCGGCAGGCCGCCCTCCTCGGTGTCGATGCGCGCACCCATCGTGGATAGCGGGCCGGTGACGCGGCGCATGGGACGCTTGGACAGCGATTCGTCGCCGACGAGCACACTGTCGAACGGTTGCGCGGCCAGCAGGCCGGCCAGCAGGCGCATGCCGGTGCCGGCATTGCCGCAATCAAGCTCGCCATCGGCCGCCTTCAGGCCATCCACGCCGACGCCATGCACGATACGGCGCGATGGCGAGGGCGTTTCCATCCGCACACCGAGGCGCGAAAAGATCGCGGCGGTCGCGCGGGTGTCCTCGCCTTCGAGGAAGCCGTCGATCGTCGACGTGCCGTCGGCCAGCGCGGCGAACATCACCGCGCGGTGCGATACCGACTTGTCGCCGGGGATGTCCAGGGTGCCGCGCAGCGCGCGGCCGGTGGAGGCGATCCAGTCTTGCTTGCTGCTCATCAGGTCTCTCGGTTCATCGGCCCATCCGCGGGCCCGGGCAACGGATCAGGGCACCGCGACGGGGTACGACCCCAGCACCTTGATCTGCGCGGAATGCTGTTTCAGTTCCGCCAGTGCCTGCTTCATCGCCTCGTCGTCGATGTGTCCGGCCAGATCGATGAAGAAGCCGTACTCCCACTTGGCATGGTGCGAGGGCCGCGACTCGATCCGGTTCATGCTGATGCCGTGGCGGGCGAACGGGCTGAGCACGTCGAACAGCGCGCCGGGCTTGTCGTGGATGAAGACCAGTACCGAGGTGCGGTCGTGGCCCGACGGCGGGAAGATGCTGCGGCCGATCACCAGGAAGCGCGTTGTGTTGTCCTTGTCGTCCTGGATCGGGCTCATGACGACCTTCTTCAGGCCGTAGACGTGCGCCGCGCTCTCGCCCCCGATGGCCGCGGCATCGTCGTTGCCACGCGCGCGTCGGGCGCCTTCGGCGTTGCTCGACACCGGCACCTTCTCCACCTTCGGCAGGTTGGCGCGCAGCCAGCCCGCGGTCTGCGCGAACGATTGCGGATGCGCGTAGATGCGCTCGATGTCGTCGATGCGACCGGTGCGCGACATCAGGAACTGGTGCACGCGCAGCTCGACTTCGCCGCAGATCTTCAGGTCCGAGGTCAGGAACATGTCCAGGGTGATCTGGATGGTGCCCTGGCCCGAGTTCTCCACCGGCACGACGCCGAAATCGGCGTTGCCGCTGGCCACTTCTTGGAAGACCTCTTCGATGCTGGCCAGCGGAAGACCATGCGCCGAGCGGCCGAAGTGCTTGAGCACCGCCTGCTGGCTGAAGGTGCCCTCCGGGCCGAGGTACCCGATCTTCAGCGGTTCCTGCTGCGCCAGGCAGGCGGACATGATCTCGCGGAAGACATGCACCAGCACTTCGTCGCTGAGCGGGCCTTCGTTGCGGTCCACCACCATGCGCAGCACCTGGGCTTCGCGCTCCGGGCGGTAGTAGTCCACCGCGGCGGCCAGCTTTCCCTTGGCCTTGCCGACCTGGTGAGCGAAGACGGCACGTTCGGCGATCAGGGACTGGATCTGGCGGTCGATGCCATCGATCTTGGCGCGTACGTCGGACAGCGCCGGGGCGGGCGTCGCCTCGGTCTTCTTGCCCGCGGCGGGCTTGGCGATCTTCTTTGGCTTGCTGGGTTTGGATGCCATGTCGTTTTCCGTATTCCCGTCGCTTCCCTGTGGGAGCGACGTAAGTCGCGAAAGGTTATCGGTGAAGCTTCATCGCGACTGACGTCGCTCCCACATCGGGCAATGCAGGGACTTCATCCGTTACGTTGCTGGAAATCGCGCATGAAATCGACCAGCGCCTGCGCGCCTTCGACCGGCAGCGCGTTGTACAGCGAAGCGCGGATGCCACCGACCGCCTTGTGGCCTTTCAGCGCCAGCAGGCCGGCCGCCTTGGATTCGGCCACGAAGCGCGCGTTGAGGGTGTCGTCCGGCAGGAAGAACGGGATGTTCATCCGCGAACGCACCGCCGGCGTAACGTCGTTGCGGTAGAAGCCGCCGGACGCGTCGATGGCGTCGTAGACGAGCGATGATTTGACCGCATTGCGCCGCGCGAACTCGGCCACGCCGCCTTCGGCCAGCATCCACTTGAACACCAGGCCGGCGAGGTACCAGTTCCAGGTCGGCGGCGTGTTGAGCATGGAGTCGCGCGCGGCATGCGAGCGGTAGTCGAAGATGTCGGCGCGCGGTTGGCCGCTGCGCTCGAACAGGTCCTTGCGGATGATCACCACCGCCACGCCGACCGGGCCAAGGTTCTTCTGCGCGCCGGCATAGATCACGCCGTACTTCGACACGTCCAGCGGCTCCGAGGCGATCGAGGAACTGAAATCGGCGAACAACGGCACCTCGCCCACGTCCGGGGTGTCGCGAAACTCGACGCCGTGGATCGTCTCGTTGGCGGTGATGTGCACGTAGGCGGCACCCGGTGTGAGCCTCCACGTGTCGCGCGGCGGGATGTCGTGGAAGCCACCGGCCTCGCCGTCGGCCGCGATGTTGACCGTGCAGTACGGCGCGGCCTGCTTGATGGCGGTCTTGCCCCAGTGGCCGGTCACCACATAGTCGACGACCTGGCCGGGCGCAGCGAAATTCAGCGCCAGCAGGGCCTGGTGGGTCGTGGCGCCACCCGACAGGAACAGCACCGCATAGTCGTCGGGGATGCCGACCAATCGGCGCAGGTCCGCTTCGGCCTCGGCCGCCACGGCGATGAAGTCCTGGCTGCGGTGGCTGATCTCCACGATGGACGCGCCAATGCCGTTCCAGTCGAGCATCTCGGCCTGGGCCTGCCGCAGGACCGATTCGGGCAGGGTGGCGGGACCGGCACTGAAGTTGAACGCGCGCGTCATGGGGCACCTGAACAGGAGGGTCCGTAGTATGCCGCAGCGCATCAGTTGCAGGGGCAACGAAGCGGACGCGCGGGCATGAATCCCGTACGCCGTGCATCCCGCGATCACCCGGGTGCGTATAGGCTGCACGTGACCGGCCCGCGCGGGAATTTTCCGCGGCGACTGCCGTCCAACCGCCATCCCCTTGCCGGAGAAGTCCATGTCCCTGCGCGACGCCTTGCGGATCCGCGAGTCCGAGGTCACCGACGAAGCGATCTATCGGGATCGCCGCCGCCTGCTGCAGGCCTTTGCCGCCGCGCCGGCCCTTGCCCTGGCCGGCTGCGCGGAAGCCGAACCTCCCGCCCCCCCGAAGGTCGTGGTGACGCCCGAACAGGCGCGCTCCGGCTTCCGCACCACCGAAACGCTGACGCGTTACGAGGACGTCTCCAGCTACAACAACTTCTACGAGTTCGGTACTGGCAAGGCCGACCCGTCCACGGCGCGCAAGACGCTCAAGACCTCGCCCTGGTCGGTGGCGGTGGGGGGCGAGTGCGCAAAGCCCGGCACGCTGTCGCTGGAGGACCTGGTGAAGGGGCTGGCCCCCGAGGAGCGCATCTACCGGCTGCGCTGCGTGGAGGGCTGGTCGATGGTGATCCCGTGGCTTGGCGTGCCGCTGGCCGATGTGCTGAAGAAGTTCGCGCCCACGTCGAAGGCGAAGTACGTGGCCTTCACCACCCTCGCCGACCGCGCCCAGATGCCGGGGGTCCGCTATCGTTCCATCAATTGGCCCTACCGCGAGGGCCTGCGCATCGACGAGGCGATGCACCCGCTCACCCTGCTGGCCACCGGCCTGTACGGCAAGCCGCTGCCGCAGCAGAACGGCGCGCCGTTGCGGCTGGTGGTGCCGTGGAAGTACGGGTTCAAGAGCATCAAGTCGATCGTCGAGATCAAGTTCGTCGAGCGCATGCCGGAGACGGCATGGCACGATCTGCAGCCGTCGGAGTACGGGTTCTTCTCCAACGTCAATCCGAACGTGGACCATCCCCGCTGGAGCCAGAAGACCGAGCGTCGCATCGCCGGCACGCAGAGCAAGCTGTTCGCCGAACGCATCCCCACGCGCATGTTCAATGGTTACGGCGATCAGGTGGCGTCCCTGTACGCCGGCATGGATCTGAAGAAATGGTACTGAGCCGACACGATGCGTAAGGCGTCCGCAGGCCTGGTGGCGGCCAAGAGCGTGGTGCATGCGCTGGCGCTGACGCCGCTGGCGATCCTGGGTTGGCAGTTCTACGACGTATGGCAGCGCGGCAGCGATGCGCTGGGCGCGGATCCGGTGGCGGAGATCGAGCACCGCACCGGCCTGTGGGCGCTGCGCCTGCTGATGGTGGCGCTGGCGGTCACGCCCCTTCGCCAGTTGACCGGGCAGCCGGTGCTGCTGCGCTTCCGGCGCATGCTGGGGCTCTACGCCTTCTTCTACGCCACGCTGCACCTGGCGGTCTACCTGGGCCTGGACCTGCGCGGATACTGGACGCAGATCTTCGAGGAGATCGCCAAGCGTCCCTACATCACGGTGGGCTTCACCGCGTGGCTGTTGCTGGTGCCGCTGGCGATCACCTCGACCCAGGGCTGGATGCGCCGGCTCGGCCGGCGCTGGGGCCAACTGCACAAGCTGGTGTACGCCATCGGCGTGCTGGCCGTGCTGCACTTCTGGTGGCTGGTGAAATCCGACATCCGCGAGCCGCTGCTGTACGCCGGCATCCTGGCGGTGTTGCTGGGCTGGCGCCTGTGGAAATCGGTCAGCCGGCGCCGAACAGCAGCAGCGCGCTGAGCGCGCCGGCCATCAGCAACGCCGCAAGCAGCAACCATGGCCAGCGAAGCGCGGACGGGCCCGCCGGACGGTCCGCATCGGCCACCGGGTGGTCGCGATCGGCGTCTTCCAGCGGGGCGGGCTCGTCGACCCTGGCCGTCGGCGCCCACGGCACTTCCAGCACGAAACGGTGCTGCGCATCGAACACGATCTGGTCACCCGCCGACAGCAGCGCATCCCGGACCGCGACTCCGTTGACCCGGGTGCCCTCGGAAGACCCCAGGTCGCGCAGCAGCACGCGCTCGCCCCGCAACTCGAGCCGCGCGTGCCGCTCGGCAAAACCGGGGTCGTCGATGCGGATGTGCGCATCGCGGGCGCGTCCGACGATCCGGGGCTGCTCGAGCGATACGCTCCTGCCGTGGTACTTACCGCCCAGGCCGCGCAGCACCACGCGCACATCGCCTTGACCGGCGTCGCTGGTGTGCAGATCGGACGCCGGCGCGTAGCCGGACTGCAGCAGCAGCTCGACGCCTTCCACGTAGACCGCGTCGCCCGGGCGGAGTACGGCCATGCGCTTCACCGGCCGGCCGTTGATGTGGACCCCGCGCATCCCGTTGGCCACCTGCAGCCACAGCCCGCGCCGGTCGACGCATATCTGCGCGAGCAATGCACCCTGCAGCGCATCGCCGACTCCGATGGTGCCGGCGGCCTCGCGCACGATGCGGTGCACGCCGGTGGTGAGTGGCCGGTCAGGCGCAGGGCGGTTGCTGAAATGAAGTCGGAGGTTCTGCACGCGACGGGAGCCTAGCAGGTTGGCGCGTGGCCGGCAGCACCGGCTTGGCATCTTCACGCGGCGGCCCGCAGAATACCGCCACGTCACAGGAGCCGCGCATGGCCAGCATCGACATCAAGCATCCCCATTCCAAGTCGCCGGCGCAGGCGCGCAAGGCCATCGAAGGCGTCGCGAAGAAGCTCGCCGAGCGCTTCGACATGGATTACGGATGGGACGGCGACACGCTCAACTTCAGCCGGTCGGGCGTGGACGGCAAGATCGCCCTGCTCGACGACACGCTGCGGGTCACCGCGAACCTGGGCTTTCTGCTGTCGGCGATGAAAGGCCCGATCGAAGCCGAGATCCGTCGGGTACTCAGCGAGAAGTTCGACTGACGCTCAGTCCCGGAACGGGTCCGGGTCCGACGAGAAGAGCCGCCGGGACACCGCCCGTTCCGCCCGCTCGATGTCGCGCACGAACGCCTTGCCATCGCCCAGCGCGGCAAACGCGGCGAAACCGCGCTCGAGGAAGCCCTGCAGTTCGCCCAGGCCGGTGGCCTTGGCCGGGCCGCGCGACAGCTTGAGCAGTGTGGCCACGCCCGGCGTCTTCACCGCGCGCGCGAGCCCGACCCCTACCTCGGCGATCAGATCGATCTGGTGCCTGCGCAAGCGGGGCAACCCGACCTGGCGATAGGCCTCGCCGTACAGGCGCGCGTCCAGCTTGCGGCGCTGGGGCGCCAAGCGATGCAGCGCCTCGGCCATGCGCATGTCCAGCGCATGCGTCAGCACGCCCAGTTCGATGCCGTGCGCCACCGTCTCCAGCACCGCGCCCGGCAACAGGCGCTGCATCATCGGCATCACCTTGGCGACATTGGCATCGCGACCACTGAAATCATGGTCGCCGTAGACATCGGTCAGGAAAAACATCGCCGCCGCCCGTCGTGTCGGGTCATTCAGGAAATGGGCGAAGCTGGCCTCCAGGCGGGCGGCCTGCCATCGCCGGACTTCGGGGAGCCAGCGCAGCCGGTTGCGCGGCTCGCGGGCCGGGTCGTGCGCCGCCTGGTGCCAGGCCAGGCGCCTGCCGACGCGTTCGATCAACGGATTTCCTCGGGCCATGGCGCCATGATCCCGACCGAGCGCGACCACCGCAAGCCGGCGACCGGTCGGCTACACTCGGCCGGCAACGTCATCACGGGTAGTACATGCTTTCGATCCACAGCGCGCGGCAACGGGGCCACAACGGCAAGATCGGACTGGCCATCGCCGGCGGCGGCCCCATCGGCGGCATGTACGAACTCGGCGCGCTGCGCGCCCTGGACGAAGCGCTGGACGGTCTGGACCTGACCCGGATGGACTGCTACGTGGGCGTCAGTTCCGGCGCCTTCCTCGCGGCGGGGCTGGCCAACCGCATGGGTACGGCCGAGATGTGCCGCATCTTCATCACCGGCACCAGCGACGACGCCCAGTTCCGCCCGGAAACCTTCCTGCGCCCCAATGTCGGCGAGTACCTGCGCCGCGCCGCGAGCCTGCCGGGCCTGTATGCCGACTGGCTGCAACGCCTGCTGCGGAATCCGCGCCGCGCCACCCGCTGGTCGGACCTGTTCCTCCGCTTCGGTGGCTTGGTGCCGACCGGCATCTTCGACAACGAGGAGGTCGAACGCTTCCTGCGCGACATCTTCAGCCGCCGCGGCCGCAGCAACGATTTCCGCACCCTGGACGCGGACCTGTTCGTGGTCGCGGTCGACCTGGACAGCGGCGAGGCCGTGCGGTTCGGCGAAGAGGGCTGGGACGACATCCCGATCTCGCGCGCCGTGCAGGCCAGCTCCGCCCTGCCCGGCCTGTATCCGCCGGTGGAGATCGGCGGCCGCCATTTCCTCGACGGCGCCCTCCGCCGCACGATGCACGCCAGCACCGTGCTGGACCGCGGCATCGACCTGATGATCGGCATCAACCCGCTGGTGCCGTTCGATGCCAACCAGGCCGCACCGCAGGCGGACCAGGCCGAACAGGTCGGGCTCGCCAGCGGCGGCCTGCCCGCCGTGCTGTCGCAGACGCTGCGCACGCTGCTGCAGTCGCGCATGCAGATCGGCATGGAGAAGTACCCGCATCGCTACCCGGACATCGACCAGCTGGTGTTCGAACCGAACTCGGACGACAGCGAACTGTTCTTCACCAACCTTTTCAGCTTTTCCTCGCGCCACCGCGTGTGCCAGCTGGCCTACCGCAATACGCTGGCCGACCTGCGCAGGCGCTCCGCCGTGCTCAAGCCGATGCTGGCCGCCCATGGCATCCGCTACAACGAGGACATCGTCAGCGACCGCCACCGTTCGATCCTGGACGGACTCGACGTTACCCCGCGCATGACCGAGACCACGGCCCGCCTGCGCCGCGCCCTGGACGATGTCGACCAGCTGGTGTCGCGCCGGCGCGCGACGCGCAGTTCCTGAGCCGATCACGGATACATCACCGGCTGGTGTGAAAACTCTAGACGCGCCGTCGATTCTGGCGCGCACTCCTTTCTCCAACGAACGACGGAACGCCATGGCCACGCTGAAGAAATCCGCACGCAAGAAGACCGCTTCCGCTTCCCGCAACGACGACCTGCAGGCGCAGGCCGAGCAGATGTCCAAGCGCCTGGGCGAATCGGCGCAGCAGGTGTGGCTGGCGGGCGTCGGGGCGTTCGGCCGCGCGCAGGCCGAGGGCACCAAGCTGTTCGAAACGCTGGTGAAGGAAGGCCTGTCGCTGGAGCACATCACGCGCAAGGCGGCCGGCGGCAAGGCGCAGGCCATGCGGGATGCGGTGGAGACCACGGTCGGGCAGGCGCGCGAGCGCGCATCGGATACGTGGGATCGCCTGGAGAAGGTTTTCGAAGAGCGCGTGCACCGCGCGCTGCGCCGACTCGAGGTCCCCAGCCGCGAAGACCTCTCCGCGCTGATCGACCGCGTCGATGCGTTGAATGCCGAGCTGCGCAAGCTCGGCGGCGCGCCTGCGGCGAAGCCGGCCCGTGCGGCACGCCCGCGCAAGGCCAGCGTCAAAAAAGCGGCGCCCGCCGCGAAGAAAACGCCCGCCAAACGTGCACCGCGCAAGAAGGCTGCACCATAAGGCTGCAGCGCGTTTTTGAAGGCTTTTCTGAACAAAATTTTGTTGCGCAGCACCATCGAATGGCGTAACAATCATTCCGCCCGCCAGTCCATCGAAGTTCGTTTGCTCCCCTCCCCTTACGGCTTCGGACTGGCGGGCTTTTCTTTGCCTGCATTCCGCAACGCCGAGCGGCCATCGAAAGACACGCGCCGGGCCGGCCCGGTAGAATCGCGGTCCTAATAACAACAACGCATCCGCGACGCATGTCCCTTTGGCTCCTTGGCTTGGCCGTCACCCTGGTGAGCGGCATCGCGGCGACCGCCTATCTCTGGCTGGTGCGTCGCCCCCGCGATGAAATGACCTACGGCCTGCATGCGCTGTCCGGATTGCGCTGGCGCGAATTCTCCAAGCTCGTCCTGGCCGCGATGGCCGGCCGCGGACTGGTGGAGGCCTCGCCCGAACCGCAGGAATCCCGCGAGCCCCAGTCGACCTTCCTGCTGCAGCGCGGCGACGAGCGCTGGCTGCTGTCCTGCAAGCATGGGTCTGCCTATCGGATCGCCGCCGCGCCGGTCCATGAACTGGCAGCCAGCATTCGCCTGGGCGCCGCACAGGGCGGCATCCTCGCCACCGAAGGCAAGGTGGAAAAGGAAGGCCGCGATGCGGCGCAGGGCACGAATATCGAACTGCTCGACGGCCCCCGCCTGTGGCCGCAGGTACGCCACCTGATCGAACCCGCGCTGCGCGAACAGATCGATCAGTACGCGAGCGGTCGTGCCAAGCGCCATACGGGCATCTCGTGGCTGGGGGCGGTCGCCCTGGGCGCGCTGGCGATGGTCGCCTGGTCCAGCGGACATCCGGCGTCGATGGACGACGTGCCCGCTGCGTCGCCGCCCGCGTCTTCGGCCCGCCCGAGCACGCCACCGCCACCCACCGTCACCGCCCCGCAGGCCACGTTCCGGGAACCGACGGAGGAGGAACTGGAGGTGCAGATGCGCGACGTGCTCAAGGCGCTGTCCAAGACCCCCGGCATCACGCGCGGCGTCTGGCAGACCAAGCTGACGCTGAGCATCGATCGCGTCGCCAGCGAGAAGGACATCTGGCCGTGGATCTGCCTGGAACTCGAGCGCTACCCGGCCCTGCGCGCGACCCGCGTGCAGCTCAATCCGCCGCCGGGAAGCAGCGAGCCGGTGCGCTGGCGCCAGTGCAAGACGATGTGATCGCCGGCGCACCGCGACACTCCGTCGCTGTGCGTGTCATGTCGTTCCCGGGATGATCGCCAAACGGCTCCCATGCTTTGCCCCATGACCGACGTTCCCGAACCCACGCCTTACGACCGCATCGGCGGCGAAGCCGGCCTGCGCCGGATGACGCAGCGCATGTATGCGTTGATGGACACGCTGCCGGAAGCGGCCGCGGTCCGCGCGCAGCATCCGGATTCGCTTGAGGGCAGCGAGCAGAAGCTGTTCGAGTTCCTCAGCGGCTGGCTCGGCGGGCCGCCATTGTTCACCCGGAAACACGGCGCGCCGATGCTGCGTGCCCGCCACCTGCCATTCCGGATCGGCATGGAGGAAGCCAGCGGCTGGCTGGCCTGCTTCCACGGCGCGATGCTCGAGACGGTTGAAGACGTCGAACTGCGCGGGTTCCTGTGGTCACGGATAGAACCCCTGGCACTGCACATGCGGAACCTGCAGGCGGTGCCGTTGCGGTGGACGGATACCCAGGACGCGTAGAGCGGAGCTTGCTCCGCTGCGTTCGCTGCCGCGCGATCGGCATCGATGGCGACACCGCGCCGGCCCGGCGCGACGCCACGCCCCTACCAGTGCACGCCCCGCATCAGCGACGCGAACGCGATCTGTTCCTGGCTCGGCGCGGACTCCTTCAGCGCCTTGCGGTCGCCCTTGGCGGCGGCGGAATCCGGGAACAGCTCGAAGGCCGTATTCATCACCACCTCGTACGCCTTCGGCGCCACCGCATTGACGAGGGCCGCGAAGATGCCGAGGCGGGTCGCGATGCGGCTGGGCTTCTCGATGATCGCCTTGACCAGCAGGTCGGCCGCTTCCTCCGGCGACAGCGTCGGCACGCTGTCGTACATCTTGGTCGGCGCGATCATCGGCGTCTTCACCAGCGGCATGTTGATGGTGGTGAAGCTGATGCCCTTGCCCGACAGCTCGCCCTGCGCGCAGCGGCTGAACGCGTCCAGCGCCGCCTTCGATGCGACATACGCCGAGAAGCGCGGCGAGTTCGCCAGCACACCGATCGAACTGATGTTGATGATGTGGCCCTTTCGACGCTCGGTCATCTTCGGCAGGAAGCCCATGATCAGGCGGATGCTGCCGAAGTAGTTCAGCTGCATGGTGCGCTCGAAATCATGGAAACGGTCGTAGCTGGCCTCGATGGAACGGCGGATCGAGCGGCCGGCGTTGTTGATCAGGATGTCGACCTGGCCGTGCTCGTCGAGCACGGTCTTCACCAGCCGGTCGCAGTCGGCCATGTCCGCCAGGTCGGCGGTGTAGGCGAAGACCTTGCCGCCCGCCTTCTTCATGTCGTCGCGGGCCTTGAACAGTTCCTCTTCGCCACGCGCCACGATGATCGTGGTCGCGCCCGCTTCGGCCACGCGCTGGGCGGTGGACAGACCGATGCCGGAGGAACCGCCGGTGATGACGACCACCTTGTTGCGCACCTTCCCCTTCAACGAGCGATCGATGAACAGGTCCGGGTCGAGGTGGCGCTCCCAGTAGTCCCACAGGCGCCACGCATAGTCGTCCAGCCGCGGCACGGCGATGCCGCTGCCCTTCAGCGCCCGCTCCGTCTCGCGGCTGTCGAAGCGAGTCGGATAGGTGATGAACTTCAACACCTCTTTCGGGATCTTGAAATCGCGCAGCAGCATGCCGATGAAACGGCGCACCGGCGGCAGGTTGCCCACGGCCATGCGGATGCTGCCCGGCACGAAGGCGAACATGCGCGCATCGATGCGCATGGTCATCTCCGGCGCGTGGCCGGCGCGGCAGAACGTGTTGAGCACCTCGCCGACACGCATGGGTTCCGGGTCGGTCAGGTGGAAGGTGTGCCCGTCCAGCTTCGGCTTGTGCGCGATATGGTCCATCGCGTCGGCGACGAAATCCACCGGCACGATGTTGATGCGCCCTCCCTCGATGCCGAGCACCGGCACCCACTGCGGCAGGAGTTCGCGCAGCTTCTTGATGAGGGTGAAGAAGTAGTACGGGCCATCGATCTTGTCGATCTCGCCGGTCTTCGAGTGGCCGACGACCATGCCGGGGCGGTAGATCCGCCACTTGATGCGGGTTTCCTTGCGCACCAGGCCTTCGGAATCGTGCTTGGTGCGCAGGTAGGGATCGTCCAGGCCTTCGGCTTCCTCGAACATGTCCTCGCGGAAGATGCCCGGGTACAGGCCGGCGGCGGCGATGGAACTGGTGTGGTGGAAGCAGCCGGCCTTGAGCGCCGCCGCCAGGTCGAGTGCGTGCTGCGTGCCGTCGATGTTGGCTGCCTGCTGGGCTTCGCGGCTGGCGGTCAGGTCGTAGACCGCGGCCAGGTGGAAGAAATGCTTCACCTTGCCGGTGAGGGCACGCAACTGGGCGGGGGTCAGGCCGCACTTCGGCTTGGTCATGTCACCGTGCACCACCGCCACGCGCTTCATGTCCCAGCCCGCTTTCTTCGCTATGGCGTCGAACTTCTTCTGCGAGTCCTTGCGGACCAGCACGTGGACCGTCCCGCTGCGCTTGAGGAGGTTGCCGACCAGATAGCGGCCAATGAATCCCGTGGCGCCCGTGACGAAATAGCTCATGACGACCCATCCCTCGAGTTGTGTGGGCCAGCCCCTCCGACCGCCCTGCGGGCTAACTTGCCAGAGCGGCCCACGTTCGACAATCCCGTCACGGATTGACCGCCCCCACCACCCGTGGTCAGATGGCCCCGATCACTGGGAGGGATCATCCATGGCAGATCTGAAGAGCGCATTCGAACAGGCATCCAAGGACATCCAGACGCTGTCGGAGCGTCCGGACAACGACACGCTGCTGCGCCTGTACGGCCTGTACAAGCAGGGCGCCGAGGGCGACGTGAAGGGCGACAAGCCGGGCTTCTTCGATTTCGTCGGCACGGCCAAGTACGAAGCCTGGGCCAAGCTGAAGGGTACTCCGCAGGAAGACGCGCAGAAGAAGTACGTGGACCTGGTGAAGAAGCTCATCGCGTAGTGGCACGCGACACGCGCCAGCGCATCCTCGACGCCGCCCTGGCGATGTTCAACACACAGGGCGAGCCTCACGTCACGACGAACCACATCGCCGACGAGCTGGAGATCAGCCCGGGCAACCTGTACTACCACTTCCGCAACAAGGACGACATCATCGAGCAGCTCTTCGCCCGGTACGAAGAGCGCATGGACGCCGCACTGACCCCGCCCACCGAGCGCCTGCCGGGCCTCGAAGACATCTGGCTGCAGCTGCACCTGGTGTTCGAGTGCATCTGGGACTACCGGTTCCTCTACCGCGATCTGGTCGAGATACTCAGCCGCAACCGGCGGCTGCGCATGCGCTTCGCGCGCATCCTCAAGCGCGCCGACGACAGCGCGCATGCGGTGATGCGGGGAATGGGACACGCGGGCGTGATGCGGGCCTCGGCGGCGGAACTCGCCGCCACCGCCACCAACGTGCTGGTGGTCTCGACGTTCTGGCTCAACTATGCCTCCGCGCGTGGCGAAAAGGATGAGCAGGCCGCCATCCGGCAGGGCATCGTGCAGGTGATGATGCTGGTGGCGCCGTTCCTGCGCGATGCCGAGCGCGTCCATCTGAATACGCTGACGCAGGCTTACACCGCCTGAGCGGCCCCGGCATCGTGCGCGCCGGACGCGCGGCGTGCCGAACCTTCCCCTTCAGGCCGCCGCCAGCGTCGCGCCCAGGCGGGCCGATGCCGCCCGCAGGTCGGGCAGCAGTCCACGATCATCGACGATCTCGAAGTCCGGGCCGATCAGCGCCATCAGCGCGAGCAGCGCATCGACGGATTCCGCCCCGAGCTCGAGCATGCAATGGTCCGCATCGCCGGCCTCGAGGATCCCGCACCAGGGCGGCACGCGCGCGGCCTGTTCTTCGATGGAACGCGGCAACCGCAGCCTGACCTGGAAGCGGGTGAACGGCTGCGTGATGG
The DNA here is from genome assembly GCF_947498795.1 of uncultured Pseudoxanthomonas sp. Lineage (NCBI taxonomy): Bacteria > Pseudomonadati > Pseudomonadota > Gammaproteobacteria > Lysobacterales > Lysobacteraceae > Pseudoxanthomonas > uncultured Pseudoxanthomonas sp. Next base: position 685,431 of record NZ_CANMLQ010000002.1, on the reverse strand, counting down.
ACTTGGCCACGTAGTCGGCGACGTCGCCCGGGAACGCGCGGGGCGGGAACTGCGTGCCGGTGTCGTGCAGCGCCTCCACGCGATCGACGCGGAACGTACGCCAGTCTTCCCGCTTCAGGTCCCAGGCCACCAGATACCAGCGGCTGCCCGTGTGCACCAGGCGCAGCGGTTCGATCAGGCGTTCGGTGGCACGCTGGCTGCGGTCGCGGTAGTGCATGCGCAGGCGGAACCCGTCGCGACAGGCGCCGGCGATACGCAGCAGGAGGTCCACATCGGAGGTCGGCAGGCCGCCGGCCAGCGACAGGGTGACCGAATACAGCGCGCTGGCGCGCTTGCGCAGGCGCGCCGGCAGCCACTGGTCGAGTTTCGACAGCAGCCGCAGCGCCGTGTCTTCCATCCGCCCCACGCTGGCGGCGGCCGTGCGAAGCGCCACGGCCACCGCAACGGCTTCGTCATCCTCCAGCAGTACCGGCGGCATCGCGGATCCGGCGCCGAGCCGGTAGCCGCCGCCCAGCCCGGGCGAGGCATCGATGGGGTAACCCAGTTCGCGCAACCGCTCGACATCGCGGCGGAGGGTGCGGCGGTCGATTTCCAGCCGCTGGCTCAGCTCGGCACCGGTCCAATGGCGACGGGACTGCATCAGCGACAGCAGGCGGAGAAGGCGGTTGGACGTACTGAGCATGGAGCCAGTATGCCCCGGCATTGAGGACTGATTCTGTCCTCGATAGAGGGAACACTGGAGCCTCCCTCCTGCAGCGAGCGCGTCCCCATGACCGTCCAGACGTACACCGGCAGCTGCCATTGCGGCGCCGTGCGTTACGAAGCCGACCTCGACCTGTCCGCCGGAAGCGGCCGCTGCAACTGCTCGGTCTGCGCCAAGACGCGGTACTGGGGCGTGGTGGTGAAGCCGGATGCCTTCCGCCTGCTGCAGGGTGAAGAAGCGCTGACGCGCTATCCGTTCGGCACGGGCATGGTGGAACACCTGTTTTGCCGTCACTGCGGCGTCAAGTCGTTCGGACGCGGCGAGCTGGAGGTGTTGGGCGGGCGCTATTACTCGGTGAACGTCGCCTGCCTGGACGATGTGGAACCCGCCCTGCTGGCGGAGATCCCGATCCGCTACGCCAACGGCCGCGACAACGACTGGTTCTCGGAGCCTGCGATTACCGCGCACCTCTGATCGCCCCCCGAAACGCAGGACGCCCCGGCATGCCGGGGCGTCCAGTCCGAGATCATCGGCCTCAGGCGCGGCTGCGGCGGGCCGGACGCTTCGCGGCGGCCTTGCGGGGCGCAGCGGCGCGCGTGCGCTTGGCCGCCGGCTTCTTGCGGGTGCGGGACGCGGGCTTCCTGCGCGGCGACGCCTTCAGGCCCAGCTTGACCAGCACTGGCTGCAGGCGGGCTTCGACATCGGCGCTGAAGCGCTCCACGCTCGCCTCGCCCTGCTCGCGGGCCTCCGCCAGGCGATCCCGTACATCGCGCTGGGCTTGCCCGGCAAGCGCTTCCGCCTGCTGGCGCGCGGCCTGCAGTTTTCCTGCAGCATCGGCGAAGGTGGTGAGTGCTTCGCGGCGAGCGACGGCGATCAGGCCCAGGCCAGCGAGCCAGACGTGGCGCAGGGTGGGTTCGGGGGTCTTGCGGGTGTTCTTCTTGGCGGCCATGGGGCGATCCACATGCCGGCCGCGACGGCCGGCTTCCATGACGGGATGCTGTCCGGCCTGCGTCGAGCAATCACACTATTGGCCGTTGTCGCGATGGAATGCGTAGGGGTTGCCTGCGGACGCGGTTCGCGGCGATGCTCGCGGCATCCTGGGAGGGACGATCGATGGCAGCGAAATCATCCAAGTGGGCTCCGTTTCCGCACGACGCCAAGGCCTACGCCTATGCCGGCGATGCACTCAAGAAAGCCTGGCCTGCCCTGCATGCCGGCGACCAGGAGCCCTACCCCGACGAAAAACGCGCCAAGGCGCTGATCGCCGCGGCAGGCAAGGCCGCCAAGGGGATCGAGCCCGCCGAACTGGCGCAGAGCCTGCAGGAGGCATGGCGCGCCTTCCATCGCGGCGACTTCCAGACGGCGTTCGAGGCTGGCGAAGCCCTGGGCCCGCTGGGCGCCTCGGTCGCGGTCAAGGCCATGGGAATCCATGCCACGTATCTGGTGGACGACGAAGCCGAACAACTGAGGCGCTTCGAGCAGGCGGCGACGCTGGCCGAGGCTGCCGTCAAGGCCTTGCCCGGCGAAGCGAACAGTCACTATCGCCACGCCTTTGCGCTGGGCCGCTACAGCCAGGGGCTGAGCATCGCCAAGGCACTCAAGCAGGGGATCGCCGGCAAGGTGCGGGCCGCGCTCGACGCCACCCTGGAGCGCGAGCCCAAGCATGCCGAAGCGCACACGGCGCTGGCGCTGTACCACGCCGAGATCATCGACAAGATCGGCGCCATGATCGGCGGGCTGACGTACGGTGCCAAGGCGGGTGAAGCCGAGTCGCACATCAAGACCGCGCTGAAGCTCACACCCGATTCGCCCATCGCCCACGTCGAGTACGCCAACGTGCTGCTGCTCCTGCATGGCGACAAGAAGGAAGATGCGGCCGCCGCATCGTTCGAGAAGGCGGGCAAGCTGAAACCGCGCGATGCCATGGAAGCACTGGACGCTGCCCACGCGAATGCGCAGATCGAGTAAGGCCTGGCCACTCGTGCTGGCGGCGCTGTCGCTGGCCGGCGCTCGCAGCCCGGCGTCCGCGCAAGCGGCCGTCGCACCGGCGCCGGTACCGGCGGCCGGACCCACGGACACGCTGCTGGACGCCCTCACGTGCCGCACCGCGATTGCCGACCTGCCGGCATTGCTGCAACGCCTCCGGCGTGAACGTCCCACGGAGTTCGTGCAGACCGAACGCCAGTACGGCGCGCCGATGATGGACCTCTACCGGCTGGAAGCGCCGGTGCAGGCATGGGGCCATCGCAGCGATGCGGTAGTCATCACCGACAGTCGCGTGCTGCTGCTGGTGGACAGCCCGATCGAGCAGGCCACTGCCCAGCTCGAGCGCGCGCTGGAGGACAGCAAGGACGCACCGCTGTCCGCCGCGCTGGACGACGGGCACGCGCTGGTGGTCTATCCCGGCGAACAGCCAGGCCTGCAGGGGCGCACGCTGGTCGGCTGCGAATACCGCATGCCTTCGCTCTCGCTGCTCGCCGATCCCGACGACGCCTGGCGGACACCCACGCCCTGATGCGCCACGTGCGCGTCGCGCGCACGCCTTCATCCTGCCTTGCACCTGCGCCCTGCGACCGCGCCATGCGCGCACGTTCGTGCGCGCCTGCGACGCGCCCTGGGGTTTACTCGCGCCCGCGAGCGCGCCTTAACGGCAGCCTGCGTTCCTTCTTTAGCCCTTTTCCACGCTTTCACGCATCCACCGAAACGCCTGCGCCACAGGGGTTTCGGCGACCTAGCACTTTTTTTCGACGACCCCCTAAAGGTTTTTTCGGCAGCGCCGTTATTCATTTCGCAACACGAAGACGACTAGCCCAACAAAACAAACCGGCAGCGTCTTTTCCCTTCAACGCCGTGAATCCAAATAAGAGGAGACGAACATGGCACAGGTAATCAACACCAACACGATGTCGCTCAACGCTCAGCGCAACCTGAGCACCAGCGGCGCTTCTCTGGCCACCACCATCCAGCGCCTGTCGTCGGGCCTGCGCATCAACAGTGCGAAGGACGACGCGGCCGGTCTGGCCATCTCCGAACGCTTCAGCACGCAGATCCGCGGCCTCGACGTCGCCGTGCGCAATGCCAACGACGGCATTTCGCTGGCCCAGGTCGCCGAGGGTTCGCTGACCGAAATCGGCAACAACCTGCAGCGCATCCGCGAACTGGCCGTGCAGTCCTCCAACGCCAGCAACTCCGCGTCCGACCGCGCCGCCCTGAATGCCGAAGTCAAGCAGCTGACCGCCGAAATCGACCGCGTCGCCAAGCAGGCCGACTTCAACGGCACCAAGCTGCTGGACGGCTCCTTCACCAGCCAGCTGTTCCAGGTCGGCGCCAACGCCGGCCAGGCCATCGCCATCGACAAGGTCGTGGACGCCCGCGCGCAGACACTGGGCGGCGTGACCTTCGCCAACCTGTACACCGGCACCGCATTGGGCGCTGATGCGGCGGCCGCAGACACCACCTTCTCGCAGTTGCAGGTCACCGTCACGCCGACCGGCGGCACGGCGACCACGTACGACATCGGCGCCTTCGAAGTGAAGGCCGGCCAGTCGATCACCCAGGGCGCCGCGGCCGCGCTGAACGCCCGGCTGGGCGAAACCGGCGTCTATGCCGAGGTCAAGGCCGGCGTCATCAACCTGAGCGGCATCAAGGGCGGACAGGAATTCGCACTTGCCTTCGGCGGCCCCGTGGTCGCCGGCGCCACCGCGTCGACCGCCGCCAACCTCGGCCTGACCGAAACCAGCACCAACGGCGGCGACCTGGCCGCGGCGGGCAGCTTCGTCCAGGGCCTGGACATCACCACGTTCGCCGGTTCGCAGCGCGCGCTGGAAGTGGTCGACAAGGCCCTGACCTCGGTCAATGGCGCCCGCGCCGACCTGGGCGCCATCCAGAACCGCTTCACCTCGGTGGTCGCCAACCTGCAGACCAGTTCGGAAAACCTGGCCGCCTCGCGCAGCCGCATCCGCGATACCGACTTCGCCAAGGAAACCGCCGAACTGACCCGCACCCAGATCCTGCAGCAGGCCGGCACGGCCATGCTCGCCCAGGCCAACCAGGTGCCCCAGAACGTGATGTCCCTGCTGCGGAACTAAGCCTTTGCGTCCCGGGTTGCACGGCCGGGAAGCGTTGGAACCTCCACCCCCCGTGCGACAAACGCCTAAGGAAACCTTCTCATGGCACAGGTAATCAACACCAACACGATGTCGTTGAATGCTCAGCGCAACCTGAGCACCAGCGGCGCCTCGCTCGCCACGACCATCCAGCGTCTGTCGTCGGGTCTCCGCATCAACAGCGCCAAGGACGACGCCGCCGGCCTGGCGATTTCCGAACGCTTCAGCACGCAGATCCGCGGCCTCGACGTCGCGGTCCGCAACGCCAACGACGGCATCTCGCTGGCCCAGGTGGCGGAAGGCTCGCTGACCGAGATCGGCAACAACCTGCAGCGCATCCGTGAGCTGTCGGTGCAGTCGGCCAACGCGACGAACTCCTCGTCCGACCGTGCTGCGCTGAATGCGGAAGTCAAGCAGCTGACCGCCGAAATCGACCGCGTCGCCAAGCAGTCCGAGTTCAACGGCACCAAGCTGCTGGACGGTTCGTTCTCCAGCCAGCTGTTCCAGGTCGGCGCCAACGCCGGCCAGGCCATCGCCATCGACAAGACCGTCGATGCCAAGGCCAATGCGCTGGGCGGCGCCCAGTTCGCCACCGGCACGATCGCGGCGGTGACGGGCACGGACAATACCGACCAGGTGGTCGCGGCGTTCACCATCACCGACAGCAAGGGCACGGCGGTCAGCTTCGACGCCCTGACCGTCAAGAGCGTCGGCCTGGCCGCCGCCAACGCCAGCGAAACCGGCAAGCAGCTGGCCGCGCACATCAACAGCAAGGTCGGCGAAACCGGCGTGTATGCCGAAGCCAACGCGGCGGGCGCGGTCACCCTGACCTCGGTCAAGGACAGCGTCAACAGCAGCGGCGCGTTCACCGCATTCGCCACCACGGCGGCCGGCTACACCGCCGGCGCGGCACCGACCAAGCAGTACGCCAGCAACCTGGACATCAGCTCGGTCAAGGGCGCACAGCAGGCGCTGGAAATCGTCGACAAGGCCTTGACCTCGGTCAACGGTGCCCGCGCCGACCTGGGTGCGGTGCAGAACCGCTTCACCTCGGTGGTCGCCAACCTGCAGACCAGCTCGGAAAACCTGGCCGCCTCGCGCAGCCGCATCCGCGATACCGACTTCGCCAAGGAAACCGCCGAACTGACCCGCACCCAGATCCTGCAGCAGGCCGGTACGGCCATGCTGGCTCAGGCCAACCAGGTGCCCCAGAACGTGATGTCCCTGCTCCGCTAAACCGCTGAACGGCATCGGGCGGGCGGCACTCTCCCCGCACGCCTGATGCCCACCTCTCCACCGCCTTGAGGAACCCTCCATGGCACAGGTAATCAACACCAACACGATGTCGCTCAACGCTCAGCGCAACCTGAGCACCAGCGGCGCTTCTCTGGCCACCACCATCCAGCGCCTGTCGTCGGGCCTGCGCATCAACAGTGCGAAGGACGACGCGGCCGGTCTGGCCATCTCCGAACGCTTCAGCACGCAGATCCGTGGCCTCGACGTCGCGGTCCGCAACGCCAACGACGGCATCTCGCTGGCCCAGGTGGCGGAAGGCTCGCTGACCGAGATCGGCAACAACCTTCAGCGCATCCGTGAGCTGTCGGTGCAGTCAGCCAATGCGACGAACTCCTCGTCCGACCGTGCTGCGCTGAATGCGGAAGTCAAGCAGCTGACCGCCGAGATCGACCGCGTCGCCAAGCAGTCCGAGTTCAACGGCACCAAGCTGCTGGACGGTTCGTTCTCCAGCCAGCTGTTCCAGGTCGGCGCCAACGCCGGCCAGGCCATCGCCATCGACAAGACCGTCGATGCCAAGGCCAATGCGCTAGGCGGCGCGATGTTCGCCACGGCCACCTTCACGACGGCGACTCCCGCCGACGGCGTCACCGCCCTCAAGATCGAAGGCCTGCAGCTGACCAACGCCGATGGCGCCACGGTCACCATCGACACCGTCGACGTAGCCGCCCAGGGCACCGCCGCAGGTACCCGGGACGCGGCCGCGAAGGCGATGGTCACCGCGATCAACGCCAAGATCGGCGAGAGCGGCGTGTACGCCGAACTCGGCGCCGCGGGTGCGATCAACCTGACCTCGGTCAAGGACAGCGTCGGCACCAACGGTGCGTTCAAGGGCATCGCGATCGAGACCGGCACCTGGACCGGCGGTACCGCCCCGGCCGACGTCGCCGCCAGCACGGTCGCCACCACCAAGCAGTACGCCGCCAACCTGGACATCAGCTCGGTCAAGGGCGCGCAGCAGGCGCTGGAAATCGTCGACAAGGCCCTGACCGCCGTCAACGGCGCGCGTGCCGACCTGGGTGCAGTGCAGAACCGCTTCACCTCGGTGGTCGCCAACCTGCAGACCAGCTCGGAAAACCTGGCCGCTTCGCGCAGCCGCATCCGCGACACCGACTTCGCCAAGGAAACCGCCGAACTGACCCGCACCCAGATCCTGCAGCAGGCCGGTACGGCCATGCTGGCCCAGGCCAACCAGGTGCCCCAGAACGTGATGTCCCTGCTCCGCTAACCGCTTCACAGGAATCGTCGCCTGGCGCAGGCGCCCCGGAAGGATTCGTCTCCCTCCGTTTCGCGCCGGGATGGATGGCCCCGCCATCCGTCCGCCCTCCACCGGCTTGGTGGCGGGCGCCGGGCATTCCTCCCCGCTTTTGCTCCGCGTACCCCGCTTCACTCTCCCTTTTTCCAGGACTCCGTCATGGCACAGGTCATCAACACCAACACGATGTCGTTGAATGCTCAGCGCAACCTGAGCACCAGCGGCGCTTCGCTCGCCACCACCATCCAGCGCCTGTCTTCCGGCCTGCGCATCAACAGCGCGAAGGACGACGCGGCCGGCCTGGCCATCTCCGAGCGTTTCAGCACGCAGATCCGCGGCCTCGATGTCGCCGTGCGCAATGCCAACGACGGCATCTCGCTGGCCCAGGTCGCCGAAGGCTCGCTGACCGAGATCGGCAACAACCTGCAGCGCATCCGTGAGCTGTCGGTGCAGTCGGCCAACGCGACGAACTCCTCGTCCGACCGCGCCGCGCTGAACGCCGAAGTGAAGCAGCTGGCGTCGGAAATCGACCGCGTCGCCAAGCAGTCCGAGTTCAACGGCACCAAGCTGCTGGATGGTTCGTTCTCCAGCCAGCTGTTCCAGGTCGGTGCCAACGCCGGCCAGGCCATCGCCATCGACAAGGTGGTCGACGCGCGCTCGCAGTCGCTGGGCAACATCAAGTTCGCCGCCGACGTCACCGGCACGGCGATCGCCGACGCAGGCGCGGACGGCAGCATTGCCGGCCTGACGATCAACGCGATCGCGATCGACACCGTCGCTTACACCAACGGCACCAGCGGCGACGACATCGCCAAGACGCTGGCGACCGCGATCAACGCGAAAATGGGTGAGACCGGCGTGTACGCGTCGGTGACCGCCGATCAGGTGACCCTGAACTCGGTGAAGGCCGGCAAGGACCTGGTGGTGGGTGGCACGGTGACCGGGTCGGGCCTGACGGCCGCTACGACCACTGCCGCAGCGACCGCCACGGCCTCGTTCGTCAAGGATCTCGACATCACCTCGGTGGAAGGCGCACAGAAGGCCCTGGAAATCGTCGATTCCGCGCTGACCTCGGTCAACGGCGCCCGCGCCGACCTGGGTGCGGTGCAGAACCGCTTCACCTCGGTCGTCGCCAACCTGCAGACCAGCTCGGAAAACCTGGCCGCTTCGCGCAGCCGCATCCGCGATACCGACTTCGCCAAGGAAACCGCCGAACTGACCCGCACCCAGATCCTGCAGCAGGCCGGTACGGCCATGCTGGCCCAGGCCAACCAGGTGCCCCAGAACGTGATGTCCCTGCTCCGCTAAACCGCTTCACGGGAATCGTTGCCTGGCGCAGGCACCCCGGAAGGATTCGTCTCCCTCCGTTTCGCGCCGGGAGAGGTGGCCCCGCCACCTCTCCGCCCCACACCGGTCTGGTGGCGGGCGCCGGGCATTCCTTCTCTGTTGTAACCCCTTTCTTCTTTTCCACAGGTCCGCGCCATGGCACAGGTCATCAACACCAACACGATGTCGTTGAACGCCCAGCGCAACCTGAGCACCAGCGGCGCCTCGCTCGCCACCACCATCCAGCGTCTCTCGTCCGGCCTGCGCATCAACAGTGCGAAGGACGATGCCGCCGGCCTGGCGATCTCCGAACGCTTCAGCACCCAGATCCGGGGCCTCGATGTCGCCGTGCGCAATGCCAACGATGGCATCTCGCTGGCGCAGGTCGCCGAAGGCTCGCTGACCGAGATCGGCAACAACCTGCAACGCATTCGCGAACTGGCCGTGCAGTCCTCCAACGCGACCAATTCCTCCTCCGACCGCGCCGCGCTGAACGCCGAGGTCAAGCAGCTGACCGCCGAGATCGATCGCGTGGCCAAGCAGTCGGAGTTCAACGGCACCAAGCTGCTGGACGGTTCGTTCTCCAGCCAGCTGTTCCAGGTGGGCGCCAATGCCGGCCAGGCCATCGCCATCGACAAGACCGTCGACGCCAAGGCCGCCTCGCTCGGCAAGGCGCAATTCGGCTCCACCGGCGGTGTCAACGTCATGACCGGTACGGCGACCGCCGACGGCAAGATCACGGCGATCTCGGTGACCAATTCCGCCGGCAAGACGATCGCCATCGACGATGTCGACGTGAAAGCTGGCGAGACCGGGGCACAGGTCACCGCCAAGGTGATGGGCGCGATCAACGCCAAGGTCGGCGAGCATGGCATCTACGCCGAATCCACGGGTACGACCGGCGCGTTCTACACGGTAGGTGAAGCCGTGAACGCAAGCGGCGCGCCCGCTGCGATCAACATCGTCTACGGCACCAGCGGCGTCGCCGGCATCACCTCCGGCACCGGCGTGAATGGCGGTACGCCCGGCGCCGGCGAGATCAAGGGCCTGTCCGACCTTGACGTCACGTCGTACCTCAATGCCTCACGCGCCGTGACCATCGTCGACAAGGCGCTGACCGTGGTGAACTCGGCCCGCGCCGACCTGGGTGCGGTGCAGAACCGCTTCACCTCGGTGGTCGCCAACCTGCAGACCAGCTCGGAAAACCTGGCCGCCTCGCGCAGCCGCATCCGCGACACCGACTTCGCCAAGGAAACCGCCGAACTGACCCGCACCCAGATCCTGCAGCAGGCCGGTACGGCCATGCTCGCCCAGGCCAACCAGGTGCCCCAGAACGTGATGTCCCTGCTGCGCTGATACGCGGCCGCCCGTCTGCTCCTTAGTAGTTCCCTGTCGTCACGGACGGATTCGTCTCCCTCCGTTTGGCAGTACCCCAACCCCTGCCGGCAACGGCGGGGGTCTTTTTTTTGCAGGAGTGAGTGTGACGCGTGAGGCGTGAGCAAACGCGTCCAGCCGGCTCGGCAGCATTCGCCTCCATTCGGTCCCCGCGCCTCTCCGCTCACTCGCCACCCCACTGGCACAAACCCTGCATCACCGCCGTCGACCGCATTTCTTACCAGCACGCCGGACCCACGGCGGCGGTGGGAGACGGAGAAATGCGGCTAAAGAACGGCTCAGCCGGGCCGTTATTGGTACTGCACGGGCGGGTCCCATTCGTGATCGGATGGCGGCCCGCCCGGCCTCCCCTTTTTGCGGAAAGGGTCAGACAGGAGACAGGGCAATGGCAGATTATTCGCTGGGTTACGGCGGCATCGGTTCGGGGCTGGACATCACCGGCATGGTCGAACAGCTGGTCGCGGCCGATCGCAAGCCCGCCGACAATCGCCTGAACCGCATCGAGAGCCAGGCAAAGTTCAAGCTCTCGGCCATCGGCACCGTCAGTTCCGCCTTCAGCACGCTTGATACCGCGCTCAAGGCCCTGAAGTCCGCCACCGCGTTCGACGTGCGCTCGGTCAAGTCCGGCACCGACACGGTCGCCGGGGCCAGCGTCGCCAGCGGCACGCCCAACGGCATCTACAACGTTGAGGTGGTCGAGCTGGCCACCGCCAACAAATGGATCACCAACACCCCGGTCGGCGCCACCCAGACCTTCGGCGCCGGGCAATTGACGCTGACCGTCGGCGGCGAGTCGCTGGCCATCGACATCGCCGAGGGCGCAACCCTCCAGGACGTGCGCAGCGCCATCAACGACGTCGCCCGCAGCAAGGGCGTGCAGGCGAGCGTGCTGACCTCCAATGACGGCCAGTACCTGTCGGTGTCCTCGGACAAGACCGGCGCCGCGAACGGCATCACCCTGGCCTTCGCCTCGGGCGGCAGCGACCTGCAGTCGCTCGCCACCAGCCTGCAGGAACGCGTGCCGGCCGCGGATGCCGAAGTGCTCATCGATGGCCTGACCGTCACCGCCAGCACCAACAAGATCACCGAAGCGGTGCCCGGCCTGACCCTCGACCTGAAGACCAAGGGCACCAGCACGGTCACCGTATCGACCGACACCGCGGCCGCCAGCAAGCTGATGCAGGATGTCGTGACCGCGTACAACACCGCCATCGGCGCGATCAACGCCAGCACCAAGTACAACGCCGAAAGCAACGAGCCTTCCGCGCTGACCGGCGACGCGCAGATGCGCAGCGCGGCCGGCCAGTTGCGCAACCTGATGGGCGACCTGCTCGGCGGCCTGGCGGCGCAGGGACTGGATGCGAAGACGATCGGCCTGCAGACCAAGGGTTATCCGACCTCCGACGGCACGCTTGTGTTCGACAGCAGCAAGTTCACCGCGGCCCTGACGGCTGACCCGGAGAAGATCCGCACCGCCTTCACCGGCGACACCGCGTTCGCCGGCCGGCTGCAGACCGCGGTCAGCAGCTATGTGGGCACCGATGGCGCGTTCACCCTGCGCACCAACGGGCTGAACGCGCAGATCAAGGATGTCGCCACGCAGCGCACCGCACTGGATGCGCGCATGGAGGCCGTCGGCAACCGCTACAAGGCGCAGTTCGTGGCGCTGGACAGCATGATTTCGCAGATGAACACCACCAGTTCCGCCCTCGCCCAGCAACTGGCGTCGCTCACCGCTCAGACGAGCAGTTAATCACCGCGGGTCCGGACCGCCTCCCCGACCGGATCCCCAGGAGAAATGGAATGTCACTTCAGTCCTACGCCGCGCAGTACCGCAACACCGGCCTCAGCAGCGCCGTGATGGAAGCGGATCCGCACCGTCTGGTCGCCCTGCTGCTGGCGGGCGCCTGCGAGCGCCTGCGCCTGGCGGAAGCCTGCGTGATGCGCGGCGACCTGGCCCGCAAGGGCAAGGCCATCGGCGAAGTCAGCGCCATCATCGGCCACCTCAACGGCTCGCTCGACCACGAGGCGGGCGGCGAGATCGCCGGCAGCCTGTCCGCGCTGTACGACTACGTGCAGACGCGCCTGATCGAAGCCAACCTCCACAACGATCCCGCCGCCCTGCGCGAATCGCTGGACCTGCTGGGCGAAATCGAGTCCGCATGGAACGCCATTCCCAACGAGCAGCGCCAGGTCCCGGCGATGGCCGCGGCAGGATGAGCACCGCGCCGGCCCTCGACGAGCTGTTCGCCCAACTGGACGCCATGCGTCGCGCCCTGCACGCCGGTGAACTGGAAGACGTGGAGCGCCTGCTCAATCGCCACGACCACGACGTGCGCGCCTTCCTCCATGCCGACGGCGGCCGGAGCGCAGGCTACGACGCGCTGGCCGTCCTGCTGCGCGCGCAGCTGGAACTGCAGAAGAGCATGCAGGACGCCCGCGAGCAGGCGCGCGTACGCATGCACGCCACGCAACGCGCGGATCGTGCCGCGCGCGCGTACCTGTCCGTTGTCGAGGGATGAGCCATGACTAGCCCGATCGTGCTGGTCGAGCACCCCGCCGAGCACGCGCTCTTCGATGGCGCGCTCACCTGTGACGTCGTGCTGCCGGCGCGCTTCGACGCCGGCCAGCGCGCGTTGATGCAGGCACCCTCGGAAGCGCTGCTGAAGGGATTGGCCGTCGCCGAAGACGTCCGCGGCGACGATCCGGAAGAACGCAAGGAATCCACGCCCACGCAGCAGCGCATCGAAGCCAAGCTGGACCTGGTGCTCTCGCTGCTGGGCCGGCTCTCACGCCGCCACGAAGCCGCGCTTCCCGTGACCGGCCTGCGCTGGTCGCATCGGGGCATCCGCCTGGACGCGGCCTCGCTGCCCGCCTGCGCAAGCGGTACGCCCGGCATCGTCACGGTACAACCGGCGACGTGGCTGAGCGACCAGATCGAGTTGCCGGCGACCGTGCTGGACCATGTCGAGGGATCGCAGGGACTGTTCCACCTGTGGCTGCAGTTCGATGCCCTGAATGCCGGCCTGGCGGAAGCGCTGGACCGTCACCTGTTCCGCCTGCATCGCCGCCAGGTCGCCGAAGCACGGCAGCTGGCCAGCCGGACGTAAACGCGTTTCGCGCAGATCGTCCGGGAGCGCACCAGCGGCCGTGCGCGCGTCACGTCCACAATCTGCGGTATTCGCTGTTTTCGGCGGGACACGGACGCCGCAAGCGTGACGTGCGTCGTGCTTTCACCGCTCCATCGCGATTATGAATTGGCGCCGCGCACGTGCACCGTTATGGTGACTTGATCCTGCAACGCGACAACGACTGATTTCTCCCGTGCGTGTACTCATCGTCGACGACCACACCCTGGTCCGCGCCGGCATCGGCCGGCTGCTGCAGGCCCTGCCCGACGTCGATGTCGTGGCCGAGGCCTGCAATGCCCAACAGGCGCTCGACATGGCGGCGATCCACCGCCCCGACCTTATCCTGCTGGACCTGTCCCTGCCCGACCGCAGTGGCCTGGACCTGCTGCCCCTGTTGCGCGAATCGCTGCCGCAGACGCGCGTGGTGATGATGTCGATGCACAACGATCCCACCCAGGTACGCGTGGCGCTCGATCGCGGTTGCGCCGGCTTCGTGGTGAAGGAAGCCGCACCGATGGAACTGGAACTCGCGTTGCGCGCGGCCGCCGACGGCCAGGTATTCCTGAGCCCGCAGGTGTCGTCGAAGATGCTGGCGCCGATGCTCAACCCGCAGCGACCGACCGGCATCGCCGCACTCTCGCCGCGCCAGCGCGAAATCCTGCGCCAGCTCGGCAGCGGCATGAGCAGCAAGGAAATCGCCGCCCAGCTCGGCATCAGCGTCAAGACCGTCGAAACGCACCGCGCGCGGATGATGGAATCGCTGGGCTGCCGCCGCGCCAACGATCTGCTGCTGCTGGCCGCGCGCCACCAGAACGAACTGGCCTGAGCCTTGCAGTATCCCGGGGCGACACCGCATCCGTGACGGAATCCCGTTATCGCCACGCCCTTCCGGGCGCCTGCCTCCGCCATTGAACCGACGTCGTAGGGGAAACCCTGACGGCAGGTGGGGCGTGCCCGCAGCACGACCAGAAACGCCCTGATTTTTTTTCCGTCACCCGCCCCGCACAGTGTCAACACGATGTGAAGCCAGCTCGGCATGCCATCGAATCGGGGATCACGGGAATGAAAACGGGACTTTCCACCCAGCTCGGGCAGCAACTCCACCTGACGCCGCAACTGCTGCAGTCGATCCGGCTGCTGCAGCTGGACGGCCTGCAGCTGGAGATGGAGGTGCGCCGGGCACTGGACCTCAATCCGCTGCTCGAAGTGGAGGAAGTACAGGACGCCGACCCGGCCGGTGACATCGAGGTGCTCCCCGCGCAGGACGTGGCGACGCTGGAAACGGCCGCGTTCGACGAACTTCCCGAATCGAACCTGTGGGACGTGGCCGGTGCCGGCTGGCAGGACGGCGACGACGACCGCATGCAGCGCGTCGAGGCCGGTGAATCCAGCGACCCGCACGTCCGCGTGCTGGATCGCCTGGCGCTGGAACTGGATGATCGTGCGCTCGACGTGGTCGCGTTCTGGCTGGAGCACACCAACGACGCCGGCTACCTGGAGCAGGCACCCGATACGCTGGCGCTGCTGGCGTCGGCGCGCTTCGACCTCACCACCGGCGCCGCACTCGCCCTGCGCGAGCGCCTGCTGCGCGGCGAGTTCCCCGGCCTGACCGCGGCCGACGTGCGCGAATGCCTGCTGGTGCAGCTGGACTGCCTGCAGGGACGCGTGCCCGCCCGCCACGTCGCGCGCCGCATCGTCACCGACGGCATGGCCCTGCTGGCCGCGCACGAGTACGACGCCCTCGCGCGCCTGCTGGAGCTCGACCTGGACCAGGTCATGGAAGGCGTGCGGCTGGTGCTGTCGCTGGATGCGCGCCCGGGCGCGTCGCTGGCGCCTGCCCCGACCGGTTACATCGTGCCGGACGTGGTGGCCTGGCACGCCGACTGCGCGTGGCGCGTGGCACTGAACCCGGCCACCACCCCGCGCGTGCGCGTCAACGCCATGCAGGAACGCGCCCTGGACCAGGCCGAGCCGTCCGAAGGCGCCGGCAAGTTGCGCGAACTGCTGCAGGAGGCGCGCTGGCTGACCCGTGGCCTCTCCATCCGCTACGACACCCTGCTGCGCACCGCGCGCGCCATCGTCGAACGCCAAGCGGGCTTCCTGACCCAGGGCGACGAAGCGATGGCCCCGCTGACGCTGAAGGAGATCGCCGATGCCATCGGCATGCACGAGTCCACCGTCTCGCGCATCACCACCGGCAAGTACATGCAGACCCCGCGCGGCACGTTCGAGCTGAAGCACTTCTTCGCGGTACGGCTGGAAGGCGCCAACGTGTCCGGCCCGGCCGTCCGCGCGATGGTCCGCCGCCTGATCGATTCCGAACCGGCGGGCAAGCCGCTGGCCGACGAGGCCATCGCCGGCCTGCTGGCGCGCCAGGGCATCCATATCGCCCGCCGGACCGTCGCCAAGTACCGTGAACAACTCGATATCGCTCCCGCCCGGGAACGCCGACGCGCTACCGTATCCGTCTTGGCCAAGGCTGGATAACGGAGCACGACCGCAATGAGCAAGATCACCGTACTGCTGGTGGACGACCACGAAGGTTTCATCAATGCCGCCCTGCGCCACCTGCGCAAGGTGGAATGGCTGGACATCGTGGGCCGTGCCAGCAATGGCCTGGAAGCCATCGAACGCTCCGAGACGCTGCGTCCGGACGTGGTGCTGATGGACTTGGCCATGCCGGAAATGGGCGGCCTGCAGGCCACCCGCCTGATCAAGACGCAGGACGCCCCGCCCTTCATCGTCATCGCCAGCCACTTCGACGACGCGGAACACCGCGAACACGCGATGCGCGCCGGCGCCGACGACTTCGTCAGCAAGCTTTCCTACATCCAGGAAGTCTTGCCCATCCTCGAAAAATTCAAAGACCGCCGCCATGAGTGAATCCCGCATCCTCGTCATCGACGCCGACGCCACGCGTGCCGAACGCCTGGCCGGACTGCTCGAATTCATGGACCTGACGCCCCGCTGGGTCTCCAGCGCCGGTGACGTGGATGTCCGCCGCGCCCGGCAGCACGACTGGCTGGCGGTGGTGGTCGGTTCGCTCGACGACCAGAAGGCCGCCGACGGCTTCTTCGCCTGGCTGGGCAAGGCGCCGCTGCCCCCGCCGGTGCTGCTGCTGGAAGGCGACACCGCGGGCTTCGCGGCCGCCCACGGCCTGCACGAGGCCGGGGTCTGGGCGCTGGAAAGCCCCATCCGCCACGCCCAGCTGGAAGCCTGCCTGCGCCGCGCCAGCCTGAAGCGGCTGGATACCGAACACCAGGCCCAGCAGGTCAGCACCAGCGGCCCGACCGGCAACAGTCCCGCGGTCACCCGGCTGCGCCGCATGATCGAGCAGGTCGCCACCTTCGACACCACCGTGCTGGTGCTCGGCGAGTCCGGTACCGGCAAGGAAGTGGTGGCCCGCGCCATCCACGACCAGTCGCCGCGTCGCGACGGCCCGTTCGTGGCCATCAATTGCGGCGCCATCCCGCCGGACCTGCTGGAGAGCGAACTGTTCGGCCACGAGAAAGGCGCCTTCACCGGCGCGCTGACCGCCCGCAAGGGCCGCTTCGAAATGGCCGAAGGCGGCACGCTGCTGCTGGACGAGATCGGCGACATGAGCCTGCCGATGCAGGTCAAGCTGCTGCGCGTGCTGCAGGAACGCAGCTTCGAGCGCGTCGGCGGCAACCAGACCATCCGCTGCAACGTGCGCGTGATCGCCGCCACCCACCGCAACCTGGAAGCGCGCATCGCCGACGGCCACTTCCGCGAAGACCTGTTCTACCGGCTCAACGTGTTCCCCATCGAGATGCCCGCGCTGCGCGAGCGCGCCGACGACCTGCCCGACCTGGTGATGACCATCGCCGCGCAGCTCTCGCGCACCGGCCGCGGCGAAGTGCGCTTCGCCAGCGAGACGCTGCAGGCGCTGCGCCTGTACGCCTGGCCTGGCAACGTGCGCGAGCTCACCAACCTGGTCGAGCGTCTCGCCGTGCTGCATCCCGGCGGCCTGGTGCGCGTGGCCGACCTGCCGAAGCGCTACCAGCCGGAAGGCGTCGAGCTGCCGGCCGCGCCGACCATCGTTGCAGCGCCTGCGCCGGCCGCCACCGCACCCGCCCCGTCGGCCATCGTGGCGGCGGCCGTGACGCCCGCCGATCGCCTGCCCGAAGCCGGCATCGACCTGCGCGAGCACATCGCGCAGATCGAACTGAACCTGATCCGCGACGCGCTGGACCGCGCCGGCGGCGTGGTCGCGCATGCGGCCCAGTTGCTGGGCCTGCGCCGCACCACGCTGGTGGAAAAGCTGCGCAAGTACGGCATCGAGCGCGAAGACGTGGCGCTGGCGACGGAAAACTGACTGGCCCCGGGCGCGGTTTCCGGCACGGGTCTTGCAACCGACTACGCAAGACACCCGACGACCGAAGCACCCGCCCATGTCCGACGTCACTTCCATCCTCTCGCAGATCCGCAGCTACCAGCACCAAGTCGGTACCCGCGCACTGGAGCCGATGCCGAATCCGGGCGCGATCGGCCCGGGGCGGGTGGGACTGGAGCAGCCGGGCGTCAAGGCGCCCAGCTTCGGCGACACCCTGCAGAACGCGCTCGAGGGCGTGAACAACGCGCAGAAGACGTCCGGCGCGCTGGCCCAGGCCTTCGAACTCGGCGACCCGCGCGCCGACCTGGCGCGGGTGATGGTGGCCGCCCAGCAATCGCAGGTCGCTTTCCGCGCCACCGTCGAGGTCCGCAATCGCCTGGTGCAGGCCTACCAGGACGTGATGAACATGCCGCTGTGATGCGGCACCCACCTTCCCTTTCCTTCTCCTAGAACCGACCCGTCGCCATGGCCCTCACGCTGTCCAAGGAAGCCCTGAAGGAATCGCTGACCGCCGACAAGGCCGGCGCGGCGCTGACCAAGATGCAGGACGCCCGCGTGTTCAAGCAGATGGGCACGCTGCTGCTGATCGCCGGTGCGGTGGCGGTGGGCATGATGGTGTTCTTCTGGTCGCAGAAGCCGGCCTACACCCCGCTGTACACCGGCCTGGACGCCAAGGCCACCGCCGAAGCCACCGACATGCTGCGCGCGGCGCAGATCCCCTTCCAGCTGGACCAGGCCAGCGGCGCGATCTCCGTGCCCGAGGAAAACCTGCACGATGCCCGCCTGAAGCTGGCCGGCGCCGGCCTGGCCGAAAGCGGCCGCCTCGGCTTCGAGATGATGGAGCGCGATCCCGGCTTCGGCGTCAGCCAGTTCGTCGAGAACGCGCGCTACCAGCACGCGCTGGAAACCGAACTGGTCCGCACCATCACCACGCTGCGTCCGGTGCGCGACGCCCGCGTGCACCTGGCCATCCCCAAGCCCAGCGCGTTCACCCGGCAGCGCGAAGTGGCCAGCGCGTCCGTGGTGCTTGACCTGCGCTCGGGCACGATGCTGGAGCGCAACCAGGTCGATGCCATCGTCCACCTGGTCTCGTCCTCGATCCCCGACCTGGCCCCGGAGCGCGTCACCGTGGTCGACCAGAGCGGCCGCATGCTGACCATCAGCGACCCGAACAGCGAGGCCGCGCTCAACGCCGCCCAGTTCGAGCGCGTGCGCAAACTGGAAACGTCCTTCAACGACCGCATCCGCGAACTGCTGGAACCGCTGACCGGCCCCGGCCGCGTCAATGCGGAGGTCGCCGTGGACATGGACTTCTCCGTCACCGAAGAAGCGCGCGAAACCTTCGCCAACGACCCGGCCAAGATCCGCAGCGAGCAGGTCAGCCAGAACAGCGTCGCCGCCACCGGCCCGGAAGGCGTACCCGGCGCCACCAGCAACACGCCGCCGGGCCCGAATGCCGCCGCCGCGCCGAACCCCGCCGCCCCGGTGGAAACCAGCAGCAGCGCCACCCGCAACTTCGAGATGGACCGCACCCTGCAGCACACGCGCCAGCCCGCGGGCCGCGTGCGCCGCGTCACCGCCGCGGTGCTGGTCGACCACGTGCCGCGCACCGGCGAGAACGGCAAGGTGGTGATGACGGCGCTGGACGCCGCGACGCTGGCCCGCATCGAAGCGCTGGTGAAGGAGGCCGTGGGCTTCGACGCGGCGCGCGGCGACTCGGTGTCGGTGATGAACGCACCTTTCGTGCGCGAGACCGAAGCGCCCTCGGACGTTCCATTCTGGGAAAGCCCGTGGCTGCACAACCCGATGGTGCGCGACATCGCGCGCTACGGGCTGGGCGCGCTGGTGGTCGTCGCACTGCTGTTCGGCGTGCTGCGCCCGGCCATGCGCCAGATCATCAGCCCGACCGCCAAGCTGAAGCACGAGGACGACGGGATCGACGTCAACGTGGTGCACGCGGAAGACGAAGACGGCGTGGTCGCCACGCTCTCGCACGAGCACGCGCCACCGTTGCGCGCCCTGCCCTCCGATGCTTACGAAGACCGCCTGCGCCAGGCGCGGGAAGCGGTGAAGACCGACTCCAAGCAGGTCGCACAGGTGGTCAAGGACTGGGTGGCCAGCGATGAGTAACGCGCAGGACAACACACTGACCGGTGTGCAGCGCGCCGCCGTGCTGCTGCTCTCGCTGGGCGAGGAGGACGCCGCCGAGGTGCTCAAGCACATGAACGCCAAGGAGGTGCAGAAGCTCGGCATCGCCATGGCCACCATCTCCGGCATCAGCCGCGAGCAGGTCATGCAGGTGATCTCGAACTTCGGCGAAGCGCTCGACAAGCAGACATCGCTGGGCATGGGTGCCGACGACTACGTGCGCAAGGTGCTGGTGCAGGCGCTGGGCGAGGACAAGGCCGGCAGCCTGATCGACCGCATCCTGCTGGGCCGCAACACCACCGGGCTGGACACGCTGAAGTGGATGGACCCGCGTGCCATCGCCGACCTGGTGCGCAACGAGCACCCGCAGATCATCGCCATCGTGCTGGCCCACCTGGACAGCGACCAGGCCGCCGATACGCTCAAGCTGCTGCCCGAGCGCACCCGCACCGACGTGCTGCTGCGCATCGCCACGCTGGACGGCATCCCGCCGAACGCGCTGAACGAGCTCAACGAAATCATGGAGCGCCAGTTCGCCGGCAACCAGAACCTCAAGGCCTCCAGCATCGGGGGCGTGAAGGTGGCGGCGAACATCCTGAACTTCATGGATTCGGGCCAGGACCAGGTGATCCTGGGCAGCATCACCCAGGTCGACGCCGACCTGGGCGCGCGCATCCAGGACCTGATGTTCGTCTTCGACAACCTGGCCGAACTCGGAGACCGCGAGCTGCAGGCGCTGCTGCGCGAAGTTCCGAACGACCGCCTGGGCCTGGCGCTGCGTGGGGCCGACGCCAAGGTCAAGGAAAAGATCACCCGCAACATGTCGCAGCGTGCCGCACAGATCCTGCTCGAGGACATGGAAGCGCGCGGGCCGGTGCGCCTGTCCGACGTGGAAGGCGCGCAGAAGGAAATCCTCGCCATCGTGCGCCGCCTGGCTGACCAGGGCGTCATCGCCCTGACCGCCAGCGCCGAGGAAATGGTATGAGCGCGCCCTCGCCCCTGCGCTGGATGCCGGCACCGCTCGACGTGGTCGTGTCCGATGCCGCCGCCGAACAGGAGGCACCGCCGCTGGTGCCGCCGACGCTGGACGAGATCCAGGCCATCCAGGACGCTGCCCATCGCGAGGGCCTGGAACGCGGCCTCGCCGAAGGCCATGCCGACGGATTCGCACAGGGCCAGTCCGAGGTGCGCCGCCTCGCCGCGCAGATGGAGGGCATCCTCGACAATTTCTCGCGTCCGCTCGACCGTCTGGAGAATGAGGTCGTCGCCGCGCTCTCCGAACTCGCCGTGCGCATCGCCGGTGCCCTGGTCGGGCGCGCGTACCAGACCGATCCGGTGTTGCTGCAGGAACTGGCGACCTCCGCGCTGGATGCCGTGGGCGGTTCGCAGCGCGAAGTCGAACTGCGCCTGCATCCGGACGACATCGCCGCACTGACGCCGGTGCTGGCAATGACGGCGCATACGCGCCTGACCGCCGACACTTCGCTGAGCCGGGGCGACCTGCGCGTGCATGCGGAAAGTGTGCGCATCGACGGCACGCTGGAAGCCCGCCTGCGCGGCGCGCTGGACACCGTGCTCAACCGGGGAGCGCGGGCATGAGTGCCCAGCCGCTGGAATGGCTGACCGCCCGCGACCTGCGCCTGTCCGCGCGGCTGTCGCAGATCAACCCCGAGCTCGGTGGCCGCGGCCTGATCCGCGAAGGCATCCTGCGCCGCGCCGTCGGCCTGACCCTGGAAGCCATCGGCTGCGAAGCGCCGATGGGCGCCACCTGCAAGGTGGAAGTCGTCGACGGCGGCTGGGTGGATGCGGAAGTCGTCGGTTTCTCCGGCGAACGCACCTACCTGATGCCCAGCGCCGAACTGCACGGACTGCTGCCCAATGCGCGCGTGGTGCCCTCGCGCCGTCGTGGCGGCGTGGAAGTCGGCGAAGGCCTGCTGGGCCGCGTCATCGACAGCGATGGCGTGCCGCTCGACGGACGCGGCCCGATCCGCGCCGAGGGCAGCGTCAGCCTCGCCGGCATGGCGATCAATCCGCTTTCGCGCGAACCCATCACCCAGCCGCTCGACGTCGGCGTGCGCGCGATCAACGCCCTGCTGCCGATCGGCCGTGGCCAGCGCGTCGGCCTGTTCGCCGGCTCCGGTGTCGGCAAGTCGACGTTGCTGGGCATGATGACCCGCTACACCGCCGCCGACGTGATCGTCGTCGGCCTGATCGGCGAACGCGGCCGCGAAGTTCGTGATTTCGTCGAGACCACACTCGGCCCGTCCGGCCTGGCACGCGCGGTCGTCGTTGCCAGCCCCGCCGACCGTCCGCCGCTGGCGCGCCTGCAGGGCGCGTACCGCGCCACGGCGATCGCCGAATGGTTCCGCGACCAGGGCCTGAATGTCCTGCTGCTGATGGATTCGCTGACCCGTTTTGCCCAGGCGCAACGCGAGATCGGCCTGTCGGTCGGCGAGCCGCCGACCACGCGCGGTTATCCGCCGTCCGTGTTCGCACGCCTGCCGGCGCTGGTCGAACGCGCGGGCAACGGCGCCAAGGGGCGCGGTTCCATCACCGCGTTCTACACGGTGCTCACCGAAGGCGACGATCCGCAGGACCCGATCGCCGACGCCGCGCGCGCCATCCTCGACGGCCACATCCTGCTGTCGCGCCGCGTGGCCGACGCCGGGCTCTACCCCGCTATCGATGTCGAATCCTCGGTCAGCCGCGTGGTCACCGAAATCGCCGACGAGACCTGGCGCGACCGCATCCGCAAGCTCAAGCGCCTGCTGTCGGCCTACAACAGCAACCGCGACCTGATCGCCATCGGCGCTTACCAGCGCGGCAACGATCCGACCGTGGACGAAGCGCTCGAACGCTGGCCGGAGATCGTCGAATTCCTCGGCCAGGACGTGGCGCGCGCCGCCGACCTGCCGAGCAGCCGCGCCGCCCTGGAATCCCTGATCCAACGCAACGCCGCCGCCGGCATTCCGCTGCCGCCCGGCCTGCAGTAACGCCAAGGAACCCCCGTCATGATGCAGTCCCGCCGAATCGATCCCCTGCTGCGCCGCGCGCAGGAGCACGAGGATTCCGTCGCCCGCGAGCTGGCCGAGCGCCAGAACACGCTGGCGCAGCACGAATCCCGGCTGGAGGAGCTCCGCCAGTACGCCGAGGACTACGCCAACAGCCAGATGGCCGCGACCAGCCCCGCGCAACTGGCCAACCGGCGCGCCTTCCTCGAGCGCATCGACCAGGCGCTCAAGCAGCAGTTGCAGAACGTCGACCGCAGCCGCGCCAGCGTGGACATCGAACGCGACCGCCTGCTGCTGGCCAGCCGCGACAAGCAGGTGCTGGAACAGCTCGCCGCGAGCTATCGCGTGCAGGAAAAGCTGATCGTGGACCGTCGCGACCAGCGCGAAATGGACGACGTGGGCGCGCGCCGCGCCCGCCTGGCCGCCACCGCCCGCGAGAACGAGGACGCCTGATGCCGTCATCGACGTCCGCGCTGCCTTTCGCGGCCAAGGCGCCGCCGCCTGCGCCGGCATCGGCATCGGCATCGGTCGGCACGGTGCCTGCAAGCGATGACCCGGGCACCGTGAAGAAGCCCGCGTTCGACGAGATGGTCCGTCGTCCCGTGAAGCGCGACGACACCGCACGTGCGACCAGTGCGCGGGCCGGCGAAGCAAAAGACCCGTCTGCGCCACCGACCGGCGCGACTGCCCGCAAGACCGACCACGCCCGCGCCAGCACCGATGAAGACACGGCCGCTGCGCAGGACGCGGCGTCGCGGGTCGTGCTCACGTTGCTGGAAGCACCTGTGCCGGCACCGGTCATGGTCCCGGCGAATGCGGCCGCACCGACGATGATCGACCTGGCGGGCCATCCGTCCGGCACCCTCCTGCCGGACACGGCCTCGCCCACTGCCCCGCTGGAGCCCGATGCGTTGCTGGCCGGTACCCGCGCACCGATGCCTGCGTCGTTGCCCGGCGGCATGCCGGTCCTGGCAGCGGCCGGCATCGACGCCGCCAGCGCCGATCCCGCGCCGACGAACTCCGCCGATGGGTCGACCGCCACGGCGTTGCCCGCGGCACCGGCCGCGCCCGAGACGTCGGCCAAGGCCCCGCTGCAGAACCTGCTGTCGTTCGCGACCCATCTGGCGGCAGGCCAGGTCGCGGCGGCCGTGCCCGACGCGGTCCAGCTGGGTCGCGACATCGTCGATGCCCTGCGCTCCGACGACGGCGACGCTCCCGCGCCGGTGAACAACCTGCTGGCCGGCGTCGGCGCCTCGAACGCACCGCTCGGCCTGTCCCGCACCGAGACTGTCAACCCGATGGAAGCGCCCAGCGCCGACCTGCACGGCGGCCACTTCGACGACGACATCGGCGACGCCGTCCGCTGGATGGCGGACCAGAAGATCGGACATGCCCACATCAAGGTCACCCCCAACGACCTGGGCACGGTCGAGATACGCCTGCGCCTGGAGGGCGACCGCGTGCATGCCGACTTCAGCAGCGCGCAGGCCGAGGTCCGCCAGGCCCTGGAG
The DNA here is from genome assembly GCF_947498795.1 of uncultured Pseudoxanthomonas sp. NCBI lineage: Bacteria > Pseudomonadati > Pseudomonadota > Gammaproteobacteria > Lysobacterales > Lysobacteraceae > Pseudoxanthomonas > uncultured Pseudoxanthomonas sp. The sequence goes on along the minus strand of NZ_CANMLQ010000002.1, from coordinate 661,198 downwards.
AGCAGCCTGCCACGCCTGCGCGACATGCTCGGCCAGCACGGCTTCCAGCTCGCCCACGCCGATGTCGGCCAGCAGCACGCGCCGCCGTCGCAGGGCAGCGCGCCGCAGCCCGGTGACGCCCGTGGCGATGCGGGCGAGCCCGTCGCCGACACGCCCCGCACCGTCCGCATGACCGCGCGCGGACTGGTGGACGCTTACGCCTGACGGGCCGATCCCGCTCCTGTGGGAGCGACGTAAGTCGCGAGAGCCGGATATCGGCGTCGGTACGCCCTCCGCCGCCAGGCGCTTCGGCTTCGATATCGCGACTTACGTCGCTCCCACGTCAGCACATCCTGGGCACCGCGCGTCAAAACCCCGTCGACCTTTCCCTCCGGCCCCGGCACGCCCCTTGCATCCCCTGGACTGACCCCTCAGGAGATCCATCGCCGTGGCAGCCGCCGACAAGAACGCAAGCAAATCCAAGGCCGACAAGGCCGACAAGCCCAAGGGCGGCAAGTCGTTGCTGACCATCGGGCTGGTGGCGGTCATCGCGGCCGGCGCTGCAGGCGGCGGCGCCTGGTACTTCGCCAGCCACGGCAGCAAGGACGAGAAGGCCGACGCCCCCAAGGCCAAGAGCCCTGGCGAAGTGCCCGCGCCTGCGCAGTACTTCGCGCTGGAGCCGCCCTTCGTGGTGAACCTGGTCGGCGAAACCGGCGGCGCGCGCTACCTGCAGGTGGAAGTGCAGCTGATGACGCGCGACCCCGAGGCGCTGACCGCCATCCAGCTGCATGCGCCCGCCATCCGCGCCCGCCTGCTGATGCTGTTCGCGCAGCAGGATGCCGCCGGCCTGATGTCGCGCGAAGGCAAGGAGCGCCTGCAGAACGCCGCCCTCGGTGAAGTGAAGGCCCTGCTGGTCGCCGAGACCGGCAAGCCGTGCGCCGAGTCCCTGCTGTTCACCAGCTTCGTGATGCAGTGACGGAACCGCGCCGCCATGATGACCAGTGACCTGCTGTCGCAAGACGAGATCGACGCCCTCCTCAACGGCGTCGATACCGGCGCGATCGAGACCGAGGAGCCGCCGCACGATCCCACCGTGGCGCGCACCTACGACTTCGCCAGCCAGGACCGCATCGTGCGCGGCCGCCTGCCGACGCTGGAAATGATCAACGAGCGCTTCGTGCGCACGTGGCGCATCGGCCTGTTCAACCTGTTGCGGCGCTCCGCCGAGCTGTCGGTGCGCGGCATCGAGACCATCAAGTTCGGCGACTACCTGCATTCGCTATACGTGCCGACCAACCTCAACCTGGTCAAGTTCAAGCCGCTGCGTGGCGTGGGCCTGATCGTGTTCGAACCGAAGCTGGTGTTCACGATGGTGGACAACTTCTTCGGCGGCGATGGCCGCTACCCGGCCAAGATCGAAGGCCGCGAGTTCACCGCCACCGAGATGCGCGTGATCCAGCTGCTGCTGAAGCAGACCTTCGCCGACCTGATCGATGCCTGGGCCCCGGTGATGCCGGTGGACTTCGAATACATCACCAGTGAGGTCAACCCGCATTTCGCCAACATCGTCAGTCCGCGCGAGTACGTGGTGGTCAGCCGCTTCCATGTGGAACTGGACGGCGGCGGCGGCGACCTGCACGTCACGCTGCCCTATTCCATGCTGGAGCCGATCCGCGAACTGCTCGATGCCGGCATCCAGTCCGACCGCGTGCACGACGACGACAGCTTCCGCGTGACCATGCACGAACAGCTGCGCTCGGCCGAAGTCACCGTCTCCAGCGTGCTCGCGGAGAAGCGCATCAACCTGCGCGAGCTGACCCGCCTCAAGGTGGGCGACATCCTGCCCATCGACCTGCCGAAGTCCGTGCCGGTCTGCGTCGAGCAGGTGCCGGTGTTCACCGGGGAGTTCGGCATTTCCAACGGCCTCAACGCGGTGAAGATCACCGCGCACCACCCGCCCGGCAACCGCCACCAGCAATCCGCCGCCACCCGCCACGCCCTTGCACCCGTCGCCTTCCAGGACGCTACGCCATGATTCCCGAGAACGAAGAAGCCCTTGCCACCGCCCCCGGCGATACGGAGCTGTCCCACAACGGCCACGACGGCCACGCCGGCCACGACGCGGACATGAGCCTGGACGTCATCCTCGACGTGCCGGTGACCCTGTCGCTGGAAGTCGGCCGCACGCGCATGCCCATCCGCAACCTGCTGCAGCTCAACCAGGGCTCGGTGGTGGAACTGGAGCGCGGCGCGGGCGAACCGCTGGACGTGTACGTCAACGGGACGCTGATCGCGCACGGCGAAGTCGTCGTGGTCAACGACCGCTTCGGCGTGCGCCTGACCGACGTGGTCAGCCCCAGCGAACGCATCCGTCGTCTGCGCTGAGCCCGACCATGCACGCCTTCGCCCTCCTTGCCGCGGCCGCGGCACCCGCCCAGAAGATCGGCCAGCACGCGCCCTCCACGCCGGGCATCGGCGGTGCACTGGTCGGCCTGATCCTGGTGCTGGGCCTGATCCTGGGCCTGGCCTGGCTGCTGAAGCGCCTGCCCGGTGCCGGCCTGGGCATCCGCCCCAGCGAACAGCTGCGCGTGGTGTCGATGCTGTCGGTCGGCGCCAAGGAACGCGTGATGGTGATCGAAGTCGGCAAGGAGCAGTTGCTGATCGGCGTGACCGCCGGAGGCATCACCGCCCTGCATGCGCTGCCCGAACCCCTGGTCGTCGCGCCCGCGCCGACGATGCCCAACTTCGCCGAACTGCTGGCCAAGCGCCTGCGCAAAGAGTCCTGAGATGCGTCGTTTCGTCCTTTCCCTGATCTGCCTGCTTTGGTTGGCCGCGCCGACGCTTGCCTTCGCGCAGGCCACGACACCGGCCCCGGCACCCGTCGCCGCGCCGACGGCCCCGGCCGCACCGACCGCGCCCGCCTTGCCGACGTTGCCCAAGGTCAACGTGGGCCAAGTGGGCGACAACACCGTCAGCCTGCCGCTGCAGACGCTGCTGCTGATGACGGCGATCACGCTGATCCCGTCCGCGTTGCTGGCGATGACCGCCTTCACCCGCATCATCATCGTGCTCGGCCTGTTGCGGCAGGCACTTGGCACCGGCCAGACGCCGTCCAACCAGGTACTGGTGGGTCTGGCGCTGTTCCTCACCATGCTGGTGATGATGCCGGTGGGCGAGAAAGCCTGGGCCCAGGGCATGGCGCCCTATCTCAACGGCCAGATCGATTTCTCCACCGCGTGGACGCTGACCACCGGCCCGCTGCGCGACTTCATGCTGGCGCAGGTGCGCGAGACCGACCTGATGACGTTCGCCGGCCTGGCCGGGCACGGCAGCTACACGGGACCGGATGCCGTCCCGTTCCCGATCGTGGTCGCCTCCTTCATCACCAGCGAACTGAAGACCGCCTTCGAGATCGGCTTCCTGATCTTCATCCCGTTCGTCATCATCGACCTGGTCGTGGCCAGCGTGCTGATGTCGATGGGCATGATGATGCTCTCGCCGATGCTGGTGTCCGCACCGTTCAAGATCCTGCTGTTCGTGCTGGTCGACGGCTGGGTGCTGATCGTCGGTTCGCTTGCCGCCAGCTTCAACGGCGTCTGAGGAGACTGGCATGAGTCCCGAAACCGCTCTTACCGAACTGCGCGGCGGCCTCGAGATCGCGCTCTGGGTCGGGGGTCCACTGCTGCTGGTCGTGCTGGTCGTCGGCGTGGTCGTCGGCGTGATCCAGGCCGCCACGCAGCTCAATGAACCCACCATCGCCTTCGTCGCCAAGGCCATCGCGCTGACAGCCGCGCTGTTCGCCACCGGCAGCTATCTGCTCGGCGTACTCGTGGAATACACGACGACGTTGTTCCAGCGATTGCCCCACCTGATCGGCTGACGCCGCGGACGCGACGCGATGGATCCCGCCACCCAGATGGTGATCGACGGCCAGCAGGCCTTCGGGATGATCAACGCCATCCTGTGGACGATGCTGCGCACGGGGGCGTTGCTGATGGCGGCGCCACTGATCGGTACGCGCGCGGTCTCGGTGCGCGTGCGCGTCATCATCGCCGGTGCGCTGGCGATGGCCCTGGCACCCTTGCTGCCCGGCACGCCGGACCACATCGCATTCGACGCCAGCACCGTGCTCAACGTGGCGCGCGAACTCGCCGTCGGCGCGAGCATGGGGTTCATGCTGAGGCTTGCCTTCGAGGCCGGCGCGATGGCGGGCGAACTGATCTCGCAGGGAACGGGCCTCGCGTTCGCGCAGATGTCGGATCCGCTGCGTGGCGTGAATTCCGGCGTGGTCGGCCAGTGGTTCTACCTGGCCTTCGGCCTGCTGTTCTTCACCGCCAACGGTCATCTCGCGCTGGTCTCGCTGCTGGTGGACAGTTACCGCTCGCTGCCGATCGGCACGGCGCTGCCGGATGTGCAGCAGATGCTGGAAGTCGCTCCCATGCTGTTCACCGTCGTGCTCAGGGCCGCCGTCGGCCTGGCATTGCCGGTCATGGTGGCGATGCTGGCCGTGAACCTCGCCTTCGGCGTGCTGGGTCGCGCTGCGCCGGCGCTGAATCCCATCCAGCTCGGCCTGCCCACGGCACTGTTGCTGGGCCTGTTCCTGCTGGCGCTGCTCGCCGGGGAACTGGGACCTCCCGTGCAGCGGATCTTCGACGTGTCGTTTGATGCAGCGCGACAGCTCACCGCGTGAAGACGTGAAAGTCATGTTTGTGAAAGCGCGGTAAGCGCTTCCATGAGGGGCGCAGCGCGTTCTTCTCACATCAGAGTGCGTCACCGGTTCCACTAAATGCATGAAGTTGTGCAGAATGGGGACGAGGGAGTTGCGACATACGCCTACGCACGGACGGAGCCGACCCGCCCGACGCCGGAGCGCTCCCCCCGCGAACCGGAGATTGCCGTGAACCACAGCCCTACCCAGAAGCGACGTACCAGTCAGGAAACGCGGGAAGCCGTACTCGCTGCCGCGCGCCGGCTGTTCTTCACCAAGGGCTTCGACCAGACCACGTTGATGGACCTGGGCGAAGAAACCGGACTCAGCGCGCGCGGCGTCATCCTGCACTTCGAAACCAAGGCCGACATCATCGCCACCCTGTTGATCCGCGACTACACCGCGCGGCGGGCACCGATGGTGGAACGTCCGCAGGGATCGACGCACGCACAACGTATTCTCGATTTCTATTTCTGGATGGCGCGCGAGGACGCGGCCAACTTCATCGCCTTCCCTGCCTTGTGGAGCGTGTCGGCACGCTGGTCGCCGGCCGTGGAGGCTGAAATGAACACGGCGCTCCGCCGAATGCGCGAACCGGTACGGTTGGAACTCAGTCGTGGCATGGGCGCGGGCGAGTTCCGCGGCGTCGACATCCAGCATGCCGACGAGATGATCTGGCAGAGCTACCAGCACGGCCTGCGTGCGGTGTCCGTCAACGGCGGCACCCCTGCCATGGCGGTGCCCCAGGTATTCAAGACGCTGGAAGCGCTGTCGGCCTGATCCGGGCGCGACGCGCGTAAAGAAAAACGGCCTCCGCGGGAGGCCGTTTCCCTGTCAGCGGGACGCTGGCTCAGTCGCGTCCATTACCTTTGCCGTTCCCCTTGCCAGGGTTGCCCTTGCCGCTGTTGCCAAGTCCCTTGCCGGCATTGCCCGGCCCGTGTCCCGCAGGGTCATTCCTGGCCGGACCCGCCTGCGGCTTGCCGCCGGCAGCGCCCTTGCCCTGGCCCGGCCCGTGCTTGGACCAGTCCACACTGATGCGCTGGTCGACGCGGATGGGGTAACCCCAGCGGTCGTACGTGCCTGCCGCACCCTTCTTCAGGGCATGGAAGGCAGGGGAGCCGGGCTTGATGCCCATCTGCTTGGCGAGATTGCCCCAGCCCTGGCCGGGATTGCGCTCGTACCGCTGCACCACGTCCACGCAGGGAATCCCCAGGGCGCGCGCGATGGAGCACGCGAAATACACGTCGCCGGGTGCCCAACCGCGGCGGTCGAGCAGATCCAGCACGAGCGAGCGCGGCGCGCCGTAGTAACCCGTCATCTCCGACACGAACGGATCGCGGTAACGGCGCCCGTAATCGTTGATCTCGCCGAGCCGGGTATCCACCCAGACATCGCCGGTGCGGATGTTGTAGCCCACCGTCTGTGCGTGGGCCGGCAAGCTGCAGGCCATCGCCCAGCCCAGCGATGCCGCGAGTACCGTTGCTCTCAGTGCCTTCATGTCCGTTCTCCTCCAGTGCGGTGGCGAGAGTCTTCGCACGACCGGCTGAATACGCAATGACGCTGCGGGCCTTCTGTGAGAAGGAACGGCAGCCGCAAGCGTGACGGTGATCACTCGCGCCTTCAAGCCAACGCCTACACTGCGCGGGCGCCGGGGTGGCGCAGCCGACCTGTCCCGTTCCCGTTGAGCGACGAATCCACCGACTCCCCTCGCCGTCACCCGGCCCTCGCCATGAAGCCCAAACGTCGAGATTTCCGCCTGGACATCATCGTCCTGCTGGGCTCCATCACGGCAGTGACCATCGCATCGTTCGGCGTGTACAGGGCCTGGCAGGGGCATGCCAGCATGGCCGCCTTCGACCTCGCCGTCGTCCTCGTCGTGGTGGCGCCTGTCGTCTATGCGTGGCGCACGGGCGACAGCCTGCGTGCCGGCAACGTGCTGGCGGCGTTCAATTCGTGCGCCACGTTCGGTGCGTGCCTGATGCTCGGCCATACGGCGCTCACCTGGACCTACCTGGTGCTGCTGACCAACTTCTTCATCGCGCATCGCTGGGTGGCGGTAGGTTGCAACGTCGCGCTGATCGTCGGCATCCAGCTGATGCCCGGCTTCTTCCACGACGGCGTGCATGCGATCTCCGTGTTCGTCAGTGCCGCGCTTATCACCGCGTTCTCGCTGATCTTCGCCTCCCGCACGCAGGACGACCGCGTGCAACTCGAGCGCCTGGCCGCCATCGACGCACTGACCGGCGTCCCGAACCGGCGCAGCATGGAGCGTGCGCTGGGCGACGCGGTCGACCGCTTCCAGCGCGGCGAATGCTGCTTCGGCCTGGTGGTCCTGGACCTGGACCACTTCAAGGACGTCAACGACCAGTACGGACACGCGGCGGGCGATGCCGCCATCGCCGACCTGGCCTCCATTCTCCGCTTCGAGATGCGTCGCAACGACCAGGTGTTCCGTTTCGGTGGCGAGGAATTCGTGGCGCTGCTGCAGCTCGACAACACCGAGGACCTGGAGCGCGCCACCGAGCGGCTGCGCAAGGCCGTCCGTGGCGCGTTGCGTGGACCCGGGGGCCGCATCACCATCTCGCTGGGCGCCGCCCTGTTGAGGGAACAGGAAAAGACCTGGCACGACTGGTTCTCGCGCGCGGATGCCGCGCTCTACCGTGCCAAGTCGGCCGGGCGCGACAGCTACGTGATCGCGGACGAGCTGTTCTAGGAGGGCGCGGAGAAAGTGGGGAGTGAGGAAACCCCATTCCTCTCACCCCTCACACCTCGCTCCATCACTCACTTCTCGCTTCCAGCCCACCACCACCGGTACAGCACCGGCAGCACCACCAGCGTCAGCAACGTCGACGACACGATGCCGCCGATCACCACCGTCGCCAGCGGACGCTGCACCTCCGAACCCGCACCGACATTGAACGCCATCGGCAGGAAGCCGAGCGAGGCGACCAGCGCCGTCATCAGCACCGGCCGCAGGCGACCGAGCGCGCCCTCCACCACCGCCTCGTCCAGAGGCATGCGCTGCGCGCGCAGCTTGCGGATGAAGGCGATCATCACCAGCCCGTTGAGCACGGCCACGCCCGACAGCGCGATGAACCCCACCCCGGCCGAGATCGACAGGGGAATCCCGCGCACGGCCAGCGCGATGACGCCACCGGTCAATGCCAGCGGGACGCCGGTGAAGACGATCGCGGCGTCCTTCGCCGAGCCGAACGCCCAGAACAAGAGCGCGAAGATCACCACCAGCGTCGCCGGTACGACGATCGCCAGGCGCTGGCTGGCCGAGATCAGCTGTTCGAACGTGCCGCCGTAGTCGATCCAGTAGCCTGCGGGCAGCTGCACCTCGGCGCCCACGCGCGTGCGCAGGTCATCGACGAAACCGCCGAGATCGCGACCGCGCACGTTGGCCGTCACCACCACGCGGCGCTTGCCGTTCTCGCGGTTGACCTGGTTCGGCCCCAGCGTGGTCTCGATCTTCGCCACCTCGCGCAACGGCACCGTGCCCGGCGTTCCCGAGACCCAGCTTGCCGCGCGCGTCGATTCGTCCTCGTTGCCGGCACCTCCCAGCGGAATCGGCAGGTCGTGCAGGGCGGCCGGATCCTGCCGCATCGTTTCCGGCAGGCGCACCACGATTTCGAAACGACGGTCGCCCTCGAACAGTTGCCCCGCCACCTCGCCACCGACCGCCGTCGCCACAGTGTCCTGCACGTCGCCGGGATTCAGGCCGTAACGGATCAATGCCTGCCGGTCCGGCGTGATGGTGAGCAGCGGCAGGCCGGTGGCCTGTTCCATGCGCACGTCGGCTGCACCTTCGATCGTCTTCGCGACAGCCTCGATACGCTCGCCCACTTCCACCAGCGTATCGAGATCATCGCCATAGAGCTTGATCGCGACGTCCGCACGCACGCCCGAGATCAGCTCGTTCATGCGCATCTGGATGGGCTGGGTGAACTCGTAGTTGTTGCCGGGAATCCCGGCCACCGCCTTTTCGATCTCCGCCACCAGCGTCGCCTTCGGCTTGCGCGGGTCGGGCCACTGGTTGCGCGGCTTCAGCATGACAAAGGTGTCCGCCACCGACGGCGGCATCGGATCGGTCGCCACTTCCGCCGTGCCCAGCTTGCCGAACACGCGGTGCACTTCCGGGAACTGCTTGATCCGCGCCTCCAGCGTGGACTGCATGCGCACCGCCTGGTCCAGGCTGGTGCCTGGGATGCGCATGGCGTGCATGGCGATGTCGCCTTCGTCCAGGCTGGGCACGAATTCGGTGCCCAGGCGCGTGGCCAGCAGGCCGCAGAGCACGACCAGCGAGAACGCACCGCCCGCCACGACGAGGCGCGCACGCAGTGCCCGCGCCAGCACCGGCGCGTAGGCGCGGCGGGCCCAGCCCATCACGCGCGTTTCCTTCTCCTGCACGCGACCGCGCAGGAACAGCGCGATGGCGGCCGGCACGAACGTCAGCGACAGCACCATCGCGCCGCTCAGCGCGAGCACCACGGTGATGGCCATTGGGTGGAACATCTTTCCCTCCACCCCGGTGAGCGCGAAGATCGGCAGGTAGACGGCGGTGATGATGCCGAGGCCGAACAGGCTGGGCCGGATGACCTCGGCCGTGGCGGACGCGGTGGCGTCCAGGTGTTCCTCCTCCGTCAGCAGGCGTCCCAGCCGATGCTGCAGTTCGCCGAAGCGGCGCAGGCAGTTCTCGATGATGATGACGGCGCCATCGACGATCAGGCCGAAGTCCAGCGCGCCCAGGCTCATCAGGTTCCCCGACACGCCGCCGCGCACCATGCCGGTGAGCGTGAACAGCATCGACAGCGGAATCACCGCGGCCGTGATCAGCGCCGCGCGCACGTTGCCGAGCAGCAGGAACAGCACCACGACGACGAGGATCGCGCCCTCGACCAGGTTCCGGGCCACGGTGCGGATGGTGCGGTCGACCAGCGAGGTGCGGTCGTACATCGGTTCGGCGCGCACGCCAGCCGGCAGGCTGCGGTTCGCCTCGGCCAATCGTGCGGCGACGGCTTGCGAGACCTCGCGGCTGTTGGCCCCGATCAGCATGAAGGTCGTGCCCAGCACGACCTCCTTGCCGTCCAGCGTCGCCGCGCCGGTACGCAGTTCCGGTCCCTCGCCCACCTGCGCCACATCACGCACCCGGATCGGCACGCCATCGCGGCGGTCCAGCACGATGTCGCGGATGCCGTCGAGGTCGGCGACCTGCCCCGGCGCACGCACGAGGAACTGCTGGCCGTTGCGCTCGATGTAGCCGGCGCCGACGTTCTGGTTGTTGCGCGACACCGCCTGCACCACGTCGTACAGGGTGAAGCCGAGTGCGACCAAGCGCGCGGGATCCGGGGTGATGTGGATCTGCCGCGCGAAGCCGCCGATGGTGTTGACCTCGGTCACGCCGGGCACGTTGCGCAGCTGCGGTCGCACTACCCAGTCCTGGAGCGTGCGCAGGTCGGTGGCGGTGTAGGGCGTGCCATCGGGCTTGCGCGCCTTCTCCTCCGCTTCCACCGTGTACATGAAGATCTCGCCCATCCCGGTGGCGATGGGACCCATCTCCGGTTCCAGACCGGCTGGCAGCTGCGACTTCACCTGCTGGATGCGCTCGCCGACCTGCTGGCGGGCGAAGTACACGTCGGTGCCGTCCTTGAACACCACCGTCACCTGTGACAGCCCGTAGCGCGAGATCGAACGCGTGTAGTCGAGGCCGGGCAATCCGGCGAGCGCGGTTTCCAGCGTGAAGGTCACGCGCTGTTCCGATTCCAGAGGCGAATAGCCTGGCGCCTCCGTGTTGACCTGCACCTGCACGTTGGTGATGTCGGGGGTTACGTCGATCGGCAGCTTGCCGAAGCTCCACACGCCCACCGCCACCAGCGCCAGCGTCAACGCCATCATCAGCCAGCGGTGCGCGATGGCGAAGCGCAGGATGCGCTCCAGCAGTCCGCGCCGTTCCCGGGTGTCGTACTCAATGGTCATGCGAGGCCCCCGATTTCTCGATGTCGGCCTTCACCAGATAACTCTGTTCGACGACGACCTGGTCGCCGGCCTTCAGCCCGGTCAGGACTTCGACCTGCTGCGCATCGCGCTTGCCCAGTTCGACCGGACGGATCTCGTAGGTATCGCCGACGCGAACGAACACCACATCCCAGTCGCGGAAGGTCTGCAGTGCAGCGAGCGGCACCACCATCGCAGCAGGCTGCTGCTCTACGGTAATGCGCGCCTTCACCGCCGAACCGGGACGCCACAGGCCATCGCTGTTCTCCAGCGTCGCGCGTGCAACCGTGCTCTGGCTGGCGGTCGCGGTGCCGGGCAGCACGCGCTCCAGCGTGGTCTGCGCGGTGACGCCATCACTCAGGCGCGTCACCGTCACCGGTACCCCGGGCACGATGTGCTGGGCGTCGGACCCGAAGATATGCAGGTCCACCCACAACGATGACAGGTCGGCGACTTCGAACAGCGTGGCGCCCTCGCCCGCCACGCTACCGATGCTGGCGTTGCGCGCCAGCACCACGCCGTTGATCGGCGACGTGACCGAGTACGTGGTCAGGCTGAGATTGCTTTCCACCGTCGCCAGTGTCTGCCCGGCCCGAACACGGTCACCGGCATTGACGGCGAGGCGGCGGATCGGACCCGGGAAGCGCGCGGCGACGTTGGCGACGCGCGCTTCCACCGGCGTCAGCAGGCCCTGCACCTCGTGTTCGTCGGCGATGGTGCCGGCCTGCACAGGGGCGACGCGGATGCCGGATTCCCCGGCGATCCTCGCGCCGATGGTGGTGCGGCCTTCGTAGCTGTCGTAGGTCCAGCGCAGCGATTTGCCTTCGAGCTTGGCCAGTACTTCGACATCAAAGGAATGCGGTTCGCCGACCACGGTCTTCGCCAGCAGGCGGCCATCCGCCTGCGGCGCCAACACGTGGTTTTCGCGCACGTTGCCAAGGCGGACCAGGCGGACCTCGACGCTGCCGGCAGTGGCCGGCAACGGTTTGCCGTCGCGGTACAGCCACGCCTGGTAGGTCGGCGGCGTGCCGGACTCGGCGATGGCGAGTTCCACGCGGTAGCCGCCCTGTTCCAACACGCGACCGCCATGTTCTCCGCGTCCCGCTTCTTCTTCACCGTGGCCAGCGCCTTCGTCGTGGCCATGCCCGGCTTCGCTGCCGTGGTCGTCGGCGTGATCGTCGTTCTTGCCACCGCACGCGGACAGCAGCAGGGACAGCGCAAGCGCGCTCATCAGGGGACGCAACGTCATGGCGAGATTCCTTGTTCGGGGGTCGTCGGTGCGGCCACGAGGGCTTGGCCGGTGAGGCGCTGCAGTTCGATCAGCGCGAGATGCGCCTCCAGCGCCGCGTCCAGTTGCTGACGGCGCGTCGCGGTGGTCTCGGACTGCAGTTGCGCCCATTCGAGATAGCTGATGGCACCGGCGCGGTACGCGCGTTCGGCCGCCTGTTCGGCGCGCACCAGGCGTGGCAGTACGTCGTCGCGCGTGCGCTGCACATCGAGCTGCGCCACCCGGTAGCGGCCATGCGCATCGGTGAGGGTGGAATACAGCGCAACATCACGCGACTCGCGTTCGATCTCCAGCGATGCAAGATCGGCTTCGGCCGCGCGGATCCCGGGTTGCGCCCGGCGTGCACCGCCCAGCGCCAGCGACACGCCACCGACCAGTGCCGTGTCGTCGCCATCCTGCAAACGGCGCACGCCCACCTGCCAGTCGAGATCCGGGGTGGCGGCCGTACGCGCCAGGCGCACGCGTGCCTCGCGGATGCGGCGCTCGTCGGCAATCTGTGCCAGTTCGGGCGTGCCCTGCAGGAACGTGGCCAGCTCGGCCATGTCCGCCACCGGCGGCAACGCCAGCGGATCACCGTCGGCGAGGATGAACCGCGGATCACGCTCGCCCCACAACGCGGCCAGGTGCTGCCGCGCGGCCACGGATTGCTGTTCGGCGCGGGCGAGCGCGAGTTCCGCACGTGCCAGCGCCGCCTGCGCGGTCAGCACGACCGATTCGGGCGATGCACCCGCCTGCAGGCGCTGGCGTGCGGCCGCCACGGTACGCGTGCGCTGGGCGATGTCCCGGCGCGCCACGACAGCCGCGGCGCGTGCGCCGGTGACAGCGAGATAACGCCGTGCGACGTCGGCGAGCAGGTCGAGGCGCTGCGCCTCGCGCTGTACGGACAACGCATCGATACGGGCCTGCGCAAGCGTGCGGCGGGCATCCAGCTTGCCGCCGCGTTCCAGCACGCCGGCCAGGGTGAGGGTGACCTCCGCCTGATCGAAGCCACGCGCATTGCCGCTGCCGAGGACGTTTTCCACGTCCAGCCCGGCCCGCCATGCAGGCCGCTGCAGGGCGACCTCGCGTTCGGCCAGCAGGGTTTCGGTACGCGCGCCGAACAGGCGCAGGTCAGGGTGTACGCGGGCGACGCGCGCGATGGCGTCTTCCAGCGTCAGGGTGTCAGGGGGAACAGCAGGCGATGGCGCCTGTGCGTGCACGCACGGCGCGATCGCGAAGGCGGCCAATGCCGCCAGTCGCAACCACATGGGAAGTCTCCGGAACGTCGGTGATGGGGCGCGGGCGACAGGACGTCAGCCCGCTGCGGGCATCACGCGGCGATCGGAGGCCGCAGCAACGAAGCCCTTGGCGCGTGCGCCATGGGGACCGTCGCCATGATGGGAGTGACGTCAGGCAGGATCATCGCCGGCACGCGCATCGGCGCCGGCACGATCGCAGTCAGGTGGCCGCAGCAGTGGCTCGCATGCATCAGCGCATGCAGCAGATCACCCTCGCCCGCTTCTCCATCGGCATGGTCGTGCCCGGTGGCGACGTCGGCGTGCTCGTTGACGGCGTGCAGGTGCTCGTTGCCGTTGCCCAACTCGTGCAGGTCGCCCAGTGAGGCGAACACGGGGTTGGCCAGTACCGCCAGCAACAGCATTGCCAGCGCAGGCAGGCGCAGCAAGGCAACACGGCGATGGCGGAGGAAGCGGAGCATCGGCGGGCATCCTAGCCGGCGCATGTGACGTTAGGCAATTTCACGCCGGGATTCCGGCCCGGTCTGGAACGGGTCTTGCAGCGACCGCCCCGACCCCGTCGGAAATGCGCCATGTCTGAGCAGGACGAAAGCGGCGAACGCACTGAGTTACCCACCGAAAAACGACTTCGCGAGGCCCGTGAACAAGGGAACATCCCGCGATCGCGCGAGCTGGCGACGGCGGCGGTGTTCGGCGCGGGCGTGCTGGCCATCATCGGCATGGGCCCCGGCCTGGCGCGCGACGCGCTGGGCTGGATGAAGATGGCCCTGACGCCCGACCCCATGTTGATGCGCCAGCCGGACCAGCTGTTCGGCTACGTCGGTTTGTTGATGCTGAAGCTGCTGGTCGCGATCGCGCCGGTGGCGGCCATCTGCGTCGCGGCAGGTGTCGCGGCGCCGGCCCTGATGAGCGGCCTGCAGTTCTCGCAGAAGTCGCTGATGCCCGATTTCAAGCGACTGAACCCGGCGTCCGGCCTCAAGCGCCTCTATGGCCCGGAGAGCGTGGCCGAGCTGCTGAAATCCCTGCTGCGCGTGGCCCTGATCGGCGGCGCGGCGGCGGTCTGCCTGAAGCTGGGACTGAATCCGCTGCGCGAGCTGCTGACCATGCCACTGGAACAGGCCGTCCGCAGCGGCCTGTCCTTCACCAGCACCCTGCTGCTGGCGACCACCGGTGGCCTGATCCTGCTCGCCGCCATCGATGCGCCGTACCAGAAGTGGAACTGGCTGCGGAAGCTGAAGATGACCCGCGAAGAACTGCGCAAGGAGATGAAGGAAAGCGAAGGCAGCCCGGAAGTGAAAGGCCGCATCCGCCAGATGCAGCACCAGATGTCGCAGCGCCGGATGATGGAGGACGTGTCGACCGCCGACGTGATCGTGGTCAACCCCACCCACTACGCCGTCGCGCTGAAGTACCAGGCCGGGCAGATGGGCGCACCCACCGTGGTCGCCAAGGGCGTGGACGAGCTGGCCATGCGCATCCGCGAAGTGGCCGACGCCCACCGCATCGCCATCGTCTCGGCGCCGCCTTTGGCACGCGCCTTGTATCGCGAAGGGCAGCTTGGCCGGGAAATCCCCGTGAGAATGTACGCCGCCGTCGCCCAGATCCTCTCCTACGTCTATCAGCTGCGCGCCTGGCGCGTCGGCGAAGCCGCGCTGCCCGACCTGCCCAGCGTCGATATCGACGAACACGGAGGCCGGGCATGAGCGCCCAGCCGGCCACCGGCGGCATGCGCTGGATGGACATGCTGAAGAACGGCCTGGGAGCGCCGCTGGTCGTGCTGGCGCTGCTGGCCATGATCGTGGTGCCGCTGGCGCCGCCGGTGCTGGATGCGCTCTTCAGCTTCAACATCGCCATCTCGCTGGTGGTGTTGCTGGCCGTGATCTACGTCAAGCGGCCGCTCGACTTCACCATCTTCCCGATCATCCTGCTGATGACCACGATGCTGCGCCTGGCGCTGAACGTGGCGTCCACCCGCGTGATCCTGCTCAACGGCCAGGACGGCCACGAGGCCGCCGGCAAGGTCATCGCCGCCTTCGGCGAGTTCGTGGTCGGCGGCAACTATGCGGTCGGCATCGTGGTGTTCGCGATCCTGACCATCATCAACTTCGTGGTCATCACCAAGGGCGCCGGCCGCATCGCCGAGGTCTCCGCGCGCTTCATCCTCGATGCGATGCCCGGCAAGCAGATGGCCATCGACGCCGACCTCAACGCCGGCATCCTGACCCGCGAGGAAGCCAAGGCCCGCCGCGAGGAAGTCCGCGCGGAAGCCGACTTCTACGGCTCGATGGACGGTGCCAACAAGTTCATCCGCGGCGACGCCATCGCCGGCATCCTGATCCTGTTCATCAACCTCATCGGCGGTTTCGCCGTGGGCATGTTCCAGCACGGCATGCCGGCCGCCGAAGCGGCGTCCACCTACACCCTGCTGTCGATCGGCGACGGGCTGGTCGCCCAGCTGCCTGCCCTGCTGGTGTCCTCGGCGGTGGCCATGCTGGTGACCCGCGCCTCGCGCTCGGAGGACATGGGCCAGGCCGTGATGGGCCAGGCGTTCGGCCAGCACAAGGCGCTGGCCGTGGCGGCCGGCGTGCTGGGCCTGGTCGGCCTGGTGCCCGGCATGCCCAACGTCGCCTTTTTGACGCTGGCCGCCGGCATCGGTTACCTGGCCTGGAAGATGTGGAAGCGGACCCAGGAGAGCCCCGAAGCCGCCGCCGGCGACATGCCTGCCCTGACCGGCCCCGGCGCGCCCGACCGCAACGCCGAACTGACCTGGGACGAACTGCGCCCGGTCGACCCGCTGGGCCTGGAAGTGGGCTACCGGCTGATCCCGCTGGTCGACAAGAACCAGGGCGGCGAACTGATGTCGCGCATCAAGGCCGTGCGCCGCAAGCTCACGCAGGACCTGGGCTTCCTGGTGCCGCCGGTACACATCCGCGACAACCTCGAACTCCCCTCCAACGGGTACCGACTGCTGGTGCACGGCGTGCCGGTCGCCTCGGCCGAGATCCATCCCGACCGCGAACTGGCCCTGGATCCGGGCGGCGCGTTCGGCACCATCGACGGCATCCCCGGCAAGGACCCGGCCTTCGGGCTGGACGCGGTGTGGATCCAGTCGCACCAGAAGGCGACCGCCGAATCGCTGGGCTACACCGTGGTCGATCCGGCCACCGTCATGGCCACGCACCTCTCGCACCTGGTGCGCGAACACGCCCCGGAGCTGCTCGGCCACGAGGAAGTGCAGCAGTTGCTCGCGCAGCTGGGCCGCAACGCGCCGAAGCTGGTCGAGGACCTCACGCCGAAGGCGCTGCCGCTGGCCACCGTGGTGCGCGTGCTGCAGAACCTGTTGATCGAGCGCGTGCCCATCCGCCAGCTGCGCCGCATCGTCGAGGCACTGGTCGAATTCGCCCCGCAGAACGCCGACCCGGCCGCGCTCACCGCCGCCGTGCGCACCTCGCTGGGCCGTTTCATCGTGCAGGAGATCTCCGGCATGGCACCGGAACTGCCCGTCTATACCTTGGCGCCGAATCTGGAACGCGTCTTGCAGGACAGCACCCAGGGAACCGGCGCGGCGCTGGAACCGGGACTGGCGGAACGCCTGCACCAGAGCCTCGCCGACGTGGTGACCAAGCAGGAAGCCCGCAGCGAGCCTGCGGTGGTGCTGGTACCGGGAACGGTCCGCGCCGCCCTTGCCCGCCTGGTCCGCCACAGCGTCCCCTCGCTGTCGGTGCTGGCCTACAGCGAGGTTCCCGAAGACAAGCGGTTGAAGCTGGTGGGCACGATCAGCTGAGACCGGGATCAGCAGAACCCGACGCGATACCGAACCGGATAGCACGCCATGAAAATCAAACGCTTCGTCGCTCCCGACATGCGCACCGCCTTCGCCATGGTCCGCCAGGAACACGGCCCGGACGCGGTGATCCTGTCCAACCGCGTCACCGAAGACGGCGTCGAGATCGTCGCCGCCAGCAATTACGACGAAGCGCTGGTCAAGCACACCCTGGAGGCGATGCGCCCGGCCACGCCGGCCGCACCCCTGCATCCGCTGCTCGACCCTGCACCGCAGGCACCGGCCGCGAACGCGCCGACGCTGTCGCCGGCCGAAGCCGCCGCCAGCTATTTCGCCCGCCGCCAGCCCGCGACGCCCGCCGCACCGCGCGCCGAACCGGCGAAGCCCGCGCACGTCGCGACCGTCGCGGCGGCGCCCGCCCCGATCGTTCCGCCGCGCGCGCCTGAGGCCGCCACGCCGGCACCGGCCGCCGAGATGCCGGCACCGGTCGTGCGCGACATCGCGCCGTTACTGATCGAACCCGAATCCTTCGCCGCCAAGCTCGCCGCCTGCCTGCCCGCCGCACCGGCCAACGAACCCGTCGCCGCCCCCGAACCCGCCAGGGCCGCGCGCCGCCCGGCCGCGCCGCGCGCCGACATCGACGACGCGCTGGACCTCGATGCGCTGCTGCCGTCGATCGCGCCGCCGGTGTCGTTGCCCGAACCCGAGCCGGCTCCCGTCGCCGTGCTGCACGCCAGCCGCATCACCGCCACCGGGCCCACGCCGCCCCCCGCCGCCATCACCGTGCCGACCCTGACGGTCGTCAGCGACAACGCCGCCGAGGCGCGCGAAAGCGATGAGCAACTGGTGCACATGCGCGGCGAACTGGCCGCCATGCGCGAGATGATCGAACGCGAAATGCACCGCCTCACCGACGAACGCCTGCGCGGTTCGCCGGTGCGCATGCAGGCGATGGAGCTGATGGAAGACTACGGCTTCGATGCCGGCATCACCCGCGACATCGCGCTGCAGATCCCCGCCGACACCGAAGCCCACCGCGGCCGCGGCCTGATGCTGGGCCTGCTGTCGAAGAAGTTGCCGGTGCTCGACGCCGACCTGCTGGAGACCGGCGGCGTGATCGCCCTGGTCGGCCCCACCGGTGCCGGCAAGACCACCACCATCGCCAAGCTGGCCGCCTGCTTCGCACAGCGCCACAACCCGCGCGACGTGGCGCTGGTGACCACCGACACCGTGCGCGTCGGCGGCCGCGAGCAGCTGCACGGCTACGGCCGCCAGCTCGGCATCGCCGTGCACGAGGCCGACAGCGCGCAGACCCTGGCGCTGGTGCTGGAACGCCTGCGCGACTACAAGCTGGTACTGATCGACACCGCCGGCCTGGGCCAGCGCGACCGCAACCTGGTCGGCCAGCTCAACTGGCTGCGCGCCTCGGGCCAGGTCAGGACCCTGCTCTGCCTGCCTGCGAATTCGCACTTCTCCGACCTGGATGAAGTCGTGCGCCGCTTCAGCACCGTGCAGCCGCAAGGCGTGGTGCTGACCAAGCTGGACGAGACCGGCCGCCTGGGCAGCGCGCTCAGCGTGGTCGTCGACCACCAGCTGCCGATGACCTGGGTGACCGACGGCCAGCGCGTCCCCGACGATCTCCACCGCGCCAACAGCGCCCACCTCGTGCTGCGGCTTGACCAGCTGCGCCGCGAAGCCGACGAACCCTGCTCGACCGAGGCCACCCATGTCGCCTGACCACCCGCTGCAGACCAATCCCCGCAGCACCCCGCCGTTGCCCGGCGCCTTCCATCCCGTGCGCGTCGTCGCCATCACCGGCGGCAAGGGCGGCGTGGGCAAGACCAACGTGTCGGTCAACCTGGCCGTGTCGCTCGCCGAAATGGGCAAGCGCACGCTGCTGATGGACGCCGACCTGGGCCTGGCCAACGTGGACGTGCTGCTCGGCCTGTCGCCGAAGTTCACCCTCGCCGATCTCGTCGCCGGCCGTTGCGGCCTGGAGGACGTG
Source organism: uncultured Pseudoxanthomonas sp. (assembly GCF_947498795.1). Lineage (NCBI taxonomy): Bacteria > Pseudomonadati > Pseudomonadota > Gammaproteobacteria > Lysobacterales > Lysobacteraceae > Pseudoxanthomonas > uncultured Pseudoxanthomonas sp. Next base: position 642,202 of record NZ_CANMLQ010000002.1, on the reverse strand, counting down.
CTGCTGGAAGGGCCCGAAGGCGTGCTGGTGGTGCCCGCCTCGTCCGGTTTCCGCCACATGGCCGAACTGACGCCGGCCGAACACGTCGGCCTGGTCAACGTGTTCTCCGAACTGCAGCGCGCCCTCGACTTCATGGTGGTGGACACCGCCGCCGGCATCACCGACAGCGTGCTGACCTTCTGCCAGGCCGCGCAGGACACCGTGGTGGTGGTCTGCGACGAGCCGGCCTCGATCACCGACGCCTACGCGCTGATCAAGGTGCTGGCGCGCGAACGCGGCCTGGACCGCGTGCACGTCATCGCCAACATGGTCCGCGACCCCAATGAAGGCCGGAAGCTGTACGAGAAGCTGGCCCGCGTGTGCGAGCGCTTCCTCGGCGACGTCGCCCTGCACTACCTGGGCGCCGTGCCTCAGGACGACTGGCTGCGCCGTGCGGTGCAGCGCCAGCAGGCCGTCGTGAAGGCATACCCGGGCAGCCCCTCGGCGCGTGCCATCGCCGAGATCGCACGCACGACGGCGCGCTGGCAGCCGCCGGTCGGCGCCCGCGGCAACGTGGAGTTCTTCGTCGAACGCCTGATCCAGCGCGGGGTGGCCGCATGAACACCGCCGCCGCCCAGTACCGCGCCGTGCAGCGCGGCAACGCCAACGACTTCGTCACCCAGCACGCCGACCTGGTCCGCCGCATCGCGCACCACCTTGCGGCGCGACTGCCGGCCAGCGTGGAGATCGACGACCTGGTGCAGGCCGGCATGATCGGCCTGCTGGAAGCCTCGCGCAGCTACGACGCCGAACAGGGCGCGTCCTTCGAAACCTATGCCTCGATCCGCATCCGCGGTTCGATGATCGACGAGATCCGTCGCGGCGACTGGGTCCCGCGCTCGGTGCACCGTCGTGCCCGCCAGGCCGCGGCGACCGTGCGCGAGATCGAGCAGCGCACCGGCCGCGCCGCCATCGCCACGGAAGTCGCGTCCGCGATGGAGATGCCGTTGCCGGAGTACCTGCGCCTGATGGAAGACGCTGCGCGCGGCCAGGTTCTCAGCCTGGAATCGCACATCGACGACCACGGCGAACCCAACACCTCCCGCACCGGCGGTCCGTCGCCGCAGCAGAACCTGGAGCGCAGCGAGTTCCGCCAGCAACTGGTCAAGGCGATCGGCCACCTGCCCGAGCGCGAGCAGCTGGTGCTGTCGATGTATTACGAGCAGGAGCTCAACCTGAAGGAAATCGGCGCCGTACTCGGCGTGAGCGAATCCCGCGTCTGCCAGATCCACGGCCAGGCGATGGTGCGCCTGCGCGGCCGCCTGCAGGTGTTCGAGAAGGCGGACGCGGGGCTGGAAGACGACGAGTGACCTTGGCAATCGCGCGACCCCGCAGGAGCGGTGTCGCCTCCGCTAAACCTTTCCCGCCCCCGGCCGATATCCCCACCAGACCCACCGTCCACGCAATACCGGAGCATCCGTGACCAACAAGAACATGCGCATCCTGATCGTGGACGACTTCTCCACCATGCGCCGCATCATCAAGAACCTGCTCAACGACCTCGGCTACACCAATACCGCCGAGGCCGAGGACGGCAACAGCGCGCTGACCGCGCTGGGCCAGGGCAGTTTCGACTTCGTGGTCACCGACTGGAACATGCCCGGCATGACCGGCATCGAGCTGCTGAAAGCCATCCGCGCCGACGATCGCTACAAGACCCTGCCGGTGCTGATGGTGACGGCCGAAGCCAAGCGCGAGCAGATCATCGAAGCGGCGCAGAACGGTGTGAACGGCTACATCATCAAGCCGTTCACCGCGCAGACGCTGGAAGAGAAGCTCGGCAAGATTTTCGAACGTCTCGGAGCGGCCGCCTGATGAGCGCCGTCGCCGATGCCACCAGCGCCCGCGCGGCACTCGTGGAGAAACTGCAGACCGCACTCGACGCCCTCGAACAGGGCGACGAAGCCGGCTGGCGGCGCGAACTGGATGCCATCGCCGCCTGGCGCACGCAGCCCATGATGCAGGGCCTGGGCCGGCTTGCCCGCGAACTGGCGCAGACGCTGGGCGAACTGCCGCCGACCGACGCCGGCGATCTCGACGATGCCTGCGCGCGGCTGGACCACGTGGTCGAAATGACCGAACAGGCCAGCCACAAGACCCTGGACCTGGCCGAGCAGTGCCGGGGCTACGCCACCCAGCTGAAGACCACCCCGCTGTCCGCCGAGCAGGCCGCGCTGGTGGACAGCATCGGCAAGGGGCTGTCGGAGATGGCGCTGGCACAGAGCTACCAGGACCTGACGGGCCAGATCATCCGCCGGGTGGCAGGCATCGTGCGCCGCGTGCACGAAGGTTTCGGCGCCCTCGGCCTTCCGCCGCCGGAAAAAAACCGCGACAAGCCTTCAGAACTCGCCGGTCCGGCCGTTGCTGGTCTGGACCGCAATGCATTTTCGCAGGACGACGCCGACGACCTGCTGTCCGGCCTGGGGTTGTAGCCCCGGGGGACGCGCACTGCGGAACCGGAGACCTGCCATGCCCGTCGCGTCCGTCCCCCGCTACCGCCATCCCGTCGTCCTCGTGCTCGTGGGCCTGCTGCTGGTCTGCGACGTGCTGGTCGGTCGCATGCTCCGCCGGCGCCACGCGCATGCGATGCGCCTGCTCGACTCCTCCCGCTGATCGCCCGACCCGGTAACCGTCCCGCCCATGTCCGCCGTCACCCCCGAAATCGCCGCCGACTTCCTGATCGAAGCGCAGGAAATCCTCGACCGGCTCGGCGAACAGCTGGTCACGCTGGAGCAGGATCCCTCGGACAGCGAACAGCTCAACGCGGTCTTCCGCGGCTTCCACACGCTGAAGGGCGGCGCCGGCTTCCTCGGCATCCAGCCGATGGTCAACCTGTGCCATGCGGCCGAAGAGACGCTCGGCCTGGTACGCGCAGGACAGGCCACGCTGGAACCCCAGCATTTCGACGCCGCCCAGCAGTCGCTGGACTGGTTGCAGCAGATGCTGGACGCCATCGGCGCCAGCGAAGATCCGCCCCATGCACCGCAGGCGCTGATCGACCAGTTCGATGCCCACGGCGGCACGCCCGCGCCGGCACGGAAGGCAAGCGCGGTGCCCGCCGCCGCCGCGCCTGCAGGCGACCTGATCGGCGACGACGAGTTCGAAGCCCTGCTGGACCAGTTGCATGGCGGCGGTGCGCCCACGAGCGTGGTGCCGCCCTCGCCGGCGCCTGCTGCGCCCGCGCCCACCCCGGCGAGATCCGCCGCACCCAAGCCGGCCGCCAAGGCCGGGGGCGAAGCGGAACAGACCATCCGCGTGGACACCAAGCGGCTGGACGCCATCGTCAACCTGGTCGGCGAGCTGGTGCTGTCGCGCAACCGCCTGAAGACGCTCCGCGCACGCATCCGCGACGAGGAACTGGACCGCGCCGTGAGCAGCCTGGACATCGCCACGGCCCGCCTGCAGACCGCCGTCATGCGCACGCGCATGCAGCCGGTCGGCAAGGTGTTCTCGCGCTTCCCCAAGGTGGCGCGCGACGTCGCCCGCCAGCTGCAGAAGGAAGTCGACCTGGAACTGGTCGGCGCCGACACCGAGCTCGACCGCAACCTGGTGGAGGCCCTGGCCGATCCGCTCGTGCACCTGGTGCGCAACGCCATCGACCATGGCATCGAAGTGCCGTCGCTGCGCGAGGCCTGCAGCAAGCCGCGCGCCGGCCATGTGCGCTTGTCGGCGCAGCAGGAAGGCGACTTCGTCACCATCGAGATCCGCGACGACGGTGCCGGCATCGATCCGGAACGCCTGCGCGCGAAGGCGCTGGAGAAGGGCCTGATCGATCCCGAGGCCGCCGCCCGCCTCAGCCACGACGAGTGCCTGCAGTTGATCTTCCTGCCCGGCTTCTCCACCAAGGCCGAGGTCACCGACATCTCCGGCCGCGGCGTCGGCATGGACGTCGTGCAGTCGCGCATCCGCGAACTCAGCGGCCAGATCACCATCCATTCCGATGTCGGGCGCGGCAGCCGCTTCGTCATCCGCGTGCCCCTGACCCTGGCGATCCTGCCCACCTTGCTCGTGCAGGCCGGCGAGCCGGTCTACGCCCTGCCCCTGGCGCGCGTGATGGAGGTGCTGCATGCGCCGTCCGAAAGCCTGCGCTGGTTCGACGGACAGGCCGTGCTCGACCGCCAGAGCCACACCTTGCCGCTGGTCGATCTGCGACAGTGGTTGCGCGTGGACCCGGTGATGGCTCCATTGCTCACCATCGTGGTGCTGCAGATGGGCGAACAACGCTTCGGCCTGATCGTCGACCAGGTCCGCGGTCGCGAGGAAGTCGTCATCAAGCCCCTGCCGCGCGCCGTGCGCGGCCTGCCCGGCTATGCCGGCGCCACCCTGATCGGCGACGGCCGCATGGCGCTGATCCTCGACGTCGATGGTCTGCGCGCGACGGCGTGAGGCAGTGGGCGGGTGTAGGGGCCGGGCTGTTGTGGGAGCGACGTAAGTCGCGAGCTTTGCTCTCGAACATCGAGACCCTCCCCCCATCCGTTTCGCGGCCATCGCGACTCACGTCGCTCCCACAACGGGATCGATGTGATCGCGGTCGCGACTCACGTCGCTCCTACAAGAAGCTCACCTCAAGTCCCCTTCGCTCGGGCCGATAGATCAGCACATGGACATCTTCAGCCTCATCGGACTCCTGCTGGCGCTGGTCGCCCTGGTGGGCGGCAGCATCCTCAAGGGCGCGGGCCTGTCGTCGCTGTGGTCGTCGGCGGCGTTCGTCATCGTCATCCTGGGCACGATCGCCGCGATCCTGGTGCATACGCCTCCCCCGGTGTTCAAGCGCGCGCTGTCGATCGCGCGCTGGGTGATCCGGCCGCCGGGCAACGATGGCGATGCGCTGGTCGCGCAGATCGTCGAGTGGAGCAACATCGCGCGCAAGCAGGGGCTTCTGGGCCTGGAGCCGGTGGTCGGCCAGCAGGACGATCCCTTCCTGAAGAAGGGCCTGCAGATGCTGGTCGACGGTGTCGAGCCCGAGGCCATCCGCCACATGATGGAGATCGACCTCAACGGCCAGGAGCACCAGGACCTCGCCGCCGCCAAGGTATTCGAAGCGATGGGTATCTACGCGCCCACACTGGGCATCATCGGCGCCGTGTTCGGCCTGATCGCGGTGATGAAGAACCTGGCCGACCCCAGCAAGCTCGGCCACGGCATCGCCGCTGCGTTCACCGCCACCATCTATGGCATCGCCTCGGCCAACCTGTTCTTCCTGCCCATCGCCAGCAAGCTGAAAAGCGTCATCGGCGGGCGCAGCCGCGAACAGGAAATGATCATCGAAGGCCTGATCGCCATCGCGCAGGGCGAGAACCCGCGCAACATCGAGGCCAAGCTGGCCGGCTTCCTGCACTGAGCGCGCGGGACGATACCGATGGCACGCGGCAAGAAGCATGAAGAGCACGCCAACCACGAGGCCTGGGCGATCCCGTATGCCGACCTGATGACGCTGCTGCTGGCCTTCTTCGTGGTGATGTACGCCATCTCGACCGTCAATGAAGGCAAGTACCGGGTGGTGGCCGACTCGCTGACTGCCGCCTTCGGCGGCGCGCCGCGCACGATCAATCCCGTGCAGGTGGGCAACCACCAGCTGCAGGGCGCGGACTTCGACCGCCCGTCCCCCATCAAGTCCGGCGCCAAGAAAGGTCCCTCGGCCCCCTCGCCTTCGCCGAACGTCACCCTGCTGGCGGCGATGGCCTCGCAGATGAACATGTCGCTCGACGCGAATGCGCTGCAGGCGGCGCAGGGCGAACTGAAACGCATCGCCGACGACCTGGAACGCGCACTGGCCCCGCTGATCGACGAGAAGCTGGTCACCATCAAGCGGTCGGCGCTGTGGCTGGAGGTACAGATCAACAGCGACATCCTGTTCGCGACCGGTTCGGCGGCCCTGGACCCGCAGGCCCAGGAAACGGTCGGCAAGCTGGCCGAGGTGCTGGGCAACGTGCCCAATTCGGTACGCGTGGAGGGCTACACCGACGACCGCCCGATCCGCACCTCGCAGTTCCCCTCCAACTGGGAACTGTCGTCGGCACGCGCGGCCAGCGTCGTCCACCTGTTCGTCCGCGACGGAATTCCGCCGGAACGGCTGGCGATGATCGGCTATGGCGAATTCCGCCCTATCGGCGACAACGCCACGCTGGAGGGCCGCAACAGCAACCGCCGCGTGCTGCTGATCATCCTGGCCAGTCCCAGCGGACCGGCACCGAACTTGCAGGCACAGGACCAGGCCGTCGCGCCGCCGTCGGTGATCTCGCTGCCGCCGGTGCCGACCCACGCCGCGACGTCCATGCCCGGAGCGCCGCCGGCGCCCCAGGTCCATGAAGGAGTCCAGTGATGCGCGTGTGGGCAATCGCCAACCAGAAAGGCGGCGTCGGCAAGACCACCACCACCCTCGCCCTCGGGCGCGGCCTGGCCATGCGCGGCCATCGCGTGCTGCTGGTCGACCTGGACCCGCATGCGTCGCTGACGCGCGCCTTCGGCGTCGCAACCGACCCTCAGCCGAACGGGGTGCTGGACCTGTTCGACGAACAACCGCCGACGCTCGCGAGCGTGGCGCGCCCGACCGAAATCGAGAATCTCGCCTTCGTCGCCGCGCAGACGCCGCTGGCCACGCTGGAGCGCCGCAGCGCCACCCAGCCCGGCCTGGGCCTTGCGCTGTCCAATGCGCTGGCGCGCGGCGGGCACGCATGGGACCACGTGCTGTTCGACTGTCCCCCGACGCTCGGCCTGCTGATGGTCAACGCGCTGGCCGCGGCCGACCACGTCATCATCCCGACGCAGACCGAACCGCTGGCGCTGCACGGCCTGAAGGGCATGTGCCGGACCGCGGAGATGATCCAGCGCTCGCGCCATCGCCCGCTGCCGGTGTCGATCCTGCCCACGCTGCACGACAAGCGCACGCGCACCGGGGCCGAGACGCTCAAGGCGATGCAGGACGAATACGGCGAACGCGTCTGGAACGACGCCATCCCCAACGACACCCGCATCTGCAGTGTCGATGCGCTGACGCGTTCCAGCCCGGTCGCACAATATCCCGGCCGCGGGCTGTCGGCGTACCGCCGCGCGCTCGACTGGCTGCTGCTCACCGAAGCGCGCGATACGGAGCAGGCGGCATGACGACCCCCGCCGTCCTCGACGACTACCTCCTGGACCTGCTGGGCGACGCCGCCACGCCGGTACCCGCACAGGCGGCCCTCGCGGACGCCAGCGACCCCGCAGCGCCCGCCGCCGACCCGATCCATGCCACAGCACCTGCCGCGGTCCCGGCCTCGGCGGGCGCGCTCGCCGTGGCGCCGACGCGTCCGGGCAGCGAGGCGGACCTGATCAGCGATGACGAATTCGAAGCACTGCTCGACCAGTTGCATGGCGACAGCGTGCCGACGGCCGTCGTCCCCGCCCCCACCGCAGCGGAGTCCGCCATGCCCGCGCTCGCCGTCGCACCGACGCGTCCCGGCCACGCCGCCGACATGATCGATGACGACGAGTTCGAGGCCCTGCTCGACACCCTGCACGGTGACGGTGCACCGACGTCGCGCATCGTCGCGCCGTCACCGCCGGCAGCCCTGCCGCCGGCGACGACCCCCGCCCCGCCGCGCGCAGTCGCGCCGTTGCCGGCGAAGCCCTTCCTGCTGTCCCAGCCCGACACCGGAGAGCGGCGTCGCGCCACCGAACGCAAGACCCGCTGGCTGCGGCTGCGCTGCGACCAGCAGCATTACGCCCTCGAGCTGCTGAAGGTGCAGGAGGTGGTGCGTCCGGCCACCCTGTTGCCGCTACGGGGCGCCGCGCCGCACATGCTCGGCGTGATGAACCTGCGTGGCCAGGTGGTGCCCGTGATCGACCTGGGGCTCTACCTGGGCCGGCGCAGCATCGAGGTCGATGCGGTCACCCGCATCGTGGTGCTCGAGGAGCACGGCGAAACGCTGGGGCTGCGCGTGACCGCGGTCGAGGATGTCGCGAACCTCGCCGACCAGCAGATCGAATCGCCCGACAACGCCCGCGTGGGCCGCATGGCGAACCCGCTGTTCCGCGGCGTGGCACGCCTCAACGCGTGCGCGGTCATCCTGCTGGATGCCTCGCGGATCCTGCAGTGAAAGGCGGAGTTGGTGGAGAGGCGTGAGCAAGCGGCGGGCCTCCTTTCGCGCACCCCTCGCGCATCTCCACGCACGCCTCGCCGTTACGCCTGGCTTTCCAGAAATCCATCACACATTCACTCGCGCCCCTCAAGACCCGCCATGCCGCGCCGATACATCACCAGAGCCGCCTTTCCGGAGACACGATGAGCGCTGTGCCCCTGGGTGACGACCTCGGTATCGAGGCCGCCACCGACCTCAAGCAGCACCTGGCCCCGCATGTCGCGCAGCCGGGAACGTTGGCGCTCGACGCCGGCGCCGTGCAGCGCGTGCATACCGCCAGCCTGCAGGTGCTCTGCAGCTTCGTGCGGCAGCGCGAGCAGGCCGGGCTGGCCACCGACTTCAGTGCGGTCAGCCAGAATTTCCGCGATGCCGCGCGCCTGCTCGGCCTCTCCCCGCAGTTCGGCCTGGCCGACGACAACGAACACAACACGCAACAAGTGGAGAACGCCGCATGAGCGCACGCATTCTGGTAGTGGACGATTCGGCCTCGATGCGACAGATGGTCGCCTTCGCCCTGAGCTCGGCGGGCTTCTCGGTCGATGAGGCTGAAGACGGCCAGGTGGCGCTGGGACGCGCGCAGGGACAGAAGTTCAATGCCGTCGTCACCGACGTCAACATGCCCAACATGGATGGCATCTCGCTGATCCGCGCGCTGCGCGGCCTGCCGGACTACAAGTTCACGCCGATGCTGATGCTGACCACCGAATCGGCCGCCGACAAGAAGGCCGAAGGCAAGGCCGCCGGCGCCACCGGCTGGCTGGTCAAACCGTTCAACCCGGAACAGCTGGTCGCCACCGTCCAGAAAGTCCTGGGCTGATCCCTCCCTTCCTCCGCTTCCCTTCCGACCGCACCAGGGCACCGTCGCCATGAACATGGACATGCAGCGTTTCCACGCCACGTTCTTCGAGGAAAGCCGCGAAGGGCTGGAAGCCATGGAAGCGGGCCTGCTGTCGCTGGAACAGGGCAGCCGCGACGGCGACCTGATCAACTCCATCTTCCGCGCCGCGCATTCCATCAAGGGCGGCTCGGCGACCTTCGGCTTCGACGCCATCGCCGGCATGACCCACGTGCTGGAAACGCTGCTGGACGAACTGCGCGCCGGACAGCGCGCCGTCAGCCCGCCTGCGGTCGACGCGATGCTCGCCTCCGTCGACGTGCTGCGCGCGCTGCTGGCCGAGGCCGAACACGGCACGCCGGCCGATCCCGCCGCCGTGCAGGCCATGAAGGATCGCCTCAACGCGGTGCTGTCCGGCCAGGACGCGCCCGTCCCGGCCGCGGCGCCGGCCGCCGCCGCGGCGAAGGACGCCGAACCGGATGGCTGGAAGATCGGCTTCACGCCGGCGCCGTCGCTGTTCATGAGCGGCAACGATCCGCTGCGCATCCTGCGCGAACTGGAACACCTGGGCCCGCTGGAAATCGCGTGCCGCATGGAGCGCCTGCCCGGCTTCGAGCAGATCGATCCGCTGGAAGCCTATCTCGCCTGGGACCTTGGCCTGATCGGCAAGGTGCCGCGCAGCGCGGTGGACGACGTATTCGCGTGGGTCGTCGACGACTGCGAACTCGACATCCAGCCCCTGCAGCGCACCGCCGTGCCGGTCGAGGCCGCTGCCGTGGCCGCGCAGCCGGTCGCCGCCGTCGTCGCCAGCGGCGCGCAGCCGCCGGCCACCGCCACGCCGGCCGCCAACGACGCGGCCGAAACCTCCATCCGCGTCAGCGTCGACAAGATCGACGGCCTGATCAACCTGGTGGGCGAACTCGTCATCACCCAGGCCATGCTGAAGCAGGTCTCCGGCCTGCTCGACCAGGCCCAGTGCGAACGCCTGTTCGCCGGCCTCGACCTGCTGGAGCGCAACACCCGCGACCTGCAGGAGGCCGTCATCGGCGTGCGCATGCTGCCGGTGGACGCCGTGTTCCGCCGCTTCCCGCGCCTGGTCCGCGACCTGTCCGCGCGCCTCGGCAAGCAGGTGCGCCTGCGCACCATCGGCGAAGGCACCGAACTGGACAAGGGCCTGATCGAACGCATCGCCGATCCGCTCGTGCACCTGGTCCGCAACTCGATCGACCATGGCCTTGAAATGCCCGACGTGCGCACGCAGGCCGGCAAGGACGAGACCGGCACCATCACGCTGGCGGCCTCACACCAGGGCGGCCACATCGTCATCGAAGTCAGCGACGATGGCCGCGGCCTCAATCGCGACCGCATCCTGGCCAAGGCCGCGGAGCGCGGCCTGGCGGTGCCGGAAAACCCGACCGATTCGCAGGTCTGGGACCTCATCTTCCAGCCCGGCTTCTCCACTGCCGAGGCCGTCACCGATCTGTCGGGACGCGGCGTCGGGATGGACGTGGTCCGCCGCAACATCCAGGCGCTCGGCGGCGAGGTGCAGCTGGAAAGCGCGGCCGGCCAAGGCACCCGCGTGGTGATCCGCCTGCCGCTGACGCTGGCCATCCTCGACGGCATGGCGGTGTCGGTGGGCGACGAAACCCTGATCCTGCCGCTGACCTACGTGCTGGAAGCGCTGCAGCCGCAGAGCGAGGACATCCGCACCGTCGGCGGCGACGGCCGCGTGCTGCGCGTCCGCGGCGAATACCTGCCGATCGTCGCGCTGAACGCGTACTACCGCTACGGCGACGACCGCAACGCCGACCCGCTGGTCGTCGTGGTGGAGGCCGACGGCCAGAAGCTCGCACTGGAAGTCGACGAGCTGATCGGCCAGCAGCAGGTCGTGGTGAAGAACCTCGAAAACAACTATCGCCGCATCGAAGGCATTTCCGGCGCCACCATCCTCGGCGATGGCCGCGTAGCCCTCATCGTCGACGTCGGTGGCCTGGTCCGAGCGCGCCGGATGCAGCAGGCCGCCTGATTCTCCTCTTCCCGCGTTGCGCGGGTGTCCGCACCGTCCCACCCGGACGGTGCTCGCCGACGCACGCCCTTACTCTGACGGTATACGCATGAAGTACCTGCTTTCCACCCTCGCCCTTTCGCTGCTGGCCGTCCATGCCGGCGCCCGCGCCGACGACGGCAAGACCACGGCCACCGCCACCGCATGGCCGCCGAAGATCACGTTCGCCAACGGCACCGAACTCAGCCTCGGCGGCAACCTGCAGTACGACCTCAACCGCTTCTCCGGTGACGGTTACAACGGCGCCGCACTCGAGGACGACGATGCCTGGCGTCGCCAGGAACTCGGCCTGACCCTGCGCAGGAAGGGCGTGTACGACCTGGGCGTCACCTACGACTTCCACGCAAAGAGCTGGAACGACGTCGCCCTGCGCGTGGAAACAAAGGCGCTGTTCGGCCACGACGTGGGCAAGCTGCGCATCGGCCAGATGAAAGTGCCGCTCGGTTTCGAAGGCAACACCGCCACCCGTTCGGTGAGTTTCCTGGAAGCCGCCCTGCCGACCCAGGCGTTCTACGAGAACCGTCGCAGCGGCATCGACTGGGCGTTCGAGCGCGAGCGTTACCTCGTCAACGCCGGTTACTTCTTCGAATCCGACCTGCTGGGCAACAACAAGGGCGACACCACGGCCGTCCGCATGGCCTGGACACCGCGCAAGGCGGCCGGCGACGTGCTCCACCTGGGCATCGCGGGGTCGCAGGAGCGTCCCGACAGCGAGGTCAACGGCCTCGGCATCACCGTGCATCCCAGCGTCCGCTGGCGCGCGCGTCCGGAAGCCGCGCTCACGTCCGTGCGCCTCGTGGACTCGGGCACGCTCACGCGCGTGGACCGCATCGACCGCGCAGGCCTGGAGGCTCTGTGGATCCATGGGCCGTGGTCGGTACAGGGCGAATACCTGCGGCAGAAGACGACCCGCGACCTCGGCCTGCCCGCCTACTCGGCCGACGGCGGCTACGTGTTCGCCAGTTGGATGGTGACCGGCGAATCGCGCGGCTACAGCGGCGGCAACGTCGCCAACCCCAAACCGAAAGCCGCCCATGGCGCGGTGGAACTGCTGGCGCGCTACAGCCGCATCGACCTGGACAGCGATGGCATCGCCGGTGGCCGCCAGCACGACTGGACGCTGGGCGCCAACTGGTACCTGACGCCGTACTTCAAGTTCCAGGCCAACTACGTGAAGAGCGATGCGACGCGTGGCGCGTTCGCCGCCGACCCGTCCGTGTTCGAGCTGCGCGCACAGATGCACTTCTGACCTTGCATTCGACAGCGCCCGCGCCGCCCGTCACGGTCTGCGCGGGCACGACGCCGACATGCAGGTAAGCACGCTTACCTTTCAGCCGAACGGTCATCAAGAACCGTCGGACCCCGCCGTTACTCAGGAACAGATATCGCACCAAGGGCATGGACCGCTCTGCTTCCCTCTGATGCACCGGCCCCACCCACTGAACTCCATCGAGACTTCCTTCATGTTCAAGCACCTCAAGATCGGCAAGCGCCTGGCCATCGGCTTCGCCGTGCTCGTCCTGCTCATCGTCGCCACCGGGGCTTTCTCCGCGCAGCGGATGGGCGTGGCCCAGGACGTCGTGCTCGACATCACCAAGAAGGAAGTCCCGGCCATCCGCGATCTGGGGCGCATGGCCACGATGCTGGCCGAGTACCGCGTCAGCGAGCGTGGCCTCGTGGCCGGCTACGAGGACCCGGAAAAGGTCGCCGAATACACGGATGAACTGATCGCGGGCGGCAAGGCCTTCGACGAGCTTTCCAAGGCGTATGGCAGCAGCCTGTCCGACCCGCAGGACAAGGCGCTGCACCAGGAGATGATGGCCAAGGCCGCGCTGTACTTCGAGAACAGCCGCCGCCTGATCGAGTCCGTCAAGGTCGGCGATCTGACCCCTGCCAGTGGTGCCGGCGATTTGCGCCAGGCCACCGCCGATGCTGTCGGGCGGATGCTGGACGCAAAAATGAAGGTGCTGGACAGCGCGGTGGCCGCACAGGAGGCCGGCTACACAACGAACATCAAGGCGATCGGGCTGCTGGTGGTGGTGGCGATGCTGTTGGCCATCGCCGCTGCGGTCCTCATCACCCGTTCGATCGTGCGACCGATGGCCGACGTCATGAGCGTCGCCGACGCCGTGGCGCGCGGCCAGCTCGATCGCCAGATCACGGTCGACGACCGCAGCGAGCTCGGCGACCTGCTCGGTTCCATGCAGCGCATGCAGACGCAGGTGAAATCGGTCATCGCCGCACAGAGCGAAATGGCGGCGCGCCATGACGAAGGACGGATCAGCTACCGGATGGACGACAGCACGTTCCCCGGCGACTACGGCCGCATGGTGCGCGACACCAACGCACTGGTCGGTTCGCACATCGCCGTCAAGCTGCGCCTGGTGGAAGTGATGCAGCGCTACGCCGTTGGCGACCTGTCGATCGACATGGATCGCCTGCCCGGCGAGAAGGCCCAGCTCACCGAAGCCATGGACGCCACCAAGGCCAACCTGTCGGCCATCAATGCCGAGATCAAGCGCCTGGCGGCGGCGGCTGCTTCCGGCGACTTCAGCCAGCGCGGCGACGTGGCGCAGTACCAGTACGACTTCCGCGACATGATCGGCGGACTGAACCAGCTGATGGAAACCACCGACGGCAACCTGGCGGAAGTGTCCGCTCTGCTCCGGTCCATCGCACGCGGCGACCTGAGCGCGCGCATGGAAGGCGACTTCCACGGTGTGTTCGCCACCATGCGCGATGACGCGAACGCCACCGTGACGCAACTGACCGAAATCGTCGGCGGCATCCAGATGGCGGCCATGAGCATCAATACCGCCGCCGGTGAAATCGCCGCCGGCAACAACGACCTCTCGCGCCGTACCGAACAGCAGGCCGCCAACCTGGAAGAAGCCGCCGCCTCCATGGAGGAACTGACCTCCACCGTGCGCCAGAACGCCGAGTCGGCCCGCCAGGCCAACCAGCTGGCCATCGGTGCCGCCTCGGTCGCCTCGCAGGGTGGCGAGGTCGTGGGCAAGGTCGTCACCACCATGACCGACATCGAGCAGTCCTCCAAGAAGATCGCCGAGATCATCTCGGTCATCGACGGCATCGCCTTCCAGACCAACATCCTGGCCTTGAACGCGGCCGTGGAAGCGGCCCGCGCCGGCGAACAGGGCCGCGGCTTCGCCGTGGTCGCCTCGGAAGTGCGCACCCTGGCCCAGCGCTCGGCCAATGCGGCCAAGGAGATCAAGGGCCTGATCGAGAACTCGGTGGAGAAGGTCTCCGACGGCTCGGCGCTGGTGAACCAGGCCGGTGCGACGATGGCCGACATCGTGGCCAGCGTGCAGCGCGTGACCGACATCATGGCCGAGATCTCGGCGGCCTCGCAGGAGCAGTCGGCCGGCATCGAGCAGGTCAACCAGACCATCACCCAGATGGATGAAGCCACCCAGCAGAACGCCGCACTGGTGGAGGAAGCCACGGCCGCCGCGCGTTCGATGGAGGAGCAGGCGCAGGGACTGACCGAATCGGTGGCGGTGTTCAAGCTGCAGGCCACGGTCGATACGCCGGTGCGCAAGGCGATCAGCCCCGCTCCCAAGCCGGTCGCCGCCGCCAGGCCCGTCGCGAAGGCCTCGGCCCGCAAGCCCGCGGCGCGCAAGCCCGAACCCGCGCTCGCCGACGGCGACTGGCAGGAGTTCTGAGCCCTGCGTCTCGCGTGATCCATGTTGCGTCTCGCGCGGCCCGGCATTCCCGGGCCGCGCGCGTTTCCGGGGTCGTGGCCGGCGCAAGGTATCCGTATTTACCGTTCGTCGGGAAAATCCCGACAAGGCGCTCAATCTTGAAGGCGTAACGCCGATACCGGTTGTGATCATTCCACTACCTTTCCCGGCCCATGACCCGATTCGCGCGTCTTTCGCTCGGTAGCAAACTCTCCCTGCAGGTCACGCTCGCCGTCGCGGCGGTGCTCACACTGCTCGCCATCGTGGTCCAGCGGCAGTCCAGTCGCGCCATCGAGGACCGGGCACTCGCCGACCTGGATGTCGCCGCGCAGGTGATGCTGGAATCCGTCGCGCTGTACGACAGCACCCTGACCGACACCACCCAGCGGATGGCGCGCAGCTTCCGCGCCACGCTGCCTGCCGGCGACGTATCGGTGGACGCGGACAGCGCCACGCCGATCGGTGATACCGACGTGGCCGCCCTGCGCTTCGGCGAACAGACGCTCAATCTCGACTTCACCGCCGTGGACCGCTTCACCGAAGGCACCGGCGTGGTCGCCACCCTGTTCGTCCGCCAGGGCGACGACTTCGTCCGCGTGACCACGTCGCTGCGCAACGCCGAGGAAGAACGCGTCATCGGCACGGCGCTGGACCACAAGCATCCCGCCTACGCGCTGATGCTGCAGGACAAGCCCTATACCGGTCGCGCGCGCCTGTTCGGCCGCGACTACATGACCCATTACGAGCCCCTGCGGGATGCCGAAGGCAAGACCGTCGGCATCCTGTTCGTCGGCCAGAACTACGGTGACGGCCTGGCCGCACTGAAGGACAAGCTGCGCACCACGCGACTGGGCGAAGCGGGCTACTTCTTCGTGGTCGACCTCGCGGAAGGCGAACACAACGGCATGCTGGCGGCGCACCCGTCCGATCAGGAATCGCCGTACACCGCCGTGGTCGGTCCCGACTCGGTCCCGGCGATGAAGGCCCTGCTGGACCAGGACCATGGGCATGCCGTGCTCGACGTCGCCCCCGCGTCCGGCGATGAAGCGGTGCCCGCGCTGATTGCGGTCAAACGGTTCGCTCCGTGGAAATGGGCCCTGGTCGCCGTGGAGCCGCGCGACACCGTGCTCGCCTCCAGCCATGCGCTGACGATCGCCATCGTGGGCCTGTCCGTGCTGGCGCTGGCGGTAATCGGAGTGCTCACCGCGATCGGCGTGCGCCGCGTGGTGTCGCGACCGCTGCGCTCGGCCGTCGCGATCGCCGAGGATGTCGCCGCGGGCCGGCTCGACGGCCGGATCGACACCTCCCGCCAGGACGAAGTCGGCCAGTTGCTCGCCGCCATGGGGCTGATGCAGACGCAGGTGGTGTCGGTGATCGCCGCGCAGACCGAGATGACACGCCGCCACGACGAGGGCCAGATCAGCTTCCGCATCGACGACAGCGCCTTTCCCGGCGAGTACGGACGCATGGTGCGCGATACCAACACGCTGGTCGGCGCGCACATCGCGGTGAAGCTGCGCCTGGTCGAGATCATGCAGCGCTACTCGGTCGGCGACCTCTCGGTGGACATGGATCGCCTGCCCGGTGAGAAGGCCGTGCTGACCGACACCATGGACGCCACCAAGGCCAACCTGTCGGCCATCAACGGCGAGATCAAGCGCCTGGCCACGGCGGCCTCGTCCGGCGACTTCAGCCAGCGCGGCGACGTGGACAAGTACCAGTACGACTTCCGCGACATGATCGACGGCCTGAACCGGCTGATGGAAACGACCGACGGCAACCTGGCGGAAGTTTCCGAGCTGCTGCAGGCCATCGCCCGCGGCGACCTCACCGCCCGCATGGAAGGCGATTTCCACGGCGTGTTCGCCCGCATGCGCGACGACGCCAATGCGACGGTCGCCCAGCTGACCGATATCGTCGGCCGCATCCAGGAAGCCTCCGGCCGCATCGACGTCGCGGCTGGCGAGATCGCGGCGGGCAACCTGGACCTGTCGCGTCGCACCGAACAGCAGGCCGCCAATCTGGAGGAAACCGCCGCGTCCATGGAGGAGCTGACCTCCACCGTGCGCCAGAACGCCGAATCGGCGCGCCAGGCCAACCAGTTCTCGATCACCGCGGCGGGCGTCGCGTCGCAAGGGGGGGAGGTGATCGGCAAGGTCGTCGCCACCATGACCGACATCGAGCAGTCGTCGCGGAAGATCGCCGAGATCATCTCGGTCATCGACGGCATCGCCTTCCAGACCAACATCCTGGCGCTCAATGCCGCGGTGGAAGCCGCGCGTGCGGGCGAACAGGGGCGCGGCTTCGCCGTCGTCGCCAGCGAAGTGCGTACGCTGGCCCAGCGCTCGGCCAATGCGGCGAAGGAGATCAAGGGCCTGATCGAAACGTCCGTCGACAAGGTCACCGATGGGTCCGCCCTGGTGAGCGAGGCGGGCACCACGATGGCCGACATCGTGGCCAGCGTGCAGCGCGTGACCGACATCATGTCCGAGATCGCCGCGGCGTCGCAGGAGCAGTCATCGGGCATCGAACAGGTCAACCAGACCATCGTGCAGATGGACGAGGCCACGCAGCAGAACGCCGCACTGGTGGAGGAAGCCTCCGCCGCCGCACGCGCGATGGAGGAACAGGCGCACGCGCTGACCGAGTCGGTCGCCGTCTTCACGCTGAAAGCGGCGACCGGCCTGCCGGTCCGCAGGACCGCTTCGATCGCGGCGCCGGCCGCATCGCGACCGGCCACCGCGCCCAAGTCCACCGTCCGCGCACGGCCCACGCGCCAGCCGGAAACCGCCCTCGCCGAGGGCGAGGGCGACGACTGGCAGACGTTCTGAGAAGCACCCGGGACCCGCACAGCCCGGCATGCCGCTGCGGCTGTGCGCTCCCATCGGAGAGGCCATGCGTCCTGCCGGGTGACCGGGGGAAAACGCTACACGCCGCAAGGCATCGCGTGCGCAATGGAAGTTTCCCCCGACCGGGATCCTGCTGCCCACGTCTTCCGCCCCGCTCGCTCAAGATGCCGTGTCGTCCGCCGATACAGCCTGTGACGCCTTCCCTGCCCTGACGTTTCCGCCCGCATGACCGAGCCCAGCGACGCCCCTCTGGCCGATCCCGTCAGGTACGACGACGAAGAAAAGTACCTGGTGCACGGCGAGCACGCGATCCGCCAGATCCTGCAATCGCTCATCGAAAAGCGGGCGCTGGTCAGCGGCTGCGCGATGCCGCGCAACCACACCTTCCCCACGTCGGTGGTCGAGGTGCTGGACGACGAGGACGCCGTGCTGATCGACGGCAGCGCCTCGGAGGCGATCAACCGCAGCCTCGACGAAGCCACGCACGTGACCTGCGTGTCCCGGCTGGACCGCATCCACGTGCAGTTCCGTCTGTACGGGCTGCAACGCGTGCAGAAGGATGGGCAGGTGGCCTTCCGGGCCGAGCTGCCCGACAGCATCCTGCGCCTGCAGCGCCGCGAGTTCTATCGCCTGCAGGTACCGGTGACCCAGCCGATGGAGTGCGGCATCCCGGAGCGCCAGCCGGATGGCGAAACCACCTACCGCAAGTACCGCGTGCTGGACATCAGCGGCGGCGGCATCGCCCTGGCCGTGCAGGCGGGGGAACCGACGCTGCGACCCTACAAGGAATTCCCCGGCAGCCTGCTGTACCTGCCGGACAGCGGCCCGCTGTGCGTGCGCCTGATGGTCAAGAGCCTGCACAGCCAGCTCAACCAGAACGGCAGCGAGAGCTGGCGCGCGGGTTGCCAGTTCACCGAGCTACCGCGCGGCGGCGATGCGCTGATCCAGCGCTACATCTTCCGCCTGGAACGCCAGCGCAGCGCCCGCGAGCGCGGCGCTGCGTGACCTTCGTCCGCTTTCCGGCCACCGTTCATCGGCATTGAGCCGCACGTACTCAACCTGGCCGCGCCACCGCCGATACCCGGTGTAACGCTCCTGCAACACTCGCATGGCCGCACGTGGCCGTGGGCAGGGGCCGCCACACCGCCCCACCCGTCGAGGCCACCATGTCATCCGTGTCTACCCGTTTTTCCTCCCGCAGCATCGCCACCCGCGTGATGTACGGCACCGCCCTGGTGGCGCTGCTGGCCTTCGGCGTCGCCGCAGCGGCCAGCTACCTCCGCAGCAGCCAGTCCCTGCTGGCCGGCGCCCGCACCACCATGGAGACGCTGGCCAGCGCCGAGGCACAGCGCATCGCCGGTGAACTGACGGGCGCCTTCGACACCAACGCGGCCCTGGCGAACGCATTGCTCGCGCAGCGCGGCGCCGACGGCCTCAGTCGCGAGGCGGCCAGCGCCATCTTCAAGCGCCAGCTCGAAGCGCACCCGGAATGGGTTGGCGTCGGCACGTTGTGGGAACCCGATGCCTTCGACGGCAAGGATGCGGACTACCGCGCCGCGGACGGCCACGACGACACCGGCCGCTTCATGAGCTACTGGGCATGGAGCGAGGGCGCTCCGTTGCAGGAAGCCCTGCGTGACTACGAGGTGCCCGGCGCCGGCGACTGGTACCTGAAACCGCGTGAACTGAAGCGCCAGGTCGTCGCCGAACCCTACGTGTACAAGATCGCCGGCAAGGACGTGCTGATGACGACCCTGTCGACGCCGGTCCTGGAAGACGGCAACTACCTCGGCGTCATGACCGTCGATTTCGCCCTGCAGTCGCTGCAGGAACGCATCGCCAAACTCACCCCGATGGGCGCGGGCTTCGTGCGTCTGCTCACGCCGGCCGGCGTGGTCATCGCCGACCAGGACGCCGCATCGGTCGGCAAGCCCTTTGCGGGCGCACAGGCCGCCGAGGTGATGAAGCAGATCGCCGCGGGCGAGCCCGTCTTCCGCGAATCGTCCAATGCCGCCGGCGATGCCGTCATGGAAGCCTATGTGCCCCTGCAGATCGGTGGCGCGCAGGAGCACTTCGCGCTGGGCGTCGTGGTGCCGCGTGCCGTGCTGATGCAGGAAGCCCGCGCCGTGTTGTGGACGGTGGTGATGGTGGGCGCACTGGGCGCCGCCCTGCTCTGCGGCGCGGTGTTCTGGCTGCTGCGCCGCCAGGTCGCCAGGCCGTTGGCCGGCGCCGTGCGCGTGGCCGACGACATCGCCCGCGGCAAGCTGGACAGCGACATCGACGCCAGCGGCACGGACGAGATCGGCACCCTGATGAAAGCGATGCGCAGCATGCAGGCCAACCTGCGCGATCGCATCGAGCGCGACACCGTGGTGGCCAAGGAAAGCCTGCGCATCCGCACGGCGCTGGAGGATGTGACGACCAACGTCATGATCGCCGATGCCGACCGCACCATCGTCTACGCCAACCGTCCGCTGATGAAGATGCTGACGGACGTGGAACAGGACCTGCGCCGCGACCTGCCCGCCTTCGACGTCAGCACGGTCGTCGGCAGCAGCATCGACATCTTCCACAAGAAGCCCGAGCACCAGTCGCGGATGCTTGCGCAGCTGCAGGGTACGCATCGTGCACAGATCAGCGTGGGCGGCCGCATCATGCAGCTCATCATCAATCCGGTGACCGATGGCGAAGGCCAGCGCATCGGTTACGTGGTGGAGTGGGCCGACCGCACCAACGAGGTGATGGTCGAACAGGAAGTGACCCGCATCGTGCAGGCCGCCGTGCAGGGCGACCTGACCGGCCGCATCGCCGAAACCGGCAAGCAGGGCTTCCTGCTGGGGCTTTCCCAGCAGATCAACGGCCTGTTGGGGACGATCGCGGGCAGCGTGGATGCCGTCTCGGGCGTGCTGCAGTCGCTGTCCAAGGGCGACCTGACCACCCGCATGGAAGGCGACTTCCACGGGGTGTTCGCCACCATGCGCGACGACGCCAACGCCACCGTCGCCCAGCTCACCGACATCGTCGGCCGCATCCAGGACGCCTCCGGTTCCATCAACACCGCTGCCGGTGAAATCGCCGCCGGCAACAACGACCTCTCGCGCCGTACCGAACAGCAGGCCGCCAACCTGGAAGAAACCGCTGCGTCCATGGAGGAACTGACCTCCACCGTGCGCCAGAACGCAGAGTCGGCCCGCCAGGCCAACCAGCTGGCCATCGGTGCCGCCTCGGTCGCCTCGCAGGGTGGCGAGGTCGTGGGCAAGGTCGTCACCACCATGACCGACATCGAACAGTCCTCCAAGAAGATCGCCGAGATCATCTCGGTCATCGACGGCATCGCCTTCCAGACCAACATCCTGGCCTTGAACGCGGCTGTGGAAGCGGCCCGCGCCGGCGAACAGGGCCGCGGCTTTGCCGTGGTCGCCTCGGAAGTGCGCACCCTGGCCCAGCGCTCGGCCAATGCGGCCAAGGAGATCAAGGGCCTGATCGAGAACTCGGTGGAGAAGGTCTCCGACGGCTCGGCGCTGGTGAACCAGGCCGGTGCGACGATGGCCGACATCGTGGCCAGCGTGCAGCGCGTGACCGACATCATGGCCGAGATCTCGGCGGCCTCGCAGGAGCAGTCGGCCGGCATCGAACAGGTCAACCAGACCATCACTCAGATGGACGAGACCACCCAGCAGAACGCCGCGCTGGTGGAGGAAGCCACCGCCGCCGCCCGCGCCATGGAAGAGCAGGCGCATGCGCTGAGCGACGCCGTGTCGACCTTCCGCCTGGACAGCCACGGCACGGTCGCACGCCTGGTGCAGGAACGCGTCACCCGCATCGCGGCCGGCGGCGCACACCGCACGGTCTCCGAACCCCACGCCTACTGACCCGCTAAAGAAACCCCACCCGGGGCCGATCTAGGCATTGACCGGTTCCGTCCCGGGAACCCCACCCCTTACCGGCTGCGACAGGAGCCCGACGAATGAGCGACAAGAAGACCCAGGCCGCGGCGAGCGCGGACGAGTTCCTCAGTTTCACCCTGGGGGACGAGCACTACGGCGTGGATATCCTGAAGGTGCAGGAGATCCGTGGCTACGACTCGGTGACGCGCCTGCCGGATGCACCGGACTACATCAAGGGCGTCATCAACCTGCGCGGAACCATCGTGCCGGTGATCGATCTGCGCCTGAAACTGCGGTTGAAGGAAGCGCGTTATGACGCCTTCACCGTGATGATCGTGCTGAACGTGGAGGACCGCGTGGTCGGCATCGTGGTGGACAGCGTCTCGGACGTGCTCGCCCTGAACGCCGAGCAGATCCGTCCCACTCCGGAGTTCGGCGCCAGCGTCGACACCCGTTTCATCTCCGGCATCGGCACGGTGGACGAGCGCATGCTGATCCTGCTCGACATCGAAACACTGATCGACAGCGCCGACCTGGGCCAGCCCCTGCCGGAACAGGCGGCCGCCTGATCCGTCACCGGGCATCCGGCGCAGTGATGTTCTCCCGAGACCGCGGCCCTCACCGGCCGCGGTCTTCGCGTTTCCGGCGCCCGCTGCCGACCCGGATGCGTCCTCCGTCGCAGAACGCTGCCTGCGCCTGAACATTCGCCCCCGCCGGCCGATAACCCCTTTGGGACGCCACGGCGCCCCGCCCTCCCCTGTACCGCCCGTCGTCCGAGATCGCCATGACGTTCACTGCCCGCATTGCCGCCACCCTCTCTTCGCTGCCCCTGAAGCGCCGCTTCCTCATCCAGACCGCGGTCGTCGCGGCAGGCACCATCGCCCTGGCCGTCGTCGCCGCCCGCATGCAGTACCTGGACCTGACCGGCACGCGCCAGGCCGGCCTGAAAGCGCAGACCGAGATGGCACTGGGCGTGATCGAGGGTTACGCGCAACAGGCGAAGGACGGCAGGCTCGATGAAGCCGATGCGAAGGCCCGCGCGCTCGCGACCCTGGCGACCATGCAGGCCAACAAGGGCGTGGACTACTTCTTCGTCACCGACGAAGCGCCGACCATGCTGATGCACCCCACCCGCCCCGACCTGGTCGGCAAGCCGCTGGACGACGTGCTCAGCCCCGATGGCAAGCGCATCTTTCCCGAGTTCGTCCGCGTCGCGCGCGCCGGCGGCGGCCATGTCGACTACAGCTGGGCGAAGGCGGGCGAAGAGGATCCGGTGCCCAAGACATCGTATGCGGCGCTGTACCAGCCCTGGGGCTGGGTCATCGGCACCGGCGTCTACATCGACGATACGCAGGCGCAGGCATTGCAGTTCACCCTCATCATGACCGTCGCGGGCGGCGTGCTGGTGCTGTTGAGCATGGCGATCGGCTGGGTCATCGGCCAGTCGGTGCTGGAGCCGGTCGCACGCGCACTGGCCGCCATCAAGGGCGTGTCGCGCGGCGACCTGAGCGTGCGCACCGGCCACCATGGCCGCGACGAAATCGGGCAGATGCTGAAGTCCACCGACGCGATGGTGCACATGCTCGAACGCTTCTCGCACGAGACGCGCGACATGATCCGCCTGCACGCCGCCGAGGACATCCGCCACCGCATGCCGGAGGACTTTCCCGGCGTGTACGGCGAACTGGCTGCCGGCATCAACACCATGATGTTCGAACACCTGGATGCCTTCCGCGATGCCATCGGCATCCTGGAGCGCTACGCCAACGGCGACCTGAGCCAGGATGCGCGCCGCCTGCCGGGCACCCGCGCCTTCCTGCACGAGGCGATGGACGCCGCCAAGCAGAGCCTGCTGGCCATCAACGGGGAGATCAAGCGACTGGCGCAGGCAGCCTCGGCCGGCGACTTCACCGCCCGCGGCGACGAGGCCGGCTTCCGCCACGACTTCCTGCAGATGGTGCAGGGCCTGAACGCCATGATGGCGACGAGCGACCGCAACCTGGCACAGCTGTCGTCGCTGCTGCGTGCCATCGCCGACGGCGACCTGAGCGCGCGCATGGAAGGCGACTTCCACGGCGTGTTCGCCACCATGCGCGATGACGCCAACGCCACCGTGACGCAGCTGACCGACATCGTCGGCGGCATCCAGAGGGCGGCCATGAGCATCAATACCGCTGCCGGTGAAATCGCCGCCGGCAACAACGACCTCTCGCGCCGTACCGAACAGCAGGCCGCCAACCTGGAAGAAACCGCCGCGTCCATGGAGGAGCTGACCTCCACCGTGCGCCAGAACGCCGAGTCGGCCCGCCAGGCCAACCAGCTGGCCATCGGTGCCGCCTCGGTCGCCTCGCAGGGTGGCGAGGTCGTGGGCAAGGTCGTCACCACCATGACCGACATCGAACAGTCCTCCAAGAAGATCGCCGAGATCATCTCGGTCATCGACGGCATCGCCTTCCAGACCAACATCCTGGCCTTGAACGCAGCCGTGGAAGCGGCCCGCGCCGGCGAACAGGGCCGCGGCTTCGCCGTGGTCGCCTCGGAAGTGCGCACCCTGGCCCAGCGCTCGGCCAATGCGGCCAAGGAGATCAAGGGCCTGATCGAGAACTCGGTGGAGAAGGTCTCCGACGGCTCGGCGCTGGTGAACCAGGCCGGTGCGACGATGGCCGACATCGTGGCCAGCGTGCAGCGCGTGACCGACATCATGGCCGAGATCTCGGCGGCCTCGCAGGAGCAGTCGGCCGGCATCGAACAGGTCAACCAGACCATCACCCAGATGGATGAAGCCACCCAGCAGAACGCCGCACTGGTGGAGGAAGCCACGGCCGCCGCACGCTCGATGGAGGAGCAGGCGCAGGGACTGACCGAATCGGTGGCGGTGTTCAAGCTGCAGGCCACGGTCGATACACCGGTGCGCAAGGCGATCAGCCCCGCTCCCAAGCCGGTCGCCGCCGCCAGGCCCGTCGCCAAGGCCCCGGCCCGCAAGCCCGCGGCGCGCAAGCCCGAACCCGCGCTCGCCGATGGCGACTGGCAGGAGTTCTGAGCCTCCGGACCCGCTTCGCATCCACCCCGTGACCGTTTTCAAGTAATCCGGATCGCGGCCGATATGTCACGTGAAGGCACTCCTCCCTGGCCCCCATGACCGTCGCACTCACCGCCCACGACGACGCCAGCCCCGCGACGCCCGCATACTGCGAGGAGTCCGCATGCTGCGCCGCACGTTGAACGCGCTTGCGCCCGTGCGCGACGTGCAGGCACCGCCCGGCCCGGCGCACGACAGCCTGTGGCACGTGCTGGAGCAGTCGGTCGATGCGGCGTTCGTCATCGATGCGCGGCACCGCGTGGTGCTGTTCAACCCGGCGGCGGAAGCGCTGTGGCGATGCCGCCGCGAAGACGTGCACGGCGTGCCGTTCACCCGCCTGCTCGCGGAGGCGCCGGCAGGCGTCGCCGGCGAGACGACGCTCGCATCGCTGCTCGGGAGCCATCGCGATGCCGTGCTGGTGCGGGCCGACGGAAGCGAAAGCGCCTGCTCGGTCTCCATGTCGAAAGTGGTGATCGGCGACCAGGTCTTCCATACCGCCTTCGTCCGCGACACCAGCGACCAGCAGCGGCAACTGGCGCGCCTGCGGCAGCTGTCCATCGTCGTGGACAGCAGCGACAACGCCATCTTCATCAGTTCCGCCGACCGCGAGGTCGTCTACGTCAACAGCGGCTTCACCCGCATGCTGGGGTACCGCCTGGAGGAGCTGCGCGGCGTCCGACCTTCGGAACTGCTGTCGGGACCGCACACGGACGGTTCGCTGGACGAACGCATCAGCCGTGCGATCGACAACGGCGAGGGACTGCAGACCGAGGTCCTGCTGTACACCAAGGCGGGTCGCCCGCTGTGGCTGTCCACGGCGATCAACCCGGTACGCGACGAGGACGGCACGCTGCTGGGACTGGTGAGCGTGCTCAGCGACATCACCCAGACCAAGATGCATCAGGTACTGCACAACAAGGTGCTGGACGCGCTGGTGCACGAGTGGAACGTGGCCGACGTGATGACGCTGATCTGCCGGGAGGTGGAGCACATCGCGCCGGAGCTGACGGTGTCCATCATCACCGTCGACAACGAGGGGCTGATGCACGCCCTCGCCTCGCCCAGCCTGCCCGAAGCCTGGTCGCGCAAGATCAACGGCCTGCCGATCGGCCCGCGCGCCGGCGTCTGCGGGGTAGCCGCCTGGCGCGGCCGGGCGGTCCTGGTCAAGGACATCGCCAGCGACCCGCTGTGCGCCAACACCCGCCACCTCACCACGCCGCTGGGCCTGCGCGCCTGCTGGACGCACCCCATCAAGTCGAGCAGCGGTCGCGTGCTCGGCACGCTGTCGTTCTACTACCGCGAGAACCGCGGACCGGACGAGCTGCACGAGCGGCTGGCCGACACCTGCCTGCACCTGTGCTCGCTGACGCTGGAGCGCGAACAGACCAACGAACGCGTGCACCAGCTGGCGTTCTACGACACCCTGACCGGCCTGCCGAACCGCATCATGTTCAGCGCCAAGGCCGAGCAGGCGCTCGCCAACGTGGCACAGGCCAACGGTACTGCGGCCGTGGTCTTCATCGACCTGGACCGCTTCAAGCGGGTCAACGACGCGCAAGGCCACGCCGCCGGCGATGGCCTGCTGCGTGACGTGGCCGCGCGCCTGAGCGAAGAACTCGGCGGCATCAACATCGTCGGCCGACAGGCCGGCGACGAATTCGTCGCCGTGCTGCCGATGTGCGGCACGGAACAGGCGGGCAGCGTCGCCGAGCGCCTGCTGGGCGCCATCGCCGCCCCCACGACGGCGGGCCTGATGACCCTGCACCCCAGCGCCAGCATCGGCGTGGCGATGTTCCCCGACGACGGCCGCGACATCGACCTGCTGGTCCGCCACGCCGACATGGCCATGTACCGCGCCAAACGCGACGGCGGCGGCAGCTTCCGCTTCTTCAGCCTGGACATGAACCGCGTGGCACAGGAGCGCGTCTCGCTGGAGACGGCACTGCGCGACGCGCTGCGGCTGGACCAGCTTGACCTGCACTACCAGCCGCAGGTCGGCGGTGGCGACGGCCACGAGCTTTACGGCGTCGAAGCGCTGCTGCGCTGGCACCATGCCGATCTCGGGGTGATTCCGCCGTCGCGTTTCGTTCCCGTCGCGGAAGAGTGCGGCCTGATCGCCGACCTCAGCCTGTGGGTGCTGCGCCGGGCATGCGCGCAGATGGCCGACTGGCGTCGCCGCGGCATCGACATCCCGCGCGTGTCGGTCAATGTTTCCGCGATCAATTTCCGCGATCCGCAACTGTCGCTGCAGATCTCCGACCTGCTGGACGAACATGGCCTGGTGCCGGCCGACCTGACGCTGGAAATCACCGAAAGCGTCATGCTCGATCCGGATCCGGACGTGCTGGAGAACATCGAGGCCATCTACGTGCTCGGCGTGCGGTTGTCGCTGGACGACTTCGGCACCGGCTATTCCAGCCTCAGCCACCTGCACCGCCTGCCGATCAGCGAGCTGAAGCTCGACCAGAGCTTCGTGCGCGACATCGACACCAGCGCCATCGCCCGCACGCTGACGTCCTCGGTGCTGCGCATCGGCGAGAGCCTGGGCATGAAGGTGGTCGCCGAAGGGGTGGAAACCGAATCCCAGCATCGTTTCCTCACCGAACAGCGCTTCCCCGTCCTGCAGGGCTACCTGTTTTCGCCGCCGCTCCCGGCGGGCCCGCTGGAAGCATGGCTGCACTCACATCCGCATGCGTCGGTGCGCGACATCGAGGTCGTGGCGGACAGCGTCGCCACGGCCTGAGCCGGGCCTCCGCCGCGCGCCCGCGGCCACGAACTGTGATGCAGCTCCCACTCGTGCGCATCACCGCTTCCTGAAGCGTCCGAGGTCTCAAGTTTGGCGGCGGGGCGCCGATCTCAGGCGGTGAGTGTTTCCCACCATCCCTGCCCCTCCGGAGTTACTGGCATGAAGATCGCTTCCGTCCTGACCCTGTCCCTCGTCGCCGCCGGCGCCGCCCTGATGATGCCCACGCCGGCCAGCAGCCAGTCGCAGATCGACAACGCGATCCCCGCCGACATGGCCGCGCGCTTCACCGGCAAGGCCGGCACCGTCTGCGGCAAGGTGGGCAAGGCCCGCTTCGCCGAGAATTCGGAAGGCACCCCGACTTTCCTGTACATGGGCGGCAACTTCCCGCGCCACACCTTCACCGCCCGCATCCCGGGCGACGCCCGCGCCAAGTTCAAGCCGGCGCCGGAAGAGCTGGAAGGCAAGGATGTCTGCGTGATCGGCAACATCGAGCGCGACCAGTCGCGTGCCGAGATCGTGGTGAGTTCGCCGTCGAACCTGAAGCTGGCCACGATCCGCTGATCCGCTTCACGGGCAGGGCCGCGCGCCCTGCCCCGCCCTGGTTGCCAATGAGAGCGGCGCGGCGCGCGCCCCGGTAAAGGAAAGAATCCCCATGCAGCGGATCAAGAACCTCAAATTGACGACGAAGATGATGCTGGCCTTCGGCATCGTGCTGGCCCTGATGCTCGTCCAGGGCATCGCCGCGTTCGTCGGCCTGAACTCGTTGAACGGCGCCACCACCCAGGTCACCGGCAACGTACTGCCCAGTGTCAAGGCCGCCGGCGACCTTCGCAGCCTGCTCGGCGAGTTCCGCACTACCGCGTACCGCCAGCACGTCCGCGCCAGCGATGCGGTCAAGGCAGAGGCGAAGACGCGCGCCGCGGCCCAGGAGAAGGAGATCGACGCCGGCATCAAGCAGTATGCCGCGCTCGTCGCCACGCCGGAGGAGAAAAAGGCGTACGACCTCTTCGTGAAGGAGTGGGCCGCTGCCAAGCAGTCGTATGCCGACGTGCAGGAGATGCTCGACCTCGGGCTGCCGGACGACGCCGTGGATACGTTCATCGGCGCCACCCGCGATCAGCACACCAAGGCCACGAGCGCACTGACTGCGCTCATCGCCATCGTCGATGGCCAAGCCAAGCAGGCCAGCGCAAGCGCCGACAGTACCTATACCGCCTCCAGCACACTGATGGTCATCATGCTGCTGGTCGGCATCGTCGGTGGCCTGGCCCTGGCCTGGTTCTTCGCCCGTGCCATCGCCAATGCCGTCGGCGAAGCCGTGCGCGTGGCCAACGATGTCTCCGCCGGCAAGCTGGACGGCAAGATCGATACCAGCCGTTCCGACGAGGTCGGCCAGTTGCTCAGCGCCATGCAGCGCATGCAGACGCAGGTGCAGTCGGTCATCGCCGCACAGAGCGAAATGGCCGCACGCCACGACGAAGGCCAGATCAGCTACAGGATGGACGACAGCGCGTTCCCGGGCGAATACGGCCGCATGGTGCGCGACACCAACGCGCTGGTCGCCTCGCACCTGCAGGCCATCGGCGACGCGCTGAAGATCATGCAGCGCTACTCGGTGGGCGACCTGAGCCTGGACATGCCCAAGCTGCCCGGCGAGAAGGCCAACCTGACCGAGACGATGGACGCCACCAAGGCCAACCTCTCGGCCATCAACGGCGAGATCAAGCGCCTGGCCATGGCGGCCTCGTCCGGCGACTTCAGCCAGCGCGGCGACGTGGACAAGTACCAGTACGACTTCCGCGACATGATCGACGGCCTGAACCAGCTGATGGAAACGACCGACGGCAACCTGGCCGAAGTTTCCGAACTGCTGCAGGCCATCGCCCGCGGGGACCTCACCGCCCGCATGGAAGGCGATTTCCACGGCGTGTTCGCCACCATGCGCGACGATGCGAATGCCACCGTCGCCCAGCTGACCGACATCGTCGGCCGCATCCAGGACGCCTCCGGCTCCATCAACACCGCCGCCGGTGAAATCGCGTCCGGCAACGCGGACCTGTCGCGTCGCACCGAACAGCAGGCGGCGAACCTGGAGGAAACCGCAGCGTCCATGGAGGAACTGACCTCCACCGTGCGCCAGAACGCGGAATCGGCCCGCCAGGCCAACCAGCTCTCCATCGGCGCCGCGTCCGTCGCGTCGCAGGGCGGCGAGGTGGTCGGCAAGGTCGTCACCACGATGCGCGACATCGAGCAGTCCTCGAAGAAGATTGCCGACATCATCTCGGTCATCGACGGCATCGCCTTCCAGACCAACATCCTGGCGCTCAATGCCGCCGTTGAAGCGGCGCGTGCCGGCGAACAGGGCCGCGGTTTCGCCGTCGTGGCGAGCGAAGTACGTACGCTGGCCCAGCGCTCGGCCAATGCGGCCAAGGAGATCAAGGGTTTGATCGAGACGTCCGTGGACAAGGTCGCCGACGGTTCCAAGCTGGTGAACCAGGCGGGCGCGACGATGGGCGAGATCGTCGCCAGCGTGCAGCGCGTGACCGACATCATGGCCGAGATCTCGGCGGCTTCGCAGGAGCAGTCGGCGGGCATCGAGCAGGTCAACCAGACGATCACCCAGATGGACGAGACCACCCAGCAGAACGCCGCGCTGGTGGAGGAAGCCTCGGCCGCCGCCCGCTCGATGGAAGAGCAGGCGCAGTCGCTCAGCGAGTCCGTCTCGGTGTTCAAGCTGCATGCCCACTCCGCACCCGTGGCCGCCGCCAAGCCGGCCAAGGCCGCGGCCGCCCCGACCGCTGCAACGCCGAAGCCGGTCGCCCGCACCGCCTCGACGGTGCTGGAGCCCGCCCTTGCCGACGGTGACGACTGGCAGGAATTCTGAGGCACGCGGTTTGCATCGTCCCGGTCGCGCGCCGGGGCCCGTCCACAGGACGGACCCCGGCGGCATGACCGCCAGTACCCCGCTCTTGCGAGACCTCCATGTCCGTCAGTACCCGCCCCCTTGCTCCGGCTACCTCGACCCGACGGACCTCCGCCCCGCCCCCTCGCGACGACGCCGCCGCGACCGGCGCGCGTGATTTCGAGTTCGATGACCGCGACTTCCGCCGCGTCGCCGACCTGATCCGCCAACGGGCAGGCATCGCCCTGGCCGACGGCAAGCGCGACATGGTCTACGGCCGCCTTTCGCGACGCCTGCGTGCGCTGGGCCTGCGCAGCTTCAAGGACTACCTGGACCAGCTGGAACGGGACGGCGGCGACGAGTGGCAGGCCTTCACCAATGCGTTGACCACCAACCTGACCTCGTTCTTCCGCGAACCGCACCATTTCGAGCGCCTGCAGGAAGAACTCGCCAAGCGGCGCAATGACGGAGCGCTGAAGATCTGGTCCTGCGCCGCCTCCACCGGTGAGGAGCCCTATTCCATCGCCATTTCGGCCTGCGAGGCCTACGGCACGCTGACGCCGCCGGTGCGCATCCTGGCCACCGACGTCGACACGCAGGTGCTGGCCACCGGCGAACGCGGCGTCTATCCGATCGAACGCATCGCCGGCCTGGACGACGCATTGAAGCGGCGTTACTTCCAGCGCGGCAGCGGCCCCAACGAGGGCAAGTGCCGCGTGCACCCGGCGTTGCGCCAGATGATCGACTTCCGTCCGCTCAACCTGCTGGCGCCACGCTACGACGTGGCGGGCCCGTTCGTGGCGATGTTCTGCCGCAACGTGATGATCTACTTCGACAAACCGACCCAGCGCAGCATCCTCACCCGCCTCGTGCCGCACCTGGCGGACGACGGCATGCTGTACACCGGGCACTCGGAGAACTACCTGCACGCCGCGGACATCATCCAGCCCTGCGGACGCACCCTGTACCGGCGCGCCGGGGCCGCCGCATGAGCGCCGCCGCAGCCGCCTTCGCCGATGGCAGCGTGATGCGCTACCACGACATCCGCTTCAAGACCGATGCCGCCAAGCTGCTGCCCACGCAGTACCTGGTGGTGAACGATCACACCGCGCTGGTCACCGTGCTGGGCTCGTGCGTGGCCGCCTGCATACGCGATCCGCTGCTGAAACTCGGCGGCATGAACCATTTCCTGCTGCCGGACGGCAACGTCGGCGACGGCGCACCCGCGCGCTATGGCAGCTATGCGATGGAGCTGCTGATCAACGACCTGCTCAAGCGCGGCGCCGCGCGCAGCCGCCTGCAGGCCAAGGTGTTCGGGGGCGCCAACGTGCTGAAGGGCTTCACCAGCAATCCGGTCGGTACCCGCAACGCCGAATTCGTGCGCCGTTACCTCGATGCCGAGCGCATCCCGGTGGTGGCGGAAGACCTGCGGGGCATTCATCCGCGCAAGGTCTGGTACTTCGCCGACAGCGGCCGCGCGGTGGTGCAGCGCCTGCCGCACGCCCACGATGCCGAAGTGCTGGCCGCCGAATCCGCCGCGCGCGCGCGCCTGTCCAGGGCGCCCGTCACCGGGGGCGTGGAGCTGTTCTGATGAGTACGAATCCTTGCCGCGTGCTGATCGTCGACGACTCGGCGGTCGTGCGCCAGATCCTGACCGAAATCCTGTCGCGCGACCCCGGCATCGAGGTCGTCGGCTCCGCCGCGGACCCGCTGCTGGCGCGCGACAAGATCAAGCGGCTCAATCCCGACGTGATGACGCTCGACGTTGAAATGCCGCGCATGGACGGCCTGGCGTTCCTGGAGAACGTCATGCGGCTGCGGCCCATGCCGGTGGTGATGATCTCCTCGCTGACCGAGCGCGGCGCCGATACCACGCTGCAGGCGCTGTCGCTGGGCGCGGTGGATTTCGTGTCCAAGCCGAAGCTCGATGTCGCCAGCGGACTGCAGGCGTATTCCGACGAGATCATCGCCAAGGTCAAGACGGCGGCGAAGGCGCGCGTACGGCCCTTGGCCCGCACCGGCGCGCCACGCGTGAACCTCGATGCGGCACTGCCGGCGCCGCCGGCACTGCGCTTCCGCACCACCGACCGCCTGATCGCCATCGGCGCCTCCGCCGGCGGCACCGAAGCGCTGCGCGTGGTGCTGGAACAGATGCCCGCCGACGCGCCCGCGATCGTGCTGACCCAGCACATCCCCGCGGGCTTCAGCCGCGCCTTCGCCGAGCGCCTGGACCGCCATTCGGCGATGGCCGTGCGCGAAGCCAGCGACGGCGAAGCGATCCTGCCCGGCCACGCCTATCTGCCCCCGGGCGGCCAGCACATGCGGATCATCCGCGACGGTGCGCGCTGGCGCGCCCGCATCGACGACGGCCCCGCCGTTAACCGCCACAAGCCGGCGGTCGACGTGCTGTTCCGCTCGGTGGCGCAGAGCGCGGGGGGCAATGCGGTCGGCGCCATCCTGACCGGCATGGGCGACGACGGCGCCCGCGGCCTGCTGGAAATGAGCCAGGCCGGTGCGCCGACCCTGGTGCAGGACGAAGCCACCAGCGTGGTCTGGGGCATGCCCGGCGCCGCGATGCGCCTGGGCGCGGCCAAGGAGGCGATGCCACTGGAACGCATCGCCCAACGCCTGCTCGACCTGGCGGCGGCGATTGCCTGAGCGTGCGGCATCGCCGCTGCGAGCCTGATGTGGGAGCGACGTAAGTCGCGATGACGCGACGGCGATGCCTGAACGAAGAGCATCGCGACTTGCGTCGCTCCCACAACCGCCGGTCGCACAAGCGGCAATGGCGGTCACAGATCGCCCGCCACAGCAAAACCGCGCGATTTCCCGCCTAAAGAGCCGTTCCGCACGGCCGATACTCATCAGTGAGCTTCATCAGAGAGCACCCATGTACTCGCGCATCCTGGTTCGTCTTGCGGCACCCCTTCTCCTGACCCTGCTGTTCCCGCTGTCGGTCGGCTTCGACTGGCCCAACGCCGTGCAGTGGGCGTTGCTGACGTCGCTGACGCTGGCCTGGCTCATCTTCGCCTGGCTGACGGCCGTCAATTCGCACCAGATCTCC
The DNA here is from genome assembly GCF_947498795.1 of uncultured Pseudoxanthomonas sp. NCBI lineage: Bacteria > Pseudomonadati > Pseudomonadota > Gammaproteobacteria > Lysobacterales > Lysobacteraceae > Pseudoxanthomonas > uncultured Pseudoxanthomonas sp. Next base: position 608,915 of record NZ_CANMLQ010000002.1, on the reverse strand, counting down.
CCTGAGCATGCCAGCGTAGTGCGTGAACAGGATGCGTTGCTGACCGAACTGCGCCGCTTCGTGAACAACGAGATCGAAGGCTCGCGCAGCGAGATCGACCGCGCACGGGAACTGATCCGCGAGGCGGTCAGCAACCTCGGCGGCAGCTTCGACGCGATGAACCGCAAGTCGCGCGAACAGAGTGCGGCCATCTCCCGGATCATCGACCGCAACGGCGACGGCGACCGTGCCGGCGTGGACGTGGCGCGCTTTGCCCAGAACGCCAGCCAGCGCATGGAACAGCTGGTCGAGGCGCTGGAACAGGTCGCCGGCCAGAGCGGCACCACGGTGCACCACATCGACGACATGGCACAGCACCTGGATGGCATCTTCTCGCTGCTGGAAGACGTCAAGTCGATCGCCGACCAGACCAACCTGCTGGCACTGAACGCCGCCATCGAAGCAGCGCGCGCCGGCGAAGCCGGTCGTGGCTTCGCGGTGGTTGCCGACGAGGTGCGCAACCTGTCGGAGCGCTCCACCGCCTTCAACGAGCAGATCCGCAAGCTGGCGCACAGCTCGAAGGAATCCATTGCCAAGGTCCGCGACACCGTGTCGAACATGGCCTCGCGCGACCTGGACCGCTCGCGTGAAGCCCGCTCCGAAGCCGCCGGCATGCTCAACCAAGTCGCGGCGATCAACGCCTCGCTGGGCGACGGCATGCGCGAAGTCTCGATGTGCGGCCACGCGATCGACGCCAGCGTCGCCGATGCCGTCCGCTCGCTGCAGTTCGAGGACATCGCCACGCAGTCGCTGGGCAGTGCGCAGACCCACCTGGACCGCCTGACCGCGATCAACAAGGAAGCGCTGGCCCTGCAGGAACTGCTGCACCGTACCGGCGGCGCGACGGACAACGAACTGCTCAGCGCGCTGCGCCTGATCGGCAACCGCCTGCGCGACCAGCGCACCGAATGGGAACGTCCGCCGCACAAGCCGGTGGCCCAGCAGAACATGGGCGCGGGCACGGTCGAGCTGTTCTGACCCCCGCCACCGGATGACACGCACTGGGCGGCCAGCGATGGCCGCCCCGCTGCATTCAGGGCCGCTCCGCCATGCCACGGCGGCACGACTGGCATACTGCCGCCGTTCCCGCCCGCGCCGCGCCCATGCCGCCTTCTCCCGACGACCTGCTGTTGCAGCTTTTCCACCTGCAGGAAGCCGACCGCCACCGGGTCGGGCGCGCCCTGCACGACCAGGTCGGCCAGGCCTTGTCGGCGATCCGCATGGGAGCGCACCTGGTGCAGTCGGAGGATGACGCGGAGATCCGCCAGGAGGACCTGCGCGAGATCATCCGCGCAAGCGATGAGGCGGTCGCCATCGTTCGCGACCTGCATGCCACGCTGCATCCGCCGCAACTCGATTTGATCGGGCTCGACGCCGCATTGCGGGCCGAGTACGAACGCCTGTTCCCCGGCAGCACGGTGACGCTCGCGTCCTTGCCCCACGCACCCGCCGCCGACCGTGCCCTGGTCGCGTTCCGCATCGTCCAGACCATCGCCCGGGAAGTGGCCCACGCGGGCGGCCGCATCGTCCTCGCGCTCGACGGCGATCCCGATCCCCGCGGCGGCTTCACCGTGGACATGCAGGTGCAGGCCGACGTGGATGCGCGGCCGCTGCTGCAGGCGCTGGCGAACGCGGCGGGGGGCGAACTGGTCGTCGTCCCGGACGCGCCATGGCGACTTCGCCTACCCTATGGGCCCCTGCCCGCCACATCCGCCGATCCCGCGTGAACTCCGAGCACGCCCACCTGCCCCGCCTGCCGCGCCTGGGGGCCGGCGAACCCGACCTGCTGCGCATGGTCGAGGCCGCCACCCACGACGGCACGCCGTTGATGCTGCTGTACGTCGACATCGACCACTTCCGCTCGATCAACGAGAACATGGGCGTGGAGGTCGGCGACGAAGCCCTGGCGATCCTCAGCGACCGCCTGCAGCAGGCCTTGGGTACCGAGGCACGCGCCTGGCGCCATGGAAGCGACGAGTTCATCGTGGCCGTGCCGCGCTCGCCCGGCACCCTGCCGCCCGAACGCTTCGGCGAGCTGCTGCGCGAGCAGATCGAGCTGCCGATGACGGTGCTGCCGTACACGCTGTTCCTGACCGGCACGCTGGGCGTCGCCTTGTGTCCCGAACATGCCGACACGCCGTCTGGCCTGCTGCAATGCGCCGAGAGCGCGATGGAACAGGCCAAGCACGAAGGCATGAACCTGGTGCGCCTGTACCGGCGCGGCGCGGCGATCACCGCACGCAGCGACAGCATCATCGCGCGGCAGATCGTCAATGCCATCCACCACAACGAACTGCGCCTGTTCTACCAGCCGCAGATCAATGCCCACGACGGACGCGTGGTCGGCATGGAGACGCTGCTGCGCTGGTACTCGCCGGCCCTGGGCCTGCTGGTGCCCGAGCGCTTCATGCACGTGGCCGAAAAGCTGGGCGTCATCGTCCAGATCGGCGACTGGGTGCTGCGCAATGCCTTCAAGCAGGCGCGCGTCTGGCGCGACTGGGGCTTCGACGACTTCGAGATCGCGGTCAACGTGTCCACGCTGCAACTGCTGCGCCCCAGCTTCGTGCCCGAAGTCCTGGAGGCCATGCAGGAGGCCGGCATCCCGCCGCAGATGGTGGTCCTGGAGGTGCGCCAGAATGCGCTCGCCAAGGACATGAACCTGGTCCACCGCACGCTGGCGCAGCTGCACCGCGAAGGCGTGCGGCTGACGCTGGACGACTTCGGCATGGGCGACTCGAACCTGGATTCGCTGGTCCGCTTCTCGGTGGACAAGATCAAGATCGACCGCAACTTCGTGAAGGGCGTGCCCTCGGGCAACCGCGAGGTCGCCATCACCTGCGCCATCATCGCGATGGGCCACCAGCTGGGCATGAAGGTCATCGCGCACGGCGTGGAAACCGATACGCAGCTGGGCTTCCTGCGCAGGAACCAGTGCGACATGTTCCAGGGCCACCTGTTCGGCGAGCCGATGTCGGCCGAGGATGCCGGCGCGGTGCTGCGCCGTCGCTACCTGCGCGCCGATGCCTTCGCCGCCACCAAGCCCGACCGCACCCTGCTGCTGCTCGACGACGAAGAGAACATCCTGCGCTCGCTGGTGCGCCTGTTCCGTCGCGATGGCTACCGCATCCTGGCCGCCAGCAACGTCACCGACGCGTTCGAGCTGCTCGCGACCAACGACGTGCAGGTCATCCTGTCCGACCAGCGCATGTCGGACATGAGCGGCACCGAGTTCCTCGGCCGCGTGCGCGTGCTCTACCCGGACACGATCCGGCTGGTGCTGTCCGGCTACACCGACCTGGCGACCGTCACCGAGGCGATCAACCGCGGCGAGATCTACCGCTTCCTGACCAAGCCGTGGAACGATGACGACCTGCGCGAACACATCCGCCAGGCATTCACCACGCACGAGAACCAGCCGCACCATCGTGCGCACGCCTGACGCCGACGACGCGCCGGGTCGCTGGTGCGTGTACCTGCTCGAGTGTCGCAGCGGCGCGTATTACGCCGGCATCACCAACCGCCTCGACGCACGCTACGCCGCGCATGTCGCCGGGACCGGCGCGAAGTACACGCGTGCGAATCCTCCCGTGCAGCTGCTGGCCAGCCGCGCGTATCCCGACCGCAGTGCGGCATCGCGTGCGGAAGCGCACCTCAAACGGTTGCCGCGGGCGAAGAAGCTGGCGTTCTTCGAGTCCTGACACCCTTCCCCTCTCCCTGCGAAGCGGGGAGAGGGTGCCGGAGGCGGGTGAGGGGCGAACGAAGACCAAGAGCCGGGACATGCGGCGCCATCGCAACAATCGCAATGTATGCCGCGAGGTTTATTCCTGCGCCCGCCCCTCATCCGCCCTTCGGGCACCTTCTCCCCGCCGAGCGGGGAGAAGGGAACAGACGTCACGCCGCGTCGAGACTCGGCTGCCGGATCGGCAGCACGATGCGGAAGCAGGCGCCGGCGCCCGGCACGTTGCGCGCTTCGATGCGCCCGTTGTGCTTCTTCACGATGCCGTAGGAAATCGACAGCCCCAGCCCGGTGCCGCTGCCGACCGGCTTGGTGGTGAAGAACGGGTCGAAGATGCGCTGCAGGATCTCGTCGGGGATGCCGTGTCCGCTGTCCTGGATCTCGATCCACACCTCGTCGCCCTCCACCCCGGTGGCCACGGTGATCGTGCCGCGTTCGTCGATGGCATGGCTGGCGTTGAGCAGGATGTTCATGAACACCTGGTTCAACTCGGAGGGGCGGCACTGCACCAGCGGCAGCTTGCCGTACTGCTTTTCCAGGGTGACCTTGTACTTCAGCTCGTTCCAGATGATGTTGATGGTGGAATCGAGGCCGGCATGCAGGTCGGCGGACTTCCAGCTGTCGTCGCGCCCGGAGTACGAAAAATCCTTGAGGTTGCGCACGATCGCGGTGACGCGCTCGATGCCTTCGCGCGACTCGGACATCAGCTGCGGCAGGTCGCCGGTGATGAAGTCGATGTCGGCGCGTGCACGCAGGTCCTCGATCTCGGGCAGCATCGTCTTCGGGTCCGGCAGGCGCAGCGCGCGCTCGTAGACTTCGATCAGCGAGAACAGGCTGTGCAGGTATTCCTGCAGCGAGCCGAGGTTCGAGTGCACGTAACCGATCGGATTGTTGATCTCGTGCGCAACGCCGGCCGCGAGTTGGCCGATGGAGGCCATCTTCTCCGACTGGACCAGCTGCTCCTGCGCACCGGCCAGCCGCACCAGCGTCTGCCGGAGCTGTGCATGGCGACGCTGCAGTTCCTGCTGGCGCGCATGCGCTTCGCTCACATCGTGGAACACGACCATGCAGTGGCCGCCGCCCGGAGTGTCGTGGAAGTATGCGCGCACCTGCAGCACCAGTCCGTCGTCGAGCGTGAGGTCGGCATTCCAGCGCCCGGTCTCGCGCGCGATGCGGATCGCGTCGGCGGGCAACAGGCGGGACAGCGCGGCCAGCACGTCGCCTTCATCGTTCACCAGCGCGCGGGCGGCCGCATTGGCGTGCAACGGACGCGCATCGCCACGGCACAGCAGGTAGCCATCGTCCATCAGTTCGGCCAGCGCCTTGAGATCGGCGAAGGACGGGATGTCGTCCAAGGTGCAGGCGCCGGAAGGCGGATTCGTCAGCGGGTCTGTGGCCACGGATGGATCGGGTGGCGGCGATGATGGGGCGCCAGTATCCGGCGCGGCCGCAGGAGCGGCAAGGTGCGGTGTCGCAGTTTGCGGATCCGGCACCGGGCTCAGGCCACCGCGATCGGACGCGGGGCGGCGTTCGTCGATGTCTGGCCCTGGGCGTCGTAGGCGCCGTGGCTTTCGGTGCGGCCGAGGTGGCGCAGCGCCCAGTTCACTTCGCGACGCCGACGCGCCAGCAGGATGCCATTGGCGTGGTTCATGTCGGCGAGTTCGGCCAGGCGCTGGCGCAGTTCGTCCGGGAAGCCGTAGCCGGCGGCGGCGCCTTCCAGCGCCCGCAGCGCGTCCAGCTTGTCCTGGGTGCAGCGCACGAGCGCTTCCACGTCGTGCTCGACGATGGCGCGGCGCTCCTCTTCCAGGGCCGCGGACAGTCGCTGGAGGGGGGCGTGCGTCATGGTGCTCAGCCGCCCAGCTGGTCTTCCAGGCCGAGCATGCCGTCGGCGATGGCCTCGGCGTTGATCTTGTACGTGCCGGCCTGCAGCGCTTCGCGCACGGCCTGCACGCGTGCCTCGTTGATCGCCGGGGCGGTGGACAGTTCGCGCTGCATGGCCTGCAGGCTGGTGGCCTCGCCAGTCAGGCGCAGGCTGTCGCCTGCCGCGCTGGCTTCCACGGGGCTGGAACGGTCGGCGCCCGCCGGGGCGACACGGCCACCCAAGGGGCCTGTGCTGCGGATGGCGGCAGGGGGAGTGCCTTCGATTTTCTGGTTCATGTCAGTCACCTGTAACAGGGTTCAAAGGAGTTATCGGCCGCCACCCGGTCGACTTTAGTGACGGATCGCACAATTCCGAGGAAGGCCCGTTTTCTGCCCGATGTCCTTCCACCCAGCGTCGGTATCGGCACCCCGAGGGACATCTTGAGGGCCGATCGCGAATTATTTTCATCGACTCACCCAGACGTCGCCGCCCGGCCCGACCACACCCTGCACCACGCGGCGCGAGGACAGGTTTTCGACGGTTACCCGCTCGTTCTCGCCTGCATCGGCCAATGCCTTGCCGGCGACGCGGACTTCCACGCCCCCGCGCCGGGACACCAGCGCCACATTGTCGCCGCGCCGGACCAGGCGCTGCGCGACCAGGTCGGTCGACGCCAGCACCGCCCCGGCAGAAAGCATGCGTCGCGCGACCCGGCCCACCGCCTGCGCCGGATCGGCGACAGCCGCCCCGACGACGCGGGAAGCATCGCGGCGCTCGGCGACGAAGGCATCGGCGGTGATGGTCTCGCCTGGCGCCACGCCACGCGCCAGCACCAGCACGGTCTGGCTGCGGCGCACGCGCACGGGCACGAACAGGCGCCAGCCGGCATCCTGCGGGCAACTGACTTCCACGCTGTTGTTGCCCTGGATACGTGCGACCAGCGCGGCGCCACAGCGCGGCAGGCGCAAGGCGGGATCGAGCGTGGCCTCGGCCTCACTGCCGGCAGGCAAAGCGCCGAGGGCGGCGGCCTTGATGCTGTCGACCGGTTGGAAGTCCGCGGCCAGCACGGCGCAGGCGGTCAGACCGCCGATCAGGGCGGTGGTCAGGCGCAGCAGCATGGGCGGGCTCCGTCGGTTCATCGGCGGGGAAGGTGCAAGTGATGTGCCAGAGCGTGGGGCCTGCGGCGATGTGTTTTCTGGCATGCCAGCATGGTGCCGCTCGCCGCGGCGGCCCTACTTTCTTTGCTTGTGCAAAGAAAGTAGGCAAAGAAAGCACACCCCGGCGGTCCGCCCGCCGCTGCGCGGCGGGTTCGCAGTCACGGCGGGAATTTTCGTACGGGGCATCCTGCCCCGGCCGAAAACGGCGCACATCCATGTGCGCCGCCCTACGGGTTTTGCCCGCCGCGACTGCCGGACCTAAGGGGGCCCAAGAGCTGCTTCCGCTGTTGATCACGCTTTCCGGGTCCCCATGAGGCACGGCGAGTGGGCCGGGTAAAACCCGAAGGGCGCCGTCATGGATGACGGCGTTTTCGTATGGCACATGGATGTGCCATACGAAAATTCCCGGACCGCTCGCGGACCCGGAGCGAAGCGCAGGGCGTGCCGCCTGGGGCGTGTTTCTTTGGTTCCTTTCTTTGCACGAGCAAAGAAAGGGACGCCCCCGCGGCCAGCGGCGCCATCTCTCCATACCGAAGCCCCGTCACGAAAGCACCTCTGCGGACGCGCCGCACCTCAAGGCCTCATCCACCCGGCCGATATGCTGGACATGACCCAGGACCTGCTCAACCGCATCGACCAGCGCACCCGCCTGGCCGGCCACAACCGCCTCGCATTGCTGCTGTTCCGCCTGGGCGGGCGTCAGCTTTTTGGCGTCAACGTGTTCAAGGTGCAGGAAGTCCTGCGCCGCCCGCCCCTGTTCCAGCTGCCCGGACTGCCCACCGAATTCGTGGGCGTGGCCGACGTGCGCGGCCGTTCCGTCCCCGTGCTGGACCTGGGCCTGAGCATCCGCCACCCCGAGCGGGACCCCAATCCCGAGAACGCGCCCAACTACCTGGTGGTCACCGAGTTCAACCGGTCCATCCAGGGATTCCTGGTCAGCGGCGTGGAGCGCATCGTCAACATCGCGGTGGAAGACATCCATCCGCCGCCGGAACTGGGCGCGGAAAACAGCTTCCTCACCGCGGTGACGCGTTTCCAGGGCGAATTGATCCAGGTGATCGACGTGGAAAGCGTGCTGGCGGACATCTGCCAGTCGCGCATGGATGCCACGCTGGCGCCGGAAATGGCCCTGCCCGCCGGTGCCCCGCCGATGCAGGTGCTGGTGGTCGACGACTCGCGCGTCGCGCGCTCGCAGATCCGCAGCGTACTGGAGCAGCTCGGCGTCACCGCCACCCTGCTGTCCGACGGCCGGCAGGCGCTGGACCACCTCTTGCAGGTGCACGCCGCCGGCGAGAACCCGGCCGAACGCTACGCCATGGTCATTTCCGACATCGAGATGCCTGCGATGGACGGCTACACGCTGACGACGGAAATCCGGCGCCATGCGGGCCTGGCCGGCCTCTACGTGCTGCTGCACACGTCCCTGTCGGGCGTGTTCAACAACGCCATGGTCGAACGCGTGGGCGCAAACGCCTTCGTGGCGAAGTACAGCCCGCACGAGCTGGCCGAGCATGTGCTGTTCCGGCTGAACCAGGTGGCGGCAGCGCAAATGGCGGCGTAAAGCGCCCCTCATCCGCCCCCGTATCGAGTATGGGGCAGGCCTTTCGGGCACCTTCTCCCCGCCGCGCGGGGCGAAGGAAGAGCACGTTCTGGCACACGCTTTGCAGCTGCCCCGGCAACGGTCTGCCGGAGCGGTGCCATGTCCAATCCCATCTCCAACTACCTCGGTGTCCATGCGGCGGCACTGCCGCTGCGTGAGCAGCGCATGCAGCTGATCGCCAGCAACCTGTCCAACGCCGACACGCCGAACTACAAGGCGAAGGACCTCGACTTCCAGGCTGCCCTGGAGAACGCCGCCGCCAGGGCCGCGCCCTTGCGGACCACCAACGAACTGCACCTCACCCTGCAGGACGCCACCCCGCGCATGTTCGAACGCGATGGCGTGCAGCCCAGCCTGGACGGCAACACCGTCGATGCCGACACCGAGCGCGCCGCCTATGGCCGCGCGGCGCTCGAGTATCGCGCCTCGCTGAGCTTCATCGAATCCAAGGTGCGCACCATGCTCACCGCGATCACCGGCCAGTAAGGAGGCATGCCATGAGCAACCTGCCCATCTTCGACGTCGCCGGTTCCGCGCTGCAGGCGCAGTCCGTGCGCCTGAACACGATCGCCAGCAACCTGTCCAACGCCGATTCCATCGCCTCGTCCGCGGATGCGGTCTACAAGCCCATCGAGCCCGTGTTCCAGGCGCGCCCGCTGCGCGGCGACGGCTCGCTTACGTCGGTGCAGGTGAAGGAGATCAGCCAGAGCGATGCGCCACCGATCAAGCGCTATGAGCCCGGCCACCCGATGGCCGACGGCGACGGCTACGTCTACGCGCCCGATGTGGATCCGGTCTCGCAGATGGTCAACCTCATCTCGGCGTCGCGCGGCTACCAGGCCGGCGTGGAAGTGCTGAACACGGCCAAGGAACTCGCCCTGGCCACCCTGACCATGGGCCGCTGACGCCCCGCCACCGAGCGACCACGCACATGACCACCATCAATGGCGATCCGTTCGCCGCCATCAATACCGCCTCCTCGGGTGTGGCGACCACCAAGAAGGCCGACACGCTGGGCCAGGCCGATTTCATGCGCCTGATGACCGAGCAGCTGAGCCATCAGGACCCGCTGAAGCCGCTGTCCAACAGCGAATTCGTCGCGCAGCTGGCGCAGTTCTCGACCGTGCAGGGCATCAGCGAACTGAACACCACCGTCGGCGGTTTCTCCTCTGCGTTGACCGGCGACCAGGTGCTGAAGGGCGCGGCGCTGGTCGGCCATTCCGTCGTGGTGCCGTCCAGTTCGGTGGCACTGCCTGCCACCGGCAATGCCACGGGCCTGGTCATGTCCCCGGGTGCGGGCAAGGTGACGTTCGAGATCACCGATGCCAGTGGCGTGGTCGTGGACACCATCGACGTCGAATCCACCGGCAAGGGCGAAACCGCCTTCGTCTGGGATGGCGTGAAGGCCAACGGCGAACGCGCGGCGGCCGGCGCGTACTCCATCAAGGCCACGCATACCGGCAGCGATGGCACCGGCACCGCGCTCAATACCTACGTCGACGCCACCGTGGAAAGCGTGACCATCGGCTCCGACGGCCTGTACCTCAACCTGCCCGGCCTGGGCACCGCCCCGCTCGACTACGTGCTGCGCATCGGCAAGTCGGCGTCCTGACCTCACTCCCACCGCATCCAGCAAGGAGTCTTCCATGGCTTTCAACAGCTCGCTGTCCGGCATGAGGGCGGCCAATGCCGACCTCAACGTCACCTCGCACAACATCGCCAACGTCAACACCAGCGGCTTCAAGGAGTCGCGCGCGGAGTTCGCCGAGGTGTTCTCCACCACCGGTTACGGCCTGCTGCAGAACGGCATCGGCGCGGGCGTGCGGGTGACCAACGTGGCCCAGCAGTTCTCGCAGGGCGACATCAACCAGACCGGCCGCTACCTGGACCTGGCGATCGACCGCGAAGGCTTCTTCACCGTCAGCAACAACGGCACCAACGTGTATACCCGCGCCGGCAACTTCCAGCGCGACGCGAATGGCTTCGTCACCACGCCCGACGGTTACCGCCTGCAGGTGTTCCCGCCGCGCGCCGACGGCGTCGGCTTCGATACCGGCAACCTGGTCGACCTGCAGCTGCTGACCACCGATAGTGCGCCCTCGCCGACCACCAACGTGGACCTGGGCGTGACCCTGCCCGGCAATGCGTCGCAGCCGACGATCGCGCCGTTCTCGCCCACCGACAGCGCCAGCTACAACGAGACCACCTCGGTGACGGTGTACGACTCGCTCGGCGTGGCCCACCAGCAGGCCGTGTACTACGTGAAGACGGCCAACCCCAACGAGTGGCAGATGCACACCTATGTGGACGGCGCCTCGATGGGCGCACCGACCACGGTGCAGTTCGACAACAACGGTACGCTGACCGCCCCGGCCAACGGCCTGGTGACGCTGGCACCGTTCACGCCCAGCACCGGCGCCGGCGTGCTCAACATGACGATGAACATCAGCGGCACCACGCAGTACGGCGAACAGTTCGCCAAGCGCATCCAGAACCAGGACGGCTACGCCACCGGCAAGCTCAACGAGTTCAGCGTTTCGCCGGAAGGCGTGGTGTATGCGCGCTATTCCAACGGTGTGGACCGCGCCATCGGCCAGGTCGGCCTGGCCAATTTCACCAATCCGCAGGGTCTGGTGTCGCAGGGCAACAACACGTGGACGCACAGCTTCGCATCCGGTGAACCGCGTATCGGCGCGCCGGGCACGTCGGACTTCGGCCAGGTGGCCTCGGGCGCGTTGGAAGCTTCGACCGTCGACCTGACCGAGCAACTGGTCAACATGATCGTGGCGCAGCGCAACTTCCAGGCGAACTCGCAGATGCTGTCCACGCAGGACCAGATCACCCAGACCGTCATCAACATCCGTTGATGGCGGCACGGCCGACGGAGGCTGACGCATGGACAAGGCACTCTACGTCGCGATGACCGGCGCCCGCGCTTCGCTGCAGGCGCAGGGCACGGTGTCGCACAACCTCGCCAACGTGGACACGAAGGGTTTCAAGGCGGCGCTGGCCGGCACGGAAGCCTTCAAGATCCAGGGCCAGGGTTTCCCCTCGCGCGTCGATGCCATGCTGATCGATGCAGGGTTCGACGGGCGCACCGGATCGCAGATGGTCACCGGCCGTTCGCTCGACATCTCGCTGCAGCCGAACCGCTGGATGGCCGTGCAGGCCGCCGACGGTGGCACGGCCTACACGCGCAACGGCGAGCTCAACGTCACCCCGAACGGCCAACTGGTCACCGCCGGTGGCCGTGCGGTGCTGGACGACAACGGCAATCCCATCGCGATCCCGCCTGCACAGTCGATCGACATCGGCGCCGACGGCACGGTGTCGATCATCCCGCAAGGCGAAGGCCCGCAGACGATGGCCATCGTCGGTCGCATGCGCATCGTGGAAGCCGCCCAGTCGCAGCTCGCCCGGGGCGGCGATGGCCTGATGCGTCCCTCGGATCCGCAGGCGCCGGCGTTGCCGGTGGCCAATGGCAACAGCCTGACGATGGGCGTGCTGGAAGGCAGCAACGTGGATGCGGCCGGTGCGCTGGTGCAGATGATCCAGTTGCAGCGGCAGTTCGAGATGCAGGTGAAGGTCATCCGCACGGGTGACGAGATGGCGCAGTCGTCGAATCAGCTGCTGCGGTTGGGTAGCTGACGCTCTTAAGCCCCTCTCCCTCCGGCGACCGAAGGAAGTCCCTGTGGGAGAGAGGGGTTGGGGTGAGGGGCAACGAAGACCATGTCTTCAGTCCGCCATTGGCTGTCACCACATCCGCGGCGCAGCTTTGGTTCGATGGCCTTGCGGGATGGGTTTTCTTTTTCTTGGGCATGGTGCCGCTCGCCGCGGGGGCCCTACTTTCTTTGCTTGTGCAAAGAAAGTAGGCAAAGAAAGCACACCCCGGCGGTCCGCCCGCCGCTGCGCGGCGGGTGCGCAGTCGCGACGGGAATTTTCGGACAGGGCATCCTGCCCTGGCCGAAAACGGCGCACATCCCTGTGCGCCGCCCCTGCGGGGTTTTACCCGCCGTGACTGCCGGACCTCAGGGGCCCCAAGAGCTGCTTCCGCTGTTGCTCACGCTTTCCGGGTCCCCATGAGGCACGGCGAGTGGGCCGGGTAAAACCCGAAGGGCGCCGTCATGGATGACGGCGTTTTCGTATGGCACATGGATGTGCCTTACGAAAATTCCCGGCCCGCTCGCGGACCCGGAGCGAAGCGAAGGGCGTGCCGCTTGGGGTGTGTTTCTTTGCTCCTTTCTTTGCACAAGCAAAGAAACGCTCTTCAACAGCCGAATGGCTGGTCAAGAAGGCCCCCGCGGCGAGCGGCGCCATGCCTGACCCAAAGCCCCGCCCACGAAAGACGCACTCAACACATTCATCATGAGTGTGCGTTTCGAGTGAATGGCGGATTTGGAAACATGCCTGATAGCCGGGGGAGACCGGCTTCGTTGCCCCTCACCCCAACCCCTCTCCCGCAGGGAGAGGGGCTAACGCCAGGCCCCGCCGGTTTTCCGCCACGCCTACGCCGCGACCGGAACCTCCGTCCCATTTCGGCGCCAATCCCAGCGCCAGAACCACGACACCCATTTCGGCACAGGACTTGCCTGAGAGGAAGCGAGGAACCGCACCGCGCGTTTCCACCCCTTCCACTCCGCGAGGAACCACGCCATGAACCAGGCCCTCTGGGTCGCCAAGACCGGACTGGACGCGCAACAGACGCGCATGTCCGTGGTCTCCAACAACCTGGCGAACACCAACACCACCGGCTTCAAGCGCGACCGCGCCAGCTTCGAGGACCTCCTGTACCAGCAGGTCCGCCAGCCGGGCGGCTCCACCTCCTCGCAGACCCAGTTGCCGTCCGGCCTGCAACTCGGCACCGGCGTGCGCGTGGTGTCGACCTCCAAGGACTTCCAGCAGGGCAACCCGCAGCAGACCGGCCGCTCGCTGGACGTCATGGTCAACGGCCGCGGCTTCTTCGAAGTGCTGCTGCCCGATGGCTCACCGGCCTACACGCGCGATGGCTCGTTCCAGATCAACGCGCAGGGCGAGCTGGTCACCAACAGCGGCTATCCGGTGCAACCCGGCATCCAGGTGCCGGAAGGCGCGCAGTCGATGACCATCGGCAACGACGGCACCGTCAGCGTGACCATGGCGGGCCAGGCGCAGGCGCTGGAGATCGGCTCGCTGACGCTGACCGATTTCGTCAATCCGTCGGGCCTGCAGGCCAAGGGCGAGAACCTCTACGTCGAGACCACCGCCTCCGGCCCCGCGCAGAACGGCACGCCCGGCCTCAACGGGCTGGGCAGTCTGGTGCAGGGTTCGCTGGAAGGCTCCAACGTCAACGTGGTGGAAGAGCTGGTGAGCATGATCGAGACCCAGCGCGCCTACGAGATGAACGCCAAGGCCATCTCCACCACCGACTCGATGCTCGGCTACCTCAACAACAACGTCTGACGCCTCACTCCACCGTCACGCCACGAGACACGCCATGAAGCGCACCACGTCCGCCACCACCCTCGCCTGCGCGCTCATCCTGCTGCCGGGCTGTGCACGCTACTACGGCGACGTGCGCCCGTACGCACCGATGCAGCCCATCCAGCCGATCGTCGCTGCGCAGTCACCGGCGACCGCGGGTTCCATCTACCGCGCCGGCCCCGGGCTGAATCTCTACGCGGACCGCCGCGCGCGCGACGTCGGCGATCTGCTGACGATCAACCTGGTGGAGAACACCACCGCGCAGACGTCGGCCACCACCTCGGTCGACAAACAGAGCGAAATCGCCATCGCGGCCCCGAACATCGCCGGTGCGCCGGTCACGTACAACGGCCGCGACATCCTGAGCGCTTCGGTCAATGGCGATCGCGGCTTCAGCGGCGCAGGCAACAGCGCGCAGAGCAACAAGCTGCAGGGCAGCGTGACGGTCACCGTGATCCAGCGCCTGCCCAACGGCAACCTGGTGGTGCAGGGCCAGAAGAACATGCGCCTGAACCAGGGCGACGAGCTGGTGCAGATCCAGGGCATCGTCCGCCCCGCCGACATCAATCCGGACAACACGATCTCCTCCGGCAAGGTCGCCGACGCGCGCATCGCCTACGGCGGCCGCGGCGCGATCGCGCAGTCCAACTCGATGGGCTGGCTGGGCCGGTTCTTCAACTCCCCGATCTTCCCGAACTGAGCACCGTGATGGACGCCAACGAAGCCAACCGCGCTGCACCGGCACCCGCGAAGAAGTCGCGCCGCATCGACACCTACACGCTGCTGGGGCTGCTGGCCTGGATCGGCCTGGTGCTGATCTGCCTGGCGCCCGCTGCGCGTGCCGAGCGCATCAAGGACCTGGCCCAGGTCGGCGGCGTGCGCAGCAACCCGCTGGTCGGCTACGGCCTGGTGGTGGGCCTGGATGGCAGTGGCGACCGCACCAGCCAGGCGCCCTTCACCGTGCAGAGCCTGAAGAACATGCTCGGCGAGCTGGGCGTCAACATTCCGCCCAACGTCAATCCACAGCTGAAGAACGTGGCGGCCGTGGCCATTCACGCCGAGCTGCCCGCCTTCGCCAAGCCAGGCCAGCCGATCGACATCACCGTGTCATCGATCGGCAACGCCACTTCGCTGCGCGGCGGCAGCCTGCTGATGGCGCCGTTGCGCGGCGCCGATGGCGAGGTCTATGCGATCGCCCAGGGCAACCTGGTGGTCGGCGGCTTTGGTGCGCAGGGCAAGGATGGCTCGCGCGTGTCGGTCAACGTGCCCAGCGTGGGTCGCATTCCGAACGGCGCCACCGTCGAGCGTGCGATCCCCAATGCACTGGACAGTGGCGAAGGCACCATCACGCTGAACCTGCACCGCGCCGATTTCACCACGGTGTCGCGCATGGTCGCGGCGCTGGAACAGAACTTCGGCGCCGGCAATGCCTACGCGCTGGATGCTGTCACCGTCGCGGTGCGCGCACCGGCCGAGATCTCGCGCCGGGTGAATTTCCTCGCCCAGATCGAGAACCTGGAACTCACCCCCGGCAGCGCGCCGGCGAAGGTCATCGTCAACGCGCGCACCGGCACCGTGGTGATCGGCGCGCAGGTGCAGGTGATGCCGGCGGCGGTCACGCACGGCTCGCTGACGGTGACGATCACCGAATCGGCGAACGTCAGCCAGCCGAACGAATTCTCCCGGGGTGGCACCACCGTGGTGACCCCGCAGTCCAGCGTGTCCGTCAGCCAGGAAGGCAACCGCATGTTCAAGTTCGAAGGCGGCACCTCGCTGGACGAGATCGTCCGCGCGGTCAACGAAGTCGGCGCCGCACCCGGCGACCTGATCGCGATCCTGGAAGCCCTGAAGCAGGCCGGCGCCTTGCGCGCGGAGCTCGAGGTGATCTGACATGGCCAGCATGCCCATCGGAACGCTGAATCCTTCCCTGCCGCTGGCCGATGCCGGCGGCAAGCCCGACAACGCGCGCATCCACGACGTCGCGAAGAAGCTGGAAGGCCAGTTCGCGCAGATGATGATCAAGTGCATGCGCGAGGCCGGCTTCGGTGATTCGCTGTTTCCCGGCGAAAACCAGATATTCCGCGACATGTACGACCAGCAGATCGCCAAGGCGATGAGCGAAGGGCGCGGTTTGGGCCTGGCGCCGATGATCGCGCGGCAGCTGGGCGCGACCGACAGCACCACGCCCGCGGTTCCCGCCACCACGGCGCTGTCCGCGTACAAGCGCCTGCTGCCGGGCAACGAAGCCGATTCCATGTTGGACGCCATCGCAGGCCGCGGCATCGGCAGCAGCGCCGTGCGCAACGACGCCGGCATGCCTGGCACGATCACGCTGGACACCATCACCGTCCGTCCTGACGCCGCCTGCGATGAGGTGGAACAGGTCGCGTCGGCCGATCCGTCGAAGTACGCGCGTAATACGCCCGAGCGCTTCGTCGCCGAGATCTGGGACCACGCCAAGCAGGCGGCGAAGGAGCTGGGCGTCGACCCGCGCGCGCTGGTCGCCCAGGCTGCGCTGGAAACCGGCTGGGGCAAGCGGCAGATCAAGACCGGCGATGGCGACAGCGCGCACAATCTGTTCGGCATCAAGGCGACGGGCTGGAAGGGCGAGCGCGCCCGCACCGCCACGCACGAATACAGCAATGGCGTGAAGCACAGCGAGACCGCGGACTTCCGCGCGTACGCGTCGCCCGCGGAAAGCTTCGCCGACTACGTGCGACTGCTCAAGAACAATCCGCGCTACCAGCAGGCACTGGCGGCCGGCAAGGACATTGCGGGCTTCGCCCGCGGCCTGCAGCGCGCCGGCTACGCCACCGACCCGACGTATGCCAACAAGATCGCCTCGATCGCCAACGGTCCGACACTCGGAAAAGTGCTGTCGGCCATCGGCGACAGCGTCGGCGGCAAGGTCGGCGGATTCGTCGGCAATGCCATCGGCAACGCATTGAAGCGCTGACCCCGGAGCACGCATGTCCAACCTTCTCGCCACCGGCAGCAGCGCCCTCCTCGCTTTCCAGCGTGCGCTGTCGACGGTCAGCCACAACGTGGCCAACATCAACACGCCCGGCTATTCGCGCCAGCGCGCCGAGTTCGAAGCGCGCGACGGCACCTACTTCGGCCAGGGCTACCAGGGCAACGGCGTGCAGATCGTCGACATCCGCCGCATGGCGGACTCGCTGGCGACCTCGCGCCTGCTCGACAGCGGCGGCGAACTGTCGCGCCTGCAGCAGCTGTCGGTGCTGTCCACGCGCCTGGACCAGCTGTTCTCCGAAAAGGCGACGGGCATCAGCGCGCCGTGGTCCAGCTTCTTCGATTCGGTGAGCGCGCTGTCGTCCAACGCGGCCGGCTCGGCCGACCGCGAAAGCGTGCTGGCGCAGGCGAACGCGCTGGTCACGCGCTTCCGGCAGATCGACCAGCACCTGGACGGGCTGGATACCGAGGTCAATGCCGGACTCACCGCCGCCACCGGTGAAGTCAACCGGCTGGCGAAGGAGATCGCCCAGCTCAACGGGCAGATCGGCGGCAACACCCATCCTTCCGGCGACCTGCTGGACCGCCGCGACCAGTTGATCAGCGAACTGGTGGCCTTCACCGGCGGCAACGCGGTGACGCAGGACGGCGGGCTGGTCAACGTGTTCAGCGCCGGTGGACAACCCCTGGTCGTCGGCGCTACCGCCAGCCGGCTCGTCACCGTGCCCGACGCGTACCGCCCCGAGCGGCTGCAGGTGGCGCTGGAAACGAACAGCCAGCGCATCACGCTCGACAAGCGCGCGATGGGCGGACAGATCGGCGGCCTGATCGAGTTCCGCACCACGGTGCTGGACCCGGCGGTCGCCGAGCTTGGGCGCGTCGCCACGTCGCTGGCCGATACGTTCAATGCCGGCCACCGCGCGGGCATGGACCAGTATGGACAGCTGGGCGCCGACTTCTTCAGCCTGCCCGCGCCACGCATTTCGTCGAACGCCGGCAACACCGGCACCGCCGTGCTGCAGACGGCCGTGGGCAGCGTCTCGGCACTCAATTCGCAGAACGCGCTGCTGCGCTTCGACGGCAGCGCATGGGTGGCGACGCATCCCGACACCGGTGCCGCCATCGCAACGACCGGCACGGGCACGGCGGCCGATCCGCTGGTGGTGAACGGCGTGGAGGTCGTGCTCGCGTCCGGCACCCCGGCCGCCAACGATCGCTTCCTGCTGCAACCCACCGCGGGCGCCGCCGGCAACCTGGGCGTCGCGATCACGGATCCCGGCCGCATCGCCGCGGCCACGCCGGTCAAGGCCACGACGGACATGGCCAACACCGGCAGCGGCAAGCTGAGCGGCCTGAAAGTGCTGGACGCCAGCCATGCGGGCCTGCTGGCGCCGGTCGACATCGACTTCCTCGATGCCACCAACTACACCATCAATGGCGCCGGCCCGTTCGTCTACACCCCCGGACAGACCATTGCGTCGAACGGCTGGAGCCTGGTGCTGGACGGCGCACCCGCCGCCGGCGACCGCTTCAGCGTGGGCCCGACCGGCGCCAATTCCAGCGACAACGGCAACGCCAGGCTGCTGTCGAACCTGGACGACGCGCGCGCGCTCAACGGCGGCACGCTGACGCTCAATGGCGCCATCGGCGGGTTGACCACGCAGGTCGGTTCGGCGGCGCGACAGGCGGATTACTCCGCCCAGGCGCAGCAGGTCATCCACGACCAGGCGCAGGCCGCGCGCGATGCGATTTCCGGCGTCAACCTGGATGAAGAAGCCGCCGACCTGATGCGCCTGCAGCAGGCGTACCAGGCGGCGTCGCAGATCATCGCGACCGCCGACACCCTGTTCCAATCGCTGCTGAGCGCCACACGCCGATGAACAATCGCATCTCCACCGGAATGATGTACCAGCAGTCGATCTCCACGATGCTGGCCAAGCAGGCGAAACTGGCGCACACGCAACAGCAGCTCGCCAGCGGGCAACGCCTGGTGACCGCCAAGGACGATCCGGTCGCTGCGGGTACCGCGGTCGGCCTGGACCGGGCCGTCGCCGAACTCGAACGCTTCGGCATGAACGCCAACGCGGTGCAGAACCGCCTCGGCCTGCAGGAGAACGCACTCACCCGCGTGGGCGAAGCGATGGCGCGCGTGCAGGAGCTGGCGATCCAGGCCAACAACGCGGCGATGGGCGACGACAGCCGCCACGCCATCAGCACCGAGCTGAAGGCGATCTATGCCGGCCTGCTGGACCTGGCCAACAGCACCGACGGTGCCGGCCGCTACCTGTTCGGCGGCACCAGCGACGGCAGCACGCCCTTCGCCATCGCCGGCGGCAGCGTGATCTACAGCGGCGACCAGACGCAGCGCCAGGTGGAAGTGGCGCCGGACATGTTCGTCGCCGACACCCTGCCCGGCAGCGAGGTCTTCCTGCGCCTGCGCACCGGCGACGGCCGCATCGACGGACGGGCCGCTCCGGGCAACACGGGTACGGGCCTGCTGATGGATTTCAGCGTCACCGATTCCACCCTCTGGTCGGGCGGCAGTTACACGCTTTCGTTCGGCGCCGGCAACACGTACCAGGTGCTGGATGCAGGCGGCAATGCGGTCACGACCGGCACCTACGCCAAGGGCGAGAGCATTGCCTTCGCCGGCGTGCAGATGAAGATCGATGGTCAGCCCGCCAACGGCGACAGCTTCACCCTGGGCCCCTCGGGCAGCCGCGACATCTTCGCCACCGTGCAGGGACTGATCGACACGCTGGACGCCAACCCCACCACGGACGCGCAGCGCGCCGCGATGCAGAACAACCTGCAGGCCGCCATGCGCGATGTCGGGACCGCGCAGGGAAAGATGATCGATGCCCGCGCCAGCGGCGGCGCGCAATTGTCCGCCATCGAGGATGCGGCCGCCCTGCGCGAAGCCAACAACGTCACCCTGCAGGGCACCCTGTCCACCCTGCGCGACCTGGACTGGGCCGAGGCCATCGGCCGCTACCAGATGGAGAACACCGCGTTGCAGGCCGCGCAGACGGTCTTCATGCAGATGCAGCAGCTGTCGCTGTTCAAGCTGATGGGCTGACCGGCCTCTCCTTTTCATGCAGTCCTTCCCCTCACGCCGCGATGCCCTCGCGGCTTTTTTTTTGGGCAGCCTGTTGTGGGAGCGACGTAAGTCGCGATGAAGCTTTACAGGTGACCCTTCGCGACTCACGTCGCTCCCACACCTGCCAAGCCACCTGTTCCCACAGGGGACGAAGGCCTCACCCGGAACACCACGCTGATCCGCGGCCCCTGCGAACGCCGGGTCTTCGGAATGCCGTGCTCGTGCGTGCTCTGCGACGCATGGCTCATCGACAGGATGCTTCCCGGCGCGAGGTCCACCGCCAGCGTTTCGCGCCTGCCCTCGCGTGCGCGGATCAGCATGCGCCGCGGCGCGCCCAGCGAGACCAGGGTGATCGGATGGCCGGCGGCTACGGTATGCAGCTTGTCGCCGTGCATGGCGACGCTGTCGTGGCCGTCGCGGTAGAGGTTCATGCCGATGCGCGAATAGGGCGCAGGCGCCCTCGCCTGCACGCAGGCCAGGAGACCGGCCAGCGGAAGCTCGGGCGGCAGTGCATCCACGGCGTAGTTCGCCAGCAGGCGCGGCACGTCGACGATGCGGTCGTACATGGGGCGCTGCAGATGGATCCACGCGGCCTGTGCGTGCAGGGCCTCGAACCATGCCTGCGCCGTATCGGGATCGATCGCACCCGGCCAATAGCGGATGCCGCCCTGATCGTCATGCACGAGGCGGTGCATCGCGGGAGCGAACAGATCATCGGTGTGGGCGGTCAGCGCACGCATGGCAGGTCAGTGGAAGTCACGGGAGCCGGGCTGGATCTCGCCCAGCAGGTGACTGAAATCCTCCAGCCGGCGTGCGATCAGGTGGGAGACGCCGTCCACCTGTTCCCAACGGCCGCGTACCGCCATCAGGCGCGCGCCGAGCAGGGCCTTGCGGTCGCGCAGCGCCACGTGCGACCACACCACCACGTTGACCATACCGTGCTCGTCCTCCAGGGTGACGAAGATCGTGCCCTTCGCCGTGGCCGGCCGTTGCCGCTGGGTGACGATGCCGGCCGCGAAGGCGCCCCGCCCGTGTGGCAACCCGCGCAGCTGTCGCGAATCGACCACGCGTTGCCGCTGCAGGCGTTCGCGCAGCAACGACAGCGGATGCGCGCCCAGCGTCAGCCCGGTCATGCGGTAGTCCGAGGTCACGTCCTCGCCCACCGTCGGAGCGGGCAGGACGATCGCCTCCTCATCCGGGCTGCCGGGCAGCAACGGGCGCTGCCGCTCGATGCCGGCGACCGCCCAGCGCGCGGCATGGCGATGCCCGGCGAGCGAATGCAACGCGCCCGCTTCGGCCAGGGCAGTGCGCGCCTTCTCGTCGAGCCTGGCGCGCTGGCAGAGATCACGGACATCGGCGAAGGGGCGTTGCGCGCGCGCGGCCATGATCGCCTTGCCGGCGTCCTCCGACAGTCCGCCCACCTGCCGGAAGCCGAGCCGCAGCGAGGGCTGTCCGCCGTCATCGACCCCGCGGCGCACATGCCCGCCTTCCAGTGTGTTGTCCCAGTCGCTGACGGCGACGTCGACGGGCAGGACATCAATGGACACGCGCCCGCCCTGCCCGCGTCGCGCGTCCTGCACGATCTGGCTGGGCGAGTAGAAGCCCATCGGCTGCGCATTGAGCAGCGCGCAGGCAAAGGCGGCCGGCTCATGCCGTTTCAGCCAGCAGCTGATGTAGACCAGCTTGGCGAACGAGGCCGCATGGCTCTGCGGGAAGCCATAGGAACCGAAGCCCTTGATCTGCTCGAAGATCTGGTCGATGAACTCCGGAGAGTAATTCTTCCCGAGCATCAGCTCGCGGATGCGCAGGCGATGCGGTTCCATGTCGCCGCCCCGCTTCCAGGCCGCCATCGAGCGGCGCAGACCATCCGCCTGCGAAGGCGTATAGCCGGCATGGATCACCAGTTCCATCACCTGTTCCTGGAACAATGGGATGCCGAGCGTTTTCCCGAGGATCTCCTTCACCCCTTCCGACGGATACGTCACCGGATCCTTGCCCTGCCGGCGGCGCAGGTAGGGATGCACCATGCCGCCCTGGATCGGGCCGGGGCGCACGATCGCGACTTCCACAACCAGGTCGTAGTATTCCTTCGGCTTCAACCGCGGCAGCATGCTCATCTGCGCGCGCGATTCGATCTGGAACACGCCCACGGTGTCGGCGGCCTGGATCATCTGGAAGGTCGCTTCGTCATCGTTCGGCAGGCGCGCGAGATCCAGACGGAATCCGCGGTTTTTCTCCACCAGGTCCACCGCCTTGCGGATGCAGGTCAGCATGCCCAGCGCCAGGCAGTCGACCTTGAGCAATCCCATCGTCTCCAGGTCGTCCTTGTCCCACTGGATGATGCTGCGGTCGTCCATCGACGCGTTCTCGACCGGCACTACCGTGGACAGCGGCGCATCGCCGATCACGAAGCCTCCCACATGCTGCGACAGGTGACGCGGGTGGTCGCGCAGCTGGTCGGTCACCGCCAGCACGCGCCGGATGAGTGGATTTCCCGAATCAAACCCCGCCTCGCGCAGGCGCTGCTCCATCGGTGCCTCGCCGTTGCCCCAGCCATAGCAGTCGGCCAGCAGTGCAATCTGGTCCGGCGGCAGGCCGAACGCCTTGGCCACGTCGCGCACCGCGCTCTTGCCGCGGTAACGGATCACCGTGGCGGCCAGCGCGGCACGGCGGCGGCCGTACTTGGTGTAGACGTACTGCAGCACTTCCTCGCGGCGCTCGTGCTCGAAGTCGACGTCGATGTCCGGCGGTTCGCCGCGATCCTTGGACAGGAATCGGGCCATCAGCAGGCGGCTTTCGGCAGGATTGACCACGGTGATGCCCAGTGCGAAACAGACCGCGGAATTCGCCGATGAACCACGTCCCTGGCAGAGGATGTGCTGTTCCCTGGCAAACCGCACGATGTCCCACACGGTCAGGAAGAACGCCTCGTACTGGAGCTCTTCGATCAGCGCGAGTTCGCCGTCGATCTGATCCACTACTGAATCCGGCACGCCCTCCGGCCAGCGCTCGCGCATGCCGCGTTCCGTGAGTTCGCGCAGCCACGTGGTGGGCGTGTGGCCCGCCGGCACCAGCTCGGCGGGATAGCGGTAATGGATGTCGCGCTTGAGATCGAACCTGCAACGCCGCGCCAGCGCCACCGCGGCATCGATCAGGGCACGCGGATAGATGTTGCCCAGCGCCCGTCGCGTGCGCAGGTGGCGTTCGCCGTTGCGGAACAGGTGCTCGCCGCATTCGGCCAGCGGTGCGGCATGGCGGATCGCCGTCATCGTGTCCTGCAGCGCGCGGCGGCGGCGCACGTCCATGTGCACGTCGCCGGCCGCCACCGGCACCATGGCGAGGCGTGCGGCGGTCTCGAGCAGGCGCGCGAGTCGGGCGGCATCGTCCTGCTCACGGTGCAGTTCGACCGCCACATGCGCGCGATCGCCGAACACCGACTGCAGCCACTGCCCCTGCGTTTCGTCGATCTCGGGTGCCGGCAGCCAGAGTGCGAACAGGCCGCAGACGGCAGGATCGACGTCGGACAGGAGGCGCTCCATGTCCAGCCGCGTGAGCCGGTAGCCCTTCTTGTCGACGGCACGCCGGGCGGTGGTGATCAGTTCGCACAGCCGCGTGTAGCCGGCCGTGGTTTCCACCAGCAGCACGCACTTCAACCCGCACGCCAGGGTGAACTCGCTGCCGACGACGAGGGGCACCTCCGTCGCACGCGAAGCTTCCCAACCGCGCACGATGCCGGCCAGCGAGCATTCGTCGGTGATCGCGAGCGCTTCATAACCGAGATCGCGCGCCCGCTCGAACAGCTCTTCCGCACTGGCCGCGCCTCGCAGGAACGAGAAGTCCGACAGGCAATGCAGTTCCGCATAGGCCGGCCAGGCATCTTCCTGCGGGCCGTCGTCGTTGGCCGCGGCATGCCGGCGCAACCGCTGCGCCACTTCCCACGCGCGGGGC
This sequence comes from uncultured Pseudoxanthomonas sp., assembly GCF_947498795.1. Lineage (NCBI taxonomy): Bacteria > Pseudomonadati > Pseudomonadota > Gammaproteobacteria > Lysobacterales > Lysobacteraceae > Pseudoxanthomonas > uncultured Pseudoxanthomonas sp. Next base: position 585,044 of record NZ_CANMLQ010000002.1, on the reverse strand, counting down.
GGGCGACCGCCGGGCGTATCGCGGTCGACGCCGTCCACCGCATCGTCCCAGCTCACGCGAACCACCCATGCAGCATCCAGCCGCCCTGCTCGCCCGGCGGCGCGAACGCCCAGGCGCGCTGGCCCTGCGACGTCTCCAGCACGTAGTAGTCGCGGCGCGCGTCCTCGCCGTCCCACCAGCCGCTTTCCAGCCGCTCGGGCCCGGAGACGATGCGCGGATGCGGATCGCGCAGCGGCACCGGTTGCGGCAGCAACCAGGTCGGACGTGGCGGACGCAGGGGCGCCCGTTCGATGCGACTGCCATCGCCCTGCACGCGTCGCCATGCGCGCTCCGGGCGTGGATCGCCGGCCGGTGCCACACGATGCACCGCCTCGTCGCCCAGGCGCGCGCGCAGGCGTTCGCGCAACTGCGGCCACGGCAGTTGCTGCTGCGGCCGCGTATCGAACAGATCGCGCGCGGCCGGCACGAACGGCGGCAGCTCGCGTGCCAGCAGGCGCACGCCTACCACCGGCTGGGCGATCTGCACGCGCTCCAGGCGATTGCGGGTGAGTTCGAACAGCATCGCCGGCTCGCGCTCGGCGGCCAGCAGGCCCACCTCGACATCGGTATGGCCCTCCTCGTGTTCCAGCCGCAGCACGAAGCGCTGCACGCCGCCGTCGCGGATGGACAGGTAGGTGCACAGGTCGCCGATCAGGCGCCGGAGCGGAAACAGCAGCGCCATGTGGCTCTCGACTTCGTAGCCGAGTTCGATGCGCGCATCGAAGTGGTCCGGCGGCGCGTAGTACGCCAGCGCGTCGTCGGCCTGGCCGTACAGGCGATCCAGGTGGTCGAGCACCGGCAAGCCGAAACGGCGGCGCACGCTGTCGCGTGGCAGGTCGCGCAGCGTGCGCAGGTCGCGGATGCCCATGCGATGCAGGCGTTCGCCGGCATCGTCCGGCAGGCGCGCACGGCGCACCGGCACGCGGTCCAGCATTTCCGCCATCGCCGCCGGCTGCATCACCGCCAGTCCGTCGCGCAGGCCGGCGAACACATGCGCCGCGCGCGGCGTGGGTGCCAGCGCGAGACGATGCTGGAAACCCAACAGACCGAGTTCCTCGCGCAACCGCGCCTCGATGCGCGGCCAGGGCCCCAGCAGGCGGAAGCTGGCGCGCACCTCCAGCACCAGGCAGCCCGGCCACTGCGCGCTTACCAGCGAACTGTGGCGATACGCCCAGGCGGCGAGGAACCGCTGCCAGCGCGCTTCGGCCGAGGGGTCGTATTCGACCATCGCGAACTCCGGCAACAGCGCGTGCGCGGCCGTCAGCCGCATGCCGGCCCGCAGGCCCGCCTGCGCGGCAGCGGCATTCACCGCTTGCAAGGTACGCAACTGCACGGCACCGCCGACCAGCGCCAGCGGCGCGTCGGGATCAGGCAAACGCCGGAGGACGGCGTCCAGCGCCAGCTGCGGCAGCAGTACACAGGCCCAGAGCATCGGTAGGCCTCAATGCGCGACCAGCGCGAAGGGTTGCGCAGGTGCCGGACCACCCCGGCATTTGCGCACCCGCCACTGCGTGCCGCCCTGCGCATCGCGCATGGCTTCCACGCGCAGCGCGGCCGCCGAGGGATTGGCCGCGTGGCGACGGTCGCGTAGCGCAAAGCCCAGGCATTCGCCGCTGTCGGCCGCCACCTGCAACCTGCGCAGCGCAGGCCCGTCGGCGTGCGTGGGCCAGCCCAGCACGGCGGCGCAGGCACCGCTGCGCAGGCATTGCTCGAACGCCCACAACGCATCGCGTGGCGCGGCTTCGACGATCTCCAGCATCGCCAGGTCCACGCCCGCGGCTTGCCAGGCCGGCGCATACGGCACGTAGGGCGGCGCGATCACCGCCACCGCGCTGCCGGCCTGGGTCATGCGTGCCAGCGTGGGCAGCAGCAAGGCCAGTTCGCCCACGCCGTCGGCAGGCAGCAGCAGCTCGGTCAGGGCGCGCCGTGGCCAACCGCCCTGCGGCAGCAGCGCGTCGAGCGTCGCATGGCCTGTGGGTTCGCCATCGGCGGCGATCGCCGCACTGCGGCCCGCGTGCCACAGCGTGCGCGCGGCCAGCAGCGTGTCGAGGGCGACGACGGCGCCCATCTCAACCGCGGCGCACCAGGCCGCAGTACACGCCTTCGATGGCGAAGTCCTGCCCCGGCTCCACTTCGATCGGCGCGTGCGCGGAATTGCGCGGCAACAGGCGGATACGCCGGCGCTCGCGCTGCAGGCGCTTGATGGTCAGTTCGCCGTCGATGCGGGCCACGACGGTCTGGCCGTCGCGCGCCTCCGGCGTGCGATGCACGCCGACCAGATCGCCATCGACGATGCCGTCGTCGATCATCGAATCGCCCTGCACCTTCAGCAGGTAGTCCGGCTGCGGCGAAAACAGCCGACGGTCCAGCCACAGCTGTTCGTCCAGGCCGATGTCGGCGCCGATCGGCTGGCCCGCGGCCACCCGGCCCAGCACGGGCAACGGCAGCAGGTCGGCCATACCGCCGGGCAGGCGCAGGCCGCGCTTCTGGCCCGGCGCCTGTTCCAGCAGGCCATCGGCGACCAGCGCCTGTACGTGCTTCTGGGCGGCATTGCGGGAGGCGAAGCCGAAGGCCCCGGCGATGTCCGCCAGGCTGGGCGCGCGTCCGGCCGCCAGCTCCCGGCGCAGGAAGGCCAGGACGGCGGCACGTTGGGGAGGCAGATCGATGGGGTTCATGGGTGTACATTTGTACACCTTCAGGTCTCACATGACGAGAAAAACGTGCGGGTTGCCTCAACCCCTCATCCGCCCCAATATAACCATGGTTATAACGTCAGGAAGGCAATCATGAAGCTCAAGATCACCACGGTCGGCAACTCTGCCGGCGTCATCCTGCCCAAGGATCTCCTGGCGCGCCTTCGCCTGGAAAAAGGCGATGAACTCCATGCACTCGAGACCCCCGACGGCATCCGCCTGACGGTCTACGATCCCACCCTGGCCGAGCAGATGGAGGTGGCCGAGCAGGTGATGCGCAGCCGCCGCACCCTGCTCCACAAGCTGGCCCAATGAAGCAGCGCGGATGATCGTCTGGATCAGCCGGGCCTTGGCCTTGGCCATCCATGACCGGCAATTGGCCGAGCATGGCGGCGCGACCGGCATCCGCGACGAGGGCTTGCTGGAATCGGCGCTGGCGCGCGCCCGGCAGCTGCACGCCTACGGGCAACCCACGCCGGACCTGGCCGATCTGGCGGCCGCCACGGCCTTCGGCCTGGCCCGCAACCACCCCTTTGTCGACGGCAACAAGCGCATGGCAGCCGTGGCCTGCGAAGTCTTCATCGTACTCAATGGCGCCACATTGTCGGCGGAAGACCACGAACTCTATCCGCAGTATCTGGGCCTGTCGGAAGGCAGTCTCGGCGAAGCCGACTTCGCCGCGTGGCTACGCCCGCGGATCATCGCCAGGCCAGCAGGCAAGGTGCAGGAGACCTCTCCCACCTACCGTCCCTGACAGCGTCACGGCCCGTCGTCCCCGGGGAAAGCCGAGACCCCTCTCGCCCTTGCCTTCCCCGCCGCACGAAGGATGCGGATCACTGACGGACAGTGGATTCCAGCTTGCGCTGGAATGACAGCAAGGGATGGCGGCACGGATTCGGACACGCCAGCCCCGTCGTCCCAGCGAAAGCCGGGACCCACGTTGCCGTTGCTTTCCCTGACGTTCGCAAGGAAGGACATCGCTGAGAGGCCATGGATTCCGGCTTGCGCCGCAATGACGGCCACGACGTCACTCGCGGGCCGCTCCACGTAGACAGGCGTGAAGCATCGCAGACGCTGCATCGCGCGCAGGCGCGCACGCGGAATCGGAGACGCGTCAGGCCGCCTGCTCTTCGGCGCGCTCGACCATGGTCTCGGCCATCTGGCGCCAGTTGGGCAACTGGTCCAGCACGCCCAGCGACTTCAGGTAACCCTCGTCCACCGGTTCGTTGCTGGCCAGCGCACCGGCCACGTGCACGGCGCCGGGCACCCAGAAACTGCGCAGGCTGGAACGCTGTGGCTGGCGGTGGAATGCCACCGCTTCGACGATCGGCATCGGCAGGCCCCACAGGCCCAGCAGGTAGGCGCCCGCCTCGGTGTGACCGGGGCGGTCGTCGTCCTCGCTGGCCGGCGTATCGCGCTCGTCGCGCACGCCCGGCAGCAGCAGGCCGATGTCGGCCAGCAGCGCCGCGGTGGCACCGAGTTCGGAGCTGGTCCGCGGCAGGATCTTCGCCGCCAGGCGCGACGCCAGCAGCGCACGCTGCTGCAGCGCGCCGCGGTCGACATGGGCCGCGGTCTTCATCGAGAACACCTCGCTCGCCAGCACCAGGTCGCGCAAGGTGCCCAGGCCCAACCGCGTCACCGCAGCACGCAGGTCGGTGATCGAGCGGCCACTGGAGAAGTAGGCCGAGTTGCACAGTTGAAGCACCTTGGCCGCGATGGCCGGATCGCCGGCCACGAGCTTGGCGATGTCGTTGGCCGTGCCTTCGTCTTCTTCCAGTGCGCGCGTCAGGGCGAAGTACAGGTGCGGCGGCGACGGCAGGTGTTCGACGCGACCGATGGCGCGACGCAGGCGCGGACTGTCCAGCAGGTCGCGCAGTTCTTCCAGGCTGTGGATCGCTTCCAGCACCGTTTCCGACGACAACGGCAGCGGCAGGAAGCGGTGCGCCACGCCGATCAGCTTGATGGGGGCGGACAGGCTGTCTGCATTGCCTTCCAGCAGGGCGATGCGGATCGTCTCCGAGCGCAGCGTGCGGATCTGGCCCAGCAAGGTGGCCGGCGGCAGGTCGGGCAGCGCCGGTCCCACCATCACCACGTCGACCGGACCATTGGCGACCGCAAACATCGCCGACTTCCCGTCGGCTACCGTCTCGACCGTCCACTCGTCGCCCATGTCGCCGATGTAGTCGGCCAGATCGTCAGGCAGGCAGGCGGTGTCGCCAACGTACAGAATGCGCAAGGCACGTCCCCTTCTTTTCTTGCAAGTTCGATGCATGCCTTCCACGGGGGGAAGGCACGGCTCATGTGGAATCTAGCAAGGGTGTCGGCCATGGCGGCGCATTCTTGAGCCGCGATGCAGGGAATGCGCAACGCTTCACACTCCGCTGTCGGTGGTTCCCCGACAGGCGGTTCAGAACCGGAACAGCGTGAGCAATTGCGGCCCGCGGTTGTTCAGGTGGATGTTGCCATCGAACCGCGTGCGCCGCAGGTCCAGGTCCACGTTGTTGTAGTTGTAGCGCAGGGAAAAGCCGAGGTGCCGCCAAGGCAGGTAGTCCAGGGCGACCTGCGCATCGAACGCATCACCGCTGACCGCACCGCCGTTCTTGCGCGTGTACGCCAGTGCCGCGCCCCAGCGCCAGCGCATGGACAGCGATCGCACGTATTCGGCACGCAGCATGGGGGCCCATGCGTCTTCGGAGAGGTCGTTCGCATACGCGGCGGGCGTACCGGCGAGGGTCGCGCTGGCATCCAGGTCGGCGCGGATGTCGTAACGCATCGCACCCAGGCCGATGCCCGCGGCCTGGCGTCCGTCATGCAGGAACATCCACGTATACGCCACGCCGGTGATGTCGAGATCCAGACGGCCTTCGAAGGACGCATCGACCGGATACACGTTGTCGCCGATCTCCAGCATGCGGTCGAGCACCCGCATGCTGGTGTCGTCGTAGTCGTAGCCGAAGGCGTCGAACGTGTGCCGCCGCGCCGTGCCCAGACTGCCACCGATGCGCCAGGCCAGCGCATCCTGCCGATCGGCGAATCCCAGGTCGCGCTGGAAGTCGACGCGCGCGCCCCTCGATCCATCGCTGGCATCCCAGCGCGTGTCGAGATCGTGGTCGGCCGCGTAGAGGCCCACACCCAAGTCGAACCTGTCGATGGGCGGAAGCCGGTCCTGCGCCGCCACCGGCGCGGACAATGCAATGGCCAGCAGGACGACAGCGGTCTTCATGCAACGCTCCTGGAGCGGAGGGAATCGCATCCTCGTCGGTGCCCCGACATGATCAGCATCCGACGCGCCCTCCTGCACGGTCAAGCACGCCGTTCCTCAGGCTTCGGGTGGCGCCGACAGGTGCAGCAACAGGTGGGCGAGCGTCACCACGTCCTGGAAGTTGTGATGCAGCACGCGCCGCAGCAGGCCGGCGTCGCCGCCGCGCAGGTAATGCAGCCAGGCGCCCGGTGCTTCGGAGCCCGGCAGGTCGTCTTCGCGGACGATGCCCAGCGCATTGCGCTCGATGGTGCCCAGGCGACAGTTTTCCCACACCCCCCGATACCGCCGCCGCGTGGGGAACAGCAGGTCGAGATGTTCGATGCCGGCCAACGGCGTGCCCTGCCGCGCCAGCCGGTAGCGCGTGGCCAGCAACGGCGCGTCGTAGCAGCGACCGTTGTAGCTGACCAATCGTGTGTCTTCCGACAACCAGCCGGCGAAAACGCGCAGCATCGCCGGCTCCGCCGACAGGTGGGTGATCAGCAACTGGCGCACGCGCAGCCCGGCCGCAACGAAATCCGACGCACCCACCATGAAGGCGCGCGTGCCCGTGCCGCCGGACAGGCCGGTGGTCTCGGTGTCGAAGAACAGCATGCCAGGCGTCGGCAGTGCGCCGGTCCGTGCGAACGTGCCGTCCACGTGGGGCGGCACGGCGTCGAACGGCAACACCTGTTCGATGTGCAGCAGCCCCGGCGCGATCTCGTCGCCCGGCAGCGCACGATCGCATGCGCGCCGGGGGACGGCCGGACGCGCCCGCTCACGGATCCCGAGCATGCGTCGCAGTGCCGGCAATGGATCGTGCGCCGGCGGCAAAGGAGCCGAGGGCGACGTACCACCGCCCTGCCCCGCCTGGCGACGCAGGCGCTGCAGCTTCTCCAGGCTGACGCTCACGCCGCGTCCAACAGCTGCAGCACCCGCGCAGCCAGTGCGCGCGGCGTGGTGTCCGCGTCCTCCTCGTTCGCCAGCACGGGCCCGACGCAGGCGGGACACCCCGCCTTGCAATCGCACGAAGACACCAGCTGTGCCGCCCGTTGCACCAGTTCGCGCTGGCGCCGCCACAATGGTTCGCTCAGGCCGATGCCACCCGGGTAGTTGTCGTAAAGATACGCGGTGGGAATGAAACGCTCGCCCGACACCGGCGACAGTACCTGGCTGTCGGTGCCGCGCAGTTGTCCTCGCCCCTGCGTATCGGGCAGCGCGAACCATGCGCCGTCACCGTCGCCCACCGCCTTCTGCAGATCCCGACCTTCCGCCATCACCGCGACGGTGGCCGCGATGTGCAGCGCGTACGCCGCGCCGAGGAAGCCATCCAGCGCGTCCTGCCGCGACTCGAAGGCCGACTCCAGCAGCGCGGGGGGCAGCTGCCACCAGAGGCTGGTGGTGTGCATCTCCTGGTCGGGCAGGTTAACCGGGCCGTAGCCGATGTTCTCGTGCGTGTAGTAACGGATCTTCTTGTAACCAGCCACGCGGCGCACCACATGCACCTCGCCGTGGTGGCACGTGCCCTGCCCGGCGATGACGCCATCGAACCGCTCAAGCACCTTCAGCTTGGTGTAGTCGATCGCGTCGGTGTAGTAGTCCACCTGCGTGCGGGTGACATAGGCCTTGCGGCCTTCCCAATCCAGACGTTCCACCTGGTACGGCGCGGACTGGATCATGTGGATGGCCCCCTCGTACAGCGTCAGCGGCGCGGCACTGAAATCCACCTCGGCGATGATCACCTGGCGCCCGTCGGTACGATCCACCACCACGAAGTTGCCGTCCGCCACCGAACGCAGGCTGACCGCGTTGGCCGGATAGCTGTCGGCGATCCACTCGTAGCGGTCGCCTTCGCGGTGTACCACGCTGTCTTCGTCGAGCAGCTGGAGGAACGGCGACGGATCGACCGGACCGAACGGCTCGCCGGCGAGGAACGGCAGCTCGAACGCGGCGCAGCGCACATGGTCCAGCAGGATCATCGGCTGGTCCGGCGCGATGCGTGCGTGCTCCGGCGGGCTGTCGGCGAAGAACTCCGGATGCCGCACCACGTACTGGTCCAGCGGCTGCGAACTGGCGACGAGGATGCCCAGCGATGCCTGCTGCCGTCGCCCGGCCCGGCCGAAGCGCTGCCAGGTCGCCGCGATGGAACCGGGATAACCGTTCAGCACCACCGCATCGAGGCTGCCGATATCCACCCCCAGTTCCAGCGCGGACGTGGAGACGATCCCGTCCACGCGCCCATCGCGCATCGCGCGCTCGGCCTCGCGCCGTTCGGTCGGCAGGTATCCGCCGCGATACGCGCGGATGCGCGCCGGCAGCCGCGGATCGCTGTCGAATACGTCCTTCAGGTACTTGGTGAGCACTTCGACCATGGTGCGCGACTGCGCGAACACCAGTGTCTTCAGACCCGCCTTGATCGCCAGCCGCGCGATGCGGTTGCTCTGCGAGCGTGCCGATGCGCGCAGGCCCAGGTCGGGATTGACGACCGGCGGATTCCACAGCAGCACGTGCTTTTCGCCGGTCGGCGCACCGGACTCGGTGATCGCATGCACCGGCAGTTCCAGCAACGCTTCCGCGTGCGCCTGGGGATTGCCGATGGTGGCCGAGCACACGATGAACTGAGGCGTGGCCCCGTAGAAGGCGCACACGCGCTTCAGGCGCCGCAGCACGTTCGCCACATGGCTGCCGAATACGCCGCGATACGTATGCACCTCGTCGATCACCACGTAGCGAAGGTTCTCGAAGAACTGCGCCCATTTCGTGTGATGGGGCAGGATGGCCTGGTGCAGCATGTCGGGGTTGCTGACCACGATGTCGCCATGCAGGCGGATCGCCTGCCGTGCATCACCCGGCGTATCGCCATCGAAGGTGAAGGCCTTCAGGCCCAGGTCGCCGGCGCGGCTGAGGTCGAGCAACTCGGCCACCTGGTCCTGCGCCAGCGCCTTGGTCGGAAACAGGTACAGCGCCTTGCCCCGGCGCGACAGCGCCGACGCCACCACCGGCATCGTGTAGCACAGCGATTTGCCGGAGGCGGTCGGGGTGACGATGGCCAGATGATCGCCGGCCTGCGCCTGCCGCCATGCCTCGGCCTGGTGCGAATACAGCCGGTCGATGCCGCGCTGGCGCAAGGCATCGGCCAATGCCGCCGGCACGTCGTCTGGCAGCGCTTCGTAACGCCCCTCGCGTGCGGGAATGACGAACTGCCCGGTGACGCGGTCGCGGTACTTGCCGGCGAGTCGCTCGGCCAGCGCACCGCCATCGGCGTGCACCGCAGGCAACAGGGCGGTCTCGTCGGCGTGGCGACGGATCAATGCGGTCTTTGCGGCCATGGCGGTCTCTCGGCAGGGGCCGCCATCTGACGCGCGGAGCGTCTCAGGCGCTGAGACTGACCGCCCGCTGATCGCGTCGACCGGCGTCAGCTTCGTGACCGGCCAACGAAGGTATTTCTCACCTGCGACTAACGCGTCGCGCGCTACCAGTTATCCATGCCAAGCGCTCGCCAGGAGCAGGAGACTTCCATGGACCGACCACTGTATCGCGCGCAGCTCGACCAGCTGCGGCAAACCACATGGCGAGGCACGGCCGCCGATGGCGATGCGTTCGCCGCCTTCACGGCCTACGACTATAGCCGCCGCCGGCGCCTGCACCCCGATGTCGCGTGGGAAGACGCCTGCCACGTCTATGCATTCGCCGCTTCCTCGCATGTCCAGTATGACGGCGCGCTGGACCTCGATACCGAACTCGAACTCGAACACGACTGGGAACGGTTGCGCGGCGAGGCCGGCCCTGACTGGCCCGTGGCCAGGACCCTGCTGCGCGAGGCGTGGCGCTGGCTGGACCAGCACGGCGCGGTCACCGCCCGCGTGCACTGACCCACATGCCGTCCACGTCCGCACCGACGGACGGTCGGCCGTTCCGGTTGCACGTCCTCGTCTGATCAGAAGCAGGGGCCACCACAACCGCGAACGCCGGCAGTACGCACGCATCTCACCGGGGATGGGGTCGAATGGTCTCACGCGGATATCGCGCAGGTCCGGAAGGCCGTCGCGATGGCCGTGGGCACAGAGGCCGATGCACGGGCAAACCGCGCTTCATTCCATGGGATCGATACGCTGCCTTGCCGTGCGCCAGGGAGGGGACCCATGTCCCGTCGCGTTGATCCGTTTGCCCATGCATGGAATGACGACGCCATGCCCTGCGCCGTGGTGGACATCCAGTCCGAACTGCGGTTCTGGGAACAAACCTACGCCTGCCAGCCCTTCCATCACCCGGGCACGCCCTTCCGGCACTACGTGCCGACGTTGAAATTCGCGTACGACAGCTATCTGCTGTCGCACCGGCGCTCACTGCAGCAACTGCTGCCCTTACTGCCGGGGCGCTACGAGATGGCCCTCGCGCGCAGCGTTCGCCTGGAATGGCCAGTCGCGGCGGCGGTCATCGCACGCGTCTGGGAGCGCCTCAATGCGCCGCTCGAAGAAGACCCCCCGCTCTTCTCGCCGCTAGCCGCCGCATTGGAAGAACGCGCACTGATCAGCGACGCCATGCATCGTCGCTGACCAGCGCCCATGCAGCGCATTCACGCAGCGCTGGCAAAGGTGAACGGAAATTCCCTTGCACGGTTAAATACGGGTTAAAACGGCCTTTATTTCACTTAAGCATCACCGCGACGAACAAAAAATCCTCTCGTCACCACCACATCGACACAGGGGATTCACCATGGCCAGCCTGCACCAGCGCAACGTCCAAGCCACTGCGCAGATCGTCGACATCGACGCCGAACTCGCCTACTGGAAAACGCGCCTCAACGAGGACACCTTCCAGGTGATCGGCGCCACGGTCGGCGATCTGGAGAAGTGCCTGAAGATCGGCTACGACGCCTACCTGCTGCACCATCGGCAGGAGTTCGACGAGATCGCGCCTTCGCTGCGCGACCGCCTGCAGCGCCACTGCCCCGACACGCCGATCGGCTGGTATCGCGCGCAGCCGATCATGCGCGCGGTGTGGCAGCGCCTGAAGCCTACGGCGGGCCACGTCTGAGACTGCCGGGCGCGCGCCTGCTTCCTCCCGGAGAGGATGTCAGGCGCGCAGTCCCAGCGCGTGTTCGATCGCGCCGAACAGCGCCTGCACCTGTACCGGCTTGGCGACCGTGGCGCACTCGCGCCCATCCGGCGCCCTTCCCGGCTCCTGCAGCCGGATCACCGGGCCGTCGAAACCCGCCTCCTGCAGCACCGCCAGCACGTCCGCCGCGGACAGCAGCAGGATGTCGTCGTCGATGATCGCCAGTGCGGGCATGCCGTCGCGCGCGATCTGTTGCAAGGCGTTCGCACCGTCCGGCGCCATGACCGGGTCGTAACCCTGCGCGGCCAACGCATTGCCCAGCAGCGACAGGCGCGTGGCATCGCCGTCGACCAGCAGGATCCGGCGCCCCGCGCCGTCGGCGAACGCCGCGTCTTCGCTGCCTGCCCATTCGTCGGTCGTGGGCGCGGGCAGGTGCAGTTCGAAGGACGTGCCCTTCCCCAGCGTGCTGTTGACCTCGATGCGACCGCGCGCCGATTCGACGATGCGCTTGCACGACATCAGCCCCAGGCCCGTGCCGCCCGCCTTGGTGGTGAAGAAGGGCGTGAAAAGTTGCTGGCGCGTCGCCTCATCCATGCCGGTGCCTTCATCGGACACGCGCACCACCACGTACGGCTGGCCATCCGCCGCCACCGTCGGCGTCGCCGACAGCGTCAGCTGTCCGCCCCGTTCGGCCATCGCCTGGATCCCGTTGAGGCACAGGTTGATCAGGCACTGCTGGAATTCGGTGTAGTTGCCTTCGATCAGCAGATCCTCCGGCGGCAGTTCCACCGTCAACCGGACCTGCCGCGACAGGCTTCCCTGCAACAGCAGCTGCACCGCGCTGAACAACGCGGCCACGCTGATGGTTTCGCTGGCCTTGCGCGAGCCGCGGACGAACGACAGCATCGAATCGGCCATCTCGTGGCCGCGCTTGCCGCTCTCCGAGATCACCGCGCCCAGGCGCAGGATCTTCGGATCGTCGCTGTAGGTGGACAGCAGGTCCGGCACGATCAGCAGGGGCTGCAGGATGTTGCGCAGGTCATGGCTCAGGCCTGCCGCCAGCATCGCCAGGCAGTCCAGCCGTTGCGAGCGCATCAGTTCGCGCTCGGCGTGCTCGCGTTCGCGCTCGGTGCGCGCCTCGCGGATGGCGCGCGCCACCGCCGCCGGCAACCGCGCCGGCGTGTGCTTCAGCACGTAGTCGCTGGCGCCCTGCTGCAGCGCCTTGACCGCCGCCTCCTCGCCGATCGTGCCCGAGAAGAACACGAACGGCAGCCGCGCATCGTGCGCGCGCAGGATTTCAAGCGCCTGGTAGCCGGAGAACCCCGGCAGTTCCATGTCCGACAGCACCAGGTCGAAGGTTCCGCCAGCCAGCGCCGTGCGCATGTCGTCGGCGCCATCGACGCGCAGGAACTCGGCGTCGAGCCCCGCGTCCTGCAGCTGCTCGATCAGCAATTCGGCGTCCAGTTCCGAATCCTCGACCAGGAGGATGCGGACGCGGCCCAGCGGTGATCCACTCTGCGGCACGGCTCAGTCCAGGCTGGGGGTTTCGTTGATGACGGCCCAGAACGTGCCCAGCGTTTTAACCGCCTGGAAGAACTGGTCGATGTCCACCGGCTTGACCACGTAGGCGTTCACGCCCAGGTCCCAGCTGCGTGCCAGGTCGCTTTCCTCGCGCGAGGACGACAGGATGACCACCGGCAGCGCCTTCAGCTTCTCGTCGTTGCGGATTTGCTTGAGCACTTCCAGCCCGTCCATGCGCGGCATCTTGATGTCCAGCAGCAGCACCGACGGCATGCCTTCCTCACGGTTGGCGTGGGCGCCGCGCCGCAGCAGGTAGTCCATCGCTTCCACGCCGTCCTCGACGTGCACGATGGGGTTGGCCAGGTTGGCTTCGCGCAAGGCGTCGATCGCCATTTCAGCGTCGGCCAGGCTGTCTTCGGCCAGCAGGATGGTGCGGATGTCGCTCATGCGTCTCTCTCTCGGGAAGGCGGAGCGTCGAGCGCTGCCGGAAGGGTGAAGAAGAACGTGGCGCCCTGGTCGGGGGCGGCCTCGGCCCAGATGCGGCCGCCGTGGCGGCTCAGCACGCGGCGCACGCTGGCCAGGCCGATGCCGGTGCCGCTGAATTCGCTCGCCTTGTGCAGGCGCTGGAACACGCCGAACAGCTTGTCCGCATAGGCCATGTCGAAGCCGGCACCGTTGTCGCGCACGGTGAACAGATGGCTGCCGTCTTCCTGGTTGCGGTGCTCGACCTCGATGACCGCGCGCTCCCGCTGGCTGCTGTACTTAAGCGCGTTGCCCAGCAGGTTGCTCCAGACCTGGCGCATCATGTTCTCGTCGGCCAGCACGATGGGCAAGGGCGCGATGCGCCATTCCACGCGGTCTGCACGCCCTTCGTTGGCCTCGTTGGCATCCAGCATCGCGCGCGCCTCGGCGACCATCGACTGCATGTCCACCGCCTGCAGGCGCAGTGCGCTGCGACCCAGGCGCGAGTAGACCAGCAGGTCGTCGATCAACTGCGACATGCGGCGCGCCGAATCGCCGATCACGCTCAGGTAATGCCGGCTCTTGTCGTCGATGCCCTCTCCGAGGTGGCGGCCCAGCTTGTCGGAGAAACCCGCCACGTGCCGCAGCGGGGCACGCAGATCGTGCGAGACGGAGTAGCTGAAGGCTTCCAGCTCGCGGTTCACTTCCGACACCTGCTCCACCTTGCCCTCGAGCTGGCGGTTCAGGGCTGCGATTTCCTGCTGGGCGGTCTTCTGCAACGAAATGTCGCTGACCGTCATCAGCACGGCGTGATCGTCGGAGTCAGGCAGCGGCATGCGCCGCGCATTGAGAAGCACCGTGCGGCGCAACCCATCGGCGGTCTCCTGCTGCAGCTCGTAGTCCCACAGCTCGCGGCCGCGCGACAGCACGTCGTCCAGCCGCTGGCGCATCACCTTGTCCTGCCAGGCCGCACCCAGTTCGTCGAGCGTCCCGACCTTGCCGCCCTTCGGCACGCCATACAGCTCGGCGAAGGCGCTGTTGTGCATCTGGATGTGCTGCTCGTCGTCCAACAGCACGATGGGTTCGCGCACCGTGTCCAGCACCACCAGCGCGCGCTGGCTGGCCTGCGCGGTCCGCTTTTCGGCCGCCAGCCGGCGCCCCACCTGCTTGCCCAGCGCCATCAGCACCAGCGAAAGCAACAGCAGCTGCGCGCCCAGCGCGATCATGCGGATCCATTCCATCCGGCGGCGCTGCTCGGTGGCGTCCTCACTGCGCGCCTTCAGCAGCGAGCGTTCGTCGTCCAGGATCTCGGTGAGCAGGCCACGAATGGGGAAACGCGTGGCCAGCGGCGCGACGACATTCGCCTTGTAGGCATCCGGCGCCTCGAGCAACTGGTCCACCACCTCGATCCTGGCGTTGACCAGTTCGCGCAGGCGGCCCACGCGCACCAGCTGTTCGGGGTTGTCCACGGTCAGGCGGGCCAGCGCATCGAACCGCTCGGGCAACGATGCGCGTCCGGCGACCAGGCGCTCGCGCGCCAGCGGGTGGTCGGCGCCCAGTGCGATCAGCATGGCCGAGCTTTCCATCTCGCGGACGTCCAGCGCCAGCGCCAGCACGGTCGCCTCCACCTCGTGCGTGTGGATGAGGACGTCGGCGGCTTCCTGGTTGGCGCGTGACAGGCTCTGCAGCAGGATGACCGGGACCACCACAATCAGCACGATCACCAGCCCCAACAGGGGCAGGCGGGATTTTTCCCACAGCGTGCGGGTGCGTGTTTCGTTCATGTTCCCCTGGCGTCAGCTGGACGCGTGAGGGCTGGTTACATGCCCGCGCGAACGTTGCAAAGATGCTAGCGCAGGGTTGTCACATTTGGAATCACATTGAGGCGTTCAGGAAGCGTCGGCAACATGAACGCGGTCGCGTCCCTCGTGCTTGGCGTCGTACAGCGCCAGGTCGGCACGACGCATCTGGTCGCGTAGCGATTCGCCCGGCAGGTGGCCTGCGATACCGGCGGACAGCGTGGCGACGACACCGCCATGCGCCTTGCCGAATTCGCCGCGCAGGCGCTCGGCGAATGCACGTGCCGAGACGGCATCCTCGCCGTCGAGCAGGACGGCGAACTCCTCGCCGCCGATGCGGGCCGCGCAGCCATCGTCGCCGACCCGCGCCCGCATCAGGTCGCCCAGGCGCTGCAGCACGGCGTCGCCACCGTCGTGGCCATGGTCGTCGTTGATGCGCTTGAAGTAGTCGATATCCAGCACGATCACCGCAACCGGACGCCCGGCCGCCGTCGCCCGCGCATGCACGGCGATCGCCCGTTCGCTCCAGCCATTGCGGTTCAACAGCCCGGTCAGTTCGTCGGTATGCGCCTGTTGCACCAGCCGGCGCCGCATGCGCCATGCGGACACGGCAAAATCCGTACGGTAGCCGGCCAGCACCAGGCCGAACCCGATGGTGGTGACCGTATACAGCCAGTACAGCGCACTGCCGGTGCCCGGCGCGCCGTACAGCACGATGCGCAGCTGCGCCATCACCACGATCAGCAGGGCCAGCGCGAGTACCGACATCGGCCGAACGGTCAACGCCATCAGCGCCAGCGGCAACAGCTGGAACAGGCCGGTACGCAGGGCCAGCTGCCCGGTGACGCCCGGCAGCGGCATGCTCATGACGATGCCCGTCAGCAGCGTGCCGCCCAGCACCAGGACGAGGCGGTGCTGCCACGCGTCCAGTCGGGCCACGCCGACGGCGCAGGCGGCCACGGCGACCGCCGCCAGCAGCTGCACCCAGAGGGGATATCCGATCGTGGGCGTAACGCCGCTGGCGTCGAACACCGCGATGATGGCCAACAGCACCGCCCCGCATAGCAGCACGCCGCTGACGATCGGGCGCGTCGCGCGCAACTGCGCCTGTGCCAGGTCCTCGCGCTCGGCCGCATCCAGCATCCGCGTCGAATCGCGCGACAGCAGCGCGCGCAGGCTGTGCATCAGGCCCGGCGCCGCCGCAGGTGCAGGGACAGCACGGGCACGCATGCGCGGCTCCCGGGCGGAATCCGCATCGCCAAGCAATCGGCGCGCCGCGCCGACGGCGATGTCGTCGTCCTCCCCGGGTCGCCGGACGCCGCTCATGCGCGCTCCGCCTTCCGCGGGTGGTGATGGGCACGCCGCCGACATGCAGTGTCGGTCATGACGGTATCGCGGGCGTGCCGTTGGCGCCGGTCATCCGCCGAACGCGGCGCGCATGCGCGCTTCGTCGGGCTGCTCGATCACGCCCTTCTCGGTGACGATGGCGTCGATCAGCGTGGCCGGGGTGACGTCGAACACCGGATTCCATGCGGCCACGCCCTCGGCCACGATGCGGGTGCCGCCGATGCCCAGCAGCTCGGCCGGGTCGCGCTCTTCGATATGGATCGCGTCGCCATTCGGCGTCGCCATGTCGACCGTGGACGACGGCGCCACCACCATGAACTTCGCACCGTGGTGGCGTGCGGCGATCGCCAGCTGGTAGGTACCGATCTTGTTGGCGGTATCGCCGTTGGCGCAGATGCGGTCCGCACCGACCACCACCCACTGCACGGCGCCGGTCTTCATCAGGTGCGAGGCCGCCGAGTCGGCGATCAGTGTCGCGGGAATGCCGTCCTGCTGCAGCTCCCACGCGGTCAGCCGCGCGCCCTGCTGCCAGGGCCGGGTCTCGCCGGCGTAGACCTTGCCGATGCGGCCCTGGGCCACGCCGGCGCGGATCACGCCCAGCGCGGTACCGAAGCCGGCCGTGGCCAGCGACCCGGTGTTGCAGTGGGTCAGCACGCCGCTGCCCTCACCGATCAGCGCCGCGCCCAGCTCGCCCATGTGGCGGTTGGCGGCGAGGTCTTCCTCGGCGATCGCCAGCGCTTCCAGTTCCAGCACGCCGCGCCAGTCGCTGCCGGCGCTCTTCAACGCCGCGCGCATGCGGGCCAGCGCCCAGGCCAGGTTCACGGCCGTGGGGCGGGCGGCGTTGAGGCGCTGCAGGGCGGGTTCCAGCTTCTCCATCGCCTCGGCCGGCGTCGCGGCCATCACCTCGCGGGATGCCAGCACCACGCCCCAGGCAGCGGCGATGCCGATCGCCGGCGCACCGCGCACGGCCAGGTCATGTATGGCCGCGGCCACCTCGTCGCTGGTGGTGCAGCTCAGGTATTCGACCACGAAGGGGAGCTTGCGCTGGTCCAGCAGTTCCAGCGCGCTCCCGGTCCAGCGGATGGGACGGATGCGGTCGTAGCGGGCGTAATCGATGGGGTCGGTCATGGGGCCATTGTACCGGCCCCTCCCCGCCTCTCCTCACACCTGCGGAATCACCAGCTGCGGAACTCGGCACGGCAGCCGTCGGTCACCCAGACGCCGCGGGCATCCTGGCCCCAGGTACGGCCTTCGATGCAGGCCGCATTGGACAGCTGACGGACCAGCTGCACGCGACCGCGGCCGTCGACGCCGCAGGTGCGCGTGCGGCCTTTCTCGGATTCGCAGCGGAAGGTCTGGCCATTGCCGTACCCGTTGTCGTAGCCGCCGTTGTTCCAGCCGCCGCCATTCCAGCCATTACCGCGGCCGTAAACCTCGAACTCGGCCCGGCAGCCGCGCGACACCCAGATCGCGTTGCGGTCCTGGCCCCAGCTGTAGCCCTCGGTGCAGCGCGCCTTGGACAACTGGCGGACCAGCCGCACGTCGCCACGGCCGTTGATGGCGCAGGTACGCGACCGACCGTCGTTCGACTCGCAGCGGATGCGCTGGGCGTTACCCGCATAGCCGCCACGACCGCTGGCGAATTCGGCGCGGCAGCCGCGATCGACCCACACGCCATCCCGCGTGCGGCCCCAGGTGCGGCCTTCCTCGCAGCGCGTCTTGGAAATCTGCCGCACGATCTGCACGCCGCCGCGGGTATCCAGGCGGCACTCGCGGTAGCGGTTGTCGTTGGAATCGCAGCGGACCACCTGCCCACCGCCGTAATAGCGATCGTCATACTGGGGTGCGGCTTTCGCAGAGACGGCGCCGAAAAGTGCGACGGTGCCCAGCACCAGCGTTGCGATCAGGGAGCGTTCCATGGCGTGCGTCCTCGTGGGTGTTGGAACGCAATCTACGCAGCGATCATGAACGTGCGCCCACGTAATCGTTTGCAGCCAAAGCCACGCGCGTGGCGTGTTTGGCGGGCTTTCAGGCGCGCGCGAAATCGAAGGCGACAACGTCCGCGATGCGCGGCGTATCGAGCATCGCCATCAGCAGCCGGTCCACGCCGAGCGCGACGCCCGCACAGGCCGGCATGCCATGCGCCAGCGCGGCGAGCAGGCCTTCGTCGATGGCGGGCGCATCCTCGCCCCGCGCGGTACGCGTCGCCACGTCGCGTTCGAAGCGCAGGCGCTGCTCCGCCGCATCGGTGAGCTCGTGGTAGCCGTTGGCCAGTTCGAGCGGGCCCAGGTAAAGCTCGAAGCGTTCCGCCACCGGCACGCCGTCGCGCTTCACCACCTTGGCCAGCGCACATTGGCTGGCCGGGTAATCGTGCACCACGCGGATCTCGTCGCGACCGAACGTTGGCTGCAGCCGGTGCGTCATCAGCAGGTCCAGCCAGTCGTCGCGGGTCAGGCCCTCGCCGTCGATGGCGATGCCGGCCGCGGCGTTGCGCACCGTCTCCAGATCGGCCGTCATCGGATCGACGCCCAGCTGCTGCCGGTAGAGATCGCGGAAGCTCACGCGCGACACGGTCGCCTCCCGCCCGATCATCGACAACGCCGCCTGCACCAGCGCCACCGTCTCGTCCATCAGCGGCTCCAGCGTCCAGCCCACGCGGTACCACTCGAGCATGGTGAACTCCGGGTTGTGCCGCCCGCCCGCCTCGCCATCGCGGAAAACCCGCCCAAGTTCGAAGCAGTCGCCCACGCCGGCGGCGAGCAGGCGCTTCAGCGGGAACTCCGGCGAGGTGCGTAACCAGCGCTTGCGCGAAGCGCCGTCGGTGCGACCGGAGAATTCAAGCGCGAACGAGGCGATGTTGGCGTCGGTATTGCCCGCGCGCGACATCATCGGCGTTTCCACTTCCAGCACGTCGCGCGCGAAGAAGAATTCGCGCACCAGCCGGTTGACCCAGGCCCGCAGGCGCAACGCGTCGCGCGAGCCGGACGGTGCCCAGTCGAGGCCGGCGACGCCTTCGCTCCAGCCGGGCCCCGGTCGCCAGCGGCTCACGCACCGCTCCCGTGCTTTGCCAGGAAGTCCAGCAACTGCGCCTCGTCCCAGATCTCGATACCCAGCTCCTGCGCCTTCGCCAGCTTGGAGCCGGCGGCTTCACCCGCTACGACCAGATGCGTCTTCTTCGACACGCTGCCGGCGACCTTGGCGCCGAGCGCTTCGAGCTTCTCGCCGGCTTCATCGCGGCTCATCGCCACCAACCCGCCGGTGAGCACGACGGTCTTGCCGTCGAGTGGACCCGTGGCGGTGGTGACCTCCTCCGGCGTCAGCTGCAACAGCGCCTCCAGCGCCGCCCCGCTGCGCGACAGCAGCTGCGCGTTGGCCTCGTCTTCCAGCCAGGCGGCGAAGGCATTGGCCGAATCGCTGGGCAGGCCGGCGGTGACGAAGTTGTGCACCGGGGCATCGAGCAACGCCGGCACCGACGGGAACGCGGAGGCCAGTTGTTCGGCGCGCACGCGGGTGACCTTGGGAATCTCCAGGTCAACCAGCAGCGTCGCCAGGTCCAGCGTCGCGCGCAGCTTGCCCGACGGCGGATGCGTATCGCCGATGACGACGCCACGCGCCAGCAGGTCATCGATGGCCTGCTGGTTGCCGGGCTGGTCGAGGAAGTGGCCCAGCGAACGCGCCACTTCACCGCCTATGTCCGGCACGCGCTTGAACAACGGCCACGGCAGGCGGCGGATCAGCTGCAGGTCGCCGAACCACTGCGCCAGCGCCTTGGCCGTGCTTTCGCCCACGTGCTGGATGCCCAGCCCGAACAGGAAACGCTCCAGCGTGGTCTGCCGGCTGCGGTCGATGGCCTCGATCAGGTTCTCCGCCCACTTCGTCGCCACCTTGCCGGCCTTCACCCCGCTCTTAGTAAGGGCGAGCGGGGTGGTGCCGTCGCGCTCGTCCACGCGGCGTTTCATCTCGAGCAGATCGTCGACGGTCAGCTTGTAGAGGTCGGCCACGTTCTGCACGAAGTCGAGGTCGCTGAGGTCCTCGACGAAGCGCTCGCCCAGGCCCTCGATGTCCATCGCCCGGCGCGAGGCGAAGTGGATGATCGACTCCTTGCGCTGCGCCGGGCAGGTCAGCTCACCGCTGCAGCGCCACACGGCCTCGCCTTCCTCGCGGACGATCTCAGAGCCGCACACCGGACATTCGGTAGGCATCTGCCACGGCACGGTGCCGGCCGGGCGGCGTTCCGGCACCACGCCGACGACTTCCGGGATCACGTCGCCGGCGCGGCGCACGATCACCGTGTCGCCGTTGCGCACGTCCAGGCGCGCGACCTGATCGGCGTTGTGCAGGGTGGCGCGGGTGACGGTCACGCCGCCCACGTGCACCGGCTGCATCAGCGCCCACGGCGTCACCGCGCCGGTGCGGCCGACGTTGACCTCGATCGATTCCAGCACCGTCATCTGTTCCTGCGCCGGGAACTTGTGCGCGATCGCCCAGCGCGGCGCGCGCGAGACGAAGCCCATCTCGCGCTGGCCTTCGCCGTCGTCCAGCTTGTAGACCACGCCATCGATGTCGAACGGCAGGCCGTCGCGCGCTTCGCCGATGCGCTGGTAGTAACCGAGCAGGCCGTCCACGCCTTCCACCACGTCGCTGAGGCTGCTGACCGGGAAGCCCCAGCCGCGCAGCTGCTTCAGCGTGGCCGAATGCGAATCCGGCAGTTCACCGTCCTCGACCAAGCCAGTGCCGTAGGCGAAGAACGCCAGCGGCCGCTGCGCGGTGATGCGCGGGTCGAGCTGGCGCAGCGAACCGGCCGCGCCGTTGCGCGGGTTGGCCAGCACCTTCCCGCCGTGCTTGCGCGCGTGTTCGTTGTACTTCTCGAAGTCCGCGCGCGGCATGTAGACCTCGCCGCGCACTTCCAGCACGGCGGGCCAGCCGGTGCCACGCAGCGTCAACGGAATGGCCTTGATGGTGCGCAGGTTGAGGGTGACGTCCTCGCCGGTGGCGCCGTCGCCACGCGTCGCCCCCTGTACGAACGCGCCGTTCTCGTAGCGCAGGCTGATGGCCAGGCCGTCGAGCTTGGGTTCGGCCGAGAACCGCAACGCCGGGCGCTTGAGCTTGTCGGCGATGCGGCGGACGAAGTCCTGCACTTCCTCGTCGCTGAAGGCATTACCCAGCGACAGCATCGGGATGGCGTGGCGCACCTCGGCGAACTTGCCGGCCGGGGCATTGCCCACGCGCTGGGTGGGCGAGTCGGCGGTGACCAGCTCGGGGTGCGCGGCTTCCAGTTCGTCCAGCGCGCGCAGCAGGCGGTCGTACTCGGCGTCCGGGATGCTGGGCTCGTCGAGGACGTGATAGCGGTAGTTGGCGTCCTCCAGCTGGCGGCGGAGGTCGGCGATGCGGGCAGCGGGTTCCATGGTGCGATTCTACCGGCCGCGGCGCGAAGCGAGCGTCACTCGAGGATTGCGCGCACCGCGTCCAATGCCTCCTGCACCAGCCCATCCGGCGCCTTCTCGATCCGCTTGAAGGTACGCGCACGTGCGTCCACGGTTCGCGTCTGGTCGCACAGCACGATCCCCTGCGTACGCAGCCCCGTGCCCATCAGCGTCACGCTGAATCCGTTCACACGTGCCGCCTGACCGCCTTGCGTAATCGGAGCGACCAGAAGCAGGCCGGAGGCCTGATTGAAGGCGCTGGCAGACAACACCAGCACCGGACGGGCGCCGCGGATCTCACGACCCTGTGTCGGGTCCAGGCTAAGTTCCAGGATGTCGCCGCGCTGTGGGATTCCCTTGCCCATGATGTCCGCTCCTCCTAGAGCAGTTCGCGCCCCGCCGGCTCATCCTCGAGCCACACTTCGTCCCTGGTCCACGCGGCAGGCGTGGCGGGGCTGCGGGCCAGGCGATCCGCCAGCGAACGACGCGCCGGCGACACCGTCAGGGTGCGACCTTCCACCGTCAATTCCACGACCGAGCCTGCCTCGACGGCCAGCGTGCTGGCAATGGCCTTCGGAATTGACAGGATGACCGAGCCGCCGGACTGGCGGAGGATGGCGGTGCAGGACATGGTATCGCCCCGTAAGTTTTACTCTAGTAAAACTTACTCCGCCCTTTTGCCGATTGCAAGCGACGATATAAGGGGTCACGGGGATTCGGCTATAGCAATGGATTTACGTATGGTGCGATCCCGTCACGGCATGCCCGCGCCCACCGTCATCCTTACCGGGATGCCGGCCGGATCGAATCCGTCCAGGCAATAGACGTTGATGCCGTAGTAGTCCGGGGTGACGCGCTTGCGGTGGAACGGATAGATGCCGCAGATCGTGCAGAAATGGTGGTGCGCGGTGTGCGTGTGGAACTGGTAGTCGGCGAGCACGTCGGCGCCGGCCAGCAGGCGGAACGCGCTTTCGTGCACCTTCACCATCAGCGCGTTCTTCTTGCGGCAGATCGAGCAGTCGCACTGCGTCAGCTCGGGAAAGTCGGTGTCGATCTCGAAGCGGACGGCGCCGCAGTGGCAGCGGCCGGTCCAGGTCTGCAGGGGGCGACTCATGCGAGCCCCGCGCCGGCAGGCAGGAACCGAACGACCTTCTGTTTCAGCAATCGGATGAGCACGGGGTCCATGTACGCGTAATCGTCCGGAATATCCAGGCAGATCACCCGCTTGCCGTTGAGGTGGCGCTTGAACTTCGCGGACAGGCGGCTGCGATGCGCTGGCTCCATCACGAAGATAAGGTCCGCCCACGCCAGCAGCTCGGGCGACACGGGGACTTCGGCGTCGTTGCCCAATCCTGCGGACGCCGTCTCTACGGCCGGCCAATCAGCGAACACCTGCTCGGCCGTCGGACTGCGCAGGCGGTTCTGGGTGCAGATGAAGAGGATGTTGCGGGGCATGGAAGAAGTGTGCGGGATGGCATGACGGCGAGCCAAGGCCGCACGACGGCCGTAGGCTGGGTTGGAGCGAAGCGTAAACCCAGCAGAGCCGTCATCGCGCCTGATGCTGGGTATTCGCTGCGCTCCAACCCAGCCTACGGTGCATTCCTCTATGTCGGAGACCGCAGGATCTTCTCCATCGCCTTCCCCTTTGCCAGTTCGTCCACCAGTTTGTCGAGGTAGCGGATCTTCTGCATCAGCGGATCTTCAACGTCCTCCACACGGACGCCGCAGACCACACCTTTGATGAGCGAGGCATGTGGATGGAGCTGCGGGGCTTCGGGGAAAAATGGTCTCGAAATCCTTCTTCGCCTCAATCTGCCGATCGAGTCCGGCCTGGTCGTAGCCGGTCAGCCAGCGGATGACCTCGTCCACCTCTGCTTTCGTCCGGCCTTTGCGCTCAGCCTTCTGCACGTACAGCGGGTACACGCTGGCGAAGGAGGTGGTGAAGATGCGGTGCGACATCGAAATCACTCCACGAATATGGCGTCGACAAGATCGATATAGTTTGGGGTTCGCTTCGCTCACTCCAACCGATGTGCTGGGTTTGCGCTACGCTCCAACCCAGCCTACGGTTTACGATATCCGCGTCGGCTCCGTGCCGATCACGCGCCAGACACCGTTTTTCAGACGAAGCGTCGATCTCCACCCGCTACCGCAGAGCGGTCCGCAGTGGATGCCGAAATCGACGGTGGCGGACAGGCCCTGCGCATTACTGCGATAGCGCGGCATCTCAAGCGACATCCAGGACGCCAGTCCCGGATAGGTTTCCTGAAGACATGGCAGCGGAGAGTGCAGTTGCTCACGCGCCATCCTGCCCAGGCAACGGTGGACGTTCGCGTCGAACCGCGCCTCATCCTCGAACCGCACGGAAGGACACCCGAGATCCTCGGGGAACGCCAGCAGGCCCATTTCACGGCGCCCATCCATCCGGTCGCGCGGTGGCGACGCGACGATGAAGAACTCGCGTTCCATCCGGCAGCGGCCATCCAGCGCAAGCCGCAATACATGCGCGTCGTATTCCATCGCGAACGCCGGCGTCAGTACGAACGGCGGGATTTCAGTCGGAGGTGGCGGCAACAGGGTTGGCCGCGCTTTCAGCAAGGGGAGCGCCAGCGCTACGGCAGACACGCCGAGCAGGAGCAGCATCCATGTCGCGATCCGTTTGCGTGTCATCGCCAGTCTCCCCTGCAAGCCATCCGAGCGAAGATACAGCCATGACCTGGGCCAGCCACTGCGGCCCTACGGTGCTCGGTTCACCACCGCGGCGCCTTCGTCAGCGGCGGCGCTTCATGCTGCCGGTCATACGCGCGCAGCTCTTCGCGGATGTGCTGGATGCGCTGGCGACCCAGCGTGTTGCGGCTGTCGTCGAGGACCACGCCGCCCAGCAGTTCGGCCATGCGCTCCACATTGGGCAGCAGTTTTTCCCAGGCTTCCAGCGCGGTCATCGGCGCGGGCAGTGTGAGGAAGAACGCGATGGCCGGGGTTTCCAGCGTGCGGATGGTGGCCATGTCGAAACTGCCGGGCTGCATGATGTTGGCCATGCTGAAGACCGGGCCGCGCTCGGGGTGGCCTTCCACCAGCCGGTGGAAGACATTCATGTGGCCGAAGGTCAGGCCCGTCTTCTCGGCGGCGACCACGATGTCCTCGCCACGCAGCACCTGCCCGGCCTTGGCCGCGACGTACAGCGAGACGATCTTGTCGAAATCCTGGTTGGGCCGCTTGCCGAGGTCGCTTTCCGCGCCTGCGACCGGCGTGCCGCCGGGCAGGCCGAGTTCGGGCTGGCTGACGCGCTCGCCACTGTAGTCCTGCACCTGCTCGCTGGTGTCGTCGCCGGCAAGGCTGGGCTCGACGCGCGCGGTATCGCGTTCGGAGGGATCCAGCCGGCGGCCCTGGCTGGGTTTCTTGGGACGACCGAACAGGAAGATCGCGACCAGCAACAGGATGCCGGCGACGATGATTCCGATACGAAGCATGGCCATGTCGGACACAGGGGATTCTCCGGCAAGGTGGAATGAAGGGTCAGGCGGCGCCGGCCAGGCGGGCGGCCTCTTCCAGGTCCACCGACACCAGCCGGCTGACACCGGGTTCCCGCATGGTAACGCCACTGAGCTGGTGTGCGGCTTCCATCGTCGCCTTGTTGTGCGACACGAAGAGGAACTGCACCTTCTCGCTCATCTCTTTCACCATGTTGGTGAAGCGACCAACGTTGGCTTCGTCGAGTGGTGCGTCGACTTCGTCGAGCAGGCAGAACGGCGCGGGGTTCAGCTGGAAGATGGCGAAGACCAAGGCCACCGCCGTCATTGCCTTTTCGCCACCGGACAGCAGCGAGATGTTGGACACGCGCTTGCCCGGCGGACGCGCCATGATGGCCACGCCGGTGTCGAGCAGATCCTCGCCCGTCAGTTCCAGATAGGCGTGGCCGCCGCCGAACAGGCGCGGATACAGCTGCTGCACGCCCGCGTTGACGCGATCGAAGGTGTCCTTGAAGCGGCCGCGCGTCTCGCGGTCGATCTTGCGGATGGCTTCTTCCAGCGTCTCCAGCGCGGTGGTGAGGTCGACGTGCTGCGCATCCAGGTATTCCGAGCGCTGGCTGGCTTCGCCGTACTCGTGGATGGCGGCCAGGTTGACCGGCTCCAGCCGGCGCATGCGGCCATCGATCTGGGTGACGGCCTGTTCCCACTCGCGCACGTCGGCCACCTCGGGCAGCGTGTTGATGACGTCCTCGAGCACGAAACCACCGGCGACCACGCCTTCGGACAGCTGTTCGGCCTTCAACGCGAGCGCCTGCTGGTCGAGCTTGCGCTGCGAGATGCGCTCGCGCTGCGCGACGGCCTGTTCGTCGCGCTGCTGGCGGGTCTGTTCGTACTTGCGGAGTTCGTTGTCGATGCTTTCCAGCAGGGAGCGGGCCTCGGCAAGCTGGCGATCGGCGGTGACGCGATGCTCCAGCGCCGCCTGGCGCTGCGCTTCCAGTTCCTGCACCGGCGAATCGCCTTCGCTCAGCTGCAGGGTGAGTTCTTCCAGGCGCGAATCGAGGTGGCCACGCTGGCCGCCCATGCGATCCAGTGCCTGGCTCAACGACACGATCTGGGTGCGTTGCGACTCCAGCGTCAGCGCCAGCGCGTGCGCGGCGTCGCGCGAGGCGCGCGCGGCCTCGCGGGCCTGATCGCGCGCGTCGACCAGCTGGCGGCGCTCGCTTTCCAGCGCCTGGCGGGCGGATTCGAGGTCGCCCATGCGGGTCACGGCGTCTTCGAGCTTCGCGCGGGCTTCGCGGGCCTGCTCGCGGCTGGTATCGAGCGTGTCGACCAACTGCGCGATCTCGCCATCGATGCGCTCGAGGCGCGTGCGCGTAGCGTCCACCTTGCCCTGCTGGCTTTGCAGCTGGCCGGCCAGCTCGGACACCCCACGGTGCGCCATGTACAGCGTTCGCTGGGCGTCTTCGCGCTGCTGTTCGGCGGCGAGCAACGCATCGCGCAGCCCGGCCAAGCGTTCTTCCAGCCCCGCTTCGCGTGCCTGCAGGGTTTCGATCTCGGCGCGCAGCGACTGGATGTCGCGCTCTCGCAGCAGGGCGCCCTGCTTGGCCGCGCCGGAACGCAGCACGCGGACCCAGCCGGCACCCAGGCGTTCGCCGTTGCGCGTGATGACGGAATCGCCCTCGCCCAGCTGAGACTGCAGACGGCGGGCTTCATTGAGGTCGTCGGCCACGTGCAGGCGGGCCAGCAGGCGGCGGATCGCGGCCGGGCCCTGCACCTTGGCCGCGAGGGACGTCGGCGCGAAGGCAACGTCGCTGCGGTCGTCCGACACCAGCGCGATGCGGCCATCGCCGAGTTCGCCCAAGGCATCGACCAGCGCTTCCGGTGCATCGACCAGCACGCCTTCGATCAGCTGGCCGAGCGCGCCTTCGACGGCGTTCTCCCAACCGGGCTCGACAGTCAGCTTCTCGCCGACGCGCGAGGCATTGTCCAGGCCGCGCGCCTTCAGCCAGCTCATCGCGGCGCCCTGTTCCTGGCCCAGCGCAGCGTGCTGCAGGGTTTCCAGCGAGGACAGTCGACCGCGGGCTTCCTGGGCGCGCTTGCGCACGTCCGAGAGTTCGGCCTGGGTGGCGCGCTGCTGTTCCTGCACGTCGGCCGCGCCCTGCTTGCGCGCCTCGACCTGCTCGGTCAGCGACTCCAGCGATTCCTTCTGCGTGTCGTGCTGCAGCTGCAGCTGTTCGAACGCGGATGCCAGCGCATCGAGGTCGAGCCCGGCGCGTTCATTGGCCAGCGCTTCGCGACGGCGTTCGGCTTCCAGCGACTGCCGGTCGAGATAATCGACGCGCGTGCGCTCCACGTCGCCGGCCCGGGAGGCCTCGGCGGAGTCGCGACTGTGGGTTTCCCAACGCTGCTGCCAGTCGGCCAGCCGGGCTTCGGCCTCGCGCAGCGCATCCTGCCTGAACACGTCCTCCTCGCGCAGCTGCTCGAGCTGCGGTTCGGCATCGGCGACCGATTCACGCAACACGTCTAGGCGGGTCTGGTCGCCGCTGATGTGCTGGCCGAGTTCCTGCAGCGCGTTGTGGGCCTCGTCGCGGGCCCGCTTCAGGCGGTCGGCGAGTTCGCGCTGGTGCTGGATCTGCTGTTCGACGCGGGCCAGCGTGCTGCCGACCTGGTAGACCTCGCCCTGCGCCTTGTTGAGGCCGTCGGCAGCCTCCTCGCGGCGCACGCGGTCGGTTTCCAGCAGGCGTTCGGCTTCGCGCTGCTCGGCGATCAGCTGCTGCAGTTTCGTCTCTTCCTGGGACAACGCCTCGCGCAGGCCCTGCAGCTTGCCGTCCAGGCCGCGGTATTCCAGCGCCTTCCACTCGGCGTCCTTGACCCGGCGCTCTTCCTGCAGCGCCTTGTACTGCTCGGCCTGCTTGGCCTGCCGCTTGAGGTGCTCGAGCTGCTTGCCGATCTCCTCGCGCAGGTCGTTGAGGCGGTCCAGGTTTTCGCGGGTGTGGCGGATGCGGGTCTCGGTTTCCTTGCGGCGTTCCTTGTACTTGGAGATGCCGGCGGCTTCTTCCAGGTACACGCGCAGGTCTTCCGGGCGGGCCTCGATGATCTGGCTGATCATGCCCTGCTCGATGATCGAGTAGCTGCGCGGGCCCAGGCCGGTGCCGAGGAACAGGTCGGTGATGTCGCGGCGACGGCACTTGGTGCCGTTGAGGTAATAGTTGCTCTGACCGTCACGGCTGACCAGGCGCCGGACCGAGATCTCGTTGAACGCGGCGAACTCGCCGCTGATGGTGTGGTCGCTGTTGTCGAAGATCAGTTCGACCGAAGCCTGCGACACCGGCTTGCGCGCCGCCGATCCGGAGAAGATGACGTCGGTCAGCGAGTCACCGCGCAGGCGGCTGGCGGAACTCTCGCCCATGACCCAGCGCACGGCGTCGATGATGTTCGACTTGCCGCACCCGTTCGGGCCGACCACGCCGGTCATGTTGGTCGGCAGGTGGAGCACGGTGGGATCGACGAACGACTTGAAACCGGACAGCTTGATGGTGGAAAGGCGCATGCGGCGGTGTCTTCCGGGCACCGCGACCGGACCGGTCCGACGCGCTGCCGCAAGTATGAAATGGGATCAGCTTCGACTGCCAAGGCCTTGATTCCACGGCAATCCGGCCTGCCTGCTGGCACGCCAACGGATGAGTATAGCCGCCCCCGCCACCGTATGCCCGGGCCTGCCAGGCCCGTACGCCCGCGCGCCGTCCGCGTACGGCGCAAGCGCCCGCCTGTTAGGATCGCGGGCGGCTTCACCCCCCTCCCTCATCCACCAACGGTCCCCACTCCGTGTCTCTTTTTGCATCCGTAGAACTCGTACCCGGCGATCCCATCCTGGGGTTGACCGAGGCGTACAACGCCGATCCCCGCACCCGGAAAGTCAATCTCGGCGTCGGCATCTATTACGACGAACAGGGGCGCATTCCCCTGCTCGACTGCGTCCGCCAGGTGGAGCAGGCGCTGGCCGCCGAGGGCAAACCGCGCGGCTACCTGCCGATCGACGGCCTGGCCGCCTATGACGCCGCCACCCGCGAACTGGTGTTCGGCAAGGAGTCGGGTCTGGTCGCTGCCGGCCGTGTCGCCACGACCCAGACCGTGGGCGGCAGCGGCGCGCTGCGCGTGGGCGCGGACCTGCTGAAGAAGCTGCTGCCGCACGCGACCATCGCGATCAGCAACCCGAGCTGGGAAAACCATCGCGCGGTGTTCGGCGCGGCGGGTTTCGACATCGTCGACTACACCTACTTCGACGCCGCCACGCATGGGCTGGACTTTGCCGGCATGCTCGCCGACCTGGGCAAGCTGGAGCCCGGTACCGTCGTGCTGCTGCATGCCTGCTGCCACAACCCCACCGGCGCCGACCTGACGGTCGCTCAATGGACCCAGGTCGCGGCGCTGATGAAGGACCGCGGACTGTTCCCCTTCATCGACATGGCCTACCAGGGCTTCGACAAGGGCATCGCCGAGGATGGCGCGGCCGTGCGCATCGTCGCCGAGGCCGGCATCGACAGCTTCATCGTCGCCAACTCGTACTCCAAGTCGTTTTCGCTGTACGGCGAGCGCGTCGGCGCACTCTCGGTGGTCGGCCCGGACGCCCATGCGACCAAGGCCGTGCAGTCGCAGGTCAAGCGCATCATCCGCACCATTTATTCGAGCCCGTCGACGCATGGCGCGGCGCTTGTCGCGGGCGTACTCGCGAGCAGCGAACTGCGCGCGCTGTGGGAAAGCGAGCTGGGCGGCATGCGCGAGCGCATCCACGCGCTGCGTGCCGGTCTGGTGGACAAGCTGGCCGCACTCGGCGCACCGGAGTTCGCCTTCATCCAGCAGCAGGCCGGCATGTTTTCCTACTCCGGCCTGAGCAAGGCCCAGGTGGACAGGCTGCGCGACGAGTTCGGCATCTATGCGGTCGGGACCGGTCGCATCTGCGTGGCCGCGCTGAACCAGCAGAACCTGGCGTACGTGGCGAAAGCGGTGCGCACGGTCAGCCGCGGCTGACCGATACCGTCGGCGGGCACGAAAAAAGGAGGCCATGGCCTCCTTTTTTCCTTGCTGCGGTGGACGACCTCAGCCCAAGCGCAGGCCGCTGTCCGGATCGAAGCAGTGCAGCGGCGCGTTCTCTACCGTGACCCGCAGGCCCTGCCCCGGCTCCGGCAACACCTGCGGCGGCATGCGCGCCACCAGTGGCTGGCCGACGAAGCGAAGGTTGACGAACACTTCGTTACCCACCGGCTCGATCAGGTCGACATGGGCCTCGAACGCGGGCTTGCCGATACCCGCCGGCTGCAGGTGCTCAGGGCGGATGCCGAGCGCGATGCGCCGTCCGATCCAGGCACCGGCGACGGCCGCATGGCCCAGCGAAATCTGGCCACCGCCGTCCAGCGCCAGCTGCAAACCATCTTCCTGCTGCAGCGTGCCATACAGTACGTTCATCGCCGGGCTACCGAGGAAGCCGGCGACGAACAGGTTGGCCGGCTTCTCATAAAGCGCCATCGGCGTGTCGATCTGCTGGATCTCGCCATCCTTCAGCACCACGATGCGCTGGCCCAGCGTCATGGCTTCCACCTGGTCATGGGTGACGTAGATCATCGTCGCGCCGAGCTGCCGGTGCAGGCGGCCGATTTCGGTACGCACGGAATGGCGCAGCTTGGCATCGAGGTTCGACAGGGGTTCGTCGAGCAGGAACACCGAGGGCTCGCGCACCAGCGCGCGCCCCAGCGCCACGCGTTGCCGCTGGCCGCCCGACATTTCACGCGGCAGCTTGCCCAGCATGTGGGTCATGCCCAGGGTCTGCGCGGCATCGTGCACGCGGCGTTCGATCTCGGCGCGTGGCGTGCCGCGCAGCTTCAACCCGAAGGCGAGGTTCTCGGCCACCGTCATGTGCGGGTACAGCGCGTAGCTCTGGAAGACCATCGCGATGTCGCGGTCCTTCGGCGCCACGTCGTTGACGCGGCGGCCGCCGATCGACAGGGTGCCGTCCGAAATCTCTTCCAGGCCGGCAATCATGCGCAACAGCGTGGACTTGCCGCAGCCCGAGGGACCGACCAGCACCATGAGTTCGCCGTCGGCGATCTCGAAACTGGCCCCGTGCACGGCCACCTGGCCGTTGTCGTACACCTTGCGCACGCGGTCGAGTTGGACACTGGCCATCATTGCTCCGGTCGGGCGGCGCCCGTGCTGGTTCGCTGCGTCCCGGCCCTCCCGGGTGCAGGCATGCCTTCACAGGCGATGCGCTCGGCTTCCCGTTCCGTGGGCGGGGAAGGTGCGCTATTCTGCCATGTAACCGTTTTCACGGCGCAAGCGGCAACGCCGCGAAGAACCTGGAGTCTTCACCTCACGTGCCGCCGACCCTGCTTTCTCCTCGCCCCTGCACACGTCCCGCCGCGCACGCGCATGCCGGTACCGCGCATACGTATACGCATCGCGCGGACAGGTTCGCCTCCGTCTTCCCACGATGCGGGTGCGCGCTATCATTCGCCGCCCACACAGCGTGGCCCTCCCACGGCAGCACAGGATCGATCAGGCGAATGCAGCGGACCCGTTTTGGAAGCCACCCCGCCTCGAACAGGATGTTGGCCGCATGAGCAGCGCCGATCGTGTCCTTCTCGCCGATATAGGCGGCACCAATGCGCGCTTCGCGCTGGCCGATACGTCCGCGTCCGTGCCGCTCATCGACGACAGCGTGCGTGAATTCGTCGTCGCCGATTTTCCCTCGCTCGCCGACGCCGCCCAGCATTACCTGGACGAGACCGGCGCCACCGCCCAGAACGGCGTGTTTGCGGTCGCCGGACGGGTCGACGGCGATGAAGCACGCATCACCAATCATCCGTGGGTCATCTCGGTGAACCGCACGCGCCAGGCGCTGGGCTTCCAGGGCCTGAAACTGGTCAACGATTTCGCTGCGCAGGCGATGGCGGTGTCGCTGCTCACGCCGCGCGATGTGGTCGCCATCGGGGGCGCGCACTGGGCCCCCGCGCCGCTGTCGGTGCCACGCACGTACGCCGTGATCGGCCCGGGCACGGGCCTGGGCGTCGCCGCGCTGGTGATCCGCGACGGACGCGCCTATCCGCTGGAAACCGAAGGCGGCCACGTCAGCTTCCCGCCCGGTACGCCGGAAGAGATCCGCATCCTCGAAATCCTGTCCGCGCAGTTCGGCCGCGTCTCGAACGAGCGCCTGATCTGCGGTCCCGGCCTGGTCAACTTGTATCGCGCCCTGAGCGAGATCGCCGGCGAAGATCCCGGCGGTCCGCTGGAGCCGAAGGATGTCACTGCGCGCGCCGCCGCGGGCGATCCGCGCTGCGTGCGCACGCTGGACGTGTTCTGCGCCGTGTTCGGCGCGATCGCCGGCGACCTCGTGCTGACGACCGGCGCTTGGGATGGCGTGTTCCTCACCGGTGGCCTGGTGCCGAAACTGCTCACGTCGCTGCAGCATTCCGGCTTCCGCCAGCGTTTCGAACACAAGGGCCGCTTCTCGCCCGCGATGGGACGCGTGCCCACGCTCGCCAACATGCATCCGCGTCCCGGCCTGCTCGGCGCGGCCGCGTATGCGGTCGAACTGTTCGGACCGAAAACGCCCGCGCACGCCTGAGGTTTTGCGCAGATACGCGCTGCAACGCAGCACGCGCGGCGCGCCCTCACGCGGACTGGTCTGCCTTTGGTCGCTTTCGCGCCTGCGGCAAAGGCGGTAGAAAGCAGCATGCCGTCGCCGTCGTTCGTCGCC
Source organism: uncultured Pseudoxanthomonas sp. (assembly GCF_947498795.1). NCBI lineage: Bacteria > Pseudomonadati > Pseudomonadota > Gammaproteobacteria > Lysobacterales > Lysobacteraceae > Pseudoxanthomonas > uncultured Pseudoxanthomonas sp. The sequence continues at coordinate 552,244 of NZ_CANMLQ010000002.1, read as the reverse complement.
CTTCCCCTCCACGCGCTGGAGCTGCAGGAAGGCCGCTCCGCACGGCCCTTTTCCGCCATGCCATGCAGAATGCATCCGTCTGCAGCCTAGTCCTACGCCCATGAGCCTGCACCCCCGCATCCAGGAAGTCACCGAACGCATCCGCCAGCGCAGCGCCCCGTTGCGCCGTGCCTACCTCGACGGCATCGACGCCGCCCACCGCGACGGCCCGCAACGCGCGCGCCTTAGCTGCGGGAACCTCGCGCACGCTTTCGCTGCCTGCGGCCCCACCGACAAGGGGCGCCTGCGCGCGGACGTGACGCCGAACCTCGGCATCATCAATGCCTACAACGACATGCTGTCGGCGCACCAGCCGTTCGAGCATTACCCGGAGATGATCCGCCAGGCCGCACGCGACCTCGGCGCGACCGCGCAGGTCGCCGGCGGCGTGCCGGCGATGTGCGATGGCGTGACGCAGGGTCGCCCGGGCATGGAGCTGTCGCTGTTCTCGCGCGACGTGATCGCGCAGGCCACGGCGATCTCGCTGAGCCACGACATGTTCGATGCCGCGCTGTACCTGGGCGTCTGCGACAAGATCGTCCCCGGCCTGCTGATGGGCGCGCTGGCGTTCGGCCACCTGCCGGCGGTGTTCGTGCCGGCCGGCCCGATGTCGCCCGGCATCCCCAACAAGGAAAAGGCCGCGGTACGCGAGCGTTATGCCGCGGGCGAAGCCACGCGCGAGGAACTCCTGGAAGCCGAAGCCGCGAGCTACCACGCGGCGGGCACCTGCACCTTCTACGGCACCGCCAATTCCAACCAGGTGCTGCTGGAGGCGATGGGCCTGCAGTTGCCGGGCACCTCGTTCGTCAATCCCGACCAGCCGCTGCGCGATGTACTGACGCGCGCGGCCGCAGAGCGCGCGCTGGCGATCACCGCGCTGGGCGACGACTACCGACCGATCGGACGCCTGATCGACGAACGCGCCATCGTCAACGCCATGGCCGCACTGATGGCGACCGGCGGTTCCACCAACCACACGATCCACTGGATCGCCGTGGCACGGTCGGCCGGCATCGTGCTGACGTGGGACGACATGGACGTGATCGCACAGACCGTGCCCTTGCTGGCGCGCGTGTATCCGAACGGCGAAGCCGACGTGAACCGGTTCGCCGCGGCGGGCGGCACCCAGTTGGTGTTCCGCGAGTTGCTCGACGCCGGCCTGATGCACGACATCACCACCATCGTGCCGGGAGGCCTGCGCGCCTTCTGCGATGAACCCCGCCTGCAGGACGGCAAGCTGGCCTATGCGCCGGGCATCGCCCAGAGCGCGGACGAAGAGGTGGTGCGCCCGGTCTCGCGCGCGTTCGAGGGACAGGGTGGCCTGCGCCTGCTGCGCGGCAACCTGGGCCGTTCGCTCATCAAGACCTCGGCCGTGAAGGCGGAATACCGCTTCATCGAAGCGCCTGCCGTTGTCGTCGACGATCCGCGTGCGCTCAACAAGCTGCACGCCGCCGGTGTACTGCCGCAGGACTTCGTCGCGGTGGTCCGCTACCAGGGCCCGCGCGCGAACGGCATGCCGGAACTGCATTCGCTGGCGCCGTTGCTCGGCCTGCTGCAGAACCAGGGCCGCCGCGTGGCCCTGGTGACGGACGGCCGGCTGTCCGGTGCTTCCGGCAAGATTCCCGCCGCAATCCACCTGACCCCGGAAGCCGCGCGCGGCGGTCCGTTGGCCAAGCTGCGCGAAGGCGACATCATCCGGCTCGATGCCGAAGCCGGCACGCTGGAAGCGCTGGTCGACGCCGCCGAATGGGCGGCGCGCGAGATCGCACCGAACACGTCGCCCGCGGCACTGGACCTGGGCCGCAACCTCTTCGCGGTCAGCCGCGACGTGGTCACGCCGGCCGACCGCGGCGCGATGTCGATTTCCTGTGGCCTGCCGTACCACGATGGCACTTGGGAATACGACGCCGAGTACGAACTGGGCGACGCCGCGCACGCCGCGGAGGCACCCCACGAAGCCAAGGATGCGTAACGTCGAATCAGGCTCTTCTTCCGGACATCATTTCCGTGGGAGCGACGTAAGTCGCGAAGCTTCCACCTGACGCCGATCGCGACTTACGTCGCTCCCACAACACGAATCGCCACACTTGCCCCCATGACCATCGAAGCCCGCCAGCAGAAAGCCGAATCCCTCCTCCGCGCCGCCGGCATCCTGCCGGTCGTCACCGTCCACACCCTGGATGAAGCGCGCAAGGTGTCCGAAGCGCTGTTGCAGGGCGGCCTGCCCGCGATCGAGCTGACGCTGCGCACGCCGGTGGCGATGGACGCGCTGGCGATGTTGAAGAAGGAACTTCCGGACATCGTGATCGGTGCCGGCACGGTGCTGACGACCGAGCAGATGCAGCAGTCCATCGATGCGGGCGCCGACTTCCTGGTCACCCCCGGCACGCCGCCGGCGCTGGCCGATGCGCTGGCCGCCGCCGACATTCCGGTGGTCCCGGGCGCGGCCACGCCTACGGAGCTGCTGGCCCTCATGGCGCGCGGCTTCCGCGTCTGCAAGCTCTTCCCGGCCACCGCGGTCGGCGGCCTGGCCATGCTGAAGGGTCTGGCCGGACCGCTGTCGGAGCTGAAGATCTGCCCCACCGGCGGCATCACCGAGGACACCGCGGCCGACTACCTCTCGCAGCCGAACGTCGTCTGCATCGGCGGCTCGTGGATGGTGCCGAAGGGCTGGCTGGACAACGGCGAGTGGGACAAGGTCACCGAGAGCTCGGCGAAGGCGGCCGGTATCGTACAGCGGGTTCGGGGCGGCTGAATTTTTCCGTGGGAGCGACGCAAGTCGCGACCGCAGAAGTGAAATGCCGTGAGGCGCGTGCGCCGTCACGCCCTCGCTGCCGGAAACATACTGATGCCGCTCCTGCATTGCATCGTTTCACGTCAGCTCCAGCGCCAGGCCTTGCCGTTTCCAGCCGTATGCCAGCACCGCATGCCAGCCGACCATCAGCAGCCCCAGCCACCACTCAAAAATGTTCTCCCAGCGGTCCTTGGCTGACGGATCATCGACCACCACCCCGGCCACGACGTTCGCCACGCCCAATCCGAGCATCGCGATCGAGATCCACGACATCGCCACGATGATGCCCGCAGGCAGTGCTTTCGTCGCGGCCGCACGCCGCATCAACGCCAGCTGCGCCAGGTAGCCGAATCCGAAGTACACCACCACGCCGTAGCGCCGCAGGAAGCGATACGCCTCGCCTTCGGTGCCGAGGAAGGTCGCGTACACCGCCAGCGCAAGGGCCGACATCACGCCCAGCACCACCATGACGCGACCGCCACGCAGCCAATGCCTGGCCAGCCACCACGCCAGCGCGTGCAGCACCGCGCAGGGGATCACCAGCAACTGGAACAGGTGATTGCCCCAACCGTGCCGTGCAGCGCGACTGATCGACACACAGCCGTCGATGTACGGCACGCATGCCGGGACATGGCCGCCCTGGATCGACAGCAGGTAGGCGACGTGCGCCGCCATCACGAACAGCAACGTCAACAGCAGCGGCAAGGGCCAGAGCGGGATGCGCGGGCTGTCGGCGACCATCGCGGCGAGAGGGGACGGAACGTGCAGCGCAATGTACTCCGTCCCGCGACATGACGTAGAGCGGGGCTGGCCCGGCGATGGAAGACCGGTCCGCGTTCAGGGCACGCCGGATCAGCGGACCAAGCTCCGCTCTACGAGACGGTCAGCGCGTGAGGATGCTGACCTTCGCCGGCAGCGTGGTGATGCGGAGCTCGCCGTCCTTCCACTGCGCGGGCTTGCCGTTGATGCGCGTCTCGCCAGGCGCGGCTTCGTAAGGCCAGGGCAGTACCAGACCGCCGGCCGGCAGCTTCAGCCCGGCCTTCGCATCGAGGACGACCTCATCCCCCTGCTTGCGCAGCGCGTAGCCGAGTACACCGCTGGGCGTGCGCAGGCCATCGATGGCGATGCCCTCGCCGTCCAGCCAGCCCGTGGGCACGCCGGCCGCCAGCACCAGGCTGTCGTCCGCTTCGCGGGTGTAGGCGAACATGTCCAGCGCCGAGCGTACGAAATCCGACGCCACCCAGGCATGCGGCAGGTCGCCGACGAAGAACGGTTTGCGCGGCGTACGCGACACCACCTCCGCCCACTGGTTCCACGCCTGCGGCGCACGGTCCTTGAAGAAGAAGTCCAGCACGTCCCATGCGCGTTCGCGCCAGCCCAACCGGACGAAAGCCGCCACGTTGCGCCATTCGTACGGCGTGTAGTCCTTCCATTCGCGCTTGCCGTCTCGGCGCTGCACGAACTCGGTCCAGTAGCGCTCGAACGTGCCGTGCAGCAGATCCGCCGGCAGCGCGTCCTGCTCCCCACCCGGCGCCAACGCGATGGTCGTGGATGTCGGGTCGAAGTCGCCGATCTCCGCCGCACCCGGCATATACGCGATGCCGTGCAGGGCGGTCGCCGCCCGCAGCGAGGCGTAGAGATCGTCGCGGAACTGGTCGCGCGAGGCGGCCATGCGCCGCGAGGCTGCGCTGTCGCCCAGCGCATCGGCGATCTCGACGGCATCCTTGTAGCCGCGGAGGGCCCAGAAATTGTCCCAGTACGAATGCATCGGCTTGGCCGAGTAGCCTTCGTGGCTGATCGAGGCCGGCATCATCCCGTAGAACGCCGCATTCACCGCACAGTTGGCCTCGGTCCGCTCGCTTAGACGCAGCTCTTCCATGTAGGCGAAAGCGCCCTGCACGTGCGGCCACATCTTCTTCAGGAACACCTTGTCGCCGGTATAGCGGTAGTACTCGGCGATGTTGAAGATCAGCTCGCCGTGGCTGTCGTTCTCGGGTACGGGATCGCTGCCACGGTCGTCCACGCAGCACGGCACCTTGCCGTTATCGAACTGGTAGGGCGCGTAGTACTCGACGTACTCCTTCACCACTTCCGGGCGGCCCAGGCGCAGCAGGCCCTCGGAAATCATCGCGCCATCGCGGATCCAGCTGCGCGAGTACGATCGCGTACCCGGCTGCAGGCGCGGACCGATGCGCGAAATCAGCATGTGGGCCAGCGCGGTGCGCAGGGTGTCGGCGATGGCCTGGCCTTCGGCCGGGACCTGCAGCTTCATTTCATCCAGCTTGCCGCGCCATACGGTCGCCATGGCCTGCTGGTCGCGTTCCGCGTCGATCCGGGCGGGTAGCGTGCCTTCGAGCGGAGCGACCCACGCGACATCGCGGCTTTCGCCCGGCGCCAAGGTGATCCGGTACAACACCGCGGCGGAGGCGAGTCCGGTCGATTCTCCTGCCACCTGCGCATCAAGGCCGCTGGCTAAGCCTGCGTCCATCGATGCCAGACGTTCGCGCACCAACCCTTCATCGAACCGCGAGGCCAGCGCCGCATCCGGCTTGGCGAAGCGCAGGCTGGCGCGCCCGTTCACGCTGACCACGCCATCGCGGATCGCAAGATCGTTGATGGGACTGAAGCCGCCGGTCGTGTTGAGGAACTGGCTGGGCGGATTGACCTGCCACGGCTGCACGGCGAGCGCCAGCACATAGTCGCGAGGGGCTTTGCCGGTATTGGTCAGGCGATGGCGCGCGACCAGACGCGCGTCGCCGGGCGTGCCGGCAGCGAATGCCGTGGTCGACAGCGCGAAGTCCGCGTGTTGCCAGGCGACCGTCGGGATCGGCAGGTAACCGTCCTGAAGCGACGGCGTCGCCTGCACGTCCGACCAGCCGACCCAGCGTCCATCGACCCGCACGAACGGCTCGACACTCAGGCCGCCCTTCGCGATCTCGATGGCACCGTCCTCACCGATCAGCCCCTGCTCGCGCCCGCCATCCAGTCCCACGATCGTCCAGTACGGCTGCTCGCCGCTGAAACCACGCGGGAACCAGCCCTTAGGCGCTTCGGACGCCATCGCCTTGATCAGGTCGTTGGGATGCGCGGCGAAGGCAAGCGGCTTCACCTCGAGCTCGGCCAGTGCGAACGAGCGGCCCGGTCCGTCGCCGATGGTGAGCCGCACGTAGCGCGCTTCCGATTCCGGCAGCGCCAGGTAGTCGTTGCCGCCGTTGCCGTCGACCACGGTGCGGACATCACGCCACTGCTGGCCATCGTCGGACAGCTGCACCAGATAGTCGGAGGCGTGCTGATCGGGCTTCCAGCGCAGCACAAGACCACCGAATTCGCGCAACTTGCCCAGATCCAGCGTCAGTTGCGGATCGGCATCGCCGTGCAGGTCCGCCGACCAGGCGGTGCCGGGCTTGCCGTCCACCGCCATGCGCGCCGCACCGGCGGGGAACGCCACGGAGGCACTCGCCGCGCCCGTCAACGGCGCACCATCGTCGATCGGCAGCGCCTGGAACGTCAGCTGGTCGAAGCAGACCGATCCCTTGCCGCCGACGTTGTTGTAGACGGTGAACTCGAGCTTCTCGCTCCGGCGCAGCACGCGGTCCGGATCCGGACCCCACGCCTTGTCGATGTGGCGCTGCTTGTAACGCACGGGTGTCCACGCTGTCGGGTAGTCGTACTTCGGCCGGTTGACCCACCAGACGTTGTCGCCACTGGCATCGACCACCTTGAACTGCAGGTCGTTTCGCGGTGAATCGCCGCGCAATTGGAAATCGAACCGGTAGTTCTGCGGATACGCGATCGACAGGTCGCGCTGGATACCGGCATGTCCCGATACCCCGTTGAAATCGTAGTCGAGGCACAGGGCCTTGCCTTCCGCGCCGTCGACCTGCCGCAGCGCGCCGCTGACCTGGTTGGACGTCACCACGCGCCACGTCGACGGATCGCTGAAGTCGTCGAGGACGCGCACGCCTTCCGGCGCGGCGAGGACGGGCGTGGCGCCTGCGAGCAGGACGCTGCACGCCAGTGCCGCGCGGCAGAAAGCGACATCACGGGATTCCCGCTTGCGCGGAAAGGACGGTTCGATGTTCATGGTGATTCAAGCTCCACAATGACCCGCTTCGGATCAGCCTTTGACACTGCCCAGCAACAGGCCCTGGATGTAGTAACGCTGCAAAGCGAGGAACAGCAGCAGCACCGGCAGGATGGTCACGACGGAGCCGGCCATCATCAGTTCGTAGTCCATCACGTGCTCGCGCGACAGGCCGGCCAGCGCGACCGGCAGCGTCTGCAGGGCATCGTCGCTCAGGACGATCAACGGCCACATGAAGTCGTTCCATGCGCCCAGGAAACTGAAGATCGCCAGCGTCACCAGGATTGGTTTCAGTCCGGGCAGGACGATCTGGAAGAAGATGCGCGCCTCGCCTGCGCCGTCGATGCGGGCCGCTTCGAGCAGCTCATCCGGAATGGAGCGTGCGTACTGGCGGACCAGGAAAATGCCGAAGATCGCCGCCATGCCGGGGACGATGGCGCCCGCGTAGGTGTTCACCAGGCCCATCTGCTTGAGCAGCAGGAACAGCGGCATCATCGCCACCTGCGCCGGTATCACCAGCGCCGCCAGCAGCGCACGGAAGGTACGGTCCCTACCCTTGAAGCGCAGCTTCGCGAACGCGTAGCCGGCCATCGTGTTGAACAGCAGCGACAGCAGCATGACGCTGGTCGACACGATGAAGCTGTTGAGCAGGTAGCGGCCCATGCCCGCGCGCACGAACAGCTCGCGGTAGTTGTCGAGCGTCGGCGCCGACGGCAGCAGCGGCGGCGGGAAGTGCCCCGCCTCGCCGGTCTGCATGAAGGACACCGACAGCATCCACAGCAGTGGACCGATGCTGAGGATCGCCAGCGCGACCAGCAGCGCGTTGACGGTGACGGCGGCGACGCGCTGGTTCATTCGACACCCCGCCTGCGTGCGAACCACAGCAGCCCGCTGGTCACCGCCGTCATCAGCAGGAACAGCAGGAACGCCACCGCGGACGCGTTGCCCAGGTTCCACCACTTGAAGCCTTCTTCGTACATCAGGTACAGCACGCTCTTGGTGCTCTCCAGCGGCCCGCCCTGCGTCATCACGTACGGCTCGGCGAACAACTGGAAATACCCGGCCATGGTCAGGATGCCGACGAGCAGCAGCACCGGCCCCAGCTGCGGCAGGGTGACGTGGCGGAACTGCGCCCAGCGCGAGGCACCGTCGATGCGCGCGGCTTCGTACAGGTCTTCCGGAATGCTCTGCAGGCCGGCGAGGAAGATGATCATGTTGTAGCCGAAGTTCTTCCATACGGCGAACAGGATGATGGTCGGCATCGCCCAGGTGGGATCGCCGAGCCAGTCGATCGGATCGATGCCCACCCACGACAGCCCCCAGTTCACCAGGCCGTACTTGGTGTGGAAGAGATAGCGCCAGATCACCGCGACCGCGACCACGGTGGTGACCACCGGTGCGAAGAACGCAGTCCGGAAGAAGCCCTTGAAGCGGCCGAGCTTCGAGTGCAGCAACAGCGCGGCGCCGAGCGACAGCGCCACGGATAGCGGAACGCCGACCACCACGAAGTACACCGTATTGCCCAGCGACTTCCAGAACATCGGGTTCTGCAGCAGGCCCAAGTAATTGTCGACGCCGACGAAGCGGAGGTTTCCGATGTCGGCCAGCGCATAGATGTCGAAGTCGGTGAGACTGAGCGCCAGCGCCGCCAGCACCGGCAGGCCGAAGAACACGACGATGACCGTCAGCGCGGGGGCGGCAAAGAGCCAGCCGGCCAGTGAGTGCGTGGACCTCATGGCGCAGGCCCCGGCTTGCCCGCCTGGTCCAGCATCCAGCGGCGCTTCTCGAGGATGCGGTCGGCGCGTCGGTCGAGTTCTTCCGCGGCCTGGTCGACGGTCAGCCGGCCGTTGGCGACCTGCTCGCCCACCAGGCGCATCTCCGTGGCGATGCGCTCCCACTCCGGCACCTTCGGCGTGGACACGGCACGCTCCAGCTGCTCGCGGAACGCTTTCGCATAGGGATCATCGGCCAGTGCGGGAGTGAGCCACGGCGAACGACGCGGCGGCAGGTCGCCGGTCAGCGCGTGGAACTCGGCCTGCACGTCCGGCGACGACAACCACGCGATCAGCGTCCACGCCGCATCCTTGTTCGGCGAGTCCCTGAACACGACGAAGCTGGTGCCATTGGCCAGCGATGCGCCCGGGCCACGGGGCCCCGGCAGCGGCATCGTCCCCCAGTCCGCCTGCTGCGCGGCGGGCAGGCGCTCCTTGAACTTGGCGATGTTCCAGGGACCGGAGATGTAGAACGAGTAGAACCCCTTGCCGAACTCGTCCCAGACGTTGGAGATCTGGTTGTTGGTGACGACCGGCGCCCACTGCTGGTCGAACATTTCCTTGTAGAACCCGAGCGACTGCCTGAATCCTTCGCTGCGGAAATTGCCGTAGCGTCCATCGTCGCGCAGCAAGGGCTCGGGCTGCTGGATGGCAAGGCTGAGCAGTGGTTCGAACTCGTTGAGCGGCAGCAGGATCGAATAGTTGCCCTGCCCTGCGACCTGCTTGACCTGCCGCATCGCGACGCGCCATTCGTCCCAACTGGCGGGCAACGTCCGCACGCCGGCCTTGGCCAGCATGTCGCGACGGTAGAACGGCAGGCGCGTCTCGACGTACCAGGGCACGGCATACGCGCGCCCGTCGATCACGCCCGTATCCCACACGCCCGGAAAGAAGTCCGGCTGGTCGAAGCCAGGCGTCGCCGCGATCTCGTCGTCGAGCGGCTCGAGCGCGCCGAGCGCCGCGAATTCGGGAATCCAGGTGTTGCCGATGGGGCTGACGTCGGGCAGCGACTCGCCCGCGAACGCGGTCAGGAGTTTCTCGTGCGCCGACAGCCACGGCACGATCTGCAGGTCGACATCGATATCCGGGTGCTGGCGTTCGAACTCGGGCAGCAGCCGTGCGACGACTTCGCCTTCATACCCCATCACCCAGAACCGCACGACGGTGCGGTCGTCGTTCGTGCGCGCGCAACCCGCGATCGCCAGCGCGCACAGCAGCGTCACGAAAGAACAGCAGCGCACCAGGGCCCTCCTTCCACCGGAGAAGGCCCTGATGCGTGCTGGAGAGACCTTTGCTGGCGCACGCCGATCCATGCGAGCAGCTTACTCCGGCTGCTGCGGACGCGCCGCCTCGGGCTGTGCGGCCTGGTTGGCGCGCGATTCCGCCGTCCCCAGTGCGCGTGCCGCCGCGGCATCGAGATCGGGGGGAGCGGTCGGCGCGGTCGCGGCGCTGGCCGCGGCCTGCTCGGTCTTCGCGTCGAGCCAGCCCCCTTCGAAGCCGGCCTTCTTCAGGCCATCGCGGATGTAGGGGTTCTTCTTCATCACGCTCCAGACGAAGTCGTTCCGGTAATTCGCGATCATCGCCAGGATGGGGCCCTGGTCGATGCCGATGTAGTCGCTGGCCACCCAGCCCTTGCCCGGGACGATGCGCCCCGTCTTCAGCGGGATGTCGTAGTCGAAGCTCGGATTGAACGAATCCAGGAAGCCGTAGCTGGAGTACAGGTAGTCGCCGTAGCGACGATGCATTTCCTCGGTCGCGGGAATGACGATCTCCGGGGCGAACGGCAACGAGGCGATCGCCGCGGTCGGCGCGACGGTGCCGTCGTCGAAATTCTCGCGGAAGCCGGCGCCACGGGCAGAGTAATGGCGGAACGAGCGCTGCTCGCCACGGTACTCCTGCTGGGTCTGTTGCGGGCCATCGGACGCGGTCAGGCCCCACACGTTCTCGCCGTAGTCCTTCCACTTCATCGGGTTTTCGATGGCGTACGCGCGCTGTGCGTACGTGGCGCGGCGGCTGTTCTCGAAATAGTCCATGCCGCGCTCGCGCATGTAGTCGTCCTGGATGCCGCGGAAGTCGATCCAGACGTGGCTGTACTGGTGGCCGAAGTGCGGCGCGAACGTCAGGTATTCCTGGCCCTGGAACACACCCCACAGCTCGCTGTAGCTGCGCGTCCACACTTCCCAGGCCTCGGGACCGACCGGATGCGTCGGCGATGCCATCGCCAGCACGTACACCATCATCGCCTCGTTGTAGCCCTTCCAGTCATGCGGAATGACGCCGCTCTCGGGAAACCACCCCATCGAGATCAGCGGTTTGTTGTTCTGCAGGAAGGTCCAGTCGACGCGCTTGTAGATCGTGTCGGCGATGTCGCGTATTTCCTTCTCGCGCGCGTCGTCTCGGTCGTAGTAGGACTGCGCGAACAGCACGCCCATAAGCAGCAGCGAGGTGTCGACGCTGGACAGTTCCACCCAGGTGTTGAAGCGCTCGCCGGTGTTCATGTCGAGGAAGTGGTAGTAGAAGCCCTTGTGGCCGCCCTTCCCTTCCTTCTGCGGCCCCTGCGGCACGTCGCGCAGGAACTTCAGCGTCGTCAGCGTGCGGTCCACCGCCTGGGTACGGCTGACCCAGCCGTTTTCGATGCCGATCGGATACGCGGTCAGCGCATAGCCGATGGACGCGATGCTGGCGAACGGGCGCGACGGGTAACGGTCGGGCGTGAGGCCGTTCACCTCGTTGGTGGTGTCCCAGAAGAACTGGAAGGTGCGGCGTTCGATGTCGCGGAAGAGCGGCGGCAATTCCGGCTTTGCCGGAGGCTCGGGCTTGGCCGCCACAGCAGGCACGGCCGGCTTCGCCGCCGGTGCAGGCGCAGCCTTGTCTTCTGGCGCTTTCTGGCAACCGGCGATCAACAGAGTCAGCGCGACGCCGATGAACCAGGACATGCGCGGGGCTGGGGTGATCTTGTTCAAAGCGATTTCCCGTTGTAACCGTTTACAGACGTGTGTGGAAGAAACCCGCCGGTCAGGCGACGCCCGAAGACGTCGCCCGAGGGCGGGTGGGTATTACCAGTCGAAGCCGAAGGAGAGCTTGAAGGTGCGGGTGGGTTCGAAAATCTCGATGCCCGTGCGGTTACCCAGGTTCGGATTGACCGGGCCGCGCCCACCGTTGCCCGTACCGTACGCGCCGTCGTACTGATTCCAGTTCCTCCAGTTGAACGCGTTGATCAGATCGACCCGGACCTTGAAGCTCAGGTCCGTGCCGGTATCCCACCGCTTCTCGGCTGCAAAGTCGAACTGCTTGAAGCCGATGGTGCCATTGGGCGTATACGGATCGTAGAAGCACAGATAATTGGGTGCAGGCGCAGGCAGCGAATTCAGGCAGTTCGTACCGGATTTCGGAATCGGTGTTGCCAGCACCAGTTTGCCGCTGAACACGACATCCCAGCCCGGCGAGTAGATGCCGCTCAGGACAAGGCGATGCTTCGGCACGCCGGTCGAGGTGTACATCTGGTCATTCGCGAAGGCGTAGTCGAAGAGATAAGTCTCGCCAGTCGATGCGTTCGGGCGATTCTCTTCCGCATCGCTGTAGGTATATGCCGCATTGAAGCCCCACGGCGATTCCGCCGTATACGGCTTGTCGATGGAGAGCAGCAGCGAATTCAGGTTGTACTCGAAGCCGTTGTCTCCGAGGATCAGACTGCCGTAACCGGGGATGGCGAAGCCGAACGGCGCCCCGCCCCATGTCTGGCCCAGCGCCTCGAACTCATGGAACGTTCCATTCGGACGCCTGTTGCCCAAATGGGAGTAAATGCCGTCGCGACTGCGGATATGGGAGAGCGTGACCGACGTGTTCCAGTCGAGGCCCCAAAGCGAAACGATGTTGCGCATGCCCAGGCTGAACTGGTCGGAATACGGGGTCTTGAGGTCGTTGTTGAGCAGATTGACCTCGCCGCCCGCCGTCGGATTGGCGGCGCTGTAGGCGTCCAGGCCTGCCTGAGTCAGCAACGCGGTATTGAAAGGAATGCAACTGGCGCTGGCGGCACAGGGATGCAGTGGTGTCGGGAAACGGATGCTGTAAGTGGTGAACGCACCGCCGTAGTACTCGCGCGCCATGTAGTCGAACAGATTGCGGTCGTACGCGCGGCCTGCACCACCGAAGATCACATGACGCTGATCGCCGGTCAGGTCATAGGAGAAGCCCAGGCGTGGCTGGATGGCCCCCTTGAAGTCCTTGCGATTGCTGCCATCGCTGATGTAATCCTCGATGTCGTAGTCGGTATCGCGGATGTTGGTCCAGCCACGCAACGCGGTGGCGATGCGGGGATCAAGGCGATAGTCGGTGTAACTCGGGATTTCTTCGTAGTCCCAGCGCACGCCGAGGTTGAGTGTCAGCTTGTCGGTGACGGCCCAGTCGTCCTGCAGGTAGATGCCGAACTGCTTGTTGGCGGACTCCACGAACGGGTCACGGCCGAGACGCGCTGTCGTGAACTCGATGCGGTATGGCTGCGTCAGGCTTTCGTTGACGTCGTACCAGTAGCGCGGATAGGGCGGGAACTGCTGGAACGCCGTCAGGTCGACCCGCTTGTACTTGATGCCGGCCTTGAGGGTGTGTCCCTCCCACCCGTAGAACGTGAAGTCATTCTGCAGCGACCAGCCTTTCTGGCCCTTGTCCTGGAAATTGGGTCCGCCGCCGGCATTCAGCACGACCAGGTCCAATTGGCTCGGATTACGCGGGTTGACGATGGTGTAACGGCTGCTGGGCGCATTCACCAGCGGAGAGGGGTTGTAGGACGATTCCTCGAAGGTGATGTGCGCGTCATTCATCCAGCGCTCGGCCGAGTAGACCGATCGAAGGTCGTAACGCGTTTCATCGTTGACCAGGCCGGTACCGGCCTCGGGCAGGTTGACGCCACCGATGCCCGAAACACCGACTTCGTCGCGACGGCGTGCCGAGAACTCGACCAGGTGATTGTCGCTTGCCTGCCAGCTCAACTTTCCGAAGTAGGTATCCTGGTTGAAGGGACGGCTGTAGAGACTGTCGTATGGCGCGAGGATCTGCGACGGCAGGTTCGCGCCGGCAGCGTCCGTGGGCAGCAGCATGAGCGCAGGTCGGAGGATGTCCTTCGCCTCGTAAGTAACGAAGAAATGCAGCTTGTCGCGAATCAGGGGGCCACCGACCGAAAGCCCATACTGCTCCACACGCTCGATGGCTTCGGCCCCCAAGCGCTTCTCTTGGGGCGTCGGACTTTGCCATTTCTCGCTGGTGCGATCCCAGAAGAAACTTCCACTGAACTCGTTGGTGCCCGACTTCGTAACGGCAGTGACCGCCGCACTGCTGATCTGGTCGTACTCGGCCTTGTAGTTCGACGTGATGACTTTGTACTCGCCGATGGCGAGTTGCGGGAACGGATTGCCTTCGCTGTCGTCCTGTCCGGTGATGCCACCCGGGGTGACGTAGTTCTTCTGGCCCACGCCGTCGATGTAGACATTGATGTTGCTGGCGCCTTGCGCACCACTGCGAAGTTGGCTCTCCTGCCCGCTCGGCGGCGTGGTGAAGAGCATGCCCGGCACGGTGTCCGCAAACGCGAGGAAATTGCGCGAATTCTGCGGCAGCAGTTCGATCTGCTTGTTGGACACGTAGGTCGCGACTTCCGATGTCTTGGTTTCCACCAGCATCGGCGCGGTCACGCGAACCGTATCGAGCGTGGTGGCGTCGCCGGCGGGCGCCGGGGCGGCGGATCCCTCAAGATTCAAGGTTGCCGTCTGGCCGACCGCCAACGTCACCGCACGGCTGCTGGTCTGCCCGCCGGCCGTCACCTCGATGCGGTACGCACCGGGCGGCAAACCACCGATGTTGTAGCTGCCATTGGTCGCCTTCGCACTGCGGGTGAGACCGGTATCCACGTTGATCACGGTGACGGTGGCATCGCTGGCAACCGCGCCTCGCAGCGTGGCGGACGTCGACTGTGCAAGCGCGTGGGGTGCCGCCATCGCCAGGCAACTCGCCAGTGCGCAGGACAACAGTTTGCGATTGAGTTGGAACGTGTTGCGGCCGTGATGCTTCATGCGGTCTCCCCTCCAGGATGGGTACAGCGTTTGCGACACTCATGCCGCGTGTAATCGATTACATCTTTCGCACCAAAAAAGCGGCATCGCTGCCGTGTACCGTGACGCTCCCCGCGCCCGTCCGTCTCATGGATGTGCCGAACACGCCCGAAGGCATGCCGCTTCGTGGCGTTGTCGCGTGCCAGAGAAAATCCACGGGATGGGCCATGCGTTGACGGCTCGATGACCAGGCAGGACGTCGCGTCATGACCTGCCACCCTTTGCGCACCTCGCAGGTGAGCCACCCGTGCGTCACGTCCGCCCTCCACGGCTGACCTTCACTGGACGCAATGTAACCGTTTTCAGCGGGGGTGGCAAAAGCGTTTGTGCGATCCCCGTCACGCCGTGCAGGCCGCCGACAAAAAGGGGAAATTCCAGCCGCTCTCTGCTGCATCGCAACGTAGATTCGTGGCGTGTCCAGCGCCCAGCGCTCGCCCCACGCTCGCCCTCACGACACCGTCGCAGGTGCCCGGCAATGACGGTCGATGAAGGCCTGATGCTTGGGCATGGCCTGCACGCATCGCTGGAGCGTCTCGCGGACACTGGCCACCAACCGAACCACATCCTCCTCCGGCATGCGATCCACAAGGGGCGAATACGCATGCGGCACGATCCGCTGCCCCAACATCACCTGCACCCAGCTCTGCAGCGCGAAGAATTCCTCGCCGTCACGGTAGAAGCGCCCGGTAGCGCGGAACAGGTCCAGGTTCGCCTGCAACGTATCGGGAATCGGCATGTCCCGGCATCGCCGCCAGAAAGGCTCGTCGCGTTCGACGGCCTTGTAATGCAGTATCAGGAAGTCGCGGATATGGTCGTATTCGAAGTGGGTACGCGCGTTGTAGCGCGCCACCAGCCCCGGATCCATGTCGCGATGCGGGAACATGTCCAGCAGGCGCAGGATGCCGGTCTGGATAAGCAACAGGCTGGTGGATTCCAGCGGCTCCATGAACCCGCTGGCCAACCCGATGGCGACGACATTGCGGTTCCAGAACTGCTTCCGCTTGCCGGTGACGAAGCGCAGCGGTCTCGGCTCTGCCTGTGGTTTTCCGTCGAGGTTGCCCAGCAGCGTTCCGATCGCCTCGTCTTCGCTCATGAAATCGCTGCAGTAGACCATGCCGTTGCCGGTGCGGTGCTGCAACGGAATCCGCCACTGCCAGCCGGCGGTACGCGCGGTGGATCGCGTGTAAGGCGTGGGATCGCCGACGCGGTCGCAGGGAACGGCGACCGCACGGTCGCAGGGCAGCCAATGGCTCCAGTCTTCGTAACCGGTCTGGAGCGCCTGTTCGATCAACAGCCCGCGGAAGCCGGAGCAATCGATGAAGAGGTCGCCGGTGACGCGGCGACCGTCTTCCATTACCACAGCGCTCACGAATCCCGTTTCCGGCACCCGTTCCACGTCGACCACCTTGCCTTCCACCCGCTCGACTCCCAAGCGTTCGGCGAATGCGCGAAGGTAGCGGGCGTACAGCGTCGCATCGAAGTGATAGGCATACGCAACGTTGGCGAGCGGCGACGTCGGCGGTACGTCGTTGGCACCGGGCAGGAACCGATCTTCGCGCGACGCGAGCGTCTGCAACTGATAGGAGCCGATATCACCCACGTCCTTGCCTGCCATCAGCAGCCGCAGCCAGTAGTGATGGAACGCGGCGGGGCCGGGATCGTGGCCGACCGTTCCGAAGCCGTGCATATAGCGGTCGCCGATGCGCGCCCAGTCGCGGAACTCGATGCCGAGCTTGAAGGTGCCCTGCGTGGCACGCACGAACTCGGCCTCATCCAGCCCGAGTGCCTGCGCGTTGAACGTCCGGATGTGCGGCACGGTCGCTTCGCCGACGCCGACGATGCCGATCTCGTCCGACTCCACCAGCCGCACCTTGCAGCTTCTGTCCAGATGCCGGACCAGTGCCGACGCCGCCATCCAGCCGGCGGAGCCACCGCCCACCACGACGACCTCGCGAATCGAATTCCCGTCCATCTCCCCTCCCCCATATGACGGGACCCGCTTGCGCGGGTCCCGAACATGACCGATGACGCCGTCCCGCTACCAGGTCAGACGTGCACTGACGAACAGCGTACGCGGCGGCGTGTAGCTGGTGACGCCGTTGCCGGTACTGACCACGCTGGTCTCCGGATCGTATACGCCACCAGAACCCCAGACCGTGCGGTACGAGCTGTAGTTCTTCGCGTTGGTGACGTTGATCATGTCCGCACGTACTTCGAATGCCATGTCTTCGGCGATGTCGAAGCGCTTGGACAACGATAGGTCCAATTGCTTGGTGCCGAAGGTACCGGGCGTGTCGGTCGAGACGATGAGCGGCGGGGCGGCGGTGCTGCTACCGTAGTCACGCCAGCCGACGACCGCATTAAGCGGGGGCGGCGTTGCAAGCGTGACCTTTGCCGATGCAGTGAAGCCCCACGGCAAATCGTAGATGCCGGTCATCACCAAGCGGTGGCGAGGTACGGCCTTCAAGTCGATGAAGGGATAGCCATCGATGGTGGCGGCATCGAACGAGTAATGCTCATCGCCGCCGCGGTTACCCTTGGCGCGCGAGAACGTATACGCCGCCGTGAAACCCCAGCCCGACTCTTCCGTGTACGGCTTTTCCGTGGACAGCAGCAACTGGGTGGTCTTGGTCTCTATCCCGTTGTCGCCCAAGATGAGCGCACCGAAGCCCGGCGGCTGGTGCTCCCACGGCTGTGCCAGATCTGCCGCATCCCAGGACGGCGCGTCATAAAAGTTGCCATTCGGATAGCGGTTACCCAGAGTGAAGACGAAGCCCTCCTTGCTATGGACGTACGCGACGGTGGCCGACGAATTCCATTCTCCGATGGTGCCGCGAATGCCCAACGAGTACTGGTCCGAGTAAGGCGTCACCAGATCGTTGTTCATCAAATCGATTTCGCCGTTGCGACGGCGCGTGTCGATCAGCGAGTAGAGCTCATCGATACCGTTGAGGAAGCGCGGGTCCCAGTTGACGCAGGTGCCAGGGGCCGGCGTGCAACCCGAGCTCTCAACGAAACTGATGTCGTAAGTCGCCAAGGCGGCCTTGACTTGTTCCAGGCCCAGATAGTCGTAGAGATTTCGGTCGTAGCTGCGGCCTGCGCCACCGAACAACACCCAGCGTTCGTCGCCAGCCAGATCGTACGAGAAGCCCAGGCGCGGCGCCCAGTTGTTCTTGTCGGACTTGCGGTTGTTGCCCGTGCTGATGTAGTCCTCGATATTGACGCCGCCCGCGCGCAGCTGGTCGGCATAGATGCCGCCCGAATTGCTGCCCGTGCCCGGACCGTACAGGGCGTCGACGACTTCTTGCGGCGTACGGAAATCCACGTAGGACGGGATTTCCTCGTAGTCCCAGCGCAGGCCGAGGTTCAGCTGGAGCCGATCGGTGACATCCCAATCATCCTGGATGTAGATGCCGTACTGCTTGGCGGTGGTTTCTACGATGGGCGAGGCACCCTCGAAGGGCGCATTGAAGCTCACCATGTAGGGAATGCTGTTGGTGCCCACCGGAGAATACGGCGTGACGGCGAGCGAACCGTCGTTGACGGAGTACCGGAATGTCGGGTTGATAGCCGAATTCTCGCTCTGGGTCAGTTCGACCGACTTGTACTTGACACCCATCTTAACGACGTGGTCGCCCATCCACTCAAACGAGTTGAAGGTAAGGTCGTTCTGGAACGCTGGCCCCTTCTGCCCCTTGCGCTGGATCGACAAGGCGCTTGTCGAATCGGCGGTGATCAGTACGTCGTTTCGATTCGGACCGCGGGTGTAGACCGACTGGTTGCCAATCGTGAAAGCCGCCGGATTGAACAGTGAATCCTCGTAGGTAACGCGCGCTTCGTTGAGGAATGTTTCGCCGTAATGCATCCAACGTAGGTCATAGCGCTTGTCGGTGTTGAAGTTGACCTTGGCCGCACTGTCCGTGGTGGTGCCGCCCGCACCGCTGACGCCCTCTTCGTCGCGATACTTGGCTGACAGTTCAAGCCTGTCATTGTCGCCGACATCCCAGCTCAACTTACCGAAGTACAGGTCCTCATTGAAAGGCTGCGTCGTCGGCCCAAGCTGCGCGCGCACGCCCGCAGGCAGGAAGTCCTCGAACGACTCCCACTGACGTTCCGTAGCGACCGGATTGACATTCAGCACGAAATCCTTGGCTTCGTAGCTGAAGAAGAAGTGCATCTTGTCCTGGATGATAGGGCCGCCCAACGCAAAGCCATACTCGTTCTGCTTCGTCTGGGACTTGTCTTCACCCTTGGCCTCTTCGCCGACCGTCGGCTGGCGCATGGAGGTATTGGTGTAACGGGTGAAGAGTTCACCCTTGAACTCGTTCGTTCCCGACTTGGTCTGCGCGATGATCGCCGCAGAACCCACCTGGTCGAACTCGGCCTTGTAGTTCGAGGTCACGACCTTGTATTCGCCGATGGCCAGCTGCGGGAACGGGTTGCCCGCGCTCTGGTCCTGACCTGCTACGCCGCCCGTCAACACGTAGTTCTTCTGGCCGACGCCGTCGATGTAGACGTTGATGGCGCTCGTCTTCTGCGCGCCGCCACGCAGCTTGGACTGGCCGCTGCTCTGGTCTGTCTCGAACTGCATGCCCGGGACCGTGTCGGCGAACTCGAGGAAGTTGCGCGTCAGCTGCGGGACGGTGTTGATCTGCTTGAGCGAGACATTGGTACCGACTTCGGACGTCTTGACCTCCTGCAGCGGCGGTGCGGACACGCGCACGGTGTCGAGCGTGGTCGCGTCACCCGCCGGCGCGGCAGGCGCACCACCCACCAGGTCCAGACTGACCGACGTCGCTACCTGCAGGGTGACGGTGCGTTCGGTGCCGCCCGACGACACCGTATAGGTGCCGGGCGGCAAACCGGCCAGCGCGTAACTTCCGTCGGCATTCGCGGTGACCTGACGCTTGCTGCCAGTAGCGGTGTTGACCGCCGTGACCTGCGCGCCAGCGTCAGCCTTGCCGCGCAGCGTGGCGTTGGACGACTGCGCGATCGCGTGGCCGCTCGCCACGACCAGCACGCTGGCCAGTGCGCACGTCAGCAGTTTGCGCTTGGGTTGGAACATGTTCCGGTTGCGCTGTTTCATTGGCTCTCCCTCCAAAGATTGATGTGGTGCATATCGGCTTGATGCCGCTTGTAATCGATTACATCCCCGCCCAAAAAAAAGCGGTCCTGTCTCAACCTAAGTCTTTGCGTGGCGGCCCTCTCCCACACTCGAAGCCCGGACGATCAGTTCTGGAATCAGCATGGCGGACGGCGCGACGCGCGCGCCGTCGGAATCGATCGCATCCAGCAGGCGGCTCATCGCCTGTCCACCCAGCTCCGCGATACTGACGCGCATCGTGGTCAAGGTCGGGTGAACGAAACGCGCCAGCGGAATGTCGTCGAAACCGGCCAGCGCCACATCCTGCGGGACGCGCACGCCGGCCTCGTTGAAGGCGTACAGGCAGCCCAGTGCCGTCATGTCGTTGGCGGCGAAGACGGCCTGCGGCCGGTCCGCCGACTGCGCCATGCGCTTGCCGGCCTCATAGCCCGAAGACTCACTGAAGTCGCCGGCGAATTCCTGCGGTGGCGTCCCCGGCACGAAACGCGCCATGGCATCGCGGTAACCGCGCAGGCGTTCGCGCGCATCGAAGTTGCCCTCGGGGCCACCGATGAAGGCGATGCGGCGGTGCCCGGCGTTCGCCAGGTGTTCCACCATTGCCACGGCAGCGCCGTAGTTGTCGATGGTCAATGCAGGATAGGACGCATCCTGCACGTCGGTATTGATCAGCACGACCGGCAGGGAGGACGGCAGGTTGTCGACGAGGAAGCCAGGACGGTCGCTGTACGGGGACAGCACCAGCAATCCGTCGACGCGGCCCCGCATCGCACGCAGCGCCTCGCCCTGCTCTTCCGGGTGACCGTGGTAACTGGAGACCAGCAGATGTTGGCGACGCGCGCGGGCGACCTGGTCGATGCCGCGTACCAGTTCCGAGAAGAACTCGCCGTACAGATCGGGCAGGACCACGCCAATGGTCTGCGTGCGCCGGCTGCTCAGGCTGCGCGCAGCGGCGTGTGGCTGGTAGCGGAGGCGGTCGGCGGTGGCGAGCACCTGCTGGCGGACGGACTCGGCGACATTCTCGTGGCCATTCAACGCACGCGACACGGTGGCGACGGAAACCCGCGCCTCACGTGCGACGTCCTTGATGGTGACCGAGGTTCGCGCCATTCCCCGCCCCTCCGCGGTGATGACTGCTGCAAGTGGCGCGGACTGTAACCGTTTTCACGGAAACGTGTAAAGCCCGCGTTATTCGACACGCAAACCCTCGGAAATTCATGCACTTGCATGAACCTCCGAGCGGCCGGGAAAATTTTGCATTGCAGCATGATCCGCTGCTGCAATTCCCACTTTTACTTCGGCACGACCTCGAATGCGGCATCGCGCGTGCGATCGGAACTGCCACCGACGAAGACCGTGAACGTGCCGGGTTCCACCACCCGCTGCATGCGATCGTCGTACATCGCCAGATCCTCGAAGCCGAGCTCGAACGTGACGACCTTCGACTCGCCCGGCGCCAATGCCACCCGCTGGAAACCCCGCAGCTGCTTCACAGGACGGGTGATGCTGGCAACGTCGTCGCGCACGTACAGCTGCACCACCTCTTCGCCTGCGCGCTTGCCGGTGTTGCTGACGCGCACGCTGACGCGTTGCCGCAGATCGCCGAGCTTCAGCGTCGGCGATGCCACGCTGGGCGCGTCGTAGCGGAACGTCGTATAGCTGAGGCCATGGCCGAACGCGTAGAGCGGCGTCCACGGGACGTCGAGATACTTGCTGGTGTACTTCTCTTCCTCGCGCGGCGGACGGCCGGTGTTCTTGTGCGCGTAGTAGATCGGCACCTGGCCGACGTTGTGCGGGAACGTCACCGGCAGCTTGGCGGACGGATTGACGTCGCCGAACAGCACGTCGGTGATCGCATGGCCGCCCTCCACGCCCGGGAACCAGGCTTCGAGGATGGCCGGCACCTTGCCCTTCAGGCGACCGATCGACAGCGGCCTGCCGTTCAATAGCACCACCACCACCGGTTTGCCGGTCGCTGCCACCGCCAGGGCGAGCTGCTCCTGGACACCCGGCAGGTCCAGCGTCGTGCGGTTGTTCGCCTCGGCGCTCATGTCCGGATGTTCGCCGAGGAACATCACCACCGCGTCGGCACTCTGCGCCGCCGCCACCGCGTCGGCGAAGCCGGACGTATCCTGGCTGTCGATCTCGGCGCCCTTCGCCACCGTGATGCGGGTGTCATTGCCGAGCGCGGCCTTCAGGCCTTCCAGCGGCGTGACGGCATCTTCTTCCTTACCCGCCACCGCCCAGTTGCCCAGCATCGCGCGGCGGTGATCGGCCAGCGGCCCGATCACCGCCAGCGTGCGCACGGACTTGGACAGCGGCAGCACGTCGTTGTCGTTCTCCAGCAGCACAAGCGACTTCTGCGCCATCCGGCGCGCATCGGCGCGATGCGCAGGGGTCAGCGTCATCGCGCGCTCGTGGGCGCCATCCGGAGTGCAGGAGCGGTAGGGATCGTCGAACAGGCCCAGCCGGTACTTCGCGTTGAGCACGCGACGCACGGATGCATCCAGTTGCGCCATCGGCACCCTGCCGGCCTTAACTTCGGCGGGAAGATCCTTCACGTAGATCTGGCTGACCATGTCGACATCCACGCCGGCCCGCAAGCCCAGCGCGCCGGCCTGCTTGCGGTCCGCGGCGATGCCGTGCGGCATCAGCTCCATCACACCGGTGTAGTCGCTGACCAGCAACCCATCCCAGCCCCACTCCTTGCGCAGCAGGTCCTCGATCAGCGGCCGGTGCGCGTGCATCGGAACGCCGGCGATCTCGTTGAAGGCCGCCATGATCGATTGCGCACCCGCATCCACGGCAGCCTTGAACGGCGGCAGGTAGAGCTCGTGGAGCGTGCGCTCGGAGATGTCGGCGACGTTGTAGTCGCGCCCCGCCTCGGCCGCGCCATAGGCGACGAAATGCTTGGCGGTGGCGAGCACCGCATCCGGCTTGCGCAGGTCGTCGCCCTGGAAACCGCGCACGCGCGCGGCCGCCAGCACCGAACCCAGGT
The DNA here is from genome assembly GCF_947498795.1 of uncultured Pseudoxanthomonas sp. Classification (NCBI taxonomy): domain Bacteria; kingdom Pseudomonadati; phylum Pseudomonadota; class Gammaproteobacteria; order Lysobacterales; family Lysobacteraceae; genus Pseudoxanthomonas; species uncultured Pseudoxanthomonas sp. The sequence continues at coordinate 529,358 of NZ_CANMLQ010000002.1, read as the reverse complement.
AAGGGTCCTCGCCTGCGCCCTCGACCACCCGGCCCCAGCGCGGATCGCGCGAGATGTCGACCATCGGCGCATAGGTCCAGTGGATGCCATGCGCCGACGCTTCGATCGCGGCGACGCGGGCGGCATGCTGCACTTCCGCGGGGTCGAAGCTGGCCGATTCGCCCAGTGGCACCGGGAACACGGTGCGGTGGCCGTGGATGACGTCGTAACCGAACAGCAGCGGAATGCCGAGCCGGGACTCTTCGACGGCGATCTTCTGCAGGCGGCAGGTCAACGCCGCGCCTTGGGTTCCGAGGTACGAGCCGATCTCGCCACGCCGGATCTGGTCCTCGTTGCCGGCCATGGCCGCCGGGCCCGTGTTGTTGCCGACGCCTGGCGGCTGGTTCAGCTGGCCCAGCTTTTCCTCCACCGTCATCTTCGCCAGCAGGGCGTCGACGAACGCCTTCTCTTCGGGCGTGGCATAGACCGGAGGCGTCGCAACGGCGGGCGCCGACAAGAGCGCGGCGAACATCCCGATCAGCAGGGGTCGCGGCGAAACGAGGGGTTTCAGGTTCATGGGGGCCCTCCCGGCCTATCGGAGGGGGGCGAATGTAAACGTTTTCACCGCACCCTGCATGTCGCGCTGCCAGATGCGGGCAGCCCCTCAGCGCGATTCGTCGGGCGTGCGGGCCTCGATGGCCAGGGCGTGGATGTCGGTCTGCATCATGTCGCCGAGGGCTGCGTAGACGGCCCGGTGGCGGGCGAGCGGCAGCTTGCCGGCGAAGGCCTCGCTGGTGATCCGCACCGTGAAATGCCCACGCCCATCGCGGGCGCCCTCATGGCCAGCGTGCTTGTGGCTGTCGTCGTCGACCTCCAGCGCGAGCGGCCGCAGGGCGGATTCGAGAGCTGCCCGGATGCGCTCCACCCGATTCACGGCAGGACCTTGCGGAACGGCCGGACATCGACGCGGGCATAGACGCCTGCGGCTACGTAGGGATCGGCATCGGCCCAGGCCTTCGCGTCTTCCAGCGAATCGAATTCGGCGATGACGATGCTGCCGCTGAAACCGGCCGGACCCGGATCCTCGGCATCGATCGCCGGGCAGGGACCGGCGAGCAGCAGGCGCCCCTCGTCGCGCAGGGCGGTCAGGCGCGCCAGGTGCGCCGGTCGCGAGGCCAAGCGCAACGGAAGGACATCGGTCCCGTCATGGCCTTCAATGGCATACCACATGGTGTTCACTCCCAGGGCGAAGACTGAATTGTACGTGCGACCCGCGCGGCGGGTGCTGGACACGGTCAGGGCCAACGCTTACCCTGTCATCCATTGCACGGCCGGAAGCAGCGGCCCGTCCAGGGGAAAACCCGGCCACGCCGGCCTCCCTGCCCTGTCGAGGGACCTCCTGGACGTTCGATTCGCTGCCCCCCTCCGCCCGCGCCCGACGACCTCGCTGTTCGCTCCCCGCATTCCTGCGGTGTGCTTTGCCGGTTGCTGTAAGGGAAGCGTTCGCCCTGCGACGCGTAGATGATGGTTGGTGCATTGCCGGTGCCGCGCCGTCCTGCCTCGGGCAGGCCCGCAGGGTGACCCGCACGATGGCTGTTCCTTGATGAGCCCAGAACTCGCGTCCGACGCGAACCCACAACCCCCGACCACGCGCCCCCAGCAGCAGGAAATGCCGCTGGCGGTGGTGCATGGCCAGCCTGTTCTGCAGATTCCCCAGGACCTGTACATCCCGCCGGATGCGCTGGAAGTCATCCTGGATGCGTTCGAAGGTCCGCTGGACCTGTTGCTGTACCTGATCCGGCGGCAGAACCTGGACATCCTTGACATCCCCGTCGCCGAGATCACCCGGCAGTACGTGGACTACATCAACGTGATGCAGGAACTGCGGTTCGAACTCGCCGCCGAGTACCTGCTGATGGCCGCCATCCTGGCCGAGATCAAGTCGCGCATGCTGTTGCCGCGGCCGGTCAGCGAGGAAGGCGAGGAAGGCGACCCGCGCGCCGAACTGGTCCGCCGCCTGCAGGAATACGAGCGTTTCAAGCAGGCCGCCGAGGACCTGGACGCCCTGCCCCGCCAGGACCGCGACACCACGCCGGTGCACGCCGACGTGCCGGATCGCGCCGCGGTCAAGCTGCCGCCGCCGGTGGAACTGAAGGAAATGCTGCTGGCGCTGCACGACGTGCTCAAGCGCGCCGAGCTGTTCACCGGCCACGCGATCAAGCGCGAGGCGCTCAGCGTGCGCCAGCGCATGGGCGACGTGCTGACGCGGCTGGAGGACGGCAAGTTCCATCGCTTCGAAAGCATGTTCACGCCCGAGGAAGGCAAGCTGGGCGTGCTGGTGACCTTCTTGGCCATGCTGGAACTGGCCAAGGAGCAGCTGCTCGACATCGTGCAGGAAGCTCCGCTCGCCCCGATCTACATCAAGTCGCTGGCACTGAACAACACCAACGAACCGCTGCAGTTCTCCAGCGAATTCGACGACAGCGACGCCGCCAACGACAGCCAGTGAACCCGGCCGGGGCCACGAACGCCCCGCCGCACTTCCGAACGACAGGACCGCATGGATCAATCGCTCATCAACCGCATCGTGGAAGCCACCCTGCTGGCGGCCACCCAGCCCCTGACGCTGGCGCAGCTGCATGGCCTGTTCCCCGAGGACGAGCCGGCGCCGGAAAGCAGCGTCGAGCAGGCCCTCGAGGATCTGGCCGCCGGCTGCGCCGACCGCGGCGTCGAACTGGTGGAGGTCGCCTCGGGCTACCGCTACCAGGTCAAGGCCGACGTGCATCCGTGGGTCGCGCGCCTGTGGACCGAGCGCAAAACCAAGTACACGCGCGCCACGCTGGAGACCCTGGCCCTGATCGCGTACCGCCAGCCGATCACCCGCGGCGAGATCGAACAGGTTCGCGGCGTGGCGGTCAGCAGCAACATCATCCAGGCGCTGGAAGAGCGCGAGTGGATCCGCGTCGTCGGCCACCGCGACGTGCCCGGCAAGCCGGCGCTGTTCGGCACGACCAAGGTTTTCCTGGACTATTTCGGCCTGAAGCGGCTGGACGAACTGCCGCCGCTGTCCGAGCTGAAGGACATCGGCGAACTGGAACCGCAGCTGCCGCTGGATGGCGCGCCGCTGCCGGTCAGCATCGCCAGCGGCGATGCCGTCGACGACGCCGGGCTTGAAAGCCCGCAGGACGCGGACGCAGACGTGGGCGACCACGGCGACAAGGACGATGAACAGCAGGACATCCCGGCATCTGTCGATGCCGACGAAGACACCCACTCGGATGAAACCGGCGACGACGCCGGGGACGACGAAGCACCTCAACCCGAAGATGACGACGCCGCTGCTTCCGAGCAGGAAGACCAGGCACCGTCGGAGCAGAAACAATGAGCAACACCCCCCCGAAGAAAGCCCCCCTGGGCAAGCTGTCGCTGAAGCGCGGCGAAGGCGCCGAGACGCCGGAAACCACCCGCCTGGAGGAACGCCTGCACAAGGTGCTGGCCCAGGCCGGCCTGGGCTCGCGCCGCGCGCTCGAACAGCGCATCGCCGACGGCCTGGTCAAGGTCAATGGCGAAACCGCGCAGACCGGCATGTCGGTCAAGGGCGGCGACCGCGTCGAGCTGGACGGCAAGACGTTCGTCGCCAGCGCGCTGACCGAACCCTCGCGCGTGCTGATCTACAACAAGCCGGAAGGCGAAGTCACCACACGTGAAGACCCCGAAGGCCGCCCGACGATCTTCGAAGCGCTGCCCGCACTGAAGGGCGCGCGCTGGATCGCCATCGGCCGCCTGGACATCAACACCACCGGCCTGCTGGTGCTGACCACCGATGGCGAACTCGCCAACGCGATGATGCACCCGTCCTACGAGGTCGAGCGCGAGTACGTCGTGCGCGTGCGTGCGCCGGAAGGCCAGGAAAGCGTGCCGGACAACATCGTCGACCGCCTGCGCCGCGGCGTGGCGCTGGACGACGGCCCGGCCAAGTTCGACGAGATCGAGCGCATCGGCGGCACCGACTCGCACGACTGGTTCCGCGTGGTGGTCAAGGAAGGCCGCAACCGCGAAGTGCGTCGCCTGTGGGAATCCCAGGGCTGCCAGGTCAGCCGCCTGAAGCGCGTGCGCTACGGCAAGGTCAGCCTGCCGCAGCCGCTGCTGCGCGGCCAGACGCAGGAACTGCCGGACGCGCAGGTCGAAGCGCTGCGCAAGGACCTGGGCCTGGATGTCGGCACCCCCGCCGCCCTGACGCTGCAGCCGGTGATCGGCCAGCGCAAGGCCGCCAAGTCGACCGTGCACGTCGGCGGCGGCCGCAGCGGCAGCGCCTACGTCAACGGCCACAACAGCGCCGACGAAGGCCGCGAGCTGCGCCGCTTCGACCACGTGCGCGAAGACCGCGGTCGTGGCGGTCGCGGCAAGAAGCCGCACGGCGGCCTGACCGTCAGCGGCGAACAGGCGGCCAAGCAGTCGCAGCGCCCGTTCAAGCAGCGCACGCCCAAGGGCCCGAAGCCGTTGCCCGATGGCAATCCGGCCGCCTTCCGCAGCTGGTACGTGCCGGACGGCGTGGACACCGGTCCTGCCGGGCATCGCAACGCCGGTCCCGGCGGCCCGAAGAAGCCCTACGGCGGCAAGCCGGGCGGACGTCTCGGTGCCGGTGGCAAGCCCGGTGGCGGCGCAGGCAAGCGTGGCCCGGGCGGCGGCCAGGGCGGCTTCGGCGGCGACCGCTTCGGCAACGAACGCGGCCCCGGATTCGGCGCCGAACGTGGACCGCGTGGCGGCCAGGGCGCCGGCAAGCCTCAGCGTGCGGCGCGTCCGTACGGCCACCCGGCCAGCGCGCCGAGCTTTCCCTCCGACCATGCCAACCCCGGTTTCAATCCGTACGGCCAGCAGCCGCGCGGCCCGCGTCCGCAGGGACGGCCTGGCGGCGGCAATCGCCCGCAGCAGGCCGGTCCGCGGCCAGGGCCGGGCGGTCGTCCTGCAGGCGGCCGTGGTCCTGGCGGTCGACCGGGTGGAGGCGGTGGAAGGCCCGGCGGTGGCGGCCAGCGCGGCCCCCGCGGCGGTGGCCACGGCTGAAGCGACACCAAGAAGGCGCCCACGGGCGCCTTCTTCGCATGTGCGGATCGGAGGCGCGGACTTCATGGCGACTTCATCGCCGCTCCGCGAACGGCCTGCACGCTGCACGCCTTTCCGTGATGGAGCGCGTGCCAGATCATGCAGGATTGCCGTTATGACGTGATCGTCGTGGGGGCCGGCTTCGCCGGCCTCGCCTGCGCACGGGAACTTGCCATGCATGGCCTGCGGGTCTGCGTGATCGACCGCAAGCAGGACCTCGGCGAACGCATGCACACCACCGGCATCCTGGTACAGGAAGCCTGCGATGCGCCGCTGCTGGCCGGCTTGCCGCCGGCACTCGTGCGTGCCGTGCCGCACGTGCGCCTGTACGCCCCCAACCTGCGCAGCGTGCGGCTCGGCGCGGAGGGCTATCGCTTCTACACCACCGATACACCGGCGCTGCTGCGCTGGATGGGCCAGCGCGCCGAAGCCTGCGGCGTCGAGCTGAAACGTGGCCTTGCCTTCCGTGACGCCACCCGTACGACAACCGGATGGCGGCTGGACGGCATCGGCGAGGCCCGCGTGCTCGTCGGCGCCGACGGCGCACGCTCGCGGGTCGCGGAGAAGCTGGGGCTGGGTCGTGTGGACCAGTATCTCCATGGCGTGGAATACGAGTTCGACGGCTTCGCCCTGCGCGAACCCGATGCCCTGCACTGCTTCATCAGCAAGCGCTTCGCGCCGGGCTACCTGGGCTGGGTAGCGCAGACACCGACCGGCGTGCAGGCCGGTCTCGCCCGGCGATACCGCTCCGGCGGCACGCATGTGCCGGACATGGCGGGCTTCCTGCAGCACGTCGCGCCGATGACCGGACTGTCCGTCACGCGACGACCCGACAGCATCCGCGCGGGGCTGATTCCCTGCGGCGGTCCGGTCCGGCCCATGCAGCGCGACGACGTCGTGCTGATCGGCGATGCGGCCGGCATGGTGTCGCCGCTGACCGCAGGCGGCATCCATGCCGGACTGACGCACGGCGCGATGGTGGGACGCAGCCTGGCCCGTTCCCTGTCGGGACGCGCCGGGCCGGATGTGGCGTCGCCGCCGCCGGTCCCGGGGTTCGCGTTCAAGCGCGCCCTGCGATGGGCCTTCGACCACGCGCAGTTCGATGTTCCGGTGAACCTGCTGCTGGCGGCACGTCCGATGCGGCGCGTCGTCGAGCAACTCTGCTTCCACCGGCGCGGCGATCCGCCCCCCGCCCCGGCGGCGGGCGATTGAGCAGGATCAAGGCCGTCGAATGCGGGTCGGCTACAATGGCGCGTCGCTTCACTCGCCTGACTTCCCCCATGTCCTCTGCGTTCGGCACCGAGACGGTGCTCGACGTCCGTCACTGGACGGACGCCTACTTCAGCTTCACCACCACCCGCGACGACGGTTTCCGCTTCGAGAACGGCCAGTTCGTCATGATCGGGCTGGAAGTCGACGGCAAGCCGCTGCTGCGCGCCTATTCGATCGCCAGCGCCAACTGGGAAGAACAGCTCGAGTTCTTCAGCATCAAGGTGCAGGACGGCCCGTTGACCTCGCGCCTGCAGCACATCAAGCCCGGCGACACCGTGCTGATCGGGCGCAAGCCGACCGGCACGCTGCTGATCAGCGACCTGCATCCCGGCCGCAACCTCTATCTCCTGGGCACCGGCACCGGCCTGGCGCCCTGGCTGTCGGTGATCAAGGACCCGGACACCTACGAGCGTTTCGACAAGGTCATCCTGACACATGGCGTGCGCCATGCCGAGGACCTCGCCTATCGCGACTATTTCGAGAAGGAACTGCCGCAGCACGAGTTCCTCGGCGAGACCATCCGCGAGAAGCTGCTGTACTACCCGGCGGTGACGCGCGAGGACTTCGTCCACCAGGGGCGCCTGACCGACCTGATGGCCAGCGGCGCGATGATGGACAGCCTGGGCATTGCGCCGCTGGATGCGGAACACGACCGCGCGATGATCTGCGGCAGCCCGCAGATGCTGGCCGATTTCCGCGCCCTGCTCGACGGCCGCGGGTTCACCGCCGCGCCACGCATCGGCACGCCGGGGCAGTACGTGTTCGAGCGCGCTTTCGTCGAAAAGTGAGCGCGACCCGGTGGCGACTCACTGCGCTCTGCAGGTCTCGCTGCCGCGCAGTGCTTCGCCGCCCAGGCGTGAAGCCAACTCCTGGGACGTGATGGGCGTGATGCCGGCGCCGAAGCGCTGGTTCACCACGTGCACAAGCGCTTTCGCCCACAAGGCATTCCAGACCGTGCCGGCGTGCCCGTCCGACAGGATCGCGTGGCAGGGCGCATCGCCCTGCGTGTTGGTGACGACCAGGTCCTCGCCGATGCGGACGGCCTTGTATGCCGCGCGAGCCGTCGCGTCGCGGCCACCCCACAGCGCTGCGAACCAGGCCCGGTCGTCGAAGAAAGCGATGCGGGGATCCCGCACCGCCATGGCCTTCAGCGCGGCGTCGTAGCGATCCAGTGCGCGGGTGATGTTGGCCTGTTCGCGCGCTGACGACCAGCGTCGTACGTTCTCGCCGATGTTGGCGTTGTCGAAGATGCCGACCAGCACCACCCGCGTATCGGGATGGTGGCGATGGAGGTACGACACCGCCGCGCGTACATCGTCGATGCATCCGTCGATCTCCGCTGCCACGGCAGGATCGTCGGCGGAGGCGGCCAGCCGCTCGAGGTGCTCACGCTGGCCGAAGCTGTTCACTCCGATGCGGACGACGACGATGCCTCCCCGCCACGCGGCGGGTACTTCGTCCATCTGCTGCACGAGGTGCGGCACCTGGCGCTGTACGTTCATCAGGTCGTTGCAGACCGCGCCGGACACGGCGAAGTTGTAGCCGAAGTCCTCCTTCTCCGGCGTCCGCGCCGGCAGGCCCAGCGCCTCCTCCACCATCGCAACGATCCGTCGGCTGCCGGAACGGCCCCAGTGCCCCTGGTCGACTTCGCCGCCGCGCAGGCGATGCAGCCACTCGGTCCATTGCCATGTCGTGTCGTGGAAGACGCCACCGCGCGCGCCGTCTTCGCCCGTGAACTGCGTGCGGTCGTGGTAAGCGTGACTGTCCGAGTCGCCCACCACGGCCAGCGGCACCGGTGCCGCGAACGATGCGTCCGCACAGATGCCGGCACACGCCAGCAGCGCGAACGCCCACGCCTTCTTGACCACCGTCATCTCCCGGAAACTTGTTTCCCGCATGACGCATAGAACGCCAAGCCCGTCGCGGTCGGGACATGGCGCTGCGTCCAGCCCCGCGTGCACGCGCGCGTCGCCTGGCCGATGCTAGTCTCCGCGCATCGCACGCGGGGAGCACGGTATGGTAGGCACGGGGAAACGGTGGGTCGTGATCGTGATGGCGCTGGCGCTCGCGGGCTGCCTGCCGGCGATCGATGCCCGGGCGCCCGTGCCGCAGGCGCTGGTGCCGGCGGCGTCACCACCCACGCGCCTGGTGGTGGTGCTGCCCGGACGCGGCGACGACGTGCAGGCGCTCCGCGAAAGCGGCATCGCGCCGGCCATCCAGTCAGCGTGGCCCGATGCGGATGTCGTGCTCACCGGGCTTGGCTTCGCCTATTACATGCAGGGACGCGCGCCGCAGCGGCTGCACGATGAAGTGATCGTGCCCGCCCGTGCCCGCGGTTATCGCGAGGTCTGGCTGATCGGCGCCTCCATGGGAGGCATGGGTACGCTCATGTACGACCGCGCCTATCCCGGCGACGCCGATGGCCTGGTGCTGCTGGCGCCCTATCTGGGCGACCGCTCGCTGGTGAAGGACATCCGCACGCGGGGCCTGCGGCAGTGGGACGCGGGGCCCGTACCGGCCGAGGTGGATGCGAGCAACTACCAGCGCGAACTGTGGCGCCACCTGCAGGGCTGGCAAGCCGATCCGGCACGTACGCGCTCCGTCTGGCTGGGCTATGGCGCGGAGGACCGGCTGGCCGACGCCATGCCGCCGCTGGCCGGACTGTTGCCGGCGGACCACGTGGTCGTGGCAGAGGGCGGCCATGCGTGGAAGGTGTGGTCTCCCCTCGCCCGGCGCATGCTCACGGACGCCGGCCCTGCACGCCTGGACGCTCAGCGTTCGCCGTAACGCAGCCAGCGGATCGCCGCGGCTTCGTCCGCGAAGACACGCGCATCGAAGCCGTTCTCGTTGGCCAGCAGGCCGGCGAACTCCACCTCGGGCAGCTGTTCGGCGTGCTTCTCCACGTACGCGATGCGGACGGCCTCCATCCCCTGCCCCTGCATGGCCTGCACGAACTGCAGCAACTGCGCGGGCGGAGGCGGCAAGCCTTCCATGTCGTCCACCACCAGCAGAGACGGCGGCGTGAGCCGACGCACTTCCTCCGCGATGGCCTGCCAGTACGCCAGCGTCGTTTCCAGCGTGCCGTTCGTACCGGTCACCCACGCGCGCAGTCCGTAGTCGGTGGTACCGAACGCGATATGGAACGACGGGGCGTGCACACCGCTCATGCCGTCGCGCTCAACCCAGTGCGGCGCGGATGTCGCCCGCCAGCGATTCCGGCGTATCGGTAGGCGCATAGCGCTTGATGACCCGTCCGTCGCGCCCGACCAGGAACTTGCTGAAGTTCCACTTGATCGCGCTGATGCCCAGCAGGCCACCCTTCTCTTTCTTCAGCCATTTCCAGAGCGGATGCGCACCGTCGCCATTGACGTCGATCTTGGCGAACATCGGAAAGGTCACGTCGTAGTTCAGCGAGCAGAAATTCCGGATCTCGGCCTCGTCGCCCGGCTCCTGGTGGCCGAACTGGTCGCACGGGAATCCCAGCACGACCAGACCCTGCGGACCGAACTCGCGCCACAGGGCTTCCAGGCCGGTGTACTGCGGCGTGAAGCCGCACTTGGAGGCCACGTTGACGATCAGCAGGGCCTTGCCCTGGTATTCGGACAGCGAGCGTTCGCGACCGTCGAGGTCCTGGGCGGAGAAATCGTAGGCGGTGGTCATGGGGTGATTGGCTCCGGGAAAGGCGCTATCAGACACCCGGCGCGTCCGCCGGGCAAGCCGCCGGGGAGCATGCCGCCCCACGGGAACGGGGTCCCGATTCGGCTACCGTGTCGATACGGACCCACGACACCGCCATGCACGACCCCAACCCCGCCAGCCATGTCGGCCTGTGCATCCTCTCGTGGATCTGGCGGCGCTGCGAAATCCTGGTGTGATTGACTGCTGTTGTGGGAGGGACGTCAGTCGCGAATGAAACGCAGCGGCAGTCTGATCGCGACTGACATCGCTCCCACAACGTCATTTCGGCTTACCGAGCCGGCTGTACCTTGATGGCTGGCGCGAACGGCGTGATCCCCAGCGCTTCGTGGATCTCCGCCGGGTAATACGCCCGGCCATCCTTGATGACCAGCGCCAGCTTGCGGATGTCCGCGATGTTGGCGGTGGGGTCCCCATCCACCAGCACCAGGTCCGCGCGCTTGCCCGGCGTGATGGAGCCGGCATCGTCCAGCGTGCGGCTGTACTTCGCACCGTTCCAGGTCGCTACCTGCAGGGCCTGCGACGGGCTCAGTCCGGCCTGCACATAGAGTTCGAGTTCGCGCTGCAGGGTGAAGCCCGGCAGTTCGTCGGTCCCGGCGACCAGCGGGACACCCGCGCGGTACATGCGACCGGTGAAATCGACCAGCTTGTCGAAGCTGCGCTTGTAGCGCGCGCCGGTTTCATCGTCCTTGATGTCCATCTCGGCCGCACGCCGGCTGCGCTGCACGTCCGGCGGCAGGTGGTCGGCCACGTCGGCGACGATCGGCGACAGCTGTCCTTCGCGCTGGTGGATGAACTCGAACGTCGCCAGCGTCGGGTCGATGACGATCTGCTTCTTGGCCAGCTCCGCGATGAAGTCCTGCACCGGCTTGCTGTCGAAGTCCAAGCCATCGGTCCTGTCGGCGACCAGGTAGAAGCGCGCCAGCGTGCGCGTGTCGGTTTCCGGCGTGACGAAGAAGTTCAGCATCACCTGGTTGATGTGCTGGATCTCGTCGTAGCCCTGCTCCACCACGTCCTGCGCGCGCAGGAAGGCCGGTACGTGCCCGCTGACCCGCAAGCCGCGCTGGTGGGCGTAGGCCGTCGTGTCGCGCAGAATCTCCTTCGGGAACGAGTTGTAGATCTTGATCTGCGGATAATGGTGGTCGGCGTACCAGTCGATGGCCTGCTTCGCGCCGGCCAGGTCCTTCACCACGAATCCGCCCTGTGACGAATGCGGACTCTGACCCTCGATGTAACCCGCGGGAATCACCCGCGGATGCATCAGCGTGCCGGCCTTCACTTCCGCCATCAGCTGCTGCAGCGTCGCGTTGTCGTTGCCCATGTCGCGCGTGCTGGTCACGCCGGCCGCAAGATGCAGTCCGCCTTCCCAGCTGCCCGCATGCACGTGCATGTCGTAGAGGCCGGGCAGCAGCACGCGATTGCCGGCGTCGATCACGATGTCGGCCGCGACCCTCGATTGCCCGACCGGCGACACCGATAGGATCTTGCCATCCCGCACGACGACGTCCGCGGCGGCGCCAAGGACCGCATTCTCGCTGTCGAACACGCGCGCGTTGCGGATCAGCGTGGTGCCCGGCAACGGATGCGCCAGGCGTTGCTGCAGCGCTACCAGCGCTTCACGCTCGGCGACCTTCTGTCGCGCTTCCAGTGCGTTGGCGCTGCCCTGCCAACCGTCCTCGATCAACTGCAGGAACCCGGGATAGATGTAGGCGAACATGCGCGGCACGGCGTCGCGCGTCACCCACACGAAACTCGGCGTGAACCCGATGCCGGTCAGCGCCACCAGGTCGACCGTCTGGGTCTTCCCGCCGCTGGCGATCTGCATCGAGGCAACCTTGCGCTGCGTCAGCGTACCGCTGGGCACCAGCGGCAGCTTCCCGTCGGGACGCTTGGCCAGTGCGGCCAGCGCGACCGACGTGGCCGCAGGCGTGCCGCCCAGCGGCGTATACAGCGCGGTGCCGGTGTAGGCATGGGTGCCGCTGTCCGACGTGCTTTTCCAGGTACCGGTGTCGCCCGTGCGAGTGAACGTTTCGTCCACCGGCGCGCCGAACGTGGACGCGCCCTTGACCTGGTAGCGATCGAAGGTGCCGTCATCGCGCAGGCGGAATTCCTCCTTCAGTTCCGGACCGCGCCCGTTGTCCTTGAAGATGAAGTCGACGCGCGTCACGCCATCGTCGCCCACCGTGACCGTCTGCTCGCCGGCCTTCTTTCCGCCATCGACCAGGGCGACGTACTTCAGCGTCTCGGCAGCCAGCGCCGACGGCGCCAGCAACAATGCACAGCAGAAGGCAAGGACAGGCTTCACAGGACTCTCCGTCGGGGGCGCTCGGCGCATTCTGCCGCAGCGTGAAGGCACGCCGGGCCGGCGGCCCATGCCTTTCGTCATGGGTCCGGCCCATTTCGCTGGGTTACCCTTGGGAATCCACCTTTGTAAGGACGTCGCGCTTCATGACCACCCGCCTCGCCCTCGCGCTCGCCGCGACCCTCGGACTCGCCATGCCCGCCTACAGCCAGGCAGCAACGCCGGCCACCCAGGCCGCCCAGGCCGCCAACCCCTTTTTCGCGGAAAGCCCGCTGCCGCTGCACTACCCGCAGTTCGACAAGATCAAGGACAGCGACTTCGCTCCCGCCTTCGACGCCGGCATGGCCGAGCAGTTGAAGGAAATGGATGCCATCACCAACAACCCGGCCGCGCCCACGTTCGAGAACACCATCATCGCGATGGAAAAGAGCGGACAGGTGCTGGACCGCGCCACCACGGTGTTCTTCAACCTCGTGGGCACCGACACCAATGACGCGCGCAACAAGTTGCGTGCCGACTATTCCGCCAGGTTCGCCGCCCACGGCGATGCCATCAGCCTGAACCCGAAGCTGTTCGCGCGCATCAAGGCGCTGTTCGACAAGCGCAACGAACTGGGGCTGGATGCGGAAGGCGTTCGCCTCATCGAGCGTTACCACACCAGCTTCGTGCGGTCGGGCGCCAATCTCAACGACGCCGACAAGGCGACGCTCAAGAAGATGAACGGCGAACTGGCCTCGCTGGGCACCACCTTCAGCGACAACGTGCTGAAGGAAGTGAACGCGTCGGCGGTCGTGGTCGACGACGTGAAGCAGCTCGACGGCCTGACCGAAGGCCAGATCGCCACCGCAGCCGACGTGGCCAAGAAGCGCGGCCTGGAAGGCAAGTACGTGCTGACCCTGCTCAATACCACGGGCCAGCCGCCGGAGTCGCAGCTGACCAATCGGGCCCTGCGCCAGCGCCTGCACGAAGCTTCGGTCGCGCGCGGTAGCCGCGGCGGCGAATTCGACACCACCGCGCTGGTCTCGCGCATCATGAAGCTGCGCGCCGACCGCGCGAAGCTGTTGGGCTACCCGAACCACGCCGCTTACGGCCTGGAAGACCAGACCGCACGCACGCCCGAAGCCGTCAACGCGATGCTGGGCAAGCTGGCGCCGGCCGCGGTGGCCAACGCCAAGCGCGAAGCCGCCGACCTGCAGGCGATGATCGACCAAGAGCAGAAGGCCAAGGGCGAACCGACGTTCAAGCTCGAGCCGTGGGACTGGGCGTTCTACACCGAGAAGGTGCGCGCCGCGAAGTACAACTTCGACGAATCGCAGCTCAAGCCGTACTTCGAGATGAAGAACGTGCTGGAGAACGGCGTGTTCTTCGCCGCCACCCAGCTGTACGGCCTGACGTTCAAGGAACGCACCGACCTGCCGAAGTACCACGCCGACACGTGGACCTACGACGTGTTCAACGCCGACGGGTCGCAGCTGGCGATCTTCATCTTCGACCCGTATGCGCGCGACTCCAAGCGCGGCGGCGCATGGATGAACTCGTACGTGTCGCAGTCCGGCCTGACCGGCGACCAGCCGGTGGTCGCCAACCACCTCAACGTGCCCAAGCCACCGGCCGGCGAACCCACGCTGATGACGTGGGATGAAGTGACCACCACGTTCCACGAGTTCGGCCATGCGCTGCACGGCATGTTCTCCGACGTGAAGTACCCGTACTTCAGCGGCACCAGCGTGCCGCGCGATTTCGTCGAGTACCCGTCGCAGGTCAACGAGATGTGGGCCGACTGGCCTTCGATCCTGGCGAACTACGCCAAGCACCACAAGACCGGCGAAACGATGCCGCAGGCGCTGCTGGACAAAGTGATCGCAGCGTCCAAATTCAACCAGGGCTTCGCGACGACCGAGTATCTGGGCGCCGCGATGCTCGACCAGCGCTGGCACCAGATCACCGCCGACCAGGTACCGGATGCGGCTGGCGTGATGAAGTTCGAAGCCGATGCGCTGGCCGCGGACGGCATCAACTACAAGCCGGTGCCGCCGCGCTACAAGACGCCGTACTTCAGCCACATCATGGGCGGCTATTCGGCCGGCTACTACGCCTACATCTGGTCGGAAGTGCTGGACGCCAACAGCGTGGAATGGTTCAAGAACAACGGCGGCCTGAAGCGCGAGAACGGCGACCACTTCCGCAAGACCCTGCTGTCGCAGGGCGGCAGCCAGGATGCGATGAAGCTGTTCCGCGACTTCGCCGGCCACGATCCGAAGATCGAGCCGCTGCTGGAGAAGCGCGGCCTGACCGCGCCGTCCAGCGCACCGGCGGGCAAGCCCGTCAAGTAAGCACTCGACGCATCCCGACGCGTTCCATCACGCCACCTTCGGGTGGCGTGATGCTTTCAGGGCCGGGAACGTCCATCGCCGGTCGCGGGGTTCTCCACAGCGGGTGTGGATGACGCGTGCACGAAACTGTGGATAACCGCGCGACGGCCTTGCACGACGGGCCTGTCAAGATGGATGGCGAAATTTTCGCCATGCTCCGGCACGCGTGACGGCGGGCGATGTCGCAATCCCCCGAACTCTGTAGGAGCGGGCCATGCCCGCAATGCTCGCGAACCGGATTCATGAAAAGCATCGCGGGCATGGCCCGCACCTACAACGAGGGCATGCGCTGCCTCACGCGTTTCCGAATGCTTTGGCCAGCTTGCTGTAGGCCTTGCGCTGCTCGTCCGTCTCCGCACGCGGCGCGGTGACTTCCAGCTCGACGATCTGGTCCCCGGGCGGCGTGCCGGGCAGGCCGCGGCCGCGCAGGCGCAGTTTGCGGCCCGTGTCCGAATCCTGCGGAATCTTCAGTTCGACCTCGCCCCCCAGCGTCGGCACGCTGACGGTCGCGCCCAGTGCCGCCTGCCACGGCGTCAACGCCAGCACATGGATGATGTTGCGGCCGTCCACGTCGAACTGCGGATGCGGTGCGTATTCGACTTCCAGCAACAGGTTGCCGCCCTGGCTGCCCTGCCCGCCCAGCCGGATCACCTGGCCCGGCTTGACGCCCTTGGGTACCTTCACGTCCAACTGCTTGTTGTTGACGTTCACGCGCACGCTGCCGCCGTCATGGACCGCCTGCAGCGGCACGGCCAGCTTGGCGCGCGAATCGCGCGACGGCTGCGGCCCACGCGGCGCACCCTGTTCGGCGCGGGCACGGCGGCCGAACAGGCCTTCGAAGAAATCGCTGAACCCCCCGCTTCCGCCGCCGGCACCGCCGAAGATCTCCTCGTAGTCGAACTCCTGCGATCCCGCCCCACCACGCCCGAAGTCCGGTGGCGGACGGAACTCTTCGCCGGGCCGGTAGCCGCGCGCCCGCAACTGGTCGTAGGCCGCGCGCTTCTGCGGGTCGCGCAACGCCTCGTAGGCCTCGTTGACGGCCTTGAACTGGTCCTCGGCGCCAGGCTCCTTGCTGACGTCCGGATGGTACTTGCGGGCGAGGCGGCGGTACGCGGTCTTGATCTCCGCGTCGCCGGCGCTGGGTTCCACGCCCAGTACCGCGTAATAGTCCTTGAACTGCATGGAATCTCCGCAGACGGATGCCGCGCGACCGCACGGCATCGGAAAAAGAACGGCCCGCGACGCGGGCGCCACGGGCCGATTCTATCGCTACGCCCGTGGCCCTGCCGGGGTGCGGCAGAGACCCGGCGGATCACTGCACCTGGATGCGGCGCGGCGTGGTCTCCGGCTTCTTCGGAATGTCGATCTGCAGCACCCCGTGCCGGCCGGTGGCGGTAATGCCGTCGGGGTTGGCGCTGTCCGGCAGCGAGAAGCGGCGGTAGAAGGTGCCGTGCACGCGCTCCATGCGCGAATAGCGGCTTCCCTCGTCCTTCTTCTCGGACGCGCGTTCGCCGCGCAGGGTCAGGATGCCCTTGTCCATGTGGATCTCGATGTCCTGCGGATCCACGCCCGGAATGTCGGCCAGGATCACGAACCGGTCGGCATCCTCGCGGATGTCCACGCGCGGCGCCCACTGGCTCGTCACGACGTTGGACTGGTCGGCGTCAGCTTCGCCCAGGAAGCGGTCGAAGACCTGCTTGATCTCGTCCTGCAGGCCGCGGGCGTTGCCCCAGGGGTTGTACTGCACGATGCTCATGTCGATGTCTCCTCGAAAAGGGCGCCATCACGGCGGCGCCGATGCCGGGGAAATAGGCGCGCGCCCGCTGCTTTCAAGCCCGTGACGATCCGACCACGCGGGCACGCTACACTGGATTCAGTTTCCGTCCAGACAAGGCAATCCCATGAGCATCCAGGTAGGCCAGCGCATCCCCGAAGTCACCCTCAAGCGCATCCGCGAAGGCGTCGAGACGGTCGATACCGCCGCGCTGTTCGAAGGCCGCAAGGCTGTGTTGTTCGCCGTGCCGGGCGCGTTCACGCCGACCTGTTCGGAGAAGCACCTGCCCAGTTACGTGCAGCACTTCGACGACTTCCGCAGCCGCGGCATCGAGGTGTTCTGCGTATCCGTCAACGACCCCTTCGTCATGCAGGCATGGGGCAAGACCCAGCACGTGCCGGACGGGCTGCAGATGCTGGCGGACGGCAACGCCGACCTGGCCAAGGCCCTCGGCCTCGAGATGGATGCCAGCGCGTACGGCATGGGCATCCGCGCCAAGCGTTTCGCGCTGTACGCCGAGGACGGGGTGGTGAAGAACGTGTTCGTCGAGGCACCGGGCGAATACAAGGTCTCCGGCGCCGAGCATGTGCTGGAACAGATCGGCTGACGCATGGGTCGCCGTGGCGCCTCGGACGCTGCCTTGAGGGGATTGATCGCGGCACAGGTCAGCGTGCCGCGTCTGCAGATGAGCCTGCTGGTGCTGCTGACGGCTGCCAGCGGGTTCCTTGCATCCGTCGTGTTTTCCGCGGTCGGCATGGATGCGCTGTGGCTGCGTTATCCGGTCTGCGTGCTGGTCGCGTACGGCGTATTTTTGGCGCTCATCTGGTCGTGGCGTCGTCACCGTGAATGGGACCTCGGCAACCTTCCCTCCGGCGACGGCGCATCACCGTCGCCATCCGGCGGGAAGCACGAGTGGCAGGGTGGAGGTGGCCATTCCGGCGGTGGGGGCGCCAGCGCATCGTTCGACGCACCGGCCTCGCCACCCTCGCTGGCTTCCATTGATACCGTCCCGACGTCCGTAGAACTTCCCTCCCTCGACAACAGCCTTGATGCCGACGAGGCGCTGCCTGTCGTCGTGGTGATGGTGGTGCTGGGAGGCGCCCTGCTTGCGATAGGCTGGGTGATCTGGATTGCACCGGTGTTGATGGCCGAGCTTGCACTGGATGCCGTGCTGTCGGCTGGCCTCTACCGTCGCCTGAAACACCCGGGCACCGACGATCACTGGCTCTCCACCACGCTGCGGCATACCGGAAAGCCCTTCGCAGCGGCGATGCTGTCCCTCCTCGTTGCAGGCGCCGTGATGAATCTGCTGGTACCGAATGCCGCCTCACTCGGTGAATTCATCGCGCATTACCGCTGAGATCACTGCAACACGTTGAACCGCACCCTCGCCCACGCACCGCTGTCGGCCAGCGCGGTGAGCTGGTGCTGGCCAGGTTCGCCGAAGTCCTGCTGGAATGCCTGCGCGCCGTGCGTTTCGGCCATCCAGCGGCCGTCGAGCAGCCACTGCACACGGGTATCGGTACCGAGCGCGCGCAGTTGCAGGCGCACGCCATGCGGGCTGCCTGGCGCACGCGCAAGGGTGGCGAGGTCGTTGAGCCCGTCGATGCGCAGTTCCTCGCCCGCGTCGCGGCCGTCGGGCTGGCAGTCGGGCGACAGCCTCGGCAGGCGCGCGGCGTCGCGCTCGCGGGCCGGCAGCCACGGCGATGCCAGCGCGGGCCAGCGCGCGATCTCCGCGGGCCTTGTCTCATGCGAGCGGGCGCACTCACCGGACAGCCGCAAGCCGGTGCGCGCGTCCACCTCGAACCGTTCGCGTCCGGCATTCCACAGCCGCGCGTCGCGCTCGGGCAAGGTGGGCGGCACGTTGCCGCCCAGTGTCCAAGCATCGCGCTTGCGGTGGCACAGCGGCGTCGACTCCGTGTCCGCCAGCGTTCCCAAGGGCCAGCAGATCGCCTGTTCGATCACGCCGGCCGGGGGCGGCGTCGGCCCGGCATCCCCCGGCGCACGCGGCAGGCTGTCGATCACTTCGAACATCAATGGCAAGGCCGTCACCGCGCCGTACTGGCCGGGTAGCGGGGTGCCGTCGGGTCGGCCCACCCACACGCCGACGGTATAGCGGCGCGTGCTTCCCAATGCCCATGCGTCGCGGAAGCCGTAGCTGGTGCCGGTCTTCCACGCCACGCGCGGCCTGTTGCCGGTATCGAGTAGCCCGCTGCCGTACCCCGGGCGCGGATGCGCCTCCAGCACTTCGCGGATGATCCATGCCGCCCCGGGCGACAGCAGGCGTCGATCGGAGGCGGGATCCTCGTCCGTGTAACGCACGCGGCCGGACAGCCCGCCCCGGTTCAGTCCGGCGTACGCGCCCACCAGGTCTTCCAGACGCGCCCCCGTGCCACCGAGGATCAGCGACAGGTTGGGCTGCGCACCGCGCGGATAGCGCAGCACCAGACCGTTGTTCGCCAGCCGCGCGGAGAAGCGCGCCGGACCCACGCGATCCAGCAGGTCCACCGCCGGCACGTTGAGCGACAGGCGCAGCGCATCGGCCGCGCTGACGGGGCCGTTGAAGGCGGCGTCGAAGTTGCCGGGCCGATATCCGCCGAAGGACTGCGGCGCATCGACCAGCAGGCTCTCGGAATGGATCAGCCCATCGTCCAGCGCCAGCCCGTACAGGAACGGCTTGAGGGTGGAACCGGGAGAGCGCCAGGCCTGCACCATGTCCACGTGTCCCAGCCGTTCGCGATCGCCGAAGGCGACCGATCCCACGTAGGCACGGGCCTGCATCGTCGCGTTGTCGACCACCAGCAGGGCGGCCGACGTGCGCGCCGGCAAGGTGGAGAAGTAGCTGTGGACGCGTTCTTCCAGGGTCCGTTGCAGGCTGGCGTCGAGCGTGGAGACGATGCGCGATGCGCGCGGTTGCTGCCGACGCAGGCGCTCGGCCAGCAACGCAGCGCTCAACGGGGCCTGCAGGCTGCGGGCGACGACGGGCTCGATGCGGGCATCGTCGACATCGGCCTTCGACCAGACGCCGAGATCGACCATCCGCTGCAGCACTTTGTCGCGCGCGATGCGCGCGGCGTCGGGATGGCGGTCCGGGCGCAAGCGGCTCGGCGACTGGGGGAGCACGGCGAGTAGCGCGGCTTCGGCATGCGACAGGCGCGCGGCCGGCTTGCCGAGGTAAGCCCAGCTGGCCGCGTCCACGCCCTCGATGGTGCCACCGAACGGCGCACGCTCCAGATAGAGCGTGAGGATCTCGCGCTTGGAGAGATGGGCTTCCAGCTGCACGGCGCGCAGCATTTGCTTGGCCTTGCCCCAGGGTGTGCGCGAGTGCCGGTCCAGCATGCGCGCCACCTGCATGGTCAGCGTCGATCCACCGGACACGACGCGCCCATGGCGGACGAACTGCCCGGCGGCGCGCACCAGCGCCCACGGGTTAACGCCGGGATGTCGCCAGAACCAGCGGTCTTCGTAGTTCAGCAGGGCCTGCAGGTAGAGCGGCGATACCGTCTCGGGCGTCGCGGGATAGCGCCAGACACCCTCGCGGTCGGCGAAGGCACGCAGTGGTGTGCCGTCACGCGCGACGACCAGGGTGCTGGTGTCGCGGGTCTTCGGGAGCGGTGGCGGGAATGCGAGGTCGAGAAGCAGCAGTCCCACGAGCCCGGCGACAGTCGCCCAGCGCAGACAGCTCAAGAGCCTGGGAAAACGCCGCTTTCGCATGGAGGCTCGTAGCGCCGTGTATGACCGTGGGAGCGACGTCAGTCGCGAATAGGCTCCTTCGGTCATCTGTCGCGACTTACATCGCTCCCACGGCGAACAGGTGTGCGGAGCCTTCTCCCCGCATGTGTGGAGAAGAAATGCCTCACGGCTGCACCACCGTGATCGTCGCCGGCGAAGCCCTGCCGACACCGCGGATGTCCGGACGGTACATGTCTTCCACCAGCGACGGGGGGACGGTGTACGTGCCCGGCGTCACCGCGCGGACCAGGTAGAAGAGCTTGGCGGTATCGCGGCGCTCCAGCTTCAGCGCCGCCACGTAGCGGTCATCCCGGAACTCCTCGTGCTTGACGTCGGCGGCGCTGCCGCGATCGCTGATCGCGATGCCGTCCACGACCACCTCGGCCCATTGCTTGGCGTCGCCCAGGTTGAAGTTTTCGATCTCCAGGCCTGCCGGCAACAGGTCGGTGAACAGTGCATCCGGCATGGCGACGTTGGCGGTGATGCCGACGCGCACGATCAGCGCTTCGCCTTCCTTCAGTGACCCGCCCTTCCACTCCTGCCCATCCGTCGTGTAATAACGGCGCTCGATGCCGATCTGGCGATCATCGGGTGCCGGCGCATTGCGCGGAATGCCTGCCACGTCCAGCGAGGCGTACAGCGGCGGCGAGCCTTCCGGGGCGAAACGCACGCCACGTGCCAGCGTCGCGTAGTCGACGCTGCGGCCGAACAGGCGTACCGGCGCGATCACCTCGGCGTCCCCACCGATGCTCCACTGGCCGGAGACCAGCTTCTTCTGGTCCACCATCAGCGCCTTGCCCAACCTTGCCAGCGCCACCTGCTCCTGCGTGCTCAGCCACATCCAGCCACTGTTGCGGCGCGCATCCAGTTCACGGCCCAGCGAGATCGCCCGGCGGTCGTACTCCGGCTTGGCGAGCTTGCGCTCGTGCACCAGCGCGATCATCAACGCATCATCGCGCAGCTTCGTGCCGTAGTCGCCCAGGTACTCCGGCCGGTCGCCGGTCTTGGCGAAGCCTTCGGCGATCGCCTTCGCGCCACGCGCCTTGTCGCCCTGCAACGTCAACGCGATGCCCAGGTGCACCAGCGGCAGGCCGGTGAGCGTCTTGCCGCGCTCGTTGTCGTACAGCGCGCGCAGCGTGCCCAGCGGTGCGCGGTTGACGCGTGCGAGCACGTAGCCGGCATAGGCCTGGTTGGCGAACTTGAGGTGGTCGCGCCGGTCGTAACCGTAGAACTGCGCGCCACCGGCCAGCAGGTCTTCGTTGAGGCGGGTGAGCGCCTTCTGCAGCACGGTGTCCGGCACGGCGAATCCACCCTCGCGCGCGTCCAGCAGGAACTCGGCGATGTACGGCGTCAGGCCCGGATTGACATAGTCGTCGTCGCCCCACATGGAGAAATGGCCGTTTGCCACCTGCATTGATGCCAGCCGACCGAACGCGCCTTCCATGCGCTCGCGGCGCTTCTTCGCCTCCAGTCCATCGATGCCCAGCAGCTTGGCGGTGGCGTCGTCCAGTTCCAGCGCCGCATAGCCCTTGCTGGTGGTCTGCTCCGCGCAACCGTACGGATACTCCAGCGCGCCTTTCAGCGCACTGGCAAACGGAATCGGTGGCAGCGCGGAGACGGTCATGCGCGCGGTCACCGAACCCGGCATCAGTCCGTCGGCGAAGCCCGCGCCCATGTCCACCGGCACCAGGCTGTCCAGCACCTGCGTGCGCGAGCGCAGCACCGCCGGCCAGCCCGCGCGCACCGGCACGTCGTAGCGACGATCGACCTTGAAGCCGTTGCCTTCGACGCGCACGCGTACCTGCGCGGTGGTATAGCCCTCGCCCGCCGTGATCGGGAACGTCAGCGTGCGTTTGGCGTCGATCGCCAGGTCGGCGGCCTTGCTGCCGTCACCGATGGTGAGCGGTCCCTCGCCATTCACCAGCACCTTGAACGCGCCGGCCTTGCCGGTGAAGTTCTGCACGTCCAGCGTCACCGTGCTCCTGTCGCCAGGCGCCAGCACCCGCGGCAGGCTGGCTTCGGCGACGATGGGCGCGCGCACGACCGTCTCGCGGTCGCGGTTGCCGTACCGCGTGTCCGAATAGACCAGAGCCGACACGCGCAGCGTGCCGTTGAAATCGGGCACCTTCAGCGCTACGCGTGCGTTGCCCTTGCCGTTCAGCTTCACCGGCCCGGAGAACAGGTCCACCGTCTGCACGCGCGCGGTCGGCCGCTTGGCCTGGGGCAACGCCGACAGCGCCATGTCGCCGCCGAAGCGCATCTTCGCGCTGCCGCCTTCGAAGCTCTCGATCACGCGTCCGTAGATGTCGTACGCATCCACCCCCAGCCGGCGCTGCGCGAAGAACTGCGCGTTGGCGTCCGGCACGGGGAAGCGGGTGATGTTGAGGATGCCCACGTCCACCGCAGAGACGGTGACATGGGCGGTCTGGCCTGCGAGTTCCGGCACGCTGACGGTGACCGGCAGGTTCTGCTCGGGACGCATCTGCTTGGGCACGGACAGGCCCACCGCCACGCGGCGGTCGCGGCGATCCATCGGCACATGCGCCACGCCGACCGCACGCGCCGGCGTGATCTTGCTGGGCGCCGAGCCGCCACGGAACACCAGCGCGGTGACGTAGACATCGTGGCGTTCCCATTCCTTGGTCACGGGAATCGAGAACGTGCTGCCCGGCTTGGCGTCGATCGCCTGCACGTACAGCATGCGGTCGCTCTCAACCATCAGCAGGCCCTTGCCGGCGTGCGGCGGCGTGACGGTGACCTTCAAGGTGTCGCCGGCCTTGTAGCCGGTCTTGTCCAGCGCCAGCTTGACCTTGTCGGGGCGCGCATCGAGGCCGCGGTTCTGGTCGTCCCAGCTCCAGCCGGCACGGAACGGGTAACGCGTGGTCAGGCCGGTCGCCGGGTCGAACACATCCAGCCGGTACTCGCCCCACTCCACCGGGAAATCGATCTTCGACGCTCCCGTGCCAACGTCCAGCGCGCGCGTGTCCTTGTTCTCGAAGCGACGGGTGAAGTCGTAGTCCCAGCCGCCGTCTTCGTCGTAGTTCCAGTGGTAGTCGCGCAGCTCGCGCACCAGCGTCGCCTTCAGGCCCCTGCCGGGTCGCGGCTTGCCGGCCGCATCCACGCGCACCAGTTCGAAGCCCGCGTTGCCGTTCGCGTCCGCGCCGTCCTTGTCGTCGAACAGCGGGCGGATGCCGACCAGTGCGTCGGCAGGCCACAACACGCGCTTGAGCGTGCGGTTCACCGTCCTTCCGCCGGTCTCGTACACGCTGCCGGA
The DNA here is from genome assembly GCF_947498795.1 of uncultured Pseudoxanthomonas sp. Classification (NCBI taxonomy): domain Bacteria; kingdom Pseudomonadati; phylum Pseudomonadota; class Gammaproteobacteria; order Lysobacterales; family Lysobacteraceae; genus Pseudoxanthomonas; species uncultured Pseudoxanthomonas sp. The sequence continues at coordinate 505,857 of NZ_CANMLQ010000002.1, read as the reverse complement.
CACCAGCGCGGCGATGGTGCTGCGCGGCTTGGCTTCCGCCGGCAACGCGATGTCCTCTTCCAGCACCCCGGTCTCGCCGAGCGTGGTGTCGATGACATCCTTGGCCTCCTTCGGCAGTTCCATCGTCGGGTCACCGAAGAAATAGCCCGGCAGCTGCTCCAGCGGATGCTGTTCCACCGCCACCGCCAGCTTCGCGGTAAAGCGGTTGCCGCCGGCCGGCGCGCCATACAGGTAGGCCGCTGTCGCCTTGAGCTTCAGCGGCTGGCCCGGCTTCAGCACCGGCGCCGCGTCCAGGTCCAGCTTCATGCGCTCGGGCAGGAACTCCTCGATGCGCAGCGTCATGCCCTGCACCGCCTCCTTGCTGGCCGGATCGGTGCGGAACTCCACCTGCCAGCGACCCGTCGGCGCTTCCACCGGGATCGCCTGCTCGAAGCTGAAATAGCCCTGCGCGCCCGGTTGCAGGCGCGTTTCGCGGAAGACCTTGCCGTCGGGCTGCTTGAAGCGCAGGAAGACGGGCTGTCCGCCCCCCTGCTTGGGTGCCGGCACGGGCTTGCCGTCGTTGTCGCGCAGCAGGGCGGAGATGCGCACGGTCTCGCCGGGACGGTACAGATCGCGTCCCGACCACGCGAACACGTCGAACCAGGCCTGCTCGCGACCGGCGACGGCGAACTCGGACAGATCGAGCGCCGGCTGGTTGAACGGCAGCATCGATACGTCCTTGCCGCGCGTTGCCACCAGCACGTGGCCGGCGTCAAGCGTGTAGTTCAGCAGCGCATTGCCGTTGCCGTCGGTCTCGCCGGCCAGGATCGCTTCGCCGCGCGCGTCCAGCACTTTCAGTTCCACGCTGCCGGTCGCCGAGCCGTCCTGCAGCGAGGCGGTATGGACGAACAGCTTGTCCTTGTACGCGCGCGTGTGGAGGCCGATGTCGCTGACGGTGAAGAATGCGGTCTCGAATTCGCCGGCGAACTTGCCGGTACGTTTCATCACCGCGAAATAGAGGCCGGGATCCTGAAGCTCGCGGATATCCTGGATCGGCAGGTAGGTCAGCACGCGCTCGTTCGGCTTGCCACCCAGTACGAAGCGGTTGAGGTACACGGGTTCGGCCAGCTTGCCCAACGGCGTGCTGTCGCCGTACTCGCTGTCCAGGTCCCAGCTGCCGCGGCGGCCGCCGCGCTGGTATTCGGCGAAGAACTTCGGCAGCTGCTTTTCGGTGACGCGCAGGAATTCCACGTCCACTTCCGGCACGTTGATCGACACTACGGGCAGTCCGCGGCTCTCGCGCGCCGGCAGCACGCTGCCCTGCGACGCAAAGCCGACCGCCGGGTCGAGTTCGCCGGTATGCACCTTGCGGGTGTCGTCCTTGCCCAGGCGCGTGCCGTCGGCAGCGGACATGCCAGCCTTCAGCGTGACCTCGTAATCCTTCGCCGCTTCGACCGACGGGAAGCGCAGGATCATGCCCTTGTCGTCGAGCACCCAGCTGCCCTTCACCACCGCGCCATTGGCATCCTTGACCACCAGCAGCGTGTCGAAGTCCTGGGAACTGACCAGGGGCTGGCTGAACTCGAGCGCGATGGCGAGGTCGCCATCGTGCTGGTCCGGATAGACCCCCACGAGCGCGAAGCCCTCGACTTTCGCGGCCTGCGCCTTGATCGGCTCGCCACTGGCCTCGGGCAGCTGCCCGGATTCGTTGCGCTTGCAACCGGCGAGCGACGCCGCTGCGATCAGGCCAATAAAAAACGCGCGCATCCAGCGGCTGCGCGCGCTACGGGTGTTGCGAATTGCCGATCCCATGTGCCATTCCCTGCCGTGGTCGTACCGGCAGTATAGAACGCAGGAATGACAGTGGCGGGTTCAAGCCCCGCGCACTTTCATCTCACGCGGCGATCAGGCCTCCGGCGGCGCATCGGTGGCCTCCGGCACGGGGGTGCCTGCCGCCACCACGCCGTCGACCGCCTCGTCCTCGTCCAGCGAGGCGTCGAGGCGCTCCACCGCCTGCAAGGTCTCGCCGTCCGCCAGGCGGATCAGGGTGACGCCCTGGGTATTGCGCCCCACCTGGGAGATTTCCGCCGCGCGCGTACGTACCAGAGTGCCGCCGTCGGAGATGAGCAGGACCTCGTGGTGGTCGGACAACTGGATGGCGCCGACCAGGCGGCCGTTGCGCTCCGTCGTCTTCAACGCGATCACGCCGCGGGTGCCGCGCCCCTTGCGCGGGTAATCGACCACCGGGGTACGCTTGCCGTAGCCGCGTTCGCTGGCGGTCAGGATGTCGCCATCGCCATCGATGACGACCAGGCTGACCACTTCGGACCCGGCCTCGGCGATCGTCGTGCCGCCCTCGCCGTCGGCCGCTTCGCCCTCGTCCTGCTCACCCTCGCCGTCCGCATCGGCGCCTTCCGCCAGCCGCATGCCGCGCACGCCGGTGGCGGTACGGCCCATGGCGCGCACCAGCGATTCGGAGAACCGCACGGCACGCCCGTTGGAGGCGAACAGCATGACGTCGCGCTCGCCATCGGTCAGCGCCACGCCCACCAGCGCATCGCCCTCATCCAGGTTGATGGCGATCTTGCCGCGCGCCAGCTTGAACGCGAACTCGGTCAGCGGCGTCTTCTTCACCGTGCCGTTCTTCGTGGCGAAGAAGACGAACTTGCCTTCCTCGTAGTCGCGCACCGGCACCACGGCCTGGACCTTCTCGCCGGGTTCCAGCGGGATCCAGTTGATGATCGGCCGGCCGCGCGCATTGGAGCCGGCCTCGGGCAGCTGGTACACCGGCAGCCAGAACACCTTGCCGCTGCTGGTGAAGGTCAGCAGCGTGTCGTGCGTGTTGACCAGCCACAGCTGGTCGATGAAATCCTCTTCCTTGGTCGCTGCCGCGCTGCGGCCGCGGCCGCCGCGCTTCTGCGCGCGGTAGGCGCTGGCCGGCTGGCGTTTGGCGTAGCCCGCATGCGACAGCGTGACCACCATGTCCTCCGGCGCAATCAGGTCCAGGATGTCCAGGTCTTCTTCGCTGTGGCGGATCTCGCTGCGGCGCTCGTCGCCGAACTCGGCCTTGACGTTCAGCAGCTCGTCGCGGATCACCTGCAGCAGCACGTCCGGATTCTCGAGGATGCGGATCAGGCCGGCGATGGTCTCCAGCAGCTGGCGGTACTCCTCGGTGAGCTTTTCCTGCTCCAGGCCGGTCAGGCGGTGCAGGCGCATTTCCAGGATCTGCGTGGCCTGGGCCTCGCTGAGCTGGTAGCGGCCGTCGACGAAGCCGATCGCGGCCGGCAGGTCTTCCGGACGCGAGGCCTCGGCGCCTGCGGCGGCGAGCAGCGCGCCGACCAGACCCGGCTCCCAGGTCTTGGCCAGCATGCGCTCGCGCGCTTCCTGCGGGTTGGCCGATGTCTTGATCAGCTCGATCATCTCATCGATGTTCGCGAGCGCGACCGTCAGGCCTTCCAGGATGTGGGCGCGGTTGCGCGCCTTGCGCAGTTCGAAGATGGTCCGGCGGGTCACCACTTCGCGGCGGTGGCGCACGAACGCTTCCAGCATCTGCTTCAGGTTCAGCAGCTGCGGGCGGCCGTCGACCAGCGCAACCATGTTGATGCCGAACACCGACTCCATCGGCGTCTGCAGGTACAGGTTGTTGAGGACCACCTCGGCCGACTCGCCGCGCTTGACCTCGATGTAGATCCGCATGCCGTCCTTGTCGGACTCGTCGCGCAGCTCGCTGATGCCCTCGAGCTTCTTCTCCTTCACCAGCTCGGCGATCTTCTCGATCAGCCGGGCCTTGTTCACCTGGTACGGGATCTCGGTGACGATGATCGATTCGCGGCCGTTGTCGTCGTTGACCTCGATGTCGGCCTTGGCGCGCATGCGCACACGGCCGCGGCCGGTGCGGTAGCCGGCCACGATGCCGGCGGTGCCGTTGATGATGCCGCCGGTGGGGAAGTCCGGGCCGGGGATGTACTGCATCAGCCCGTCGACATCCAGTTCCGGGTTGTCGATCAGCGCGATCAGGCCGTTGACCACTTCCGAGAGGTTGTGCGGCGGGATATTGGTGGCCATGCCCACGGCGATGCCGGCCGAACCGTTGACCAGCAGGTTCGGGAAGCGCGTCGGCAGGACCGTCGGCTCCTGTTCCTTCTCGTCGTAGTTGGGCTGGAAATCGACGGTTTCCTTGTCGATGTCGGCCAGCAGCTCATGGGTGAGCCGCGCCATGCGCGCTTCGGTGTAACGCATGGCCGCCGCGGCGTCGCCGTCGACCGAGCCGAAGTTGCCTTGGCCGTCGACCAGCATGTAGCGCAGCGAGAACGGCTGCGCCATGCGCACCAGCGTGTCGTAGACCGACTGGTCGCCGTGCGGGTGGTACTTACCGATCACGTCACCGACGATGCGGGCAGACTTCACGTGCGGCTTGTTGGCGTGGTTGCCCAGTTCGTTCATGGCGAACAGGACGCGCCGGTGGACGGGCTTCAGTCCGTCGCGGACATCCGGAAGCGCGCGCCCCACGATCACGCTCATCGCGTAATCGAGATAGCTGCGACGCATCTCGTCTTCGAGGTTGACGGGGATGATTTCCTTGGCGGTCTCGGCCATTCGGGTTCCGTGTTTCTCTGGTTGTCTCGGGCCCGAATCCGGGCCAAAACACGCCTAGCCGACGAAGGTCGGCGAGGCAGCGACAGGCGGGGATTCCGGCGGGTTCTGCAACCGGTGGAGTGTACCACAGCAGGCGCGCCAGACCGACGGTTTCAGCCGGGGAAACAAGCACTTATGCGCCTGCTCGCCCTACCCGGGAAGCGGTGGCCGACGCGGCCGCCCATGCACTCCCGCGCAGCTCCGTTCGGGAACGAAAAAGCCCGGCCGAGGCCGGGCTTTTCGCTGGAACTGGTGGGCGGTACAAGTTTCGAACTTGTGACCCCTGCCGTGTGAAAGCAGTGCTCTACCGCTGAGCTAACCGCCCGAAATCATCGGGGCGCGAATGATAGCCGTCGACCGGGGGGGCGGTCAACGCACCCGCCGGTCAGCGGTCCTTGGTGTCGCACAGTGCACTGACCCGCCGCGGCGGCGCGAAACAGTCGCTGCGCGCATCCGGCCAGAAGTCGCGGAACACCGCGTGCGTGGGGACCCCCGCCAGCAGCTCGCCCGGCGCCAGGAACTTGTACAGCGCTGCCAGTGAACGCACTTCGATGGGCGACACCCGCCTCAGGATGTGCTCGGGCCCCAGCTGCTGCGGATGCTCGAGGCCGGCCGCGCACAGCATGTCGCGCAGGGCCTTCAGCGTGTTGTCGTGGAACTGCTGCACGCGCACGGACTTGTCGGACACATCCAGGTGCTTCCAGCGCTTCGGGTCCTGGGTGGCGACACCGGTCGGGCAACGGTTGTTGTGGCAGCTCTGCGCCTGGATGCAGCCCAGCGCGAACATGAACCCTCGCCCGGCGTTGCACCAGTCCGCCCCCATCGCCATGGTCCGGGCGATGTCGAAGCCACTGATGATCCTGCCTGCCGCACCGATCCGGATGCGGTCGCGCAGGTTCAGTCCGACCAGCGTGTTGTGGACCAGCAGCAACGCCTCGTGCATCGGCACGCCGACATGGTCGATGAATTCAGCGGGCGCGGCGCCCGTACCGCCTTCGGCCCCGTCCACCACGATGAAGTCCGGCAGCAGCCCGGTCTCGTGCATCGCCTTGGCGATGCCGAACCACTCCCAGGGGTGCCCGATCGCCAGCTTGAAGCCGGTGGGCTTGCCACCCGACAGCTCGCGCAGGCGAGCGATGAACTGCAGCAGCTCCACCGGCGTGGAGAACGCGGAGTGCTTCGCCGGCGAGACGCAGTCGTGCCCCATCGGCACCCCGCGCGTGGCGGCAATCTCCGCGCTGACCTTGGCGGCCGGCAGCACACCGCCGTGGCCGGGCTTGGCGCCCTGCGACAGCTTCACCTCGATCATCTTCACCTGCGGCGACCGCGCGTTCTCGGTGAAGCGTTGTTCGTCGAATCGCCCTTGGTCGTCACGGCAACCGAAGTACCCGGAGCCGATTTCCCATACGAGGTCCCCGCCCTTCTCGCGGTGATACGCAGAGATCGAGCCTTCGCCGGTGTCATGGTAGAAATTGCCGCGTCGCGCGCCTTCGTTCAGTGCACGCACCGCGTTGGCGGACAGCGAGCCGAAGCTCATCGCCGAGATGTTGAACACGCTCGCCGAATACGGCTGCGCCGTACCCGCGCCGATGACGATGCGGAAGTCGTGCGAGTCCACGCTCGCGGGCGCCATCGAATGGTTGATCCATTCGTAATCCACGCCATAGACATCCTGCTGGCTGCCGAACGGGACCACGTCGCTGACACCCTTGGCACGCTGGTAGACCAGCGCGCGCTGCTGCCGCGAGAACGGCACCTCGGCGGTATCGCCCTCGATGAAATACTGGCGGATCTCGGGACCGACCGATTCCAGTCCGTAGCGGAAATGCGCCAGCACCGGATAGTTGCGGCGCAGCGTGCTGCGCGTCTGCAGCACGTCCCAGGTACCGAGCAGCGCCAAGGCACCGAAGACGGCGACACCCCACCACGCGACCGGCCAGGCCAGCGCGAGTGCCAGCGAAACGAAGGCCAGCACGAGGCTGGCGGCATAGGCGAGGTAACGCTGCATCGGCAGTCTCCCGAGGGCCAGCGTCGATTCTATGCCATGCCCTGCGACGGCATGCCGCAGGCGTCCCGCACGGTTGATCCGGATCAATGCCCGCACCCATGCGCAATGCGAGGTTGACATCACCACAACCGGGAGAGCACGACATGCATCCGATCCTGCGCGAAATCCTGATGGAACCCGTCGGCTGGCTGGCCATCGGCGGCAGCATCGTCATGGTGGGAATCAGCGTCTTCGTGGCGCTGTTCGTCCGGCGCAAGGTGCGCGAAGAAGAGAAGAAGCGGCAGCGCTGAGGCGATAACGCGTGCGTGGTGCCCGGAGCCGGAATCGAACCGGCATGGCCTTGCGGCCGGCGGATTTTAAGTCCGATGCGTCTACCAGTTTCGCCATCCGGGCCCGGGGATAGCCTGCCTCACTGCGGCCGCCTTGGAAAGCGGCGTGCATGCGAATGCCAGGAACGACGAAGCCCCGCGGGCGGGGCTTCGTGCGTGCTCGACGAGGAGCATGTATGGAGCGGGAAAAGGGACTCGAACCCTCGACCCCGACCTTGGCAAGGTCGTGCTCTACCAACTGAGCTATTCCCGCATCGAAAGACCATCGCGGTCCTTCTGGTTTGGAGGCCTGGGTCGGAATTGAACCGGCGTACGCGGATTTGCAGTCCGCTGCATGACCACTCTGCCACCAGGCCGATGGCGACCGCGCCAGACTGGCGCAATCAAGGCACGTTTTCAAGGCGCCCTACAACACAAAACCCCGCGAACGGGGTTTTGTGGACCGTCCCTCTCAGGACGAAAAACTGGAGCGGGAAAAGGGACTCGAACCCTCGACCCCGACCTTGGCAAGGTCGTGCTCTACCAACTGAGCTATTCCCGCGTCGAGAGAGACGAAATTGTAGCGTCTTGTTCCGGCATGTCAACAGGCTTCCTATCGCCGTCGCGAAGGATCGGCCATGCCGCGATCAGGTACTGGATGCCCGACCACAGCGTCAGCAACGCAGCGATGGCCAGCAGCCAGTCGCCCAGCAGGAACACCCAGCGCCCCATCCAGATGTCGGCCAGCACCTGCTTGCCCGGCGTCGAGGCGTACAGCAGGCAGGACAATGCCACCATCTGCACGATGGTCTTGATCTTGCCCAGCGCGGCGACCTTCACCGTGGCGCGCTGGCCCAGTTCCGCCATCCATTCGCGCAACGCGGACACCGCGATCTCCCGACCCACGATGACCGCGGCCCAGATGGCCATCCACATGGTCGGGGTGTCCTGCACGATCAGGAACAGCGACACCGCCACCATCAGCTTGTCGGCCACCGGGTCCAGAAAGGCGCCGAAGGCGGAATACAGGTGGTAACGCCGGGCGATCCAGCCATCCAGCCAGTCGGTGACCGCCGCGAGCACGAAGATGAAGGCCGCCGCGAAGTTGGTCCACGAGTACGGCAGGTAGAACACCAGCACGAGCACGGGGATTAGCACGATCCGCAGCAACGTGAGCCAGGTGGGAACGGTCAACTTCATCGCAGGCTTACTCGTTTCCTGCCTCGGGGGACGGCAGCCCGTGCAGGTTAGCGTAGATTCGCTCGGCCAGTGCGGCGTTCACCCCGTCGACGCGGGCGATCTCGTCGGCACCGGCGGCCTTCAGCCCGGCCAGCCCGCCGAAGTGCTTGAGCAGGCTCGCGCGCCGGCGCGGACCGATGCCGGGAATGTCCTCCAGCTTGCTGGTCATGCGCGCCTTCTGCCGCTTGCCGCGATGCCCGGTGATGGCGAAGCGGTGCGCCTCGTCGCGTACCTGCTGGATCAGCTGGAGGGCCGGCGACGCGGCACCCGGCCGCAATTCGCGGCCATCGGGCAGGACCAGCGCCTCGTGCCCCGCGCGCCGTTCGACTCCCTTTGCCACTCCGACGAGCGTGACGCCATCCACGCCCAGGTCCGCGAGCGCGGACTGCGCCTGCGCGAGTTGTCCCGCGCCACCGTCGATCAGCAGCACGTCCGGCAGCACGCCGCTTTCTTCCACCGCGCGCCGGAAGCGCCGCTCGATGGCCTGGTGCATGGCGGCGAAATCGTCGCCGGGCGTGATCCCGGTGATGTTGTAGCGACGGTACTGCGAACGTACCGCGCCGGCGGCGTCGAACACGACGCAGGACGCGACCGTCGCTTCGCCCATGGTGTGGCTGATGTCGAAGCACTCGATGCGCTTGGCGACCTCGGGCAGTCCCAGCAGTTCCTTCAGCGCCTCGCTGCGTGCGGTCTGCGCGTTCCGGCTGCCGAGTTCGGTCACCAGCGCGATCTCCGCATTGCGCCGCGCCAGGTCCAGGTAGCCCGCGCGTTCGCTGCGGACGTTCCACTTCAGCTGCACCTTGCGACCGGCCGCGGCCGCCAGTGCATGTTCGATCAGCTCCGCCTCGGGGATCTCGCGGTCCAGCACGATCTCCTGCGGTGCCGGCTGCTCGGCGTAGTACTGCGACACGAAGGCACCCAGCACTTCGGCGGCGGAGTCCTCGCCGTTGGTTTTCGGGAAGAACGTGCGCGTGCCGAGGTTGCGCCCATCGCGGAAGGCCAGCAACAGCACGCACGCCTGGCTGCCCTGCATCGCACAGGCCAGCACGTCGAGGTCGGCGGCGTGTCCGTCCACGTACTGGCGCGCCTGCAGCGTGCGGATCGAAGCCACCAGATCGCGCAGCCGCGCCGCCTGCTCGAACTCCAGGTTCGCGCTGGCCTGCTCCATCGCGCTGCCCAGTTCGCGCGTCAGTTCGTCGCTGCGGCCGTCGAGGAACAGCGTCGCTCGCCGCGCCGCTTCCGCGTAGTCCGCCTCTTCCACCAGTCCGACGCACGGCGCGCTGCAGCGGCCGATCTGGTACTGCAGGCAAGGCCGCGACCGGTTGCGGAACACGCTGTCCTCGCAATTGCGGATGCGGAACAGCTTCTGCATCAGGTTCAGGGTTTCGCGAACCGCGCCGGCGCTGGGATACGGACCGAAGTAGCGCCCGGGCACTGCGCGCGCGCCACGATGGAATGCGATGCGCGGCCACGCCTCGCGCGTGAGCAGCACGTACGGATAGCTCTTGTCGTCGCGCAGCAGCACGTTGTAGCGCGGCGTCAGCGACTTGATCAGCTGGTTCTCCAGCAGCAGCGCCTCCGCTTCTGTGCGCGTGACCGTCACGTCCATGCGCGCGACCTGGGTCAGCATGGACAGGGTCCGCGGCGACTTGGGCGAGTTGCTGAAATAGCTGGCCACGCGCTTGCGCAGCGCGCCGGCCTTGCCGACGTAGAGCAGCGTATCGTCGGCCGCGTACATGCGGTACACGCCGGGTGCCGTGCTCAAGCCGGCGGCGAATGCCTTGCCGTCGAATTCCGCCTGGGGACTGCCGCTCATTCGTCGATCGGGACGTGGCTCAGTTCGCCGGTGGCGATATCGTAACGGAGCACCGCGTGGGCATCGGTTTCCGCGATCCACACGGCACCTGCCGCCACCGACAGGCCGGCCGGTCCCTGCAAGCGTCGCGGCAGCGAGACCGTGGTCAGTTCGCCGCCGCCCAATCGCAGCGTACGCAGCGTGCCGTTGCCGCTGTCGGCGATCCACATGACCGGCGCATCGGGGCTCAGCGCCACCGCCTGCGGGTGCTGCAGGCGGGCGCGGTCGCGCGGACCGTCCTCGTCGCCGAAGCTCCAGACGCCCTGGCCGACCAGCGTCTGCACGGTATCGCCACGCAGCTGCAGGGAGCGCACGGCCGAACCCAGGGCGTCGCAGACGTACAGGGTCTGCAGGACCGCGGCCAGTCCCACGGGCTGCGCGAACGCCGCCATCGGACCGCTGCCATCGCGGACATCCAGTTGGCCCGACCCGGCGCGCGCGCGGATCTCACGCGTCCCCAGATCGTAGCTCCAGATCCGGTTGTCGCCAGCCATGGCCAGGAAGATCTGGTTGTTGTTCACCACCAGCGCCTGCGGCTGGTTCAGCGCCACGTCCCGCGCGGCGCCGACCACGCCCTCGGTCGGATCACCCGCGCGGCCGTTGCCGCACAGCGTATCCACCGTGCTGGTCGGCAGGTTGATGCGGCGGAGCGCGTGGTTGCCGGTATCCGCGACGTAAAGCGACTCGCGCACCAGCGCCAGGCCCTGCGGGCGACGGAATGCGGCATGGTTCAACTCACCATCGGCGAAGTCCGGCGTACCCATGCCGAACTGGCGGATGACCCGACCATGATGGTTGCACTCCAGCACCCGGTGGTGGCCGCTGTCGGCGACGAACAGCCGGTCCGGCGTGGCCACCAGTCCGGTCGGAAAGCACAATGGCATCCGGGGCTCGGGGTGGGCGTCCCGGAACACCCGCAGGTCATCGTCCGGCGGCACATGCAGGCCATCGCACAGGCGTGCGATCTGCCGCTCCAGGTCTGCCAGCCCTTCGGCCCCCATCGCACGGTGGCGCACGTGGCCTTCGCCATCGATCAGCAGCACCGTGGGCCAGGCGTCGACGCCATAGCGCTGCCAGGCGACCCAATCCCCGTCGTGCGCTACCGGCAGCGAAACACCGTGGCGGCGCAGGCGCTTCACCGCGCTCTGCGGGTCCCGCTCGCTGTCGAAACGGGGTACGTTGATCGCCAGGGCCTGCAGCCGCCCCAGGTAACGCGCCTGCAGGACCGCCAGGTCGTTGAGCCGTTGCGCGCACCAGGCGGAGGCACTATTGACGAACGCGAGGGCCACGATGCGGCCGCGCTGCTCGTGCAGCGAGGTCGCGGGCGCGTTCAGCCATTGCAGGCCTCGCGGCAGTTCGGGAGCCAGGGTCGTGTCGTTCATCCGCTTCGATTATGCCCCAGTCTCAGTTGGCGGCGAGTCGGGCCACGACCGCCTGTGCCGCCGAATCGACCAGTCGCCAGACCTGCTGGAAGTCTTCCGGCCCGCCCGTGTAGGGATCGGGTACCTCGCCTGCGGCTTCCAGGCCGGCCCACTCCAGCAGCAGCACGACGCGTCCCCGGGCCGCGGCCGGCGCCATGCGCAGGACATCGCGGAGATTGGCCCGGTCGGCGCACAGGATCCAGTCAAAGGTGTCGAAGTCGTCCGCGGTCACCTGGCGTGCCCGCTGTCCGCCGATGTCGACGCCGTGTCCGCGTGCGCAGGCGATCGCGCGCCGATCGGGGGGCTCGCCGGCATGCCAGCCGCCGGTGCCCGCGGAATCGACCCGCACCCGCCCGGCCAGCGCGGAGGCCTCAAGACGCGCGCGCAACGCACCTTCGGCCATCGGTGACCGGCAGATGTTGCCCAGGCACACGACCAGCAGGTTCACGCCTGCGCCTGCAGGATGGCCTCGGCACGCGCGAGATCTTCCGGTGTGTCGACGCCGGGCGGGAAGGGTTCCGGCGTCAGCGCGACGGCAATGCGGTGCCCCGCCTCCAGCACCCGCAACTGTTCCAGCGACTCGACCTGCTCGAGCCGGCCCGGCGGCATCGCCGAGAAGCGACGCAGGAATCCCGCGCGGTAGGCGTAGATGCCGATGTGCCGCAGCCATGCACCCGGCGGCAGCACGTCGCGCGACCGTGCGAACGCGTCGCGGTCCCACGGAATGGGCGCGCGGCTGAAATACAAGGCATCGCCATTGGCTGCGCGCACCAGCTTGACCGCATTCGGGTCGAACAGCGTCGCCGCATCGTCGACGGCCACGGCCAGCGTCGCCATGTCCGCGCCGCTCGTAGCCAGCGCATCGGCCACGGCACGGATGCCGGCCGGTGGCGCGAACGGTTCGTCGCCCTGCAGGTTAACCACCAGCGCATCATCGGCCCAGCCGGCGATGTCGGCGCACTCGGCGAGCCGGTCGCTGCCCGACGCGTGGCGCTCGGACGTCATCGCGACCAGAACCTCGGTGCCCTGCAACGCCTCGCGAATGCGGGCGTCATCGGTGGCCACCCACACCTCGCGCGCGCCAGCGGCCAGCGCACGACGGGCGACATGCACGACCAGCGGCGTGCCGCCGAGCAGTCGCAAGGGTTTGCCCGGCAGCCGTGAAGCCGCATAGCGAGCGGGAATGGCGACGATGAAATCGGTCATCGGAATCCGGAGCGGGTCGGGAGAGGATTTCTATTCTGCGGCCGCATTGGCAGCGGGCGTGAGTCGTTCCAGCAGGGCTATCCAGAACGCCTCCGGCAGTTTCGCTACGACCGGCACGCTGTAGAACCATGCGTTGGCGAACGTCGCGCACTTCACGGCGTCCTTCTCGGTCATCAGCACCGGCAGTTCGCTGCCGAACGAGAAATCCTCGGCCTGGTACGCATGGTGGTCCGCGAACGCATGCGGCACCACGCCCAGGCCTTTCGCGCGCAGCATGGCGAAGAAACGGCCTGGATTGCCGATGCCGGCCACCGCATGCACACGCTGGCCGACGAAGGCAGACAACGGCTTCGGCCGGCCACCGCGCAAGGGCAGCGCATCGTCCGCCTGCAAATGCATGGGCCATTCGCCGAATGCGGCATCCGCCTGTGCATCGGGAAGGTTGACGACGCGGAACGCGCACGCCGCCGCGCGCTCGACCGGCTCGCGCAACGGACCGGCAGGCATCAAGCGGCCGTTGCCGTAGCGGCGCGCGCCGTCGATCACTTCGATCTCCACGTCACGCTGCAGGCGATAGTGCTGCAGACCGTCGTCGCAGATGACCAGGTCGCAGCCCGCGGCCACCAGTGCCCTGGCGGCGGCGACGCGATCACGATCCACGCGCACGCGGGTACCGGTATGTCGGGCGATGAGGACGGGTTCGTCGCCGCCGTCGGCCGGCGGCGTGGCGGCGTCGACCCACCGGGCCTGGCCGTCGTCGTCGCGGCCGTAGCCGCGGCTGGCCACACCCGGCTTGAACCCGGCCGCGCGCAGCCGCTCGACCAGCGCGATGGTCAGGGGTGTCTTGCCGGTGCCGCCGGCCGTGATGTTGCCCACCACGATGACCGGAACGCCGACGCGGTGCCGGCGCAACACGCCCAGCCCGTACAGGCGCGCCCGCGCCGCGACCAGCGCGCCGTAGACGGCGGCCAGTGCACGCGCCCACAGCGGCACCGTGCCGTCGCCGAACCAGTACGCGGGAGGTTGCGGCATCGCGCGCCTGCTCACCCCGCCTCGCCCTCGCGGAACTGCATCTGGTAGAGGTGAGCGTACAGGCCGCCGTGCGCGAGCAGTTCGGCATGGGTGCCCTGCTCAACCAGACGCCCCTGGTCCAGCACCAACACCTGGTCTGCATGCTCGATGGTCGACAGGCGGTGCGCGATGACGAGCGTGGTGCGGTCCGGCATCAGCTTCTGCAGCGCGTTCTGCACCAGGCGCTCGGACTCGTTGTCGAGCGCTGCGGTCGCTTCGTCGAGGATGAGGATCGGCGCGTCCTTCAGCATCGCGCGTGCGATCGCCAGGCGCTGGCGCTGCCCGCCCGACAGGCGTCCGCCCTTGTTGCCGATCGGCGCCTGCATGCCTTCGGGCAGCTCGTGCACGAACTCCATCGCGTTGGCGCCGCGCACGGCATCCTCCATCGCCGCGGCATCCGCGCCCTGCAGTTCGCCATAGGCGACGTTCGCGGCCACCGTGCCATCGAACAGCATCACCTGCTGGCCGACGAGCGCGATCTGCCGGCGCAGGTCGGCCAGCCGGTAGTCCTGCAGGGGATGGCCATCGAGCAGGATCTGGCCGGACTCGGCCTCGTAGAACCGCGGGATCAGCTTGATGAGGGTCGACTTCCCGCTGCCGGAGCGTCCCACGATGGCGGTCACCGTGCCAGGGCGCGCGGTGAAGCTGATGCCCTCCAGCGCAGGCCGGCTCTGGCCCGGATAGCGGGTGGTGATGTCGCGGAACTCGATCACGCCGCTGGCACGGTCCAGCGGACGCCGGCCATGGTCCTGTTCGTCCTCGGCATCGAGCACGGCGAACAGGCGCTGTGCGGAGGCCACGCCCCGCTGCAGCATGTTCTGCACGTTGGTCAGCTGCTTCAGCGCCGGGATGATGGCCATCATCGACACCATCAGCGAAACGAAGCCGCCCGCCGTCAGGCGTCCCGCCATCGCCTCGCGCCCGGCGAAGAACAGCAGCAGCGCCAGTCCCACCGCACCCATCAGCTGCACCATGGCCGACGAGATGCTGCGGGTCGCCTCCACCTTCATGGCCAGCCGCAGGTTGGTGTCCGCCAGCCCGGCATAGCGGGCCAGTTCGTTCTGCTGGGCGCCGTAGATCTTCACTTCCTGCTGGTTGGACAGCGTCTGGTCGGCGGCCTGCATCATCTGCGCACCGCTTTCCTGGATGCGGTGGCTGATGCGGCGATACCGCTTGGCCACCGTATCCATCATCCAGGCCAGCGGCGGCGCCATCAGCAGGATGGCGATCGTCACCTGCCAACTGGTGTACAGCATCACCGCGAGCATGGCGATGACCTGCAACGACTGCTGCACCATCACCTTCATCGCATCGACGGCGGCCTGGGCCACCTGGTCGCTGTCCGATCCCAGGCGGACCAGCATCGAGGGCACCGGTTCGGTGTCGAAGCGCAGGCCCGGCAGGCGCAGGTACTTGCCCAGGACATCGACCCGGAAATCGCGGGCGATGCTGCGCGCCGCCTTGCCCATGCCCATGTCGGTGATGTAGCCCGCCAGCCCGCGGATCACGAACAGACCCACGATGTAGGCCGGCAACAGCAGGCTTTTCGCCTCGTCGCGCTTGATGAAGGTCTCGTCGACCACGCTCTCCATGAGCTTGGCGAACGCGCCGCCGGCACCGGCTTCCAGCAGCATGCCGATCGCCGCCAGCAGCAGAAGTCCCCGATAGGGAGTGGCGAAGCCGAGCAGCCGCTTGTAGACCTGCCAGGGCGAATCGGTTCCGCTCACTTCTGCGCCTCCGGCGCAGTGGCGATGTTGATCCGGCGGAAGCCCAGCTGGCCCAGCGCATCCAGTGCGGTCACCACCGCCTGGTGCGGCGTGCGCGCGTCGGCACGCAACAGCACGGGCCGGCTGCGGTCGCTGCCGGCCACCTGCTGCAGGATCTGCTTGAGCGCGTCGATGTCGGGACGGATGACCTCGTGCTCGTCGACGAAATAGCGTCCGTCGGCGTTGACCAGCACGCTGAGGGCCTTCACCTGTGCGGCGACCGGTTCGCCCGCCGCGCTCGGCAACTGCAGTTGCAGCATCGAGCGGGCATCGAAGGTGGTGGTGATGACGAAGAAGATGATCAGCACCAGGATCACGTCGATCAACGGCACCAGGTTGATCTCGGGCTCTTCCTGCGAGCGGTCGTCGCGGATGCGCATGCGCGGGCCTCAGGCGCTCGTCGGTGCTGTGGCCGGCGCGACCGCGCCGCCCGGCCGGACGACCGCGCGCGGGTGGCGCGCCTCCAGCGCATCGACCAGGGCGGTGGCCTCCTTCTCCATCTCGATCACGTAGCCGGTGACCTTGCCCCGGAAATAGCGATGGAACAGCAGCGCAGGGATGGCGACGATCATGCCGGCCGCCGCGCACACGAGCGCCTTGCCGATACCGCCCGCCAGCGCATTGACATCGCCGACGCCGCTGTCCTGGATGCCGAGGAACATCTGGATCATGCCGACCACCGTTCCCAGCAGGCCGAGCAGCGGGCCTGCCGATGCAATGCTGCCGAGCGCGTTTAGGAACTTCTCCATCCGGTGGACCACGTGGCGGCCGGTGTCCTCGATCCGCTCGCGGATCTGGTCGCGCGGCTTGCTGCGCATGTCCAGCGCCGCCGCCAGCAGTTCACCCAGCGGGGAGTTGCGCCGAAGCGATTCCACGTGCGCGGCCTCGAGCTGGCCCCGCGCGGCCCAGGCACGGACTTCCTCGCCCAGTCCGGGCGGCAGGATCTCCTTGCGGCGCAACGACCAGAAGCGCTCCACCACGATGGCCAGGGCCAGCACGCCGAGCAGCAGCAGCGGGATCATCGGCCAACCGCCGGCCTTCACCAGTTCCAGCACGTTCAGTCCTCCGGCGCATCCGGCCGTCCTTCTTCCAGCCGATAGGATAGCCCACCGGCCTGCCGCCACCGTACGGCGTCCCACCAGCGCGGTCGCGCGTGACGCCGTTCACGCAGCTGCAGCCCGCCCTTGCCCAGCCACACGCGCAGGGCTCCGCCCGTCTGGGTATCGACGACCTCCGCCCCCTGGGTGCGCCAGCGCGCCACCACCCCGGCCCGCGGGTGGCCGAACCGATTGCCGGCCCCACTGGCATTCAGTGCAAGCCGCGGCGAGGTGGCGGCGATGAAGGCCGGATCCGACGACCCCGCGCTGCCATGGTGCGGCAGCACGACGACGTCGGCGCGCAATCCGGCGGCATCGCGATGGACCAGGCTCCGCTCGACGATGGCGCCGATATCGCCCGGCAGCAGCGCGCTCCCGTGCGCGGTCTCCACCTTCAGCACGCAACTCGATTCATTGCCCAGATAAGGGAAATGCAGACCCGGGTGCAGGAAGCGGAAATGCACGCCGTCCCACGTCCACGACGCGCCGGCGAGACAGGCCGCGCTGGCGTCCACGCCGCTGCCAGGAGGCGCCAGCACGACGTTTACCGGCAGGCTGTCGCGCACGGCGTCGACCCCTCCGGCATGGTCGTTGTCCGCATGGCTGACCACCAGCGCATGCAGGCGCGGCACCCCCAGCGCTCGCAGGGCCGGCACCACCGCACGTTCGCCGGCATCGAATCCCTCCTCCACCGCCGGCCCGGCATCGAACAGCAGCGCATGGTTCGCCGTGCGTACCAGCGCGGAGAGCCCCTGTCCCACGTCGATCACGACCAGCTCCACCTCGCCCGCGCCGGGCCTTTCGCGATCCAGCCACAGCAACGGCAACCACAGCAGCACCGCCAGCCATTTCCCCGGCACACCGCGGGGCAGCAACAACCAGAATCCGCCGATCAACGCCAGCCACAGCGTCCACGCGGGGCTTTCCGGCAACCACCACAACGCGTGGGGATGCGCGGCCACCCGCTCGAACCATCCCCAGCTCGGTTCGAAGCAGGTCGCCGCCAAGCTCCAGGCCCATCCACCGGCACCCGGGTGCAGCACCTCCAGTGCCGTCCCGAGCAGGGCCAGCGGCACGACGACCAGACTCCACCAGGGAATCGCCAGGAGGTTCGCCAGCGGACCCGCGAGCGAGGCCTGGCCGAACAGCACGACGGTGAACGGCAACAGGCCGATCGTCGCGACGCCCTGTGCCGGCAGGAAGGCTTTCGCCCAGTGCATCGATGCCGGCAGGCACCAGGCCAGCCACGCAACGCCGCCGAAACTCAGCCAGAAGCCCGCCGCGAGCAGCGACAGCGGATCGCACAGCAGCACTGCCCACATCGCCAGCGCCAGCAAGTCGACGACCCGCACGTGGCGTCTTGCCACGCGCGCCAGCACCACTACGCCGATCATCAACACCGTGCGCACCGTCGGCAGGGCGAATCCGGCCACGGCGGCATACGCCAGCGCTCCGGCCAATGCCGCCGCACCCGCGGCCTGTGGGCGCGGAATGCGACGGGCCAGCGCGGGAAACACCCACCACGCACCTGCGGCCACCAGCGCGCAGGCGCCGGCCACCATGCCGACATGGAAGCCCGAGATCGCGATGAGATGCGTCAGCCCGGCAGCCCGCAGCACCTGCCAGTCGTGGTCATCCAGCCCCTGCGTGTCGCCCAGTGCCAGTGCCCGCACGAAACGCGCCATGCGGTCCGGCACGGCGGCAGCGATGCGCGCTGACATGCGGCTGCGCCAGGCATCGATGCCACGCCCCGGCGACAGCCGACGCGCCGTGCCGGGGTCGCGCACGTAGCCCATCGCGCTGATGCGCTGCGCCGCGGCGTAACGCTCGGTGTCAACCCCGCCCGGGTTCGCCAGCCCACGCGGCGCACGCACGCGGATCCGCAGATGCCAGCGTTCGCCAGCCCCCATCTGCATGCGCGCACCGGGTGCGGTGGCCCCGAAGTCGTCGTACCACGAAAGCCGCAACAGGCGACCCCGCAACGGGGCCGGTTGATGCGCATCGGCGTCGACCCGCAACAGGAAGCGGGTTCGTCGCGCGCCGGGCTCGGGCAGGCCCATGACCCGCCCGGAGACCTCCACCTCCCTGCCCTCCCACGCCACCGGGAGCTGCACACCCAGGCTCCACGTGGCATGCAGGCCCGCCCATGCCGCACCCGCGAGCAGCGCGCCCGCCCAGCGCCAGCGCCATGCGGCGCACCAGCCTGCGGCGCCTGCGGCGAGTCCCAGCCAGAGCATGGCCACCGCCGGCAGGGTCGCCTGCCACAGCATGCCCACCATGCCGAGCAGGAGCGCCGCCACGCATGCCAACCCGGCCGGCGCCGGAACGGGTGCGTCCGTCCGCCCCATCTCAGCGATCCAGCGGACTGAGCACCGCGCCCGCGCCGCGATTGAGCACGTGCGTGTAGATCTGCGTGGTGGCGACATCCTTGTGCCCCAGCAGTTCCTGCACGGTGCGGATGTTGTAGCCGCTTTCGATCAGGTGGGTGGCGAACGAATGGCGCAGCGTATGCGCGCTCACCGGCTTGACGATGGCCGCCGCCACCCGCGCACGCTTCAGCGCACGCGACAGCATGGCCTCGTCGATGTGGTGCCGTCGCCAACGGCCATCGCGCGGATCCAGGCTGATGGCGCGCGCGGGAAACGCGTATTGCCAGCCGAGCTCGCGCGCCGCGTTCGGATACTTGCGCGACAACGCATGCGGCAGCCACACCTCGCCGGCGCCGCGCGCGAGATCCTGCGCATGCAGTACCTGGACCCGCTCCACCTCCGCCTGCAATGCCGGCACCAGCGACGCCGGCAACACCGTCCGCCTGTCCTTGCCGCCCTTGCCCTCGCGCACGGTGATCTCGTTGCGGGCGAAGTCCACGTCCTTCACCCGCAAGCGAACCCCTTCCATCAGGCGCATGCCGCTGCCGTACAGCAGCCGCGCCAGCACCGCCATGCGGCCATCCATGTGCGCGAGCAAGGCACGCACCTCGGTTTGCGACAGTACGGTCGGCACCCGCTGCGGTCGCTTGGCGCGCACCACATCCTCCATCCACGCCAGCTTCAACCCCAACACCTCGCGATAGAGGAACAGGACCGTCGACAGCGCCTGGTTCTGCGTACTCGCAGCCACCTTCCCCTCGACCGCCAGCTGCGTCAGGAACGCCTCGACCTGCACCACCCCCAGCTCCCGCGGGTGACGCCTGCCATTGGCAGCAATGAACCGGCGTATCCACCCCACGTACGCCCGCTCCGTGCGTATGCTGTAGTGACCCACCCGAAGCCGGCGCTCCACCTCCTCCAACAAACCCCGCCGGGCCGCCGACACCCCATCCGATACCGCCCCGTCCTCAGGCTGATATTCCATTGCGATCGCATTCCATGCGGATAACGCTGCCAGCGTCGCAGGCAGCTCGCATCGAAACCATCAGCCAAGCCGTTGAACGGACGTAAGGAAAGCCTGATTGACGCTGTGTGGAGGAGCCTGAATACTCGGCGCTATTACCCCGGAATGGGGTCTACTAGGTGTTAGGCACGGGGAGAGGCATCAATGCAATCAGCAGAAGATCGTGGGCGTCTTTACTTGCTCGCCTTCATAGCCATCTTGGTGATTGGCGACCTGCTTCTCAAAGGACTGCTTCTCGCTGCCGGAAGCCTCCGGTGGAGCCAAGCGGGTGGCACCGCCGTGACCCTTGCGACCTGCTGGTTCCTTTGGCGCGGTTCTAGCTTTGCCTACTGGTTTCTGGTTGTCTGCACTGCCCTGGCCATCGCTTTCTCTCTCTTCGCTGCGGCAAAGATTCCGGTAGCTATCGCAGCCGCCATTGGCATCTTTATGGCATTCCTACTACTTCTGCTCTTAGCACCGGCCACACGCAGATTCCTGTCATCGCGGCGCGCAGCCCGTGCCTAACAATTCATTCAAGCCGAACCCGCTTCGCGGGTCGGCTTAATTCTGGTGTTATACGGCAGGGCGGAATCAGATCTGTTTCTGCTTGGGCAAGGTCTGACATCACTGCACGCCGCTTTCTGATTGCCCGCGGCCGCGATCAGCTGCTACAAAAGCGGCGCAACCGGCGCGCCACAAGCCGAGGCTTGCGGTGCTCCGGTCAGCCGCTTTTGCCGGGCGCTTCAGCGGAGGGGTTTCAGGTAGCAGGCATCGCTGGGACGGACGCTCCGCATCGCACGCATCCGGACCGCTGCCGCATAACTAGTCGTTCAACCGGAACCCGCATCGGGGCCGCGTCTTCGGCAGGGATCCGGCTATCATCGGTGTCGGAGCGGACCCATGGCGGGTCCGGTTAACTCTGGTGTTAGAGCCCACGTGAGATACCCGGCACCTACAAATGAAGAAATCGCCGAGGTTGAGAGCACGATCGGTTATTCGCTCCCATCTGCGCTCGTCGAGCTTTATGCCAAACGAGGCAATGGTGGCTTCGGGCCGGACTACGGCTTGCTCGGCTTGGGCTCCGGCCATCTGACGGATCAAGGCGACACGGCTCTAAGCCTCTACCGCATCTTCAACGAGCCAGACACAGAAGATCCCGGCTGGGCTTGGCCTAAGCATTTGCTCCCCATTATTCATGCTGGCTGTGCCATCCACTACTGCATAGACTTGGCCTCACCTGACAATCCCGTCGTCAAATTTGATCCAAATGGATTCGGCCCAGGTGACGATTGGCAGGCTGCGTTTTCTGTGGCTTCTTCAAAGCTGGAGCCTTGGCTTGGTGGGCTCTAACAATTCATTCAAGCCGAACCCGCTTCGCGGGTCGGCTTAATTCTGGTGTTAGGCTGCAGTGACAGAGACGCGCACATCCCACCTAGAAGACCTTCTTCACTTCAGCCGCCCTCTCGCCGACGTGACCCATGATCTATCGGCCTTTTCCTGGGACTCGGAGGAGGAGTTGGTCACCTTGGAGTCGGGGCACATCTCGGCCATTCTTGGTCGGTTCCTAGCGGGTGATGTTTCAGATGCCGACGTAGAGGCCTGGGCCAATGCTATTGAGTGCCGTGAGGACATCGGCTTTCCCCAGCCCTCGCCGGTCGCTGAGGCAATCTGGGAGCTAGCCAACCCCTTGCTCACCCGACCACTCACAAGGCAATCTGCTGGCGAGCTGGTTGCAACGTTACGTCGCGCTGCAGCCTAACAATTCATTCAAGCCGAACCCGCTTCGCGGGTCGGCTTAATTCTGGTGTTAGGCGGCATGGAGACATCAATGTGGATTCGCTATCTGTCCCCAGTGCTCCTGCCTTTGGTAGCGTCGTGCTCGACGGGCACGATGAGATCGCAAGACGAGATGTGCGCCGAGATTGCCAAGTTCGCATCGGCGGCCACGACCGGAGAAAGCCACGCGATCACATTGCGTGGCGGCTGGGGCGGAGACACTCCCGATGCACTCATGACGCATGACTGCCAGCATTCCGGCTACGAGCCTGGCAAGTCGCTTTGCACCTACCTGCTACCCAACACCTCTTGGGAGTTTGGGCACTACAACGCTAAGAGGGCAGCGACTTGCCTAGACTCTCCAAACCGGCAAGATTTCATCCGCCGTATGGATAAGGATGAGTGGCCGGCCGCGATAACTTCGTCACTGCGGCTACTTCCAGACAAGCACATACAGGTCACGGTACGCTTTGATAGCAATGACCTATCCACTCTCACTCTGTCGGCGGCGCGGCAAGGCAACTAGCTTGCCGCCTAACAATTCATTCAAGCCGAACCCGCTTCGCGGGTCGGCTTAATTCCGGTGTTAGGCGGCAATGATGAGTTATCGCACGCTTTCAGCTCTAGCTCTTCTAGTTCTCGGGTCTCTCGTCCTCGCGGCGTGCGGGTCTGAAACACCTGATGCCACGGACACGGCGACCAGGGCTGGCTCTCAGCCCACTAGGCCCGCGCTCTCCAGAGCAGACCTTTGCCGTTCTCTGCTGTCCGGGCAACATCTGGACACTCAGTCACTCTTGGACCTTTCCCATGAGATCAATCCTACCCACAGTGAGTCATACAGCGGCGCGGACTCTGATTGCTACACGGCGGCAACTCGTGAGGTCGCGTTACGCAAGTAGGTTGCCGCCTAACAATTCATTCAAGCCGAACCCGCTTCGCGGGTCGGCTTAATTCTGGTGTTAGGCTGCAGTGACAGAGACGCGCACATCCCACCTAGAAGACCTTCTTCACTTCAGCCGCCCTCTCGCCGACGTGACCCATGATCTATCGGCCTTTTCCTGGGACTCGGAGGAGGAGTTGGCCACCTTGGAGTCGGGGCACATCTCGGCCATTCTCGGTCGGTTCCTAGCGGGTGATATTTCAGATGCTGACGTAGAGGCCTGGGCCAATGCTATTGAGTGCCGTGAGGACATCAGCTTTCCCCAGCCCCCGGCGATCGCTGAGGCAATCTGGGAGCTAGCCAACCCCTTGCTCACCCGCCCACTCACAAGACAATCTGCAGGCGAGCTGGTTGCAACGTTACATGGCGCTGCAGCCTAACAATTCATTCAAGCCGAACCCGCTTCGCGGGTCGGCTTAATTCTGGTGTTAGGCCTGCACAACAGCATCTTGGGGTCGCAATGCCTCACAACTCAGTCGATCTGCATATGCCCGAGAATTTCTGGGATACACGTCATCCGCACCGACTGCGGACTTGGCTTCGCGTGCACATGCCCGGCCCGATCTCCGACTTTTTTCCCAAGGCCACTGACTGCACGACGAGTGGCGGATGGCATCGCTGGTACAACAAAGATGAGTTACATTCCGCCTGCTATCACTGAGGTCATCATCGAGGGCCAGCTTTGGCGCCAGCAGCCGAGTCAGCCTGGAGTGCAGGCCTAACAATTCATTCAAGCCGAACCCGCTTCGCGGGTCGGCTTAATTCTGGTGTTAGGCCCCGTATGAGCCACGACGAGAATCTCAAAGTAGAGCATTGGCCCGACCCGCCCTTTCCGGACTTTGATGCGGAGGGGTTCATGCACCCGCCATGGGTCAAGTTTCCCAATCTTCCCCGCAGATCCTCGGGGTGGCGCATGGGCATCGGAGAGTCCTATCGGGATGACTTCGACACATGGTGGTCACGTCAGCCTCGCTCCGTTCGACTTTCTGTCAGGACAAAGTATCCTGAGTCACAAGACTGGTCCGGGTTCTGGCAGTCACTGTCCGGGGCCTAACAATTCATTCAAGCCGAACCCGCTTCGCGGGTCGGCTTAATTCAGGTGTTAGGCGCTTATGAAAGTTCAATGCCAGATCACTTCCGTCTTGCTGGTTGCCGCAGCCACGCTCAGCTCAGTTGCCGCGTGGTCTCAAACGACGCCATCTGACGTATCAGATGAGATTTCCAGAATCATCTACTCGGATCTGCCCAAGCCAGTAATGCTGGCCCGACTCTCGACATTCGTCAGCGTCGGAGACAGGCTTGAGGATTTCCCAGCCAAGACGGGACTTGATCTTGGCTTCTGTCTCGGCGGAGGGCCAGGTGTAGTAGATTGCCATTTGGCCAATGGCCTTCAGCTCGTGGCAGATCCCTATGGTCTGGTACAAGTAATTCGGCGCGACTCCAGAACCGTCGAGGGCAAGGCATTCCGTGAGATGTCCATCTCAACTCATGTCCTGCATTGGAATGGCTATGCGCGCGGCTATACGGAGTGACGCGCCTAACAATTCATTCAAGCCGAACCCGCTTTCGCGGGTCGGCTTAATTCTGGTGTTAGAGCCCTTTGGAAACTTGGCAGCCCATTACAGTCATTGAGCTTGAGGCGCTGGTTGCCGATCAGCTTCCCAACTGCTCACCTGCTCAGCAGATTGCGTTTGCCTCGTATCGCGTACCTTTTTACTCGGCACCCTTCCATCGCAACCGCGTCTTGGAGCATGTCCTTGTCGTTGCGGAGTTACCCTCTGGCCTGCTTTACTACGAGGATGTTGAGGGGGGATTTGAGGTTGGAGTGCTAGATGCTGACGGCATCCTGCAAGACCATGGCTGCAACCAGTTGGAGTTGACTCATGTGCTATCGCGGGCAGGGCTCTAACAATTCATTCAAGCCGAACCCGCTTCGCGGGTCGGCTTAATTTAGGTGTTAGGCGTCATTGACGGTCACATGAGTCTCGAAACGTCGTCCTACTTGTATCGCTACATCCCAACTTGGCGCCGTCACGATGGCCACCTGCTCCTGTATCGCGTCGTGGAGATTTTGGGTGTCGGATTTGTAGTTCAGAGCTGCGATCACATCTTCCCAGATACCGCACAAGAACAAATACTTCGGCTTGATCGGCAGTTCGAAGAGTTGATGTGCGAGGCACCTCCAGAGCAGCGCATGTCGCCACGAAGCTCGATTGAGGAGGCAGTTGCAGACTTTGACCGCCAGTTTCAAGATGACGCCTAACAATTCATTCAAGCCGAACCCGCTTCGCGGATCGGCTTAATTCAGGTGTTAGCACTCATGAGCGGACAGAGATCCCCTCTTCTATTCGTCGGAGCAGCTACAGCTATTGCAGTTCTTTTTGGCGCTGGCGCTTACGTCTTACCTCACCTGCACGCTGACGACTGTCGTGCCCAAGCGGCCAGGTACTTGGAGAAGCATCCAGTGCAGGGGCGTGGCTTAGACCAAAAACTGGTTAGTGCCAAGCCTTCCGATGTCTGGGTGTACACATCGGGACCCCTGACCAGCGTTGCCGCCTACTCTGTTCCAGCCGATCTGCACGTTGTTCGCTACGTGCATGAATGCAGGTCCAGTCTGACGTCAGTATCGCTGGGGCCCCGCAAACGGCTTTACATGCTGTAGGGTCATGCCATGAGTGCTAACAATTCATTCAAGCCGAACCCGCTTCGCGGGTCGGCTTAATTCTGGTGTTAGCTCCCATGGAATGGCTCAGGACACTCCAAGACCTATACCCCAGTATTGAACTGACGTCCGGCGCCACCGACGCGGAAGTTCTCGCATGCGAGCAAGGGCTTGGCTTATTGCTCCCCGACGACCTCAAGTCTCTTCTTGCGGCGTCGGATGGTGTGCTCGGCGAGTATGAGCTCGGATTGGTTTGGCCTGCCGAGCGGATCAAGAGTGACAATTTGCAGTTCCGTAGCGATCCAAGCTTCCCCGAACTTTACATGCCGTTTGACTCGCTTCTCTTTTTCGGTGACGCAGGCAATGGCGACCAGTTCGCCTTCCCGATTCAAGCTGGAGAGGTAAGGCGGCCTGATATCTTTGTTTGGTCCCATGAGGATGATAGCCGCACCTGGATTGCCCCTTCCTTGGGCAAGTTCCTACAGTGGTGGGTCAGTGGGCACATCAAAGTATAAGCTGGGGGCTAACAATTCATTCAAGCCGAACCCGCTTCGCGGGTCGGCTTAATTCAGGCGTTAGGCGGCACACCATGCACTGTCGATATCCAAGGAACCTGCTCTCAAAGCTTGTATTGGCAACGCTGGGCGCCGCTCTCATCACAAGCTGTGTTCATCATCGCCTTGGACCAAAAACGGAGCACGCACGCGTTGCGCGCGGTTTTGTGCTTGCCGCCGGGTGCGAAATTTCAGAGTCAATGAGGCGCTATGAAACTTTAGACTTTGCTGATCTGTTGGGTAACCCAAATCTTGCAGACTCGGCAGGATGGGCGACGGCCATTCCCATAATGCAGCCAGGCGACCAGCTCCGCCACGTCAACTGTGATACGGGTGAAAACTACTTTGGCCTATTTCGCGACAGCACTGCTTTATTCAAGTTTGGCCGCATGATCAATGATTGATCGCCGAGTGCCGCCTAACATTTCATTCAAGCGGAACCCGCTTCGCGGGTCGGCTTAATTCTGGTGTTAGGCCGCATAGGAGAGTGCATGGCACGTTTCCCGTTCAACGACCTGCATAGCTTCAAGGACTATATTGGGTTCGTGAAACTATGCTCTCCAGATCTCTTCCCAAATCGGGAAGGTGTCGGCCTTGACGAGCAATGGTCGCTGTCGCTGGCGTTCCAAGGGCTCCGTGAGGGATTCGCTTATCTTGCCGGCAAGAGGGATTTGCTAGCCACCTGCATCGACCTGACAGACAGAGCCTACTCTGCGTATGTGTCGGGGGAGGCGCGCAGAGGATATGAACTTCTAGAGGAAATGCACTGCAAGGTTAAGGCTGTCAGGTCGCAGTGATGCGGCCTAACAATTCATTCAAGCCGAACCCGTTTCGCGGTTCGGGTTGATTCTGGGATCAGGCCCCGCGTGAGCCATATGGGGAACTTGCAGTCAGCAGCATGAAAACTCGCCTGCATTGTTCACCCGATACGTACTGCAAGACGGGTATCGCGCTGGTCACCATCGCAGTCTTCCTTTTTCTGGAGGGACTTGCCAAAGATCCTGTGCCCAGTGACGAAGTCAGACGTTTTCTTGTCGCGGGCTTGAGCGTGGGTGGGGTGTTGCTGTACGTCGCCGGCAAGATCGCGTCAGCCAAGCGCAGGTAGCTCAGCGCCTTAGCAGCGGCGTCCGTCCCGCGGCGCCGAACGGACAGGATCCCTTCCAGCCGAGTACGGGGGTAAGATCCCCGCACGTTCTTGGAGCCTGCCATGTCGAAGATGCTTCGCAACATCGCTGCCGTCGTCGCCGGCCTCGTACTCGGCAGTCTCGCCAACATGACCGTCGTCATGCTCGGACCCGCGCTCTTCCCGCCCCCGCCGGGCGTGGACATGACGACGGCGGAGGGCCTGCGACAGGCCATGCCCCTGTTGCAGCCCCGGCATTTCATCGCACCGTTTGTTGCGCACGCACTGGGGACGCTGGTCGGTGCGCTTGCCGCGCATGCGATCGCCGGCAGCCGCAAGGCACTGTTCGCTTGGGTGATTGGCCTTCTGTTCCTGTGTGGAGGCATCGCCGCCAGCGTGATGATTCCCGCACCCATCTGGTTCAAGGTCTGCGACCTGTTGTTCGCCTACATGCCGATGGCGTGGCTGGCGATCCGGATCGCGACCTATCGGAAGCGCGCGCCTGCCGCTTGATACAGGAGCGCGGCGCGTGGTCGCGCCGCCACCGATCAGACGGCGTCGCGGGGCAGCTCGCGCAGCTTGCCTTCGTGCAGTTCCAGCACCCGGTCCAGCCGGCGCGCCAGGCGGCGATCATGGGTCACCAGTACCAGACTGGTCTTCTGCGCCCGGTTGAGCTCAAGCATCAGGTCGAACACGGTCGCCGCGGTCTTCTCGTCCAGATTGCCCGTGGGCTCATCGCCCAGCACGCAGGCCGGTTGGTTGACCAGGGCGCGCGCCACCGCGGCACGCTGCCGCTCGCCGCCCGACAATTCACCAGGTTTGTGCGCCAGGCGATGCCCCAGGCCGACCGACTCCAGCAAAGCCCTCGCCTTGCCTGACGCCGTTTCCGCGTTCGCGCCACCCAGCATCACCGGCATCATGACGTTCTCGAGCGCGGTGAACTCGGGCAGAAGGTGATGGAACTGGTAGACGAACCCGAGCGAGCGGTTGCGCAGCTGGCCACGCGCTGCGTCGGACAGCGACGACATCTTCTGTCCGGCGACGTACACCTCGCCCGAGGTCGGCGTATCCAGGCCGCCGAGCAGGTGCAACAGCGTGCTCTTGCCCGCGCCGGACGCGCCCACGATCGCGACGGTCTCGCCGGGCTGCACGTTCAACTCCAGCCCGTCGAACACCGGCGTGCGCAGCTTGCCTTCGGCATAGGTCTTGCCCAGCGCCTCGGCGTGGACGACAGCGGAACGGATGGCGTCATTCATAGCGCAGCGCCTCCGCGGGCTGGGTGCGGGCGGCCCGCCATGCCGGATAGAGCGTGGCGAGGAAGCTCATCGTCAAGGCCACGGCGGCGATCAGCACGACTTCGCTGCCGCTGAGTTCGTAGGGCAAGCCGGTGATGTAGTACACGTCCGGCGGCAGCAACGTCACCTTGAACACGGCTTCGATGGCGGCGAGGATGTACTCGAGGTTGATGGTCAGCAGGATACCGCCGACCACGCCAAGGACCGTGCCCATCACGCCGATCAGCAGGCCCTGCACCATGAACACCTGCATCACGCCGCGCGGCGTCAGGCCCAGCGTGCGCAGGATGGCGATATCGGCCTGCTTGTCGGTGACCAGCATGACCTGGGAGTTCACCAGCGAGAACGCGCCCATCAGGATGATGAAGGACAACAGGATGCCCATCACCGTCTTCTCCATTTTCAGCGAGTGGTAGAGGTTGGCGTTCTCGCTGGTCCAGTCGCTGATCCGGTAAGGGCCCTGCAGACGCAGCGCGAGGTCGCGTGCCACCTCCCAGGACTGGTACATGTCGTGCAGTTTGAGACGCACGCCGGTCACGCCCTCGCCCATCCGCAACACACGCTGCAAGTCGCCCATGTGCACGAGCGCGAGGTTGCGGTCGACGTCGTTGTGACCGACCGAGAAAATGCCGCTGACGGTGAAGCGCTTGATCTTGGGCATCGCGCCCATCGGCGTGCCTTGGAAGTCGCCCGCGGTAACGACGACGCTGTCGCCTACGCCGACGCGGAGCCAGGCCGCCAGCTCCTGACCCAGCAGGATGTGGAATTCACCCGGCTTCAGCGAGTCCAGCGTGCCGGCCTTCATCTTGTCGCCGATCACGGAAACCTTCGGCTCCTCGCCAGGCAGGATGCCGGTGACCAGCGCACCCTGAGGATCGGCATTGCCGGTCAGCATCGCCTGCACGTTGATGAAAGGGGCGGCACCCGACACGCGCGGGTCGTCCATCGCGATCTTGGTGGCATGCGGCCAGTCGTGCATGGCCTCGCCTGCGCCCATTACCGTCGCGTGCGCCGTGGCCTGGAGCAAGCGGTCGCGGATTTCGCGCTGGAAGCCGCTCATCACCGACAGCGTGGTGATCAGGATCATCACGCCCAGCGCGATGCCGACGACCGAGGCCAGCGAGATGAAGGAGATGAAACCGTTGCGGCGCTTGGCGCGGAGATAGCGCAGGCCGATGGCGACAGGGATGGGTTTGAACATGCCCCTATGGTGCCCGATCCCTCCGGTGCCGCCCAGCATCCCCGCCGCCCGCAGCAAGCCGGAGTTCACGCCGCCGTGAAGCCGGCAGCGTATCCGGCCACCAGGCAGCATGACGCCAGCGCCCGCCGGCGCGCTCGCGCCAACGGAGAAACGCCAGCGGACCCCGCCACCGCAGGCAAACCGCGCACATCGGCACGCCGTCGACGCTGGGGGCCCGCTCGTCGCCGGGAAACCAGAAAACCAGGGGGGACTTCCGCCCTTCCTTGCGCGACAGCCACAGGCCATACCCGAGCGCGAAAGCACCGGCAGGCCAGGCGATCGGTCGCGGCATTTCGCTCGTCAGGATCGAGACGGCACCCAGCGCACCCAGCAGGATCAGCACCGCCTGCAGCAGGCGCGACGGCCGCCACTCAAGCCGGCAGTTGACGGATCCGTTCGACCAGCGCGGCGAGTTCCGCATCGGGACAGTGCTCGTAGCCCATGAACCAGCGCCAGAGCTTATCGTCCTCGCAATCGAGCAGCCGTAGGAAAACAACGCGCTGCGGTTCGGATTCGACCGCCCAGCAGCGGTCGAGATAACGTCCGAACAGCTGGTCCAGTTCGCGCATGCCACGCCGGCAGCGCCAGCGGATGCGCTTGAGTTCGGGATCGTCGCTCATGCCGCGGCCATCGCCAGCGCGAGGCGCACCCAGAACGCGATCAACACCAGCGTTGCCAGCGCATAGGCCACGAAGCGGGTCATGACATGGTTCCAGGTGCAGTGCACCAGGCTGTGCACGGTACGCAACGCGACGAAGGCCCACGCCAGCGCGAGCGAGACCGCATCCGAGACGCCGAGCTGCGCCGCCAGCATCACGCCGGCATAGAACAGCACCGGCAGCTCGAAGAGATTGCGGAAGTTGTCCGACGCGCGGGTGTCGCTCAGCAGGCGTACCGAATCCGCGGCATTCGCCAGCGATTGCGCGTGGATGCGCTTGCGGGCCATTTCCCCCAGCCGAAGCTGGTACAGCCTGACCCACACGAGGAAGGTCAGGCCGGCCATCGCCACGGCGGGCCAGAGGATTGCCGTGGCGGGTCCGTCGCTCATGCGGTCAGGCGCGACGCGCCATCATCAGCTTCTTGATCTCGGCGATCGCCAGCGCCGGGTTCAGGCCCTTCGGGCAGGTCCGGGCGCAGTTCATGATGGTGTGGCAGCGGTACAGCTTGAACGGATCTTCCAGATCGTCCAGGCGCGCACCGGTGTCCTCGTCGCGCGAATCGATGATCCAGCGGTAGGCCTGCAGCAGGATCGCCGGGCCGAGGTAAC
The DNA here is from genome assembly GCF_947498795.1 of uncultured Pseudoxanthomonas sp. Taxonomy (NCBI): domain Bacteria; kingdom Pseudomonadati; phylum Pseudomonadota; class Gammaproteobacteria; order Lysobacterales; family Lysobacteraceae; genus Pseudoxanthomonas; species uncultured Pseudoxanthomonas sp. The sequence continues at coordinate 475,043 of NZ_CANMLQ010000002.1, read as the reverse complement.
GCTCGCCGTTCCACCAGTAGCTCGGGCAGCTCGTCGAGCAGCAGGCGCACAGGATGCACTCGTACAGGCCGTCCAGCTTCTTGCGGTCTTCCGGCGACTGCAGGCGCTCGCGATCCGGCGGGGCCGGCGTCTGCGTGCGGATCCAGGGCTTGATCGAGGCGTATTGCGCGTAGAAATGGGTCAGGTCGGGAACCAGATCCTTCACCACGTCCATGTGCGGCAGCGGATAGATCGGCACTTCCGCCTTGCCGCAATCGCCGATGGCCTTGGTGCAGGCCAGCGTGTTGGTACCATCGATGTTCATCGCGCACGAACCGCAGATTCCTTCGCGGCACGAGCGACGGAACGTCAGAGTGGGATCGATCTCGTTCTTGATCTTGATCAGCGCGTCCAGGACCATCGGGCCGCACTTGTCGAGATCGATCTCGTAGGTGTCGGTGCGCGGATTGGCGCCGTCGTCCGGGTTCCAGCGGTACACCTTGAAGGTGCGCACGTTCTTGGCGCCCTTCGCGGGGAAGTGCTTGCCCTTGGTGACGCGCGAGTTCTTCGGGAGCGAAAATTCGGCCATGTGTCAGGTCTCCCGGGCTCAGTAGACGCGCGGCTTGGGCGGCACCACATCCACGTCCTTGCTGAGCGTGTACATGTGCACGGGGCGGGAATCGAAGCTGCAGGTGCCGTCGTCGGCGACGTTGACCAGCGTGTGCTTCTGCCAGTTGACGTCGTCGCGCTCCGGGAAATCCTCGTGCGCGTGCGCGCCGCGGCTCTCATGGCGCTGTTCGGCCGAATTGATCGTGGCCACCGCGCTGAGCAGCAGGTTGTGCAGTTCGTAGGTCTCGATCAGGTCCGAGTTCCAGATCAGCGAACGGTCGCTGACCTTGACGTCCTGGAAGCTGGAGAAGATGTCCGCCATCTTGTCGCAGCCTTCCTTCAGCGTCTTGCTGGTGCGGAACACGGCGGCGTCGGCCTGCATCGTGCGCTGCATGTTGTCGCGGATCACCGAGGTGGGCGTGTCGCCATTCGCGTTGCGCAGCTTGTCCAGGTGCGACAGCGCCTTGTCGCAGGCATCGCCGGCCAGCGGCTTGTGCGCAGAACCGCTCTTGATGGTCTCGGCGCAGCGGTTGGCGACCGCGCGACCGAATACGACCAGGTCGAGCAGCGAGTTCGAACCCAGGCGGTTGGCGCCGTGCACCGATACGCAGGCGGCTTCGCCGATGGCGTACAGGCCGGGCACGACGGCATCCGGGTTGTCGCCGACCTTGCGCACCACTTCGCCGTGGTAGTTGGTCGGGATGCCGCCCATGTTGTAGTGCACGGTCGGGATGACCGGGATGGGCTGCTTGGTCACGTCCACGCCTGCGAAGATGTGGGCGCTTTCGGCGATGCCGGGCAGCTTCTCGTTGATGACTTCCGGGCCCAGGTGGGTCAGGTCGAGCAGGATGTGGTCCTTGTGCTCGCCGACGCCGCGGCCCTCGCGGATCTCGATGGTCATCGAGCGGCTGACCACGTCGCGCGACGCCAGGTCCTTGTAGTGCGGTGCGTAGCGCTCCATGAAGCGCTCGCCGTTGCTGTTGCGCAGGATGCCGCCTTCGCCGCGCACGCCTTCGGTGATCAGGCAGCCCGCGCCGTAGATGCCGGTCGGATGGAACTGCACGAACTCCATGTCCTGCATCGGCAGGCCGGCGCGCATCACCATGCCGCCACCGTCGCCGGTGCAGGTATGCGCGGACGTCGCCGAGAAGTACGCACGGCCGTAGCCGCCGGTGGCCAGCACCACGCCATGGGCGCGGAACAGGTGCAGCGTGCCAGTCGCCATGTCCAGGGCGAGTACGCCACGGCAGGCGCCTTCTTCGTCGAAGATCAGGTCCAGCGCGAAGTACTCGACCATGAAGCGCGCGTCGTGCGCCAGCGACTGCTGGTACAGCGTGTGCAGCATGGCGTGTCCGGTGCGATCGGCGGCGGCGCAGGTACGCTGCGCCGGCGGGCCTTCACCGAACTTGGTGGTCATGCCGCCGAACGGACGCTGGTAGATCTTGCCGTCCTCGGTGCGGGAGAACGGCACGCCGTAGTGCTCCAGCTCGATGATGGCCGGGATGGCCTCGCGGCACATGTACTCGATGGCGTCCTGGTCGCCCAGCCAGTCCGAGCCCTTGATGGTGTCGTAGAAGTGATAGCGCCAGTCGTCCTCGCCCATGTTGCCGAGCGCGGCGGAGATGCCGCCCTGCGCCGCCACGGTATGCGAGCGGGTCGGGAAGACCTTGGTCAGACAGACGGTCTGCAGGCCCTTGGCCGCCAGGCCGAAGGTCGCGCGCAGGCCGGCGCCGCCGGCGCCCACCACGACCATGTCGTACTTGTGTTCGGTGATCTTGTAAGCGGACATTGACTCAATTCCCCAGCGCGATGCGGGCCACGGCGAAGACGCTCACGATGGCGCCCAGCACGGCGATGAACTTGACGGTGGTCTGCACCGCGAGGGCGAGCAGCGAGTTGTGGATGTAGTCCTCCAGGATGACCTGCAGGCCCAGTTGCGCATGCCAGAACATCGCGACCAGGAAGCCGACCAGCAGCATCGCGTTCCAAGGCTTGGCGATGGCGGCCGTGGCGGCGACGTAGTCCGCGCCCGCCAGGCTGAGCACGAACACGAGGAACCAGATCGTCAGCGCGACCAGCGCGGTGGCGGTCAGGCGCTGGTGCACGAAATGCTCGGTGCCCGTCTTCGCCGAACCCAGGCCGCGCGCGTTCTTGATGGGGGTACGGAAGTTGCTCATGCCCCAGCTCCCGCCATTACGTACGCCCACACCAGGGCGGTGATGACCAGGCTGCCGATCACCGACAGCCAGCTGCTGCGCACGAACGTCGCGATCCGGTAGCCGATGGCGAAGTCCTGCACGATGTGGCGGATGCCGTTGCACAGGTGGTAGGCGAAGGCCCATGTCCAGCCGAACAGGAACACCTGGCCGTACCAGGCGCCGGCGTGGCTGCTGAAGCAGTTCCAGGCCTCAGGACCCATCATCAGCGCGACCAGGCCGGCCGTGATCTGGAGGGCGCCCGCAGCGAGCACGACGCCGGTCGCACGATGCAGGATGGAGGTCACCATCTGGATCTGCCAACGGTAGACCTGGAGATGGGGGGAAAGCGGACGTTGTGGAGTCGCCATTCGTTGCGCTCGTTGTCTCGGCTGGGCAGTCAGGGACCGCGTTGGCTATACGTGCACTGCTCAGAAATCGATGCAGCGTCCGTTCTTTTCCCAATCCCCGTAACGCGTGGGTTCGGGCCCGTCGCGGCCACCGATCTCCTTCTGCACGACCGTATCCGTCGCCCCTTCGCCGGCTGTGGGCGTCGAGGCAGCGGATGGCTGTGTTCCGGGATCGGGTTCGGGAGTCGGGGGAGTTTGACCTATCATGGCGGTCTCGCAACGCACAAAATTTTAATCCCCGCCCCCTTGGCTGACAACCTTTCCCGTACCACCGCGCCGTCTTTCGCCCTGTCCGACCATGCCCTGGTGACGCTGGAAGGGCCTGATGCGGCGGCGTTTGCACAGGCCCAGTTCGCCAACGACGTGGCCGGCCTGCCGGTCGGGCAATGGCAGTGGAACGCGTGGCTGACGCCCAAGGGACGCGTGATGGCGGTGTTTGCGCTGGCGCGGCTGGCGGAGGATCGCGTCTGGCTCGTACTGCCGGACCACCCTGCCCCTGCGTTCGTCGAGTCCCTGCGACGTTTCGTGTTTAGACGAAAGTTGAAGATCGAACTCCACGTCGATACGACGATCAGCGGCGCTTTCGCCGTACCCCACGCTGCGCGCGGCGCGACCTTGGGGATGGACGGCGGAGTGCTGGAGCTGGACTGGAGCGGACAAGGCGGTCCGCGCACGCTGCGTGTCGGTGCACCGGGCGTCGATGACGTTGCGCAGCAGGCCTCGTGGCGTGCCGCCGACCTGCGTCATGGTCTTCCCCGCCTTCCCGATGCCCAGCGCGAACAATGGACGCCGCAGCAGCTGGCGCTGGACAGGCTGGCCGCCTACAGCGTCAAGAAGGGCTGCTACCCGGGGCAGGAAATCGTGGCGCGCACCCACTTCCTCGGCAAGGCCAAGCGCGCATTGCAGGGCTTCCACGCGGCAGGCTCCGTCGCTCCGGGCGCCATCGTGCGCGACAGCGAGCGCGACATCGGGGAAGTCGTCAGCACGGTGGCCGACGGTCCGCAGACCCTGCTGCTGGCCGTGCTGCCGCTGGACCACACCGGCGAAGGCGTGTTGGCCGATACGCAGCCGCTGACGCGCATTCCCTTGCTGGACGGCCTGAGCCGCTGACGATCCTGCGTGGCGATTGATCCACGTCAATGACGTGGGCGACTGCGTGCCTAGACTGCCGTGAACCCAGGCACGAAGACACGCGCATGCACCACGACGTCATCATCATCGGCGCCGGCCCCGCGGGGTTGTGCCTGGCCAAGGCCTTGTGCGATCTCGACCTCAAGGTCGCGCTCGTGGAGCGGCAGTCGCGCGCCGCCATCGCAGAGCCCGCGTTCGACGGCCGTGAGATCGCGTTGACGCATGCCTCAATGCGCCTGCTGCGCGACCTCGGAATCTGGCAGCATCTGCCCGACGACGCCTGCTCGCCCCTGCGCGCCGCCCGCATCATGGAAGGCGACTGCCTGCATGACATGCGCATCGACGCCGCACTGGCCGGCAAGGAACAGCTCGGCATGCTGGTGCCGAACCAGCAGATCCGCGAAGCGGCATTGAAGGCCGTCAGCGACCTGCCCGGGCTGGATTTCTTCGATGGCGCGCGGATCCATGCCGTCCGCACGACCGACGACCATGCCGGCATCACCCTCGGCGACGGACTCCGCCTGGAAGCACCGCTCCTGATCGCGGCAGACAGCCGCTTCTCCGAGACGCGCCGCGCGATGGGTATCGGGGCCGATCAGTACGATTTCGGCAAGAGCATGCTGGTCTGCCGCATGCATCACGAACAGCCGCACCAGGGCGTGGCGTGGGAATGGTTCGGCCACGGCCAGACACTGGCGCTGCTCCCGCTGAAGGAGCATGAATCCTCCGTCGTCATCACCCTGCCCGACGCCGCAGCGCGACGTCTCGCCGCACTGGACGTCGACGCATTCGCCTGCGAGATGGAGCAGCGCTACGGGCATCGCCTGGGCCACATGAAGCTGGAAAGCAGCCGGCATGTGTATCCGCTGGTGGGCGTCTATGCGCGCCGGTTTGTCGGGCGCCGGTTCGCGCTGGCCGGCGATGCCGCGGTCGGCATGCACCCGGTCACGGCGCATGGCTTCAATCTCGGGCTGGCCAGCGTCGAGCGGCTGGCTGCCATGGCGCGCGACGCGATGCAGCGCAAGGGCGACCTCGGGTGCGCGGAAGGGCTGGCGCGTTACGAGCGCAGCCATCGCCGCGGCACGCGGCCGCTGTACCTGGCCACGCGCGCCATCGTGGAGCTCTACACCGACGACCGTGCGCCGGCACGCTTGCTGCGCGAGGGGGTGCTGCGAGCGGGTCGCCGACTGACCCCTTTCCGGCGTGCGCTCGCGGGCATGCTGGCCGACGAGAGCCCGAACGACCGTCGGCCGCTGCAGCGCCTGCGCGATGGCCTGGCGCTGTTGCGCCCGGCCTGACGGTTCAGGCCACCCAGGCCTCGAAACGATCCAGGAACAGCTGCAGGCGCTTGCGCAGGCGCTCGTCGGCGATATCGCCCGTCGCATCGATCTGGCCTTCGCGATACTGGATGGCGATCTCGGGCTGCGGCAGCACCGCCACGTCGACCGCCGCCAGCACGTTGCGCAGGTGTTGCTGGGCCGACACCGTGCCATGCGCGCCCGGTGAGGTACCGATGATCGCCGCGCGCTTGCCGCCGAAGGAATTGCTGCCGCCGGGACGACTGCCCACGTCGATGGCGTTCTTCAGCACGCCAGGAATCGAGCGGTTGTACTCAGGCGTGATGAACAGCAGCGCATCGCAGGCTTCCACCTGCTGCTTGAACTGCCGGCCCGTCGCGGGGAAATCCGCATCGTCGTCCTGGTCGTACAACGGCAGCTCGCCGATGCCGATCTCCTCGAACGCGAAGCGATCACCGGCCAGCCGCTGTACCGCATGCGCGAGCTGCCGGTTGTAGGAGCCGGAGCGCAGGCTGCCGATGATGAGACCGATGCGGGGCGTGGGCATGTGCGTTTCTCGATCAGGTTGTGGCCGCCATCATGCCAGCCGGTCGGCCGCCGCGACGATATCGTCATCGCCCGGGAGTACCAGGAAGGCTGCGCCGGCCAAGGGGGTGTACGTATCCGCGCCGACCACGCGCTGGAAGGGACGCGCGCGATAGCCGGCCTCGGCGATCGCGGTGATGACCCCCTCGCCCACGCCCGCCGCATGGCGACCTTCGTCGACGATCAGGATCCGCTTCGCCGTCTTCGCCTGCGCCGCGATGAACGCGGCATTGAGCGGGACAAGCCAGCGCAGGTCGACCACACGCACCTTCCAGCCATGCTTGCGTTCGATGGTCCTTGCGGCACGCAGGCTCATCGGTACGCCATTGCCATAGGTGAAGATCACCAGATCGTCCGCGCCGTCACCGTATACGCGCCCCTCGCCCAGTGTCATCGCCTCGTCCTGCGGCGGATACGGGAACAGCCACTGCCCGTCGCCGGTTTCGTACAGGTCCTTGGTCATGTACAGCGCGATCGGCTCGAGGAACAGGGTGACGCGCCCGTTCACCTTCGCCAGTGCCGCCAGCGTGCGCAGCATGGTAGCCGCATCATCGCCGCGCGAGGGGCACCCGACGACCAGTCCCGGGATGTCGCGCAAGGCCGTGATCGAATTGTCGTTGTGGAAATGTCCGCCGAATCCCCGCTGGTACCCGAGGCCGGCGACGCGCACGACCATCGGGTTGCGGTACTGGTCGTTGCTGAAGAACTGCAGGCTGGCCGCCTCGCCGCGGATCTGGTCGCAGGCGTTGTGGAAGTACGCCAGGTACTGGATCTCCGGCAGCGGCAGCATGCCCATGTTGGCGTAACCCTGGGCCATGCCGAGGATCATCGTCTCGTCCAGCAGCGTGTTGAACACGCGGCTGCCCTTGAACGCCTTCTGCAGGCCCTTGGTGACGGTGTACACGCCGCCCTTCTGCGCCACGTCCTCGCCGAACAGCAGCGTCTCCGGATACTTGCAGAACAGGTCGTGCAACGCGTTGTTGATCTGGATGGCGAGATGCCGGGGCGGCAACTTCTCGGGCAGCTTGTCCTCGCTACCGAAGGCCGCGACGCGCCGTTCGTGCGGGGCTTCGCGCGCGGCTTCCGCCGCCACCGCGTCGGGCGTATAGGGCGCGAGCGGCGCAATCACGTGATCGAGCGTGGTGATGCGCGGACGGCGGTCGGCATCTTCGGCGGCAGCGAAGCAACGCTTGCGCATCGCTTCGTATGTCGCGAGTAGAGCGTCCTTGGTGTACAGGCCGGACGCCAGCGCGATCGCGGCACTGCGCAGCAGCGGATCGGTCGCCTCGACGGCGCACAGTTCCTCCAAAGGACGCCATTCGATTTCGAAGTCGGTGCCGGCGTGGCCCATGATGCGGGTGGTGCGCAGGTGCAGGAAGGTCGGGCGGCGGGTGTGACGGCAATGCTCGACCGCCGCCTGCACCTGGCCATAGCCGCTCGCCAAGTCCAGGCCGTCGGCGTGGAAATAGTCCAGGTCCTTGCGGTCGCGGAAATTGCGGCCGATCCAGCCGTCCGGTGTCTTCACCGAAATGCCGATCCCGTTGTCCTCGCAGACGAAGAGCACCGGGGCGGGAAGTTTCTGGTATGCGGTCCATGCGGCGGCATTGAACGCGGTCTGTGCGGTGGCATGGTTCGAGGACGCATCGCCGAACGAACAGATCGCAATGCTGTCGTCGGGAATCGGCAGCGCATGGCCGATGCGGCGCGCCTGTTCGATCGCCACGGCGGTGCCCAGTGCCTTGGGCAGGTGCGAGGCGATCGTCGAGGTCTGCGGCAGCACCCACAACGGCTTGCTGCCCCACACTTTGTGGCGACCGCCGGACGCGGGGTCTTCCGCGCTGGCAGCAAAGCTCAGCGCGGAGTCCATCACCGGATCCATGCCGGGCAGCTTGCGGAAGCGTTCTGCCATGAACCCGCCGCTGCGGTAGTGCAGGAAGGCGGGATCCGTATACCGCGTTAGCCGCGCCACCATCGCGTTGCCTTCGTGGCCGGAGCTGCCGATGGTGTAGAAGATCTTGTTCTGCACGCGCAGCACGCGCGCCATCAGGTCGAGATGGCGGCTCACGAGCTGGGATTCGAGCAGTTCCACGAAGCCAGTCGCATCCAGCGCACTGCCGGGCAGCACGGGCTCGCCGTGGGCCGGCGCGCTGCGCACCTGGCCGTCCCATTCCCTGACGAACTCGATGAAATTCTGGTCGCAGATCTCGGCCCGGTTCAGGCCCTTCATGCGTGCGGGAATTGCTTTGGCAGTCATGTGCTCGCTCGGATCAGGAGGACGCCAGGCGCGCGGCGACATCGTCGCTCACGCCGGGCATGGGAACGAAACCCGGCTGCGCGCGTACGCGGGCCAGCCAGTCGGTGATATGCGGGTATGCGGCGAGGTCGAAGCCGCCGTCATCGGCGCAATGGGTATAAGCAAACAGCGCGATGTCGGCCACGCCGTAGTCGTCACCCGTGAACCACGCCGCGCCTTGCAGGTGTTTTTCCATCACGGCCAGCGCCTGGGCGCCGCGCTCCTGCAGACGAGGCAAGTCGGCACGACGCGGCGAATCCACGGGCGTCCATCCGCGAATGAAACGCGCCACCGCAATGTAGGGCTCGTGGCTGTACTGTTCGAAGAACAGCCAGCTCAATGCCTGCGCACGCTGCCAGGCATCGGCCGGCAAGTACGGGCTGCCCTCGGCCAGCCAGCAGAGGATGGCGTTCGACTCCACCAGGATCGCGCCGTCCGCGCGCTCCAGCATCGGCACCTTGCCGTTGGGGTTTTTCGCCAGGTAGTCCGGCGTGCGGGTACCACCGTTGGCGCTGTCGACCTCGACCCACGCGTAAGGCCGTGCGAGCTGTTCGAGCAACAGGCGCACCTTGTGGCAGTTGCCGGAGGTTGACATGCCATGGACGGTGACGGGATCAGGCGACATGCGGGTACTCCGGCGATACGGGAATGCGGGCGGCCTTGGCGAGATCCTTCTCCCGACCGAACGCGAGCAGGATGCGACGTTGCTCATCCAACGTCGTCACACGCACTTCATGACCGGCGACGTCGAGGCGTAGATCTTCGTGCACCTGCACGGGCCGCCATCCCGTGGCCGTCATCAGTTCCAGTCCACCCATGACTTCCACCGGCATCGGCAGGTGCACGAAGCGGGCGAACGCGGAACGGAAACGGGTTTCGTCTGCAGGGCGGTAGGCCGCATCGACGTGATCGATCCAGGCCTCCCGCAATTGCAGCGCATCGCGACGGCTGCAGAGTACGTCGATGTCCTGCGGTGCGACATTCGGAATATCCGCCAGCACCATCGCGGCACTGCCGATGATCCACCAGGGATCGCGGAACGTCCGCATCAGCTCGGGCAAGGCATCGTGCAGGCCTGCGTACAGCGCGGACGTCGACGTCACGGTTGGGCGACCCTGCGTGCCTGCCACTGCGCGCGCGTCTGGCCCCAGACTTCGACCGGTTTCTCGTGGTGCGGTTCGGGAAGGCGATCCATCCGCAGGTAGGTCGAACCAAGTTTCGCGGCGACCGACTTGGAGTTGGCGTTCTCCGGATCGATGGTATGGATCACCTCTTCCCAGCCCAGGTGTTCGAACGCCCAGTCGATACTGGCCGTCGCCGCTTCCGGCGCGTAACCGCGGCCCCAAGACTCACGGGCGATGCTCCAGCCCACTTCGGTGCCCGGCCAGCCTTCCGGCTGCCACGGCCCTACCCGGCCGATCCAGCGGCCGGTCGCTTTCTCGATCACCGAGAACATCCCGAAACCCTGCAGATGCCAACTGCCCAGCGTGGCGGCGAGGCTGCGCCATGCCGGCGAACGGGCCTGCGTGCCGCCGATGTAACGCATGGTCTCTTCATCGGTGGCGAACGCGGCCCACGCTTCGTAGTCCTCCCGCCGCGGCAAGCGCAGCAGCAGGCGGGGCGTGTCGAGTTGGAGTTCGGAAAGGTCCATCGGTGCCACGTCATCCCAGAACGGAAGGCCATCCCACGCGCTGAACACCCGGTCCGCGCACGCCGTCGGACGTGCGCGTTGCGGGACCCGCTCAGAACGCGTTGATGCCCGTCAGCTCGCGGCCGATTACCAGCTGGTGCACGGTTTCCGTGCCCTCGTAGGTGATGACCGATTCCAGGTTCAGCGCGTGGCGGATGGCGGCGTGCTCGGTGGTGATGCCGGCGCCGCCCAGCAGGTCGCGGCATTCGCGGGCGATGTCGATGGCCATGCGGCAGTTGTTCCACTTCGCCAGCGACACCTGAGAAGGCGCCATGGTGCCGGCATCCTTCAGGCGACCCAGCTGCAGCGACAGCAACTGCGCCAGGGTGATCCGGCGGGCCATCTCGGCCATCTTGATCTGCGCACTCTGGGTGGCCGCGACGGGGCGGTCGAACAGGATGCGTTCCTTGGTGTAGGCAAGCACTTCGTCGAGGCAGGCGATGGCGGCGCCGATCGGGCCCCAGGTGATGCCGTAGCGCGCCTGGGTCAGGCAGCCCAGCGGCCCCTTCAGGCCTTTGACGTTGGGCAGGCGGCTGCTGTCGGGCACGCGCACGTTGTCGAAGAACAGCGCGCTGGTCACCGATGCGCGCAGGCTCATCTTGTGCTTGATCTCCTGCGCGGTGAACCCGGCCATGCCCTTCTCGAGCAGGAAGCCCTGGATCCCGTCGTCGGTCTGCGCCCAGACGATCGCGATGTCGGCCAGGTTGCCGTTGGTGATCCACATCTTCGAGCCGTTGATGACCCAATCGTCGCCATCGCGGCGCGCGTGGGTCTTCATGTTGGCCGGGTCGGAGCCGCCGTGGGGCTCGGTCAGGCCGAAGCAGCCGATCACCTTGCCGGCCGCCATTTCCGGCAGCCAGCGCTCGCGCTGTTCTTCGCTGCCGTAGGCGTAAATGGGATACATGCACAGCGAGGACTGCACGCTGACGAAGCTGCGGATACCGCTGTCGCCGCGCTCGAGTTCCTGGCAGATCAGGCCGTAGCTGACCGCATTGAGGCCGGCGCAGCCGTACTTTTCCGGCAGCGAGGAACCCAGCAGGCCAAGTTCGGCGATCTCCGGCACCAGTTCCTTCGGAAACCGGCCCTGGTCGAAGGCGTCGCCGATGATCGGGCGCACGCGCTCGTCGGTGAAGCGGGCGACGGCGTCCTGGACGGCGCGCTCCTCTTCGCTCAGCAGAGAACGGACATCGAACAGGTCGTACGGGTTCAGGGCCATCGCGCTTCAACCGGCATAAGAGGTATCCGGTGATTGTATGCGGTGGCCGTCGGGGGCGGTAAGCGCCAGTCCGCACAGCAAAGGCCGGCGAAATGCCGGCCTTTGCGGGGTGCCACGTTGAAATGCAGGCCCGGTCCGGGCCGGATCGTCAGCCCTTGTCCGGGGCATCCACGCTGGCCGTCTGGGTCACCACCTGGCCGTCGATCACCGGCAGGCGATCGCCCGGCTTCTGGTCCAGGCGGATCGTCTTGTCCTGGCCCTCGAAACGGTAGGTGACGTCGTAGCCGATCACCTTGTCGGTGGTGCCGAGCGCAATACGGTTGCCCGGCTTGCTGTCCATGCGCATGGTGCCGGTGGAGCCATCAGGATTGCGGTACGTCACGTTGTAGCCCGTCACCCGCGACGACTCCGACGTCGCGTTCTCGGTGTGGCACTGGCGCTCGGTGCGATTCACGACCCGGCCACCCACGTGGCGCTTGTCCACCTGGTTGCCGATCGCACCGCCCGCGACGGCACCCACGACCGTGGCCGCCTTCTTGCCGTTGCCGCCGCCCACTTGGTTGCCCAGCAGGCCACCGATCACCGCACCGGCCACCGTACCCCCCGCGTTGCCATCGCGTTCGGGCAGGCGCTCCTGCACGACCACGTCTTCGCACACCTCGCGCGGCGAACTGGTCGTGGTGGTCTCGCGCACCGCCTCGGTGCCGATCACCGTCGCATACAGCTTCTCGGAACTGGTGACCGGCTCCGACTTCACCACGGTGGCGTACTGCAACGTGCCCGTGGGGATCTGGTTGTCGATCATGGCCGCGTCATCCGTGACCAGCGTGCCATCGGCCGACGTCACCAGGCCGTCCTGGCCGGTCGGGCTCTTGTCGCCGCCCTTGAGGAATGCCGCCGTGGCGACACCGCCCACCAGCAATGCGCCGACGGCAACCAGAATCGTTGTGGTATTGCTCTTCATCGCTGCCTCCAAGTCGGGCTGCCCCGATTCACATTGGCCATCATTGCACCACTGGGAACCTGAACAAAGTACCGGTGAAGGCCCACGAAAACGAACGAAAAATGAACGCTTCCGCGACGTTCGGATCATGCTAGCGTGGCGTCCGTTGCACTCCGGAACGAGTCTCCTCCATGCCGAACCCGCTACTGCTGCCGTTGCTCGACTGGGCCCGCAAGCTGCGCTATCCGACCTTGTTCAAGATCACGGCTGCGCTCTTCGTCGTCACGCTGTTCCTGCCAGATCCCTTCCCGTTCGTGGACGAAATCCTCTTCGGCCTGGGCACCCTGTTGCTGGCGAACTGGAAACGGCGCAAGGAACCACCGCCCGCCATCGAGCCCACCCAGCGCTGACAGATGCTGGTCGACAGCCACAGCCATTTCGACGCCGCCGAGTTCGATGGCGATCGCACCGCGGTGCTGGCGCGTGCGCGCAGCGCCGGGGTGACGCGCCAGATCGTTCCGGCGGTTGCCGCGTCGACCTGGCACGGACTTCGTGACGTCTGCCTGCAGGACTCCGGTCTGTTCCCCGCCTATGGCTTGCATCCGATGTACCTCGCCGAGCATCGCCCGGAGCATCTGGACGCACTGCGGCAGTGGATCCAGCGCGAGCATCCTGTGGCGGTCGGCGAATGCGGACTGGACTTCTTCGTGGACGGTCTGGATGCCGACGCACAGCAACAGTATTTCGATGGCCAACTGCGGGTGGCGCGCGAATTCGGCCTGCCGGTGATCGTGCATGCACGACGCGCGGTGGACGCCGTGATCGCAGCGATCAGGCGCGTGGGTGGACTGACCGGCGTCGTCCACAGCTTCTCCGGCAGTCCGGAGCAGGCGCGCCAGTTGTGGGGGATGGGTTTCCTGATCGGCCTGGGCGGACCCGTCACTTACGAGCGTGCGAACCGCCTGCGCGCACTGGCACGCACGATGCCGCTCGACTACCTGCTGCTGGAGACCGATGCGCCGGACCAGCCGGACGCCGGCATCCGCGGGCAACGCAACGAGCCCGAACGCCTGTCCGTAGTGCGCGACGTGATTGCCAGCCTGCGCGACATAGCGCCGGAGGACGTCGCTGCCGCGACCACGCGCAACGCCGAGCGCCTTTTCAAGCTGCCGGTGGCCTGACCGCCGTCTTCGCGGGCTTGGCCAGCAGTTCGAGCGCCTTGCCCACCATCGCGAACGCGAACGCACCGGTAATATGGGTGGCGGCCCCCAGACCCACGCCGCAATCCAGTTTCAGCGCCGCATCCGCCCCCAGCTGCGGGCGCAGGCCACAGACGCTGCCGTCGGCCTGCGGATACTTGACGTTTTCGAGCGAGTACACGGCCTGCACCCCGAAGTAGCGGTCGCTGTTCTTGGGGAAATTGAACTCCGCGCGCAACTTCTTGCGCACCAGCGCCAGCAGCGCGTCGTGTTCGGTACGCGAAAGATCACGCAGGCGGATCTGGGTGGGATCGGTGCGACCGCCGGCGGAGCCGGACACCACGATCGGCAGCTTGCGGCGGCGGCACCAGGCGATCATTTCCACCTTGACCCGGAAACTGTCGCACGCATCGAGCGCCAGGTCGAAGCCGCGATCCAGCAGCTCGCCCATGTTGCCGGACGTAAGGAACTGCGGCACCGCATCTATATCGATCAGCGGGTTGATCGCGCGGCACCGCTCGGCCATCGCCTCGGCCTTGTTGCGCCCGTAGTGCCCTTCGAGGGCCGGCAATTGGCGGTTGGTGTTGGATACGCAGATGTCGTCGGCATCAATCAATGTGAGATGACCCACGCCGGAGCGCGCCAGCGCCTCCACCACCCACGAGCCCACGCCGCCCATGCCCACCACGGCGACGCGCGCCTGCGCATGGCGTTCTACGGTTCCCACGCCATAGAGGCGGTCGATGCCGGCGAACCGGTCCCGGAGTTCTTTCTTCATGGCGCCAGTGTAAGCCGTGGCGCAAACCGTGATGGCCGTCGTACCATCGCGGCGTCATCCACAAGGAGCCCGCCGCATGGCCAGCCAACCCGACATCAAGAAGCCCTCCGCCGCGTCGCGCTACCTCTTCCTCTTCCTGATCGGCCTGGTGGTGGGTGCTGTCTGTACGGTCATGGCGATGCGCGCGTTGCAGGCGCGGCAGGATCCATTCCCCCACAGCGTGATGCACGTGATGGCCAAGCACTCGGCGCAATTAGCCGACACGGTGAAGCAGAACCGCTGCGCGGCCACCGACACCATCCCGCACGTACGCACGCTGCGAGCGATGGCGAACGATCTGGACATGGCATTCCCAGGGATCGCGGACGACCAGCGGTTCAAAGCGCATACCAGCCAGTTCCGCGCGGACCTGGACGCGGCCCTGAGCGCGCCGCCCACCGACTGCGCAGCCGCAGGCGCCCTGGTCGAGAAGGTAGGGGCGGACTGCAAGGCCTGCCATCAGGATTTCCGGGGATGACGATAGCCGCGGCATGAATCGCACCTGACATCCGGGCCGCGCAAGCGGCCCGATTGTCATGATGTTCACGCGGTCATGTGGAGCATGCGCCCCGACGGGACACGATCACCCTGACGGTCCTACCATCCACAGGAGGCATCCATGAACCTGCGTCTTCTCGCCATCGGCATGACGACGGCCGTCGCCCTCGCCGGCTGCGCAAGCACGTCCCCGGGCTATGGCAGCAGCGGCTACGGCGGTGGCTACAACAATGCGCCCGCCAATCGCTATTGCGCGGACTGCGGCATCGTCGAACGCATCGACGTGGTGTCGTCCGGCCGCAGCGCTCCGTCGGCGACCGGTGCCGTGCTGGGCGGCATCGTCGGTGCGGTCGCCGGCCGCCAGATCTCGGACCGCACGGGCGGCAGCGAAGGCAACAAGAATGTCTCCACGGTCGCAGGCGCGGTGGCAGGTGCCGCCGCCGGCAACGCGATCCAGAACCGCACCACCGGTGACACCTACAACATCACGGTGCGCATGGACGATGGACGCCGCGTGACGATCAGCCAGCGCGACCTCGGCGGGGTCCGGGAGAACACCTACGTCCGCATCCAGAACGGTCGCGTGGTCATCCGCTGATCGCCCGCGCCACACCGCAGCAAAGAAAAAGCCCGGCATCCGCCGGGCTTTTTCCTGTGGAGCCCGCGCCTTCGCGCGGTCCTGCATTCTCCAGTTCAGACCGGCTGGACGGCATCCGCCTGGAGGCCCTTCTGGCCCTGCACGACGGTGAAGCTGACCTTCTGGCCTTCCTTCAGGCTCTTGAAGCCCTGGGTCTGGATGGCACGGAAATGCACGAATACGTCCTCACCATTCTCGCGGCTGATGAAGCCGAAGCCCTTGGCATCGTTGAACCATTTGACGGTTCCGGTTTCACGATCAGACATCTACTTGCTCCTTGAAACGGGTGGTGGATACGCCTGCTGGGCGGCTGGTTGCAAGGAGGAAGCGAGGTACAAGGATGCAGCGGATCATGGATCTACCCCATCAGGCCACGATTCACGGTGACCTTGGCAACGGCAGCGGCCGCACAGTAACCCGGCATTTGGCAAAATGCAAACACGTGAGCCGAAAAGTCAACCCCCAGACAACCCTTTGATTCCTCAGGAGATTTGATTGGACATCCAGATGCTTTATTACGCCTTGGCGGTGGTACTGATCCTGGTGGGCGTGGCCGGGGTGATCCTGCCTGCCCTGCCCGGCCTGCCGCTGGTGTTCGCGGGCATGCTGCTGGCCGCCTGGGCGGGTGACTTCCAGCAGATCGGCTGGGTGACGCTGGTGGTGCTGGGACTGCTCACGGCGCTCTCGTTCGCGGCCGACATTTTCTCCACCGCGGTCGGCGCGCAGCGTGTCGGCGCCAGCCGCAAGGCGCTCTGGGGCACGGTGATCGGCACCTTCGCCGGCCTGTTCTTCATGCCCATCGGCCTGCTGGCCGGCCCGTTCATCGGTGCGCTGCTCGGCGAGCTCTGGCATGGGCGCGAGTTGCGGCAGGCGACGAAGGTCGGGCTGGGGACCTGGCTGGGCATCGTGCTGGGCGTTGTCCTGAAGCTGGGGCTGACCTTCGCGATGCTGGGCCTGTTCGCCTTCGCCTGGATCTTCTAGGCCATGTCGACGCGCCTTCGCGCCCATGGCTGGCAGAATACCGCTCCCCACCCGCCTTCCCTGATCGAGCCCCGCATGACGCACCGCGCCCGACTCCTGCCGCTCGCCATCGGCGTTTCCCTCTCGTTCGCTGCCCAGGCGCAGGACGCACCGGCCGTTCCCTCCGCCGAGGCCTGCTTCCTGCTCGAGAACGATGCCGCCCGCCTGGCCTGTTACGACCACGCGCTGGGCAGGATTGCCCGCGACACGCGGACCGCGGACGAACAGGCGCGCGCTGCGAAGGAAGCCGAGGCGCAGGCACGCGACCAGGCGCGTGCGTCGGCCCGCGCCGAGGCCGAGGCGGCCAAAGCGGCGGACCTGCCGATGGGCGAGCGCGCCCGGCGGCGCATGGGCGCCTGGTTCCGGGTCGACGACGAGGCGGACGCCGACCTGATCGCCAACGCCGGCCGCGGTTCGCTGCTCGACAGCCGCTGGGAGCTGGCCAAGGATTCGAAGCTGGGTGTCTTCCAGTTGCGCGCCTACAAGCCCATGTACCTGCTGCCCGCGTTCTGGACCAGCCAGGTCAACGAGACGCCCTCCTCGCCCAATCCCGACAACACGGTCACCGAGCCGCAGGCACTGCAGGACATCGAGGCGAAGTTCCAGCTGAGCTTCAAGACCAAGTTCGCCGAGAACCTGTTCGGCGACAACGGCGACATCTGGGGCGCGTACACCCAGAGCTCGCGCTGGCAGGTCTATAACGGCGAGGAATCACGCCCGTTCCGCGAAACCAATTACGAACCCGAAGTGATGCTGGTGTTCCGCAACAACTACAGCCTGGCGGGCTGGAAGGGGCGGATGGCGGGCATCGGCATCAACCACCAGTCCAACGGCCGCAGCGATCCGCTGTCGCGCAGCTGGAACCGCGTCATCGCCACCATCGGCCTGGATCGCGAGAACTGGGCTTTCGTCGTACGTCCGTGGTATCGCGTTCCGGACGGCAACGACGACGACAACCCGGATATCGAAGACTACATCGGCCGTGGCGATGCGATGCTCACCTACGCGCGCGACGGCCATGTATTCACCGTACTGGGCCGGCACTCGCTGCGTGGCGGCGATCAGTCGCACGGCGCCCTGCAGCTGGACTACGGCTTTCCGATCAATCGCGCGTTCCGCGCCCACGTGCAGTTGTTCCATGGCTACGGCGAAAGCCTGATCGACTACAACCACAAGGCCACCTACGTCGGCCTGGGCATCTCGTTGCTGGACTGGTACTGATGGACGACGTGACGATCTACCACAACCCCGCGTGCGGCACCTCGCGGAACACGCTGGGACTGATCCGCAACGCGGGTATCGAGCCGCAGGTCATCGAATACCTGAAGACGCCGCCCGATCGCGCCACGCTGGTGTCGCTGATCGCGGCGATGGGCACGCCCGTGCGCGAGGTTGTCCGGACCAAGGAAGCGCTTTACCCGGAACTCGGCCTTGCCGATGCCGATGACGCGGCGCTCATAGACGCCATGCTGGATCATCCGGTGCTGATCAATCGTCCCATTGTGGTGACGACCCTCGGCACCCGGCTTTGCCGGCCCTCCGAACGGGTCTTGGATATCCTGCCGCAGGCGCAGCGTGGCGCTTTTAGCAAGGAGGATGGCGAGCCGGTCGTCGACGAGGCCGGAAACCGCCTCGCCTGACGTAAGATCCTGCGCAGGAATCGCACCGCCTGCCAGGATGCTCATGACACGCCCTCGCCGTTCGTTCTTCGCCTACGCTTCGGCCATGCTCGGGCTGCTGAGCCTGATGGCCGTCGCCTGTTTCCATTTCCCCGAACTGCTGACGAGCAGGGAATTCCGGGCCGCCTACAACGAGCAGTTCGCTCGCCACCTGCTGCTGGTCGGGTTGGCGGCCGCCTTCGCCATGGGCACCTGGGCCATCCTGCGCGACCGCAACAAGCGCATCGCGCTGATCGGTGTGGGTGGCGCCACCCTGGCGGTGCTGCTGGGCGGCACCAACGTGCAGTTCGACGCCATCGGCAAGACACCGTACTCGCTGGGCCTGGACTGGTTCGTGATCTCGCTGTTCTTCTCGGCGCTGGTGTTCGTGCCGCTGGAACACTACCTCGGCAAGCGCCGGATCTCGCCGCTGCGTCCCGGCTGGCGCACCGACGTGACGTACTTCTTCATGAGCCACATGCTGGTGCAGTTCATCCTGATCCTGGTGACGGCCTCCACCTCGACCATCGCCGGCCTGGCCGCGTTCCCCGCCTTGAAGGACGCCATCCAGTCGCTGCCGGTCTGGGTGCAGTTCCTGATCGCCGTGTTCGTCGCCGACCTCGCGCAAGCGCTGCTGCACCGCGCGTACCACAACATTCCGTGGCTCTGGCGCTTCCATGCCGTGCACCATTCCAGCCGCGAGATGGATTGGCTGGCCGGCTCGCGCATCCACATCGTCGAGATCGTGCTGACCCGCAGCGCGGTGCTGTTGCCGCTGCTGGTCCTCGGCTTCTCGACCCCGGCCGTGAATGCCTACGTGATCCTGGTGGGTCTGCAGGCGGTGCTGGCGCACGCCAACCTGGGCATCCGCTTCGGCTGGCTCGAATACCTGCTGGTGCTGCCGCGCTACCACCACTGGCACCACGCACGGCACAAGGACTACCTGGACGTGAACTACGCCATCCACCTGCCGCTGGTGGACATGCTGATGGGCACGTTCAAGCTGCCGCCGAAGCAGGAAGACTGGCCCGACGAATACGGCGTGATGAAGCTGGAGACGGTGCCTCGCGGCATCGTGCGCCAGCACCTGATGCCGTTCCAGGGCGGGAAGAAGTTCGAAGAATACGTGGACTGAGCCAACGCGATGATCGCTGTGGGAGCGACGTAAGTCGCGAGCTTTTTCCCATCGGCCTGCACCATTCCCATCATGCATCGTCGCGACTTACGTCGCTCCCACAACGTGCAGCCTGATCACGTCCAATCCGTCAGCCCCTCACGCGCATAGACTTCCCTGAAGCTCGGCAGCGCCTTCATCCGTTGCGCATAGGCCTGCAGCGCCGGCCAGGTATCGGTGGGCTTGGGCATGTTGCGCGACCAGCGCATCAGCATCGTCAGCAGGAAGTCGGCCGCGGTGCGCTGCGTGCCCAGCAGGTACGGCCCATGCGCCTCGAGATGCTCGGCGACCTGTCCCCACGCCTTTTCCAGCTTCGCCCGTGCGTGCTGCCGGGTGGCCTCGACATTGGCCTCGCCAGCGATCTCGTCGGAATAGAACCACGCACGGTATGCGGGCATCAGCGTGTTGGCGCAGAACAGCATCCAGCGGTAGTACTGCGCACGCTGCGTGCTCGCTACCGCAGGCGCCAGTTCGGCACGCGGATGCGTATCGGCGAGATGCATCAGGATCGCGGCCGTCTCGGTGATCACCTGCCCGTCCATCACCAGCGTGGGCACCACGCCGGCGGGGTTGAGCTTCAGGTACTCGTCGGATTTCTGGTCGCGCTTGTCGAAGTCCAGCTCGTGCAGCTCATGCGGGATGCCCAGCTCGATCAGCAGCCAGTGGACGACGAGGCTGGCGGTGCTGCGGGAGTAGTAGAGCTTTGTCGACATAGATGGGCCTCTGCGATTTGAGCCCCTCTCCCCATGGGAGAGGGGTTGGAGTGAGGAGCGCCAACCGTCAGCATGATTCAAGCAATCAGACTTCGCTCGCCCCTCATCCGCCTTCGGCACCTTCTCCCGCAGGGAGAAGGAAACAGCGTCAGGCCACCACCACTGGAATCTTCCCGATCCGCGCCTGCCATTCCTTCGGGCCGGTCTGGTGCACCGAGGTGCCTTGGGAGTCGACCGCGACGGTCACGGGCATGTCCTGCACGGTGAACTCGTAGATCGCTTCCATGCCCAGGTCGGCGAAACCGACGACCTTCGCCGCCTTGATCGCCTTGGAGACGAGGTACGCCGCGCCGCCGACCGCCATCAGGTAGGCCGACTGGTGCTTCTTGATGGCCTCGATCGCCGCCGGGCCGCGCTCGGCCTTGCCGACCATGCCCAGCAGGCCGGTCTGCGCCAGCACCTGTTCGGTGAACTTGTCCATGCGGGTGGCGGTGGTCGGGCCCGCCGGGCCGACGACTTCATCGCGCACGGGATCGACCGGCCCCACGTAGTAGATGAAACGGCCCTTCAGATCGACCGGCAGCGCCTCGCCCTTGTTGAGCATGTCGACCATCCGCTTGTGCGCGGCATCGCGGCCGGTCAGCAACTTGCCATTGAGCAGCAGGACTTCGCCCGGCTTCCAGTTGGCTACGTCCTCGCGGGTCAGCGTGTCGAGATCGACGCGACGGCCCTTCGATGCGTCGTAGGTCAGTTCCGGCCAGTCCTCCAGCGACGGCGGGTCCAGCATCACCGGGCCGCTGCCATCGAGGGTGAAGTGCGCGTGGCGCGTGGCGGCGCAGTTCGGGATCATCGCCACCGGCAGGTTGGCCGCGTGGGTCGGGTAATCCTTGACCTTGATGTCGAGCACGGTGGTCAGGCCACCCAGGCCCTGCGCGCCGATGCCGAGCGCGTTGACCTTCTCGTACAGTTCCAGGCGCAGCTCCTCGGCGCGATTGGACGCGCCGCGTGCCTGCAGGTCGGTGATGTCGATCGGCTCCATCAGCGATTCCTTCGCCAGCAGCATCGCCTTCTCGGCGGTGCCGCCGATGCCGATGCCGAGCATGCCCGGCGGGCACCAGCCGGCGCCCATCGTCGGCACGGTCTTCAGCACCCAGTCGACGATGGAGTCGGACGGATTGAGCATCGCGAACTTCGACTTCGCTTCGGAACCACCGCCCTTCGCGGCGACGATCACGTCGACGGTGTTGCCCGGCACGACCTTGACGTTGACCACGCCCGGCGTGTTGTCCTTCGTGTTGGTGCGCTTGCCGGCCGGGTCGGCCAGCACGCTGGCGCGCAGCTTGTTGTCGGGGTGGTTGTAGGCGCGGCGCACGCCCTCGTGGACCATGTCCTCCACGCCCATCGTGGCGTCGTCCCAGCGCACGTCCATGCCGATCTCGAGGAACACGGTGACGATGCCGGTGTCCTGGCAGATCGGCCGATGGCCTTCGGCGCACATGCGCGAATTGATCAGGATCTGCGCGATGGCGTCCTTCGCGGCAGGCGATTCCTCGCGGTCATAGGCCGACGCGAGGCTCTTGATGTAGTCGACCGGGTGGTAGTAGCTGATGTACTGCAGGCCGTCGGCGATGGACTGGATGAGGTCTTCTTGCTTGATCGAGGTCATGGGACGTGAAGCCGGGGGCTGCCGGTGGGGTAGCGGGCGGAAGCGCCCATTTTAGGCCAAAGTGACTCCTTGCCCGGCTGTCACGCCACGTCGCCCTGCCCCGTCTTTGGTCGCATGAACGCCGAAAACACCTTCGAAACCCACCGCTCCCGTCTTTTCGGGCTCTCCTACCGGCTGCTGGGCAGCCGCAGCGACGCCGAGGATGTCGTCCAGGACACCTGGCTGCGCTGGCAGCAGACCGACAAGACCGGCATCCGCGACCCGGAGGCCTGGCTGGTCACCGCCGCCACCCGGCTGGGCATCGACCGCCTGCGCGCGGCGCGCGTGCAGCGCGAGCACTACACCGGCCCGTGGCTGCCCGCGCCCTCGGACATCGACGAGGCCCCCGGCCCGGAGCGCACCGCCGAAGTTTCGGAACAGGTCTCGCTGGCCTTCCTGGCCGTGCTGGAACGGCTGGGCCCGGAAGAGCGCGCCGCCTTCCTGTTGAAGGAAGCCTTCGACTACGACTATGCGCAGATCGCGCCCCTGCTCGGCCAGAGCGAAGCCAATTGCCGGCAGATGGTCCATCGCGCGCGCGAACGCGTGCAGGCCGGCCGTCCGCGCTTCGAGGTGCCGCCGGAGAACCACCGACGCCTGCTGGAGCGCTTCATGGACGCCGCGCGCCGCGGCGACCAGCCTGCGATCGCGGCCCTGCTTCGCGAGGACGCGCAATTGGTTTCCGATGGCGGCGGCAAGGGACAGGCGGTCATCCGTCCGTTGCTGGGCGCGATCCGGATCGCGCGCCTGTTCTGGGCCGCGTATCGCCGCCAGGACCCGGCCATCGCCTGGCGCATGGGCACGGCCAACGGCGAACCGGCGATCCTGCGCTACCGCGATGGCGTGCTGGTTGCGGTGATCGTGGCGATGAGCGACGGCGAGCGCATCAGCGAGATCTTCACCGTGGCCAATCCGGACAAGTTGGGTACGGCTGTCACGGCGAAGGACGGTGGCGCGTCCTGGTAGTGAAGGTGGCCGGTGTGGCCGCCATTGAGGCACTGCCATGAGCATGAAATTCCATCGCGTCGACTATCCCAAGCATGTCCCCGAGGCCTTCCGCGGCCTCTACGCCACCAGCACGGCCGTCCACAACGGCGTGCTGGGAAAGGAGTTCCTCGAACTCATCTTCCTGCGCGTCTCGCAGATCAACGGCTGCGCCTACTGCATGGACATGCACAGCAGCGCACTGGTCAAGGCCGGGGTGGAGTCGCGCAAGCTGCACACGCTGGCCGGCTGGCGGGACAGCCGCTTCTTCGATGCCCGCGAGGGTGCGGCACTGGCCTGGGCGGAGCAGCTGACCACGTTGCCCTCCGGCGCACCGGCCGACAGCACCTATGAGGCGCTGAAGGCGCATTTCGACGAACCCGGCATCGCCGAGCTGACCATGGCGGTGGCCATGATCAACGCCTGGAATCGCCTGGGCGTGGGGATGCAGCCGATCCTGGCCTGACGGAACAAGGCTCGCAGGCCCGCCACGCCGGCGGCACAATGCCGGCATGGATACCCTCGTCCCCATCCTCGACCTGATCGGCACGTTCGTGTTCGCGCTCAGCGGTGCCACGCTGGGCGTGCGCCGCCGCCTCGACATCTTCGGCGTCCTGGTGCTGTCGTTCATCGCGGCCACGGCTGGCGGCATCACCCGTGACCTGCTGATCGGCGCTACGCCACCGGCCGCGCTCAGCGATTGGCGCTATCCCGTGACGTCGCTGGCCGCTGGCATCGTGACGTTCTTCTGGGCGCCGCTGATCGAGAAGCTGCACCATCCGGTGCGTCTGTTCGATGCGATGGGGCTGGCGCTGTTCGCCGTGGCCGGCACGCAGAAGGCGCTGGAATACGGCATCTCGCCGCCGATGGCTGCCGCGATGGGCATGCTGACCGGCATTGGCGGTGGCATCGCGCGCGACGTGCTGCTGGCGCAGGTGCCGCTGGTGCTGCGGGCGGAGCTGTATGCGGTGGCCGCGCTGGCCGGCGCACTGGTGGTCGCGCTCGGTCACTGGCTGGCGCTGCCCGCGCTGCCCTGCGCCCTGGTCGGCGCAGGCCTCTGCTTCGGCCTGCGCATGATGGCGGTGACCTACGGCTGGCACCTGCCGGTGGCACTGCAATCGGGTGGCGATGGCGAGCCACCCGGCCCCTTGGGCTGATCCGGCGATCCTTGCGCCGAAGCGTGCGCGGCGGCCGATGAGCCGTGCGGCATGTCGCCGGGCATGGCATTAGCATGGCGGCACCTGCGTCTTCGCGAGCCCGCCATGGCCATTTCAACGGCCCACCCTCTAGATCTTCCCCGGCACCAGGCGTTCTGGAGCCTCCAGGCAGGCGGCTGGCTGGCGTACTTCGCGCTTGGTTCGCTGCAGGCAGTCGCCTACGGCAAGCCGGCAGGCTACTGGATCGTGCCGTTCACCGCCGCCTGTACCGGGTTCGTGGCCACGGCGGTCCTGCGCCAGCTGTTGCGCGCCTGCTGGCGGCTCAAACCCGCCCAACTGGCGGCCGCGATGGTCCTGCCGATGCTGGCAGCGTCCACGGTGATGAACCTGACCAGCCGCGCGGTGATGCTGCGCTTCTGCGAAGACTGCGCGCCCGCCAACCATCTGGAGTTCGTCGCGCATTCGCTCGGATACATCTATGTGGTGCTGGCCTGGGTGGGGCTGTACCTCGGCATCAAGTACTACCGCCAGTTCCAGGACGAAGCACGGCGCACGCTCGCCGCGCGCAGCATGGCGCACCAGGCCCAGCTGAAGATGCTGCGCTACCAGCTGAATCCGCACTTCCTGTTCAACACGCTCAACGCCATCTCCACCCTGATCCTGGACCGCGACAACGCCACTGCCAACCGCATGGTGCAGGGGCTTTCGTCGTTCCTGCGCCATTCGCTGGACAACGACCCGATGCAACGGGTGACGCTGCGGCAGGAACTGGATGCGCTGACGCTGTATCTGGACATCGAGAAGATCCGCTTCGCCGAACGCCTGCGCATCGAGACCGACATCGACGAGGACTGCTGGCGCGCGCTGCTCCCCAGCCTGCTGCTTCAGCCGTTGGTGGAGAACGCCATCAAGTACGCGGTCGCGCGCCAGGTTGCCGGCGGTCTGTTGCGGATCGAAGCCGAACACGATGCCGGCCAACTGGTGCTGCGGGTGATCGACGACGGCCCCGGCTGCAGCAGTCTTGAAGGCAACGCCTTGCCGCCGGGCAAGGGAGTGGGACTTCGCAACACGCGCGAACGCCTCAGCGTGCTGTACGGAGAGGCCGGCGGCTTTTCCGTGCGCAACCGCGAACGCGGCATCGAGGTGATCTTGCGCCTGCCGTTCGAAACCTCGCAGACCCTCGGTGACTGAGCATGGACAGCCACGCCCGCACGGAACCTGCCCCCCGCCTGCGCGCCGTGATCGTCGACGACGAACCGCTCGCGCGTCGCGGCCTTGAGATCCGCCTGGCCGCGCATCCCGACATCGAGATCGTCGGCCAGTACGGCGACGGCGCATCGGCCATCGCCGGCCTGCGCGAGCACCGCCCGGACCTGATGTTCCTCGATGTGCAGATGCCCGGCCTGGATGGTTTCCAGACACTGCGGGCGATCCCCGCCAGCGAAATGCCGCTGGTGGTGTTCGTGACCGCCTACGATCACTATGCCATCCGCGCGTTCGAGGCGTCGGCCACCGACTACCTGCTGAAACCGGTGGAAGATTCGCGGCTCGCCCAAGCGCTGGCCCGCGTGCGCCGGGCTCGCGCCCAGCGCGAAGCCAGCGGCCACTGCGCCCACCTGCTCGGCCTGCTGGGGGAACTGAGCGGCCGCCCGCCGCTGGACCTGGACGAGGCCCTGAAGCCGGACGCGCTCGACCTGCTGCGCCGCGAGGAGAAACTCGCCGTCCGCGATGGCGGCCGCACCGTGCGCGTGGACCTGCACAGCATCCGCTGGATCGATGCCGCCGGCGACTACATGTGCATCCATGTGGACGGCGAAGAAGCGAACGGCACCACGCTGATCCTGCGCGCGACGATGCGCGAACTGGAGAAACAGCTGGACCCGCAGCGCTTCCCCCGCATCCACCGTTCCACCATCGTCAATGCGCGCCGCGTGGTGGAAATGCGCCCGCACACCAACGGCGAAAGCTTCCTGCGCCTGGACTGCGGCCAGGAGCTGAAACTGTCGCGTAGCCATCGCGACAAGCTGGCGGTATTGCTGTAGGCGTCACCGGGTTTCTTGTGGGAGCGACGTAAGTCGCGATGACGGACCTTGATTCGGCCATCGCGACTTACGTCGCTCCCACAACAGAACCGCTCATCGCGCGTAACGCAGATTCTCAAAACTCGGTTCGTCGTCGCGCATCCACCACTCGCCGCAATGCGGCTTGCCGCATGACTTCCGGGCCATAACGCCGCTCGTCACTGCGCGCATCGTGCGCACCGCCGACCACCACGCGGACGTACGATGAAACTCACCGATGCCTCACTGCGCAATCCCGCCGCCGTCGCCGTGGTGGTGGCGATGGTCTGCGCATTCGGCCTGCTGAGCCTGGGCAAGCTGCCGCTGCAGTTGTTCCCGGACATCGAGCGCCCGCAGACGTCGATCCAGACCGGTTGGCGCGCGGCCTCGCCGCAGGAGATGGAATCCGAGATCGTCGAGCCGATCGAAACAGTGATGCAGGGCCTGCCCGGGCTGGAGGAGATGACCTCCAACGTCAACGCCGGCAACAGCTTCATCAACCTGACCTTCGCCGTCGGCAGCGACATGGACGCGATGCTGGTGGAGGTGCTCGCGCGGATGAATCGACTGCAGCCTTTGCCGCGCGATGCGACGCCGCCCGTGGTGCAGGCCGGCGCGGACAACGCCAACAACTCGCTGACCTACTTCTTCGTGCAGAAGCTGCCCGGCACGCGCGGCGACATCCTCGACTATCGCCAACTCATCGAAGACCGGATCGTGCCGCGTCTGACGTCCGTCGATGGCGTGGCCGGCGTGGAGATCAATGGCGGTGCGGAAGAGGAGCTGACCATCACCCTGGACCTGTCGCGGGCCGCGGCGCTCGGCATCCAGATTCCCGATGTGGCTGCCGTCGCCGCGCGCGCCACCGATGTCTCCGGCGGCGTAGTGGAAGCCGGTCGCCGTGAATACGTGTTGCGCTTCGCCGGACGCTATTCGCCCGAGGCGCTGGGCAACCTGATCCTCGCCTGGCGCGATGGCCGGCCGGTACGGCTGGCCGATGTCACCACGGTGGAGGTCAAGCGTCCCGAGCAACGCTTCTTCGCCTACCAGAACGGCAATCCGGCGATCGGTTTGCGCATCCTGCGCGAAAGCGGCGCCAACGTGCTCGACACGCTGGACGACGTGAAGCAGGTCGTCGCCGACGTGCGCGAGCAGGAACTCAAGCCACTGGGCTTGGACATCGCCCAGAGCTTCGACGCGTCGGTCTTCATCAACCGCGCGCTCGGCCTGCTGTCGGGCAGCCTGACCGCCGGCGTGCTGCTCGCCGTGGGCTGCCTGTGGTGGTTCCTGCGTGACGTTCGCGCGACCGCGCTGATCGCGTGCGCGATACCCATCTCGCTGCTCGCCACCTTCATTGTGCTGCAGCTGACCGGGCGCAGCCTCAACGTCATCTCGCTGGCCGGCCTCGCCTTCGCCGTGGGCATGGTGATGGACGCCGCCGTCGTGGTTGCGGAGAACATCGTGCGCCTGCGCGAGCAAGGCCTTTCGGCCACGCATGCGGCGCTGGAAGGCACGCGTCAGGTCGGCGGCGCATTGGTCGCCTCCACGCTGACGACGGTGGCGGTGTTCCTGCCGGTCATCTTCATGGACGACGTCGAAGGCCAGCTCTTCGCCGACCTGGCGCTGACCATTTCCATCGCGGTGGGCATCTCGCTGCTGATCGCCGTTACGGTGCTGCCCGCCGCCGCCGGCAGTTGGCTGCGCACGCGGCCTGGCGATGAGAACCAGCATCGCTTCTGGTCGCGGCTCAGCGACTGGGCCCTGAAGACCACCGAAGGCCGGCCGCGCCAGCTCGCCTGGGTCGGCGGCCTGGTGCTCGCACCCGCCCTGCTTGCGGTAGTGCTGATGCCGCAGATCGACTACCTGCCGCCGGTGAAGCGCGCCGCGGTGGACGCCTTCTTCAACTTCCCGCCGGGGATGAGCCCCGAACGCGTGAACCGCGAGATCGCCCCCGCATTGCTGGAGCGCATGCGCCCGTACATGGAGGGCGATAAGGGGCCGCAGCTCAGCAACTGGTATCTCAACCTGTGGCCGGGCGGCGGCACGCTGGGTGCGCGCGTGGTCGATCCGGACGACATCGGCGAACTCGAACGCATCGTGCGCGACGAGATCGTGGTCGGCTTCCCCGATACGCGCGCGTTCGCCAGCGAAGGCGAATTGTTCGGCAGTTTCGGGGGCTCGGCGCGCGCCATCGCCATCCACCTGCAGCACAGCGACGGCGATGCGCTGGCGCGTGCGGCGGAGGCGGGACGAAAAGCATTGTCCGAGCGTTTCGCCGGCGCCAACGTGCAGGCCTGGCCGAATGCCGACGGCGGCACCCCGGAGCTGCGCGTCAGTCCCGATGACCGGCGCCTGGCCGAAGTCGGCTGGCGGCGCCCAGAGCTGGGCACGGTGGTGCGCACGCTGGGCGACGGCCAGTGGCTGGGCGAGCATTTCGATGGCGACCGCCGCCTGGCGATCATCCTGCGCAGCAACGGCGAGGACGACATCGCGCGCCTGGGCGATGCCCCGCTGGCCACGCCGCAGGGCGGTGTGCTGAGCCTGGCCGACCTGGCGCAGGTGGACACGGTGCTCGCGCCGAACCAGCTGCGCCGCATCGATCGCCGTCGCACGGTCACGCTCACCGTCGATCCTCCCGCGGCGATGTCGCTGGAAGAAGCGCTGGATATCGTCAACGGGGAGATCGTGCCGACCCTGCGCGACAGCCTGCCGCCGGATGCTGCCGTCCGCATCTCCGGCAGCGCTGACCGGCTCGGCGAGGTGGTGCGCAGCATGGGCATCAACTTCGCGATGGCGCTGGTCGTGCTCTTCATGCTGATGGCCGCGATGTTCCGCTCACTGCGCGACAGCGCCTTCGTCATG
This sequence comes from uncultured Pseudoxanthomonas sp., assembly GCF_947498795.1. Classification (NCBI taxonomy): domain Bacteria; kingdom Pseudomonadati; phylum Pseudomonadota; class Gammaproteobacteria; order Lysobacterales; family Lysobacteraceae; genus Pseudoxanthomonas; species uncultured Pseudoxanthomonas sp. The sequence goes on along the minus strand of NZ_CANMLQ010000002.1, from coordinate 446,213 downwards.
GCCACCCTGCCGATGGCCGTGCTGGGTGGCGTCGCCGGCCTGCGCGTCCTGGACCTCGTCGCCGGCCAGACGCTGGATCTCCTCTCGATGATCGGTTTCATCATGCTGCTGGGCATGGTGATCAACAACGCCATCCTGCTGGTGGCGCAGACGCGTGAAGCGCAGGCCGACGGCGCATCGCTCGACGACGCGCTCAAGCAAGCACTCGAACAACGCCTGCGCCCGATCCTGATCGCTGCCCTGACCGGCGTGCTCGGCGCGCTGCCCATGGCGATCAATCCGGGGCCCGGCGCGGTGATCTATCGCGGACTGGCCGCGGTGTCGGTCGGTGGCGTCGCGCTCAGCCTGCTGTTCACCGTGGTGCTCGTGCCTGCGCTGCTGCGCCTGGCTGGCGAACGCACGCCGCATCGGCGCGGCGACCGGGCCGAGGACGCGTTCGCGCTTCCCCGTGCCGCTTCCTGACCCTGTGCTGGAGAATCCCATGCGTCCCCTGCCCAAACTGCTGCTCGCCTCCGCACTCGCGGGCGTCCTCGTCCTGCCGTGGATGAAACGGGAGGCCGAAGCCAGCGCGCCACCCGATGAGGCATCGCCGCCCGCCATCGTCAGCGTCGCACCCGCCGTCAGCACGGCCTTTGCGCCGCACCAGTGGTCGCCGGGCAGTGTCATCAGTCGTCGCGATGCGCGCGTGGCAGGCGACCAGACGGGCCGTGTCGTCGACGTCGCGGAGGTCGGCCAGCGTGTTCGCCGCGGACAGGCGCTGGCCGTGCTCGACGACGCCGCGCTGCGCCTGCGCGAGCAGGAGGGCCAGGCCGATCTTGCGCGCATCCAGACGCAACTCGCCTTGGCCACCCGGCAGGAACAGCGCTACGCGCAGCTGGCGGAACAACAGAACATCGCGCGTGCGCAGTACGAGCAGCTGCGCGCCGATCGCGACGTGCTGGCCCAGGAACGGGCACGCGTGCTGGCCCAACTCGCGCAGCTCCGCCATCAGCGGGCGCAGATGGCCGTCCGCGCCCCGTTCGACGGCATCGTCGTGGAGCGCCACACGCAACCGGGCGAATACCTGGTCACCGGCGCCTCGGTCGCGCGCCTGGTGGACACGGGCGCGCAGGAAGTCCGCGTCCGCGCACCGGTCGACCTGGCCCGCCATCTGTCGCCCGGTACCGAGGTACGCGTGCGCAACGCCGGCACAGAACGCGCCTATCCCGTCAGCGTGCTGGTGCCGGTGGGCGACGAAGCCTCGCGGCAGCTCGAACTGCGCATCGCGGTGGACGGCATGGACATTCCCATCGGCACCGCGGTGGACGTGGGCCTGCCCACCGCCCCGTCGCGCACGGTGATCGCGGTGCCGCGCGACGCGGTGATCCTGCGCCGCGAGGGCGACTTCGTCATGCGGGTGGATGCCGCCGGCAAGGCCGAACGCGTGCCGGTGACGACCGGGACGGAACTGGACGGCCTGGTCGAGGTCGGCGCCGGGATCAAGGCGGGCGATCGCCTGGTCGTACGGGGCGGCGAACGTGTGGAAGCCGGCCAGATGCTGGACATCCGGTCGCCGGCACCGACGCTGGCGACACGCTGACGCTGTGCGCCGCGGGGACGCCGGGACGACCGGCGGCCTTCACTGACGACGACCCCACGACCGGGCACAATCCGGGCATGCCGTCCGCCCCTACGCATGCCGCGCCCGCACGCAATCCCACGCCCAACCTGCGCGAGCGCTTCGATGCGATGCGCAACCTCGGCCCGTTCCTGCGCCAGATCTGGCAGACCAGCCGCACGCTGACGCTGGCGAGCCTGGGCCTGCGCCTGGTGCGCGCGTTCGTCCCCGTGGTGACGCTCTACATCGCCAAGCTGATCATCGACGAAGCCATCCGGCTGGTCGGGCTGGGCCTGGACTTCGGATCGCTCGGCGAAGCGTGGCGCAGCGGGCAGCTGGACACGCTGGCCACGCTCCTGGCGCTGGAGTTCGCGCTGGCGATCGGCTCCGACCTGCTCGGCCGCCTGGTCAGCTACGCCGACGCGCTGCTGTCGGAACTGTTCACCAACGCGACCAGCGTGCGGCTCATGGCGCATGCGGCCACTCTCGACCTGGAGGACTTCGAAGACCCCGACCTGCAGGACAAGCTGGACCGTGCGCGCCGCCAGACCATGGGCCGCATGAACCTGATGAGCCAGTTGTTCGGCCAAGTACAGGATGCCATCACCGTGGTCGCGTTTGCTGCGGGCCTGCTGGTCTACGCGCCGTGGCTCATCGCCCTGCTCGCGATCGCGTTGATCCCGGCCTTCGTTGGCGAGGCGCACTTCAATGCGCTGGGCTATTCGCTGAACTTCCAGTGGACGCCCGAACGGCGCCAGCTGGAGTACCTGCGGCAGATGGGCGCGAGCGTGGAAACCGCGAAGGAGGTGAAGATCTTCAATCTCCACCGCTTCCTGATCGAACGCTACCGCACGCTCGCGGAGAAGTTCTTCCTCGCCAACCGCGCGCTCGCGCGCCGGCGTGCGCTGTGGGGCACGGTGCTCGCCGCGCTGGGCACGCTGGGGTATTACGTCGCGTATGCCTACATCGCCTGGCGCACGGTGCGCGGCGACTTCAGCATCGGCGACCTGACCTTCCTGGCCGGCAGTTTCCTGCGCCTGCGCCAGTTGCTGGAAGGGCTGCTGATCGGCTTCTCGCAGGTGGCCGGCCAGGCGCTGTACCTGGACGACCTGTTCTCCTTCTTCGAGATCGAGCCGGAGATCACGTCACCTGAAGATGCCGTACCGGTCCCGCGTCCCATCACCCGCGGCTTCGTCTTCGAGAACGTCGGCTTCCGCTATCCCGATGCCGAACGCTGGGCGGTGCGGCATCTCGACTTCGAACTGCACGCGGGCGAAGTGCTGGCCCTGGTCGGCGAGAACGGCGCCGGCAAGACCACGCTGGTGAAGCTGCTCGCGCGGCTGTACGACCCCGACGAAGGCCGCATCCTGCTCGATGGACGGGACCTGCGCGAGTACGACCTCGATGACCTGCGCGCCAACACCGGCGTGATCTTCCAGGATTTCGTGCGCTACCACCTGACCGCGGGCGAGAACATCGGCGTCGGCCGCATCGAGGCCATGCACGACGATGCGCGCGTGCGTGCCGCCGCTGCCCGCGCCATGGCCGACGAGGTGATCGAAAGCCTGCCGCGCGGCTACGACCAGCTGGTGGGCCGCCGCTTCAAGAACAGCGTGGACCTGTCGGGCGGGCAGTGGCAGAAGATCGCGATTGCGCGCGCCTACATGCGCGATGCGCAGGTGATGATCCTGGATGAACCGACCGCCGCACTCGATGCGCGTTCCGAATTCGAGGTCTTCCAACGCTTCAAGGAATTGTCGGACAATCGGACCGCGGTGCTGATCTCGCACCGCTTCTCCAGCGTGCGCATGGCCGACCGCATCCTGGTCCTCGACCAGGGGCGGCTGGAAGCCAGCGGCACGCACGCACAACTCATGGCCGCCGGCGGCCGCTACGCCGAACTGTTCGAGCTGCAGGCCGCCGGTTACCGTTGACTTCCCCCACAGGAGATACGACGTTGCGCAACGCCCACCATCGACTCGCCACCGCCCTCCTCCTCGCCCTGCCGTTGGCCGCCTGCGATTCCTCGGCCAACGGTGATGCGGCCAGGGCGTCGGCGCCCGCCGCCGCGCAGGCCGCACCCGCAGACCAGCCGTCGCAGACGCTGGCCAGCGCGCAGGGCCAGATCCGCGTCACCCGTCTCGCCAGCGGCCTCGACCACCCGTGGAGCCTGGCCTTCCTGCCGGATGGCGCCATGCTCGTCACCGAACGCAGCGGCCAGTTGCGCCGCGTCGGCGCGGACGGGGCGGTATCCGCGCCGATCACTGGCGTACCCAAGGTGTGGGCTACCGGCCAGGGGGGCCTGCTCGATGTCGTACTGGCGCCCGACTTCGCCAGCAGCCAGCGCATCTATCTGAGCTACGCCGAACCCGGCGAGAACGGCACCGCCGGCACGGCCGTCGCTTACGGCACGCTGTCCGGCGATGCACTGGCCGACGTCAAGGTCATCTACCGGCAGGAACCCAAGCTGGAAGGCCCGAACCATTTCGGTTCGCGCATCGTGTTCGACGATGCCGGCCATGTGTTCATCAGCCAGGGCGAACGCAACCAGCGCCCCACCGCGCAGGACCTCGGCAAGCTGCAGGGCAAGCTGGTGCGCCTGAACCTGGACGGCACCGTGCCCAAGGACAACCCGTTCGTCGGCCGCGCCGATGCGCGCCCCGAGATCTACAGCTTCGGCCATCGCAACATGCAGGGCATGGCACGCGATCCGCGCACCGGCAAGATCTGGCAGAACGAACACGGGCCGCGCGGCGGCGACGAGATCAACCTGCCGGAGGCCGGCAAGAACTACGGGTGGCCGGTCATCACCTACGGCATCAACTACTCCGGGCAACCGATTCCGGAAGCCGAAGGAAAGGCGAAGGACGGCATGGAACAGCCCTACCACCTGTGGGAGAAGTCGCCCGGCGTGTCCGGCATGGCGTTCCTGACCGGCAAGACCGGCAGCCCATGGAACGACAGCCTGTTCATTGGCGCCCTGGCCGAGCGCAACCTGATCCGCCTGACGTTGCAGGGCGACAAGATCGTCGGCGAGGAGCGCCTGCTCAACGAGATCGGCGAGCGCGTGCGCGACGTGCGCGTGGATGCGGACGGCCATGTCTATGTCGTCACCGACGAGGACGACGGCAAGATCTGGCGCATCGAGCCGCCGAAGGCGCCATGAACAGGCCGTCGACGATGCGCGCTGTCCTGCTTGCCTGCGCACTGTGCGTCACCTCACTGGCGCACGCGCAATCGCCCACGGACTACACCGGCGCCAAACAGCGGGCGGACGCGGACGAAGCGTCATTGCCCGTCGCCCAGGCCACCGCCATGCGCGATGCGCAGGGCGTCGCGCTGGAGACCGCCATCGCCGGTTGCGCCACACCGACGGCGGATACCTCGCCGTTCGTGGTGGTGGCGGAACTGGACGCTGGGGGCAAGGTGGTGCGCACCTGGCGGGAAGGCGGTACGCCGCTGGCGATCTGCGTGCAGAAGCGGATCAATGGCAGCACGTTGTCCACGCCGCCTCGCGCGCCCTTCTTCACTTCGTTCGAGCTGAGCTTCACCCGATGAGCGACGCCGCGACCGACATCAACTCCCTGCTGAGTGCGCGACTGCCCGCCGGCGCGCCGCTGCAGATTCCGCCGCCCTGCCTGATCGACATGCAGGGCGAGCCGGTCGAATACGTGGAAGGCCAGTCGCTGGCGATGCGCTTTCCCGTGCTGCCTCGCTATCAGAATCCGATCGGGCACATGCAGGGCGGCTTCATAGTGGCCGCACTGGACAACACGCTGGGGCCGTTCTCGTACCTGATCGCGCCGCCGAGCGTGACCACCTCGCTCAATACGCAGTACCTGCGACCGGTGACGCCCGAACTGATGCACATCGTGTGTCACGCGCGATTGGTGGAGCGCACGCGCAACCAGCTGTTCCTCGCCGGCGAGGTTCGCGACCAGGCCGGGCGTGTGCTGGTGATGTGCCAGGCGGTGTGCCAGATCCTGCCGCCGAAGGCAGGCTGACGCCGACTGAGGCTCGTAAGCCCCTCTCCCTGCGGGAGAGGGGTTGGGGTGAGGGGTAACGAAGTTCGTCCCTTCAAGTTTCCCTGCGTTGTAACCATATCCGCGATGCCGTTGGGGTCGTTGGCCTTGCGGGACAGATTTTCTTTTCTAGACATGGCGCCGCTCGCCGCGGCGGCCTCCTTTCTTTGCTTGTGCAAAGAAAGGAGCAAAGAAACACACCCCAGGCGGCACGCCCTGCGCTTCGCTCCGGGTCCGCGAGCGGGCCGGGAATTTTCGTAAGCCACATCCATGTGCCATACGAAAACGCCGTCATCCATGACGGCGCCCTTCGGGTTGTACCCGGCCCACTCGCCGTGCCTCATGGGGACCCGGAAAGCGTGAGCAACAGCGGAAGCAGCTCTTGGGCCCCTTAGGTCTGGCAGTCGCGGCGGGTAAAACCCCGCAGGGGCGGCGCACAAGGATGTGCGCCGTTTTGGGCCAGGGCAGGATGCCCTGGCCGAAAATTCCCGTCGGGACTGCGAACCCGCCGCGCAGCGGCGGGCGGACCGCCGGGGGGTGTTTCTTTTGCCTACTTTTCTTTGCACAAGCAAAGAAACGCCCTTCAACAGCCGAATGGCTGGTCAAAGTAGGGCCCTCCGCGGCGAGCGGCACCATGCGTCGGAAAAAGTAAACCCATCCCGCAAGGCCATCGAACTAAGGGGCGCCACGGATGTGGTGACAGCCAAGGGCGGCCTAAAGACTCGGTCTTCGTTGCCCCTCACCCCAACCCCTCTCCCGCAGGGAGAGGGGCTTTGAAAGCCTGGCTCAGAGCAACTCGAACCGATCCGCATCCAGCATCGCCGGGAACTTCTCCCGATGCGCCGCCAGCGCTGCCGCCGAGATCGTCGACGTCGTCACCCCCTCGCCAGCCGGCAACTCCACCACCGGCTGCCCCAGGAAATCGATCACCGCACTGTCGCCGCTGTACGCGTGCCCATTGCCGTCCGTACCCGCACGATTGACAGCGGCCACGTAGCACAGGTTCTCGATCGCCCGTGCCCGCAACAGCGTCTTCCACGCATACGCCCGCGGCGCCGGCCAGTTCGCGACGAACAGCTGCAGATCGAAATCCAGCTGTCCCGGCCGCTCCACGTCGTACCGGTTGCGCGCGAACACCGGGAAGCGCAGGTCGTAACAGACCAGCGGATTGATCCGCCAGCCCTTCCATTCGAGCGTCAACCGCTCGCTGCCCGCGGCATACCGCATGTGCTCGTTGGCGTAGCGAAACAGATGACGCTTGTCGTAGTGCTGCAGATCGCCGTCGGGCGTGGCGAACAGCAGGCGGTTGAATACGCCTTCCGCCGTGCGCAGCTGCACGCTGCCGGTGATCGCCGCATCGAGCGTCGCCGCCTGCTCGCGGATCCACGCCACCGTGGCGCCGTCCATGCCTTCGGCCTGGTCGATGGCCTCGTTGCTGAAGCCGCTGGTGAAAGTCTCCGGCAACACCACTAGATCGGTCTGCCCGGCGAGCGGCGCGATCAACGCGCCGTAGTAGTCGCGGTTGCCCGCCGGATCGTGCCAGCGGGTCTCGCCCTGGACGAGGGAAATGCGGAGGTCCTGCATCTGTGTCTCCGTATCCGCTTACAGCGCCTTCAACCGCGCGATCGCCGCATCCAGCGTCGCCTCGTTCTTGGCGAAGCACAGTCGCGCCAGGCGCTGGCCGGTCGGCGGCGTTTCGTAGAACGGGGACAGCGGGATCGCGGTGACGCCATGCTCGACGGTCAACCACTTCACGAACTCGGCATCCGGGAGGTCGCTGACCGCCGAATAATCGACCAATTGGAAATAGCCGCCCGGCACCGGCAGCGGCACGAACTTCGTGCCCAGCAGCTGCTCGCGGAAGCGGTCGCGCTTCTCTTGGTAGAACGCGCCCAGTTGCTCGTAGTGCTCCGGTTCCTGCCGGATCATCGCGGCGAAGGCGTGCTGCGCCGGCGCGAACGTGCAGAACACGTTGTACTGGTGGACCTTGCGGAATTCCGCGCTCAGCGTCGGCGGCGCGATGGCGTAGCCGATCTTCCAGCCGGTGCAGTGGTAGGTCTTGCCGAAGCTGGAGACGACGAAGGCACGCGCGGCCAGCTCGGGATACCGCAGGATCGATTCATGGCGGCGGCCGTCGAACACGATGTGCTCATAGACCTCGTCGGAAATCAGGTAGATGCCGGTGCCTTCCAGCAGCGCCGACAGCGCGCGGATATCCGCTTCGTCGAACATCGCGCCGGACGGGTTGTGCGGGCTGTTGATGATCAGCAACCGCGTCTTCGGCGTGATGGCGGCGCGCACGCGGTTCCAGTCCACCGCAAACGTCTGCGGATCGAGCGGCACATGCACGGCACGCGCGCCGGCCAGGTCGATCGCCGGTTCGTAGCTGTCGTAGGCCGGGTCCAGCACGATGACTTCTTCGCCCGGGCGCACCACCGCGTGGATCGCGTTGAACAACGCCTCGGTGGCGCCGCTGGTCACGGTGATCTCGGTATCCGGGTTCACTTCACGGCCGTAACAGCGCAGCACCTTCTCCGCGATGGCCTGGCGCAGCGGCGCCACGCCGGTCATCGGGGCGTACTGGTTGTGGCCATCGCGCATCGCGCGGTCCAGCTCGTCCACCAGTCGCTGCGGAACGGCGAAATCCGGGAAACCCTGCCCCAGGTTGACCGCGCCGTGCTCGGCGGCGAGCTGCGACATCACGGTGAAGATGGTGGTGCCCACCTTGGGCAGCTTGGTCTGCGGCTGGGACATCCTGGGGCGGGCACTCGATGAAGGGAACGCGGAGTGTACGCGCTGGGCGTTACGCGCGATGATGCGGCCATGGCCGACCACCGCGTTCCCGCTGCCGGCGCGACCCTCGGGGATGTCCCCGAGGCGGAACGCGCACGGCTGGCCACGGCCTGGGCTGCCGCGCACTATTTCGTCACCGTGGGCCGGCAGGAATGGCTGTTCCGCACCGGCTCGACCGCGCCGGATGTCGAACGCCAGGTCATGGCGACCCGCTATCTGTTCATCACCGCGTGGAACCCGCCACCCGGCGAGGCGCCGCGCCCGGTCAACGACATCGCGCAGGAACGCCTGCACGCACGCCTGCACGCGCTGGGGTTGTCATTCCACCCGGCGCTGGGCTGCAACAATCAGGGAGGCATGGTCGAACACGGCTGCCTGGTGCTGGACGCCACGCTGGAACAGGCCGACGCCCTGGCGCGCGAGTTCGGCCAGGGCGGCACGCTGTTCTGGCACGCCGACACGCCGGTGCGACTGCGGATGATGTGGCCGCGCCCGCCGCAGGCCGACGGCGACCCGCATACCGACTGGGTGGGGTGACGGACCGCGACCGTCTGTCGCAGGCGGCCGGACCGGCCCGGCCGTTTAGAATGGGCGTTTGATCCGACAGGACACCCCGCTCCCGCCCGGGAACGCCCGATCCGATGACCGACGCCGCTTCCCGCCACCCGCCCTTGCTGGCTGCCCGTGCCCTGGCGTTCTCGCGCAACGACGAGCCAGTGTTCGGGCCGCTGGATTTCGCCGTGGACGCGGGCGAGGCGCTGCTGGTGCAGGGCGGCAACGGGGTCGGCAAGACCACCCTGCTGCGGGTGCTGGCCGGCCTGCTGCATGCCGATGCCGGTCAGATCGACATCGACGGGCAGCCGGCCGGTCCGTCGCGCCGCGCGCATGCGATGGCCTATCTCGGCCACCTGCCCGCGCTGAAGGCCGACCTGAACACGCTGGAAAACCTCAACTTCCTCTGCGGCCTGCACGGTCGCCGTGCGCGCCAGATGCCGGGCAACGCCCTGGCGATGGTCGGCCTGGCCGGCTACGAGGACGCGTTCGCACGCCAACTGTCCGCAGGCCAGAAGAAACGGCTTTCGCTTGCACGGCTGTGGCTGTCGCCCTCGCCGCTGTGGCTGCTGGACGAGCCCTACGCCAATCTCGACCTGGAGGGCATCACCCTGGTGAACCGGATGATTTCCGCGCACCTGCGCGAGGGGGGTGCCGCGCTGGTCACCACGCATGGTGCCTACGCTGCTCCCCCCGTGCAGACGCGGATCCTGGTGATGGAGCGCCCGGCATGAGCGCCGCGCCCTCCCTGCTGCAGACCGCGCGCGCGCTGATCGTGCGCGATGTGCAACTGCTGTGGCGCCGCCGGGGCGATGCGCTGCAGCCGGCACTTTTCGCGTTGCTGGTGGTGGTGCTGTTCGCCCTCGGCCTGGGAACCGCGCCGCTGGTGTTGTCGAAAGTGGCGCCGGCGGTGCTGTGGGTCGCCGTGCTGCTGGCCGGCCTGCTGTCGCTGGACACGCTGTTCCGCGGCGATGCCGAGGACGGCTCGCTCGAACAATGGATCCTCGCCCCCGTGCCGCTGGCCTGGCTGGTGCTGGTGCGCGTATTGACCCACTGGGCCACCACTGCCCTGCCGCTGGTGCTCGCCGCGCCGCTGCTGGGCGAGATGCTGCACCTGCCGCGCAACGACCTGCCGATGCTGCTCGCCACGCTCGCGCTGGGCACGCCGCTGCTGAGCCTGCTGGGTGCGGTGGTCGCGGCGCTGACGGTCGGCATGAGGCGCTCTGGTATCCTTGTGGCCCTGCTGGCGCTGCCGCTGTACGTGCCGGTGCTGGTGTTCGGCGCGGGCGCCGTGGCCGCCAACGCGCAAGGGCTGGATGCCTCCGGCGCCCTCCTCTGGCTGGTCGCCGGCCTGCTGCTGTCGCTGCTGCTGGCGCCCCTGGCCGCCGCCGCGGCGATCCGCATCGCCCTCACCTGAAGAACGTGGCTGCATGAATCCTCTCGTCCGCTGGTTCCACCAACTCGGCTCGCCTCCCACCTTCGACCGCTTCGCCGCGCGCTGGACGCCGTGGTGCTACCTCGCCGCCATCGTGCTGCTGGGCGTGGGCCTGTGGCAGGCGCTGTTCGTGGTGCCGGCCGACTACCAGCAGGGCGACAGCTTCCGCATCCTCTACATCCACGTGCCCAGCGCATGGATGAGCATGTTCGTGTTCGGCCTGATGGCGTTCTACGCGGCCATCGCACTGATCTGGCGTATCAAGCTGTGCGAGATCCTGGCGATGGCCTGCGCGCCCACGGGTGCCGCCTTCACCGTCATCACCCTGGCGACCGGCAGCATCTGGGGCAAGCCGATGTGGGGCACGTGGTGGGACTGGGACCCTCGCCTGACCACGGAACTGATCCTGCTGTTCCTCTATCTCGGCGTGATGGGCCTGTATGGCGCCATCGACGACCGCCGCAACGCCGCGCGCGCGGCGGGCCTGCTGGCCATCGTCGGCGTGGCGATCCTGCCGGTGATCCGCTACTCCGTGGTGTGGTGGAACTCGCTGCACCAGGGCCAGACCATCCGCGTGTTCGGCGAATCCAGCATGGACGACAGCATGATCCTGCCGCTGGTGCTGATGGTGATCGCGACGAAGTTCTGGTTCGCCGGCTCGCTGCTGGCGCGTGCGCGCGCCGACAACCTGCGCCGCGAGGCCGGCAAGGACTGGGTAGCGAAGCTCGCCGCCGCCAAGGGGGCCGCGCCGTGAGCTACCTCGAATACGTCATCGGCGCCTACGCCGTCTTCGCCGTGGTACTGGGCTGGGATTTCCTCGCCCCGCGCCTGCAGGTGCGCCGTGAACTGCGCGCCGCCCGCCAACGTGTGGCGCGCGATGCCCGCCGCGGCGCCGCCCCCGCCGACCTGGAACGCTGACAGATGAATCCCGTTCGACGCCGTCGCCTGCTGTTCGTGCTGCTCGCCGTCGTGGTTGCCGGCATCGCCACCGCGCTGATCGCGATGGCCCTGCAGCGCAACGTGGCCTACCTCTACACGCCCGCCGAAGTGCTGCGCGGTGAAGCCGGCGAATCCCGGTTCCGCCTGGGCGGCATGGTGGAGAAAGGATCGTTCAAGCGCGAACCCGGCTCGTTGGTCTCGCAGTTCGCCGTCACCGACGGCGACGCCCAGCTGACGGTGCGCTACGACAAGATCCTGCCGGATCTGTTCCGGGAGGGGCAGGCCGTGGTCGCGACCGGCTCCATGCAGGACGGCCTCTTCATCGCCACCGACGTGCTGGCCAAGCACGACGAGGCCTACATGCCCAAGGAAGTCGCCGACAAGATGGGCAAGGCGCATCAGAAGCATGATGTGCAGGCGGCGCCGGCGGGGTCGCCGAATTGATCCTCGCGCCCGCTGACAGTTTCCTTCTCCCCGCGAGCGCGGAGAAGGTGCCCGAAGGGCGCATGAGGGGCGCTTTTGGCTCTCCGCACATGCGCACGAAGCGTAGCCCGCGCGCCCGGCCACTCTTTGATCGTCTGAACACCCGCAACTCCGCTCGCCCCTCACCCGCCTTCGGCACCCTCTCCCCGCTACGCAGGGCGAGGGGATGGAATACGCATGCTTCCTGAACTCGGACAAATCGCGCTGATCCTGGCGCTGCTGGTTGCGATCCTGCAGGCGGTGCTGCCGCTGGCGGGCGCGCACCGCAACAAGGCGGCGTGGATGGACGTGGCGCGCCCCGCCGCCTACGCGCAGTTGTGGCTGGTGATGCTGGCCTTCATCGCGCTGACGGTGGCATTCGTGAAGCAGGACTTCTCGGTCAAGTACGTGGCCGACAATTCCAACTCGCTGCTGCCGATGGTTTACCGCTATACCGCCGTATGGGGCTCGCACGAAGGCTCGCTGCTGCTGTGGGCGCTGGTGCTGGCGTTGTGGACCGGTGCCGTGGCCCTGTTCTCGCGTGGCCTGCCGCCGGTGGTGATGGCGCGCGTGCTGGGGGTGATGGGCGTGGTCGCCATCGGTTTCCTCGCCTTCCTCATCTTCACCTCGAATCCCTTCGTGCGCCTGCTGCCCTCGCCGGGCGAGGGGCGCGACCTCAACCCGCTGCTGCAGGACCCGGGGATGATCATCCATCCGCCGCTGCTGTACGTGGGCTACGTGGGCTTCGTGGTGCCGTTCGCGTTCGCCATCGCCGCCCTGCTCGACGGCCACGTGGATGCGCGCTGGCTGCGCTGGACGCGGCCGTGGACGAACGTGGCCTGGGGCTTCCTGACGTTGGGCATCGCGCTGGGCAGCTGGTGGGCGTACTACGAACTGGGCTGGGGCGGCTGGTGGTTCTGGGACCCGGTCGAGAACGCCAGCTTCATGCCGTGGCTGGTCGGCGCGGCGCTGATCCATTCGCAGGCGGTCACCGAGAAGCGCGGCGCGTTCCGCGGCTGGACACTGTTGCTGGCCATCGCCGCCTTCTCGCTGTCGCTGCTGGGCACGTTCCTGGTGCGCTCGGGCGTGATCACCAGCGTGCACGCATTCGCCGCCGATCCCACGCGCGGTGTGTTCATCCTGATCTTCCTCGGCATCGTCATCGGCAGCTCGCTGCTGCTGTACGCGCTGCGCGCGCCGCAGCTGGCCGACGACGCCTCGGAGAAGTCGTACTTCGCCGCCAGCTCCCGCGAGACGTTGCTGCTGGCCAACAACCTGCTGCTGACCGCCGCCTGCGCGATGGTGCTGCTGGGCACGCTGTATCCGCTGATCGCCGATGCGCTGGATCTGGGCAAGATCTCCGTCGGCCCGCCGTACTTCAGCCTGCTGTTCATCGTGCTGATGGCGCCACTGGTGGCGCTGGTGCCGTTCGGCCCGCTCGCCAAGTGGCAACGCGAAAACCCGCGCAAACTGGCGGCGATGCTGCTGCCGTGGGCCGGCCTGGCCCTGGTGCTGGCCGCCATCGCGTACTTCATGGCGCCGCAGGGCAAGCTGAAGGTGGCCGCCGGCATCCTCGGCGCAGCGTGGGTCGGCCTGGGCACGCTGCGCTTCCTGTGGCAGCGCCTGCGCGCGAACGGCCGCGTCACGCCCGAGATGCTCGGCATGACACTCGCGCACACCGGCATCGCCGTGTTCCTGGTCGGCGCGCTGCTGGTCGAAGGCCTGAACGTGCAGCGCGAACTGGCGGTGAAGCCGGGCCAGACGGTAGAGGTCGGCCGCTGGGGTTTCCATTTCCAGGGCGTCGATGAAACCCGGGGCCCCAACTATCTGTCCGACCGCGGCCACGTGCAGGTACTGCGCGACGGCCAGCCGGTGGTATTGCTGCATCCGGAGAAGCGTGCCTACGCCAGCGGTGGCCAGGTGATGACCGAAGCCGGCATCAAGCCCGGCGTACTGGGCGATGTCTACGTCGCCATCGGCGAACCACTGGGCAACGACGCGTGGGCGCTGCGCGTGCACATCAAACCCTTCGTCCGCTGGATCTGGCTCGGCGCCGCGCTGATGGCGCTGGGCGGCTTCGTCACCGCCGCCGATCGCCGGTTCCGGAACCACAAGAAACAAGAGGCGCGTCCCGCATGAACAACGCATCCGAACTCCCGCCGTCGCCGCCGCGCTCGCGCGGTGCGCTGACGTTCGCGCTGGTCATCATCGGCCTGTTCTTCGTCGGCCTGATGGGCCTGCTGTACTACGGCGTGAAGCAGTCGGACCGCGCCGGGCGCGATGCGTTGCCCTCCCCGCTGATCGGCAAGCCGGCGCCCGCCTTCGACCTGCCGCTGCTGCACGACCCCGCCAAGCGCGTCACCAACGCCGACCTCGCCGGCCAGCCCTACGTGATGAACGTGTGGGGCAGCTGGTGCCCGGAATGCCGCGTCGAGCATCCCATCCTCACCAAGTTCGCACTTACCAAGCGCGTGCGCTTCATCGGCTACAACCTCAAGGACGAACGCGAGGACGCCCTGCGCTGGCTGGACCAGTTCGGCAACCCGTACATGATGGTCGTCGCCGACCTCGAAGGCCGCACCGCGATCGACTGGGGCATCTACGGTGCGCCGGAAACCTTCCTGGTCGACGGCCAGGGCGTGATCCGCTGGAAGCATGTCGGCGCCATCGACCAGGCCATCATCGACAACCAGCTGATTCCCGCGCTGGAAAAGATCGAAGCCGGCCGATGACCGTATTCCCGACATCAAGGCTCCCTCGCAGAGCCGAGCTTGCTCGGCTGCGCGGTGCCGCAACGAAGAGCAGCCGAGCAAGCTCGGCTCTACGGTGGGTGCTCGCCCTGTGCCTGGCCGTTTGCAGTTTCACTGCCTTCGCGCAGGCCAGCGATCCCACGCCGCTGCAGTTCCGCGATGATGCCGAGGAAGTCCGCTTCCACAAGCTGACCGCCGAACTGCGCTGCGTGATGTGCCAGAACCAGTCGCTGGCCGACTCCAACGCGCAGATCGCGCACGACCTGCGCCGCGAAGTGCTGGACCTGATGCGGCAGGGCAAGGACGACGCGCAGGTGAAGCAGTTCCTGGTCGACCGCTATGGCGAGTTCGTGCTGTACAAGCCCGACGTCGCGCCCGGCACCTACATCCTCTGGTTCGGGCCGCTGCTCCTGCTGCTCGCCGGCGGTTTCTGGGTCGCCCGCATCGTCGCCCGGCGCGCGAAGCAGCCAGCGCCCGCCATCGACGACACCGACCAGGAGTGGTGATGACCCCGTTCGTGATCCTCGCCATCGTGCTGTCGCTGGGCGTGCTGCTGGCCGTGCTGTGGCCGTTGTGGCGCGATGCGCGCGGACTGGTGCTGGCCGGCGTCGCCACGCTGGGCATCGCCACGTTCGCGCTGTACCGCGTGGTCGGCACGCCGGCGGCACTCGAACCCGAAGCGGCATCCTCCGTAATGCCCGCCACGCTGGACGAGGCGGTCGCGCAACTGGAGGCCGAACTGAAGAAGCAGCCGAACGAGCCCGAAGGCTGGCGCCTGCTTGGCAAGTCCTACGCGGCCCTCCAGCGTTACGACGACGCACAGAAGGCGTTCGAGCGCGCGGTGCAGCTGTTGCCCACCGATGCCGACCTGCTGGTCGAAGCGGCGCAGGCGCGCCTGTTCAACAATGCCGACCGTAAGCTCGATGCGCAGGCGATCGCGCTGCTCGACAAGGCGCTGGCGATCAATCCCGATCACCAGCGCGCGCTGTGGTTCGTGGGACTGGCGCAGCGGCAGGAGGGCAAGCACGCGGACGCGGCCAAGACCTGGGAGCCGCTGCTGGCCAAGGTGGACCCGAACACCGCCGCCACCCTGCGCACGCAGATCAACGAAGCCCGCGCGGCAGCCGGCCTGCCCCCGCTGGCCGACGCCGGGCCCGCCGCCGACAGCGCGCCGGCGCTGCTCACGGTGACCGTCGACCTGGCGCCTGCCCTGAAGGACAAGCTCGCTCCCGGCGACACACTGTTCGTCTTCGCCCGCCAGGTGGGTGGCCCGCCGATGCCGGTCGCGGCCCGGCGCCTGCCGGTATCCGACTTTCCGGTCACCGTGCCGCTCGGCGATGGCGACAGCCCGATGCCGACGCTGAAGCTGTCGCAGCTCCCGCAGGTGCAACTGGTCGCCCGCATCGCCAAGGGCAACGGCCCCGCCGCGCAGCCCGGCGATCTCGAAGCGACCGCCATCACCGCCGACGTCAAGGCCGGCAGCGGTTACACACTGACGATCGATCGCGTGGTGCCGTAAGGCACAGTGTGTCGCTCCCTTCTCCCCGCCTGCGGGGAGAAGGTGCCGAAGGCGGATGAGGGGCGCTCTTTTGCGCGACACCTTCGCCTCCACGTGTAGACGCGCGTTGACGCTGATCGCAACGTCAGCTTCCCTACTCCGTTCGCCCCTCACCCGCCCTCCGGGCACCCTCTCCCCGCTTCGCAGGGCGAGGGATGTCGATTTCGCATCGCGGGTGGCGCAGCATGCACGGCGCCTGCATGACATGGCATGACCTCTGCACCTTGCCTACACTCCGGCGATGATCCCTCTCTCGTCTGCCGCATGAGCCGCGCACGCCTCGTTTCCCGGCTTGCGCCATGGATCGCCATGCCCGCCCTGATCGGACTCCTGCTGCCACTGCAGCGCGCGTGGCTGCCGGGCCAGGGATCTCTCGGCTGGGCCTTGGACCTGTTCGCGCACTGGCAGCCGCTCTACGCCCTGGCATGGCTGCTCGCCTGCGCGCTCGGCACGTTGCGCGACAGGCGCTGGCTGTTGGGTCTGCCATTGCTTGCCGTGCCGTGGTTGACAGCCAGTCCCGTCGCACCGCACGCAGACGGGCCACCGGCGCTGGTCATCGCCGTCGCCAACGTCAACATCCGCCAACGCGACCCCGCTGCACTGCTCGCCTGGCTGGATCACCAGCCGGCCCACATCGTCGTGCTGACCGAGCTGTCGCCCGACTACGCGGAGGCGCTGGCGCGTCAGGGCTACGGCGGGTTCCCGCACCGGGCATTGCATCCGCTGGCATCGCCGCCGGGGCTGGGCATCCTGTCCGACCGTCCCCTGCACGACGTGCGCGTGGTGCCCGATCGTCTGGGTGCACTGAGGATGGAGGCCGGCGTGGATATCGAAGATCGACGCATCCGCTTCGTCGCCGCACATCCGAAGCCGCCGATGGCCACGCGCAAGTACCGCGCACGCGATGGCCTGCTGCGCGAACTCGCGGCATCGGCCGCACGGGAGCCGATGATAGTCGCCGGCGACCTCAATGCCACGCCCTGGTCCAGCGCCCTGCTGGGCGCGGACCTGCATCCGCTGACGCGCGCCACCGGCTGGGCGCCGACCTATCCGAGCGAAGGCAAAGGCCTGTTCGGCATCGGCATCGATCACGTGCTGGTCTCGTCCGGGTTCGCGCAGACGGGCGCGGAACGCGGCCCCGACATCGGTTCCGATCACCTGCCGGTGCGTGCCGGGCTGCGCTGGCGGAGCGAATAGCGCCGTCTGGGTCGCTACACTTGGCGGATGACCGAATTCATCCCCCCCGGCACCCGCTTCCATCCCCTGCCCTCGCCGTTCCGCATGAAGCGCGGTGGCGCGCTGCATGGTGCACGGATGGCGTACGAGACGTGGGGCACGTTGAACGAACGGCGCGACAACGCGGTGCTGATCGTCACCGGGCTGTCGCCGGACGCGCATGCCGCGCGCAATGCCGGCAACGAGGCCGAGGGATGGTGGGAGGCAATGCTGGGGCCGGGCAAGCCGATCGATACCGACCGCTGGTTCGTGGTGTGCGTGAATTCGCTCGGCAGCTGCAAGGGTTCGACGGGTCCGGCATCGGTCAATCCCGGCACCGGCACGCTGTACCGCCTCGATTTCCCCGAGCTGTCCGTGGAAGACGGCGCCCACGCGGCCTTCGACGTGGTGCGCGGGCTGGGCATTGAGCAGCTGGCCTGCATCATCGGCAACTCGATGGGCGGGATGACGGCGCTGGCCTATCTGCTGCTGCATCCGGGCGCCGCGCGCACGCACATCAACATCTCGGGCAGTGCGCAGGCGCTGCCGTTCTCCATCGCGATCCGCTCGCTGCAGCGCGAGGCGATCCGCCTGGACCCGAACTGGAACGGTGGCCAGTACGACGATGCGTCGTATCCGGAATCCGGCATGCGCATGGCGCGCAAGCTGGGGGTCATCACCTACCGTTCCGCACTGGAGTGGGATGGCCGCTTCGGTCGCGTGCGGCTGGAGTCGGATCGTCCGGATGAGGAACCGTTCGGGCTGGAATTCCAGGTGGAGAGCTACCTGGAAGGCCACGCGCGCCGCTTCGTGCGCCGCTTCGATCCCAATTGCTATCTCTATCTCAGCCGGTCGATGGACTGGTTCGACCTGGCGGAGTATGCCGGAGGCGACGTCGAGAAGGGGCTGGCGAAGATCCGGGTGCAGCGCGCCCTGGCGATCGGGGCCACCACCGACATCCTGTTCCCGCTGCAACAGCAGCAGCAGATCGCCGAGGGACTGGCTGCCGGTGGGGCACAGGCGGACTTCCTGCCGCTGGAATCGCCGCAGGGGCACGATGCATTCCTGGTGGATTTCGGACGGTTCGGGCCTGCGGTGGCGGAGTTCCTGGGCAGTCTCTAACGCCGGCACTTCCCTTCGCCCCGCGAGGCGGGGAGAAGGTGCCCGGAGGGCGGATGAGGGGCGAGCGCGGTAGTGCCCCCTTGCGCCTCTGCGTTCCCACTCCGTTCGCCCCTCACCCGCCTTCGACACCCTCTCCCCGCAAACGGGGCGAATGAAAAAGCCGGCCATCCCGCACCGCAAAACTCCCTCCCCGCCCCAGCCGGCTAAAATGGCCTCACACTTTCAAGCGGGCCGTGCCATGACCCTCGATTTCCCCGGCGCCGACAAGCTGGTCGCTTCGCTGGATGCCGCCGTCACCCTGGGTGACGACCGCGCCGTCACCGATGCGCTGCGCAAGTCGCTGTGCGAGTTGATCTGCGACGAGGAGGTCAGCCTGCCGTCCTGCGTGCTGGAGCCCATCTCGGACCATTACGCGCGCCGTGAGCTGTACACCAGTCCGGAGCACGGCTACAGCGTGATCGCGATGACCTGGGGCCCGGGCCAGGGCACGAAGATTCACGATCACTCGGGCATGTGGTGCGTGGAAGGCGTGTGGCGCGGGCGGCTGGAGATCACGCAGTACGAGCTGGCCGAGCATGACGATGTGCGCTATCGCTTCATCCAGGCGGGCACGATCGAGGCCGGCACGGGGTCGGCCGGCAGCCTGATCCCGCCGCACGAGTACCACACCATTCGCAACCCGAGCGACAAGGCCATCGCGGTCAGTCTGCATGTGTACCAGCGCACGATGGTCCGCTGCGGCATCTTCACGCCGGAGGAAGAGGCCGGCGCCGAGGGCTGGCAGCGCCGCGGCGAGCGTTTGCTGGGGACGGACCAGGTCAACTGAGGCGCGGCGGGCCCGCTCTGTCGGCGAGGCCCCGGGCTCGGCTATACTTCGCGTCCGCGCCGAAGTGGCGGAATGGTAGACGCAGCGGACTCAAAATCCGCCGCCCTTGAAAGCGTGTGGGTTCGAGTCCCACCTTCGGCACCAAATAAAACAAAGGGGTTAGGCTTCGCGGCCTAACCCCTTTGTTTTACCCGCATCGCTCGTGGCCGGTACATGGCCGGTAGCCGCTGCTACAGCCTGTTACGCATAGTGACGGTGGTTCACGTTGTCGCCGCACGCATAGCAGCGCCGGTACGCGCCGCCCCGGCTGGCGTAGCCCGTGCGCTCGTGCCCCAGCAGGCCGCCGCAACGCGGGCAGTCGAACCCTTGGCCGCGCTGCCACTGCACCAGCCTGTACGTGGGCGCAGCCACCAGCCAAAGCGTGGCCGCCAGCGCCAGCAGCGGCACCCAGCGCCCAACCGCCACGAACGCGGCCAGCATCGGGCTTGCCTGCCACCGCGAAAGGACGGCCACTGACACCACGGCCACCAGCAGCGCGAACGCGGCGGGGCTGTAGGCCCGAACCGCCACCCAGTTCCATCGATCCATAAAACCCTCCCGGCGACGTCGCCTAGGCCGATTCTTCTAGCGTGTAGTCGCATAGGGTGAGACGTACGCAGACAGGCGCAAGGAGCTTGCTTCTGCTATATAGCTCTGCGGCACCAGCCTGAGGCGAACGCCACCGTGACGGACCTACCCACAAAAGAAGACCCACCGGGCAGCAATCAGGAGGACGGGTTCTTTATCCGTGCTCGCTTTGCAGGCGGTCGTTTTGATTCGCACACTATCCCGTTCGACGTACTGAGCGACCTGTCCGGTTATCGCGAACTGGTCCTAGAAGTTGCGAAGAGGCTGTACTACGACAGAAACCCTGATCGGAAACGGCTGCCCAATCATTTCGTGTCTTCTTTCGAACTTGGCCTGTCGAAAGTTGAGGGCGGGAAAAGCGCAGTTGCCTATGCAACCGTAATCGATCCTGCATATAGCCCGTCGATACAAACGGGCCAGCGAGGCTTAGGGTTTGCTCCTTTTCAAGAATTCGAAGAGGCACGAGACCTCGTTGACGAATTCTTAAACGCAATCGCTGCAAACGATGACATCCCTGCGCGATTCCCCAAGGAAGCTGCGAGCCGATTCAATCGGTTTGGAGAAAAGCTTCGGCCCGGCGAGTTCATCGAACTAACGCCTCCTCGCCAAAAGACGACTACTTACACGCCTGAGATCCGCAAGAAGGCGATTCTTTCCGTCTTCTCCAGTTATGACAACCCGCTAGATGAATCGCAAATATTCGTTCTAGATGGCGGCCAAGATAGCGCCAACCTTATTCACCTCAAAGACTCGGAAGGGCGCACCCTGCATGCGAATGCAACGAGTCGCGAGCAGTTTGAAAAGGCTTACGGCCGAAAGAAGCATCAGGTTCGCCTTATCGGGACAGGGACATTCGACAAGAATGACCGACTTACGCGAATAAGCTACGTCGAAGAACTTATCTATATTGACGAACAGCCGCGCATTGCATTCCAAGAGCGACTAGATGAATTGGCAGAACTGAAAGAAGGTTGGCTTGAAGAGGGTGCGCCAGCTCCCAGCAAAACCACCATAGACGCAACGCGACCCTTCCTTGAAGCATTGACGCAAAGCTCCGGCATATCCTCGCCTTTCATTTACCCCTCAGCGGAAGGCGGAGTGGCGCTCGAATGGACACTTGGCGACTGGGAAATTAGTGGAACACTTGAGGCTGATAGCTCGATCCTCCACTTGCATGCACTTAACATGGAATCAGATCAAGAAATCACTCATGAACTTGATGTAGCTCAGGAGAACTCTGTCGTCGAGTTCATCAAGTTCTGGAATGCGGTGGAGGCGAACTGAGGACGATGGCTACCGCACCCGAGAAACTTATTTCCGACGAGAGTGAAGTCCTCCTAAGGCAAGTGCACCCGCAATGGTTTCAAGAAAAACGCCTCTATAGCGCAGCCTTTCGCCCAACCCCGAAAGATCAGGGCGAGCTCTCAGTTCACAGCAAAGCACTGATTGAGCCGGAACCTTGCTTTGACGAATACGTCGAAAAGTACGGAAAAGATAAGAGCGCTGGCGTATGGGGCCTGAGTGTTGCAGACCTCAATGCTCAATTTATTAAGGCGTACCGGGACCCCATCGATGGTGACGAACCGCATTGTGTCGCTGACTTCAATCCCCATACAAAATCGCAGTGGGAAAAATTATCAAAGAAACTCAGAGCGGCAGCGGATGCACGCGGCCCACTACATTTACCGGCAGAGTAGTTACCTCGCCCAAGCCACCCGCAGGGCGCCCACAAAAACAGGACTCAAAGTGCAATTTCACGATCAAACCCCGGACCTCCGGGGCTTTTTTTTGTAGCCTGGCGCTTCCAGGGGCAACTCATTGGCTAGAGCTAGCTTTGCCAACCCGATACCTTCGCTGCCTGATGACACAGGTGTCGGGACTCACTTCGTTGAACACCATCCATGCAGTGCTGCCACCTGCGCCCTACTTGCAGGATGGGCTGTTCCGCGTGGCAGGCGGAGTAAAGATCCGCTTGCGACCCTCGATTGGCGAAGGCGCAGATGCCGTCGTATCGATCAGCCGGATAGTGCACTGATTCGGCGCACCGTCGTGTTCGTAGACAGCGGCATAGCTGTGGCCAGCCAGCGGGTTGAAGGTCAGGACGATCCGACACTGTGCCCAGGTCAAGCCACCCTCGTATCCGATCGACTCCATACTGAAACTCAGGGGCTTTCCGGCCGGAATCGACACTATGCGCTCGCGCACCTTGATCAGTTCACCCGGCGAGCGCATTCCGCGACATGACTCGGACTCCTCATAAATCGTGGCTCCCGCGAACACACCTCCCGACGCCACAAGCTTCAGCTCAGCCTGTGCAGCGCCAGCGGGAGACACATACGGGGGCGTGGCACAGCCGCCAATGACAGAACAGGCCAACACCAGACTACCGATCTTCCGGTATTTCATGAGTCTCCTTGAGGGTGATGCGAAAAACATGGGCAGAGTACGGATTCCATTTGCGCGCCACCGGAATGAGCTGGCTGCCGGCGCGTCAATGGCGACCCGTTCTTTGATCGGAAGACCGGCGCAGAATCAGTCCGATCCGCGAAGCGGGTTCGGCTCGAATGAAGTGTCACGCGCTACTTCTTTGGCCGCTTGATCTTGAGCAGATCGGCGTTGAGAAACGTCCTTCCCGCACACGTGCGATTGTAGTCCTCTGCCGCCAGACGCTGCTTCTCCGATATTTCAGCCATCCGCAACGTATACTCGTCGTGTCGCTCGCCGATTTCGTTGTGCTCTTCGATCTTGGCGTTGTATGCATCCATGCGAAAACTTTCGCCAGCGTCGATGCCCATTTTCAGTTGATCGAGTTCGCCGCGGATCTGCGCTTGCTGCTTGACGAGGTCGTTACTCTCCCTGACCTGGATGTTGTAAGCCTTCCTCTGGCGTTCGATTTCGTCCTCGAGTGATACCCATTGCCTGAGCTCAGCCTGGCTGAGTGGCGGCTTCGCTTGATTTCCCTTGGAGAGTACAGACGGCGTGACGCCTGAGAGTGCAAGTCCCGTTGCAAGCAGCAGATAGCGCATGATTTCCCCGTAGTAGTGCCCAGCCACCCGATAGTCGGTTGCCCGATGCCAGCTGCGCGACGTTTTCGTAGCGCACCGCATAGCGGGCTGTTCCCCTGACGCGGCACGATGTTAGGGTGGCTGGGACTGGCGAACAAGCCAACGCATAAACATACCCAGCAGCGCGCGGGATGCCCACGCTGACTGACGTTTATCTGTCGCGGTTACGGTCTTCAGGCCCATCGCCGTGTCGATATCGCGAACAGCACCATAGGGAAATCGCTCCGCCGGACGTCTACCTTGGTGATCGGGCGCTGTTCGCGGCCCGTGCAACGTCGAACGATGATCAAAGACCACCCGAACCCCTACCTCCAGGCCTCGCTGCGCGCGCTATCCACCGCCCTGGATCGGTGTGCCCGGCAACTGCGTGCGGCGAAGGCCCCTGTAGAGCGCGAGGACATGGCACACCTGCTTCTCGCCGCCGCCCAGCGCCTCGCCCCCAACCGCAGGAACCCGGGAGAGCCGGTGAATCGCGCGCGTGCGGGTGCGGAGGTCCTTCCAGACTTCTGGCTGCGTTACGAACGCGAGAAGCGCGCGATGCGCTGGCACTTGTTCCACCAGGCGGCCGAGACCGCCGGCCTCACGCCCGCGCACCTCGGCGAGTACCTCACGCTGACGGGGCGGCCCCTGATGGATCGCGTCCTGGAAAGCGAGGAAGGCTACCGCGAAGCCCTGGACTGGATCGAAGAGGCCCGTCGTACGAGTGACCGGTCTTCTCGCCGCGTCGAGTAAGAACACCCGGGCCCATACACAGGGCTCACCAGGTAAAGCCTCACCCCGACCTGTCGCTGGCCGCGCCGGATCGGACATGGACGCCCCAGCCCGCGTACGCGAATAAAGGGGTCAGCGTGTGTTCGGGTCCTGACGACCGATGACCCGAATCGCAATGCCGTGACACTGGGCATGCCGGGCATGCAGTGCTCACCCCCCACGTGCACTTTACGGCGCACCCTCGAATACCAAGGTCACCTTTGGTCTTGCTGGATCACCCGCGCTGTACTGCGTCTGCGGGAACCCCGGATAGTCCGGGTAGCTCGCGTGCAGCGTGTGGTTGGACCGCCACTGCAGCGTCAGCGGTGCGTGATCGAACGGCGCGTCGAATCCGGCAACACCGGTGGTGCCAAGCGCGAAGCCTTCACATCGTCGATCCCGCGTCCAGCGCCGCCTTTCGAGCGCCCTGTGCCGTGCGACCGCCAAACACGATGCCTGTCAGGCGCTCCGACTCCTGCCACAGGCGCTCGGAAACGGCGACATCCTCCGCCTGCGGCGGAACCCTGGCCGCAACCGGATGGCCGCGTGTCTCGCTCAACCTGTCCGGCCCGTAGTAACCACCGGCCTGCGCCGTGGCTGCAGTCGCCGCGTACAGGGGCGGCAGAGCCCCTCGTTCCGGGGGCTGGAACAGGAACCACAGATAGCGGCGTGCCAGCGCTTGCGGACTGCCGGGGCCAGCGCCGTTGGGCAGCAGGTCCGTGCGCGAGATGCCGGGGTGTGCGGCGAGGCTCTGGATGCCCCACCCTTCGCGCACGCTCCGTCGCTGCAACTCGAACGCGAACAGCAGGCACGCCAGCTTCGACTGGCTGTAGGCGGCCATCGGCACATACCGACGGTGCGATTGCAGGTCGTCGAAATCGATCGCACCGCTGCGCGCGGCAATGCTCGACAGCGACACGACGCGCGCATGGCGTCCCTCGCGCAGCAACGGCAGCAACCGGGCCGTCAGCGCGAAATGGCCCAGATGGTTCGTCCCCAGTTGCAGTTCGAAACCGTCGGCGGTTTCCTTGCGCTGGGGCGGCGTCATCACGGCCGCATTGTTGACCAGCAGGTCGAGGCTGCCGTGCGAACGCAGCACGGTGTCGGCGAAGGTCTCGATCGAGTCGAGGCTGGCCAGATCGACGGCGCCGAAGCGCACGCGCGCCCGCGGCGACACCTGGCTGATCTGCTCGACGGCGGCCGCGCCCTTGGCGGCGTTGCGTCCCGCCACGATCACCGTGGCACCGGCCCGTGCGAGCGCAAGGGACACGTGCAGGCCGATGCCGCCCGTTCCGGTGACCAGGACCGTGCGCCCCACCTGGGAGGGAATATCCGACGTCGTCCAGCCTGCCATGATCGTTACCTTGTGGAGGGAAGAAAGAAGAGCACGCAGAGGCTTCGCACGACGAGCGACACGACGCAGCGCGGGGCACGACGACGCGGTGCATCGTCGCCGTGAGGCAGTGTCGCGATGCGACTTTAAGACGCGTTTAAGGCAGGCAACGCCATGGCGGATGGCACATGCCAGTCGGCATCGCCTGCCTGCGGCGCTGCAAGACTCGTTGGCCGACATCGATCCGGGTGGATGCTCCCGTTGCGAGACACCGGAATCCAGGCACAAAAAAAGAGGCGCGCTGCGCCTCCCACCCTCAATGTATATAACGCCCCGGGGCTTGCGGCAAGGCCCGGGGCGGGCATCAGTATCGCCGGCCTGTCGATTCGGCAGGCCACACGAGCTACTCCCATGCGCGATACCCCGGTCTACTACCACGGCACCCAGGCAACACTCGTCCCCGGCGACCTGATCGTCGCAGGCCACGTTTCCAACTTCGGCAAACGCCGCGTCGCGAAGTACGTCTATTTGACCGCCATGCTGGAAGCGGCGACATGGGGCGCGGAACTGGCGGTCGGCGCGGGACGCGGGCACATCTACATCGTCGAGCCGACCGGCCCCTTCGAAGACGACCCCAACCTCACCGACAAGAAATTCCCCGGCAATCCGACGCGCTCCTACCGGACGCGCGACCCCTTGCGCGTGGTCGCGGAAGTACACGGCTGGGTCGGCCACTCGCCCGAACGACTCGCGGCCATGCGCGCACGCCTGGCCGAACTGGACCGGCAGGGCGTGGAGGCGATAGAGGATTGAAACTGAGCGGTGCGGGCGACGCACGCGCGTGAATGCGCGCGAGCGTCCACGTCGCTGGCTGATGCGTGACGCGCAGGCTGCTGCCGCGCGCGACTCACTTGCGGGCCGAGCGTCCCCGCTTCTTACCGCCGTCCGCCATGTCCGCACGGCTCTGCGCGAACTCGGGGAACGTGTCTTCGAGCGTGTCCTTGTCCGGCAGGATGTAGAACACCCCGCCCTTCTCGAACGTCGGCTGCATGATGTCGGTGTAGAACGTGGGCGCTACGTTGATGCAGCCGTGCGTGATGCGGTTGTCGTCCGGTGTCGGCGACGCGAGTCGCTCTTCGCGCTTCTCGGCGGGAACCCCGGTGGCGGTCGGATGGATGGAGACCGCGGAATCGTAGTCCACCCACAGCACGCGTCCGGCGTCGATGGAGGGGCCGAAGCCACCCACGAAGCGACCTGCCGGCGTCGTGCGGTCACGGCCGGGAATCTCCCGAAGGGCAAGTCCCGCGACGCCGGGCGCCGTGTGATCGCCGACCGCCGATCCGAACAGGCCCGGTGCGGCGCCGCGCGGGCGACCCTCGCCGTCGAACACCAGGATCTGCGCCGCCGCCTTGTCGATGATGGCGAAGGGATACCCCTGGCTGTCCCTGGTCGCGACGATCCAGCCTGCGAGCGCGACGATCGTGTCGGAGACCTGCTGGCCTTCCGGAAGCTGGTCGGCACTGGTGGCCGCTTGCGCGGGCTTCGCCTCGGAGGCCTTGTCGGCCCGTGACGTGTCGGCCTGGGACTTGGCCGCAACAGAACCGGCGAACGCGAGCGTCAGCAACAGCGCGCCGCCGGCGGTACGGATGAAAGAATGCGGGCGCATACGGTGGGTGCGGTTCCTCGACACTGGAGCGATGTCAGTACGCATCCCGGTGGCCTGTCGCGGCCACCGGGATGCGGATTCCACGATCCGTCACGAATCGTGCGGGCGCGGTCAGCCGCGCGGCACGCGACGCGGCGCTGACTCGAGCTGACGCACGCGGCCTTCGATCTGATCCAGGCGCTGGTTGGCCTGCTGTGCGGACTGGTTCGCGGCATCGGCGCTCTGCGCCGCACCCTGCACCTTCGTGTCCAGCTGGTCCAGGCGCGAGTTGATGCCTGCGAACTCGTCGTCGTAGGTCGCGCAGCCGCTCAGGGCCACGCCGGCCACCATCGCCACACCGAGCACACGGGCCGTCGTCATGAATCGCTTGTTGGTGAACATTCCAATCCTCCTTCTTCTGGGAGCTGGGAATATAGCGGCGTTTCAGCTGATGTCGGCACCCGCCTGTTACCCCGCGTTCGCGTACGTCGAGGCGGCGTGAAGATGGTGAACGACGCGCGTTCAAATTCATGAAATCCGTCGCAGTTGGATCACTGCCTTCATCGTCGAAACGGATGAGGAGACCGTAATCCACGCTTCATGCGGATGCCGTTGATCGACCTGTGCGCGCCGTGATCGTCATCGCCATGCACTTCAGCGCACTCGCCACGGACATCTTGAACGCCCTTCTTCCACGCTGCAGCTACGGAGCGCGCGGCCCTGCCACCGAACGCGCCGGTCAGTCGCGTGCGGGAACAGGTACGACAGGCGTCGACGCGGCGTCGTAGATCACCTGCCCGCCGCGCACCGTCATGCGCACGTCCGCGAAGGCATCGATGCGCGCCTGCGGATCGGATCCCAGCAGCACCAGATCACCGGCAAGCCCCTCCTGCAAGCGCCCGCGCACCGAGGCCTGGCCGAAGCGTTGCGCCGGCGCCGTGGTGAGGCTGGCGAGGATCTGCCGCCAGTCCAAGCCCGCAGCCGCCATCAGCTGGAACTCGAGCTGCGTGTCGTACACCTCGATGTACCCGGCGTCGGTACCGAACAGCACCACGCCGCCGCCCTGCGCCATCGCACCGAGCTGCTGCTTCGCGGCGCCGACGAACCTCTCCAGCACGGGCGCGGGCACGCCTTCGCGACGCAGTTCCGAATCGAACAGGGTCAGCGTGGGCACGAACGCGACGTTGCCCGCCTTCAGGCGTGCGACGAAGTCGGGCGACCACGCGCCCGCGTCGGGGGCCGCATGCGCGAGCACATCGACGCCGCTCTCCACCGCGACATCGAGGCCCGCGCGGTCGGTGGGATGCGCGAACGCGGGCTTGCCATGCGCATGCGCCTCGGCCACCGCCGCGGTGGCGATTTCCTTCGACATCGGCAACACGCCACCGGGGCCGCCGATGATCGCGCCGGTGAACAGCTTCACGCCATCCGCCCCTGCCGCGATCTGCGCCGCCGCACGCGTGCGCGCCTGCTCGGCCGTCGCCACTTCCGCGCTGGGCGCGTGGGTCTGCGCCCAGAGCTCGCGCACGTAGATCGGCGTGCCGTGCTCGGGAAAGAACGGCATGTCGACGGTCAGCAGCTGGGGGCCCACGACGTCGCCACGCGCGATGCGCGCGCGCAACGCACGTGCATCGCCCGGCAACGAGGCGATGTCGAACAGCGTGGTGAAGCCCCAGCGCGTGAATCGGTCACGCAATGCCGCGTCCAGTGCCGCCGCCGGCTGCGCGTCCGGCGCGAGGAAAGGCGGCTTGATCAGATGCACGTGGCTGTTCCAGAAGCCGGCCGCCACGCTCTTCCCGCGACCATCGACGACACGCATGCCGGCCGGCACCGCCACGCGGTCACGGGCGCCCATGGCCACGATGCGGCCGTCGCGGATCACCAGGGTGGCGTCGTCGAGCGGAGCGACATCCGGTGCGGGGTAGAGGCGCGCACCGACGATGGCCAGGTCGTGCGCCGCCACGGGAGCAGCGAAAAGAAGCGCGACAAGCACGCCGGCGGTAACGCGACGCGTCGCAAGCAGGGTCAGCATGAAGTCCTCTCCCGCCCGGCGTGCCCGGGCATCGATGACGCCCAGCATAGGGGACGCGCCGGTCGCGCGGGCACGCGCCATCCGCGGCGCGGGCGGGGGGTCCGCGCCTATGAAGCCGGATCGAATCCGAATACCCGCAGTTCCTGGTCGCAGCGGCAGGCCCTGGCGATGCGCGCCGCCCAGGCGATCCCGTCCTCGCGCGAGGGCAGCTCGAGTACGCAGAATCCGCCGGTGAGCGGCGGCGCCCACGGATAGCCTCCGTCGACGACGGTCGCGTCCGCGGACACCAGGACCGGTGGCACGCTTTCGTCGATGCCACCCCCAAAGACATACACACCCGCGGCCTTCGCCGCCGCGATCACCGCACGCGAATCGCGCCCTGCGGCATCCAGCTCGCTGCCGGACACGACCATCGCGGCGCTGGGAAAGGAGATCAGGTACTTCATCGGGCATCCTCGTGGGCGGCGTCGAGGGGGCGCGGCGTGCCACCCCTTGGTCCGGGCAACCTACCCTCGCCCGCCGTGACGCTCAAGCCTAGCCGCTGCGCGGCCGCGCATAATCGACGCGTGATCACACGGCAGGCGGCGCGCGCATGAAGACGATCGGACTGATCGGGGGGATGAGCTGGGAGTCGACGGTGCCCTACTACCGCCAGATCAACGAGGGCATCAGGGAGCGACTGGGCGGGCTGCATTCGGCGCGCGTGGTGCTGTACAGCGTGGACTTCCACGAGATCGAGCAGTGGCAGCACGCAGGCGACTGGGACGCGGCCGGCGAGCGCCTGGCCGATGCGGCGCGCCGCGTGCAGGCCGCCGGTGCCGACCTGCTGGTGCTGTGCACCAACACCATGCACAAGGTGGCGCCGCAGATCGAGGGGGCTGTTTCGATTCCGCTGCTGCACATCGCCGATGCCACGGGCGCGGCGATGGCCGCCGCCGGCCATCGTACCGTCGGGCTGCTGGGCACCCGCTTCACCATGGAGCAGGCGTTCTATCGCGAGCGCCTGCAGCAGGTGCATGGCCTGCAGGTGATCGTGCCGGCGGCGGATGACCGCGCCGTGGTGCACGACGTGATCTATGACGAGCTGTGCCGCGGCGTGATCCGCGACAGCGCGCGCGACGCTTACCGACGCATCATGGACGCGCTGGTGGACCGTGGCGCGGACGCCATCATCCTCGGCTGCACCGAGATCGGCCTGCTGGTGGGACCGCAGGACGCGCGCGTGCCACTGTTCGACACCACGGCCCTGCACGCCAGCGCCGCGGTGGAGGCCGCGCTGTCGGCTTGACGGATCCGCTCAGCGCGGCAGGCGTGCGATCACCTTGATCTCGAAATCGAATCCCGCCAGCCAGGTCACGCCGAGCGCGGTCCAGGCCGGATAGGGCGCTGCCGGGAAGATGTCGTTCTTGACCGCCAGCACGGTGTCGAACTGGCGTTCCGGATCGGTATGGAAGGTGGTCACGTCGATGATGTCGTCCACGGTGCAGCCGGCCGCCTGCAAAGTGGCCTGCAGGTTGGCGAAAGCCAGGCGCACCTGCGCTTCGAAGTCCGGCTCCGGCGTGCCATCCTCGCGGCTGCCTACCTGTCCTGACACGAACAGGAAGCCATCGGCGCGCACGGCCGGGGAATAGCGGTGATGCTCGTACAGCGCGTGGCGGCCTGCGGGGAAAACGACGTTGCGGGTGTTCATGGACGCATCTCCTGTCGGGCCGGTCGCCCGATGCATGGCGATCACTCTAGGCACCGCGGCTTTCCGGATATACACGCCGATCGCGGGATCACTGTTTGTAGAATCGAAACAATTCCCGCCCCCGAAGGAGTGCGCATGGACCGCATCGACGCGATGCAGGCCTTCGTCCGCGTGGTCGAGACCGGCAGTTTCACCCGGGCCGCCGAGACGCTGCAGTCGAGCCGCACGCGGGTGACGCAGCTGGTGCAATCCCTGGAGGCGCACCTGCGGGTGAAGCTGCTCCACCGCACCACGCGCAAGGTCAACGCGACCGCCGACGGCGCCGCGTACTACGCGCGCGTGGTCCGCCTGCTGGCCGACCTGGACGATGCCGAGACCAGCCTGTCGGCCGCGTCCGAGGCGCCGCGCGGGCGGCTGCGCGTGGACGTGCCTGCGCCGCTGGCGCGCCTGGTCCTGGTGCCGGCGCTGCCGGATTTCCACGCGCGCTATCCCGATATCCAGCTGGACCTGGGCGCCAGCGACCGGCATGTGGACCTGATCGACGAGAACGTCGACTGCGTGGTGCGCGGTGGCACGCTCTCCGATCCCTCGCTGCGGGCACGCCACCTGGCAGACCTGGCACTGGGCATCTATGCATCGCCGGCCTACCTGGCACGCGCGGGCACGCCGGTGCATCCCCACGCGCTGGACGACGGTACGCACCGCATCGTCGGCTATCGCGGATCGCGCACCGGCCCTCCGCTGGCGTACGACCTGCAACGAGGCGACGAACACGTCAGCGTGCACGGCCGGCCCGTCATGTCGGTTGACGATGGCAACGCCTATCTGGCGGCGGGGCTGGCCGGCATGGGCGTGCTGTGGCTGCCGCACTACATGGCCCGCGAGCCCGTCGCGCACGGCGAACTGGTGCCGCTGTTCGAGGACTGGCAGCTGGCGCCGATGCCGCTTTACCTGGCGTTTCCGCCCAGCCGCCATGTCAGCCACAAGCTGCGGGTGTTCATCGATTGGGTCGTGGACCTGATGGCGCAGCAGGCACCGGCGATCCTGCCACCCAAGGCGCGCGAAGCGCCGCCGGCGTGAGTCCCGGACCGCGCGTCACGGTGGCGTTCTCGACTAGCGCGGCGTCAGCACGTCCAGCAACAGCGGCACGTTGAAGGGTTTCGTCATCAGCAGGGTGCCGGGCGGCAATCCCGCCATGTCGTTCTTGTCGTGGCCGGAGACCACGCACACGGTTGCGCCGGGATGGAGCACGCGTGCTTCGCGCGCGACCGTGGCGCCGGTGATGTCCGGCATCCAGTAGTCGGTGACGATGCAGTCGTACCTCGCCTGCCGCATCAGATCGAGCGCCGCCGACGCGGTCGCGGCCTGCGTCACCGTGTGCCCCGCGACCTCGATGGCCTCGGCCACCATGGAGCGGTGCGTGTCGTCGTCATCGACGTAGAGGATGTTCAATGAAGTCATGGCGGAACTTTGCCGCAACGCCCCGCGAAGCTGGTGTGAACCGGAGACGGCTGACCGGTGTCGGTGTCTGGAAGCAGTGCCCGTCCTGCGGACAAGAACGGCCGATGTCCGTCAGCGGCGCAGATCAAGCCGGCAGATGCGCGCGGATCTGCGCGGCCGTCTCCGTCAGGCGTTCGAGGGAGACGCGGACGCGCGCCATCCGCGCCGCATCATCATTCGGGTCGTGGACGGCACCCCGCCTGCGCCCGGCGCTTTCGAAGACGGAGAGTTGCGGCGGGCCGATGCCCCAGTCGCTGCCAGGCTGCCGCGGCACGACGTGGAAATGGAAGTGCGGCGTTTCCTGGCCGCTGTAGACGCCGTTGTTCTGGAACGTGAGGATGCCGAGCGGCCGATAGGCGCGGACAAGGGCGCTGGCGACGCGCTGGGCCGCCCCCAGGACGGCCGCGCACTCCGGTGCGGACAGATCGAGCAGCGTCGCCACGTGCCGGCGCGTGATGACGCAGCACTGGCCGGTCTCGAATTGCCAAGGATTGATCACGGTGAGCGTGTGCTCGCCCTCGTCGATGATCTTCCACGGCTCGTCGCGCGCGGCCACGCACAGGTCGCACGGATCCCGGACAGGAAGTTCGATCATCTTTCGCCTCCTGACGGCCTCATCCTTCGAAATGGAATTCCATGGGAATCAGCTCGACGGCCCAGCCGCCCTCCTCGCCCAGCGTGGCCGCCGGATGCAGCGAAGCGATCCGCACAGCCTCTTCGGGACTGTCGGCATCGATGATGAAAAGACCGCCGACCACCTCCTTCGACTCGGTGTACGGGCCGTCGCTGACCTGCGTCCGGCCCTGGCGGGAACGAAGGGTCTTCCAGCCATCCAGGTCGCCCAGCGACGCGGCCAACCGCACCTTGCCGGTCGCGCGCATCGCGTCGTCCCGCGCAGGGCACTGACCGACCAGCGCCTCGACAGCCGCGGGGCTCATCGCGGCGAACTTTTCGGGGGTGAAATAGGCAAGGCCGAGGTACTTCATGGGAACTCCCGTGGGTCGTGATGCCTTGGCGACGAACCGCAAGGCCGGACATCGACACGTCCGCCGCCTGTGTCATCCTGCGGGGCACGCAGCTTACCGCGGCCCGGTTGCGGCCGCCGGCAAACCATCGAGCGACACGCCATGCCCGATTCACGCGCACCCTATCTGCCCGTCAACTGCGAATTCCATGATGTGCTGGAAGCCACGGCCATGCGTCGCACCACCGTCGAAGTCCGCTTCCTCGACGACGATGGCGTGATGCAACAGCGGACCTGCCGTCTCGTCACGCTGTCCGCGCGCGACGGCGTCGAACGGGTGGAACTCGACTCGGGCGAGCACGTCCGCCTCGATAGGCTGGTGTCCGTGGCGGGTACGGCACTGTCGGATTTCCCGGCGCCGACGTGAGTCGGGGCGCCCTCGGGAGTCGCGTAAGCTGACCCCATGACCGCCCTCGCCTCCCTCCTCGGTACCGGCCTGCCGCTGATCCAGGCGCCGATGGCGGGTGTGCAGGACGAACGACTGGCCCTTGCGGTGGCGCACGCGGGCGCGCTCGGTTCCCTGCCTTGCGCGATGCTGGACGCCGCGCAGTTGCAGGCGGCACTCCGGACGTTCGCCGCGCGCGCGCAGCCGGTCAACCTCAACTTCTTCTGCCATGCGATGGCCGAGCCCGACGCGGACGAGATGCAGCGCTGGCGCGAGGCCCTGGCACCGTACTACGACGCGTACGGCATCGTCCCGCCCGCGCCATCGGCTACCGGCGCGCGGCGCCCGCTGGATGCCGCAACGGTGGCGCTGCTGGAACCGTTCCGTCCGCCGATCGTGAGCTTTCACTTCGGACTGCCCGATGCAGACCTGCTGGCGCGCATCAAGGGCTGGGGCGCGACCGTGCTGTCGTCCGCCACGACGCGGGAGGAAGGCCTGTGGCTGGAACGTCGCGGCGTGGACGCGGTGATCGCGCAGGGCATCGAGGCGGGTGGGCATCGGGGGCATTTCCTCTCCGAGGACCTGACGCTGCAACCCGCAACGCTTCCGCTGGTGGCGTCGTTGTCGAAGGCGTTGGCCGTGCCGGTGATCGCAGCCGGCGGCATCGGCGATCGCCATGATGTACGGGCCATGCTCGACGCGGGCGCCAGCGCGGTACAGGCCGGCACCGCGTACCTGCTGTGTCCGGAGGCGACGACCGCGCCCGTGCATCGCGCTGCGCTCCAGCAGCCGATGCGCGAAGCCGCCGTGACCAACCTGTTCAGTGGCCGGCCCGCCCGTGGCCTGGTCAACCGGCTGATGCGCGAGCTGGGCCCCCTGTCGGACCTGCCACCGGCGTTCCCGTGGGCGTCGCCGGCGCTGGCACCGCTGCGCGCGGCGGCGGAAGCCGTCGGCCGCGATGACTTTTCCCCGCTCTGGTCCGGCGCGCGGCCGGGCACCCTGGCGGGCCTGGATGCCGCCGGGGTCACGCGCCATCTGATGGGCGTGGACTGAGCCCGCGGGTGCCATCGGTGAGGCTGGGCGCGCCTGCATCCGACCATCTCCGTGACGCGTAACGTCAGTTTCAGCCGTTCCGAAGCGACGCGATCCTCTCCCCTGCGGCGTAGCCCAGGCGCCGCAGGGTGTGAGCCGTGGCACGGGATTTGCTTGAAATGCCTGGATCAGACAGGGGACATCGATGGATCTGCAGCGGCTCGCAAGGCGGGCATGGTCAGGCGGGGTACTGGCCCTTGCGATGGCGTCGGGCGCCCATGCCGCGGAGGTGCGCCTGGCCGTCGGCAGCAACACCGGGCCGGCGATGGACGCCGTGGTCAGCCTGCACGGTACGGTTCCGTCGTCCACCCGCACCGCGACCGCACGCATGGACCAGCAGCATTCGGCGTTCGTCCCCGGCGTGCTGCCGGTGCAGGCCGGCACGGTGGTGGCGTTCCCCAACCGCGACAACATCCAGCACCACGTCTATTCGTTCTCCCAGCCGCGGCAGTTCGAGATCCCGCTCTACTCCGGCAACAAGGCCGCGCCGATCCGCTTCGACAAGCCCGGCGTGGTGGTGGTGGGCTGCAACATCCACGACTGGATGATCGGCCACATCGTCGTGCTCGACACGCCCTACTTCGGCAAGACCGGGACCGACGGCAAGCTGTCGCTGGAGGTGCCGCCGGGGCGCTACACGCTGCGCGTGTGGCACGTCCGCGGTAACGGTGCACCGCTCGAGCGCACGCTCGACGTGCCGGCCGCCGGTGCTTCCGCGACCCTGCAGGTGTCGCTGGCGCCGGTGAAGAGCGAGGTCCGCGGCAACGACCGTCTCCGCTCCCTGCAGGAGAAGTTCCGCCAGGCCAAGGGTGGCACGCCTTGAAGCCACGCCGTTTCCAGACGCGCGTCATCGCGGTGATGATCGCCGTGGTGGCGGCGGCGCAGCTGGCCACGTTCGCGGTGGTCACGGTCGCGACCCAGCGCGCGGTGTCGTCGCGACTGGAGCAGGAACTGCACGTGGGGCATCGCGTGTGGGAGCAGTTCCAGCAGGGCCGCTCGGAGCAGCTGCTCGCCTCGGCATCGGTGCTGGCGGACGACTTCGGATTCCGTGCGGCGGTGACCAGCGGCGATCTGCCCACGTTGCGCTCGGCGTTGGACAACCATGGCACGCGCATCGGCGCGGACCTGGCATGGGTGCTCGACCGCGACGGCCGCTGGCAGGCCAGCGCCAACGGCATGGCGGGCCCCTCGGCCGATGTGCTGGCCGGGATCATGCGGCAGGCCGCCACCGATGGCCTGGCCCTGCAGACGGTGGTGGTGCAGGACGCGCTGTACCTGGTGGTGGTGCTGCCGGTGATGGCCCCCGACCGGGTCGGCTGGCTAGCGGTCGGTCGCCGCTACGACGATACCGTCGCGCAGGAATACCGCAGCCTCACGGGCCTGGAAGCCGCCTTCGTCACCCTGGTCGGCAACCGCACCCTGGTACATGCGGCCTCCCTGCCGATGGACCAGCGCGCGCCCTTCGCCCGCGCCTGGGTGGCCGACGGCGATCACGCACGGCCGGTCGCCGTGGGTGCCGACCATTACCTGTCCGACTCGCATCCGCTGACGCAGGGCGACGACGCCCGGCTGGTGCTGCTGGATTCGTACGATCGCGCGCTCGCGCCCTACCGCGCGCTGCGCTCGCGCATCCTGCTGCTGTCCGGACTGGCGGCGGTGCTCGCGGTCGCCGTGGCGGTTGCGCTGGGGCGAGGCATCAGCCGGCCGGTAGCGCGGCTGGCGCAGGCAGCGCAGCGCATCCAGGCCGGCGACTACTCGCAGGCACCCGTGTCCGGCGGCAGTCGCGAGATCGCCGAGCTGGCCGGCGCCTTCGGCCGCATGCAGGCCGACATCGCAGCGCGCGAGGAACGCATCCTGCACCAGGCGCACCACGACGGGCTGACCGGCCTGCCCAACCGCAGCCATGCCTACGACCGCCTGCAGGCAGCGATCGCGGCGGGCGGCGAAGTGGCGGTGCTGGTGATGGACGTGAACCGCTTCAAGGAAATCAACGACACGCTGGGCCACGAGTTCGGCGACCAGGTGCTGCGCGAAGTGGCGCGGCGCCTGCGCGGCGCGCTGGACGGGGCGCACCTGGTGGCGCGGCTGGGCGGCGACGAATTCATGGTGATGCTGCGTGGCCTGTCCTGCGAGGCGGCGAACGTGCAGGCCCAGGCGTTGTGGACGGCGTTGAAGCAACCGCTGGACCTGCCGAGTACGCGCGTTGGCGTGGAAGGCAGTTTCGGCATGGCCTGCCACCCGCAGCACGGTGCGGATGCCGACACGCTGCTGCGCCGCGCCGATATCGCGCTGTACGACGCCAAGGCCGCGCACGGCGGCGTGGCCGTCTATCAGCCCGGGCGCGACGAGTCGCACCTGAGGCAGCTGCAGCTCATGACCGACCTGCGCCAGGCGATCGCCGGCAGACAGTTGGAGCTGAAATTCCAGCCGAAGCTGGACGCGGCCAGCGCGCACGTGCAGCACGTGGAGGCGCTCGTGCGCTGGCGGCACCCCTCGCTCGGCCCGGTGGCGCCGGACGAATTCATTCCGCTGGCCGAACGTTCCGGCTTCATCCATGAACTGACGCGCTTCGTGCTGGACCAGGCGCTGGCCTGCAATGCCGCGTGGCGCCAGGGCGGGCTCGACCTGGGGCTGGCGGTGAACCTGTCGGCGATGGACCTGCTGGACGCCGACCTGCCCGCCTACATCGAAGAGCGACTGGCGACGCACGGGGTGCCGGCCGCGCGCGTGATCCTGGAAGTCACCGAGAGCGCGCTGATGCAGGACATCGAGTACGCCCTGCGCATGCTGCACCGGCTGAAGGCCTGTGGCGTGCGGCTGGCGATCGACGACTTCGGCACCGGCTATTCATCGCTGGCGCAGCTCAAGCGGATGCCGGTGGACGAACTGAAGATCGACAAGAGTTTCGTGATGCAGCTGGAAGAAGGCAGCGACGATGCGGTGATCGTGCGCTCCACCATCGAGCTGGGCCACAACATGGGCCTGTCGGTGATCGCCGAAGGCGTGGAGAACGATCGCGCACTCGCCCTGCTGCGCCGTTACCGCTGCGACATGGTGCAGGGTTACCTGTTCAGTGCACCGCTCGGCAGTGCCGAGCTGCTGGACTGGTGCCGCCGGCGCGAGACCGCTACCCCGTCCCATGCCCTCCCGCTGGAAACCGACGCATGACCGTTCGCCTTCGTGCCCTCCCGCTCGCGTGCGCGGTCGCGGCACTCCTGCCGGCACTGCCCGCGCTCGCCGGACAGGGACGCCTGCTGGCGACCGGTGGCGCGACCCAGATCGAAGGAGCGGCCGGTGGGGGCATTGTGCCGTGGGCCGTGCTGTCCGGTTACGGCACCGACGAACAGAACGGCGGCACGGCGTTCTACACCCGCGTTGATACCGGCGACTACGCATTGGACGCCTACGGAGCGTCGTACACGTTCGGCAACCGGGTGGAAGTGTCGTTCGCGCGGCAGTCGTTCGACCTGGGCGAACTGCAACGGCGGCTGGCGCTGCCCTGGGACGCGCTGGAACAGGACATCTACGGCGCGAAAGTACGCGTGGCCGGCGACCTGGTCTACACGCGCATGCCGCAGGTGAGCGTGGGGGTGCAGCACAAGCGGCTGCGCGACGGCGCACTTCCGCTGGCGGTCGGCGCCCGCGACGACCATGGCACCGACGCCTACGTGAGCGCCAGCAAGCTGTTCCTCGATGCCGCGGGGGGTTACCAGTTGCTGCTCAATGCCACGCTGCGATCCACCAGCGGCAACCAGGCCGGGCTGCTCGGTTTCGGCGGCGACCGGCGCGCCACACGCAGTTGGCTGTGGGAGGGCTCGGCGGCGGTGCTGCTGGATCCGCGGCTGGCCGTGGGTCTCGAATACCGCCAGAAGCCGGACAACCTCGGCTTCGCCCGCGAAGACGACTGGCGCGATGTTTTCGTGGCGTGGTTCCCGAACAAGCATGTCGCGGTGGTCGGCGCGTGGGCCGACCTGGGCAGCATCGCCACACTGGACGACCAGCGCGGCGCGTACGTTTCCGTGCAGTGGAGCTTCTGACATGAAGGTCGCGCGTATCGCCACCCCCTGGGTGCTGGCCTGCCTGCTCGCCATCGCCGGGTGCGCGTCGACGCCACCGCGCGACGATGCGCTGTACCAGCAGCTGGGCCAGCGCAGCGGCATCGAAGCGCTGGTGGAGACGCTGCTGTTCCGCGTATCCGACGATCCGCGCATCGCGCATCACTTCGCCGACGTGGACATCGTCCACCTCAACGACCGGCTGGTGGAGTTCCTGTGCGTGCAGTCCGGCGGTCCGTGCCGCTACGCCGGCAAGCCGATGGTCGAAGCGCACAAGCACGTCACGGTCGATGAAGCCGACTTCAATGCGCTGGTCGAAGACCTGATGTGGGCGATGGACGAGCGCGGCCTGCCCCGCGCCACGCAGAACCGGCTGCTGCGCCGGCTGGCCGCGATGCAGCGGGACGTGGTCCGTCGGGGACCGCCGCCACCGGAAGCACCGCTGCTGCCGCAGCCCTGACCCGCCGCCCTGCGGAGTGCGCGGATTGATGCGCCGGCCGGGCGCTTTCGTCGCCGTGTCGGACATTTCGTCGCAGATCGCTGGCCCAAGGACGCCGGGGGAGCCAGCATCGGACCTCGTGATCCGCCGGATGAAGGAATCCCCCGACCATGAAGACCCTCCTCGCCCTGCTCGCCTGGTGCCTGCTGTTGGTGCTGTGCTGGCCACTCGCCCTGCTGGCGCTGTTGGCGTGGCCTTTCGTCTGGCTGCTGTCATTGCCGTTCCGGTTGCTCGGCGTGACGTTCTCGGCCCTGTTCGCTTTCCTGCACGCCTTGCTGATGTTGCCGGCCCGCCTGCTGGGCGGGCGTCCGCGCGCCACCGTGGTGGCGGCATGAGCACGTCACGCGCGCGCATCGCGAAGGTCGCGCTGTCCGGACTCGCGGGTGCGGTCCTGCTGCTGGGCGCAGTGGAATCGGCAGCCGCGGCCGACCGCACGCACGAACAGCTCACCCAGGTGGTCGATGCACTGGACAGCGCGCTGTTCGACACGTTCAACACCTGCGCCGACCCCGCCCAACTCGCCAAACATGCCGCCTACTTCGACGACGCGGTGGAGTTCTACCACGACAACGGCGGCGTCACCTGGACCCGCGACGAGATGATCGGACGCACGCGTGCCAACGTGTGCGGACAGTATCGACGCGAGCGCGTGCCGGGCACGCTGACCGTGTTCCCGATCAAGGGCTTCGGTGCCATCGCGCAGGGCACCCATCGCTTCTGCGCACGGTCGGCGACCGAATGCGCGGGCGAAGCGGATTTCGTGATGATCTGGCGCGAGCGCGACGGCCAATGGCAGGTCACCCGCGTGCTGAGCTACGCGCACCGGCAGGCCGCGCACTGAGGGCGCGCGACTTCGCACCCGCTTCACACAGCCTCCGTCACCGGCGCACGCCGGCCGTGGATCCTTTGTCCGGCATGCCCGCCGCCGACACGGAGACTGAACATGACGCACGACACCTATCGCAACGCGATCGCCTGGATACGCGTATTGCGCCCGCTCGTGTGGGGCAGCGGGGCCCTGTTGCTGCTGATGCCGTGGGTCGCCATGCGTTTCACGGATGAGGTGGCCTGGACGGGCGGCGACTTCGTGGTCTTCGGCGCAATGCTGCTGGCCGGCTGTGCCGCGTTCGAGATGACGGCGCGTGTCGCGCGCGTGCCCAGCTACCTGCTGGCAGGTGCCATCGCCGTCGGCGCCGGCTTCCTGCTGCTGTGGGCGAACCTGGCCGTGGGCATCGTCGATGAGCCGGGCCATCGCGCCAACCTGCTCTTCCTGGGCGTGCTGGTGACAGGCGTGCTGGGCGCCGGCGTTGCCAGACTGCAGGCGCGCGGGATGTCCCGTGTGCTCGTTGCGATGGCG
Source organism: uncultured Pseudoxanthomonas sp. (assembly GCF_947498795.1). Lineage (NCBI taxonomy): Bacteria > Pseudomonadati > Pseudomonadota > Gammaproteobacteria > Lysobacterales > Lysobacteraceae > Pseudoxanthomonas > uncultured Pseudoxanthomonas sp. The sequence goes on along the minus strand of NZ_CANMLQ010000002.1, from coordinate 405,888 downwards.
CTGGCGCAGATGGCGGCAGGCGGCATCGCGATGGGCATGGACACGCAGGAATCACCGGCGTTCGTGCTGGCGTTCACCGCCCTGTATGTCGTCGCCTGGTTGTTGTCCGCCCTGCTGTTCCACAAGGCGGCCCGAACGCGTGCTGCCGGGTGATCAACGCGGCTTCGAGTGCCACAGCGCGTTGACGATGATCCAGCGGCTGCCGTAGCGGCCCATGTGGAAGTGATCGACGAACCACGGGGTTTCCAGCCGCACCGCGGCGGTCTCGGCGGTGACGTCGAGGATCCGGCAGCTGCGGTTCCACTGGTCCTTCGGCGTCTTCAGCACGCCTTGGCGGGTCAGGCCTACCAGTTCCTCCTTCGACATGCGGCGCAGGCCGAGCCGCTCGTCGGGCGTGTCCCCGGTAACGGCCCGCTTGGCCAGGTCGGGATGCAGCGCACGCGCCACGCGCGCCGGGTCGCCTTCCAGTTGGCCGTCGATGTAGTCGAGGCAGGTGGCTTCGATGGCGGCGAGCGTGGCGGCATCGGCGCCCGGCGGCGGCGCAGAGGCGGCCGCGGCGGCGAAGAGGAGGAAAGTCAGCGACATGGAGGTTCCTGCGAAGGGGACCCGGCGGTGGGGTCGTTCCCCGACGATACGGCAACGGCGGTGCCGGCGGGACAGGATCGCGTGTCCGTGCGGCCGCCCAGGGATCGAATATCCGGCGCCCGGCGAATCAGGGCAGCCAGAGTTTCTCCAACTCGCGGAATCCCCATTTCTCCGGCGACTCGATGCCGACGATGCGCTCCCGGCCATCGGTCGCGGCCAGGTCGATGTCGGTCAGCAGCAGGTGCGTGCGCGACTTGGCCGAGTAGAAGGCGCGCACGCGCGGCGCGAGCAGCGTGCCGGGGTTCTGTTCCACCACCACCGCCAGGCGCTCGCTGGACAGACGGACGAGGGTTCCCACCGGGTAGATGCCCAGGCTGCGGACGAAGGCCTTCAGCAGGTCGGTATCGAAGTGTCCCTGCCAGCTGGCCATGCGCCGCAGAGATTCGCCGGGGTCCCAACCCGCTTTGTAAGGGCGGTTGGACGTGATGGCATCGTAGACGTCGCAGATGGCCCCCATGCGGGTGAGCACGGGCAAGGCGTCGCCAGGCAGGCGATTCGGGTAACCGGTGCCGTCCATCCGCTCATGGTGGTGGCGGGTGATGTGGAGCACCCCGGCCTGGGTCACGCCGCCTTCGCGCAGCAGGCGCTCGCCGTGCACCGGGTGCTGGCGGATCACGTCGAATTCGTCATCGGTCAGCTTGCCCGGCTTGTTGAGTACGTCCAGCGGCATGGCCGCCTTGCCCATGTCGTGCAGCAGGCCGCCCAGCGCGGCCTCGCGCAGATCGGCATCGGACAGGCCGATCTCGCGCCCCAGCATCACCATCAGCGCGCTGACGGCGACCGAATGCAGGTAGGTATAGCTGTCGGCGTCCTTCAATCGCGCCACGCTGACCAGGGCGGTGGGATGGCGATCGACCGAGCCGGTGATCTCCTCGATCAGCGGCAGGACATGACCGGGATCGACGCCGCGGCCCATGCGTACCTCGCGGAACATGGCCTCGACGGCATCGCGGGCCTCGCCGCAGATGCGGCGCGCACGGGCCAGTTCGGAGGCGAAATCGGGAGCGGCCTCGGGCACCAGGGTCCGGCGGCGGTCCGCTGCTGCCGGGGCATCGTCCTCGGCTCGGGTGGCAACAGTGTCGATGACGGGGGAGACCCCGTCGGCGATCGCATCCTCGCCGTCCCAGGCGCCCAACGACAGGTCGACGACCACCTGCTCCACGCCGCTGTCCTGCAGTTGCGCCAACCGCTCCTCGTCCAGCACGAACGAGGTCCTCCAGAACGGATGCTGCATCCACGGCCCGAGCAGCTTCTGTACATGCATGCCCGGCCGGAGCGCTGCGACATCGAGTGTTTTCAGCATGTACGACTCCACGGCCCCGGGTCGGTTACGCTCCGCGCTCCGGCGATGCCGGCGGGACAGGCCCGACTGCCCCGGAACCGTTATCGGCACGGGAGGCCACATGCTGAAGTCCTATGCGGGCAGTTGCCATTGCGGGGCGGTCCGGTTCGAGGCGGACATCGACCTGACCCAGCCTACCTACCGGTGCAACTGCTCCATCTGCCGGCGCAACCGGTTCTGGCCGGCCATCGTCACGCCGGACCGCTTCCGCCTGCTGGCCGGTGGCGACCATCTGGTCGAGTACCGGTTCAATGCGATGCGCCATTCCCACCATTTCTGCCGGACCTGCGGGGTGCGCCCGTTCGGGATCGGCAACGACATCCCGGGCGGGGAGCGCATCTACGGCATCAACCTGGGATGCCTGGATGCGACGCCCGAAGAACTGGCGGCCGCACCCGTCACCTGCATCGACGGGGCGCATGACCGTTGGCAGTCGGCACCCGCGTTGACGTCTTATCTGTAGTACTTCTCACTTAGTCCGAAAAAGCCCCCGTTGCCGGCGGCGAATGCGACGCGGACTTGCCACACCCAAGTAGGCTTTTGCTAGTCTGGGTAATTGCCGCCGACCGGGTGCGAGCAGGAGTTCCACATGAGCACGCCTTCCGATTTCATGGAAAACGTTTTCAGCGACGCGCACATCCTCGGCGAGTCGCCGCTGCGACCGCGACCACACGTGGAGCTGTGCCGCCGCGGCGAGATCCGGGCGGAAAAATTCCTGGACGCCGCCACCGAGGTGTTCGCCGAGAAGGGCTACCAGCATGCGCGCCTGAGCGAGATCGTGGCGCGCGCCGGCGGATCGCTGGCCACGTTGTATCGCATCTTCGGCGACAAAGAGGGACTGGCCTGCGCCATCCTCGAGCGCCGCATGGACCTGCACATCCACGTCCTCAGCGACCTCAATCTCACCGAGCTATCGCCCGAGCAGGCGCTGCGCCGGGTGGCGATCCGGATGGCGCAGTTGATGGCCGGGCGGGATTCGCAGGTGGTGTACCGCATCGTCATCGGCGAGGGACAGTCGTTCCCCGCGCTGCGCGACTGGTTCTTCGACCACGTGGTCGCATCGATCCGGCAGACGCTGGAAGACTATTTCGCCCAGCAGGTCGCGGCCGGCCGGCTGCAGTTGCCCTCGCCGAAAGCAGCCGCGGCGCAGTTCTACATGAGCCTGTTCGGCGACCAGGTGGTCAGGCTGGCGGCGGGCAGCACCCACATGCCCGACGTCGACACGCTGGAAGCACAGGCGCTGGCCTCGGTCGACCTGTTCCTGCAGGGTGCGTTGCCACGCTGAGGGCGCCGCCCTTCACCTGTCCCTGTCGCGCCGCCTGCCAGCATCGCCGTATCCTGACGGTGCGGGGCAAGCATGGACCTGAAAAGCGGTTATCCCTTCTGGGCGGTCAGCAACGGGCTGATGCAGGCGTTTCCGCGCCTGGAGGCTGACCACCGCTGCGACGTGGTGGTGCTGGGCGGGGGCATCACCGGCGCACTGATCGCCGACGAACTGGCCACGCATGGCTTCGAGGTCGCAGTCCTCGAGCAACGCGACATCGGCTGGGGCAGCACGTCGGCCAGCACGGCGCTGCTGCAGTATGAGATCGACACCCATCTGGTCGATCTGGCGAAGCGTCACGGCGAGGCCGATGCCGCCCTCGCCTATCGCGCCTGTTCCGACGCGATCGACCAGTTGCACGGCGTCGCGTCGGCCTGGCGCGACGTGGGCTTCGCGCGCAACGCTAGCCTGTACTACGCCAGCCGACACCGCGACGTGCGCGACCTCGAGGAAGAGCACGCCGCTCGGCGGCGGCACGGCCTGGATGTCGAACTGCTCACCGCTGAACGCGTGCGGGACGATTATGGCTTCGACGCCCCCGCGGCGCTGCTCAGCCGCCAGGGGGCGCGGGTCGATCCGTACCGACTGACCCATCGCCTGCTCCAGCGCCTGCAGAAGCAGGGAGCGTCGGTATTCGACCGCACGCGTGTCGTCGAGATCGACACGACGGCGCGCGGCGTCGTGTTGCGTACCGAAGGCGGGGTTACCGTGCGCGCCTCGCATCTCGTGGTCGCGGCGGGATATGCCAGCCAGCACTGGCTGAAGAAGTCGGTGGCACGCAACCGCAGCAGCTATGCCGTCATCAGCGACCCGCTGTCCGAGGAAGCGCTCGGGTTCCTGTCCGACACGCTGCTGTGGGAAACCGCGCGCCCGTATCTCTACGCGCGCAGCACGTCCGACCGCCGACTGCTGATAGGCGGCGAAGACGACGCTGTCGACATTCCCGCCAAGCGCGATGCGCGGGTCGAAAAGAAGGCACGGACGCTGCTGAAACGGCTGCACGACCTGTTCCCTGCGCTGGAGATCACGCCGGCGTTCTCGTGGGCGGGCACCTTCGCGGAAACCGAAGACGGCCTGCCCTTCTTCGGCCCGCACGCGCAGTGGGGGCCGCGGGTGCATTTCGCGATGGCCTACGGCGGCAACGGCATCACCTACAGCATGCTGGGGGCTGGACTGCTGCGCGCGCTCATCGAGCGACGCCGGCATCCCCTGTGGCCTCTGTTCTCGTTCGAGCGACTGGAGCGCTGACGCTGCGCCGCGTCGCATTGACGCCCACGTCATGCCTCCATCACGCGCATCGGAGCAGGCTGGCGGCACGTCCCGACTGGAGTACGGCCATGCCCCGTGGCGACAAATCCGCATATACCGAAAAACAGAAGCGCCAGGCCGAACACATCGAGGAGTCCGAGCGCGAGCAAGGCCGATCGAAGGAAGAGGCGGAGCGCATCGCCTGGGCCACGGTCAACAAGCAGGATGGCGGCGGCAAGAAGTCGGGTTCGGGACGCGCGAAGGCGCAATGACGCTACGGTGAGCCGGACGGCCACCATCCCTTGCCGGTCAGCGCGTAACGGTCCGCTGCCCGCTCGAAAGGATTGCGCACGCTGACGCCGCCACACAGCAGGTAGACCGGCAGGAACAGCGGTCCCAGCACCATGTACTGGTAGACGTGCGCGCGTTCATGGTCCCCGAGGCGGATGCGAGGATGCTGGGCATGGCCAGCGCGGTGCTCATAAGTGATGCACTCGGATTCCAGCGTGTCGCCGGTGTGCAGGATGACGTTGCCGAAGGTGATGGCACCGCCCGGTCCCCACGGCCAGTGGTGGAAGACCAAGGCGAAGTCCCTGCGACTCCACTCTACGCGTGCACCGAACGGCAGACCCGCGATCCCGGCCAACGCGCCGATCACGGTATTGGGCACGGCCCAGACCACGCCTAGCGCATATCCGAGCCACCGGCCCACCCGCGCCATGCTCAATCCTGTTCGTTCGGCATCAGCAACCACAGGATCAGATAGACGAGGATGCCGGGAAACGCCGCCGACGCGATGGAGACGATCACGAACAGCACCCGCAGCAGCGTGGTACTCCATCCATAGCGATGGGCGATACCGCCCATCACGCCCGCGATCATGCGGTCGTTCAGCGACCTGGCAAACGGCTTGGATGCGGTATTCATCGCCAACTCCCCACGGTTGTCCGTGGCCAGTCTAGCGCGTCAGCGCGCCGGCGCGGCTGAACCGCGCAGCGCGTCCAGCTTCGCCTTGAACCAGGTGGCGGCCGGCTGCGCCGGTTGTCCCGGACAACGCACCTGGTAGGCGCGTCCACTGATGCTGCTCTTGCTGGCTGCGCGCTCGATGAACTGCTCGGCGGTATCGGCCAGGTCGCGCTTCAGCAGGTAGTCGTACTTGCGCTGCAGATGCTTGCGCGCCTCGTCTCGCCCGTGCCACGTGCCGTTGCGCTGGAACTCGCAGGACGACGCCGACAACGCGTCCATCAACCCCTGGATCTCGCGCTTCGCCGCTGCGGGGGGCGCGGCATGTGCCGCGATCGGGAACAGCAGAGCCAGCAGGACGATGAAACGTCGCGTCGACGTGTTCATCGTGCGCGCTGGCCCAGCCAATGGTGGATGGCCGCAGGCACTTCGCGCTGGGCGCGGCTGGAGACATAAATGCCGATGTGGCCGCCCTTGAAGCTCAGTTCGGTGTAGTCGGCCGTGCCCACCACGTCCTTCAGCGCACGCGAGGCATCCGGCGGCACCAGGTGGTCCTGTTCGGCATAGATGTTCAGCACCGGCATGTCGACGAAGCCGAGGTCGACCGCTTCACCGCCGATCTGGATGCCGCCCTTGATGAAACCGTTGCGCTGGTAGAACTGGGTGATGAACTGCTTGAACGCTTCGCCCGCCAGGTCCGGCGAGTCGAAGATCCACTTCTCCATCCGCAGGAAATCCTCGATCGCGCGCTTGTCGTCGAGGATGTCGACCAGGCCCACGTACTTCTGCAGGTTAAGCCGGAACGGCTTCAGCATGAGGTAGCAGGCGTTCATCATGTCGGCGGGCACGTTGCCCAGCGCTTCGACGAACAGGTCCACGTCCAGTTCGCGCGTCCAGTGCGACAGCATGTTGTCCGGCGTGTGGAAGTCCACCGGCGTGACCATCGTGATCAGGTTCTTGACCTTCTCCGGGTGCAGCGAGGCATAGCACAGCGAGAACGCCCCGCCCTGGCAGATGCCAAGCACGTTGACCGCATCGCGGCCGCTGCTGTCGCGCAGATGATCGACCGCGCCGTCGATGAAACGGTTGATGTAGTCGTCGAGCTCGAGGAAGCGGTCGGACCTGTCCGGGTAGCCCCAGTCGATGACGTAGACGTCCTCGCCCTGCGCCAGCAGGCCCTTCACCAGTGAGCGGTCGTGCTGCAGGTCGACCATGTATGGCCGGTTGACCAGCGCGTAGACGATCAGCAGCGGCACCTTCGCCGTCGGCGCCTTCTCGCCGACGAAGCGGTACAGCACCACCTTGCCGTCGCGCCAGACCTCCTGCTTCGGAGTGGCGCCGTAGTGGACATCGTCCACCTCCGGCAGCGTATGCAGGCCGGCGGACAGTTTCTGCGTCAGCGTGGTGGCTTCCTGCGCCAGGGCCTCGGCGCTGAAGTTGAGCGGTCCATTCATTTGCCCTTACCCCGCTTCGTCTTGCTGGGCGCGCCCGCCGTAGCGCCGCGCGTCGCATTGCGCGCCACCCAGTCCTTCATCGATACGACCGACGTGGGCGTGGTGGCTGCCGCAATGGTCTTCTTCGTTGATTTCGCCGTGGGCTTCCGGGCTTTCGCCTTGCCGACCCCCGTCTTCGCCCTGGCTGGCTTGTGCTCGGCGGCAGTGGAGGCGCGCGCGGGCGCACGCTTGGCAGGGGCCGGAGCCGCTGCGGCCACCCCCCTGACGGCACGCTTCTTAGGCGCGGCCTTCTTCGCTGCCACGCGCGTCCCGGGCGACGCCTTCGGCGAAGGAGCCGACGTGCGTCGTGCGGCAGGACGTTTTTTCGCGGCCTTCGGCTTGGCAGCGGCCCGCGCTGACGGCGCCGCGTCGGGCGAACGGGTTTCCACTGGCGCGGGCGCGGGCTGTGCGGACGCGCGGCGGACGGGTGCGGAGGCCGCCCGTGTCAGCTTGCGCAATGCGCGTTCGAGCTCAACGATCTTGCGATGGGCGGAATCGACCTCGGTCCGCGTCGGCATGCCGAACTGCGTGCAGACCTGCTCGACTTCCCGCTGCACGCCGAGCCGCAGTCGGGCCTGCGCATTCGCCAATCCACCGTAGGCATGGCGGAAATCGTCGGACATCGCCACCTGCGCGTAGGCCTCTTCGGCGGCGTCGATCCACAGGTCGAACAGGGCGCGCGCATTCTGCAGCTGGCGGCCGGGCTCGGCATGCTCCTCCAGCTTGCGCTCGAAGCGCGCGAAAGCGTCCTGCGCCACCTGCAGCATCAGCTGGTCGTACTCGCCGACCTGGCGCTGGTAGTCCTGATAGGCCTGCGCCAGCTGCTGCCAGCGTTCCTGATGCTCGCGCGACAGGCCGAACGTCGGCAGGTGCATCCAGCGATCACCGTCCCGCTGGAGGTTCTCCAGCCACGGGCGCATCTGCTGCATCCACCCGTCGAGGCCGTGCGCGCCGCCCTGCATGCTGCGGAAGATGTCGGAGAACGGATTCTGGGCCGGTGCGGGATCGGCCATGCCGAGCGCGGAGCGCCAGGCGCGGCCGATGTCGCTGGCGTCATGGTCGCGGCCGGTGAACTGGGCCGCGACCTGCTGCATCTGCCCGAACCACTGGCCGGCCTGCCGCTGGAAGCGGCCTACGGCCTCGTCCACCTGCGCCTGCCCGCCCGGCACCAGCTTGGACCACCAGTCGACCGTCTGCTGCCAGCCCGAATTTGCGCCGGGCATGGACATCGCAGGCGCCGTCGCGCCAGCCTGTCGCAGGGCGTCGCCCCATAGGCTCCAGTACTGCTTGGCCACCGATTCGAAATCGCCCGGCCACGGTGGAACGGAATTTGCCATGTGCCCTCCCTTCCCGGCCGATTCTAGCCGCGGCCGGCGGCGCGTGCATGACGCGCCCTCACCTCACGGCTCAAGGCTTGGGGATGCGCAGCGTCTTGCTGATCATCAGCGTGCCGGAGACGGCGTACAGCAGCACCAGCGGGTGCAACAGCCATGGACCCAGCTTCACCGCACCGAGCCACAACGCCGGACCGACATGACCCAGGTACGCGGCGACGGCCAGCACGATGACCAAGGCCAGGCTGGTGGGAATGGGCGTGCCCTCGAAGAACTTCACCTTGTCGCCCCCATCGGCCAACGTTTCGGCGGTGACGTTGTAGCGTGCCAGCCGGCTGACGCCACAGGCGACGAAGTACGACAGCACCAGCCAGTCCCAGCCGCCCTGCATGCCGCAGGCGTAGGCCAGTGCGGCGGGCGCGACCCCGAAGGAGATGACGTCGGCAAGCGAGTCGAGTTCGCGCCCCAGCACCGAAGCCTGCTTGCGCCAGCGTGCCACCCGCCCATCGAGTGCGTCGAAGATGAAGGCCAACGGGATGAGCGCCATGCCGATCATCAGGTCGCGAAGGATGCCCTCCTGCAGGAAGCGCATGGAAGCGAACACCGCACCGGTGCCGCAGAAGGCGTTGCCCAGCGTGAACCAGTCGGCCAGCTGGAAGTCGCGGATCATCGAGAAGTGTCGGGACATGGCGGCACGCGTGACCAGGAACGGCCTACAGGGTAAGCCGAACCGGGTGAAGACGTTGCCGCCTCCCCTCGCCCCGTTTACGGGGAGAGGGTGCCGAAGGCGGGTGAGGGGCGAACGAAGACCAGATGCTTACACGCTCGCGGACTTGCCGCGCCCTGCCCCTCATCCGCCCTCCGGACACCTTCTCCCCGCAGGCGGGGAGAAGGATTCTTTCAACGCGGAATTGCGAACTGGCTCGCCTCGACGCTGCCGGCGCCACGGGGATTGGCATTGATCAGGGCATTGGCCGGCAGTTCCCGGCTGCCATCGAGGGTGGCGCTGACCTGGTCCAGCGCGGCATAGACGTAAGGCAGCAGAGGAACGTAGCGCGCACCGTAGGCCGGCAGTGCAAGGAACCCATCGAAGTGCTGCGCGTTGCGCACCTGCCAATAGCGCACGTCGGGATTGGCGGCGCGCGCGGCCTGCACGTACGGCGCGCTGGAGAACGCCGGCGGCACCAGTCCATCGTCCAGGCCATGGATCACCACCACCGGCCGCCGCGTGCGCGGGAAGCGCGCGGCGGTCTGCGCGATGCCGGCCTGCACGCGGCGCGCATCGTCGCTGCTGCCGGTCTGCAGTGCACGCAGGCACTGCAGGCCCGGCAGGGTGAAGTCCGGCGGCGCCAGTTTCGTGTCCACGATGCCCACGCCCGCCCCCGGCGGAATGCCGCTGCCGTCCGACCACCACGCGGCACGTTCGGCGGCGCTCGCGGCGCGTGCGCTGAAGTCCGGGTTCTGCGCGGAGAACGCATGCCCGCATGGATGCTCGCCGACGCCGTAGCGACCATAGGCCGAGGCGTAGGTGACGGCGACCGCACGCCACAGGTCGAAGCCCACGCTCAGTGCGCCCGCCACAAGGGCTTCATCGGTCCAGCCATTCGCCTTCAATTGCGCACGTGCGGAGGCAGCCTGCGCCTTGACGTCTGCACCGGTCACCAGACCGGCCGCCTTCAACGTGGCGCACCGCGCCGTCCACAGCGGCTCGACCTGCGCGCGCAGCGGCGGCTGCGGCAGCGATTCCGCCGGCAGGTCCAGCAGTGCGCACGGCATCAGCAGCGCGGCTTCGGTCGTGTAGTCGTACAGCGAACGCGCACCCGGCGCATCGGCTGCCAGGATGTTCGGTTCGCCGGCGACCACGGCATCCAGCCAGCCGCCTTCTTCCTCGCTGGCGCGCAGCACGGCACCGCCGCCATTAGAGATACCCACCGCGATGACGCGCGTGTTGTCGAAACGGAATGGCGCCGCCTGCGGGAACGCCTGGTCCAGCGCGGCCAGCGCGAACTCGGCGGCGTGCTTCACGTGGCGGCCCCAGTCCGCTTCGGGGTTGTCCTTGGAATGCGCGTGCTTGACCGCCACGCCACTGGCGCCGACCGGCGCGTCGGGCACGAAGGCCAGCGCATCGGTGCCCAGCGCACCCACGGTGCCGTCCTCACGTGCGCCCTGCTGCGCGTCGAGATCGAAGTAATCCGTGCCCGCTCCCTTGTCGGTGTAGGCGATCGCGCAGCCTTTCGGCAAGCCCCATGGGGCGGCGACCGCGATGGCACCGTAGACACCGCGCGAACCCGACGATGCGGTGACCAAGATGCAGCGCTTGGTCGCATCGAAATTGTCCGGCACCTGCACCAGCACGCGGTGCGGTTGCGTCGCACCCGGGACTTTCGCCAGCGCCGAATACTCGCGACCGGGCACGCTGGCCACGCTGCCGTAGGCCTGGCCATAGGCGCCGGTGAGCGACAGATCGGCGATGCCGCGCCAGTTCGCCCAGATCGCCCGACGACGCAGTTCGGCCGACGTCGGGTGTGCCGGATCGGCGAACGCGGGCGCGGCCATCGCGCGCAGGCCGTCGAGTCCCAGGCCCGCGGTGAGCAGGTCGTCGCTGCCGCGGTGTTCGGTAACGCGCTGGGGCTGGATCATGTGGGCCACGGCCTCGGGCTTGGGCGGCGCGGAGCTGCAGGCGGCCAGGGCCGCGCCGAGCATCAGGCCGCAGGAAATGCGCGTCTTCGCGTTCATGCGTGGAAAGCGTCCAGGGTTCCTTTCAGTGCCATGAAACTACCCTTCGGGGGAAGCGCCGTCATCGTACTTTGGTACCACGAACGGATCCTGCGTGCCTGCTACCCTAACCGCAGCACGCAGGAGCCCCCATGCAGAAGACCCACACCCTCCTCATCACCGGCGCGGCCAGCGGTATCGGCGCCGGCATCGCGGCCCAGCTTGCCGAAGCGGGCCGCCACGTCATCGTCAGCGACCTCAACCTGGCGGCCGCCGAGACGGTCGCGGCGCAAATCCGCGCCGACGGCGGTTCCGCCGAAGCGGTCGCGCTGGACGTCACCTCCCAGGACAGCATCGATGCCGCGCTCGCGGCGGTCTCGCGCCCCATCGACGTGCTGGTCAACAACGCCGGCCTGCAGCATGTGTCGCCGCTGGAGGACTTCCCCATCGAAAAGTGGGACTTCCTCGTGCAGGTGATGCTGGTCGGCGTGGCCCGCCTGACCCGCGCCGTGCTGCCGGGCATGCGCGAACGCGGCTTCGGCCGCATCGTCAACATCGGCAGCATCCATGCGCTGGTCGCCAGCCCGTACAAGAGCGCCTACGTGGCCGCCAAGCACGGCCTGGTCGGTTTCTCCAAGGTGCTCGCGCTGGAAACCGCCGACACCGACATCACCATCAACACCGTCTGCCCCAGCTACGTGAAGACGCCGCTGGTGGACAAGCAGATCGCCGACCAGGCGCGCACGCGCGGCATCTCCGAGGCCGACGTGGTCAGCCAGGTGATGCTGAAGCCGATGCCGAAGGGCGTGTTCATCGGCCTGGACGAACTAGCCGGCATCACCGCCTTCCTCACCTCACCGGCCGCGCGCAACATCACCGGCCAGACGATCGTGGTGGATGGCGGCTGGACGGTGCAGTAAGCCGCACCGCATGCCCAACCTACTGATCGCCGACGACCACCCGCTGTTCCGCGCCGCGCTGCGTGGTGCGGCCGCTGATGCCGTGGCGCAGTTGTCGGTGCGCGAAGCGGAGTCGCTGGACGGCGTCATCGCCACGCTGGAAGCGCACGACGACATCGATCTGGTGCTGCTCGACCTGCACATGCCCGGCAACCACGGCCTGGCCGGGCTGGCGGCGATCCGTGCGCAGTTTCCCGCGGTCGCCGTCGTGGTGGTGTCCGCCAACGACGATCCGCGCGTGGTCCGTCGTGCGCTGGACCATGGTGCCGCGGGTTATCTGCCGAAAAGCTCGGGCCTGGACGAACTGCGCGACGCCATCCGCAGCGTGCTCGCCTGCGAGCAGTGGCTGCCGCCGTCACTGCGCGGCGCGGTGGCGCGCGCGCAATCGTCCGAACACGACACCGAACTGGCCGGTCGCCTGGCCAGCCTGTCGCCGCAGCAGTTCCGCGTGCTGACGCTGGTGGCGCAGGGGCTGTTGAACAAGCAGATCGCCGACCGCCTCGATGTGCAGGAGCGCACCGTGAAGGCGCACCTGTCCGCCATCTTCGACCGCCTCGGCGTGCGCAACCGCACGCAGGCCGGCGTGGTGCTGCGCGAACTGGAACTGGCCGACCCGGCACGACAGATCGAAGGCTGAGGTTCCACGCCGTTTCCAAGGACGGCGCGATGACGTGGAACCAAGCGTGGATCACCGCTGATGTGCGGTGATCATAAATTCGCCACACACCTTGACAGCGCTGTGCCGCAACGCGCGCCAACGCTTATCCACATGTTGGTCGACAGACCATCCACATGCGGTGTGGACAACCCGGAAACCCGACCGTCACGCACTGGTCAAAATTTCGCCACACACCTTGACAGGCTTGCGGCGCAAGGCGGGCGCGCGGTTATCCACATGCTTTCCCAACGCCGATCCACACAGCGTGTGGACAAGCGTGATCGTGGAACATGCGGCCGTTCCCTGTAGGAGCGACGTGAGTCGCGACCGTGGACCTTGGTCTCCGTTGTTCCATGGATGACACGGACGAGCAGAAACATAAGTCGGAGGAATCAGCGCTCATCCAATGTGCATTGATCCCGCTGCATTCCGGTCGCGACTTACGTCGCTCCTAAAACAGAAACGGACGCGGGACCGCTCAGATCCGCGAGTAGTCCCACGAGACCATGCGGCCCTCGTGGTACGGCATGACGCCGTGGAAGCCACGCGGGTCGTCGTCGAACACCAGCGGCAGGAAGTGGCGGTCGCCGTCCCACAGCGGCAGTTCCATGATCTTCTCCACCGGCACCCATTCCAGCGTGCCTTCCGGATTGCGTTCGAACGGCGTGCCGCTGTAGCGCGTGATGAGGAAGACGAAGCCCAGCCAATCCTCGCCGTGCTTGCCGAAGCCCGGCCAGCTGATCGTGCCGCGCAGCGTCATCGCGTCGCAGTCGATGCCGGCCTCCTCGTGGATCTCGCGACGCATGCCGGCCACCACGTCCTCATCCCGCTCGATCTTGCCGCCCAGCCCGTTGTACTTGCCCAGGTGCTGGTCATCCGGCCGCGCGTTGCGATGGATCAGCAGCACCTGCGAACGATCGGGCGAAAGCACGTAGCCGAGGGTGGCGACGATGGGGGTGTATGGCATGCGCGAACTCCGGAATCCAGGCGCGCATTCTAGCGTTCGCGGTTGTGGGAGCGACGTCAGTCGCGATGACGAACCAGGAGGGCGGACAGCCTCCGCATGCAACCATCGCGACCTACGTCGCTCCCACATCAGAGACCCGTGCGGCCAGCAGCCGGTCCAGCACCGACTTCAGCGCCAGCGGCCGCACCGGCTTGGCCAGCAGCGGCAGGTCGGCATCGCGCACCGCGCGGCGCACGGCATCGGTCTGGTCGGCGGTGAGGATCAGGCACGGACGAGCACCATGCGCGGCGCGCAGGCGTTCGGCCAGCGCCACGCCGGTGTCGCCGTCATCCAGGTGGAAGTCGAACAACCACAGGTCCGCCGAACGCTCGTGCAGCGCCATCTCCGCGCCTGTGCTTCCACCCGCGGTGGCCACGCTGCAGCCCCACCCTTCCAGCACCTGCTGCAGCGCGGACAACGCCGCCGGATCGTTGTCGACGGCCAGCACGTGGCGGCCGGCGAGGCCCGGCTTGCCGGAGGACACCGGCTCAGGCGCGGGGGTCGGCACGCGCACCAGGTCCACCGCGAACACGGCACCCTGCCCCAGCCGGCTCCGCAACGACAGCGGCGCCTCCAGCAGCGCGGCGATGCGGTCGGCGATCGACAAACCCAGTCCGAGCCCCTGCCCCGGCACATCGTCGCCGCGACGGAATTCCTCGAAGATCCGCTGCTGCTCCGCTTCGGCGATGCCGGGGCCGGTGTCCCACACCTCGACGCGCAGCCGGTCGCCATGGCGACGCACGCCCAGCAGCACGCCGCCACGCACCGTGTAGCGCACGGCATTGGCCAGGAAGTTCTGCAGGATGCGCCGCAGCAGCTGCGGATCGGTGTGCACCCACGCACGCGTGGGCACGATGTCGAACGACAGCCCGCGTTCGTTCGCCAGCACGCGGAACTCGGACGCCAGCGGTTCCAGCACCTCCATCAGCGGGAAGTCGCGCGGCTCCGGCAGCAGGCCGCCCGCTTCCAGGCGTGACATGTCCAGCAGGCCGGTCAGCAGGTCCGTGGTGGAATCCAGCGCGCCGCGTACCTGCAGCGCCGTGTCGCGCTGGCGCGCCTCCGGCAGCTGCTGCGACAGCGCGTCGGTGAACAACTGCGCCGCGTGCAGCGGTTGCAACAGATCGTGGCCGATCGCGGTCAGGAAGCGGCTCTTCGCATCGTTCGCATGCTCGGCCTCGCGCTTGGCGGTCTCGAGCAGTGCGGTGCGTTCGGCGACGCGCTGCTCCAGCGTTTCGTTCGCCTGCTTGAGCTGGCGTTCGGCCTGGCGCGACGCGGTCACGTCGGTGTAGGTGGCGACGAAGCCGCCGCCCGGCATTGGATTGCCGCGGATCTCGACGATGCTGCCATCGGGGAACACGCGCTCGGTGAGGTGCGCCGTGCCGGCGCGCATGAAGGCCAACCTGCGCTCCAGCGCGCGTTCGTCCTGGCCGCGCTGCGGCATGCGCGCCAGCGCCCAGCGCGTCAGCTCGGCGATCGGTCGGCCGACCTGCAGCATCTCCGCCGGAAATCCGAACATCTCCCGGTAACGCCGGTTCCAAGCCACCAGCCGCTGCTCGCGGTCGATCACGCTGATGCCCTGGCTCATGTTCTGCAGCGCCGCTTCCAGCACCTGCTGGTTGAAGCGCAGATCCTGCGAGACCTCGCCGACGATCGCCGCCACGGTATCGAGGTCGCCGCTCTCGCGGCGCGCGGCATCCAGCAGCAGGCGGGCCGACGCGGAACCGAGTACCGCGGACAACTCGCGCTCCAGGCGCGCTTCGATCACGCCGGGCACGGGGCCGGTGCGCGGTGCGTCGGCCAGCAATTCCTCGACCCGTTCGCGCGGCAGGAACCGGCGACCCGCATCGCGCAAGGTCTTGCTGTCGAAACCTCGACTGTCGGCGCGGCGCGGCGCGTTGCCGCGCCAGCCCATCACCAGCAACGTCACCGCCGTGCCGCAGAACAGGCTGACGCCGACCGCGCGCCCCAGGCGGCTCCACCCGGTCAGGCCGAAGAAGCCATCGGGCGACAGCCCCGCGATGCCGAAGGGTCCCTCCTGCAACCACGCCGGCGACAGTCCGCGCGCATCCATCGTCACCGGCAACAGCAACAGCCAGGCCCAGACCAGGAAACCGACCGCGATGCCGGCGATCACCGCGCGCGGTGGCGTCTGCGGGCGCCAGATCGCGAAACCCAGGGCGGGTGCGAGCGTGGCCAGCGCGGAGAACGACACCGCGCCCACGTCGGCCAGCGCATCGTTGCCGGCGACCAACCGACTGTAGGCCCACGCCAACAGCATCACCGCAACGATGCCGATACGCCGCTGCGCCAGCACCGCACCGCGCAGGTCGCCGCCGGTGCCGCGCAACCAGCCGCCGCGCAGCAGGCCCGGCGCCAGCCAGTGATTGCCGATCATCAGGCTCAGCGTCAGCGTGCTGACCACCACCATGCCGGTGGCCGCGCTCAGGCCGCCGAGGAAGGCGAGCAACGCGAGGCCCTGGTGCCCCTGCGACAGCGGCAGCGCCAGTACGTAGAGATCGGAAGGCACCGCATCGCCGAACATCGCGCCGCCGGCGCGCGCCAACGGCAACAGCGGTGCCGCCATCAGCACCATGTACAGCGGGAACAGCCAGCGCGCCGTGCGCACATGCCGCTCATCGCGGCATTCGACCACGCCCACATGCACCTGGTGCGGCAGGGTGAACATCGCCAGCACGCCGAGCGCGACCAATGGCAGGAAGCCGTAGGTGGTCGAGGGCGGCGCCTGCACCGGCGGCACGTCAGGCAGTTCGGGCAAGCCCCACCAGACGAACACGCCCAGTGCCAGCATCGCCGCCAGCTTGAACAGCGATTCGAACGCCATCGCCAACACCAGGCCGCGGTTGTGCTCCACCGCGCTGGCGCGCCGCGTGCCGAACAGCATCGCGAACACCGCCATCGCCAGCGCCACGTACAGCGCGCTGTCCTGCCAGGCCGGCAGAGCATCGTTGCCGGGCGAACGCGTCAGCAGCGCGAAGCTCATCGCCACCGCCTTCAACTGCAACGCGATGTAGGGAATCAGGCCCAGCGCCGCGACCAAGGTGATGGTGGCCGCCAGCCAGCCGTCCTTGCCCAGCCGCGTGGCGATCAGGTCGGCCAGCGAGGTCGCGTTGGATTCGCGCGCCATGCGCACCAGCCGCACCAGCAGGAAGGCGCCGAACACATACAGCAGGATAGTCCCGACGAAGGTCGGCGGCAGCGGCCAGCCGTAACGCGCGGCCTGGGTCACCGTGCCGAAGAACGTCCACGAGGTGCAGTACACCGCGAGCGACAACGCGTAGATGTAGGGCCACTGCACCGCGAGCACGCGTGGATGGCGTTCGGCATACAGCGCCGAGCCGAAAAGTACGCCCAGCCAGAGCAACCCCGCCAGCACCACCACGCTGACACTCAACATGCGGTGCTCCACGTAGCGTGCGCCACGCGCACGACCTCGCGATACCCGCATCCACACATCGCACCGGACACGAAGACCGATGCCGCATCGCGCCCCGCCGCTGCAAGGCGAGCGGCGGATTCGACGATCGTGCGCATGGCGCACGCTACATGATTGAGGGACATGCCGGCGAGCATAACGCAGCAACGGCGGGCTTTCGCCCGCCGTTGCCGTTCCCGCACCGTGGCCCTGCGCGTACTCAGAAATCGTAGCGCGCGGTCAGGCTGTACTGGCGCGGCGGACCGTAGAAGCCGGTCAGCACGCCATAGGCGGCGATGTTGTAACCGGTGGTGCGGTACTCCTCGTCCGCCAGGTTGGTGCCCTGCAGCGACAGGCTCCACGCGTCGTCGAGCTTCCAGATCACGCCCGCGTTGACCAGGCCGTAGCCCTCCTGCCGGATCAGCGGGCTCAGGTCGGTGGTCGGCCACACTTCGGACTGGTACGAGTAGCCCACGCGCGCGGACAGGTTGCCGCCGTTGGCCAGGTCGGTGCGGTACTCCACGTTGAGCGCGCCGGAGAATTCCGGTGCATTGGTGAAGCGCTGGCTGTCGGCCACGTTGACGCCGCTGGTGATGAACTCGTCGTACTTCGCGTCCAGCCAGGCCAGGTTGCCGCTGATCAGCCAGTTGGCCGTCGGCAGGAACTGGTACTCGACTTCCACGCCGTTCACGGTGCCCTTGCCGGCATTGGTGAAGTCGCCGAAGAAGCTCTGCGAGCCATTCGGCAGCGTGTATGAGGTGAACACCGACAGCTGGATGTCCTCGTACTTGTTGTGGAACGCCGACAGGTTCAGGAACACGCGCTGGTCGAGGAACGACATCTTGCTGCCGATCTCGAAGCTGTCGACCGATTCGTCGTCGAACGGCTCGCCCGAGCGCGGCACCGCCGTGGTGTTGGCGCGGATGTTGTAGCCGCCCGACTTGAAACCGCGCGAGGCCAGGCCGTAGACCATGATGTCGGGGGTGACCTGGTAGTCCAGTGAGACCTTCGGCGAGACGTTCTTGAAGTTGACCGTCTTGTCGAAGTTCGCCGCCGTGCCCCACGACGTTTCGTACTGGTTGTTGGTGTAGAAGCGGTTCAGCGCGACGGCATGCTTGTCTTCGTCCGTGTAGCGCGCGCCCACGTCCAGCTTCAGGCGGTCGGTCAGGTCGAAGGTCCAGTCGGCGTACAGCGCGATGCTCTTGGTGTTGACCACGCCCTGGGTGTCGCCGAACAGCGGATTGGTCAGGCCGGTGGCCAGCAGCGGGTTCCAGAAATAGTTCAGCACCTGGCCACCGGCGTCGCCATTGAACCAGTACAGGCCCATGACGCCACGGGCACGGCCGCCGCCATCGTAGTTCGCCTGCAGTTCCTGGCTGACCTGGCTGTCGCTGTAGAACGCGCGCACGTCCACCAGCGGCAACGGCGTGGTGTCGAAGTCGATGTTGGTCTCGGTGTCGGATTCGCGCTTGGCGGCGACGTACTTGAACGCCCAGTTGTCGCTCGGCCGCCAGTTGGCGGTGACCGAGGCGCCCTTCATCTCGGTGTCGTTGATGTTCTTCATGCCGCTGCGGATGTCGTAGCGGTCGCTGGTCGGCGGATAGGCCGGGGCCAGCGGGTTGGGCGCCAGCATCTTCGCACCGCGCACACCGGACTGGTCGTCCATGTAGTCGAAGGCGAACTGCACGTCGAAATCGTCCTGCGAGTACGCGCCCAGCTGCATGCGGACCGCGTTGATCTCCTTGTCGCTGACCTCCTGGCCGGTGTACGTGTTCTCACCGAAGCCGTCGCGGTTCATGCTCGCCACCGAGACGCGGCCGCGCAGGCCGCTGTCCTTGCCGCCGATCTCGCCGCCCAGCGCCGCCTTCACGTCCAGCTGGTTGTAGTTGCCCACCGTGACCGAGGCGAAGCCGGTGGTCTCCTGCGGCAGGCCGCGCGAGATGTACTTGATCGCACCGCCGATGGTGTTCTTGCCGTACAGCGTGCCCTGCGGTCCGCGCAGCACTTCGATGCGCTCCACGTCGAACACGTCCAGCAGCGCGCCCTGCGGGCGGGCGATGTAGACGTCGTCCAGGTAGATGCCCACGCCCGGGTCCACGCCCCACAGCGGATCGGCCTGGCCCACGCCGCGGATATAGGCGGTCACGGTGCTGGTGGAGCCGCGCGCCGCGTACACGGTCAGGTTGGGCACCTGCGCATCGAGGTCGCCCAGGTCCTTGATGTTGAGCTTGTCCAGCGTCTCCGGCGTGAACGCGGTGACTGCGACCGGCACATCCTGCAGGGTCTCCTCGCGCTTGCGCGCGGTGACCTTGACCGAATCGAGCGTGGTGGCGTTGGTGGCTGGCGTGCCGGCGGCCGGCGCGGCGTCCTGCGCCCATGCCACCGGCACGGACGACAACAGGACGCAGCCGATGGCCAGGCTCAGGTGCTTGCGCTTCATGGGTCTCCCCCTCCCGGGTATGACGTTGGCGGCGGGCGGGTGCCGCCGATTGAAGCGAACACTAGGGGGTGGCCCGCGCGGAGGGCATCGTACCTTCGTACAGTGGGACGGCCGGCACGGCCCTGCGGATACTCGCCGCACTGCAACCGGCGCTGGCCGAGGAGTGTTGGATGTCGTTCCTGATCGTGCTGGCCGCGCTGTGTTTCCTGATGCTCGTGGCCTACCGCGGCTACAGCGTCATCCTGTTCGCGCCGATCGCGGCGCTGGGCGCGGTGCTGCTCACCGATCCGTCGCTGGTCGCGCCGATGTTCACCGGCCTGTTCATGGACAAGATGGTCGGCTTCCTGAAGCTGTACTTCCCCGTGTTCCTGCTGGGCGCGGTGTTCGGCAAGCTGATCGAGATCTCCGGCTTCTCCAAGGCGATCGTGAAAGCGACCATCAAGGTGGTCGGCGCGCAGCGCGCGATGCTGTCCATCGTGCTGGTGTGCGCGCTGCTGACCTACGGCGGCGTGTCGCTATTCGTGGTGGTGTTCGCGGTGTATCCGTTCGCGGCGGAACTGTTCCGCCAGAGCGACATCCCCAAGCGGCTGGTGCCGGGCACCATCGCGCTGGGCGCCTTCACCTTCACCATGGATGCACTGCCAGGCACGCCGCAGATCCAGAACATCATCCCCACCTCGTTCTTCGGCACCACCGGCTGGGCCGCGCCGGTGCTGGGCACCATCGGTGGCATCTTCATCCTGATCGTCGGCATGACGTACCTGGAATGGCGGCGTCGCGTGGCCGCGCGCAACGGGGAGGGCTATGCCGGCAGCGAAGAGCTGCGCAACGAACCCGAACCCTTCAGGGGCGATCGCCTGGCGCATCCGCTGATCGCGATCCTGCCGCTGCTGCTGGTGGGCCTGGCGAACTTCCTGTTCACCCGCTGGATCCCGGGCTTCTACGGCGACAGCCAGTCCTTCATCCCGGCCGTGATCGGCAACCCCGCACCGGTCGTGCAGGAAGTCTCGAAGGTCGCCGCGATCTGGGCCGTGCAGGGCGCATTGCTGGTCGGCATCGTCTCGGTGATCGCGTTCGCGTGGAAGCCGGTGTTCGCCAGCTTCGCCGAAGGCACCAAGAGCGCCATCGGCGGCGCGTTGCTGGCCTCGATGAACACCGCCTCGGAATACGGCTTCGGCGCCGTCATCGCTGCCCTGCCCGGCTTCCTGGTGGTGGCCAACGCGCTGCAGGCCATTCCCAATCCGCTGGTCAACGAAGCGATCTCCGTCACCGCGCTGGCCGGCATCACCGGTTCGGCCTCGGGCGGCATGAGCATCGCGCTGGCGGCCATGGCGGACAGCTTCATCGCCAACGCGAACGCGGCCGGCATCCCGATGGAGGTGTTGCATCGCGTGGCGTCGATGGCCTCCGGCGGCATGGACACCCTGCCCCACAATGGTGCGGTGATCACCCTGCTGGCTGTGACCGGCCTCAGCCACCGGCAGTCGTACAAGGACATCTTCGCCATCACGCTGATCAAGACCACGGCGGTGTTCGTGATCATCGGCGTGTTTTACGCCACGGGCTGGGTCTGAGGCCACCCATGGCGTGACCGGCCTGTGCGCGCGGTCCCAAACGGGGCATCGCGCTTGCACAATACTTCCCGCATTCCGGGGAAGGCAGGGAAATCCGCATGGCGTACTACACCGTCCCGTGGCGTCGGCTCGCCGCGCGTGGCCCACTCCGGCGCACGGCCGTCGACGCACGCGCCCGGCGCGACGCCGGCCCCGAACGACCGCCGGTGGCGACCGCCGACATCGGCACGCAGGTCCGTCAGCGCCTGAATCGCCTGTACGGCTGGAAAGGCGGCGAGCGCGCCAGTCCCAAGGACACCACGCCCGCACCGGACGCCGTGGCCGTGCCGACCGGTGGCCGCGTGATGATGGGACAGTCGAATCCCCGGCTGCTGACCCTGGCTCGCCCGCCGTTCGCCGTGCAGGCACTCAACAACCTGAGCTACGGCGCCACCGCCACCACGGTCGCCGAGTTCAATGCGCTGGGCAGCAGCGACCGCCAGCGCCTGGCCAACTATGTCGACTGGCAGCTCAACTGGGATGCGATCGACGACAGCGCGGTCACCACTCGCCTCACCGCCGGCGGCTACACCACGCTCAACAAGTCGCTCGCCCAGCTGTGGGCCGACCACGTGGTGCCGGACCCGGAATACAACATCCGCATGCGCCCCGCCAACGAGGTGCAGCGTGCCGCCTTCGTGCGCGCGGTGTACTCGCGCCGCCAGCTGCGCGAAGTGCTGGTGAACTTCTGGCACGACCACTTCAACGTGCTGGGCACCGATTTCAGCGTGGGACCCGTGTTCGTGCATTACGACCGCGACGTGATCCGCGCCAACGCCAAGGGCAACTTCCGCACGATGCTGGAAGGCGTGGCCCAGAGCACGGCGATGCTGTATTACCTGGACAACATCAGCAATTCGCGATCTGGCCCGAACGAGAACTTCGCCCGCGAGCTGCTGGAGCTGCACACCTTCGGGGCCGAGAACTACCTAGGCTTCATGGATCCGTTCCAGGTGCCGCCCTGCCCCGAGGATCCGGCGTACCCGATCGGTTACACCGACATCGACGTGTACGAAACCTCCGCCGCGTTCACCGGCTGGTCGGCGAAGAACGGGCACTGGCAGTTCCCCACCGAGAACGACGGTACGTTCGTCTATCGGCAGTCATGGCACGACGCCGGGCCGAAGTTCCTGCTCGGCATGCTGATCTATCCCGAACAACCGGCGCTCAAGGACGGCCGCGATGTGCTGGACCGTCTGGCCAGCCATCCGCGCGTGGCCAAGTTCATCTGCAAGAAGCTGATCCGCCGCTTCATCAGCGACACGCCCAAGCAGGCGTTGATCGACAGCGCGGCCGCGATCTTCCGCGCCAACTGGCGCGCCCCGAACCAGATCGAACTGGTGCTGCGGCACATCCTGAATTCCGACGATTTCATCAACAGCTTCGGCCAGAAGAACCGCCGCCCGTTCGACTGCGCCGTGGCCGCGATGCGCACGCTGGGCGGCGACTGGACGCTCAGGCTGGACCATGGCCGCAGCGGCGACTTCATGTGGCTCTATGGGTTCACCGGCCACACCCCGTACAACTGGCCGGCGCCGAACGGGTATCCCGATGCCGGCCTGGCGTGGTCGGGTTCCAACTCGTACGCCATGACCTGGCGCCTGCTGGGCTGGCTGACCGAAACCAAGGACGGCGAGGTGCCGCTGCACCCGATCGTCGACACGACGCGCGCGAACGTGCCCGTCGCCAACTGGACCGCGAATACCCTGGTCACCTGGTGGTGCACGCGCCTGCTGGGCTACCAGCCGGAGGCCGCGCGCAAGCAGGCATTGGTGGCGTTCATGGCCCAGAACGGCGACCCCAACACCTACGTCATCACCGACACCAACACGTGGCAGGGCAGCGACCTGAAGCGGCACTACAACCACGAGCGCCTGCGCAGCCTGGTGGCGCTGATCCTGATGACTCCCGAATTCATGAGCCGCTGAGGCGACTATGACCGATTTCCGACTGACCCGACGCGAGTTCGTCAAAGGCTGCGGCGCGGCCGCCATCGTCGGCACCACCGGCGCCAGCCTGATGTTCGCCGACCCCGTCGATGCCGCCGTCAACAGCTACGACACCGTCGTGCACCTGTTCCTGCGGGGCGGCATCGATGGCCTGAACCTGGTCGTCCCGATCGACGGCGTGGACCGCGGCTTCTACGAGGAAGCGCGCCCCAGCCTGAAGATCGAGACCAGTGGCGCGTACGGTGCATTGCCGCTGACGCTGTCCGGCGGCGCCGGTACCGGCTTCGGCCTGCACCCGTCCGCCACCGGCCTGCGCGACCTGTGGAACGACGGCAGGATGGCCATCGTGCATGCCTGCGGCATGGCGACGACGGTAACGCGCAGCCACTTCGACGCGCAGCTGTACATCGACCTGGGCACGCCCGGGAAGTACGGTTCGCCGACCGGCTGGATGACGCGCGCCTGGGAGACGCGACCCAACGGTACCGGCACCCTGCCGGCGCTCGGGGTCAGCGGCACGCAGCCCGCCGGCCTGATGGGCGCGATCGATGCGCTGACCATGAGCAGCCCGTCCGACTTCTCGCTCAACACCACCGCGTGGAGCTGGCAGCGTACGCGCAGCGATTCGCCCAGCGGCCTGCGCGGCGTCAGCGAGACCGTGGCCTCGCTGTGGAACGGCCAGACCGGCATGGAGGTCAACGGCCGCCGCGCGGACGGCGCGCTGCGCCTGATCGGGCAGCAGGGCTACGCCAGCCTGCCGGCCAGCTGGCCGACCGGCAATTTCGCGCAACAGTTGTGGACCATCGCGCAGACCATCCGCTTCAACCTGGGCCTGCGCTACGCCACGCTGGACCTGGGCGGCTGGGACACGCACGAGGGTCAGGGCACCGCGGGCAGTGGCTATCACTACTACCAGAACAAGATCGCCGAACTGTCGCAGGCGCTGGCCGCGTTCTATGCCGAACTCAACGGCACCGGCGAGATGGCGCGGGTGACGGTGGTGGTGCAGTCGGAATTCGGCCGTCGCGTGCGGGCGAACGCCAACGGCGGTACCGATCATGGCTACGGCAATCCGATGCTGGTGCTGGGTGGCCCGGTCAACGGGCGCCGCTTCTACGGCAGCTGGCCCGGGCTGAATCCGGAAACCCTCTCGCCTACCTTCGGCGACGTGCCGGTGACCACCGACTACCGCCGCGTGATGTCGGAGATCCTCATCCGCCGCATGGGCAACGCCAACCTCAGCCAGGTGTTCCCCGGCTATACGGGCTACGCGCCGCTGGGCCTCATGCAGGGCACGGACATCGCGCCGAAATTCGACGAGGCAGCGACCGCTGCATCGATTCCATCGCTGATGGCGACGGGCACGGGAACGCCGGCATCCGCCGACAGCATATCCAGCGAGCGCGTCGTGCCCGACTGGCAGCGCCGCGGCCCGGTGGACCGCACGCTGGTGCGTCGGGAGCGATAGGGACTCGCGGTATCAGGCGCGGTCGCGGTCGCGGTCGCGCCCGCGCGCGGGGATGCCTCAGCCCTTGCGCGCGTGCCACGCCTTGAGCAGTTCGGCTTCCTTCTCGCGCGTGATGCCCGCGCCCAGTTTGGCCTGACGCTCGGCCGGCAGGCTGCGGAACCACGCCAGCAGGTCTTCCACCGTGGTGGCGAGCGGACGGAACGTGAGCCCCGCGGCGATCGCACGCTGGTTGCTGACCGCGCCGTAGCCCGCGTACGGGTTGTCCTTCGACGGCACCCAGATCGGCAGGCCGACCTGCTGCTCGTCGAGGAATGCCGGCGGCACGTGGGTGAGCGTCATGCCGCCGCCGGTGACGGCCTGGCAGCCGTAGAGCATGGCGTCCATCGACAGCGAATAGTCCGGGCCGCAGGCGTTGAAGGTGCCAAGCGTGCGCGCCTCCGCAAGCCGAATCATCCATTCGCCCAGGTCGCGGCCGTCGATGATCTGGATGGGGTCCTGGCCATCGCCGGGCACCAGGATCTCCCCTCCCTGCGCCACGCGGTGCGGCCAGTAGGTGAAGCGGTCGGTCTCGTCGCGCGGGCCGACGATATAACCGGGCCGCACGATGGTGACGTTCTTGCCGAACTGCTTGTGCGCTTCGGCTTCGCTCAGCGCCTTCAGCGGGCCATAGAGGTTCTCGATGTCGGCGCGCAGCGTCTGCTGCGTTTCGGCCATCGCATCCTTGCCCTTGTACTGCGCCAGCGGCGAGGCCTCGTTGATGCCGGGCTTGCTGCCGTCGGCGTACACCGAGATGGTGGAGATGAAGAGGTAGTGGCCCACGTTGCCCTTCAGCACCTGGCCCGCATCGCGCACCCAGAATGGCAGGCTGGTGGGGTTGTCGATGCACACGTCCCACTTGCGGCCCTTCAGCGCGGCGAGGTCGCCGGTGTTGCGGTCGCCGTGCAGCTGCTCGACGGCCGACGGCCACTCCGGCGACGGGCGCTTGCCGCGGTTGAACAGCGTGACCTTGTGCCCGCGCTTGAGCGCGTACTCGACCTGGAACGGCCCGGTGAAGCCGGTGCCGCCGAGGATCAGGATGTTGAGCGGCTTGGCCGCCTTGCCCACCGGCTTGGTCTCGCTGGCGGCGGAGGCGAACGACGGCAGCGCGGCGGCGGCGGCGGCCAGCGCGCCCAGCTTGAACAGGTCGCGACGGGTGGTCATGCGGTGCTCCCCAGCGGTGTCAGGAAACCGACTAGATAGCACCGCTCCGGTCGGCAAACCCCTGCCGGAAGTCGTTGTGACTTCCTGTAAACCACCGGTATGGGAAAGCCAACGGCGGTCGCCCGTGTCCGGAACACAGGTGCGGTGACCAGCGTCCAACCCTTGCAGGCTCACCCTCCCCTTTCAAGGTGCCCGCAGCGAACGTCGGCCCGCCGTCGTCGAGCCTCGACGGCTCGCCGGCGAGATTCCGATTCGCACCCGTCAGCGAAAAAGGCGCGCGCGTGACCTCCAGCGTTTCGCCGGCGACACAAGAAATGTCGCGCGCGAGCCAGATACGCTTGTCGCTTCAAGGGCCGAAGCCTCGCCACCGACATGCGGCTGGTGAAGCGCGAGGCTTCGTGCCTTGCGGCCGACACCCAAGGCTTGGCGGCCGACCCGTGGAGGCTTGCAGCCCCGAAGCGTGGACACTCGCCCTCGACGATTTTCGAGTCGCACCCGAGGCGCATGCGACTCGACGCTGGGCATCGGAAGGTCGCCGGCGAGTCTTTGAGGCTCGCACGCCGCTTCCGTGGGGCGAGTCGTCACCCGCACCATGTCAGTATCACCGCGCGCAGTGTCGTCCGCAGCGCGTGACGGCCGCCATGGCCCACTCCGTGCGTTGCTCCCCTCAGGGGACCCCTGCCCCATGGAGACACCCGATGCCCGCTTCTCAGTCACTGATGACCACCCGCCGCGGTGAATTCCGCACGCTGTACCGCGCCCTCGCCCGCAAGCCCGCCGCCTTCGCCTCCACGCCCATCGTGTTCTGCGAAGGCGACTCGTGGTTCTCCACGCCACTGTCGATGAACCTGCTGGACTGGCTGGTGTACCCCGCGCCGGAGGACGAAAAGAAGGGCGTGCCGCTGTTCGGGGCGGGCGGCCTGTTCTTCCGTACCGAGGACAGCGGGGATCTGGCAACCGACATGTTCACGGCCAGCGGCATCCGCGACCTGTCCACGTGGTATCGCGGGTTCGAATTCGACCTGGTGCTGGTCAGCGCAGGCGGCAACGACTTCGTCGACACCTTCCTGCAGGCCACGTTCCGCGCGGCGGCACCGATGAGCCCGGCGGCGGCGTTCCAGCGTGTCGTGGACACAGGTCGTTATGCCGAGGTCCTCGACCGCTACCGCGCCTTCATCACCGCCTTCCAGGCCATCCGCCCGCACACCCCCATCCTAGCGCACACCTACGACTACCCGCGCGAGCTGGGACGGGCCGCGCAGCTGACCCTGGGCAACCTGGGCGCCGCCGCCCTGCTCAAGAAAGGCGTGGGCCCGTGGATCGGCAACAAGGTTGCGCACGTGTTGCCACGCATCGAACAGCAACGCGAGTTCGCCCGCCTGCTGATCGACGGCTTCGTCGAGCGCGTGCTGGTGCCGCTGCGCGACGACCGCACCACCGGCAAGGTCTTCGACTTCGTCGACCTGCGCGGCGTGCTGACCCGCAGCGACCAGTGGTTCGACGAGATGCACCCGACGGGCGCGGGCTTCGCCGCGCTGGCGACGAAGTTCCGCCAGCAGATGCAGGCGAAACTGGAAATCAAGCTGGGGTGATGCGCGGCGTGGATTCGTAGGATGGGTCGAGCGCAGCGATACCCATCGCGCACACCGTATGCCGTGACGATGATGGGTATCGCCTTCTGCTCAACCCAACCCTCGGGCTGTAAGCTCTAAGAATCCGGCGGAGCATGCGAGCGGGCGGTATGGGCGTCGATGGCGCTCGTGATGGCGACCGCGTCTTCATCCGTACCCGTGAGCAGTGAGGCCAATGCCGCCCCACGAAAGAAGCGGGCCAACGAGAGGCGGCTTCCATCTGGGGTCTTCATCCATAAATTCTTGTCCCGAAGGGCGCAGAAGCCGAGCACCATCTGGATGCGCTGGTCGCTGATGCCCTCCGGCGCGACCGAGGCTGCGTCCATGGCCGCGATGGCCTCGTCCTTGTCGACGTCGTTGTATTTGCCTGCCGACCGTTCCGCGTAGTCGTCGATGACGAGTTCGGCGAACAGCGCATTGCGATAGGCGTCGGGATCGCGACGATAAAGCAGTACCCCGGACAGCACTCTGACGGCGCAGGCATCGGACCCAAGCAGCAGCTCGGGTACCTTCAAGGAATCGTTATCGATGAGCGGCTGCAGTTCCCGAAGCTGGACAGCGGCACTGCCCGAATCCGTCGTGGGCACGGGTGAAGAGGACAAGGATGAAGCAGCGCACAGAATGGAAGCCGCCGCGCACGCGCGCAGAAAGATGGTTGGCACTGGCGACCCCTTGCCGGACAAAGGCGACGCGGAGTATTTCGTCACCGCCAAAGAAGTGTCAACGGGGAACTCGTGTGGACGCCGAGGCCGGCCGACCGGCGCCGCAGATCACTGCCACGTATCGTCCAGTTCGTAGGATGGGTTGAGCCGCAGGCGATACCCATCAAGCACCAGATGGAGGCCACGATGATGAGTATCGCCTGCGGCGCAACCCCTCCTACGCGTGCCAGGTATCTTCCAGATACCGCGGCCTGCAGGCGAGATAGCCGCCGACGAGCAGCACGCCGACGCAGGCGGCGAGAAAGGTCATGGGCCACGTCCACCCATGCGTGTGTTCGTGCAGCAGGCCGAACGCCAGCGGTCCAGCGCACGACAGCGTGTAGCCTACGCCCTGCATGAAGCCGGACAGCGCCGCGGAGCCTTCGGGCGTGCGCGTGCGCAGGTTGATCATCGTCAGCGACAGCGGGAACGTGCTGGGGCCCAGGCCGAGCAGCGCGACCCACAGCGCAGGTGCCGCCATCGGTGCGAGCAGCAGGCCGGCGAACGCCGCGGCGTAGAAGCCCGCGCAGACCACCACCACGATGAACGGATTGCGCATGCGCACGGCGATCAGCGGCATCGTGAGCGAGGCCACCAGCCCAAGCGTGGAAAACAGCGCCACCATGGTGCCGCCCAGCGCCGGCGTGCCGCCTGCTTCGACCAGCAGCTTGGGCAGCCAGGTGAACATCGAATAGGTCACCAGCGAGGTCATGCCGAACATCAGCGCCATGCCCCACGCCACCGGCGAGCGCCATGCGCGGCCCTGTGGTCGCGGTGCCGCGAGCTCGGGCGCTTCATCATCGACGGCAACCGCTGCGTCGTGCGCGCGGGCGAGCGGGGTGTTGCGTTGTCGCTCCTGCCACAGCACCAGGCACCACGGCACCGCCGACGCGGCGGCGAAGACCGCCCACAGGCCCAGCGAGACGCGCCAGCCGGCCGCTTCCATGACCGGCACGGCAACCAGCGCCGGCAGGATGGTGCCGGCCTGCAGCACGGTGATGTACAGCGTGCTGACCGTACCCACGCGGTCGGCGAAGTAGCGCTTCACCAGCGGCGGCAGCACGATGTTGCCGATGCCCATGCCGGCCAGCGCGGTGAGCGAAGCCGCCATCAGGGCCGTCGTGTCGCCCGCCGCACTGCGCAGCAGCAGGCCGAGCATCGCCAGCAGCATGGCCAGCAGCGCCGTCCGTTCCAGGCCGATGCGGTGCGCCAATGCAGGCGTAGCCACGCCGAACAGCGCGAACGCCGCGGTCGGCAGCATGCCGAACACGCCGGTGAGGGTGGCACCGAAACCGAACGTGTCGCCCAGCATGTCGAGCAACGGCGTCAGCGAGGTGACCGCGGTACGCAGGTTGAAAGCGGACAGCACGATGCCGAGCAGCACCAGTCCGCGGCCGGACCAGAGCGAAGCGGGTGCGGCCGATCGAGTCTTCACGGATTCCATGCGCCCATTATCGGCGATGGCCTGCGACAGCGCGTCGCATGGGCAAGGACGGTGTGTCCTGCGGCACCGTACGCGATGCCATAAGAAAAGGCGGACCGAAACCCGCCTTCCCTCATGCTGGCCGCACCCGGACCGCTCAGTACGTACCGGTCATGTTGACGAACCAGCCGCGATGATCGAAGTCGAAGTCCGTCAGGTCGTCGCTGAAGCGGGTGAAGTTGTACCCCGCACCGATGCGGAAGTGCTTGTTGAGGTCGCGGTCGACGCCGACCAGGAAACCTTGCCGTGCACCGCCGTCCTCGACGTCCAGCCAGCGGTACTCGCCCAGCACATGCCACCGGGTGCGCAGTTCGTACCGTGCCTGCACGGCGCCGAACGTGGTGGCCGAGTCCAGCCACACGCCGGTGCCCCGCCCCAGGCGCACCTCGCCTTCGCGACGCGACAGCTTGCCGGCGAACTCCCAGTGCTGGTCGTGCTTGTACACACCTTCCAGCGAGACGATCTGCGAGCGCTGGTCGACCTCCGCGCCGCCCAGCTGGCCCATGCTCGCCAGGTCGTACAGATAGGTGTAGCGCCCGAACAGGCCCCATCGCTCGCTGTTCCAGGGTCGGTAGGCGAAGCCCACGCTGCCCTCGATGAACCTGGCGCCTTCCTGCGGATTGAGCCGGTCGTCGGTGTCCGCATAGTTCAGGCGGGCCGCGATGCGCCAGCTGTCGCTGAAGCGATGGGTCAGACGCGTGGTGCTGACCCACTGCTCGCGCTGTTCCGCACCGGTGTCCTCACGCCATTCCAGCTTGCTCTGCCAGTCGGTCTCCGGCGAGGTGTGGCCGCCGGACACGCTGACCGCGCGGCGATCCACCACGCCACCGGATCGTGCGTTCTCCAGTTCGCCTTCCGACAGGGTGAAGCCCGTGTTCCAACCGCGCGCCGGATAGAAATCCATGCCGAAGGTGTGCGCCAGGCCCGACGTGTCGCGCTCCTTCAGGAACTGGCTTTCGTTGAACACGTTGGCCTGATTCGAGATGCGCCAGCGCTGGCCCAGCGTCCAGCCGTTCTGCCCCTTCGGGTTGAACAGCGAGTCGTAGCCGGTGGTGTCGGTCGAATGCGTGTAGCCGCCATAGAACGTGTGCTCCGGCGTGATGCGGTATTCGGCATTGACCGTCGCCGCATTGCCACGATCGCCGTCGGTGACTTCCGCGCCGATCGACGAGTTGTCGCCGAACAGATGCCTGGCGCCCAAGGTGTAGGCGTCGTTGTCGGCATACTGGCCGCCGTCGTCGTCCACGGTGAACTGGGCCACGCCATACACGTCCCACGCGCTGCCGATGCGGTGCTGGTACTTCAGCGCCGCCAGCGTGCCGGCGGCATCGACGGCGCCGCTTTCCTCGTTCACGCGTCGCACTTCCACGCCCAGCGTGCCGTCGTCGCTGATCCGCCATTCCACCGTCGCCTGCGCCTGGTCCAGCGTGTCCGTGCCGCGTTCGGCGCGGGTGTAGCGGCTGTACAGGCGGATGTTCTGGTCGAACTGGCCCAGCACTTCGGCGCCATACTCGGTCACCGGCAGGCCGTTGTCGTAGCGGGATACCGAATAGCCGGCGTCGGTGCGGCGCCACCAGGCCCCGGCGCTCCAGTCGTGCTCGGTCCAGCCCAGTTCCCTGAAGTTGGCGCGTGCCTCCAGTGCCTTCGCCTCGCCTTCGCGGTTCAGCGCGGTGTCGTTCTGCTGGATGAAGCTCAGGCCGCCGTTGTCGGAGAAGAATGCCGGCAGGCCGAACGACTCGCTGCGCGCGTACTCGGCCTTCACGAAGGTGCCCTTGCCCGCCTGCAGCGTGAGGTCGCCGCCCTTCAGCGTGTAGTCCTCGCCCGCACGGCTTTCGTCGATGTAGGTCGCGCCCACGCCGACGTGGTCGCCGAACCAGTGCTTGCCGCGCAGGCCGACAGTGAGCTCGTCCGCGTCGAAACCGGACGGCACCCACTCGTAGTCCACCAGCAGGCGCTGCTCCAGGCCATCGAGCGGCGCATCGCGCGTGAGCGTGGGATTGTTGTCGCGGCTGATCTGCGCCAGCGGGCGCGTCAGCAGCAGGCGGCCCTGCAGTTCGTCGATCTCGTAGTCCGTGCCCCGCTGCAGTACCACGCGGTTCTCGGTACGGCCGGTGGTGCGATCACGCACCTCCAGCGTCACCACGTCCGACCCGGGCAGCAGGTCCGTGTGGCGCAGGTAGTAGAGGCTGCCGCCGGTACCGATGAATTCATTGTGGCCCGGCGCGCTCTCCGGCTGGGACCCGAACACACGCAGTTCGCTGCCGGCATCGCCCCACCGGTTGCTGGCATTGGAGCGCCAGTTGAGCGCCGCACCGTACAGCGAACGCTGGTACTGGCCGAATTCGGTACCGGTGATTCCGGTCGCATAGTTGCCCCACAGGGCCTGGTTCTTGTCCCAGTCCACGCGCAGGTAGAAGCGCCCCATCGTGTCGACGTCGCGATAGGTGTTCGAATCGTCGCCGTAGACCGGGTAGTACAGGTCGGGGTCGAGGCGGCGGAAGATGTCCTGCGGATCGGCCTGGGTGAAGCCGTCGAACAGGCGCTCCAGATCGCGTTCGGTGGTATCGGCCTGCGCCGTCACCAGGTACTTGCCCCGCCATTTCGCCTTGCCGTAGAACGCCAGCCGGCCGTCGCTGATCACATCGTCCTGATAGCGCGCATCGCCCTGGAACGAGGCCGACGAACCGCTGATCCTGTTCTGCGCGATGGTCACGTCGGCCACGCCCACGCCGAAGAAGTAGCGGCCGCTGACGTCGATATCCAGCGAATGCGATGGCGTCGGCGCTTCGCCGTCGCCATGCCCGCCCACCGCGATGTCGAAGCGGTGCTTGCCCACCGGCACCAGGTACTCGGCAACGAACTTGCGCTCCAGGTCCACCGGGTATTCCTGGCCGTTGATGCGCAACGCAGCATCGGCGGGCAGGTTGCGGCCCTGGATGCGCACGCGCGAGCCGTAGAGCGGGATGTTCTGCTGGCGCAGGCCATTTCCCGCGAAGACGTCGTCGATCAGGCTCTGCGCCTGCGCCTGCTCTGTGCTGAG
Source organism: uncultured Pseudoxanthomonas sp. (assembly GCF_947498795.1). Lineage (NCBI taxonomy): Bacteria > Pseudomonadati > Pseudomonadota > Gammaproteobacteria > Lysobacterales > Lysobacteraceae > Pseudoxanthomonas > uncultured Pseudoxanthomonas sp. The sequence continues at coordinate 373,243 of NZ_CANMLQ010000002.1, read as the reverse complement.
TGCATTGCCCAGTTGACGCTCGGTGCTCGTGCGCAGTGCGGTGGCGCCGCGTTCGGCTTCCTCCGGCGACACCAGCTGCAACGTGCGCGGCAGGGTTTCGTCGACCTGGCCGTCGGCTCCCGTGGCGCGCAGCACGTAGACCAGCTCATCGCCCTTGCGGAAGCGATACTTGGCCGGAAGCGCGCCGTCCCATTCGGCGCGCGTCACGGCCGCCACATCCAGCGGCACGGTCGCCAGCGGCTCGATCAGGTCCGCATCGCTCGCGCGATACACGCTGATCTCCAGCCGCGCGATGAAGGCCGGATAGTTGCCGCGTACGTAGAACGGCACCGGCTTGAGGATGCCCGTGCCATCGAACGCCGCGAACGACGGTGCGGACACCGACAGTTCCGGCTGGCCGAGCGTGGGATCTTCGGTCGCCCAGATCGCGCCGCCGCCGGGCAGGTCGATCGAGAACTTGCCGGTCACCACCGCCTTGGCCGGCGATGCCGCCTGCACCGTCACGCGACGGTCAGGCTGCAGCGCGACCGAGGTGGCGTGCGCGCCGGTCGCCTGCGTCACCGGGTCGTCGTAGCTGCGCGTGCGCAGGCGGAAGAACAATCCGTCCTCGCTGGTGCAGCGTTCCGTATCGCACGTGACCGTCGCGCCTTCGCCCTGCACCGGGTTGTCCGCGGTCGTGGCCGCTTCCTGCGCGGCCACCATCGGCGCCGCACCGGCCAGCAGCGTGATCAACGTGTAGTCCAACAGCTTCATCTTCATGCGCTTGTCCATGACCCGCCCCCTCAGTTCCGCGCGCCGTCGGGCGCGACCGGGTCGTTTTCGATTTCCACCCGCAACGTCGCGCGGGCCGATGCGCTGAGTCGTCCGGCGAGGGCGTCGAATACCGCCTTCGCACGTTGCATTCCCAGCGCGCTGTTGTAGGCATGCGAGCCGCGCCGGTCGGCGTGGCCCACGATGACGACGCCGCCTCCGCCACTGCGTTCGAGCGCGGCCGCGATCGCGTCGAGCAGCGGTGCGAACTCGGCGCGGATCGTCGCCATGTCGGTATCGAACAGCACCGTGCCGAGCAGCGCGGCGTCATCCCGCACACCGGCGACCAGCGACGCCGGCGCCTCCGGCTTTGCGCGGACGCTCACCGTCAGTGCCTTGGCCGCCGGCCCGTCGAGCTGGGCCAGCAAGGCGTCCTTGACCGCATTGGCCCGATCGAACGCGCGTCCTTCGCTGTCGCCATCGGCTTGGATCACCACCTCACCGCCTTGGTACTCGCGCACCTTGGCGGCCATGGCACTCACCAGCGGCTGGTAGCGCGCGGGCAACACGGCGCTGCCCGGCGCGAACTGCACCTCGCCCAGTTCGAGTTCCAGCTGGTCGCTGCCGCCTTCGATCACCTGTTCGGGCAGCACCACGCCCCAGTCGAAGCGCACCGGCACACCGGGGGTCACCCGGCGCAGCAGCGGGTTGTCCGTCGTCATCGTGGTGCCGGCGGGCAGCGTGGACGGATCCACCTTCAGGATCACGTTGCGTCCGCGCTCCCACGTGCCACCGGACACGCCGGCGAGGTGGTAGCGGCCGAACAGGTCGGTCTCGATCAACAGACCTTCCACGGTGGCGATGCGCACGCCCGGCACGCCGCGTTCCTCGATACCGGCGTTGCCGATGACGTAGTCCACCACGTAGCCGTCCGCGCCCTGCGCGACACGACGCTCCACCGTGGGCATCGCCGCCGTGAGGCCCTTGGCCGCGTCGCCACGCGTTTCGACCGAAGTGACGCCGTGGCGGTCCATCCGCAAGGTCACGCCCTGGTCGCTGCTCAGCACGAAGTCGTCGGTGAAGCTGGGCTCGCGCAACGTCTGGCGGATCACCACCTGGCGGTCGCTCACGGCATCGGCCTCGGACTGGCGCCCCTCCACCGTGCCCACGACGATGCCGTGCAGCAGCGGCGCGCTGGCATCGGCCTGCGGCTGCGGACCCGTACCGCGATCCAGCGTGGTCGAACCCGCCACGTAGGCAGCCGACGCGAACCCTCCCTGCACGCGGATACCGCTCAGCGTGGCGCTGTCCTGCCAACCATCGCCGTCCCGGTCGTTGAACACCGTGCCGAACAGCAGGCTGTCTTCCACCATCGCGTCGGCCACCAGCATCACGTCGGCGCTCGCCACGTTGGACAGCGGCTCACCGGACGACGACACCGCTTGCGCCTGGTTGACCTGCGTGCCGGCGCGCGTACCGGCGCCTACCCGCATCGCGTACACCAGGCGGGCGCTGCCACCGACCGGAATGTCGAGGCCTTCGAACCGCACCGGAGACTGGCCGGCCACCGTGGCGGCGTTGTCGCCGTCGCTGACCGACAACGAGCCTTCCACGTAGGTGAAGCCCGCGGGCGGCGTATCGATGATGCGGCCGTCGACCAGCGGACCGTCGCCGAGGTTCTCGACCGACACCGTGTATCGCACCAGGTCGCCGGTCTGCACGTCGCGCACGCCTGCGGCCTTGGTCACGCGCAGCAGCGCTTCGCCACTGACCACCACGATGGCATCGGCCGTATCGCAGTTGGCCGGGTTCAGCACTTCGCACAGGGTGTACGGATAACGGTACGTACCGGGCGGCGTGCCCGCGGTCATCGTGACGGTGCCGTCGGGGTTCATCACCAGTCCCGGGATGGGCGGACTGCCCGGCACCAGCGTGACCTGGCCGATCTGCGCAGGACCACCGCCCAGGGTGTCGTTGCCCAGTACGCTGGGCGAGGTCCCGCCCGTGCCGCTGCGGATCGGGACGAACGCGTCCTCCACGGCATCGATGATCGTGGCCGTCACGGTGAGCGTGACCGTCGCGTCGTCGCAGTTGTCCGGCGTCTGCGCTTCGCAGAGGCGGTAACCGATCGTGTACGTGCCCGCCGGTGTTCCGGCCGGGACGGACACGTTGCCCGTCGCCGGATCCAGGACCGGGACCGGACCACCGTTGAGCGAGGTCGCCGGTGTGGTCACCGTGCCGGTGACGCGCGACGGATCCACCACCACACCGTTGATCGTGTCGTTGTCGTAGACGTTCCCGACCGACGGATTGCCGCGAGCCCCATCCACGGAGGCGGGCGCGTCGTCGACCGCATTCACCGCAGGCAGGATGTCGGTGTCCACGCTGCTGGTCGGCGTGCTCACGCCGGGCGACGGAGCGCCTCCCGGCGGCGTGGGCGGCTGGCCCGTGGCCATCGCGGTGTTGCGCACCTGGCCGGCCAGCACGTCGTCAGGCGTCACGCTGTAGGTCGCGTTCGCCACGACCTTCTCGCCCGGCTGCAGCTGTCCCGCCAGGCCCGGCCACGCGTAGGCCAGCGGACTGAGCCCGGCCATCGCATCGCTCACGGACACGTTCGCCAGGGTCACGTTGCCGGTGTTCTCCACCTCGAACCGGTAGGCGATCGTGCTGCCTGCGCGGTACGGGCCCGTCGACGTCACCGACTTCACCAGCGTCATCGCCGGCAGCTGTTCGGTCGCCGTGTCCACTTCGCTCGAAGAACTGGTGATGGCCGGTGGCGTCGGCCCCCCCGGCGGCGTCGGCGGCTGACCGCTGGCCGTCGCGCTGTTGTGCACGTTGCCGGCGGCCACTTCTTCCGCCGTCACGGTATGCACGCCCGTGCAGGTGGTGCTGTCGCCAGGCTGCAGCGTCGTCGACGCGCAGACGGCTGGCGCATCGAGTCGCGCGTCGTTCACCACGATGCCGGTGAGCGACAGGTTGCCGATGTTTTCGACCACGAACTGATACGCGACGACGCTGCCGAGGCGATAAGGACCGGTCGATGTCACTGACTTGGTGATCGACAGGACGGGGGCCTGTGCGGCCAGCGCCGTCGTGACCGGCGTGCTGGCGCAGCCCGCGGCACAATCCGGATCGCCGCCGCCCTGGATGCTGGCGATGTTGTCGACGCTGGCGGCCGCGGACACGGTCGCCGTCACCGGGATCACGTAGGTCGCCGTGTTGCCCGGCGCGGCATGGGACAGGCCGGCCGGGACCGCGCACACCACGGTCTGGCTGCCGGACGGATTCGTCGCGCAGCCAGCGGGCAGTGTGCCGATGCTCAGGCCTGCGGGCACCACGTCGGTCATCGTCGCGACCGACGATGTCGCGGCAGTACCCGAGTTGGTCACCGTGATGAGGTAGTCGTAGGGCACCGCAACGACCGCGGTCGCCGGACCGGTCTTCTGGATCTCGAGGCGGGGTGCGACGATCGGCGTATCCACGGGTGCGCTGGCACAGCTGCCGGCGGTGGCGCAGGCGGGATCACCGCCGCCAGTCACCGTGGCCGTGTTCGACACGGTGGTGTTGTTGACGGCACCCTGCGGCGTCGCTGCGATCACGAAGCTCGCGGCATTGGCGGGTGCGATGTTCGACAGCCCCGAGGCGATGGTGCACACCACCGTCTGGCTGCCGACCGGGTTGGTCGTGCAACCGGCGGGCAGCGTCCCGAGGGTGAGGCCTGCCGGCACCGGGTCCGTGACGGTGGCAGCGGCGGAGGTCGGCCCTGCGCCCGTGTTGGTGACCGTGATCGTGTAGTCGAACGGCACGCCCACGGACGCCGCGGCGGGCGCGACGATGGATGCGGTCTTGGCGATTTCCAGCCGTGGCTGGCCCGCGAACGCAACGTGGAATGCGCAATCCTGCGTCACCGGCGTGACGGTGTAGGTGTAGGCGCCGGCGGTCGGGCCGCTCAGCGTGCCGGGGCACGTGTTGGCGCCCGGCGGGGTGGTGATCGTGGGAACGTGGCCTGCAGTGGTCGGGGTGAAGGTGAAGCTGGTCCCCTGCCCGTCCTCGATGACCTGCGCCGCCGCGTTGCCCAGGGTGCCGCCGGCGACGCTGGGCGTGACGATCCAGACCCGGGCGAAGTCCGCGGTGACCTGCAGGTCCTGCGTGCCCATCTGCACGCGGCATTCGTTGCCGGTCACGCTGGCGCATCCGCCTGTCCAGCCCTTGAAGAGCGAACCGTTGTCGGCCACGGCGGTGAGGTAGGCCTCCTGCCCCTCACCCAGGTTCCCCGAACTGCAGGCCGTCCTCGCGCCGCCCGACGGGCAGGCGTAGACCGCGGGAATGGCATTGAGGCGTCCGCTGCCGGCACCGGTGGTGTGGGCGGTGAGCAGGTGCTGCGCGGCACTCACGGGCGTGCTGAGGCCATCGGTATTGTTGGCCGCGACGCTGTCCGACATCCCGGCGGGCGGCGTCACGCTGACCACCGTCACTACCGGCGTACCGGCCGATGCCGCGGTGATGCCGTTGACGGTATAGACCAGCGACTGGCCCACCGGCAGGTTGGCGGTGGCCGTCGACAGGGTGCCGGACCCACTGCTGGTGGCGCCGCAGCTGGCCGTGCTGCCGCCCGGGACCGCACAGGTCCAGGCGGCGGTGCCGTTCGCACCGCTCAGGCTTTGCGAAAGGCTTGCGCCGTTGGCGTCGACCGGACCATGGTTGGTCACGGTGATCGTGTAGGCCACCGCGCCACCGACCAGGTAGGACGGCACGTTGCCGTTGCCGACACTGACGCCCAGGTCGATCAGCGTGGTGCTCGCCGGCGAGATCGTGGTCTTGACGAGCGGCCCGATGAAAGGGCTGACCGTATTCGCGCGCACATCGTAGTCGCCATTGTTGATGACGTTGTTCGGGCCGGTCGTCGCCGCACCGGCGGGTACGGTGAACGTCACCGGGAAGCTGCCGCCGGCGCCGGCCACGAGATCGCCGACCGGACAGTCGATGTAGTCCGCGCGCGGGGCCGTGCCGGCGTGGGGACCGGAACACGACGCGGGAAACGCATTGGGGACGAACGTGAGCGGCAGGCCGTTTTCGGTGATCGGCGCCGCGAGGCGGACGATCGAACCGAGCGCATAGACGCCCGAGTTGTTGACGTAGTTGTAGGTGTAGGTGACCTGCTCACCGGGCTTGGTCGTCGACGGGCCGACGGCGGACACGCTGAGACCCGGCATCTTCGAACCGAACACGTCCATGTAGACCTGGGCGGTGTGGTCGGCGGCGCCTGCGGAGCAGTTCGCCACGTAGACCTTCAGCCGTATCTGGTCGCCGACGTCCAGCCGTCCGTTGCCCGGCGAGATGTCGAAGCCCTGCCAGTTGGTGAACTGGTAGGCACCGAACGACTGCCAGGGAATGCCGGCCTGGTTCGAATAGTTGAAGGTATGGAAGAGCTGGGTGTTGCCCTTCGTCAGATTGATGACTTCGACGAAGAAGAACGGCTGCTGGCCTGCGGGATGGTTGGGATTGTTGAGCACCGGCGCCATCGCGAAGCGCAGGTGGACCTTGCCGTCGACGGGATCGACGTCGCTCAGCACCATCGTCGCTTGCTGCTCCATCGCATACGCGGCGCGCGCACCGTTGCCACCCAGCAGCGAAGACGCGGTGCCGGAGAAGGGATAGCGCGCACCGTTGCCACCGGTGTTGGCGGCAGTGCCGGCCGCGGTGAGGATGCGGACATTGCCGCCGAAGGCGGTGTTGACCGTGTTGCTGCTGGGAACGGTCTCCTGCACCGCACCCAGGGTCAGCTGGCTGCTGTTGGTCGGCGGCACGACCGGCAGGGCACTGGATGAGCGCGTGTAGCGTTCGAGCTTCCACTCCGAGAAGTTCTGCGTTTCGAAGCCGCCGTTCTTGACCTGCGCGTGCGCGGCCGGGAGGAACAGCGCCAGAAGCATCAGGACGCAGACCGTGGCGATGCGTTTCCTTCCGTTCCCGTGACAGGCCAGGGCGGCCCATCGTTCTCCAACTACCGCGGCAATCTGCATGATCCGTTCCGTCCTGAAAGCAAGAAGACTAGAAAGCGCCACGGGCGACCCCGTGTTGCGCGAGCAAGAAGTGGTGCGCATGGCCATGCCCGGCGTGCGATGCGGATGCGGCGTGGCGCGATGCCATGCATCCGGGACAGCGAGGCCGTTCAATGCGCGTGCCCGCTTGCGCGCCGCGCATCGTCGACCGTGTTCACGGTGATGCCGTTCGGCAGCACCATGTCGCCGGCGCGCTGGCCGGGCTTGCACCGGCCCAGCCAGCGCCCCTTGAACGGCACGTGTCCTGTGTCGTTCGAAGGAGACGCCGGGTAGCGGATGCGATAGGTGCCCTCATACCGGGCCTGCATGTCGCCCTGCACCTTCACCTGCGTGTCGACGCGCTGGCCGTGCGTCTCGCAGACGGTGTTGATCTCATGGCCACTGCCGTTCCTGGAAACGGTGATCTGGCGGCACTGCTCGCGGGCGGGAAGCAGGAACAACGGCACCACGCGCTCGGCACCCGCGTCGGTGCACTGGAGCGCGGTCATGGCAGGCTGCATACGCCCGCCCGCACCCGGTGGTGCGTGCGCGATGATCGTCACCTCCCACAGGCCGGCCTTGCGTACCGGCACATCGGCATAGGCCTTGCCGTCGGCAGCGTCAGCCAGGCAAGGCAGCAGGGTCGACGCGAGCAGCAGGAGCCGCCATGGCCGGAAAGACGCGCGGCAGACCGACATCGGCCTGCTGTTGGCCCGCGCACGCGTGCCGACGACTGATTCCATCGATTTCCCCCAAGTGACCAAACCGCGTGTCGACGTCCCGCACTGCACGACGCCAGACGAACCCCGAGACATCGCCTCGGCGGCTCCCCGGAAGGCGCCACACCACGCCGGTACGGACGTTTCCCCTGCTCACGAAAGGCAGCTTCCCCGCTGCACTTCTTCGACGTTCTTCCCGTTCCTATCGGCATGCCGACGCAAAACTGAAATTCGAATTTCGCAAATTCCGTGACGCGCGTGACGCCGTGCAAGTCCGGTGCCAGAACGGGAGCGCCCTAGGCTCGCCCTGCATCACGTCGACGTCGTGCGCAGGCGGGACGCGCGGAAAAGGGGCATGTCCGCGCCGCTGCGCGGCGGCAGCAGTGCCGGGCTCGCCTGCGTTTGCGCGGGGCGAACCGAGGGCACGGGCGGCTACGCTCGTGCCGCGAGCCGGGAAACCGACACAGCCAGGACGGAAGTCCGGCGGTCGTAGAAAGACACGGACGATGGCCGTGCACAGGCACGATGCGCCGCAATGCGGCACTCCGTGACCCAAAAGAAAAAGCGGGCCGAAGCCCGCTTTTCCGTCATGCCTTGCGATGTCGTGCGGCTTACTCGGCCGACACGCCCTCGCCTTCTTCCACGGCCTTGATCGACAGGCGGATACGACCCTGCTTGTCGACTTCCAGCACCTTGACCTTGACCACGTCGCCTTCCTTCAGCGCGTCGCTGACCTTCTCGACGCGATCGTTGGAGATCTGCGAGACGTGCACCAGGCCGTCCTTGCCCGGGAGGATGGTGACGAACGCACCGAAGTCCATGATCTTGGCGACCTTGCCTTCGTAGATGCGGCCCGGCTCGACGTCGGACGTGATCTGCTCGATGCGGGCCTTGGCGGCCTGGCCGGCGGCGCCGTTCACCGAGGCGATGGTGATGGTGCCGTCGTCCTGGATGTCGATCTGCGTGCCGGTTTCCTTAGTGATGGCCTGGATCACCGAACCGCCCTTGCCGATCACTTCGCGGATCTTGTCGGGGTGGATCTTGATGGTGATCAAACGCGGCGCGAACTCGCTCAGTTCCTGGCGCGGTGCGGACATCGCCTGGGCCATTTCACCCAGGATGTGCAGTCGGCCGGCCTTCGCCTGCGTCAGCGCCTGCTTCATGATCTCTTCGGTGATGCCTTCGATCTTGATGTCCATCTGCAGCGCGGACACGCCGTTGGCGGTACCGGCGACCTTGAAGTCCATGTCGCCCAGGTGGTCTTCGTCACCCAGGATGTCGCTCAGCACGACGAATTCGTCGCCTTCCTTCACCAGGCCCATCGCGATGCCGGCCACCGGCGCCTTGATCGGCACGCCCGCATCCATCAGCGCCAGCGAGCTGCCGCAGACCGAGGCCATCGACGAGGAACCGTTCGACTCGGTGATTTCCGACACCACGCGGATGGTGTACGGGAAGGCTTCCATCGTCGGCATCACGGCGAGCACGCCGCGCTTGGCGAGGCGGCCATGGCCGATTTCGCGACGCTTCGGGCCCATCATGCGGCCGGCTTCGCCCACCGAGAACGGAGGGAAGTTGTAGTGGAACAGGAAGTGGTCCTTCCACTCGCCGGCGACGGCGTCGATCACCTGGCCATCGCGGGCGGTGCCCAGCGTGACGGCGACGATCGCCTGCGTTTCGCCACGGGTGAACAGCGCGGAGCCGTGCACGCGCGGCAGCACGCTGACCTTGGAGGAGATCGGGCGCACCTGGTCGAGCGCACGGCCGTCGATGCGGACCTTGGTCTTCAGGACCGAGGCGCGCATGGTCTGGTATTCCTGCTCGCTGAATTCCTTCGACAGGTCGCCCGTGCTCCAGGCATTGCTCTCGGCCTGCGGCGCCAGCGCGCCCAGGATGGCCTTCTTCAGGCTGGAGATGGCATCGCGGCGCTCGATCTTGTCGCGCACCTGGAACGCACCGGCCAGGCTGTCGCCCACCGCATGGCGCAGGGCGGCGATCAGGCCTTCGTTCTTGGCCGGCGGCTGCCAGTCCCACTTCGGCTTGCCGGCTTCGGCCACCAGCTCGTTGATCACGGTGATGACCTTCTGCATCTCGCGGTGACCGAACATCACCGCACCCAGCATCACTTCTTCCGACAGCTCGGCGGCTTCGGATTCGACCATCAGCACGGCGTTGGCGGTACCGGCGACCACAAGCTCCAGCTTGGAGTCCTTCAGTTCGCTGACGGTCGGGTTCAGCACGTACTCGCCATTGACGTAGCCGACCTTGGCGGCACCGATCGGGCCGTTGAACGGCGCGCCGGTCAGGGCGACGGCGGCGGAGGCACCGATCAGCGCCGGGATGTCACCGTCGATTTCCGGGTTCAGCGACATCACCGTGGCGATGACCTGCACTTCATTGCGGAATTCTTCCGGGAACAGCGGGCGCAGCGGGCGATCGATCAGGCGGGAGATCAGCGTCTCCTTCTCGGTCGCGCGACCTTCGCGCTTGAAGAAGCCACCGGGGATGCGGCCGCCGGCGTAGAACTTCTCCTGGTAGTCGACCGTCAGGGGGAAGAAGTCCTGGCCCTCGCGGGCGGACTTCGCGGCCACGGCGGTGACCAGCAGCACGGTGTCGTCGAACTTGACGACGACGGCGCCGCCGGCCTGGCGGGCGACTTCGCCGGTCTCCAGGGTGACCTGGTGCTTGCCGTACTGGAAGGTTTTGGTGATTTTTGCCACGGGGGTTTCCTTGGGATGCCTTGTGCGGGTTGGACCTCACGCGACCCTTGTCGCGCGTGGCTGGCCGGATGCGTCCGGCCGGTGGTGCTGGGAGGGGCGGGCCCGGTGCGGCCAGCGGATGCAGCGCATTCCGTTCCCTGAAATGCAAACCGCGGCGCATCTCTGCGCCGCGGTCGGGGGTATATCAGCGACGCAGACCGAGCTTTTCGATCAGGGTCTTGTAGCGCTCGTTGTCTTTCTTCTTGAGGTAGTCAAGCAGGCTGCGGCGGCGATTGACCAGCTGCAGCAGGCCACGGCGGCTGTGGTGATCCTTCTTGTGGGTCTTGAAGTGGCCGCTCAGGTGCTCGATGCGGGCGGTGATCAGGGCCACCTGGACTTCCGGCGAACCGGTGTCGTTGGCGCCGCGCGCGTTGTCGGCAATGACTTTCTGGGTATCGATGGACATGCGTTTTCTCTGGTGGATGCGTGGCCTGCAGGAACGCGGGTGTCCTCCGCGCGCACCGCCTGGCCCGCCGTTGATGAAGCTGGGAAATGAACGAGATACCGGCATAAAACCGGCGGCGTAGTGTAGCCTCCGGGTCCTTGTGAAACAAGGTTCTATTGCGAGCGGTCCGTCTTCACGGCGGTGCCGGCCACCGCCCAGGCGAACAACCGCTGCGGCGACAGTGTGCCTTCGGCATCGACCGTCCCGAGGCCCAGCACGCGTCCTTCCGGCCCGTGGATCGCCACCGGGACCTCGCTGGGTGGATACCCCCGCAACCGTTGCCCCTGCGCCAACCGGCGTGCACCGACAGCATCCACCTCGACCCGCGGGAAGCCGGCCAGACCGGACTCGATGGGCAGCAGGCAGGCCTCCAGGGCAGCGTCGCCCCCTTGTTCAGCCAACGCCTGCAACGCCTCCAGGGTGTACATGGGCGCCTGCAGGAACGGATCGACCCAGAGGCGCCGCAGGGCCCCGACATGGGCGCCGCACCCCAACGCCTCGCCGAGGTCACGGACCAGGCTGCGCACGTAGGTCCCGGACCCGCATTCCACGCGCAGGGAAAGCCGATCAGGCGCGATCCCGAGGATCTCGATGCCGTGGACCTCGACCTCGCGCTCCGGCGCTTCGATGACGTCACCCCGCCGCGCCTTCGTGTAGAGCGGCTCGCCCCCCTGCTTCAGCGCGGAGTAGATGGGAGCGCGCTGGCGGATGCGACCCTTCAGTGGCGCGAGCGCAGCAGCGACGGTGGTGGCATCCAGCGGCGGTATCGGGCGCTGGCGCAGCGGGACGCCATCGGCGTCGTCGGTATCGGTGGTCGTTCCGAGCACGGCGACCGTGTCGTAGGCCTTGCGCGACCCCAGCAGCAATCCGGCGATCTTGGTGGCTTCGCCGAAACACAGGGGCAACAGGCCGGTCGCCAACGGATCCAGGCTTCCGGTATGACCGCCCTTTTCGGCCCTGAACAGGCGACGCGCGACCTGCAGCGCACCGTTCGAACTCATGCCCTGCGGCTTGTCGAGCAGCAGGATGCCGTCAAGGGCGCGGAACTTGGTCTCGGGCGACGCCATGGGAAGCAACGCGTTCCTTTCGTAAGTGCAGGCCACGCCCGCGACGCTCTTCGCATGCAGGGAAGAGCAGGAGCATGGCGCGCGCCCGCAAGCGCGGCTAGCGGGTTCCGCACACCAACGGTGGCGCGGACCGTCCGACGGACGGCACGGCGGTGGGCTCGACCATGCGCGGGCCGGGCGCCGCCTCCGCTTACGGATCCCGCGGCTCTTCGTCGGCCGGCGGGGGCGGCAGGTCGCGCAGCAGATTTTCGATGCGTTCGCCGCGGTCGACGGAATCATCGTAGTGGAAATGCAGCTCCGGCACGTGACGCATCTTCACGCGTCGTGCCAATTCCATGCGCAAGCCCCAGGCCAGTTCCTTCAGGCCCTTCATCGCCTCGACCGAGCGTTCCGGCATCAGGGCGGTAACGAACACCTTGGCGTGCGCCATGTCGCGGGTGACTTCGACGTCGGACACGCTGACCGACGGCAGGCCGTGCTCGCGCACGGCCTCGTGCACCAGCGTACCCAGCTCCCGGCGGAGCTGGGCGGACACGCGGTCGGTGCGGTGGAACGACTTGGTCGGCATGATCAGAGCGTGCGCTGCACTTCGATGCGCTCGAAGCACTCGATCTGGTCGCCCGGCTGCACGTCGTTGTAGGCCTTCACGCCGATGCCGCACTCGGTGCCGTTGCGCACTTCGTCGACGTTCTCCTTGAAGCGGCGCAGCGACTCCAGTTCGCCTTCGAACACCACCGTGCTGGCGCGCAGCACGCGGATCGGCTTGTTCCGCTTGACCGTGCCTTCGACCACCATGCAGCCTGCGACCGCGCCGAACTTGGAGCTGCGGAACACGTCGCGCACTTCGGCGATACCGATGATCTCTTCGCGGATCTCCACGCCCAGCAGGCCGGACGCCACCTGCTTCACCTGGTCGATCACGTCATAGATGATCGAGAAGTAGCGCAGGTCCACGCCGTTGGCTTCGATGATGCGACGCGCGGACGCATCGGCACGCACGTTGAAGCCGATGACGGTGGCCTTCGAGGTGACCGCGGAGTTGGCGTCGGACTCGGTGATGCCGCCCACGCCGGAGCTGATGATGTTGATGCGGATCGACTCGTTGGACAGCGCGACCAGCGAATGGCGCAGCGCTTCCACCGAACCCTGCACGTCCGCCTTGACGATCAGGTTGAGGCTGAGCTGGCCTTCGCCCTTGCCCAGCTGCGCCATGATGTCTTCCATGCGGCTGCCGGCAGACTGCACCAGGCGCGATTCGCGGCGCTTGGCGTCGCGCTGCTGCGCCACGTCCTTGGCCAGGCGCTCGTCGGCGACCACGACGAAGTCGTCGCCCGCCTCCGGCACGCCGGACAGGCCCAGCACCTGCACCGGGATGGACGGGCCGGCCGACGGCGGCTGGCTGCCGGTCTCGTCGAACAGTGCCCGCACGCGGCCGTACTGGATACCGCAGACAAGGTAGTCGCCCTTCTTCAGGGTGCCCTGCTGCACCAGCACCGTCGCGACCGGGCCGCGGCCCTTGTCCAGCGAGGATTCGATGACCACGCCGCTGGCGCGGCCGTCTTCCACGGCCTTCAGTTCCAGCAGTTCGGCCTGGATGGAGATAGCGTCCAGCAGGTTGTCCACGCCCTGCCCCGTCTTGGCCGAGATCTCGACCATCTGGGTGTCGCCGCCGAACTCTTCGGCGACCACTTCTTCGGCCAGCAGCTCGTTCTTCACGCGCAGCGGGTCGGCGTCGGACTTGTCGATCTTGTTCACCGCCACGATCAGCGGCACCTTCGCGGCCTTCGCGTGCTGGATGGCTTCGCGGGTCTGCGGCATGACACCGTCGTCGGCCGCGACCACCAGCACCACGATGTCGGTCAGCTTGGCGCCGCGGGCGCGCATCGCGGTGAACGCGGCATGGCCCGGGGTGTCGAGGAAGCTGATGACGCCCTTCGGCGTCTCCACGTGGTACGCACCAATGTGCTGGGTGATGCCGCCAGCTTCGCCGCTGGCGATCTTGGTACGGCGGATGTAGTCCAGCAGCGAGGTCTTGCCGTGGTCGACGTGCCCCATGATGGTGACCACGGGCGGACGCGCGACCTTGTCGCCCTGCTGCTCCTCCGAATGCGCCAGCAGTTCGTTCTCGACGTCGTTGGCGTCGGCGCGCACGGCCTTGTGGCCGAGTTCTTCGGTGATCAGCGCAGCGGTGTCGTGGTCGATGGTCTGGGTGATGGTGGCCATCACGCCCATCTTGAACAGCGCCTTCACCACGTCGCCGCCCTTCAGCGCCAGCTTCTGCGCCAGGTCGGCCACGGTGATGGTCTCGCCGATCGCCACTTCGCGCACGATCGGTGCCGTCGGACGCTCGAAGCCGTGCGCACCACCGCCACCGCGGCTCTGCTCATGGCGGCGCGGCGGCTTGGGCTTGCCACGCGACGCGCCACGACGGGCACGATCGGCGGCGGACAGGTGCAGCTGGCCCGCGAAACGGCTGGTGTTGTCGTCGTCCTCGACGCCGGCGACCATCGCGTGCGAACCGCGCGTCTTGTGCTTGGCGGCAGCGGCGTTGTTGCGGTCGTCGGTGCGCGGGGGATCCTTGCGCACGACCGTCTTGGGCACATGGTGGCCCTGGGTGGCGGGCTTGGCCGGACGCACCGACTCGTCGCCATCCACAGCGACGGCACCGGCGGCCAGTGCGGCGGCTTCCGCATCGGCCTGTGCACGCGCAGCTTCGGCTTCGGCGCGCGCGGCGGCCTCTTCCTGCCGGCGGCGCTCCAGTTCCTCGGCGCGCTTGGCGTCTTCCTGCGCCAGGCGCTGCTGTTCGTCGAGGTTGCGCTGGCGGGACTCCTCCAGCTTGCGCAGGATTTCCGCGCGCTCCGGATCGGCCTCGCTCTGCCAGTTGGTCGCCACCGATTCGGCGTCCGTCGGCTTCACGTACGTACGCTTCTGGCGCACTTCCACGTTGACCGTGGTCTTGCTGCGTCCGGCCGCGACGGTGACTTCCTGCACCTTGCGGCGGTTCAGCGTGATCTTCTTGGGCGCAGCTTCATCCACCGCGGCATCGCTCTTGCCGTGCGAGCGCTTGAGGAAGCCGAGCAGCTTCACTTTTTCCATGCTGGTCACGACCTGGTCGGGACCGCTGAAGCTCATGCCCGCTTCGGACAGTTGCTCCAGGAGTTTCTCTACCGGCGTGTTGACCAGTTCAGCGAGCTTGCGGATGGTGGTTTGCTGCGACATTCGGATCCTAGTTTGGGTATTCCGCCCCCCCGGTGGTGGTGGGGCAACCCTGTTCAAGAGGGGGAATTCTAAGCCCTGCGGGTGCCAGGGCGGTGTTCATGGGTGGCTCATGCGCCGCATTCCAGGCGGGCCTGGAGGGCGGTCATGCGCCGCGCTCCAAGCGAGCGATCTCTTCGGCACGGGCGGCCAGGATCAGCGCGGCGGCGCGCCCCTCGTCCAGCCCCTCGATGCCGAATTCAACCACTTCGTCGGCCGCCAGGTCGGACAGGTCCTCGCTGGTGCGGACGCCGTGCGAGGCCAGCGCGAACGCAGTCTCCTCGTCCATGCCTTCCAGCGCCAGCAGGTCGTCGGCCGGATGGTCGCCTTCCAGCCCTTCTTCCTCGGCCAGTGCTTCGTTCAGCAGGGCGTCGCGGGCGCGCGAACGCAGTTCCTCGACGATGTCCTCGTCGAAGCCCTCGACGGCCAGCAGCTCGCCGACCGGCACGTAGGCGATTTCCTCGACGGTGCTGAAGCCTTCGCTGACCAGGATGGCGGCGATCTCCTCGTCCACTTCCAGCTTGTCCATGAACAGCTGGCGGGCGACGGCCTGCTCGGCCTCGCTCTTCGCCTGGACCTGGTCGGCGGTCATGACGTTGAGCTGCCAGCCGGTCAGGCGGCTGGCCAGGCGGACGTTCTGGCCGCCCTTGCCGATCGCCTGCGCCAGGCGGTCTTCCGCCACGGCCAGGTCCATCGAGTGCTTCTCTTCATCGACGATGATCGACTGCACTTCGGCCGGCGCCATCGCGTTGATGACGAAGGTGGCCGGGTTGTCGTTCCACAGCACGATGTCCACGCGCTCGCCGTTGAGCTCGTTGCTCACGGCCTGCACGCGCGAACCGCGCATGCCGATGCAGGCGCCGATGGGATCGGTGCGGGTGTCGTGCGCGAGCACGGCGATCTTGGCGCGGTCGCCCGGATCGCGCGCGCAGGCCTTGATCTCGACCAGGCCCTGGCCCACTTCCGGCACTTCGAGCTTGAACAGCTCGATCATGAATTCCGGGGCGGCACGGCTGATGAACAGCTGCGGGCCGCGCGGTTCGTAACGCACGTCGAACAGGTAGCCGCGGACGCGGTCGCCGGCGCGCAGCACGTCGCGCGGGATGCCCTTGTCCTTCGGGATGAAGGCCTCGGCGTTGCCGCCCAGGTCCACGTAGATGTTGCCGCGCTCGGCACGCTTCACCACGCCGGTGACCAGTTCGCCGACGCGATCCTTCCAGGCGTCGACCACCTGGGCGCGCTCGGCCTCGCGGACGCGCTGCACGATGACCTGCTTGGCAGCCTGCGCGGCGATGCGGCCGAAATCGGGGTTCTCGATCTTCTCTTCGATCCAGTCGCCCACTTCGGCGCCTTCGGCTTCATCCTCGGCGTCCATCAGGCGGATCTGGCGGTCGGGCGATTCCATCACCACGTCGTCTGCCACCACTTCCCAGCGGCGGAACGTCTCGTAGCTGCCGTCCTTGTGGTCGATGGTGACGCGCACCTGCACGTCCTGATCCAGGTAGCGCTTCTTGGCGGCGGACGCCAGGGCGGCTTCGATGGCATCGAAGATGACTTCGCGCGGCACGCCCTTCTCGTTGGCCACCGCGTCCACGACCAGCAACAGTTCCTTACTCATTGATCACTCCGCGCGCGGCTTGCGGGCCGCCGGTTGGTTGGGTTTTTTCTTGGCTTTCTTGGCCGGCGCACGCGTGGCGTCGCCGGCTTTCTTGGCACCGGCCTTGCGGCCGCCACCGGGTTTCTCGGGCGCCAGGCCCAGCGCGGCCCAGTCGGGGACCAGCCGCGCCTTGTCGATGTTGTCGAACGCCACCGTCATCTCGGCGTCGTCGACGGCGAACACGATGCTGTCGCCTTCGAGGCGTGTGATCTTGCCCTGCAGGCGACGGCGACGCTCCTGCGGCAGCTTCAGCACGACCTTGGCCGTTTCGCCGACGAAGCGCGCGTAGTGCTCCAGGCGGAACAACGGCCGGTCCACACCCGGCGAGGAGACTTCCAGCGTGTAGTTGCCGGAGATCGGATCCTCGACGTCGAGCTGCGCGGACACTTCGCGGCTCACCGCTTCGCAGTCTTCGATGTTGACGTGGCGCGTGGCGCGCTCGGCTTCCTGCACATCGATGTAAAGGCGCACGGTGGCGCCGCCGGGCGCGGGCAGGTATTCGATGCCGAGCAGCTCCACGCCCAGTGCCTGGACGGTGGGTGCCAGCAGGTTGGCGATGTCGTTGGCCTTGTCGCTCACGGATTCGCTGCCGATGGTTCGTGGTTCTGCATTCGCTGAAACAAACAAGGGGCCCGATGGGCCCCTTGTCCGATACGCTGGATGTCGGTGCAACGACGGGAACATGCGTCGTTGCGTGCCCAGGCTTTTCGTTGGCCGCCGGTATCGGCGACCTCGGATAAACATGGTAGCGGGGGCAGGATTTGAACCTGCGACCTTCGGGTTATGAGCCCGACGAGCTGCCAGACTGCTCCACCCCGCAGCAGAAGCGAAATTATGATGAATACGCCGACGCATTGCAAGCCTTGCCATGCACCGAATTGAAACATCGCGTTCATCACGGGTGCCGGCAGCGCCCTGCCGGCGAAAGACAGCGTGGATCGCGGGATGCGACCTCAGCCCGCGAAGGCCAGCTTGCACCACGCCATGATCGGGTTCCAGGCGATGCCCAGCACCAGCAGGGCCAGTGCATTGACGCCGAACACCATCGGCACCACGCGGTCGGCACGCGGCGGCGGGAGTTCGCCCACCGGCTCGTCGAAATACATCACCTTGATGACGCGCAGGTAGTAGAACGCACCGATCACGGCGCACAGCACGCCGACGAGGGCCAGCCACAGGAAGCCGCCGTTGACGGCCGCGCCCAGCACCACCAGCTTGGCCCAGAAGCCCAGGAACGGGGGCACGCCGGCCAGCGAGGCCATCACGCACAGCACCAGCCCGGCCTGCCACGGGTTGCGCGCATTCAGGCCCTTGAAGTCGTCGATCCTGTCGGCCTCGAACCCCTGCCGCGACAGCACGATGATCGCGCCGAACGCGGCCGCCGACATGATGGCGTAACTGATCGCGTAGAACAGTGCGCCCGAATACCCCACCTCGCCGCCGCCAGCGAAGCCGACCAGCAGGAAGCCGACGTGCGATACCGTCGAGTACGCCAGCATGCGCTTGAGATTGGTCTGCGCGATCGCGATGACGTTGCCGATCACCAGCGACGCGGCCGCCAGCCCCGCCAGCAACCACTGCCACTGCGCAGCCGCCGGGCCCACGCCATCCTGCAGCAGGCGGAACGCCATGCCGAACGCGGCAAGCTTCGGAGCGGCGCTGATGAACAGCGTCACCGGCGTCGGCGCACCCTGGTAGACGTCGGGCAACCACATGTGGAAAGGCGCCGCGCCCAGCTTGAACGCCACGCCCGCCACCATGAACACCACGCCCGTCAGCAACAGCATGCGCGCGTCGCTGCTTCCACCGAGCGCAGCGCCGGTGGCATCGAAGATCGCCGGCAGCTGCAGCGAACCGGTCGCGCCGTACACCAGCGACATGCCGTACAGCAGCAAGCCCGAGGCGAGCGAGCCGAGCACGATGTACTTCATCGCCGCCTCGGTGGACAGACCGTCGTCGCGGTTCAGCGCAACCAGTGCGTACGAGCACAGCGCCAGCAGTTCAAGGCCCAGGTAAACCATCACCAGACTGCCCGCCGACACCATCATCATCATGCCCGCCGTGGCAAACATGACCAGCACCGGGGCCTCGCCCGGGTACAGGTTGCGCTCGCGCAGGTACGGCCAGCCATAGACCAGTGAGAGTGCGCTGACCGCGACGATGACCACCTTGCTGACGTCGGCCAGCGTGTCGCGCACGAACATGCCGCTGAACACGGCCCCCTGCCCGCCCACGCCCGTCGCCAGCATCCATACCACCGCCGCCATGACCACCAGGGCGAGCGCGTGGGTGATGATGCGACGGGAGTTGTCGAGGAACAGGTCCAGCATCAGCAGCGCGAACGCACCACCGATCAATGTCAGTTCGGGCAGCAGCGGCTGCAGGTCGGCGGCGGAGATGGTCATCGGCGTCGTCATGGTTCTTCCTTACAGCTTGCTGTTGGCGAGCTGCATCGCCAGTTGCGCGATCGACGGCTCCATCAGGTCGGTCAGCGGCTTGGGATACACGCCCAGCGCCAGCACGCAGACGGCGAACCCGCCGAGCACCACGGCCTCGCGGAGAGACACGTCCTTCAGCTCCGCCACGTGCGCATTGGCCACGTCGCCCAGGATCACGCGCTTGACCAGCCACAGTGTGTAGGCCGCACCGATCACCAGCGTGGTGGCGGCGAAGAAGGCGATCAGCGGGTGCTGCTGGAACGAGGCCAGGATCACCATGAACTCACCGACGAAGCCGCTGGTGCCCGGCAGGCCGGAGTTGGCCATGCCGAACAGGATGAAGAACGCGCCGAACCAAGGCATCGTGTTGATGACGCCGCCGTAGTCCTTGATCATGCGGGTATGCATGCGGTCGTACAGCACGCCGACGCAGGTGAACATCGCGCCGGAGATGAAACCGTGGCTGATCATCTGCACCATCGCGCCCTGCAGGCCGAGGCGCGCGCCGTCCAGATTGCCGTAGTCGCGCACCAGGCTGAAGGCGATGAAGATGCCGAGCGTCACGAAGCCCATGTGCGAGACCGACGAATACGCGATCAGCTTCTTCATGTCGTCCTGCACCAGCGCCACGAGGCCCACGTAAACGACCGCTATCAGCGACAGCACGATGATGAACATCGCCCACTCATGGCCGGCATCCGGCACGATCGGCAGGCTGAAGCGCAGCAGGCCGTAGCCGCCGATCTTCAGCGCGATCGCCGCCAGGATGACCGAGCCGGCGGTCGGCGCCTCGACGTGTGCGTCCGGCAGCCAGGTGTGCACCGGGAACATGGGGATCTTGACTGCGAAGGCGATCAGGAATGCGAAGAACAGCCAGGTCTGCTCCTTCGCGCTCAACGGCATCGCATACAGGTCGGCCAGCTGGAAGCTGCCGCCCTTGATGTACAGGTACACCAGACCGACCAGCATCAGCACCGAGCCGAGGAACGTGTACAGGAAGAACTTCAACGAGGCATAGATGCGGCGCGGTCCGCCCCAGACACCGATGATCAGGAACATCGGGATCAGCATCGCTTCGAAGAACACGTAGAACAGTACGGCGTCGCTGGCAGCGAAAATGCCGTTGGTCAGGCCTTCCAGGATCAGGAACGCCGCCACGTACTGCGCCACGCGCTTGTTCACCGAACCCCACGCACCCGCCAGCGTCAGCACCGTGATGAGGGTGTTGAGCAACAACAGCGCCACCGCGATGCCGTCGGCACCCAGGTTGTAATGGATGTCGAAGCTCGGGATCCACGCATGGGTCTCGATGAACTGCAGGCTCGGATTCGCGTAGTCGAAGCCCGTCAGCAGGCCGATGCTGGCGACGAACGTCAGTACCGCGACCGCCAGGCCCAGCCAGCGCGCTGCGCCCGCGCGGGCGTTGCCCACGGCGAGGACCAGCGCACCGCCCAGGATGGGCAGCCAGATCAGAACACTAAGCAGGGGCCAGTTCGACACGTTGTGTTATCCGTTGAGTTCTTCGCCAGGACGATCCGCACGGGGCGGCGCCATGTCGTTACTGCCAAAACCTGATGATCACGCCCAGCAGCAGGATCAGGCCGATGATCATCGCGAACGCGTAGTGGTACAGGTAACCGGACTGGGTCTTGCGCAGCAGCTGCGCGCCCAGGTCGACCAGCCTGGCGGTGCCGTTCACCGCCGCACCATCGATCACGTGGCTGTCGAAGGCGCGCGACACCTTGCCCAGCTTGACGCCACCACCGGCAAAGCCGTTGATCCACAGGTGGTCGGCCCAGTACTTCTTGTCCAGGATGTTGGTCAGGAAGGCGCCCAAGGCACTGTGGCGCATCCTGCCGGGCAGCTCCGGCTTGAACAGGTACAGGAAGGTCGCCAGGGCGAAGCCTCCGAATGCCAGCCATAGCGCTGGCGTCTTCACGCTGTGAAGCGCGAAGTTGATTGCACCGTGCCACTCCGGCAACAACGCCATCACCGTATCGCGCGGCGACGTGGCCAACGACGGGTCGAGGCGAAGGAAGTCGATCGCGCCCTGGAAGAACGGCGTCACCCCATGATGGGCATCGTTCCAGGCCGTTCCGAACAGCATCGGACCGGCGGTGAACATGCCGATCAGGATGGACGGAATCGCGAGCAGTACCAGCGGCACCGTCACCACCCACGGCGATTCGTGCGGCTCATGCGCACCGTGATGGTGGCCATGGTCATCGTGCGCCTCAGCGTGCGCGGCGTCGTGCCCATGGTCGCTGTGCCCGTGGTCGTCGTGGGCATCCCGGAAGCGCTCCTTCCCGTGGAAGGTGAGGTACAGCAGCCGGAAGCTGTAGAAGCTGGTCACGAACACGCCCAGCAACACGGCCCAATACCCATACGTCGCGATCCATTCGCTGGGGCCCTGATAGCCCTGGGCCGCCATCACGCCCATCTCGGACATCTTCTCGCCCAGCTCGTGCGCCACCTCGTGATGGTGGTGCGCGGCTTCGATGATGACGTCCTTCGAATAGAAACCCGAGAAGAACGGCGTGCCGACCAGCGCCAGCGTGCCGATCAGGCTGGTGATCCAGGTGATGGGCATGTACTTGCGCAGGCCGCCCATCTTCCGCATGTCCTGCTCGTGGTGCATGCCGATGATGACCGAGCCCGCTGCCAGGAACAGCAGCGCCTTGAAGAAGGCGTGCGTCATCAGGTGGAACACGGCCGCCGAATAAGCCGACACGCCCAGCGCGACCGTCATGTAGCCCAGCTGCGACAGCGTGGAATACGCCACCACGCGCTTGATGTCGTTCTGCACGATGCCGATCAGGCCGGTGAACAACGCCGTGGTCGCGCCGATGAACAACACGAAGTCCAGCGCCGTCTGCGACAGCTCGAAAAGCGGCGACATGCGCGCGACCATGAAGATGCCCGCGGTCACCATCGTCGCGGCGTGGATCAGCGCGGAGATCGGCGTCGGGCCTTCCATCGAGTCCGGCAGCCAGACGTGCAGCGGCACTTGGGCGGACTTGCCCATCGCACCGATGAACAGGCAGATGCAGGTCAGCGTGGCCATGGACCAGATCACGGGCTGGTCGAGCAGCTGCGTGGTGTGGCCGAACAGGGTCACCGCACCGGACCAGACCGGCACTGCCTTGCCTCCGAGCAGCGTGGCATTGGCGAACACGGTGGCGTAGTCCAGCGTGCCGAACATCAGCAGCACGCAGCCGATGCCCAGCAGGAAGCCGAAGTCGCCCACGCGGTTGACCAGGAAGGCCTTCATGTTGGCGAAGATCGCCGTCGGGCGCTTGAACCAGAAACCAATCAGCAGGTAGGACACCAGGCCCACCGCTTCCCAGCCGAAGAACAGCTGCAGGAAGTTGTTGCTCATCACCAGCATCAGCATGCTGAAGGTGAACAGCGAGATGTAACTGAAGAAGCGCTGGTAGCCGGGATCTTCCGCCATGTAGCCGATGGTGTAGACATGCACCAGCAGCGACACGAAGGTCACCACGACCATCATCATCGCGGTCAGCCTGTCGATCATGAAGCCGACATGGCCGGTGATGCTGCCCACCTCGAAGAAGGTGTACAGGTTCTGGTTGAACGGCGAAGCACCCAGCGCCACCAGCTGGTACAGCACCCAGCACGACAGCGCGCAGCTGGTGGCCACGCCCAGGATGGTCGCGGTATGCGCGCCTGCCCGGCCGACGAAACGCCCGAACAACCCGGCGATGATGCTGCCCAGCAGCGGCGCCAGCACGATGGCCAGCAGCACGTTCTTGGAGAGGAGGACTTCCATACCGGTCATCGGTGCATCAGCCTTTGAGCGTATCGACTTCGGCCACGTTGATCGTGCGCCGGGTGCGGAACAGGGTGACCAGGATCGCCAGGCCAATGGCGGCCTCGGCGGCGGCCACGGTCAGGATGAAGAACACGAAGATCTGGCCGGCGGCATCGCCCAGCTCGCGCGAGAACGCGACGAAATTGATGTTCACCGAAAGCAGCATCAGTTCGATCGACATCAGCAGCACGATGACATTCTTCCTGTTGAGGAAGATGCCCGCCAGGCTGATGCAGAACAGCACGGCGCCGAGCGCCAGCAGGTGGCCTACGGAAATCATGCCTTGCCCTCCCCTTCCGCCGGCGCACTGGCCGGCGTTTCGCGCACCGGCTTCTCGGCCGGCATCGACACCATGCGGATGCGGTCGCGCGCCTTGACCCGCGACTGCTCGCCCGGGTCCTGCGTCTTGATGCCGGTGCGCTTGCGCAACGTCAGCATC
Organism: uncultured Pseudoxanthomonas sp.; assembly: GCF_947498795.1. NCBI lineage: Bacteria > Pseudomonadati > Pseudomonadota > Gammaproteobacteria > Lysobacterales > Lysobacteraceae > Pseudoxanthomonas > uncultured Pseudoxanthomonas sp. Next base: position 349,844 of record NZ_CANMLQ010000002.1, on the reverse strand, counting down.
ACCGCCGCCACGACGGCCACGGTCAGGATGACGGCGGCGAACTCGAACGGCAGCAGGAACTCGGTGAACAGCGTGCGCGCCAGCCAGGCGGTGTTGGACACCTCGGCGGCCGCGGCGGCGGCGTTGTCGGCGAACGGCACGGCCATCTTCGCCTTGATGCCGATCAGCACGAGCATCTGAGCCAGCATGACCACGGCCACCAGCAGGCCCACCGGCAGGAACCTGACCCAGCCCTCGCGCATGGCGGTGACGTCGATGTCGAGCATCATCACCACGAACAGGAACAGCACCATCACCGCGCCCACGTAGACGAGGATCAGGGCGACGCCGAGGAACTCCGCGCCCACCAGCAGCCAGATGCAGGCCACCGAGAAGAACGTCAGGATGAGGCACAGCACGGCATGCACCGGGTTGCGCACGCTGATCACCGCGCCGGCGGCGACGACCGCGACGGTGGCGAAGGCGTAGAAACTGATCAGGACCCAATCCATTCTTCGGACCTCAGCGGAAAGCGGCGTCGGCGGCGCGGCGCTCGGCGATCTCGGCTTCCAGCCGGTCCCCGATCGCCAGCAGCTGCGGCTTGGTGACGATGTTCTGCCCGCGCTTGTCGAAGTGGTACTCCAGCACGTGCGTTTCCACGATCGAGTCCACCGGGCAGCTCTCTTCGCAGAAACCGCAGTAGATGCACTTGAACAGGTCGATGTCGTAGCGCGTGGTGCGGCGGGTGCCGTCCTCGCGCGGGGCTGAATCGATGGTGATCGCCAGCGCCGGGCACACCGCCTCGCACAGCTTGCAGGCGATGCAGCGCTCTTCGCCGTTCGGATAGCGGCGCAGCGCGTGCAGGCCGCGGAAGCGCGGCGACTGCGGGAACTTCTCCATCGGATACATCAGCGTGTACTTCGGCTTGAAGGTGTACTTCAGCGTCAGCCACAGGCCCTGGAGCAGCTCCAGCAGCATCAGGCTCTTGAAGTAGTGCACAACCTTGCTCATGTCTTACACACCCTTCTCGAACACGCCGAAGAACACCAGCAACGCCGTCACCGCGATCCAGACGATCGTGAGCGGGATGAACACCTTCCAGCCCAGACGCATGATCTGGTCGTAGCGGTAACGGGGGAAACTGGCGCGGAACCAGATGTAGGCGCTGGCAAAGAACAGCACCTTCAGCAGCAGCCAAGGCCAGCCGCCGGTCCAGACCCAGTTGATCCAGGGCGACACGTCGGCCGTGATCCAGCCCTGCAGCGGGCTGAGCCAGCCGCCGAGGAAGAACAGCGACACCAGGAAGCTCACCAGGATCATGTTGGCGTATTCGGCCAGGAAGAACAGCGCGAACGCCGCACCCGAATACTCGACCATGTGGCCGGCGACGATTTCCGATTCGCCTTCCACCACGTCGAACGGCGAGCGGTTGGTTTCGGCGACGCCGGAGACCCAGTAGACGATGAAGAGCGGGAACAGCGGCAGCCAGAACCATTCGAAGAAGCCGGAATCGCCCGACTGCGCCATCACGATGTCGGTCAGGTTCAGGCTGCCGGCGGCGATCAGCACGCCCACCAGCGCGAAGCCCATCGCGATTTCGTAGCTGACGACCTGCGCGGCCGAGCGCATCGCACCCAGGAAGGCGTACTTCGAGTTCGACGCCCAGCCCGCGATGATGATGCCGTACACGCCCAGCGAGGTCATCGCCAGCAGGTACAGCAGGCCGGCATTGGCGTTCGACAGCACCAACTGGTAATCGAACGGCACCACCGCCCACGCCGCGAACGCCGGCGCCAGCGTGATGAGCGGCGCCAGGATGTACATCGTCTTCTGCGCGCTGCTGGGCTGGATGATTTCCTTGAACAGCAGCTTGAAGACGTCCGCGAACGCCTGGAAGATGCCCATGCCCACGTACATCGGGCCATGGCGCACGTGCATCCAGCCGATCAGCTTTCGCTCCCAGACCACGTAGAACGCGACCGAGATGATCACCGGCATGGCGATCGCCAGGATCTTCAGCACGATCCACAACACCATGCCGATGTCGCCCAGCCCGAAGAACCATTCGCGCAGCGGGCCGACCGTGTTGATCAGCAATTCATTCATGCGCTCACCACCGTGACGCGTCCGGCGCCCAACGGTGCCGTGGCACCGTAGCCGCTCTCGATCCAGGCGGCACCCGCGGCCACGCGGGCGTCCACCACCACCGGCAGCGAGGCCGTGCCGATGCCATTGCCGACCTTGGCGACCTGGCCCTCGGCGACGCCGGCGGCCCGCGCATCGGCGGGATTCAGCACGATGCGGTCGCCGACGTTCAGCGGATGCGCCTGCAGCGCTTCGGCACGACGGACCGTCCCGTCGGTGCGGTAGATCGCTGCGGTGACGGCCAGTTCCAGGCCTTGGCCAGCGGCGTCCGGCGCGGCGGACTTCGCCATGGCAACCGCCCTGGTGCCGGCGATGGCTGCACGCGCGCCCGCGATGTCGGTGAACTCGAAACCGGCCAGCTGCAGCTCGCCACCGAGGGCGCGGAGCACCTTCCAGCCATCACGCGCCTCGCCCGGCAGCTTGCCGGCGGCTTGCGTGCGCTGGTCCTTGCCGTCCAGGTTGGTCAGCGTCGCGTCGATTTCAGGCAACAGACCGATCGGCAGGATCACGTCGGCCACATCGCGCGTGGACTTGCAGGCGAAGTGGCTGAGCGCCACGACCTTCGACGAGGCCAGCGCCTTGGTGGCAGCCGGCGTATCGGCAAAATCCAGGCCCGGTTCGATGCCGTAGATGACGTAGGCGTTGCGCGGCTCGGCGAACATGCCGGCCACGTCGCGGGCGCTCGGCAGCACACCCTGGCGCGCGAGGCCTACCGCGTTCGCACCCTGGGGGATGCGGCACAGCGAGGCGCCGGTCGCGGCAGCGAAATCGGCTGCGGCACCGCGCAGCGCAGCGGCCTGCGGATGGTTCTCGACCATGCCACCGACGATCACGACGGCGCGGTTGGCGGCCTTGGCGACGTCGCGCAGCGCAGCGTCATTGAGCACGCCACCGAGCTGCGACGGCGCGACGATGTGCTTCCCGGCCAGGCTGAATGCGAAATCGAAATCGACCGGATTGACCGCATGCACCTTGGCCCCCTTGCGGACGGCCTTGCGGATGCGCTGGTGCAGCAGCGGCAACTCGTAGCGGATGTTGGTGCCGAACAACACGATGACATCGGCCTGCTCGATCTCCGCCAGCGGCAGCGCGAACGGTTCGGCGACGGCGCCATCGGAGAAATCGCGGTTGTTGATGCGGTGGTCCAGGTTGCCCGTACCGAGCCCTTCGGCCAGCTTCGCCAACAGGCCGCCCTCCTCGTTAGACACCGCCGGGTGCACCAGCACGCCCAGGCTGTCGCCGCGGTTCGCGCGCAGGATCTCGGCGGCAGCGGACAGGCCCTCGGCCCAGGAGACCTCGCGCCACTCGCCATCGACCTTCTGCAGCGGCTTCACCGCGCGGTCGTCGGCATAGAGGCCCTGGTGCGAATAACGGTCGCGATCCGACAACCAGCATTCGTTGACGGCTTCGTTCTCGCGCGGAACGGTGCGCAGCACCTGGCCGCGGCGCGAGTGATAGAACACGTTGGAGCCCATCGCGTCATGGAAGCCGATGGATTCGCGCGCAATCAGCTCCCACGGACGGGCGCGGAACTGGAACACCTTGTTGGTCAGCGCGCCCACCGGGCAGACGTCGATGACGTTGCCGGAAATTTCGGTGGTCAGCGGCTTGCCGTCGTAGGTGCCGATCTGCAGGTTCTCGCCACGGTACATGCCGCCCAGCTCGTACGTGCCGGCGACGTCCGCGGTGAAGCGCACGCAGCGCGTGCACTGGATGCAACGGGTCATCTCGGTGGCGACCAGCGGACCGATGTCCTCGTCCGGCACCACGCGCTTGCGTTCCTGGAAGCGGCTGACCGAACGGCCGTAGCCCAGCGACAGGTCCTGCAGCTCGCATTCGCCGCCCTGGTCGCAGATCGGGCAGTCCAGCGGATGGTTGATGAGCAGGAATTCCATCACGTTGCGCTGCGACTTCAACGCCTTGTCGCTGCGCGTGGCGATCTTCATGCCGTCCATCACCGGCGTGGCACAGGCCGGTGCCGGCTTCGGCATCTTCTCGACTTCCACCAGGCACATGCGGCAGTTGGCCGCGATCGGCAGCTTCTCGTGGTAGCAGAAGCGCGGGATCGGGATGCCGGCCTTGTCGGCGGCCTGGATGATCATCGAACCCTTGGGCGCGGCCAGCTCCTGCCCGTCGATGAAGACGGTGACGTGGTCCGGCGGCAGGTTGGGATTCACGGGCTGCGCACTCACGCGGCCACCTCCAGGTTGGAACGGACGACCTTGCCGTCGCGCTCGTCGTCGACGAGGAAACGCTTGTTGACGATCGCGTATTCGAATTCGTGCCAGAAGTGGCGCAGCATGCCCTGCACGGGCCACGCCGCGGCTTCGCCGAACGCGCAGATGGTGTGGCCTTCGATCTGGCCCGCCGCCGCGCGCAGCGTCTGCAGGTCCTCGATCGTGGCCTTGTGCTCGGCCACGCGGGTCAGCATGCGGTACATCCAGCCGGTGCCTTCGCGGCACGGCGTGCACTGGCCGCAGCTTTCCTTGTAATAAAAGCGCGCGATGCGCTGGCACGCACGCACCATGCAGGTGGTGTCGTCCATCACCACGACGGCACCCGAACCCAGGCCGGAACCGGCCTTCTGGATGCTGTCGTAGTCCATCGTCAGGCCCATCATCACCTCGCCCGGCAGCACCGGCATCGAGGAGCCGCCCGGGATGACCGCCTTGAGCTTGCGGCCTTCGCGCATGCCGCCGCACAGCTCGAGCAGCTCGGCGAACGAGGTGCCCAAACGGATCTCATGGTTGCCCGGCTTCGCCACATGGCCAGAGACCGAGAAGATCTTGCAGCCGCCGTTGTTGGGCTTGCCCAGGTTCATGAACCACTCGGCGCCGTTGCGCACGATGGCGGGCACCGAGGCGTAGGTCTCGGTGTTGTTGATCGTGGTGGGCTTGCCGTACAGGCCGAAGTTGGCCGGGAACGGCGGCTTGAAGCGCGGCTGGCCCTTCTTGCCTTCCAGCGACTCCATCAACGCGGTTTCTTCACCGCAGATGTAGGCGCCCGCGCCGAGCGCGTTGTACAGGTCGATGTCCACGCCGGAGCCGAGGATGTTCTTGCCCAGCCAGCCGTGTTTGTAGGCCTCGGCGGTGGCTTCTTCCAGGTGCTCGAACGGCTCGTGGTGGAATTCGCCGCGCAGGTAGTTGTAGCCCACGGTCGAACCGGTGGCGTAGCAGGCGATCGCCATGCCCTCGATCACCGCATGCGGGTTGTAGCGCAGGATGTCGCGGTCCTTGGCGGTGCCCGGCTCGGATTCGTCCGAGTTGCAGAGGATGTACTTCTGCATGTCGCCCTTCGGCATGAAGCTCCACTTCAGGCCGGTCGGGAAGCCGGCGCCGCCGCGGCCGCGCAGGCCGGACTGCTTGACCATCTCCACGACGTCGGCCGGCGGGATCTTCTCTTCGATGATCCGGCGCAGCGCGGAGTACCCGCCGGTCTTCAGGTAGTTCTCGTACGACCACGGCTTGTCGAAATGCAGCGTCGTGTAGACGGCCTGGTGCTCCTTCGGAGCGGGGCCGACCGGGCCGTAGCCTTCTGAATAGTGGGAATGGCCTGCCATGTACTTACTCCAGCCCGTCCAGCAGCTCGTCGACCTTCGCCGGCGTCAGCTTCTCGTGGTAATGGCCGTTGATGACCACGACCGGCGCGCCGCAGCAGGCGGCCACGCACTCTTCTTCGCGCTTCAGGTACACGCGGCCGTCGGCCGTGGATTCGCCCAGCCGGCAGCCGAGCTTCTTCTCCGCGTGAGCGACCAGGTCCTCGGCGCCGTTGAGCCAGCAGCTGATGTTGGTGCAGAAGGCGACATTGTTGCGGCCGACCTTCTCGGTCTCGAACATCGAGTAGAAGCTGGCGACCTCGTACGCCCACACCGGCGGCAGGTCGAGGTACTTGGCGACGGCGGCGATCAGCTCGTCGGTCAGCCAACCTTCGTTCTGTTCCTGCGCGGCATGCAGGCCCTGCAGCACCGCCGAGCGCTTGCGGTCCGGCGGGAACTTGGTCAGCCAATGATCGATGTGCGCGCGCGTCTTGTCGCTCAACGCCACCAGCGGATCGACGTTCTGCGCCGCCTCGAAATTACCCGTGGCCCTCATCGGTCCACCTCACCAAAGACAAGATCATAGGTACCGATCATCGCGACGACGTCGGGGAGCATGTGGCCGCGCACGATCTCGTCCATCGAGGACAGGTGCGCGAAGCCCGGTGCGCGCAGCTTCACGCGGAACGGTTTGTTGGCACCGTCGGACACCAGGTAGCAGCCGAATTCGCCCTTTGGCGCTTCGACCGCGGCGTAGGTTTCGCCGGCCGGCACGCAGTAGCCTTCGCTGAAGAGCTTGAAGTGGTGGATTAGCGCTTCCATGTCGTCCTTCATCTCCTCGCGGGAGGGAGGCGCGACCTTGAAGTTCTGCACCATGACCGGGCCGGGGTTGGCCTTCAGCCACTTCACGCACTGCTGGATGATGCGGTTGGACTGGCGCATCTCGGCCACACGGACCAGGTAGCGGTCGTAGCAGTCGCCATTGACGCCGACGGGGATGTCAAAATCGACCGCGTCGTACTTCGCGTAAGGCTGCTTCTTGCGCAGGTCCCATGCGATGCCCGAGCCGCGCAGCATCGCGCCGGTCATGCCCCAGGCGCGCGCCTGTTCGGGCGCGACCACGCCGATGCCCACCGTGCGCTGCTTCCAGATGCGGTTGTCGGTCAGCAGCGTCTCGTATTCGTCGACGCGCTTGGGGAATTCGTTGGTGAAGTCTTCCAGGAAGTCGAGCAGCGACCCTTCACGCGCCTGGTTGAACTGCTTGAGCGCCTTGCCCTTGCGCCAGGGCGACTCCTTGTACTTCGGCATATGGTCCGGCAGGTCGCGGTACACGCCGCCCGGACGGTAGTACGCCGCATGCATGCGTGCGCCGCTGACCGCTTCGTAGCAGTCCATCAGCTCTTCGCGCTCGCGGAACGCATACAGCATGACCGCCATCGCGCCGAGATCCAGCGCGTTGGACCCGATCCACATCAGGTGGTTCAGGATGCGGGTGATCTCGTCATACATCGTGCGGATGTACTGCGCGCGCTCCGGCGCCTCGATGCCCATCAGGGTCTCGATGGCGCGCACGTACGCGTGCTCGTTGCACATCATCGAGACGTAGTCGAGGCGATCCATGTAGCCGATCGACTGGTTGAACGGCTTGGATTCGGCCAGCTTCTCGGTGCCCCGGTGCAGCAGGCCCACGTGCGGATCGGCGCGGACGATAGTCTCGCCGTCCATTTCCAGGATCAGGCGCAGCACGCCGTGCGCGGCCGGATGCTGCGGACCGAAGTTCAGGGTGTAGTTGCGGATTTCCTGCCTGGCTTCGGCAGGATTGCTGGCGAACGCGGCGCCGGATTGCGGATTGCTCATGCCTTGCCCTCACGCGCGGCGGCTTCGCCGGCGGCGGTCTGGTAACGCGCGTCGTCGCGGATCACGCGCGGCACGCCGACGCGCGGCTCGACCGAAGTGACCGGCTCGTACACCACGCGCTTCTTCTCTTCGTCGTAACGCACTTCGACGTTGCCGATCAGCGGGAAGTCCTTGCGGAACGGATGACCGACGAACCCGTAGTCGGTCAGGATGCGGCGCAGGTCCGGATGGCCTTCGAAGATGATGCCGTACAGGTCGAACGCCTCGCGCTCGAACCAGTTGAGGCCCGGCCACACATCGGACACCGATGCCACCACCGGGAGGCCATCGTCGGGCGCGAAGCAGCGCACGCGGACACGACGGTTGTGCTGGTACGACAGCAGGTGCAGCACGACGGCGAAACGGTTCGGACGCGCGGCGTCGCGCGGACGCTGTTCCCAGCTGAAGCGACCCGGGCCGAAGCCTTCGACGCCGCGGCTGAAGCCCTCGGACGACACGTCCGCGGTATCCCACTCGGCGCTGCCGTAACCCAGGTAGTCCACGCCGCTGACGTCGACGGCCTGCTCGAAGCCGAATTCGTCGCGGAGCGCGAGCGCGACGGCGTGCCACGATGCCGACGGCACTTCCAGGGTGATTTCGCCGCGCGGCTCGGCCACGCTGACCGTGGCGTCCGCGAAACGGGCGCGCAACTGGTCGGTGAAGTTTGCAGCTTGCTCTGCCATGGGGCGTGGCGTGCTCTGGAGGGGGATGTCAGGGGAAAGCAGGAATCAGCGCGCGATGGTCTGCGTACGCCAGATCTTCTTCTGCAGTTGCAGGATGCCGTACACCAGCGCTTCGGCCGTCGGCGGGCAACCCGGCACGTACACGTCCACGGGCACCACGCGATCGCAGCCGCGCACCACCGAGTACGAATAGTGGTAGTAGCCACCGCCGTTGGCGCAGCTGCCCATCGAGATCACCCACTTGGGGTCGGGCATCTGGTCGTAGACCTTGCGCAGCGCCGGGGCCATCTTGTTGACCAGCGTGCCGGCGACGATCATCACGTCGGACTGGCGCGGCGACGGGCGGAACACCACGCCGTAGCGGTCCAGGTCCAGGCGCGAGGTGCCGGCGTGCATCATCTCGACCGCGCAGCAGGCCAGGCCGAACGTCATCGGCCACATCGAGCCGGTACGCGCCCAGTTCATCAGCGCATCCACGCTGGTGGTGACGTAGCCCTTTTCCAGCAGCGGATTGTCGCCTTCGGGGCGCAGGATGTCGTCCACCCGCCCTTCCGGGATCGGGTTGTTCATCAGACGGTCGACGGTCTGGATCACTCCCATTCGAGCGCTCCCTTCTTCCAAACGTAAACGAAGCCGAGGAACAGCATTCCCACGAACAGGCCCATCGTGACCAGCGCACGCGGACCCAGCTCCTGGAACACCAGCGTCCACGGAACAATGAAGATGATTTCCAGATCGAACACGATGAACTGGATGGCGATCAGGTAGTAGCGCACGTCGAACTTCATGCGCGCGTCTTCGAAAGCCTCGAAGCCGCATTCGTACGGGGAGAGCTTCTGGGCGTCGGGACGACGCGGACCGAGGAAGCGACCGGCCACCATCAGCGCGATGCCGATGCCGGTGGCGACGATCAGGAACAACAGGGTGGGCAGGTAGTTGGCCAGCACTCGCTTGTCTCGTCTTGTCCTATCCGCCGGCGCGCAGGACGCGGCGCGGCATGAATGGGGCTCGCATCGCCCGCCAGCGGCCTTCGCCGCGAGCGACCCGTCGATGCGACCATCGGGCCCACCTTCCGCGGGAGCCCTTCCGCAACACGTACCGGGCGCCCGATGAATCGGCGGGATTGTAACGGTTCGTGAACTCGCTAGTAAACGATTACCGGCACGCATCGCCGCCATCGCCAAAAGAAAAAACCCGCCGGAAGGCGGGTTTTTTCGAGGCGGGAGCGACGTTGCCGCCGACCCGCCCTGTTGGTGCCCAAGAGGGGACTCGAACCCCTACGACTTTCGCCGCTACCACCTCAAGGTAGTGCGTCTACCAATTCCGCCACCTGGGCTTTGAACTTCGTGCGATGCGCTCGGCGCCCCGCCATTGTATCCGCGCTCAGCCGCCTTGCGGCGGTGTCGCGGGAGGCGTTTCCGTCGCCGGTGCCGTTTCCTGCGGCGCGGCCGGCACGCTGTTGGCCGGCGCGGCGGGCGTCGGCTGGATCGGCGTGCTCGGTACGGTCGACGGCTTGGGAAGTTCGCCCACCGGCGCGGCGGGCGCGGCCGGCAGGTCGGACATCACGCCGAGGTTCTGCTGCGTGGTGGGGCGCGCGCTATGGGTCGCGTACCACGCCATGAACAGGCTGATGCCGAAAAACGTGATGGCCAGCCACTTGGTGCTCTTGGACAGGAAATTGGATGCGCCGCGCGCACCAAACACGGTACCGGACGCACCCCCGCCGAATCCCGAGCCCGCCTGAGCGCCGGAACCGCGCTGCATCAGCACCAACGCGATGATGGCGATGGCCACCAGCACGTACACCACATTCAGGATCAACATCCACATTTGGAATCAGTCTCAACCGGTTGAGTCGTCCGGCCCCGTTGGGCCGGTCGTGCCGGGGTCATCCCCGACCGGCCGCCGCTCGCGCGATGGCCAGGAAATCCTTGGCGACCAGGGAAGCGCCGCCGACCAGCCCTCCATCGACATCGGGCTGCGAGAACAGTTCCGCGGCGTTGTCGGGCTTCACGCTGCCGCCATACAGAAGGAGCAGCGAGCCGGCGATTCTAGCATCGCGCGCGGCGACTTCGCCACGGATGAACGCATGCACCGCCTGGGCCTGGGCCGGGGTGGCCGTCAGGCCGGTACCGATGGCCCAGACCGGCTCGTACGCGATGACGGCGCCGTCGAACGCCTGCGGACCGGCCAGGTCGAACACGGCCTGCAGCTGTTTCTGGATCCGGAACTCGGTCTGCCCGTCCCTCCGCTGCTGGTCGGTCTCGCCCACGCACAGCACCGGAACCAGGCCTGCGCCCTTGGCCGCGACGAACTTCTTCGCCACGAACTCACTGCTTTCATCGTGGTACTGCCTGCGCTCGGAATGCCCCACCAGTCCATACCGGGCGCCCACGTCGACCAGCATGGAGGCCGATACCTCGCCGGTATAGGCGCCTTTTTCGTTGCTGCTGACGTCCTGGGCGCCGAATGCCACGCCGCGGTCGCCGTAGTCCTCGATGAGCTCGCCCAGGTAGGGGAGCGGGGGAAGGATCAGCAGGTCCACGCCGTCCAGCGGCAGGCCTGCGACCAGTTCGTCCATCAGCACCGTCGCGAAACCACGGGTGCCATGGAGCTTCCAGTTGCCGGCCACGAGCTTGCGACGCATAAGACCAATTCCTGTCCAGTTCGGGTCGCGCAGTCTAGCCGATGTTGTCCGGCACACCTACCTGCCGCGCTATCGTGGCCGCCTCCGCGCCCCCATGCCAGGACCCGACATGCCCGACGTCTCCCCTGCCCGCACCGCGGGTTACGCCCTGGTCACCGGTGCCTCCAGCGGCATCGGCGAACAGATCGCGCGCGAGTACGCGCGACGCGGCGTACCGCTGGTGCTGACTGCGCGCCGCACGGAACGACTGCAGGCGTTGGCCGCGGAACTGCGGGCGCAGGTCGCCGTGGAAGTGGTCGCGGCCGACTTGGCGGAACCGGACGCGCCAGCAGTCCTGGTCGCCGAACTCGAACGGCGGGGCGTGCAGGTCCGCATCCTGGTCAACAACGCCGGCTACGGCATGCCCGGGCGGTATCGCAGCAATGACTGGAGCGCACATGCAGCCTTCCTTCAGGTGATGGTAACGGCCGTCTGCGACCTGACATGGCGGCTGCTGCCCTCCATCCGCGCCTCCGGGCAAGGCCGCATCCTCAACGTCGCCTCGTTCGCGGCGCTGATGCCGGCGGCCGAGGGGCAGACGCTGTACGCGCCTGCGAAGAGCTTCCTGCTGAAGTTCAGCGAGGCGATGGCGCTGGAGAACACCGACCGGGGCGTTCACGTCACTGCGCTATGCCCCGGCTTCACCTATTCCGAGTTCCACGATGTCACCGGCACCCGGTCGCGCATGCAGGTGTCGCCGGCCCTGTGGCTGCAGGCGAAGGACGTGGCTCGCGAAGGCATAGAGGGCAACGAGCGCGGCGACATCCTGGTGATTCCCGGCTGGCGCTACCGGTGGATGCATGCACTCGTGAAGCTGCTGCCGCACCGCATGGCGATGGGCCTGATGGCGCGGAACTCCCGCAAGGTTCGGCCGCTGGATTGAGGAAGGAAGGCATCGCGCCCGAGGGCGCTCCTGCAGACCACCAGGATCCCGTAGAAGCGGGCCGTGCCCGCGATGCTTTCCGCCTGACGCCACCGCAGGTCCCATCGCGGTCGCTACCCGCGGCGCACGAGGCAGTGGTTATTTCAGCTTGATCTCGCGCAGACGCTCTTCCAGATAACCCTGCGCCGTGATCGGTTCCGCATAACGCTTTGGATTGTCCGGCGTGATCGTGGACGGCAGCACGTCGATCAGGAAATCCGGATTGGGGTGCAGGAAGAACGGTACCGAATACCGCGGCTGGCGCGCCTGCTCGCCGGGCGGATTGGTCACGCGGTGCGTGGTCGACGGATACACGTGGTTGGTCAGGCGCTGCAGCATGTCGCCGATGTTGACGACGATGGTGTCGGCGTCCGACGTGAACGGCACCCACTCGCCCTGCTTCGACCGCACTTCCAGGCCGGCCGCGCTCGCACCGACCAGCAGCGTGATGAGGTTGATGTCCTCGTGCGCACCGGCGCGCACGTTGGGGATGTCGTCGGCGGTGATCGGGGGATAGTGGATGGGACGCAGGATCGAATTGCCCGAATCGGTCTTGTCGGCGAAATAGGTTTCCGGCAGGCCGATGTGCAGCGCCAGCGCCGACAGCACGCGTGAGCCCAGCTGGTTCAGCGCCTGGTACAGGCCATAGCCATGTTCGCGGAAGCCTGCCACCTCGTCCGGCCACAGGTTCGGCGGCATGACGTCGCGATACTTGGAATCGTCCGCGATCTCGCGACCGATGTGCCAGAACTCCTTCAGGTCGAAATGCTTGGAGTCCTTCGCGGTTTCCACGCCGAACGGCGTGTAGCCGCGCGCGCCGCCGCTGCCCGGGACGTGATACTGCTTCTTCACGTCATCGGGCAACGCGAAGAAGCGCTTGAACACGTCGTAGGCAGCATCGATCTGCGCCTGCGGGATGCCGTGGTTGCGGATGCCGGCGAAACCCCATTCGCGATACGCCGCACCCAGCTCGGCGACGAACGCCTCGCGGTCGGTATCGAAACGGGTGATGTCCAGCGTGGGGATACGGGCACTCATGCAATCTGCTCCAACAACAGGGGGAAGGCGCGGTGGATCATCGGACCCGTCCCGCGCCGGACGTTCATGGATCCGATTCAGGCCGTGGCAGCGGCGCGCACGGCCTCGGCCAGGGTTTCCAGCGTGTTCCTCACCAGCGTGTCGTCATCGGCCTCCACGGTCACGCGCACGACCGGCTCGGTGCCGGAAGGGCGCAGGAACGCACGACCACGACCGGACACCGCGGCCTGCGCCTGCGCCAGGGCGGCCTGCACGCTGGCGGCCTCGGTAGGTTTGGCGCCGTTGGCCAGCTTCACGTTGATGGTCTTCTGCGGCAGCATCGCCAGGCCATCCAACGCCTCGCGCAGCGTCAGCTTGCGGCGCTTCAAGGATTCCAGCACCTGCAACGCCGCGATGATCGCGTCGCCGGTCGTCGTGCGATCCAGGCACAGCAGATGGCCGGAGGCTTCACCGCCGAGCACCGCATTGCCTTCCACCAGCGCCTGGTGGACGTAACGGTCGCCGACCTTGGTGCGGACGAACGGAATCTCGAGCTTGCCGAGCGCGCGCTCCAGGCCATAGTTGGTCATCAGCGTGCCGACCACCGGACCGCGCAAACGGCCGCTCGCCTGCCAGTCGCGCGCCAGCAGGTAGATCAGCTGGTCGCCATCGACGGGGGTGCCCTGCCCGTCCGCCATCAGCACGCGATCGCCATCGCCATCGAAGGCGATGCCCAGCTGCGCCCCGGTCTCGCGCACCTTCGCGGCCAGGCTGTCGATGTGCATCGAGCCCACGCCGTCGTTGATGTTGACGCCGTTCGGTTCCGCCCCGATGGTGACGACGTTCGCCCCCAGTTCGCGGAAGAGCAGCGGTGCGATGTGGTAGGTGGCGCCATGCGCGCAATCCAGCACCAGCTTGACGCCTTTCAGGTCGAAGCGGCGCGGCACGCTGGCCTTGCAGAATTCCATGTAGCGGCCGACCGCATCGCGCGTGCGGATCGCCTTGCCGAGCTTTTCGGATTCGGCGGTGAAGAACGGTGCATCCAGCGCGGCTTCGATCGCCAGTTCGGTGGCGTCGTCCAGCTTCTCGCCCTCGGCGGAGAAGAACTTGATGCCGTTGTCGTAATGCGGATTGTGCGACGCACTGATGACGATACCGGCGTCCGCGCCCAGCGTGCGGGTGAGGAACGCCACCGCAGGCGTCGGCATCGGCCCCATCAACTGCACGTCGGCGCCCGCGGCGACCAGGCCCGCTTCCAGGGCGGCCTCGAACATGTATCCGGAGATGCGCGTGTCCTTGCCGATCACCACGACCGGTCGGGCATCGCCCGCGTTTTCGCACAGCACGCGTCCGAGCGCATTACCCAGGCGCAACACGAAGTCGGCGGAGATCGGGCTGGTACCGACCCGGCCGCGGATGCCATCGGTACCGAAATACTTGCGGCTCATGCGGTCACCAGTTCGCTGTCTTCGGGCTTGGGCTGTCGCATCATCAACGCCAGCAGGTCCGCCAGGCGGTCACGCATTTCGCGACGGTCGCAGATCTGGTCGATGGCGCCATGCGCCACCAGGAATTCCGACCGCTGGAAGCCTTCCGGCAGCGTCTCGCGCACGGTCTGCTCGATCACGCGGGGGCCGGCGAAGCCGATCAGCGCTTCAGGCTCGGCCAGGTTGATGTCGCCCAGCATCGCGAAGCTGGCCGACACGCCCCCCGTCGTGGGGTGCGTCATCACCGAGATGTAGGGCAGACCCGCTTCGCGCAGCCTGCCCAGCGCGGCCGAGGTCTTGGCCATCTGCATCAGCGAGAACAGGCTTTCCTGCATGCGCGCGCCGCCGCTGGCGGAGAAGCACACGAACGGCGAGCCGATCTCCAGCGCCTTTTCCGCGCCAAGCGAGAAGCGTTCGCCGACCACCGAGCCCATCGAGCCGCCCATGTAGGCAAAGTCGAAGGAACTGGCGACCAGGTCGCGGCCCTTCAGTGTCCCCTGCAGGGTGATCAGCGCGTCGCGCTCGCCGGTGCTTTTCTGCGCGGCCTTGATGCGGTCGGCGTACTTCTTCTGGTCCTTGAATTTCAGCACGTCGGTCGGACCCAGTGCCGCACCGATCTCGCGGGTGCTGCCCGGGTCGAACAGTGCTGCCAGACGGGCACGGGCGCGGATGGGCATGTGGAAGCTGCACTTCGGGCAGACCTCCAGGTTTTCCTCCAGTTCCGGCCGGTACAGCACCGCGCCGCAACGGTCGCATTTTTCCCACAGCCCCTCGGGGACGCTGCGTTTGCTCTTGCCCGCGTTGCCCTCGGTGCGGATGCCCGACGGCATCAGTTTGCTGAGCCAGCTCATGCGTGGTCTTGCTGCCTGCCCCGGGAGGGGCCTTATGGTTGAGCGCGGCAGTTTAGCTCAGTCGTCCATGCACAGCCGTACGGTGGTTCAGGCGTCCAGCGCCGCCCGCAGCGGGGCGAGGAAGGCGGACGCGCGGGCAGGTGCATCGCCTTCGGCGTCGGCCAGCGCGGCCACCAGCGCACTGCCGACCACGACGCCATCGGCATCGGCGGCCATCGCACGGGCACTGCCCGCGTCGCGGATGCCGAAGCCCGCCACCACGGGAACGCGGGAGCCTGCCTGGAGCTGCTTCAGCCGTTCGCCCGCCGCCGTGGTGTCCAGGCGATCGGACGCACCCGTCACGCCCGCGAAACTGACGTAGTACAGGTAGCCCTGCGCGGTCTCGCACAGCATCCGTAGGCGCTCTGGCGAGGTGGTCGGCGACGCCAGCGCGATCAGGGCGAGCCCTTCACGGTTGAACACCGCGCGCGTCTCTTCGGCCTCTTCCGGCGGCAGGTCGACCAGCAGAACGCCGTCGACGCCCGCCGCGACCGCCTCGCGGGCGAAGCGCCCTGCACCGTGGATCTCCACCGGGTTCAGGTAACCCATCAGCACGATGGGCGTCGTGTCGTCCTGCTGGCGGAACACCTCCACGGCCTCCAGCACGTAGCGCAGCCCGGCGCCACGCGCCAGCGCGCGCTCGGAACTGCGCTGGATGACCGGGCCGTCGGCCATCGGGTCGGAGAACGGCACGCCGAGTTCGATGACGTCGGCACCGGCATCCACCAGTGCATGCATCACCGGCACCGTGGACTCCAGCGACGGGTCGCCGGCGGTAATGAACGGCACCAGCGCCTTGCGGCCGGCGGTCTTCAGCTCGGCGAACTTGCTTTCGAAGCGGCTCACAGGCTGATCCCCTCGCGTGCGGCGATGGTGTGCACGTCCTTGTCGCCACGGCCGGACAGATTGCACAGCACCAGCTGGTCCTTCGGCAGTTCGCGCGCCAGCTTGATCGCCTGGGCGACCGCGTGGCTGGACTCCAGCGCCGGCAGGATGCCCTCGGTGCGTGTCAGGCGATGGAATGCAGCGAGCGCTTCGTCGTCGGTGACGCCGACATACTCCGCGCGTCCGCTGTCCTTCAGGAACGCGTGTTCCGGCCCGACGCCCGGGTAGTCCAGGCCGGCGGAGATCGAATGCGTTTCGATGATCTGCCCGTCGTCGTCGCAGATCACGTAGGTGCGGTTGCCGTGCAGCACGCCGATGCGTCCCGCCGACAGCGACGAGGCATGGCGACCGGTCTCGATGCCGTCGCCTGCAGCTTCGGCGCCGACGATACGTACACCCGGGTCGTTGAGGAAGGCGTGGAACAGGCCGATCGCGTTGCTGCCGCCGCCGACGCAGGCGGTGATGGCGTCCGGCAGGCGGCCGTAGTCGGCCAGCATCTGCGCCCTCGCCTCGCGGCCGACCACGGCGTTGAAGTCGCGCACCATGCGCGGATACGGGTCCGGGCCGGCGACGGTGCCGATGATGTAGAACGTGTCGTGCACGTTGGTCACCCAATCGCGCATCGCTTCGTTCAACGCGTCCTTCAGCGTGGCCGAACCGCTGGTCACCGGCACCACGGTCGCGCCGAGCAACTTCATGCGATAGACGTTGATCTTCTGGCGCTCGATGTCGGTGGCGCCCATGTACACCACGCACTCCAGGCCCAGCCGGGTGGCGACGGTGGCGCTGGCCACGCCGTGCTGGCCCGCGCCGGTCTCGGCGATGATCCGCTTCTTGCCCATCCGGCTGGCCAGCAGCGCCTGCCCGATGGTGTTGTTGATCTTGTGCGCGCCGGTGTGGTTCAGGTCCTCGCGCTTGAGCAGGATCTGTGCGCCGCCCACTTCACGGCTCAGGCGCTCCGCGTGGTAGATCGGGCTGGGCCGGCCGACATAGTGCTTGAGGTCCTTGTCGAAGGCGGCGATGAAGGCCGGATCGACACGGGCGGTGTCGTAGGCGGTGGCCAGTTCCTGCAGGGGGCCGATCAGGGTTTCGGCAACGAAGCGGCCGCCGTGCCGGCCGAAGTGGCCGGCAGCATCGGGGTAGGCGTGATAGTCGGCAGCGGCGGCCATGGTCTTGTGTCCAGCGAGAGCGAGCCGTCACTGTATCGCACAGGTTATGGACGAAAAACTCATGAAATCTGACCAATCCGTGATTTAAACTGACGCCATGTCACGACCTCTTCCCCCGCTCAATGCCCTGCGTGCGTTCGAAGCGGCAGCCCGGTTGGGCAGCGTCAGTCGTGCGGCCGCCGAGCTGCACGTCACCCACGGAGCGGTCAGCCGGCATGTGCGCACCCTGGAAGAGGCGCTGGGCCGCCCGTTGTTCGTCCGCGATGGTCGCGGCCTGGCGCTCACGGCCGATGGCCTGCGCCTGCGCGACCTGGCCGGCGACGCATTCTCTTCGCTCCAGGCTGGCTGGGCTGCGATGCAGCGTGACCGTCGGCCGCTAGCCTTCGTGCTCGGCTGCCCGGGCAGCCTGCTGGCGCGCTGGGTGATCCCCCGGCTGGAGCGACTGGCGGTCGACCTGCCGACGCTGACGCTGCACCTGTCGGCACAGGAGGGAGGGTTCGACGACGCCCTCACCGGACTCGACGCCGCCCTGCTGGTCGGCGAGGCCCCCTGGCCCTCAGGCTGGGATGTGCACCTGCTGGCGCCCGAGCGGATCGGACCGGTGTTCAGCCCAAGGCATGTCCGGTTCGCCGCGCTGTCGGGCGCGCCACCCGCAGTGCTCGCCGACGAGCCCGTGCTGCACACCGCCTCGCGTCCACAGGCCTGGCCGCGCTGGTTCGCCACGCAGGGCCTGGATATCGGCCAGCCGCGGCGGGGCGCCGGCTTCGATCACCTGACCTATCTGCTGGAAGCCGCCGTCGCCGGGCTGGGCGTGGCCATCGCGCCGCAGGAACTGGTACAGGCGGATCTCGAAGGCGGACGCCTGGTCGCCCCCTGGGGGTTCACCGATACCGGCGGGCAGTGGGCGCTGTGTGGCCGGCGCGGCAACCCGGACCCACGGATACCGGCGCTGGCGGCGTGGTTGCGCACCGCGCTGGCCTGAGCTCAAGCGCCGGTTTCAGCCTCGCGCACGGCCTCGACGAACCGACGCATCTTCTCCCCGTCCTTCACGCCGGGCGCCGTTTCGATGCCGCTGGACACATCGACGCCCCAAGGCCGCGCCGTGCGCAGCGCGAGGCCGACGTTCTCGGGCGTCAGGCCGCCGGCCAGCAGGAACGGCTTGTCGGTGGACGCGGGCATGCGGCGCCAATCGAAGCGCTGCCCGCTCCCCCCCTGCTCGCCTGCGGCGTGGCCGTCGAACAGGAAGCCCTGCGCGCCCGGATAGGCCGACAGGCGGGCGAATACGCCCGCGTCCTGCCCGCCCATCGCGATCGCCTTCCAGTACGGGCGCCCGAAGGAGGTCGCGAATGCATCGTCTTCGTCGCCATGGAACTGCAGCAAGTCGGGCTGCAGCGATTCCACGATGTGCTCGATGTCGCCACGCGTGTTGTCCATGGCCAGCGCGACCACCGCGATCTCTTCCGGCACCAGGTCGCGCAGCATGCGCGCCTGGCCGAGCAGCAGCCGGCGCGGACTGTGCGGCGCGAACACCAGGCCGACGTAGTCCACGCCCAGTTCGACCGCCAGGCGGACATCCTCGGCACGCGTCAGGCCACAGAATTTGATGCGCATGTGCATGGTGGGGAAAAGGTCGGGCGTCGCGGAAGCGTAGCCGCTTTCGGGAGATCGCGCGGAGCCGGGCCATGCCGGCGGGGCCTATCCGCCGGGCGGGCGTGCCTGGAAAAGCAGTGCGGACATCGTCCGCTCCTACAACGGCGCCGCGGTCGCGACGGGCGTGTCCTGCAGCGTCACTTCCGCGGGCAGCTGCCACTCCGCCGGGTACAGCGGACTGACGAAGACCAGGCCATCCGGCGGTGCGGTCGGTCCGGCCACCGTGCGATCACGGCCAGCCAGCAGCTCGCCCACCCAAGTTTCCGGCCGCTCACCCCGCCCCACCACCAGCAGCGAACCGACGATGTTGCGCACCATGTGGTGCAGGAAGGCATTGGCCTGCACCTCCACGACCACCCGCTCGCCCTGTCGCGCCACCGAAATCGCATGGAGATTGCGCATCGCATGCGGCGACTGGCAATGCACGGTGCGGAACGCGCTGAAGTCGTTCTCGCCGACCAGCACCTGGGCGGCGCGGTGCATGGCATCGGCATCCAGCGGGATCTTTTCCCAGCTGAGGTATTGCCGCTCCATCGCCGGTCGCGCCAGGCGGTTGACCAGCGTGTAACGGTAGCGGCGGGCACGCGCCGAGAAGCGCGCGTGGAAATCCTTGGCCACCGGCTGACACCAGCGTACGCAGACGGCAGGCGGCAACCGCGCCGTCGCCCCCAGCAGCCAGCCCCGTGGCGTCCGCGCCGCGTCGCTGTCGAAATGCACGACCTGGCACTGGGCATGCACACCGGCGTCGGTGCGGCCGGCGCAGATCGTATCCACCCGGGCATCGGCGACGGACGACAGCGCGAGTTCCAGCGCCGACTGCACGGTGCGGGTGTCGTCCGGCGTGCCGGATTTGCTCAGCCGTTGCCATCCCAGGAATTCGCTGCCGTCGTATTCGACACCCAGCGCATAGCGCGTCACGACATCACTCCGCGCCCTTCATCCGATATCGCGGAGCAGCTGCAGGGCTTCGTCGCGCGCGCCGGTATCGTTGCCCGCCGCCACTTCGTTCAGCAGATCACGGGCCGTGGCCACGTCGCCCAGGTCGAGGTAGGCCACCGCCAGTTCAAGACGGTCGCGGCCGGCCGGCGCCGGCGTCGACGCAGGTGCCACCGGTGCGCCGGAGGCAGCCCCGCCTGCGTGCCAGGTGGGGCCCTTCGCAGGCTTGGCTACCGGGGTCGGCGCGACCTTCGGCGGCGCGGCGACGGACGGCTCCAGCACCGGGCTCGGCGCCGTCTCCGCCTCGGGCACCGTCTGCGGGATCACGGCAGCGAGTTCGGCAGCGCGGCTTTCGGCAGGCGCCTTGCCGAACACCGGGTTGCGCGGTACCGGCGCGGGCGACAGGCGCTGGCGGCGTTGCGCGAATCCCCAGGCCAGCGCGCCCGCGAACAGCAGGCCGAAGCCCGCCCATGCCCACACCGGCACGCCACCGTCGCTGCCGTTGCTCTGCGCCAGCCGCTGCTGTGCGGCGGCGAGATCGCTGTCCTTCATGGCCAGCAGTTGTTCCTGCTGCGCCTTGAGCTTTTCCAGGTCCGCGACCTGCGAGCGCAGCTCCTGCACTTCCGCTTCGCGCGCGGCCAGGTCTTCCTTCGACTGCTGCAACTGTTCGTTCGCCAACATCTCGCCCTCACCGCCGGCGCTGACGCCGGACTGCGTTCCAGAACCCGACGTGCTCGTGGCCGCGGGCGCGATTTCCAGCCGTGCATCCGCCACCGGTGCCGGGCGGGATGCCGCCGCGGCAGGCGCCGTCGCTGGCGCGGCGTCGACGACGGCGGCCGGTTGCGGAATGGGCGCGCGTGCGCGGCGCCACTCCGCGATCTGGCTGCGCACCAGCGCCGCGGCTTCTCCCTCCAGGATCGTCTGCGCGTCCGCCACGTCCGGGACGCGCAACACCGCGCCCTGCTTCAGCAGGTTGAGGTTGCCGTTGATGAAGGCCTCGGGATTGGCGCGCAGCAGTGCGACCATCGCCTGGTCCAGCGTGTAACCCTGCTCGCGTGCCAGCGGCGCCGCGATCTGGGAAAGCGACTGGCCACGACGCACCGGCGCCAGCGTTCCACCGGGCGCCACGGAAGCCGCCTGTGCCACGGACGCAACGGGTGCCGCCGCCGCCGCCGCCGCCGGTGCCGGCGTGGGCTGCGCGGGCGCTTCAGGCGATGCTTCCGCCGTTTCCTGCGGCATCGAGGCGACCGGTTCGACCGGACGGCTGATGGTGTCGGTAGGCGCGGCAACCGGCGCGTCGATCACCGGCTGTTCTGCCGCCGCCAGCGTGCCCGGCGCGCTGACGAGCGCCGAATACTCGCGCACCAGCCGCCCCTGGCCCCAGTCGACCTCGATCAGGAAGTTCACCGCCGCCACGTCCACCGGCGTGCGGCTGGTGACGCGCACCACCGGACGCCCGGCGTCGTCCAGCGCGACCGTGAAGTCCAGTTCGTTGACCAGCCCCTGCGGTCGCGGCAGGCCGACGCGCTCGAACGTCACCGGCGACGCCAGGCGCGCGCGCAGTTGCTCGAGTTCGCCCGGCTCGCTGGAAATGACCGGGATCTCGGCCAGCAAGGGCTGGCCGGGTTGCGATTTGACCTTGATCTCCCCCAGGCCGAGCGCGAGGGCTGCGTTGCTCAGCAACGCCAGCCCCAGCCCGATCATGCCGGCCAGGTGGAGTCTTGCCGCCCGAGGTCTGTGCTTCGGTTTCACGGCCCTTCCCCAAGTTTTCCCGGCCACGACTATAGCGGCTCAGCCGTTTTTCGCCACCAGCTCGGCGATCTGCACGGCGTTCAGGGCGGCGCCCTTGCGGATGTTGTCGGACACGATCCACAGGTTCAGGCCGCGCGGGTGCGAGAGGTCTTCGCGGATGCGGCCCACGTAGACCGCATCGTTGCCCGAGGCATGCGTGACCGGCGTGGGATAGCCGCCGGGTACGCGATCGTCGACGACCTCCACCCCCGGCGACGACGCCAGCAGCGCGCGCGCGTCCGCGGCGGTGATCTTGTCGCGTGTTTCGATGGCGACGGCTTCGGAGTGGCCGTAGAACACCGGCACGCGCACGGCGGTGGGATTCACCTGGATGCTGTCGTCGCCGAGGATCTTGCGCGTTTCCCACACCAGCTTCATCTCTTCCTTGGTGAAGCCGTTGTCGAGGAAGTCGTCGATGTGGGGGATCAGGTTGAAGGCGATCTGCACCGGGAAGCGTTGCGGATCGGGGTCCTGGAAGTTCAGCAGAGCGCCGGTCTGGCGGCCGAGCTCTTCGAGTGCCGAACGCCCGGCGCCCGAGACCGACTGGTAGGTCGCCACGTTGATGCGCTCGATGCCGACCTTGCGGTGGATGGGCGCGAGCGCGACCAGCATCTGCATGGTCGAGCAGTTCGGGTTGGCGATGATGCCGCGCGGGCGGTGCTGCACCTGCTCCGGGTTCACTTCGCTGACGACCAGCGGGATGTCGGCGTCGTAGCGGAAGGCCGAGGAGTTGTCGATGACGACGGCACCGGCCGCGGCAAACTTAGGCGCGAATTCCTTGGAGATGCCGCCGCCCGCCGAGAACAGCGCGATGTCGATGCCGGTCGGATCGAAGGTGACCAGGTCCTGCACGGTGATCTTTTCACCGTTGAACTCGACGCTGTCGCCGGCGGAACGCTCGGACGCCAGGGCGACGAGCTTGCCGATCGGGAAATCGCGTTCGGCGAGGATGGACAGCATGGTTTCGCCGACGGCGCCGGTGGCGCCCACGACGGCGACGTTGAAGCTACGGTTCTGGTTGCTCATGGAGGGGTTTCGCGAAGGGAGGAGTGAAGACAGCAGACGGGAGAAGGCTGTGTTCGGGGAACCTGCGGACGTGCCTCAGGCTCCCTGTCGTTTGGCGATGGTGGTTTTGATGGTGCCGGCGATGGCCAGCGCGTCCGGATTGACCGGCGTCGGCGGATGACCCGCGTCCGGACCCTCGCCCAGCGCGGCGATCAGGTTGTCCACCGCCAGCGACACCATCGCGCGGCGCGTGGCCAGGCTGGCGCTGGCGATATGCGGCGTCAGCACCACGTTGCGCAGCACGAGCAGTTCGGGCCGCACGGCGGGTTCGCCTTCGTAGACGTCCAGGCCTGCGGCGGCCAAGCGTCCGTTGCCCAGCGCATCGGCCAGTGCGACCTCGTCGATGATGCCACCGCGCGCGATGTTCACCAGCGTGGCGGTCGGCTTCATCTTCGCCAGCGCGGCCGCGTCGACCAGGTGGTGGACCTGCGGCGCGTACGGCAGCGCCAGCACCATGTGGTCGGCCTGGGCGAGCACATCGTCGAAACTCGCGTATTCCGCACCGCATTCCCGCTCGACCACGTCCGGCAACCGGCTGCGGTTGTGGTACAGCACGCGCATGCCGAAGCCGCGCGCGCGGCGGGCGATGGCCTGCCCGATCCGACCCATGCCCACGATGCCCAGCGTGCTGCCATGCAGGTCCGCGCCCAGCAACGTGCTGAAGGACCACTGCTGCCACTGCCCCTCGCGCAGCCAGCGCTCGGCTTCGGTGATGCGGCGCGCGGTGGCCATCAGCAGCGCGAAACCGAAATCGGCCGTGGTCTCGGTGAGTACGTCCGGCGTGTTGGTGGCGACGATGCCGGCCTGCGTCAACGCGTCGACATCGAGGTTGTTGTAGCCCACGCCCACGTTGGCGATCGCGCGCAGCTGCGTGGCGGCGCCGATTTCCTTCGCCCCGATGCGTTCGTTCAGCGTCACCAGCGCACCCGCGCTGTCGCGCAACGCGTCGGCGATGGCCTGGGGTGCGTGTTCGATGACCTCCGGGGTCGAACGCACGTCGAAGTGCGCATCCAGCCGCTCGACGATGTCGTCGAACAGCGGCTGCGACACCCAGACGCGCGGCCGCGACTCAGCCATCGAGGCTGCCGGGGACCTGCGGCGGCACGACGCCGACATCACCGCACTGCGCGCGATGGCGCAGCGCCTGGTCCATCAGCACCAGCGCCATCATCGCCTCGGCGATGGGCGTGGCACGGATGCCGACGCAGGGGTCGTGGCGACCGGTGGTGATGACATCTACCGTATTGCCGTCCACATCCACGGTCGCGCCCGGCAGGCGCAGGCTGGACGTCGGCTTCAGCACGATGGACGCGGTGACCTGCTGGCCAGTGGAGATGCCGCCAAGGATGCCGCCCGCGTGGTTGGACAGGAACCCGTCGGGCGTCATCAGGTCGCGATGCTCGGTGCCCTTCTGGGTAACCGCCGCGAAACCGTCGCCGATCTCCACGCCCTTCACCGCATTGATGCTCATCAGCGCGGCGGCGAGATCCCCGTCGAGCTTGCCGTAGATCGGCTCGCCCCAGCCGGGCGGCACGCCGTAGGCGACGACGTTAACGCGCGCCCCGATGGAATCGCCCGACTTGCGCAGCGCGTCCATGTAGGTTTCCAGCGCCGGCACCTGCGCCGCGTGCGGCCAGAAGAACGGGTTGTCCTCCACCGCGCTCCAGTCGAAGCCTTCGGGGGTGATCGGCCCGAGTTGCGACAGGTAACCCCGCACGCTCACGCCGTGACGCTGCTGCAGCCACTTCTTGGCGATCACGCCCGCGGCCACGCGCATCGTGGTCTCGCGTGCGGAAGAGCGTCCGCCGCCGCGCGGGTCGCGGATGCCGTACTTCTGCCAGTAGGTGTAGTCCGCATGCCCCGGGCGGAACTGCCGGGCGATGTCGGCGTAGTCCTTGCTGCGCTGGTCGGTATTGCGGATCAGCAGCGCGATCGGCGTGCCGGTGGTGCGCCCCTCGTAGACGCCGCTGAGGATCTCGACCTCATCGGCCTCTCGGCGAGCGGAGGTGTGCCGCGACTTGCCGGTCGCGCGGCGCTCCAGGTCGTGACGGAACTCCTCGGGCGCGATGTGCAGCCCCGGCGGGCAGCCGTCGACGACGCAACCGATCGCCGGCCCGTGCGATTCGCCGAACGTGGTGACCGTGAGGAGTTTTCCGAAACTGTTGCTGCTCAAGCGCCGCTCCGCTGTGGAACCACCCTGCCGGGCGTTGAAGCATCGCACGCCGGGCGCCCTATTGTGCAGTGCGCCAACGTTGGCCGCGACGGTTGCAGGCGCAACCGCCGCGGACCGTGTGCGAGACGCGCTACTTCCGCGTGGCGGCGAGCGCGCTGATCTGCGCGTTGTGGCGGATCAGTTCGGCGCATTCGACGGCGAAGATGCCCATCTGCCCCACCTTGAACTCGATCCACGCGAATTCGACGTCCGGCAGCAGCGCGACCAGTGCACGCTCGGACTCGCCGACTTCGCAGATCAGCAGGCCGTCCTGGCTCAGGTGCAGCGGCGCATCGCGCAGGATGTTCAGCACCAGGTCCAGCCCGTCGTCGCCGGCGCGCAGGCCAAGTTCCGGTTCGAAGGAATATTCCCTGGGCAGCGCGTCGGTCTCGTCGTTGGTGACGTAGGGCGGGTTGGTGACGATCAGGTCGTAGTGCCTGCCGGTCAGGCCGGCGAACAGGTCGGACTTGAGGAACTGCACGTTGTCGGCCAGCAGGCGCGCCTTGTTTTCCGCCGACAGCGCCAGGGCGTCGTCGCTGATGTCGACGCCGTCGACCTGCCAGTCCGGGTTGTAGTGGCCCATCGCGATGGCGATGCAGCCGGAGCCTGTGCACAGGTCCAGCGCACGGGTGACGTCGCGGCCGCCGAGCCAGGGCTCGAAGCCGGCTTCGATCAGTTCCGCGATCGGCGAACGCGGCACCAGGGCACGGGCATCGCTCTTGAAGCTCAGGCCGGCGAACCAGGCCTCGCCGGTCAGGTAGGCGACCGGGATGCGCTCGCTGACGCGTCGCTCGAACAGCGCCAGCACCTGGGCCTTCTCCGCACCCGTGACGCGCGCCTGCCCGTAGGCCGGGCCCAGGTCCGGCGGCAGGTGCAGCGTGTGCAGCACCAGGTGCGACGCCTCGTCCAGGGCGTTGTCGTAGCTGTGGCCGAAGGTCAGGCCGGCCCCGTTGAAGCGGCTGGCGCCGTACCGGATCAGGTCGATGATGGTGTGCAGTTCGGCGGCGACGTCGGCGGTCATGGCAAGGCTTGTGAAGACGCCGGGACGGCGAAGGCCGCCGATTATAGGGGCTGCCCCGGTATCATGGCCGCCTTGCCGCCGCGCCCATGCGGCCCCCGGCCCGTGTGGCCGCGCCCTTCCATCGTGGGAATCCCCAGCGCATGTTCAACAAGAAGATCGGCCTCATCCTCGTCCTGGCGCTGGCCGCCGGCCTGGGCCTGCTGGCCGCGCAGAAATTCTTCGGCCCCGTCACGCCCGCCACGCAATGGCCAGCGACCCAGACGGTGACCCTGTTTCCGCAGCCGCGGCCGCTGCCGCCATTCTCGCTGCGCCAGTCCGACGGCACCCAGCTCACCGACGGGGAACTGAAGGGCCACTGGACGCTCGTCTTCCTCGGCTTCACCTTCTGCCCCGACGTTTGCCCGACCACGCTGGCCGAGCTGGCACAGGCCCAGGCGCAGTGGAAGGACCTGCCCGACTCGACCCGCCCGCGCGTGCTGTTCGTCTCGGTCGACCCCGAGCGCGACACGCCGACCCGCATCGGCGAGTACGCCCACGCCTTCCATCCCGACACGATGGCAGCCACGGCCGACATCCCGACCCTGGAGAACTTCGCCAGGTCGCTGGGCTTCGTCTTCATGAAGGTCCCCGGGGAAGGCTTCGAACAGAACCCGAACGACTACAGCATGGACCACTCGTCCGCGATCGGCGTACTTGACCCGCAGGGCCGCCTGGCCGGGCTGATCCGCCCGCCATTCCAGCCCAGGGCGATCGCCGCCGACATGCGCGCGCTGACCGAGGCGGCGTCGAAATGAGCCTGCTGACCTCGCTGACCTACGTACTGCCGCACCGCTTCCTGTCGTCGCTGGCGCGCCGGCTGGCCTATTCGACCTCGCCAGGCGTCAGCCGCTGGCTGATCGATACGGTGACGCGGAAATTCAATGTCGACCTCGGTGAAGCCGCCAATCCCGACCCCCTGTCCTACCCGAGCTTCAACGCCTTTTTCACCCGCGCACTGAGGCCGGGCGCACGGGTTGCCGATGCCGACCCGCGCGCGCTGCTGATGCCGGCCGACGGCCACATCAGCCAGTGCGGCCCCATCGAGGATGGCCGCATCTTCCAGGCCAAGGGCCAATCGTTCACCGCCGCCGAGCTGCTGGGCGACGCGGCGGATGCGGAACCCTTCCGCCACGGCGTGTTCGCCACCGTGTACCTGTCGCCACGCGACTACCACCGCGTGCACATGCCGTGGACCGGCACGTTGCGCGAAACGGTCCACGTGCCCGGCCGCCTCTTCAGTGTCGGCACCGATGCGGTGGCGAACGTGCCGCGCCTGTTCGCGCGCAACGAGCGACTGGTCTGCCACTTCGACACCGATTTCGGACCGATGGTGTCGGTGATGGTCGGCGCCCTGCTCGTCTCCGGCGTGGAAACGGTGTGGAGCGGCGAAGAGATTCCCGCCTATGGCACTGCCATCACCCGCAAGGATTACCGCGGCAAGGGCATCACGCTGGAACGGTTCGCGGAGATGGCAAGGTTCAATTACGGCTCGACCGTCATCGTGCTGCTGCCGCCGGGCGTGGCGACGCTCGTGCCAGAGCTGAAGGCGGAATCGCCGGTGAGACTGGGTCAGGCGCTCGCGAAGCTGCGGCAATAACCTTGCTCCGTAGCGTGCGCCCTGCGCACGACTGCACGATGTAACCCCGCGTACAAGATCCCACCATGCATCACATCGTCGTGCGCGCAGCGTACGCTGGGTGGACCACGCGCTCCGCCCGAATCTTAGCGTGCGCCACGCGAACGACCGCGCGGTGCATCTCTCACTCTAGGCGATCTTAACCAAGTCCCTTTCCTGTCCGACGCGCATTGTTAATAGCGCCGGCGCCACGTGGACGTCATCATGACCGTCTGTTTCCGAGAGGTGGCCAAGGATGGCGACGTTCCGACGTGTGTTCCAGCCAGGCGCGACGTGGTTCTTCACCGCCGCGGCGGCACGACGACGCCCCCTGCTTACTGACCCTCGCGTCATCTCGGCCTTCGGCATAGCGATGCGCGAAGTTCGGGAAATGCTGCCGTTCTCGATGCCGGCCTGGGTCATCCTGCCGGACCACCTTCATGTGATCTGGACACTTCCGGAAGGCGATACGGACTATCCGCGACGCTGGTCGATCATCAAGCGCAGGACGTCCCAGCTGGCGGGCCTACCGCCGATGGCGCGCGCCTGCTCGATGGTCGCACGTCGTGAAAGCGGGCTATGGCAGCGACGCTATTGGGAGCACCTGATTCGTGACGCCGACGACCTGCGGCGGCATGTCGACTACATCCACTTCAATCCGGTTAAACATGGCCATGTGGACGCAGCCGTATCCTGGCCTTACTCGAGCTTCGCCCGGCACCTCCGCGCGGGCACCTACCCTCCGGACTGGCGAGCCGCCCGTGACATGGACACCGTCGACGCCGGCGAACCGTAGCGTGCGCCTTGCGCACGACTGCAAAAAAGTCGGCACCATCCGGTCGTGCGGATAGCGCACGCTACTTCCTGCAGCCTTCCAGCTTGAGCTCCTGCCCCGGCCGCACGGCGTACGCCGGCGCCTTCAACCTGTTGGCCTGCGCGAGCTTCTTCAGATCGCACTGGAACCGCTGCGAGATGCGCCCCAGCGTGTCGCCCTTCGCGACGCGGTAATCCCGCGCCTGCTTCGCCTTCGGTTCGGCTGGTTGCGGCTCGCCGGAGGCGACGGTGGTCGGCACGCCGGCCACGGGGGTCACATCGCCGACGGCGACATTGCCGGTCCGCGAGGCGCGGCGGATGGCGGCTGCGGGATCGGCGCTCACCAGCGTGCGCGCCAGTTCCGCGCGGGGGCCACTGATGCAGTGGCGCGTGTACAGGCCCGCGATGCGCGCGTTGGCCTTGAGCGTGGTGCCGGCGGGGATCCATGCCTCGGGCTGGTAGCGCGGGTTGAGGTTGCGCAGCGTGCGCATGTAGCCCTCGCGCGTGCCGCCATTGCCCAGGCAGATGGTCAGCTCATAGATGGATGCGTCGCGCGCCAGCTTCAGCGTCGCCGGCTGCGCGGTGACCTTCGGAAACTCCAGTCCGTACTGGCGCGGGTGCAGGAACAGCCATGCCGCCGCGATCACCATCGGCACGTAGTCGCGCGTCTCCCCGGGGAACTGGCTGTAGACCACATCGTCCCAGAAGCCCAGGCCGCCGTTCTCGCGGAACACGCGCGCAGCCCGTCCCTCGCCCCCGTTGTAGGCCGCGAGGGCCAGTTCGATATTGTTGTTGAGCCCGCGCATGCGCTCGTTCATGTACTCCGCGCTGGCCTGGCCGGAGGCGTACGGGTCGTAGCGCGTGTCGAAGCCACTCGCATCGCGTCCCAGACCGAAACGGGCGCCGGTGTGGAACATGAACTGCATGGGCCCTGCCGCACCCGCGCGCGAGGTCGAATGCACGCGCCCGTTGGATTCCTTCGCCATGATGCCGAACAGCAGCGCTTCCGGCAGGCCGCTGCGCTCCCAGGCGGGATACAGCTCGGCGCGCATGTTCTGATAGTTCTCGTAGCTGTCGATCAGCGCCGGGCGCATGTCGGTCAGCCAGCGGCGGATGCCCGCCTGGATGGCCGGGTTGTACTCGACCATGCGGTCGAACGCATGGCGCTGGTCGTTCAGCAGCGCCGCGGTGCGTGCGGTTTCGGGGATGGCGGCGCTGGCCGGCACCGCGTGGTCGGTGCCATCGTCGAGTGCGTCGAGGGTCTCGCCCTCGTCTCCCGTGCCCTCTCCCTGCGCATCGGCGTTGCCCTTCAGCAGGCGCTTGTAGGTCGCCAGCAGCGTGGGCACCTGGCAGCCGCGCTGCTGAACGCAGGCCGCCAGCACGTCCTCCATGTCCTCGAGTGCGGCGTCGCTCTCGGTAGCGCCGCGCGGATCACTGTTGGCCACCAGCACCAGACCGTCGCGGTAACGCTTCTCGGCGGCGCCCATGCGCTGTTCCAGCGCTTGCGCGGCGGCGCGATCCTTCGCGGACACGCGTTGCGCCAGCGAAGGCGGGGAGACCAGCAGGAGGGAAAGAGCGACCGCAACGGGCCACAGGCGCAGACAGGCAGGAACCGCAAGCGACATCAGGTGTGCATCCAGAGTGTGAGCCGGGAGGGTAGCCCCGGCTGCGCGACCGGGGCAAGGTCACGCGTCTCAGCGCTTTATCCCGGAGGCGGTTTCCAGCCGCTAGAATCGCGCCATCACCACGCGAGGTTGCACATGGATCCGATCCTGCTGGGCAAGGGCATCACGGACGACATCCCGGTCACGCTGCAGCCGAAGTTCGGCAATCGCCATGGCCTGGTGGCCGGCGCCACCGGCACCGGCAAGACCGTGACGCTGATGACATTGGCCGAAGGCTTCTCGCGCATGGGCGTGCCCGTGTTCATGGCCGACGTGAAGGGCGACGTGGCCGGACTCGCCACCGCCGGCGATGGCAGCGAGCGCGTCATGCAGCGGGCCAGGGACATCGGCATCGCCGACTACGCGCCGGCCGCGAATCCGGTGATCTTCTGGGATCTCTACGGCAAGCTGGGCCATCCGGTCCGCACGACCGTCAGCGAGATGGGCCCCACCCTGCTCTCGCGCATCCTCGAACTCAACGACACCCAGAGCGGCGTGCTCGACATCGTGTTCAAGCTCGCCGACGACCGCGGGCTATTGCTGCTGGACCTGGAAGACCTGCGCGCCCTGCTGGGCCTGGTCGCCGCCGAGCGCAAGGACATTTCCACCAGTTACGGCCTGGTGAGCACGCAGTCGGTCGGCGCCATCCAGCGCGCGCTGCTGCGGTTGGAACAGGAAGGCGGCGAGATGTTCTTCGGCGAGCCGGCGCTGGAACTGGCCGACCTGATGCGCACGAATACCGACGGGCGTGGGGTGATCGGCATCCTCGCCGCCGACCAGCTCATCCTGAAGCCGCGCCTGTATTCCAGCTTCCTGCTTTGGCTGCTGTCGGAACTGTTCGAGATGCTGCCGGAAGTGGGAGACCTGGACAAGCCCAAGCTGGTCTTCGTGTTCGACGAAGCCCACCTGCTGTTCGACGATGCCCCGCCGGCCCTGCAGCAGCGCATCGAGCAGGTCGTGCGCCTGATCCGCTCCAAGGGCGTCGGTGTGTACTTCTGCTCGCAGTTCCCGGACGACGTGCCCGACAACATCCTCGGCCAGCTGGGCAACCGCGTGCAGCATGCGCTGCGCGCGTTCACCCCGCGCGACCAGAAGGCGGTGAAGACCGCCGCCGAGACCTTCGTGCCGAATCCCAAACTCGACGTGGCCCAGGCGATTTCCAAGCTCGGCACCGGTGAGGCGCTGGTGTCGACATTGCAGGACAAGGGCATCCCCTCGCCCGTGCAGCAGACGATGGTGTCGCCGCCGCGCTGCCGGATGGGCGCGATCAACGAAGGCGAACGCCAGCAGGTGCGCAACGGCAGCCCTGTCGGTGGCAAGTACGATACCCGCGTCGATCGTGAGTCCGCTGCGGAAATGCTCGCCAAGCGCGCCGAGACCGCCACGCAGGCCGCCCAGGCGCCACCCGCGAAGACCGAGCAGGACGATCCCGACGCCGGCGGCTTCGGCCAGGCCGTGAAGGACGCAGTGTTCGGCACCAAGCGTCGCCAGGGCATGATCGAGACGATGGCCAAGCAGACCACGCGCACGGTCGGCACCAAGCTGGGCAACCAGATCGTGCGTGGCATCCTGGGCAGCATCTTTGGCGGACGTCGCTGATCACGCGCATGAAGTGGAGTTTCGTACCGTTGGCCTGCGCGTTGTCGCTGGCGGCTTCCGCCGCCAATCCGGCGCCGTCGACGTTCGCCGGCACGTTCTTCGGCAGCCTGCCGGCGGAAACCTGCGCATCGCAGGACGTATTGCTCGACCTGGGGGCTGACGGCCGATACGCGCTGGAAGCGCACTGCCAGGACGACTTGCAGGCGGCACCCATGCGCGCCGGCCGCTGGTCGGTGACCTGGAACGGCACCTGCGTGCAGCTCGCGCCGGAAGACGGTGGACCTGCGCAGGAGTTCGCCATCCACGACGACGATCTGCTGGTGTTGACCGCGGGCAGTTGCATCGAGCCGGTCGAGGATCCGCGCGGGCGCACGTTGCGGCGCGCGCAAGCCGCCGGAGAACGCTGACGTGTCGCGCTGGCGCCCACCGGGCGAGAAGAGCACCGCCCTGATCACCCGCGAAGGCCACGACCGCCTCAAGGCGGAGTTGGACGATCTGTGGCGCGTGCGCCGCCCCGAGGTGGTGAAGGCCCTGGCCGCCGCCGCCGCGGAGGGCGACCGCTCCGAGAACGCGGAGTACACCTACCGCAAGAAGCAGCTCGGCGAGATCGACCGGCGCGTGCGCTACCTGAGCAAGCGGCTGGAAGTGCTGCGCGTGGTCGACACCGCGCCCAGCGATCCCGACGCCGTGTTCTTCGGCGCCACCATCGAGCTGGAAAACATCGCCAGCGGCGAAACCTCGCGTTACCGCATCGTCGGCCCCGACGAGACCGAGGCGACGCGCGGCTGGATCAGCATCGATTCGCCGCTCGCGCGCGCGTTGCTGAAGAAGCGCGTCGACGACGAATTCTCGGTCGAACTCCCCGGCGGCATTACCCACTTCGTGCTGGTGGATGTCAGCTACGCGAGCTGATCGTCACAACGATCGTGGATAAACTCGGCCTTCCCGCAACGGACGGAAGTAGTCCTCCTGCCCGTAGAACGCGGCATCCTGTCCTGCGTGCCATCCGGGAATGCCGGCCAGTGGCAGCGGACGCAGTTCGCTTGGCGCAGTGAGGATCGCACCCGCTAAGATCGATTCGACCACGCGCGCGATCACATCGATCTGATCACCGAACACGACAAGACACTTGCCGACCAGCAAGCGCCCGGGCACCAGCACCTGCTCCATCAGCGCATGGCCCACTACCGCAGCAACGGCGATGCCGCCGTCGTGCCAGCGCGCGGCGTTCGCATGGAACAGTGCCGCCCAGTCGTGCCGATCCCACAGATCCAGCAGTGCAGCATCGCGCACCTGCACGATGACGCCGCTTTCATCGAACTGGGTCAGCGCCTGCTGCGCGGGACTGCGCTCACGCGAGCCCATACGCGCGATGTGCCCGCACTGCTGCTGGTTGAGCGCGTGCTTGAGCGCCGGATGACGCAGCCAGACCATCGCGTTGAACAGGTCATGCCAGTTATCCGCGCGCGTGGCGATGCACCCCTGCGCGGTCCGTGCTTCGTAGTGAAGCCCGTCGGCAAGCAAGCCGGCATCCTGCCTGTCTCGCGAAACGAGGCCCGGAGATCGGCATCCGCGCGTTGAGGGCTTCTATGTCGGGCCAGTGGGGCCGTCAGCAGGTCCCGGTACTCGCCGTACCCGTCGAACAGCGGATGCCGGAAACATGCGGCATCCACCTGTCCACGCAAGGGGGCGACGAAGCGGCGCCGGCCATTGCCAGCATGCGCGCCCGTCGCCGGCGCGGTCACAGCACCTTGACGTCGAGCGGTCGGCTGGCCGTGGAGATGGCATCGCCAATCAGGTCGTGCTCGTCGCTCTCGGTGATTTCCACGTCGACGAACTGGCCGACGCGCAGCCCCAGTTCGCCGCCATTCTGGATATGCACCAGGCCATCGATCTCCGGCGCATCGGCCTTCGAGCGCGCGACGGCGATATCGTCCTCGATCAGGTCCACCAGGCACTGCTGCACCGTGCCGATCTTCGCTTCGAGGCGCGCGGCGGAGATCTCCGCCTGCTTCTCCATGAAACGCGCCAAGCGCTCCTGCTTCACTTCTTCCGGCACCGGATCCGGCAACAAGTTCGCCGCCGCGCCTTCGACCGGCGAGTAGGCGAACGCACCGACGCGGTCGAGTTGCGCTTCATCGAGGAACTGCAGCAGCTCCTCGAACTCCTGCTCCGTCTCGCCGGGGAAGCCGACGATGAAGGTCGAGCGCAGGGTGATGTCGGGGCTGATCGAACGCCAGCGCTTCACGCGATCCAGCGTCTTGTCGACGGCGCCGGGACGCTTCATCAGCTTGAGGATGCGCGGACTGGCGTGCTGGAAAGGAATATCCAGGTAAGGCAGCACCTTGCCTTCGGCCATCAACGGAATCACGTCGTCGACGTGCGGATACGGGTAGACGTAATGCATGCGCACCCAGGCATCGAGTTCGCCCAGGCCCTCGCACAACGCCTTCATCCGCGTCTGGTACACCTTGCCGCGCCATTCGCGTTCGGCGTACTTCACGTCCACGCCGTAGGCCGACGTGTCCTGCGACACCACCAGCAGTTCCTTCACGCCGCCGCGCACCAGGCGCTCGGCCTCGCGCAGCACGTCATCGACCGGGCGCGACACCAGGTCGCCGCGCATCGACGGGATGATGCAGAAGCTGCAGCGGTGGTTGCAGCCCTCGGAAATCTTCAGATACGCGTAATGCCGCGGCGTCAGCTTGACGCCGTAGTCTGGCACCAGGTCGACGAAGGGATCGTGCTTCGGCGGCAGCGCCGCGTGCAACGCTTCCATCACGCTCTGGTAGTCCTGCGGACCGCTGATCGACAGCACATCCGGGTACTGCTCGCGGATCTGCTCCGGGCGTTTGCCCAGGCAGCCGGTCACGATGACCTTGCCGTTCTCGTTCATCGCTTCGCCGATGGCGTCGAGCGATTCGGCCACGGCGGAATCGATGAACCCGCAGGTGTTCACCACCACCACGTCCGCCGCGTCGTAGGTCGGCACGATGTCGTATCCCTCCACGCGGAGCTGGGTGAGGATGCGTTCGGAATCGACCAGGGCTTTCGGGCAGCCGAGGCTGACGAAGCCCACCTTGGGGTTCTGCAGGGACATGGGGAGTACGGCGGCGGCGTGTACGGGCCGCGGATTATAGCGCCCCGCCCCGGGCGGCCCGTTCCGTCCATTCGGTCCGGGGCCGCCTGCGCATACACTGGGCGCCGTCTTCGCCGGAATCCTGCCGATGGGCCATTGGACTCAGATCGACACGCCCCGCGGCCGCATCGGGGCTTGGCGCGCGGATCCCGCCGACGCGCCGCGCGGCGCGCTGGTGATCGTGCAGGAGATCTTCGGGGTGAACGCGCATATCCGCAGCGTCGCCGAGGGCTTCGCCATCGACGGTTACGTGGCGCTCGCGCCGGCGTACTTCGACGTCCTGGAGCCCCGCGTCGAGCTGGGCTACGACGATGTCGGCTTCGCGCTCGGCCGCGACCTGATCACGCGTCTGGGCCTGGAAGCGGCACTGGACATCACTGCGGCAGCGGCGGACACGATCGCGAGCCACGGCAAGGTGGGCGCCGTCGGTTACTGCTGGGGCGGCACGGTGGCGCTGCTCGCCGCCATGCGCCTGGGCCTGCCCGCGGTGAGTTACTACGGGGCACGCAACGCGCCCTTCCTCTCCGAGACACCGCTGGCCCCCGTGATGTTCCACTTCGGCGAGCAGGATGCCTCGATACCGCCGAAGCTGGTGCAGCAGCACCGCGACCTGCTTCCCCAGATGGACGTTTTCACATACCCCGCGGGGCATGGCTTCAACTGCGACCTGCGCGCGGACTACGATCCGTCGAGTGCGCGCCTGGCACGCGAACGCACGCTCGATTTCCTCGCAAGGAACCTGGCATGAGCGATTTCCTGCTGGACCCACGCCTGGCGTCCGACAGCGCCTTCGTCGCCGACGGCCCGCTGTCGCAGGTACGGCTCATGGACGACACGCGCTACCCGTGGCTGGTCCTGGTGCCTCGCGTGAACGGGGTCAGCGAATGGCTGGAACTGGAGGGCGGCCAGCAACGCCTGCTGTTGGCGGAGATCAACCAAGCCGGCCAGCTGATCCGCGCGCAGCCGGGCGTGGAGAAGCTCAACATCGGCGCCCTCGGCAACATCGTCCGGCAACTGCATGTGCATCTGGTCGGCAGGCACGAGGGCGACGCGGCATGGCCCGGACCGGTCTGGGGCAACGGCGCCCCGGTCCGGCATGGTCCTGCCGCACTGGCAGAAAGGATAGACGCGTGGCGCCGGTGGCTGGGCTGATCGCGCACCCGCCTCAGGTGCGCGGCAGCGTCACGCCGGTCTGGCCCTGGTACTTGCCGCCGCGATCCTTGTAGCTGGTCTCGCAGACGTCGTCGGCATCGGACTGGAAGAACAGCATCTGCGCGACGCCTTCGTTCGCGTAGATGCGCGCCGGCAGCGGCGTGGTGTTGCTGAACTCCAGCGTCACATGGCCTTCCCACTCCGGTTCCAGCGGGGTCACGTTGACGATGATGCCGCAGCGCGCATAGGTGCTCTTGCCGAGGCAGACCACCAGCGTGTCGCGCGGGATGCGGAAGAACTCCACCGTGCGCGCCAGCGCGAAACTGTTCGGCGGGATGATGCATTCATCCGCTTCGATGTCCACGAAACTTTTCGGATCGAAGTGCTTGGGGTCGACGATCGTGGAGTTGATGTTGGTGAACACCTTGAACTCGCGCGAGCAGCGCACGTCGTAGCCATAACTGGACGTGCCGTAGCTGACGATGCGCTCGCCGTTGGCCCCGCTCTTGTTGGCGAACTTCACCTGCCCCGGCTCGAACGGCTCGATCATGCCCTGCTGCTCGGCCATGCGGCGGATCCAACGGTCGCTCTTGATGCTCATGCAAATCCTGGTGTGGTGGGGCGAAGGCCGCGCGCGGCGCACGGCGGACAGGGAATTGTAGGGCGGGCCCCGGCCCGCCGTCTTCGCCGGCCGCTAGACCAGCGACGAGAGGATGGACAAAGGCGCGCGCGGACGCTGCGCCAGCGTTGCCGCCATGACCCGCGCCGTCTGCCGGTAGGCCTGCGCCACCGCCGAATCGGGCGCGGCGACCACGACCGGCTGGCCGGCATCGCCCTGCTCGCGGATGGCGATGTCCAGCGGCAGCGAGCCCAGCACCGGCACACCGTACTGCGCCGCCATCCGTTCGCCACCGCCCTGCCCGAACAGGTGCTCCACGTGGCCGCACTGGGAGCAGGTATGGACGGCCATGTTCTCGACGATGCCCAGCACCGGCACCTCGACCTTCTCGAACATCTTCAGCGCTTTCTTGGCATCCAGCGTGGCGATGTCCTGCGGCGTGGTGACGATGACCGCCCCGGCCACCGGGATCTTCTGCGCCAGGGTCAGCTGGATGTCGCCCGTACCCGGCGGCAGGTCGATCAGCAGGTAGTCCAGATCACCCCACAGCGTGTCGTTGAACAGCTGCATCAGCGCAGACGTGGCCATTGGCCCGCGCCAGATCATTGGCGTGTCCTGGTCGACCAGCAGGCCGATGGACATGGCCTCCACCCCGAACGCCCGCATCGGTTCGATCGATTTGTTGTCCGGGCTGTCCGGCCGCCCCGCGAGCCCCAGCATCGCCGGCACGCTCGGCCCATAGACGTCGGCATCCAGCACCCCCACCCGGGCACCCTCGGCCGCCAGTGCCAGCGCCAGGTTCACCGCCGTGGTGGACTTGCCCACCCCTCCCTTCCCTGAGCCGACCGCAATCACATTGCGGACGCGCGGGTGGGGCGACAGCGCCCCCTGCACGGCGTGCGTGCGCGGCTTGGCGTAATTTTGATGGGATTCAGTCACTTGCATCGATTCGCGCGGCGGGGAAACCGCCATTGTCTCACCCCGAGGCGCCTCGCCGGCAACCTGAATGACGCGTCATGACCGTGACGATCCCATCACGCGCCGGAAATAATTTCGTGGTATGCGCATCACATTAATTCCGTGTTAATGTCGGGTCGCACGGACGCTATTGCGCGGCTGGGGCCGATGGGAACGGTCCTATTGAAAGCCGCTTACACGTACGGATTTCTAGGGGATTCACCGACATGAACTACGGAAACGCGAAAGCGCTCCGGCGCAATCCGCTTGGTGCGGCTCTTGTCGCCGCGTTGCTGATCCCGGGCGCGGCACTGGCCCAGGACGCTACCACCAGCGGCTCGACTGCAGAAGCCGAAACGACCAACCTCGGGAAGGTGCAGGTCGTCGGCTCGCGCATCAAGCGCGCAGAGATCGAGGGACCGTCACCGGTCACCGTCATCACGGCCGAGCAGATCAAGCAGGAAGGCTTCAATACGGTTGCCGAAGCGATCGATACGCTGAGCCAGAACACCGGCAGCGTCCAGAACGACTTCAACGCTGCCGGCGGTTTCACGCCCAACGCCAGCCCGGTTAACCTCCGCGGCCTGGGTCCGGGACGCACGCTGCTGCTGATCAACGGTCGCCGGGCGAATGACTATCCGTTCCCCTACAACGGCCGCAGCAACTTCCAGAACCTCAACAACGTCCCCGCGGCGGCCGTCGAACGCATCGAGATCCTCTCGGGCGGCGCATCGGCCGTGTACGGTTCCGACGCCGTTGCCGGCGTCGTCAACATCGTGTTGAAGACGAACTACGAAGGCAACATCCTCAAGGTCAAGGGCCAGACCTCGACCGACGGTGGCCGTGACATCGCCGACATCCAGTGGGTGGGCGGCAAGACCGGCGACAACTGGAGCGTCACGTACGCGTTCGAGTCCTACAACGCCGAAGCCCTGTGGGGTTACCAGCGCGACTTCATGGATTCGGCCGCCGACAACCCGGCGCCCCCGGGCACCTACCCGCTCGCCGCAGGCAACGGGCGCGGCGGTTACCAGCCGCCCATCGGCATCCAGATCCGTCGCCTGAGCAGCACCGGTGCCACGCAGGGCTACGTACTGCCGGCCGGTCGTGACTGCTCCGGCAGCGAGCTCTACCGTTACCACTTCTATACGAGCTCCGCGACCGGTGCGAACCTGGGCCCGGGCTGCGGCTACGACCGCTTCCCGGCGGAACAGACGGTCTCGAACGGCAGCAATGACCTGTCGGGCTACGTCTATGGCACCTTCAACTTCACCGACAACCTGGAAGGCTGGGCGAGCGCCATGGCGTTCCACTCCCGCAGCCGACTGGGCGGCGGTGTCGAGCAGTGGCAGGGTGGCCCGCAGCCGAGCGCCAACTTCTATGACCCGAACCTGGGCATGCGCATCTTCCCGATCCGCGCGATCACGCCCGAAAGCTACGGCGGTTCCGAAGGCACGTACCAGAAGTTCGAGGAAGACTCCCTCGACCTGGCCTTCGGTCTGCGCGGCACCTTCGCCGATCGCTACGACTGGGAGTTCACGCTGGGCGGCGCCCAGTATGAAATCGTCCGCGATCGTCCGCGCCTGACCGTGGCGGGCGCGACCAACTACTTCATGGGTTCGCGTCTGGGCACAACCGGCCAGGGCGCCTACACGGGTCTGGCGGGTGTTCCGAACGGCTTGCCGGTCTATCGCCTGAACCTTGATCGCTTCTATGGCCCGATCTCGCCGGCCGACTATGCGGCCATGTCGACGATGGTGCATTACGAAGCGGTGTCCCGGAATGCGTCCGCGAACTTCGTGCTGTCCGGCGACCTGTTCGAACTGCCCGCCGGCCCGCTGTCGTTCGCCAGCGTGCTCGAGGCCTCGCGCCAGAGCTACGACCTGGAAAGCGACCGCCGCATCCTGCCGAGCGTCCGTGAGATCTACAACCTGACTGGCACGGGCGGCAGCGGTGAACGCAA
The DNA here is from genome assembly GCF_947498795.1 of uncultured Pseudoxanthomonas sp. Classification (NCBI taxonomy): domain Bacteria; kingdom Pseudomonadati; phylum Pseudomonadota; class Gammaproteobacteria; order Lysobacterales; family Lysobacteraceae; genus Pseudoxanthomonas; species uncultured Pseudoxanthomonas sp. The sequence continues at coordinate 310,315 of NZ_CANMLQ010000002.1, read as the reverse complement.
CCGCTATGCCGCGGGCGTGGAGTTCAAGATCCCGATCTTCAGCATGCTGACGGGCAGCCTGGCAGGCCGCTACGACAAGTACGACGACATCACCGACGTGGATGACGCGCGTACCTGGGGCGCGGGCCTCGAGTTCCGTCCCTTCGACAGTCTGCTGGTCCGCGCCAACTACGCCACCAGCTTCAAGGCGCCGGACATGCACTACGTGTTCTCGGAACCGAGCGGCTCCTTCGGCGCCATCACCGACTACTACCGCTGCTCGCTCAACGGTATCGGTACGAGTGCGGCGGTGTGCGGCGCGGCGGGCGCGAACTACAACTACTCGGCGTTCACCACGTCCCAGGGCCAGCCCACGCTGGAAGAGGAGACCGGCAAATCGTGGACCGCGGGCTTCGTCTGGGACGTGACCGACCAGCTGTCGCTGGCCGCCGACTACTATGTCGTCGAGCTGGAAAACGTCGTCAACGTTCAGAGCGGTGCGACGATCCTGGAAGCGGAACTGGGCTGCAACACCGGTCGCTACCCGAACGGTTCGAACTTCCCGTACCCGCTCAGCAGCGCCTATTGCCAGGCGACCCTGGGGCGCATCACGCGTAATCCGGAAACCAACCAGATCACCGAGATCCGCAGCGGCCCGATCAACCAGTCGTTCCTCGGGACGAAGGGTGTCGACGCCACCGTGCGCTACCGCCTGGATACGGATCGCTTCGGCGACTTCAGTGCCACGCTGCAGTGGACCCATGTGCTGGAACAGACCCAGAAGCTCTCGGCCGACCAGGCCCTCCTGAGCTACCGCGATCTGAACAGCAACCTGGACAACCGCAGCCGCGTGCGCCTGACGGTCAACTGGTCGAACGACGACTGGATGGCAACGGTGTTCATGAACCGCCTCGGCAGCACTCCCATCTGGGACCCCAACGTGCCGGTGGCGTATCCGGAGTTCGATACCCGCATCGCGCCGTTCATCACCTGGAACGCCAGCGTGGCCAAGGACATCACCGAGAAGCTCAACCTGCGCCTGTCGGTGGTCAACATGTTCGACAACCACCATCCGGTCGACAAGACCAACTACACCTATCCGTACTACTGGCGCGGTTTCGATGCCATCGGTCGTCAGGTGGGTCTGGAAGCGACCTACAAGTTCAACTGATGGTTTGAGCGGTGCAGCAACACCTGGACCCGGCGGCGACGCCGGGTCTTTTTCTTCCTACGCCGCACACAAGGAGATCATGATGAAGCGTCAAGGAATTCTGCTTTTCCTCGCCGGATGGCTGATCGCGGCCGAGGCACTGGGCGCGCCGGCGCCGATCCGCGATTTCGTCGGCCACGCCGCCTTCAGCACCGCGAAGATATCGCCCACCGGTGAGTACCTGGCCATCACGGTGGACCGGGGCGACCAGGACGTGCTCACCACGATGCGCACCAGTGACCTGAAGATCCTCAACGTCAGCCAACTGCCCGACAAGAAGAGCGTGGGCTCGTTCGAATGGGTCAGCCCCAACCGCCTGATGTTCAATGCCATCCGCAAGATGGGCGGATACGCGCAACCGTTCAGCACGGGCGAGTGGTTCGCCGTCAATGCCGATGGCTCACAACCGCGGCCGCTGGTCTTCTACGGCACCCAGGACGTCACCCAGCGCGCGAAGACCGTCACGTCCGAGCGTTTCAGCCTCATCGACACCCTGCAGGACGACGACCAGTTCGTCATCATGGACGTCCGCTCGCCCCGCTCCAGCGAAGGCGCCGGCACAGAGCTGGTCAAGCTGGACGTGTTCAACGGGCGGCGCACATCGCTCGGCCGTGCACCCAAGGAGAATTGCAACATCACGCTGGACGAGAACAAGCAGGCGCGTTTCACCGTGTGCTCGTCAAGCCGCAACGAAGATGGCGAGTTCGACGAACGTACGGAACTCTACCGTCGCGATGGCCGCGACTGGACGCTGGTGAACGCTTCCAAGTCCGGCGGCAAGCACCTCGGCGTGATCCACACCACGCGCAACGGAACCGTCTACGTCACCCAGGACGACGGTGTGGCGCCGGCGGCGCTCGGAACACTGGACACCACCACGGGGGCGTTCAAGCCCTTGTTCCATGACCCCGTGGCGCAGATCAGCAACCGTATCTGGTCCACCGACGACACGACACTGATCGCGGTAGTGACGGAAGCGGGGGCACCGTCCGTCAAACTGATCGACGAAGCGCATCCGGATGCCGAACTCTACGCCTCGCTCGCGTCCGCGTTCGAGGGGCAGATGGTGGATTTTTCCAGCCATACCACCGACGGCAAGAAAATCATCGTCAGCGTCTACAGCGACCGCAATCCGGGCGAGCTCTACCTTTACGATCGCGAGTCCGGCAAGGCCCGCTTCCTGATGAAGCGCCTGCCGCAGCTGGACCCCGGCAAGATGGCGTCGGTGGTGCCGTTCAACTTCGTGGCGCGCGACGGCAAGCGCATCCATGGCTACCTGACCATTCCGAACGGCTCGAACGGAAAGAACCTGCCGCTCATCGTCAATCCGCATGGCGGCCCCATCGGTCCCCGCGACGACTGGGCCTTCAGCGGCGAGACGCAGCTGTTCGCGAGCCGGGGTTACGCCGTGCTCCAGGTGAATTACCGCGGCTCCGGTGGTTACGGCCGTGGCTTCCAGAATGCCGGGCACCAGCAATGGGGCCAGGGCATCCAGAACGACATCATCGACGCCACGCAGTGGGCGATCCAGAAGGGCCATGCCGACAAGGACCGCATCTGCATCTACGGCGGCAGCTTCGGCGGTTACTCATCGCTGATGGCGCCGATCCGGGCGCCCGGCCTGTTCAAGTGCACATTCGGCTACGTTGGTGTCTACGACGTGGAGATGATGTTCGAGAAGGGCGACATACCGAGCACGGAGTCCGGCCAGCGCTACCTGCGCCGCACGCATGGAACCGACAAGAAAGCGTGGGCGGAGAATTCGCCCGCACGCCGCGCCGCGGAAGTGAAGATCCCGGTCTACCTTGCCGCAGGGGCGCGCGACGTACGCACGCCGCCCGAGCAGACCGAACTGATGAACAAGGCGCTGATCGCAGCGGGCAATCCGCCGGAAGGCATGATCATCCAGTCCGGCGAGATGCATGGCTTCTACGACGTGGACAACCGGGTGAAGCTGTATACCGAGATGCTTGCCTTCTTCGACCGGCATATCGGGAAAACGGATTCTGGCGCATCGAAGTAAGGCCATCCCGCGCGGATGCGGTGGAGAGCGCCAGGCTCCGCACCACGGCCATGACTTCCGAGACGTGACCGGCGACAACGTCGCCGGTCACAATCGAAGCCTACTTCCCATCACCGGTGTCGGAGTACACATGGGCAACCTCAGGACGACCACCTTGTGCCTGCTGCTGGCTGGCACTGCGGCCGCATTTTCCGCGGCACATGCCGCCAAACCTCCGCCGGACCCGACACGCGACGCGATGATGCTCAGCGCCGGCTTCCTGAGCGGACATCCCGACCTGCGCTACCGCCTGCTGGGCCTGAAGCGGTTCAAGGCCGGCGAGTTCGACGAGGCGTTCCGTTTCTACCAGCGCGCCGCCTACTACGGCGACAAGCCTTCGCAAGGCATGGTGGGGGAGATGCTGTGGAACGGCCAGGGTACGGCGAAGGATCGCGCCCTCGCGTATGCGTGGATGGACCTGGCGTCCGAGCGCGGGTACACCGGGTTCCTCGGACTGCGGGAGCGCTACTGGGAGCAACTGACGGAGGCGGAACGCGCCCGGGCTGTCGACGAAGGCCAGGCCATCTATGCCCGGTTCGGCGACCAGGCCGCGCAGCCGCGCCTGGCCACCGTGCTCCGCCGCGAGAAACGTCGGTCCACGGGAAGCCGTACCGGTTTCACCGGGAACCTGCAGATCCACATCCCCGGCCCGGGGGGATTCATTCCGATCGATGGCAGCAAGTTCTACGACGACCGCTACTGGGACCCGAAGCAGTACCAGGCGTGGCACGACGAAATCTGGATGAAGCCGCGTATCGGGCGTGTGTCGGTGGGCAGCGTCGAGCAAGTGCCGGGATCAACCCCGCCGGCTTCGCGCATTCCCGCCACGGCGCCGCGGCAGGATGCGCAGGAGCCGGAGACGCCCGAGGCGGACGACGCCGACCTCGGCACCCGCAAAGACGGCTGAACAGCTGGCACGCCGCGCTTCCATACGCCGGCGGATGCGGTATAACAGCGGCATCCCGCCGGTCGTTGCCGGCGGGCCTGACCTACATCCCTGGGAGGGGAACATGCGCAAGACCCTGATGGCCGTGATGCTGGCCGCTCCGCTGATGGCCCTGTCGCTGGTGGCCTCGGCCGCCGACCCGGTGGTCGGCCGCTGGAAGACCATCGACGGCGAAACCGGCAAGCCGAAATCCTTCGTCGAGATCACCCAGGCCGCGAACGGCACGATCACCGGCCGGATCGTCGAGTTGATCAACCCGAGCAAGCCCAATCCGACCTGCGACAAGTGCAAAGGCGACCGCAAGAACAAGCCGATTACGGGGATGGAGATCATCCGCGGCATGAAGGCGGAAGGCGGTGGCGATTACGCGGGCGGCACCATCCTGAAGCCGGATGAAGGCAAGGAATACAAGTCGAAGATGGAGTTGATCGAAGGTGGCAAGAAGCTGGAGGTCTCCGGCTGCATCGCCTTCATCTGCAAGTCGCAGACCTGGATCCGCCAGTAAGTCTCGACGCATCCTGTTGCAAGACGGGCCCGGCATTGCCGGGCCCGTTGCGTTCTGGCCAGGAGGAAGGGGCATCCGGCCGTCCATGCGATAATCGCGCGCCCCCGCAACGAAGTCCGACATGAGCCGCACCGCCCTCGTCACCAATGCCCTGCCCTACGCCAATGGCCCGCTGCACCTGGGTCATCTGGTCGGCTACATCCAGGGCGACATCTGGGTGCGGGCCCGGCGCATGCGCGGGGACACGGTGTATTTCGTCTGCGCCGACGATACCCACGGCACGCCGATCATGCTGGCGGCGGAGAAGGCGGGCGTCACCCCGGAGGCCTTCATCGCGGGCATCCAGGCAAGCCACGAGCGCGACTTCGCCGCCTTCGGCGTGGCCTTCGACCATTACGACTCGACCAACTCGTCCGGCAACCGGGCGTTGACGGAAAAGTTCTACCAGCGCCTCGATGCCGGCGGGCACATCAGCCGCCGCACGGTGGCGCAGTTCTACGATCCGGCCAAAGGCATGTTCCTGCCGGACCGCTACATCAAGGGCATCTGCCCGAACTGTGGATCCGCCGACCAGTACGGCGACAACTGCGAGGTCTGCGGCGCGACCTACGCACCGACCGATCTGAAGGAACCGACGTCCATCCTGTCCGGCAGCACGCCGGAGATCCGCGACTCGGAACATTACTTCTTCGACGTCGGCCGCTTCGATGCGTTCCTGCGCGAATGGCTGGCGGGCGACGTCGCCCTGCCGGGCGTGAAGGCGAAGCTGCGCGAGTGGCTGGATGCCGACGGTGGCCTGCGCGCGTGGGACATCTCGCGCGATGCGCCCTACTTCGGCTTCGAGATTCCCGGCGCACCCGGCAAGTACTTCTATGTCTGGCTGGATGCGCCGATTGGCTACCTGAGCAGCTTCCACGCCCTGTGTACGCAGCGTGGCCTCGACTTCGCATCGCATCTCGACGCCGGTACCGAGGTCGAACTGCACCATTTCATCGGCAAGGACATCGTCAACTTCCACGGCCTGTTCTGGCCGGCGGTGCTGCACGGCACGGGGCACCGCGCACCGACCCGCCTGCACGTCAACGGTTACCTGACGGTGGATGGCGCGAAGATGTCGAAGTCGCGCGGCACGTTCATCATGGCGCGCACCTACCTGGATGTAGGCCTGGAGCCTGAGGCACTGCGCTATTACTACGCGGCCAAGTCGTCCGGCGGCGTGGACGATCTCGACCTGAACCTCGGTGATTTCATCGCGCGCGTCAATGCGGACCTGGTCGGCAAGTTCGTCAATCTGGCCAGCCGCTGTGCCGGCTTCATCGACAAGCGCTTCGGCGGTGCGCTGGCCGAAGCGCTGCCGGACCCGGGGATGTACCAGCGTTTCGTCGATGCGCTCGCCCCGATCGCCGATGCCTACGAACGCAACGAACCCGCCACGGCGCTGCGCCTGACGATGGCGCTGGCCGATGAAGCGAACAAGTACATCGATGAAACCAAGCCGTGGGTGATCGCCAAGCAGGAGGGCGCGGACGCCGACCTGCAGTCGGTCTGCACACAGGGGCTGAACCTGTTCCGCATTCTCGCAGCGGCACTGAAGCCGGTGCTGCCGCGCACGGCGGCCGAAGCGGAAGCGTTCCTCAGCGCACCGGTGGAGACGTGGGCCGATGTGGCCAACCCGCTGCTCGCCCACACCATCCAGACCTACTCTCCGCTTTTCACCCGTATCGACCCGAAACTGATCGACGCCATGACCGACGCCTCCAAGGACACACTCGCGCCCGCGCCCGCACCCGCCGTTACCGAGAAGAAGGCACAGGCGACAGCTGCCGTGCCGACCGAGGCGAAGGATGCGACCGGCCTTATCGGCATCGAGGATTTCGCCAGGCTAGACCTGCGCATCGGCAAGGTGCTGGAGTGCGGCTTCGTGGACGGTTCCGACAAGCTGCTGCGATTCCTGCTGGATGCCGGCGACCTGGGCCAGCGCCAGATCTTTTCCGGCATCCGCGCCAGCTACGGCGAGCCGGACACGCTGGTCGGCCGCAACGTGGTGTTCATCGCCAACCTGGCACCGCGCAAGATGCGCTTCGGCCTGAGCGAGGGCATGATCCTGTCGGCCGGGTTCGACGGTGGCGCACTGGCATTGCTGGACGCCGATGCCGGTGCCCTGCCCGGCATGCCGGTGCGGTGAGGCAAGAGCAGAGCGAAGAAACGTGAGGAACGAGCAGAAGCCGGTTCCATCCCACTCCTCGCTGATCCCCGTGGCAACCGCGGACCTGACCGAGCGCCTCGATCGCCTGCTGCCGCAGACCCAGTGCGGACAGTGCGGCTTCGATGGCTGCCTGCCCTACGCGCAGGCGATGGCATGCGGCGAAGCGGGCGTGGACCACTGTCCCCCCGGCGGCGATGACGGCGCGCGTGCGCTCGCACGGGTGCTGGGCGTACCGCCGCTGCCGTACGACCGCGCCCGCGGCACGCACAAGCCCGCAATGGTCGCGGTGGTGGTGGAGGCCGACTGCATCGGTTGCACGAAATGCATCCAGGCCTGCCCCGTGGATGCCATCATCGGCGGCGCCAAGCAGATGCATGTAGTGATCGATCCGCTGTGCACGGGCTGCGAACTCTGCGTGCCTGCCTGCCCGGTGGACTGCATCGTGATGGAACCCGGCTGAAGCCCTCGCACGCGATGTTTCCGACCGGTCGACCCACGTCGGATCAGCGGCTGCCCGCCGTGCATGCCGAGCACACACGCTCCACCTTGTAGCCTCGCGCACGCAGCTTTTCCACGACGCCGTCCTCGCCCAGCAGATGCAGGGCGCCGACCACGACCAGCGCGTCATCGTCGCCAGGCTGGTCGAGGATCTGCCGGATCTTCGGTATCCACGCGTCATTGCGGTCCACGTTGATGCGCCGGTAAAGACGCGGATACTCCGTCCGCATGTCCGCCGCCATGCCGGTCCAGAGCATCTCCGCGTCACCGCGTCGCCATGCGTCATGCAGGCGCGCGGTCTCCTCGGAACCTTTCTCGGCCTGTTCCAGTGCCTCGGCGACGAACTGCCGCTGCTCGGTCGCGTCCATGCCATCAAGCACGGCGATCTGTTCCTGTGCGCGCTCGAGGCCGGCCGTCGGCTTGCCGGAGGCCTTGGCCTGCTCCATGAAGTGATTGTCCAAGCCCAGCTTCGGATCCAGGCCCTGCTTGGTCATCTCGACGATGCTGATGGTCAGGCCGACGAACCACGGCTCGAAACGGCCGAAGGGCGCGAGCAGCACGCCGTTCTTGCCCGACCATGCCTCCAGCCGTTTCCAGGTGTCGGCATCGAGATCCTGCTGCAGCGTCTTGCCATCGGCACGCGTCGCCGCCTGCATCATCAGCTGAGCCACTGCGGGGGACTGCATCTCTTCGGGCGACAACTCGAACATCACGCGCTCGGCATCGGCGAACGCGGCATCGACATCGCCGGACAACGGGTAGTCGCTGGGGCGCAACAGGTGGAACGAGCCGAGCAGGTAGACGGCGTTGTCCTTGTCGGACACCTTCCACATCAGCGGCACCGGTGCCGTCGAAGCCGTGGGCGCGTCACTGGCGGATGCCGTCGCTCCGCCCAGCAAGGCCATCATGATCAGGGCTTTCAACGCGTGGCGCAGCTGCATGTCATCCTTCCCGGGTCGTCATAGCACTTTGATGGGTTTCGCGTAGGCCTTCTCTCCCGCTTCCACCAGCAGGTCGAGGCGGTTCTCCGCGGGCGGCAACGGACACGTCGCGTACGGCGTGAAGGCGCACGGCGGGTTGTACGCGCGATTGAAATCCAGCACCACCTTGCCGGCCTGCGGCGCGTCGGCATCCAGGAAGCGGCCGGCAGGATAGCTGCCGTGGCCGCTGGTGCGGTCGGACAGCACGAAGAACAGCGGACCACCTGCCTGCCCCAGCGCTTCCAGCCGGTACGTCGTGCCATCGCGCTCGAACTCGACCACGCCTAGATTCGGAGACTCGTTGGCCACGCCGATGACGTCGACGATGGTCAGCGTCTTGCCTGGCGGATGCGGGATGAAACGCCCTTCGATGCGCCAGTCCTCCTGCGCAGGCCAGTAGTCCAGCCCGATGAACTGCGTGCGCGATTCGGCATCGGCGTGCTTTACGCGCAGCGCGTGGCGCCCGCCGCGCTCGATCACCGTCAGCACGCCCTTTCCTTCGTCGAAGCCGATCGTCGATGGCTGCGCATCGCGATCGCTCTGCAGTTCCACGCGACCCTTCAACGGTTCGCCATCGAACGTCAGCGCCGCACCACCTTCGGGGGTGAGGAACACGCGTCCATCCTGCTGCGTCACCATGCCCAGCTTCGCCGGGCCGACCGCCAGCTTGATGCCGCTGCCCGGGCCGCTGCCGATGAAGTGGGACTTCAGTTCGATCCAATGCAGCCCGACCAGACTGGTCCAGCCATCGGGCGCGGTCAGCTCGTTCTTGCGCTGTTCGCGCCACGCGGCGTTGTCGGCCAGAAAGTTGACGTCCGCCACCTTGCCCGTGGAGGCCGCCTTCTCATCGCCGCCGCACCCGGCCAGCACTCCCAGCAGCATGGCCACCCCAAGCCATCCCGTGTTCTTCCCCATGTCAGCGTCCTCGCAGGAACCAGCGGTCGATCTCGTTCAAGGAAAAGCGCGCCCATGTCGGGCGGCCGTGATTGCACTGCCCCGATCGCTCGGTGGCCTCCATCTCGCGCAACAGGGCGTTCATTTCGGGCACGGTGAGGCGCCTGTTCGCACGGACCGCGCCGTGGCACGCCATGGTAGACAGCAGTTCGTCGCGCGCAGCCGCCACGCGGCGGCTTTCGCCGTGTTCTCGCAGGTCCGCCAGCACGTCGCGCAGCAGTGCTTCGGGTTCGGCGTTCGACAACAAGGCGGGAATGCTGCGCACGCTCAACGACTGCGGACCGCTGCGGGTGACGTCGAAGCCCAGCGCCGCCAGCGTCGCCGCTTCTCGCTCGGCCACGTCGGCCTCGCGCTCCGCCACGGCGAGCGCCAGGGGGACCAGCAGCGGCTGCGCACGCAGGCCGATGCCATCGTGCGCATCCTTCAACTTCTCGTAGCCGATGCGCTCGTGCGCGGCGTGCATGTCGACCACGATCAGGCCATCCGCGTTTTCCGCCAGGATGTAGATGCCGTGCAGCTGTGCGATGGCGAAGCCCAGCGGCGGAATGCCGTCGGCATCGGCAGCCGGCATCGTCTGCGGCAGGGAGGTCGCCGGTGTCGCGGTTCCTGCCGGCGCAGCGTACAGCGCGGCATACGCCGCGGGCGCCTCGGCCACGTTCAGGCCCAGCGGCGACTGCTGCGTGGGCATCCAGGCGGACGGCACCGACGGGTAGGTTCTGCTGGCGAACGACGGCACCGCGGCGTCGTTCGGCAATGCACCGGCACGCGTTTCGGCCAGGGCGTCGTGCAGCGTGCGGTATACGAAATCGTGGATCAACCGCGTGTCGCGGAAGCGCACTTCGTGCTTGGCGGGGTGCACGTTGACGTCGACGCGGGTGGGATCCAGTTCCAGGAACAGCACGTACGCCGGCTGGCGGCCATGGAACAGCACGTCCTGGTACGCCATCTTCACCGCATGCGCGATGTTGCGATCGCGCACGGAACGGCCGTTGACATAGACGTACTGCTGGTCCGCACTGGCGCGCGAGTAGCTGGGCTGTGCGATCCAGCCCTGCAGGCGCAGGCCGGCGGCGGCGTGGTCCACGCGCAGCGCATTGCGTGCGAATTCGTCGCCCAGCGTTTCGCTCAGGCGTGACAAGGATTCCAGCTCATCGGCCTTGTAGCGCCGCGAGGGACGGCCGTTGTGGGAGACCCGCAGCTCGATGTCGGGACGCGCCAGCGCCAGCGAACGCAGCCACTCTTCGATATGGCCCATCTCGGTGCGCTCGGCGCGCAGGAACTTGCGCCGCGCCGGCACGTTGTAGAACAGCTCTCGCACTTCCACTGTGGTGCCGACGGCATGCGGCTTGGGCGCCACCTCGCCGACCTTGCCGCCCTCCACCTGCAGCGATGCGCCGTGCGCATCCTGCGCGCGCCGCGAGGTCAGCGCAAACCGGCTGACCGAAGCGATCGAAGGCAAGGCTTCGCCGCGGAAGCCGAGCGTGGCGACGGCTTCCAGATCATCGAGCGAGGCGATCTTGCTGGTGGCGTGGCGCGATACCGCCAGCGGCAGCTCCTCGGGTGCGATGCCGCCGCCGTCGTCGCGGATGCGGATCAGCCGCACGCCGCCCTCTTCAAGGTCTATGTCGACGCGGCGCGCGCCGGCATCCAGTGCGTTCTCGACGAGTTCCTTGACGACGGACGCCGGGCGCTCGACGACTTCGCCTGCAGCGATCTGGTTGATGAGGGTGTCGGGAAGCTGGCGGATCGGCACGTGCTGGCGGCGCAGGCGCGCCGTCTCGGGGGATCAGCCGTGATGATAGCCGAGCGGGTGCGCGATCAGGGCGCGCCGGCGGCACCGCCCGCCGCGACAGCACGTGCGTCGGCCTCGGCCTGCGCGCGTGCGGCGAACAGCGTGCCCGGCGGCGGCTGGCGGGTGAAGTACGACTGGATGCCTTCCAGCACCGCGCCTGCAACCTTGCGCTGGTGCGCCGGGTCGAACAGCCGCTTCTCTTCGTCGGCGTTGGAGATGAAGCCCGTTTCCACCAGCATCGCCGGCATGTCGGAGTTGCGGAGGACTTCGAAGTTGGCGAACTCGATCTGCGGCTTGTGGGTCTTGCCGAGGCCCTTCAGCGAGGTCAGCACGTGGCCCGCGGCGTCCTGCGAGGCCTTCATGTGGCCGCTCTGGGCCAGGTCCAGCAGCACGTTGGACAAGGTGTCCTTGGTCAGACGCACGCCGCCGACCAGATCGGAGGCATTTTCCTTGTCCGCCAGCCAGCGCGCGTGCTGCGACGAAGCACCCCGCAACGACAGCACGTACACCGACGAACCCCAGGCGCTGCGGTTCTCCGCCGCGTCGGCGTGGATCGACACGAACATGTCGGCCTTCGCCGCCCGCGCCTTGCGCGCGCGCTGGGGACGCTCGACATAGACATCGGTGTCGCGGACCAGATAGGCCTTCATGCCCGGCGTGGCGTTGATCTGGCGCGCCAGTTCCCTGGAGATCGCCAGCACCGCGTGTTTTTCGTAGCGACCGCTGGGACCGATGGCGCCCGGGTCCTGGCCGCCGTGGCCCGGATCGATGGCGATGACCAGCGGGCGCGTTCCGGAGGGCACGATGGTCGGCACCTTCGGCGCTTCTGCCGGAGGCGTCGTCGCGCCCGGCATCGGAGTGGGCTGACCCGTGGCGATGGTATAGGTGGGTCGTTCGCCGGCGGGGGTCGGCGCCGGCATCGTGGCGGCGGTGGACTGGCCGTTGAGGATGGCCTGCGGCGAGGGCGAGGGCGGACTGACGGGCGTCGGCCCTGTCGTTGCCGGCACCGACCCCGCCTGCACCACCTTGGCGGTCAGCAGCGCGGTCGCCCGGGCCGCATCGGCCTGCGGCGAGGGCGCAGGAACCGGGGTCGCTGGCGACGGTGTCGCGTTTGCGGTTGTCGCAGCAGCGCTGGCTGTCGCCGGCACCGCGACGCCGTCACCGGGCCATTCGATGACCAGGCGGGAATTGGCGCCTGCCTGTTCCATGCGCGGCGCGAGCGCGGTGACGGGCGATGCAAGGTCGAAGACGACACGCAGGGTATTCGCGTCCGGCTGTCCTGTGCGCACGGCGCGCACGATGCCCGCCGGTACCGGCAGCCGCAGGCCAGCCTTCGCTTTCGATGCCGGGAGATCCACGACCAGGCGGTCGGGACCCTTGAGCGTGAGGGTCTTGTACTGTCCGGCGCCCACCAGTTCGATCTCTGCGCGGGTGCCGGTGCTGCCCTGGGCCAGGGTGACGCCGGTGACCTCTCCTGCGAGGAGCACGCACGGCGCGGCGGCCAGCAGGGCCGCAAGGGCAAGGCGCAGCAAGGTGGTGGGCATCCCCGGGCTCATGCCGCGGATTCAAGCACCATCGACTCACGAATGCAAGGCGTTTTCCCTTAATAATCCGCAACCTGGCGGATGTTCCTAACCGGACTGGAGAGATGCCGCCTGCAACTGGGCCTCTGCCGTCATTCGCGCGATCCAGTGTTCGCCCACCGCGGATGCCCCGGTAAGCCGGGCCGAGCGACCCGCACCGGCGACCTCCAGTGCCACGTGCAGGTCGGCGGGCGGCAAAGCCGCAGCGCCGCGCTCGGGCCATTCGACCAGCCAAAGCACCGCAGCCCCTTCATCCAGCCCCAGGAATTCGAGTTCGCCCGCATTGCCGATGCGGTAGAGGTCCAGATGCCAGGCCTCTCCCCCCTCGACGGGGTAACGCTCCACCAGCGTGTAGGTCGGGCTGCGGATTGCGCCCACCACACCCAGCGTACGCAGCAGCGCGCGTGCCAGCGTGGACTTGCCGGCGCCCAGGTCACCCTGCAGGTGGACGACAGCGGCCGCAGGACGCGTGCGGGCGAGTGATCGGCCCAGGGCTTCGGTGGCCTCGTTGTCGGGAAGGAACACGTGCATGCCGGGATTCTAAGCGCTGGCGCGACGGGTGCCACGCGTGTACGGCACTCAGGGATTGGCCAATCGCCGCAGGTGTGCGAACAGGTCCGACGGCAGCAACCCCCGCTGGCCATCCCACGCCGCGGCGTCCCCGGCCAGCGCATGCAGCAGCGCGCCGGCGCTGGCGGCGTCGAACGCCGCGAGACCCTGCGCCCGCAGTGCGGCGATGACACCCGTCAGGACATCGCCCATGCCGCCCACGGCCATGCCGGGATTGCCGGCAGCGACCACGCGCAACACCCCGTCCGGTGACGCGACGATGGTGCCGGCTCCCTTCAGGACGACCACACTCGCATGACGCTGGGCGATCGCCCGCGCGGTGGCGAAGCGGTCGCGCTGCACGTCGGCCGTGGTGCACGCGAGCAAACGTGCCGCCTCGCCGGGATGCGGCGTCAGCACGGCGTCCTGCAGCCTGTGCGGCGATGTCGCCAGCAGGTTCAGCGCATCGGCATCGATCACACAGGGGATGTCGTCGCGCATCGCGTGCTGGAACAAGGCGCGCGCCCATTCGCCCTGCCCCAGGCCGGGGCCAATGGCGATCACGCGCGCCCGTTCAATCAGGGGTACCAGCGCGTCCGTCGATTCGACCGCACGCACCATCGCCTCGGGCCTGCGCGCCAGCAGCGCCGCGACATGCGCCGGCCGCGTCGCCACGCTGACCAGGCCGGCACCCGCGCGCAATGCGGCTTCGGCACACAGCGCAATCGCGCCCCCGCTGCCTTCGTCGCCGCCGATGCAGAGCACGTGGCCGGACTCGCCCTTGTGCGTGTTGCGTCGGCGCGGAAGCAGCCAGCGTGCGAGCGCGTCCTGCTCCAGCAACGATGCCTCCGCGGGAACGCCATCGAATGTCGCGACGGGAATCTCGAGGTCGTCGAACGCGAGTGCGCCCGTGTATTCGAGCGCATCGCCGGTGTACAGGCCTGCATGCCGCACGATGAACTGCAGCGTGCGCGTCGCCAGCACCGCCACGCCGGGCGTACTGCCGCGATCGGCATCCACCCCGCTCGGCACGTCGAGCGCGAACACGGGGACGGACTGCGCGTTGATCGCGTCGATCAGCGCCTTCGCTTCGTGCTCCGGCGCGCGCGACAGGCCGATACCGAACAGGGCATCCACGATGACATCGGCCTTCGGCAGCGCATCGTCGAAGAGCGTGACCTGCCCACCCGCGGCCACGTAATCGGTGCAGGCGCGCTGTGCGACAGGATTGCCCGGCACGTGCGAATGCAGGTGCACGACCTCGACCGCCCGTCCCGCGCGGCGCGCATGCCGCGCCAGGACATACCCGTCGCCTCCATTGCTGCCGGGTCCGCACACCACGACAATGCGCTGCGCCTCGGGCCAGTGCATCAACAGGTGCTGCCAGGCCGCCAGGCCGGCGCGCTGCATCAGCACGTAGGCATCGCCGCCGAGTGCCTGCGTGGCGCGCGCATCCAGTGCCCGTGCGGCGTGCGCGGAGTACAGGGGCCAGGTGCCGGACATGCGCGGATTCTAGGTCCGGTCCCGGTTGCGGGGAAGTGAACCTGCGGCCCCCTCCTATAATCCCCCCATGCCCGTTTCCGACCCCATGACACCCGCGCCCGATCCTGACGCGATTGCCCGGCGCGTACGGGAGCTGGCCCGCGAGTTCGGCTTCCAGCGCTGCGGCATCGCCGGGATTGATCTGGGTGACGACGAACGGCACCTGCGCGACTGGCTGGCGCAGGGACTGTACGGGTCGATGGCATGGATGGCGCAGCATGGCGACAAGCGCTCGCGCCCGCAGGAACTTATCCCCGGCACGCTGCGGGTGATCTCCGTCGGGCTGGACTACGGCCGCAACGACAGCGACGACGCATGGGACACGCTGCAGGATGGCCAGCGCGCGTACGTGGCGCGCTACGCGCTGGGGCGCGACTACCACAAGCTGATGCGCAACCGCCTGCAGAAGCTCGCCGAACGGCTCCAGCAGGAAGTCGGCGCATTCGGCCATCGCGTGTTCGTCGATTCCGCACCGGTGCTCGAACGCGCCCTCGCGCGCAACGCGGGCCTGGGCTGGATCGGCAAGCACACCTGCCTGATCGACAGGGACGGTGGTTCGTGGTTCTTCCTGGGGGAAATCTATGTCGACCTGCCGTTGCCGATCGATGCGCCGGCGAGTGCGCATTGCGGCACCTGCACCCGCTGCATCGACATCTGCCCGACGCAGGCAATCACCGCGCCCTACCGGCTCGATGCGCGACGCTGCATTTCCTACCTGACCATCGAGCACGAGGGTGCGATTCCGGAAGACCTCAGGCCCGCGATTGGTAACCGGATCTTCGGGTGCGACGATTGCCAACTGGTGTGCCCCTGGAACAAGTTCGCCAAGCGCACGGACGAACCGGACTTCCGCGCGCGCAACGACCTGGACGTGGCGACGTTGCCGCAGCTGTTCGCGTGGGACGAGGAAGAATTCCTGCGCCGTACGGAAGGCTCGGCGATCCGTCGCAGCGGGCATGAACGCTGGCTGCGCAACATCGCGGTGGCGCTGGGCAATGCGCCCACTACGCCCGACGTGCTGACCGCGCTCGAAAGCCGTAGGGAAGACCTGTCCCCGTTGGTACGCGAGCATGTCGCATGGGGATTGGCGCAGCACCGCCTGCCTGTGGGAGCGACGTAAGTCGCGAAGGGCGACAAGCCAAAGCTCGCGACTTACACCGCTCCCACCAACGATGGGCGAAGGCGGTATTGCAGGCAGCTCACCCGCGTGCAGCGATCTCCGCCAGCAGTGCCTGGGTCACCGGATCCTTCGCCTCGGTTTCGCCCTTGAGCGCCGGCAGCAGCCCGTTGGCCAGCTGCTTGCCCAGTTCCACGCCGAACTGGTCGAAGGCGTTGATGCCCCAGAGCACGGACTGGGCATAGACGCTGTGCTCGTACATCGCGATCAGGCCACCGAGCGACTGCGGGGTCAGCGCGTCCAGCAGGATCATCGTGCCGGGACGACCGCCGGCATAGCTGCGATGCGGATCGTCGCTGGCTTGGCCATTGGCGAGCGCTTCGCTCTGCGCGAGCAGGTTGGACATCAGCGCGAGGTGATTCTCCGCGTAGGGGTCGTCGTTGCGTACGGTGCCCACGAAGTCGAGCGGCACGATCTGCGTGCCCTGGTGCAGCGCCTGGAAGAAGCTGTGCTGCACGTCGGTACCCGCTCCGCCCCACCACACAGGCACGGACTCGACGCCGACCGGGCTGCCATCCAGCTTCACCGACTTGCCCAGGCTCTCCATCACCAGCTGCTGCAGGTACGCCGGCAGCAGCGCCAGACGCTGGTCGTACGTCATCACGCCCTGGGCCGCATGGCCCAGCACATTGCGGTTCCACACGGCCGTCAGCGCATGGCGGACGGCGATGTTCTCGGCCAACGGCGCTCCGATGACATGCGCGTCGAAAGCCGATGCGCCCGCCAGCAGTTGCTCGAAACGGTCGAAACCGATCGCCAGCGCGATCGGCAGCCCCACCGCCGACCACAGCGAGTAACGGCCGCCCACCCAATCCCACATGGGCAGCACCCGCTCGGACGCGATGTCGAACGCCGCGGCGGCGCGGTCCGGGTTGGCGCTGACGGCGTACAGCCGATCGCTGCCGCCGAGCCAGTCGCGCAGGATGCCGCCGTTGAGCAGCGTCTCCTGCGTGCCGAACGTCTTCGAGATCAGGACTGCCGCGGTACGTGCCGGATCCAGCGGTGCCAGCGTGCGCTGCGCCGCGGCGCCATCGACGTTGGACAGGAAGTGCACGCGGAACCGACCCGGCAACGGATCGCGCAACGCGTCGGCGACCAGCCTCGGCCCGAGGTCGGACCCGCCGATGCCGACGCTGACGATGTCCGTGACGCCGCTGTCTTCCAGACCCGAGATCAGGGCCGCCATGCGTTGGCGGACATCGAGCGCCGTCGCGTAGGCCTCGCGTGCGACGACCGCGTCCGAGTGGCGTCCGCGCAATGCGGTATGCAGGGCCGCGCGGTCTTCGGTGACGTTGACCTTCTCTCCGTCGAACAAGCGACGGAACGCACCCGCCAGGTCGGCGGAGTTGCCCTGCGCCAGCAGGGCCTGCCAGGCAGCCGCGTCGTACGACTGGCGCGCGAAGTTGAAATACAGGGGACCGGTGCGCAGCGTGTGGGCGGCGATGCGGTCGGGTTCGCGCGCCAGCAGTGCACTCAAGGGCTCCGCACGCAGGCGCGCGGCATGGGACTGCAAAGCGTCGAAACCCTGGCTCATGTCAGGCCGCCTGCTTGGGGATGCTGCGGTTGGTGTGGGTGATGCGGTTCTGGCCGTCCACGTAGACGAGCGTGGGCTGGAACGCATCGGCTTCCTGCTCGCTCATGGAAGCGAACGCGGCGATGATGATCAGGTCCCCGACCTGCACATGGCGGGCTGCACCGCCATTGAGCGACACGATGCCGCTGCCCTCGTCGGCGCGGATCGCGTAGGTGGAGAAGCGCGCCCCGTTGGTGACGTCCCAGATATGGACCTGTTCGAACTCGCGGATGCCCGTGGCCTCCAGCAGTAGGCCATCGATGGCGATGGAACCTTCGTAGTTCAGTTCCGAATGGGTGACGGTCGCGCGGTGGATCTTGGTCTTGAGCAGGCTGAGGTGCATGTCGGCGGCACGAAGAGCGGGAGCGCGAAGTTTATCCCCTCGTGCCGGCCTTGTACCGCGCTCAGAACTCGAGGTTGTCGATCAAGCGCGTGCGCCCCAGCTTCGCTGCGACCAGCGCGACGCGCGCGCCCGCTTCGCCGTCTTCCGGCTCGCTGAGGTCGGGACGACGGACCACGGTGTAGTCCACTTCGTAACCAATCTCCGCAAGCTGCCGGGCGGCATCGGCTTCCACCCGGGCGCGCGGGGTTCCCGCCACCAGGCTTTCGCGCATGGCGATCAGTGTCCGGCGGATCTGCGCCGCGCGCGGACGTTCGTCCGCCGAGAGATACTGGTTGCGCGAGCTCATCGCCAGTCCGTCGGACTCGCGCACGATGCTGCCGGCGAGGATCTGGATCGGGAACGCCAGGTCGGTGACCAGTTGGCGGATCACCGCGAGCTGCTGGTAATCCTTCTTGCCGAAGGCGGCCACGTCGGGCTGTACCTGGTTGAACAGTCGACTGACCACGGTGCATACGCCATCGAAATGCCCCGGGCGGTGCGCGCCTTCCAGCACGCTGCTGACACCGGGTACATGCACGTTGGCCGCGAGGCCGACGCCGAACGGATACATGGACTCCACCGTGGGCAGCCACAGGACATCGCAGCCTGCGCCTTCGAGACCGCTCATGTCCGCCTCGGGCGTGCGCGGATAGCGGGTGAAGTCCTCGTTGGGTCCGAACTGCGTCGGGTTCACGAATACGCTGGACACCACGCGGTCGGCGTACTGCCGCGCCAGCATCACCAGTGAGTAATGCCCGGCATGCAGGTTGCCCATCGTCGGGACGAAACCGACCCGCAGGCCCTGCTGCCTCCATTCCCTGACGCGGGCACGCAGCGCCTCAAGCTCGGTGATGGTCTCGATCATCGTGGCCCCTGGGGCATGTGGTCGCGCGCGGCGCGGTCAGTAGGAATGGGCATCGTCGGGGAAGGCCCCGCTGCGCACCGCTTCGGCATAGGCGCGTACGGCGCCCGCCACGGAACCGCCTTCGGCAAGGAAATCCTTGACGAACTTCGGCCGTCGATGGCCCGTGTCGAGGCCGAGGAAGTCGTGCAGCACCAGCACTTGCCCATCGCAGCCGGGACCCGCCCCGATGCCGATGGTGGGGATGGCCAGGTCCGCGGTGATCGTGGCGGCCAGCGACGACGGCACGCACTCGAGCACCAGCAGCTGCGCACCGGCGTCCTGGACGGCGCGCGCCTCTTCGCGCAGGCGGACGGCCGCGGCCTCGTCACGCCCCTGCACGCGATAACCGCCGAACTTCAGCACCGACTGCGGGGTCAGGCCCAGGTGCGCGCAGACCGGGATGTCGCGCTCGACCAGGAAGCGGATGACCTCCAGCTTGTGGCCCGCCCCCTCCAGCTTGACCATCTCCGCCCCGGCCTGGAGCAGCGCGATGGCGGCATCGAGCGCGCGCTCGGGCGTGGCATCGGACTGGAACGGCAGGTCCGACACCAGCAGGGCGCGATCGAGGCCGCGGGCGACGGCACGCGTGTGGTAGACGATGTCGTCCACGGTCACCGGCAGCGTGGAGTCGTGCCCTTGCACCACCATGCCCAGCGAGTCGCCGATCAACACCAGGTCGATGCCACTGGCATCCAGGACGCGGGCGAAACTGTTGTCGTACGCCGTCAGCATCACCAGCTTGCGACCGTCACGCTTGGCGTCGGCGAGGGCGGGAACGGTCCAGGGCTTGCTGTCGGCGTGGGTGCTCATAGCGCCGCATTATCCACTCATAACGGCTGGATGTTGGACATTTCCAGCACGGACACAGCATCTCGCGCAGCGCCGTGGGCAGGGATACGGGCATCGGGCAGGACGTCCAGCAGCGGTACCAGCGCGAAGGCGCGTTCGTGCAGATGCGGATGCGGCACGCGCAGCCCGGGCTCGTCGATCACCGCGTCGCCGTAGAGCAGCAAGTCCAGGTCCAGCGTACGCGGGCCCCAGCGCTCGCCTTCGACGCGATGCCGACCGAACCCGGCTTCCACCGCCAGCAGCAGGTCCAGCAGCGCGCGCGGCGGCAGCGAGGTTTCCACCAGTGCGACGGCATTGATGAAGTCGGGCTGGTCTTCCCTGCCCCAGGCCGGCGTGCGGTAGAAGGGCGACACCGCGCGCACGACGATGCCTTCGCGGCCCGCCAACGCAGCCACCGCCTGGCGCAGCGTATCGGCCGCATCGCCGAGATTGGCTCCCAGGCCAATGCAGGCCTGGCACGTCGCCGTCATTCCGGCGAGGCGCCGCCCGTGCGCCGACGGCGACGGCGGCGACGCTTCGATGGGGCCGCATCATCATCGTCGCCGAAGGCGTCGGTCGACGCGGCGACACCGAGCGTGGCGGCGAGCTCTTCACCGGACTGCGTCTGCGCTTCGCGCCAGAACGCCACGTCCTCGGCATGCTCCGGCGACGCGGCGAGGCGCAGCACGAGGAAATCGAACGCGGCCCGGAACCGCGGATGCGTCAAAAGGCGCGTCACCCGCTTGCGCTGGCGGTTGCCGAACCGGGTCTGCAACAGCCAGATCTCCTGCATCGGCAACGAAAAGCGGCGCGGCAGGGCCACCGTGTTCAACTGGTGCAGGGTCACCCGATCGGCGGCGCGACGCTGCGCTTCCTCCGCCTGCACGCCCTGGGCCTGCAGCCCCATCAGGGCGCGGCAGTACGCCGGCCACAGCAGCAACGCGAACAGGAAGGCCGGCGATACCGGTTCCTCGTTGGCCACGCGCTGGTCGGTGCCGGTCAGCCCCGCGAGTACCATGCGACGCAACGCGCCGCTGCGATTGGACGCCAGCGCGGCGGCGGTTTCGGGGAACAGCACCTTCAGCAGGCCGAAGCGCTCCAGCCCCTCGAAGCTCGCCACGCCATGCCCGGACAGGAACAGCTTGAGGATCTCTTCGAACAGCCGCGCCGGCGCGGCCTCGGCCAGCAGTGGCGCCAGTGGCGCGATCGGCGCGGCGGTGTCGGCATCGATCTCGAAGCCCAGCTTGGCCGCCAGGCGGACCGCCCGCAGCATGCGCACGGGATCCTCGCGATAACGCTGTTCCGGATCGCCGATCAGCTTCAGCCGTCGCGCCATCGTGTCTTCGAAGCCGCCGACATAGTCGCGGACCGAAAAGTCGTCGATGGCGTAATAAAGCGCGTTGGCGGTGAAATCGCGGCGCACCGCATCGTCTTCGACGGTGCCGTAGACGTTGTCGCGGACCAGCCTGCCGTTGTCCATCTCGCGGTCGCCGCTGCCGTCGTCGACATTGGCGCGGAAGGTGGCGACCTCGATGATCTCGCGCCCGAAGACCACGTGCGCCAGGCGGAACCGGCGCCCGATCAGCCGGCAGTTGCGGAACTGCTGGCGCACCTGTTCCGGCGTGGCGTCGGTCGCCACATCGAAATCCTTGGGGTGGCCGCCGACCAGCAGGTCGCGCACCGCGCCACCGACCAGGTACGCCTGGAAACCGGCATCCCGCAGGCGGTAGAGCACGCGCAGCGCGTTCGGGCTGATGTCCTTGCGCGAAATGGTGTGCTGGTCGCGCGGGATGGTTCGCAGAGCGGTGACGGGCGTAATAGCGGCAGTTCCATGCAGGAGGGTCACGCGGCCGGCGGGGTGGATTGCCCTCGACC
Organism: uncultured Pseudoxanthomonas sp.; assembly: GCF_947498795.1. Taxonomy (NCBI): domain Bacteria; kingdom Pseudomonadati; phylum Pseudomonadota; class Gammaproteobacteria; order Lysobacterales; family Lysobacteraceae; genus Pseudoxanthomonas; species uncultured Pseudoxanthomonas sp. The sequence goes on along the minus strand of NZ_CANMLQ010000002.1, from coordinate 288,770 downwards.
TGACCGCCACCTATACTAATCCGCTACGCCGGTTTCACCAAAAACGCTCCCTTCGTCTAGTGGTTAGGACGTGGCCCTCTCAAGGCTAAAACAGGGGTTCGAGTCCCCTAGGGAGCGCCATCCGGTCGAGGTTGCGGGTTGAGATCCGCGACAGGTGGAGTGCCAGGACCCCGCTACGGCGGGGTTTTGCGTTTGCAGGGGCCGGCACGGACGCATTAAAGACGGTTTAATCGCGTCGTCCTAGCATGATCGCCCCATATCCCGCCGAGGCCCGCCCGTGTCGCGCCTGCTCCTGGTTGAAGACGATCGCATGCTCGGCGATGCCCTGGCCGCCGCCCTGGCCCAGGACGGCTGGTCCATCGACCGCGCCGAAGACGGCGCATCCGCACGCCTGGCGCTGGTCGACCACGGCTACACCGCGGTCCTGCTGGACCTGGGGTTGCCGCGCGGCTCCGGACTGGACGTACTGGCGGCACTGCGCCAGCGCTACGACACCACCCCCGTGCTGATCATCACGGCACGCGACCAGCTCAGCGACCGCGTGCGTGGACTGGATGCCGGCGCCGACGACTACATCGTCAAGCCGTTCGAAGCCGGGGAACTCAGCGCTCGCCTGCGCGCGGTGGTGCGCCGCACGCAGGGCCGCGTCGCGCCGGTGCTGCGCCATGGCGACATCGTGCTGGATCCTGCCGACCGCTCGGTGCGACTGGGCGACCGGCCGGTGCGACTGGGTGTACACGAGTACCGCACCCTGCTCGCCCTGATGGAGCGGCCGGGGCGCGTGATCGCGCGCGATACGCTGGAGTCCCTGGTGTACGGCGGCGAAGGGTCGATCGAGAGCAACACCATCGCGGTCTACATCCACCAGCTGCGCAGGAAACTGGGAGACGGCGTGATCACGACCGTGCATGGCTTCGGCTACCGGCTGGGAGAGGGTGAATGAGCCACTCGCTGAAGTCGAAACTGCTGTTGGCGGTGATGACGCCGCTCGCGCTGGGATGGGCCGGATGGCTCGGCAGCCAGCACTTCCAGATGACGCGTCAGCAGCAGGGCCACGACGACCTGTTCCTGCAGGAGGTCAGCGAACAGATCCTGTTGTCCATGCCGAGCAACCTCGACGCGCTGGACGACGGCCCGCGTCTTCACCTGCCCCCGCGGGCCGGCCCGGCGGGCAAGAAGAAGAAATTCGACACGCTGCGCTACCAGGTGTGGATCCTCGGCCGGCGCACGCCCGTGGTGGCGTCGGATGGCGCACCGATGCAGCCGCTGCGCGCGGACTTCAAGTCCGGTTTCGTGGTGAGCGAGGTCGCGGGCGAACCGTGGCGCGTCTATGCCGCCACCGATGCCAGCGGCCGCATCCAGGTGCAGTCCGGCATGTCGCAGTCGGCGATGAAGGCCGAACTCGCGCACTGGGTGAAGATCAGCCTGTGGAGCGGCATCGGCATCCTGCTCGTGCTCGGGTCCATCGTGGGCCTGGCCATCCACTGGAGCCTGCGTCCGATGAACCGCCTGCGCCGCGAGATGGCGCAGCGCGAGCCTCACGACCTGGCTCCCTTGCCCGCCTCCGGGCTGCCGCGCGAGATCCGGCCACTGGTGGATTCGTTCAACCTGTTGCTCGAACGCCTGTCGGAGGCGATGCGCGGCGAACGCCAGTTCCTGGCCGATGCCGCGCACGAGTTGCGGACGCCGCTGGCTGCGCTGCTGACGCAGACGCAGGTCGCCATGCGCGCCGGCAGCCAGGCGGACGCGCAGGCCGCGCTGGCCCAGCTGGCGCATGGCATCCAGCGCACGTCGCGGCTGGCGCAGCAGCTGCTCGACTCGGCACGCGTGGACGCGTCGCCGCTGCGCGAGGATCGACCCGTCGTCGCGCTCCCCGACGTGGTGACGATGGTCGCGCGCGAGTTCGAATCGATGGCGAGCCGCCGGCAGCAGACGCTCGCCCTCCATGCCGAGCCCGCCAGCGTGCGGGGCGACCTCGACGATCTCGGCATCCTGGTACGCAACCTGCTGGACAACGCAGTCCGCTACGGCGGCGACGGCGCGCGCATCGAGATCGCCTGCGGCACCGACGACGGAGGCGCGACCGCCTGGGTCAGGGTGCGGGACAACGGCCCCGGCGTGCCCGCCGACGAGCGCGAACGCATCTTCGAGCGCTTCTTCCGGGGCAGCCAGGGCAATGGCGAACGCGGCAGCGGCATCGGCCTGTCGCTGGTCGACCGCATCGCACGCGCACACGATGCGCGCATCACGGTGGAAGACGGCATCGCCGGACGGGGATTCGGTTGCCGCGTCGCGTTCCGCGCGGCACCCGACGCCTGATGCGGCGACGCGGCGCTATTCGCCGCGCCACCACGGTTGCGTGTCGGCGGGCCGCGCGATCGACAGCGGCTGGCCGATCACCGGAGTGGCGATGGCGACCCCCGCGTCCTGCGACAGGGCGTACAGCGTTTCCATGGGTTCGCTCCAGCCATGGAAGGCCAGGTCGAAGGTGCTGTTGTGGATGGGCACCAGCGATCGGCCGCCCAGATCGCGATGCGCCTGCAGCGTCTGCTCGGGCAGCATGTGTACGTCCTGCCATCGGCGGTCGTAGGCGCCGCACTCCAGCAAGGTGATGTCGAACGGCCCCAGGCGCTCGCCGATGGTGCGGAAACCGTCGAAGTAGCCGGTATCGCCACTGAAGAAGACCTTCAACTCGTCCGTCCGGATCACCCACGACGCCCACAGCGTGGCGTTGCGGTCCAACAGCGTGCGGCCGGAGAAATGCTGCGACGGCGTCGCCGTGAAGCGCACGCCATCGCGTTCCACTTCGTCCCACCAGTCGAGCTGACGCACCTTGTCGCGGGGCACGCCCCACCCGACCAGCCGGTCGCCCACGCCGAGCGGCGTCAGGAACACCTCCGTCTTCGCCGCCAGCGCGCGCACGGTGTCGCGGTCCAGATGGTCGTAGTGATCGTGCGACAACACCACGGCCGCCAGCGGTGGCAATGCATCGACGGCGATCGGCGGCGCGTGGAAGCGCTTGGGACCTGCCCACTGGACGGGCGAGGCGCGCTCGGAGAACACCGGATCGGTCAGCCAGAACCGGCCGCCGAGCTTCAGCAGGACGGTCGAATGTCCGAGCCGGTACAGCGTGCCGTCCGCCGCGGCGTCCAACTGCGCACGGGACAGCGACTGGACCGGAATGGCGCCCCTCGGCACGGTACCGGCCGGTTTGCCGCCGACCAGGAAGTCCCACCAGAGCTTGCCGGTATCGCGCCAACCGAGCGCACGCGGCTTGCGTTCGTTCTGGAAGCCGTCCTCGCCGAACTGCGGCGATTGCGGGTAGGACAGCGTGGCGCAGCCGGACAGGCCCGCGTAGGCGAAGGCCGTGGCGGACACGCAGGCCGCCGCCGCGATGCGCTTCAGGCGTTTTCCCCGGCGAGGCATCGGGGTGGACGGGTCAGCCATCGTGGCCGCTCCTCGACGTGGGGAATACGTACTGGACCATCGTGGCCGCACCGGCCTGCCCGGGCAGCATCATCTGGACATCGCCCTGCCCCACGGGCACCTGCCAGCGGAGATCGACGCAGCCGAGCTGCGATGCCGTGCGGCGCGCTTCGGCGAGCAACTGCGTGGCGACGTCAGAGGGGCGCGCGCTGGCGGGCACGAAGAGCGCTTCGAGATTGAGGTAATACGCCCGGTCGAGCATCGAGAATCCCACCGTGGCGAAGGCATAGCCCGCGGGCTCCCGGCGGCGCTCCGCGATCCACGCCCACGCGCGCAGCGGCGGTTCGAACAAGGCTTCCATCAGCTCCAGCACGCCGGCGCCGGCGCGGGTACCGGAGGTTTCGGGCAGTTCCGACCGCTGGCGGTCGCAGAGTTGCATCAGCACTGCGGCGTGCGCCCGGGTGACGCGACGGATATCGATGTCGTCATCGGCCGATGCCTGGCTCCACGACGGATCCTGCGGTGCGGGAAGGTGGGCCACGGGTACCGGGCGAAACAATGTCGCCGTCCCCGCGCGCGAAAGTCGTGCATTCATGGGAGCTCCAGGGGTTAGGGAAACCGCGATCAGAATCCGCGCGAGATGCCGACGAAGAGCGACGTGCTGCGGTCCTTGCCCTCCTCGACCAACGGGCTGTCCTGCAGCGCGTCGGGCAAGGCCCGGTATTCCACGTTGCCCACCAGCGCCCAGCGTCTGGCGAAGGGATGGACCAGGGTCAGGCTGGCGCGCGGCACCGTAGCGGCACCGGGACGGTAGGCCGCCACGCCGCGTGCGACCTCTTCATCGAGGATGCCGTAGTAGTAGTCCGCCAGGTCCGCCGACAGGCGGATGGCGCCCACCGACGGCACCAGGGTCGAGCGACCGAGCGCCAACGGATAGCTGTAGTCGAGGGCGACCGCGTAGCCGTCGCTGGTACCGGTCACATCGACGCGCGCGTCCAGGTCGAGCTTGCCGCCCGCCCCCTTCCAGCTCGCACCGACGCCGATGTCGACACTGTCGTCGCGATCGGACAGCAGCCGGCGGTCCACACCGCGACGCGCGAGTTCGGCGATGCCGAAGTCATCCGCATCCAGCCCATCCAGGCGACCCGCGATGAAGGTGCGCAGTTCGAAACGATCGTCCACGTGGACGCGGTAGCCCAGTGCCGCGCCACGCAGGTAGACACGTTCGCCGTCGTAGGCGAGGTTGGGATACAGGCGCGTGCGCGTGCCTTCGCCCGCGTACTCGCTGTCGCGGTGCACGACGGCCAGGCCGGCGCTCCAGCGCGACGGCAACTGGTCCTGCGCCTTGGCATCGGTGCGCTCGACGACCTGGGCGAACGCGGAGAAGGGCAACAGCAGCAACAGCGGTGTGCAGGCACGCAGCAGACTCATGGAAACCTCGGCGGTGGGGGACCGGATTGCCCGGCCCGCCCATGCTCGCGCGGGATGTTTAAGAACTCCTTAAGTCACTGCGTGTCCACTGCACCTCGCCTCATTGCATCCGCGGAAGGTCGAACACCAGCACCTCGGCACCGATGCCGCGTTCGATGGTGACCAGCGGCTCCGCGTCGTACAGCAGCGCATCACCCGCCTTCAGGGGCTTCCCGTTGACGGTCGCCTCGCCACGCGCCACGTGCACGTAGCCCAGCCGGCCGTCGGCGAGCGGCAGTTCGGCCTTCTCGCTGCCATCGAACAGACCGACGTACATGCGCGCATCCTGGTGGATGCGGACCGACCCATCGGCGCCATCGGGACTGACCGCCAGGCGCAGGCGGCCCTGCTTGTCGGTTGCGGGAAAGGATTTCTCCTCGTACGACGGCTCGACGCCCTGCCGATCGGGAATGATCCAGATCTGCAGGAAGTGCGTGGCACCGGACGCGTTGTAATTGAACTCGGAGTGCTGCACGCCGGTGCCGGCGCTCATGCGCTGCACATCACCGGGCACGATGCTGGAGCTGTTGCCCATCGAGTCCTTGTGGCCCAGCGCGCCCTCCAGCACGTAGCTGATGATTTCCATGTCGCGGTGGCCGTGTTCGCCGAAGCCGCGCCCGGCGGCCACGCGATCCTCGTTGATGACGCGCAGCGGGCCCCAGTGGACGTGCTTGTCATCGAAGTAGTTGGCGAAGGAGAAGCTGTGCCACGAATCCAGCCAACCGTGATTGGCATGGCCGCGGGCCTCGGCAGGGCGGAGGGTGATCATGGCGAAACTCCTTGGGTGGTGGACAGGGTGCGAAGCTTGGGCGCTATCAAAAATGGAATAAACCCAGCCAATCTCAATTATTTGTCCTATTTTTGAACCTAATTGGATTCGAAACCCGCAATACCGCCGACGGATGGGACGACGCCCGATGCACGGTCGAAGCGGTACAGGGTCGGGGCTGCGTCAGTCTGTCGCGATGAAGTGCGCATCACGCGGACGCCTGCCTGCATTCGCGCCACGACGGGCCGGCTGCATTAAACTTGCGCGGTTCCCGCTCGAGCGCTCGTCTTCATGCCCTTCGTCGTCACCGAAAACTGCATCAAGTGCAAGTACACCGACTGCGTGGAGGTCTGTCCGGTGGACTGTTTCCACGAAGGGCCGAACTTCCTGGTGATCGATCCGGACGAATGCATCGACTGCACGCTGTGCGAGCCGGAATGCCCCATCAATGCCATCTATCCCGAGGACGACGTGCCGGCGGGACAGGAGGGCTACGTGGCGCTGAACGCCGAACTCTCGCGCGCCTGGCCGGTGATCACCACCCGCAAGGAGCCGTTGCCGGACGCCAAGGAGTGGGAAGGAAAGCGCGGCAAGTTGCCGCTGCTGGAGCGCTGACCGCGCGGCATGCCGGAACGCCTCCCATGAAAAAGGGCGCCTTGCGGCGCCCTTCTCGCATGTCGCGGCGGATGCGATCAGCCGCCCAGCTTCGCCTTCAATGCCGCAAGCAGCTTGGTCGCGGCCGGCGACGTCGCCGGCAGGCCTCGCGGATCGACCGCCGATACGTACGCGCCTGCGTCCACCGCCGACACGCGCACCAGGAAGCTTGCGCCCTCGTAGCTCACGTCATAGGTCCCCAGCAGCTGCGCGCGGCTGGCGATGGTCACGCCTTCTACGCCGGCAAGCGCTTCACCGACGCGGGTGAAGGCGTCGTCGCGTGAGCCGGCCACACTGAACCCACCGGCGGTCGGGGCGTTGGACGACGTGGCCTGGCTGGCGGCCGGCACCTGCATGGCGCCGCTGGTGTTGGGCAGGTTGAGGTCCGGCGGCACTTCCAGCGGACGGGCTTCCGGCGCCAGCGCATAGTCGCCCCGCGCACCCTTCTTGAACCACGAGCAGCCGGCGACGGAGACGACCAGCAGCACGAGGGCAAGCGGACGCACGAGGGAAGACGAAAGACGCATGAGGTTCTCCTGGGTTCAGGCCGCGAGGGTATCGCGGCTGGATTGTGCTTCCAGCGCCTGCGCCACGGCGGCGAGGCGATCGGCGGTATCGGCATGGGCGGCGGACAGCGCGAGCAGCGGCAGGCGCAGGCCGTGGCCGAACCCCGCACGCTGCAGCAACGCCTTCACCGGAATGGGATTGGATTCGACGCCGAGGAAGGCGTAGATCTCCTGCAGCTGCGCGTCCAGCGCTGACGCGGCCGCGGCATCACCGGCGCGCGCCACGTCGCACAGGCGGCGGAACGTGCGCGGCAACGCATTGGACCCGACGGAGATCAGGCCATCGGCTCCGGCCAGCATCGCGCGCGACGCGGTCGGGTCGTCGCCACTCAGGATCGCGAAGCCCGGCGTGCGCAGCGCCAGCAGTGCGGACATGCGCTCGGGCTCGGAACGCGCTTCCTTGATGCCGACGATGTTCGGGTGGTCGACGAGTTCGGCGACCGTTTCCGGCAGCAGGTCGCAGCCGGTCCGGCCCGGCACGTTGTAGAGAACGACCGGCAGGCCGCCCTGGTCGGCGACGGCGCGATAGTGGGCCACCAGGCCTGCCTGCGTCGGCCGGACATAGGGCGGCGTCACCACCAGCGCGAACTGCGCGCCGCCCGCGGCCGCACGGCGGGTCGCCGCGATGGTCCTGGCGGTATTCATCTGGCCGGTGCCGGCCAGCACGGGAAGGCGCCCACGCACCTCTTCCACCGCGATGCGCAGGACCGTGTCGTACTCGTCGTCGGACAACGCCGCCGCTTCGCCGGTCGAACCCGCCACCACCACGCCCTGCGTGCCGCCGTCGAGCTGCTGTTTCAGCAGCGCGCGCCAGGCGTGCAGGTCGAGTTCGCCCGACGCCGAAAACGGCGTGGCCAGTGCGGTGATGCTGCCGGAAAGGTGCAAGGGGAGGCTCTCGGTGGGGATCCGGCGCACCGGAAGCGCCCGTGAGCGCGGTCGTCCCGGTCCGCCTGCAATGTCGGCCGCATGTTACTTGCGGGCTCAAAGGGCGGGCAAGTATGCTGCCTGCGTCGTCGGGCCGCTGCCCGGCCGCCATTCAGCCTGACCGCAACGCCGGAAGCTCTCTTGACCGATTCCACGCCCCGGCCTTCGCCGACCGAAAACCACCTCCTGATCACCGCCTATACGACGCATCCGGAATCGCCGCTCCTGTCGGTGACGCGCCGGATCGCCGACAGCGGCTGCAATCTGGTGGACGCGCGGCTGTCCACGGTGGGCCGCGACGTGTCGGTGACTGCGCTCGCGACCGGGTCGTGGGACGCGGTGGCGAAGCTGGAAGCCATGCTGTCGCGGCTCGAGCGCGACGACGGCCTGAAGCTGGTGTTCTACCGCACCGGGCCGAAGGTGGTGCAGTCCAACCTGCTGCCGTACATCGTGGAAGTGGTGGCCGCCGACAAGCCTGGCATCCTGTTCCAGCTGGCGGACTTCTTCGACCGCCAGGGGATCACCATCGAGAACCTGCAGAGCACGCGCTACCGCGCGATGCAGACCGGGGCGGAGATGTTCTCGGCGCAGGTCACCATCGGCGTGCCGGCCAACATGCACATCGCCGCGCTGCGCGACGATTTCCTCGAATTCTGCGACCATCTGAACCTGGACGCGATCATGGATCCGATGAAGTTCTGACGATGACGGCGAAAAGCGCGAAAGCCCTGCCCAAATCGACACTGAAACTGCCGCTGGCCCTGTCCGGCGGCGAGACCGCCACCCTCGCCGACTACGCCGGCCGATGGCTGGTGCTCTACTTCTATCCGAAGGACAGCACTCCCGGCTGCACCACCGAGGGCCTGGACTTCAACGCGCTGCTGTCGAAGTTCGCCAAGCTCGACGCCACCGTATTGGGCGTCTCGCGCGACTCGGTGAAATCGCACGACAACTTCTGCGCCAAGCAGGGCTTCAGGTTCCCGCTGGTGAGCGACGCCGACGAAGCGCTGTGCAAGGCCTTCGACGTGATCCACGAGAAGAACATGTATGGCCGCAAGGTGCTGGGCGTGGTGCGCAGCACCTTCCTGATCTCGCCGGACGGCCGCATCGTGCAGGAGTGGCGCGGCGTGAAGGTTCCCGGCCATGCCGACGCCGTGCTGGACGCGCTGAAGGCCCACCAGGCCCAGTGACGAAATCCCCTTCCCTTCCACCCACCATCCCGCGCCGCGGCGGGTCATGGTGGTTCGCTGCTGTCCGCGGAAATGTCGCCCGTGTTCACACATCTTCCTCGATGAGGTTGCCCGAATGACCCGTAGCAAGCGTATCTATGTGTTGGACACCAACGTGCTGATGCACGACCCCACCGCGCTGTTCAAGTTCGAGGAGCACGACGTCTTCCTGCCGATGCAGGTGATCGAGGAACTGGACAACGGCAAGAAGGGAACCTCGGAAGCGAGCCGCAACGCGCGGCAGGTCAGCCGCTTCCTCAACGAGCTGGTCGAGGCGTCCGGCCTGGACAACCTGGCCGCCGGCATTCCGCTCGTGCAGCCCAACAGCCTGCAGCTGCGCGGCTCACAGAGCGCGGGCCTGCTGCGCTTCCAGACCAGCCATTTCGATGCCGGCAAGAGCTTCGGTGCGGTCATCCCCGACAACGCCATCCTCGGCGCCATCCTCGCGCTGAAGGAGAGCGAGCCGGAGATCCCGGTGGTGTTCGTCTCCAAGGACATCAACCTGCGCATCAAGGCGGCGATCGCAGGCATCGTGTCGGAGGACTACGAGAATGATCGCGCGCTCGACGATTTCAGCCTGCTGTACACCGGCGCCGATCCCCTGCCGGAGGATTTCTGGCAACGCCATGGCAAGGACCTGCGCTCGTGGACCGACAAGGGCCGCACGTTCTACGAAGTGACGATGGCCGATGGCGCGGGCTGGTACCCCAACCAGTACCTGTACCTGCCCGGCGACGACGAGTCCGAATTCCGCGTCAGCAAGGTCGAGGGCGACAAGGCAACGCTGCAGATCGTCGACGACTTCCGCCACAGCCAGCATGCGGTGTGGGGCATCAATGCGCGCAACCGCGAACAGAATTTCGCGCTCAACGCGCTGATGGATCCCGAAGTCGATTTCGTCACCCTCCTCGGCACCGCCGGCACCGGCAAGACGCTGCTCGCGCTCGCCGCCGGCCTGGCGCAGACGATGGACCAGCAGCGGTATCGCGAAATCATCATGACCCGCGCCACGGTCAGCGTCGGCGAGGACATCGGCTTCCTGCCGGGCACCGAGGAAGAGAAGATGACGCCGTGGATGGGCGCGCTTACCGACAACCTGGAAGTGCTGACGCACAACCAGGAAGGCGGCGCCTGGGGCCGTGCGGCGACCAATGACCTGCTCGCCTCGCGCATCAAGATACGTTCGATGAACTTCATGCGTGGCCGCACGTTCCTGTCGCGCTACCTGATCCTCGACGAGGCGCAGAACCTCACCCCGAAGCAGATGAAGACGCTGATCACCCGTGCGGGCCCCGGCACCAAGATCGTCTGCCTGGGCAACGTGGAGCAGATCGACACCCCGTACCTAACGGAGACGACATCGGGCCTGACCTACGCGGTGGACCGCTTCAAGAACTGGGCGCACAGCGCGCACATCACGCTGCGGCGTGGCGAGCGCTCGCGCCTGGCGGATTACGCGTCGGAAGTGCTGTAGCGGTATCGATCGCCACGCAGGCCCTTGCGGCCTGCGTGGCGACACCAGAGCAGGCAGCCATGCATGATCCCTACACGCCGACACGCTACGCATCCGCCGCCGCCGCCACGGATGCCGCCGCAGCGCTGAAGTTTGGCGTGCAATGGCGGCGCGTCCTGCTGGGTGGCGTCGTCCTGTTCTCGGCACTGGCTACATGGTCCATTGGCACCAGCATGTTGCTCTCGGTATTCCTGTCCCGGTTCGCCCCGGATGATGTTGGATTCGCGTCCTTCAACGTCGTCCGCACAATTGGATACATCCTGTTTGCGACGGTCGCCTACTGGTGGTTCTCCACCGGAATCGTGCGTTGGCGCTGGCTCCATCTGCTGCTTGCCTGGGTACTGGTCCAGTCGATAGGCGCCGGCATCCTGAAGGTGCTGCTGGACGTAACCCTCGACTATTCAGCATGGAAGTATTGGGCGTCCGAACTCCTTCCGGTCTGTGCCGCTTGGTCGCTTGCATGGCTGTGGCCGGGACGAGGTCCGCGTTCTGCACGCGGGGCTCATTGACGCCATGGGCCTCCAACTTCCCCGCTGGGTCTGGATCGGTGCCGTGCTGCTGGCCTGCGTGGCCGGCATGGTCAACGTCATCGGCTACCTGGGGTTCGAACACCAGGCGGTCAGCCATCTGACCGGCACCACCAGCCTGCTGGGTGCGGCGATCGCGCAGGGCGACCTGCGTGCGATGATCCACCTGTGGGGCGTGCTGATCGCGTTCTGCCTCGGCGCGATGCTCAGCGGCCTTATCATCCAGGACCAGACGCTGAAACTCGGCCGCCGGTACGGCGTGGTGCTCGCGCTGGAGGCCGTGCTGCTGATCGCCGCGGTCCCGCTGTTCAAGCAGGAACAGATCTGGGGTGCCCTGCTCGCTGCCGTGGCCTGCGGCCTGCAGAACGCGATGGTCACGACCTACAGCGGTGCCGCCGTGCGTACCACCCACCTCAGTGGCATGTTCACCGACCTCGGCATCGGCCTGGGGCACCTGCTGCGCGGCATGCCGTTGCCGGTAAGGCGCCTGACGCTCAGCGGCCTGATCATCAGCGGCTTCCTGGGCGGTGGCGTGCTGGGCGCCTGGCTGTATCGGCAAGTCGGTTACGACGCCCTGCTGGCGCCGGCGCTGCTGACCGGCTGCACCGGCGTCGGCTACGTGCTGTATCGCCAGTGGATGCGCGCACGGTCGCCGACGGCGTGACCCGCCCCGCCACCCGCCCGCGTACGGATGGCACAATCCGCGCATGACCGTTCCCTCCGTGGTTTCCGCCCTGACCATCGCCGGTTCCGACTCCGGTGGCGGTGCCGGCATCCAGGCCGACCTCAAGACCTTCGCCGCCCACCGCGTGCATGGCCTCTCCGCCATCGCCGCGCTCACCGCACAGCACACGCGGGGCGTTACCGCGGTAAACGTGCCGCCGATGGATTTCCTCCGCGCGCAGCTCGAAGCGTGCTTCGACGATTTCGACGTGCGCGCCGTGAAACTGGGCATGCTGGCGACCGCCGACGTCATCGGCGTGGTGGCCGAGGCCTTGCGCGTGCATCGCCCGGCCACGGTGGTGGTCGATCCGGTCATGGTGGCCACCAGCGGCGCCAAGCTGCTGGAAGACAGCGCCCTGCAAGCGCTGCGCACACGGTTGCTGCCGCTGGCGGACGTGGTGACGCCGAATCTTCCGGAAGCGGAACTGCTGCTCGGGCGCGCCATTGCCGATGCGCCGGCGATGCGCAGGGCCGCGAACGACCTGCTGGCGCTGGGCGCCCGAGCCGTGTTCCTCAAGGGTGGCCATCTGCCGGGCGACGGCGATGTGGTGGACCTGTACGTCGATGCGGACGGAATGACCGAAACTTCGCACCCGCGCCTGGCCCTGGAAGCCCATGGCACCGGCTGCACGCTCGCTTCCGCCATCGCCGCGCGTGGCGCGCAAGGCATGGCGATGAAGGCGGCATGCCTCGCCGCTTCGGACTACGTGCACGCTGCGTTGCGCGGCGGCTATCGGCCGGGACGCAGCGACATCGTCGTGCTGGACCACACCGGGGCTGCACCGACCGCATGAATGCCACCGACACGTCCCGGCTTGCGGAAGACATTCCGCTGCAATCGCAGGATGGCCACGGCTACACCCTGGTCGCCCGTATTCCGACCCATCCCGTCTCCGCGCTGCTGTGGGTACCCGCGCTCGGGGTCGCGGCGCGTCATTACCTGCCGTTCGCCGAGATGCTGGCCGCCCGCGGCATCGCGGTCTTCGTGCACGAATGGCGCGGCAATGGCAGCAGTTCGCTCCGCGCCGGACGGCACACGGACTGGGGCTATCGCGAGTTGCTGGGCACCGACCTGCCGCTCAGCCACGCCGCGATGCGTGGTCGCCTGCGGGACATTCCCCATCGCGTCGGCGGCCACAGCCTGGGCGGCCAGCTGGCGGCCTGCCATGCAGGTCAGGCTGCCGACGCGTTCGCGAGCCTCTGGCTGGTCGCCAGCGGAACGCCATACTGGCGAACGTTCCCCGCGCCGCGTGGTTACGCGCTGCCATTCTTCTACCAGTTCGCGCCCTGGCTGGCACGCGCCTGTGGCGCCCTGCCCGGTCGCCGACTGGGCTTCGGTGGCGATGAAGCACGCGGTTTGATCCGCGACTGGGCGCGGGTGGGGTTGAGCGGCCGCTATCGCGCAGCGGGCTGGCCGGTGGACCTGGACGCCGGCATGCGAGGCGTGCGTGCGCCTGTGCGCGGCGTGTTGTTCGACGACGACTGGCTGGCACCGGAAAGTTCGCTGCGGGCCTTGATGGCGAAACTGCCCGGGAGTCCTGCCCTCGTGACGGTGCTCGACCATGCCCGCCTGGGCGCACGCGCCGATCACTTCGCCTGGATGAAACAACCCGCGGCCGTGGTCGACGCCCTGCTCGACTGAGCGCGCCTCAGCAGCCGACGACGATGCAGTCGCGCCCCTGGGCCTTCGCGCGGTAGAGGGCACTGTCGGCGCTGTTGATCCAGTCCGACACCGACGCGATGCCCGCATGGGATTCCGCCAGGCCGATGCTGACGGTGCACCGCAACGCACGCTTGGAGAATCCGCACGCCGCGACCTGCCGGCGCAGGCGTTCGGCGGCCACGATGGCCTCTTCCCATCGCGTGTCTGGCATCACCACGCCGAACTCGTCGCCACCGTAGCGTCCGCTCGTGTCGACGTCACGCAGACAGGCTTTCAGCAGGCGGGCGAACTCTTCCACCACCTCGTCCCCGACCGTATGGCCGTAGCCGTCGTTGATGTCCTTGAAGCGGTCGATGTCGATCAAGACGAGCACTGCGGTACGCCCGGCGCGCTGGTAGCGTTTGAGCTCGTGGGTCGCCGCGTGCAGCCATTGCTGGCGGTTCATCAATCCGGTCGCGGCATCGAAGCGCGCCATCTTTTCCAGCAGGTCCTTCTGCTGCCGCGCCCTGCGCGCAAGCGAATGGGTCGCGATGCCGATGGCCGTCGGATAGATCGCGAGGAAAGGCAGGCACGCCAGCACTACCGGATAGCTCGTGAAGGGCTCGAAGGCGAAGCCCCAGGCGGCGCAGGCCGCCAGGCAGGTCAGCGCCATCGCCGCCAGCGTGCGCACCGCGAAACGCCCGCCACCGACGATGACCTTGTCCATCGTCAGCATCACCGCCAGCAGCACGCTGGGCAGCGCATCGAACTGCATCGCCGCGATCCAGAAGCCGCCCATCGCGGCGTCGAAGGTCAGGTTCTGGAGTTCCGTCTGCAACGGTGCGTCGTGCTGCCGCTTCACCCGCCAATAGGCCAAGTGCGGCCACAGGAACCCATGCGCGGCCAGCAACGCCCACAACGCGGGAGGCGCCGCGTGTTCGTACAGCACGGCGCCCACGCACAGCGCTCCCAGGCCCAGCCCCAGCGCGCGCATGCGGTACATGCGCTGGCCGTAGCGTGAGCGGTTCTGTTCCGCCAGGTCGCGAACGGCGTCGGTAGGCAAGCGGATCCAGGCGAGCGGGAGGTGCGTCGATTCTCGACCAATCGCTATCGCGTCGCCAGCCTGCGGCAGGCCGCCGCAGGCTCGCTTATGCCAAACCGGTCACGTTCGCGGCGTCCGGTCAGGCGGACGGATAGCCCTGCGGGTTCTGCGACTGCCACCGCCAGGCATCACGGCACATCGCGTCGACGTCGAGCTCCGCACGCCAGCCCAGCACGTCGTTGGCCAGCGATGGATCGGCATACACTTCGGCCACATCGCCCGCGCGACGCGCGACGATCTGGTACGGGATCGCGCGCTCGGCCGCACCCGCGAACGCGTTCACCAGCTGCAGCACGCTGATGCCCTGCCCGGTGCCGAGGTTGACGGTGAGGTTGCGGCGCTCGCGCACCAGGAAATCCAGCGCATCCGCGTGCGCGCGGGCCAGGTCCATCACGTGGATGTAGTCGCGCACGCCGGTGCCGTCGGGCGTGGGCCAGTCGCCGCCGAACACGCTCAGGTGCTCGCGCCGGCCCACGGCCACCTGGCAGATGTAGGGCATCAGGTTGTTCGGGATTCCGGTCGGGTCCTCGCCGATCAGGCCGGAGGCGTGCGCGCCCACGGGATTGAAGTAGCGCAGGTTGGCGGCGTGGAAACCCGGATCGCTTTCGCAGAGGTCGCCGATCAGCTGTTCCATCACCAGCTTGGTCCGGCCGTACGGGTTGGTGACCTGCAGGCGCGCGTCTTCACGGACGGGCACGCTCGCGGGGTCGCCGTAGACGGTCGCCGACGAGCTGAACACCAGCCGCTTGACGCCCGCCGCCTGCATGCCGTGCAACAGGTTGAGCGTGCCACTGATGTTGTTGTGGAAATAGTCCAGCGGACGCTCGCAGGATTCGCCCACCGCCTTCAACGCCGCGAAGTGCACCACCGCATCGAACTGCTGCCGCGCGAAGAAGCCGACGACCGCCTCGCGGTCGCGCAGGTCCAGCGGCTGGAACGGCACCGGATGCCCGGTGATCTGCTGCAGGCGGGCCAGTACGCCCGGCGAACTGTTGCTGAAGTTGTCCGCCACCACCACGTCGTGGCCCCGCTCGACGAGCACCACGTAAGCATGCGCGCCGATGTAGCCGGCGCCACCGCACAACAGGATCCGCATGTCGACTCCCCGGTCGCTGGTCGCCACCCTCCTGGTGGCCGATCATGCCTCTGGTACGCAGAGCGCGGCGCAATCAGGCCATTGCGCAAGCGTGTCCTCTCGACGGGGCTTTGCACGTTGATCGACTCGACATGGGGCCGCCGGCGGCAGCGCGGGCATGCCCCCGGCCTTATAGACTCTTCCAACACGCAGTACACAGGGGACCCCACATTGATGAACGCTCCATTGCCCACCCTGGACCAGGTCAGGATCGCCGTGATCGGCCTGGGATACGTCGGGCTGCCGCTGGCCGTCGCCTTCGGCCGCAAGTTCCCCACGCTGGGTTTCGACATCAACAGCAAGCGCGTGGCCGAACTGCGCGAGCACCAGGACCACACGCTGGAAGTGAGCGCCGACGAGCTGCGCGACACGCCCCTGCTCGACTTCAGCGACGACCCGGCGGCGCTGGCGGGCTGCAACGTGTTCATCGTCACCGTCCCCACCCCGATCGACGACTACAAGCGCCCCGACCTGCATCCGCTGGAATCCGCCAGCCGCACCGTGGGCCGCGCGATCGGCAAGGGTGCAGTCGCGATCTACGAATCGACCGTGTATCCCGGCGCCACCGAAGAGGCCTGCGTACCGATCATCGAGCGCGAATCGGGACTGCGGTTCAACCAGGACTTCTATGCCGGCTACAGCCCGGAGCGCATCAACCCCGGCGACAAGCAGCACCGCCTGGAAACCATCATGAAGGTGACCTCCGGCTCCACCGCCGAGGTCGCGGACTTCGTCGACGCGCTGTACGGCAGCATCATCACCGCCGGCACCCACAAGGCCAGCAGCATCCGCGTGGCCGAGGCCGCCAAGGTCATCGAGAACACCCAGCGCGACGTCAACATCGCGCTGATCAACGAACTGGCCCTGATCTTCCATCGCCTGGGCATCGACACCCATGAGGTGCTCGAGGCCGCCGGCACCAAATGGAACTTCCTGCCGTTCCGCCCGGGCCTGGTCGGCGGTCACTGCATCGGCGTGGACCCGTATTACCTCACCCACAAGGCGCAGCAGATCGGCTACCACCCCGACGTGATCCTTGCTGGCCGCCGCATCAACGACGGCATGGGCAGCCATGTCGCGCGACGCGTGGCCAAGCTGATGGCCCGGCAGAACCTGCCCACGGCCGGCGCCAGGGTGCTGGTGCTGGGGCTGGCATTCAAGGAGAACTGCCCCGACGTGCGCAACACGCGCGTGGTCGACATCGTGGCCGAACTGCGCAGCTACAACGCGCAGGTGGACGTGCACGACCCGTGGGTCAGCGCCGCCGAAGCCAAGCACGAGTACGGCCTGGACCTGGTGGCCGAGCCTCAGGCCGGCCAGTACGATGCCGTGATCCTGGCGGTCGCCCACCGCGAATTCACCGAGCGTGGCGGCGACGGCGTGCGCGCCCTCGGCAAGCCAGGCGCGGTGGTGTTCGACGTGAAGCGGGCGCTGCCCCGCCACGCTGTCGACGACTGCCTGTAACGTCCTTCCCCACGAGAATCCTCGATGCGCGTCCTCGTCACCGGTGCCGCCGGCTTCATCGGCTCCCATCTCAGCCATCGCCTGCTCGACCGCGGCGATGAGGTGCTGGGATACGACAACCTCAACGACTATTACGATCCCACCCTGAAAGAGGCGCGCCTGGCGCGCCTGCAGCCCAAGGACGGGTTCCGCTTCGTGCGGGCCTCGCTCGAGGACCGCGCGGCGATGGAGGCCGCGTTCGACGACTTCAAGCCGCAGCGCGTGGTGAACCTGGCCGCCCAGGCCGGCGTGCGCTATTCGCTGGAGAACCCGCACGCCTACATCGACAGCAACATCGTCGGCTTCACCAACATCCTGGAAGCCTGCCGCCATCGCGGCGTCGAACACCTGGTATACGCCTCCTCCAGTTCGGTCTACGGCGGCAACCGCAAGCTGCCGTTCGCGGTGGAGGACAGCGTGGACCATCCCGTCAGCCTGTATGCCGCCACCAAGAAGGCCAACGAGCTGATGGCGCACACGTACAGCCACCTGTTCGGGCTGCCGACCACCGGCCTGCGCTTCTTCACGGTCTACGGACCGTGGGGCCGCCCGGACATGGCGCTGTTCCTGTTCACCAAGAGCATCCTCGAAGGCCGGCCCATCGACGTGTTCAACCATGGCCGCCACACGCGCGACTTCACCTTCGTCGACGACATCGTCGAAGGCGTCATCCGCACGCTCGACACGGTGCCCGGCCCGGACCCGACCTACGACCCGCTGCTCCCCAACCCCGGCTCGTCCAGCGCGCCCTGGCGCGTGTACAACATCGGCAACCACCAGCCGGTGGAGCTGCTGCGCTACATCGAAGTGCTGGAGGAATGCCTGGGCCGCAAGGCCGAGAAGCGCCTGCTGCCGATGCAGCCCGGCGACGTGCCCGACACCTGCGCCGATGTCGAAGCGCTGCGTCGCGACACCGGTTACCACCCGTCCACGCCCATCGAGACGGGCGTGCGCCGTTTCGTCGACTGGTACCGCGAGTTCTATCGGGTCTGACCGCCCTTTCGCCCGCGTCCGGTGGCCGGGCGCGGGCACTCCCTGCGTTGTATGGGGCAATCCGCACCAACACAGGGGATGTTCCATGAACCGCACCTTCGCCGGCCTCCTGGCCGTCGTCCTGGCGCTTCTTCTCGCCGGCTGCGCCTCCGGCAACGCCGGCAGCAAGTCCGCACCGCCGCAACAGGCCAGCACCGCCGTCGAGAACTACCAGATCGGCGTGGACGACATCGTGCAGGTGTCGGTCTGGCGCAACCCGGAACTCGGCATCACCGTGCCGGTCCGCCCGGACGGAATGATCTCGGTCCCGCTGGTAGGCGACGTGTCGGCCGCCGGCCACAGCCCCGCCGAGGTCGCCAAGGACATCCAGGAAAAGCTCGGCGCCTACGTGCGCGACCCGCAGGTCGCCGTGATCCTGACCGAACTGCGCAGCCACGAGTACCTGTCGCGCGTGCGCGTCACCGGTGCGGTACGCCAGCCCGTCTCGATTCCCTATCGCCCGGGCATGACGGTGCTGGACGCCGTGCTGGCCGCCGGCGGCGTCACCGAGTTCGCCGCGCCCGACCGTTCCAACCTGTACCGCAAGACGGCCGACGCCACGCAGAGCTACGCCGTGCGGCTGGACCGCATCCTCAACCGCGGCGACCTGAGCACCAACTTCACCGTCGCCCCGGGTGACGTGATCACCGTGCCGGAACGCGTCCTGTGAACCAGTCCGCTGCCTGGGGAGCGCCCGAAGAGGGGCGCTCCGCGTTCGATGCGGTACCGGTGCTGAGCAAGGAGTTCAAGCGTCGCGCCGTGCTGCTGGCGAGCCTGTTCGCGGGCATCGCGCTGCTCGGCCTGGTCATCGGCATGATGCTGCCCAAGAAGTACACCTCCTCCACGATCATCCTGGTGGAAGACCGCAACATCATCGCGCCGCTGATGGAAGGCCGCGCAGTCGCCACCAGTGTCGTCGACCGCGCCAGCATCCTGCGCGAAGTCGCCTTCAGCCGTCGCGTGATGGAAGAGATCCTCAAGACCGGCGGCTGGATGGAGGACAACCCCACGCCGCTGGAGCAGGACAAGCTGATCGAGAAGATCATCGACCGCACCAGCATCAGCAACCCGCGCGCCAACCTCATCGAGATCGCGTACAGCGACTCGGACGCCACGCGGGCCTACGAGATCACCCGCCGTTTCGCCGAACTGGTCATCCAGGAAAGCCTGGCCACCAAGGAACGCGAGAGCAGTGAGGCGTACGCCTTCATCGATTCGCAGGTGAACCAGTACCACGAGAAGCTGACCACCGCCGAGGCCGGCCTGGAGAACTTCCGCCAGAGCACGCCCGATGCGCGGCCGGGTACGGACGTCGACGTCAACGCCCGCATCGGCGAGCTGCGCCGCATCATCGAAGGCGCGCGGATGGAACTGATCGACCTGCGCTCGCAGGAGGCCGCGCTGCAGTCGCAGCTGTCGGGCGAGAGCGAGATCACCCTGGTGCAGACCCGCGCCGGCCAGTACCGCGCGCGCCTGGCCGAACTGCAGTCCGATCGCGACCGCCTGTTGCTGCAGTACACCGAACAGCACCCGGACGTGGTGCGCGTGCAGCACCAGATCCGCGACGTGGAAGAAGACCTGCGCCGCGAGGAAAACGCGCCGCGCACGGCGGGCACCGCACTGGAGGGCCCGGCCGCCTTCAATCCGCTGTACGGCGAATTGAGGAGCAAGCTGGCCGAAGCCCGCCGTCGAAGCGCCGCCACCGCCGCGCGCATCGGCAGCGCCGAGCAGATGCTGGCCAGCGAGATGGCGCGCAGCAACCGGATCGCCTCGTCGGAGAGCACGCTGGCCGAACTGACCCGCGACTACGAGGTAAACCGCGATCTCTACCAGGACCTGCTGAAGCGCCGCGAGAACGCCCGAGTGTCGATGAACCTCGACGCCGAGCAGCGCGGCCTGAGCTTCCGCATCCAGGAGCCCGCACAGATGCCGCTGCGTCCGAGCGGCCTGCGTGTCATGCACGTGGCCGGTGCCGGCATCGCCCTGGCGCTGTTGATTCCCTTGGGCGTGCTGTTCGCGCTGATCAAGCTGGATCCGCGCGTGCGCTCGCCGCTGCAGATCGAGCGCGAAGCCGGACTGCCGGTGCTCGGCACCATGCCGGCGTACCTGACCGGGCGCCGGCGGCGCAAGGCGCTGCGGCGCTACGCGCTGGCCGCGTCGCTGTTCCTCGCCGTGCCGCTGCTGTACGGCCTGACCTATACGCTGAAGGTAATGGAAGTCCTATGAGCAACCCGATCAGGCCGCTGGGCAACGACGCCGCGGGCGACCGCGACGAGCATGTCGCCAGCCGTTCCATCGCGCCGCGCGCACCGGTCACCGCCCTCAGCCCGCTGCAGCTGGAAGACCGCGCCACCATCTACCGCAGCGATTCGGCACGGCGCGAGGTCGACGCCTTCCGCGAGCTGCGCACCCAGCTGCTGTCCGTGGCCGAAGGCAATTTCATCACCCTCGTGACCCCCGTGAGCCCCGGCAGCGGCGGCAGTTTCGTGGCGCGCAACCTCGCCGTGGCGGTCGCGTTCGACGAGACCAAGAGTGCGCTGCTGATCGACTGCGACCTGCGCCAGCCCACGCAGGACCGCACGATGAAGCTGTCCGCCGAAGGAGGCGGTCTGGTCGACTACCTGGAAGACCAGGAACGCACCACCGAGAGCGTGCTGTACGACACCGGCGTGCCGCGCCTGCGCCTGCTGCCCGCGGGGCGCACGCGCGAGACGGGCTCGGAGTATTTCTCGTCCTTCCGCATGCGCCTGCTGCTGGATTCGCTGCGCAGCCGCTACCCCAACTGCCATCTGTTCCTGGATGCGCCGCCGGTGCGCGGCGCGCCGGATGCCCGCATCCTCTCGGAACTGGCCGATGTCGTGGTGCTGGTGGCCGGCTATGGGCGCGACACGCCCGCCGCCATCGCCCAGGCGGCCGCGAACTTCGACCCGAAGAAGTTCGCCGGCGTCGTGTTCAACGAAGGCGTCTGACCCACCTGCGCACGGAAGAAACCATGGCCACGTCCCGCCACAGCCTCCACCGTCACCTGTCCACGCGCCGGCGCATCCTGTGCGCCGCACTCGCGGCCGCCTTGCCGTTCGGTGCGCAGGCCGCGCGCCTGGATTACGACGTCAGCATGCGCTACATGCATAGCGACAACATCGTGCTGCAGGCAGCGAACGAGATCAGCGAGGACATCCTCTCGCCGCAGGTCAGGTTCGACCTGACCCACGACAGCTCGGTGCTCACCACCCGGCTGCGCGGCAACGTGCAGTACCTGGACTACATGGACGATGTCTACCAGGACGATACCCGCGGCGAGTTCACCGGCGAGCTGGAATGGACGCTGCTGCCCGAGCGCCTGACCTTCTACGCCCGCGATTCCCTCAGCGAGCAGTCGGTGGACTCGCTGGCCGCGTTCACTCCCGGCAACCAGCAGAAGATCAACGTCTTCGAAGCAGGCCCGACGCTGATGGCCCGTTTCGGCGAGACGATGCGCGGCGTGCTGGACCTCCGCTACACCAACAGCTGGGCGGAAGAGACCGAGACGTTCAACAGCGATCGCTACTCGGCCGCGGCGCGCCTGCTGCGCCCCCTGAGCACCACCGACACGCTGGTATTCAACCTCGAGGCCGGGCAGACCGAGTACGACACCATCTCCGAGTTCTACAACTACAAGCGCTACGACGCCTATGTCACCTACCTGAGCGAACTGTCCAAGCTCAATCTCGACGTCAGCGCAGGTTATTCGCGGCTGAAGCCGGAAGGTGCGGATGGCACGTCCAGCGCGCTGTTCCGCGGCTATGCAGGCTGGCAGGTCGCGCCGCGCAGCCAACTGAGCGCGCGGGCCAGCTACCAGTTCGGCGATGCTTCCACCGACTTGATCCAGCGCGTCGGCGGACCAAACGAACCGGGGAACTCCAGCGATCCCGTCGTGGGGCAGCCCGGTGATCCCACACTGCAAATCATTCCTGATACGTTCAAGCAAAGATTCGCGAGCGTGGCATACGAGTTCACCGGAGAGCGTTTGGTGATCGTCGGTGATGTATTCAGCGAGCAATTGCGATACCTTCGCGACGATAGCTTCGACACGGACGGCGTTGGCCTCAACCTTAATGCGCGGTACGCTTTGACTGATAGGCTTTCGCTCAACGGCACGGCCCAGAGATACAGGCGCGAATTCACGAACACTGCGCGCGAGGACACCGACACGATCGTAGGGGCGGGAATCGCCATGCGCTTCAGCCGCCACTGGAGTACGCAGGTTGACATCCGTAATCGCAAGCGCGACAGCTCCGTTGGCAGCCAGGACTACACCGAGAACGTCGTGATGCTGTCCGTCACGTATTACCGCTGACGCAATCGCACCATGCCCCTCCCCACCCCCGCTGCCGCAGAACCCGGCCCCGTCGTCGCGCTGATGTACCACGCGCTGCACACCGGTTCGACACCTGACGGACAGGACCCTCACTACACGCTCGGGACGGACGAATTCGAGCTGCAGATGCGGGAAGTGGCCGCCTGCGGTGGCGGCAGCAGTGCGGACGCGTTGCTGCAGGGTCGTTCGCAGGCGCGCATCCTGGTGACGTTCGATGATGGCCACGCGAGCAACCATGCGCTCGCCCTACCCATCCTCTCCCGTCATGGCATCACTGCGGATTTCTTCATCAATCCCGCCACGGTCGGCACGGCGGGCTTCCTCGACTGGCACCAGTTGCGGCAGATGGCGGACGCCGGCATGTCGATCCAGTCGCATGGATACGACCACGTCTACCTGACCCAGTTGGACGACCATCACCTGCGCCAGACGCTGGCGGCGGCGCGGGAGGAGATCGAACAACAGGTCGGCGCCCCGGTCACGCTGCTGGCGCCGCCAGGGGGACGCATGCCGAAGAATTTGCTGGCGATCGCGCGTGAGTGCGGCTACACGCACGTGCTTTCGTCCGAACCCGGCGTGCTGGCAGCCGCGGAAGGCGCGTCGCGCCCGCTGCCGCGCATGGCGATGACGGCGGCGACACGGCACGTGACGTTCCAGCGCTGGATCCGGCGCGATCATGTGGCCATCGGCCATGAGCGCCTGCGTTACCGCGGCCTGGCGCTCGCCAAGCGCATGCTCGGCGACACCGGTTACGAACGCGTGCGGGCGGGCGCGCTGGCTGTGCTGGGGCGTCGCGCATGACCCTGCTGTTCTGGGCATCGCTGGCCCTGGTGGCGTTCGCGTACGCGGGCTATCCGCTGCTGATGGCATTGCTGGCCCGCGTCCGGCCGCGCCCGGTCCACGCCGCGGCCGCGCTGCCCACGATCGACGTGCTGCTGGTGGTTCACAACGGCATGCGCGAGCTGCCCGCGAAACTGGACAACCTGCTGGCGCTGGACTATCCACACGACCGCCTGCGCATCAACGTGGCGTGCGATGGCTGCACGGACGGCAGCGACCGGTTCGCGGCACAACGGGATCCGCAACGCATCCGCGTATTCGCCTTCGGCGAGCGGCGCGGCAAGTCGGCCTGCCTGGGCAACGTGGTGCCGCTGCTCGATGCGGACATCGTGCTGTTCAACGATGTGCGCCAGCGCATCGATCCCGCGGCGGCGCGCGCGCTCGCCTCGGTACTGGCGGATCCCTCGGTCGGGGCGGCGAGCGGCGAACTCGTGCTGGAAGCCGGCGATGGTTACGGCAAGGGCGTGGACGCCTACTGGCGCTACGAGAAGGCGATCCGGCGGCTGGAAAGCGCCAGCGGTTCGCTGGTGGGCGCCACCGGCGCGCTGTACGCCGCACGTCGCACGCTGATCCCCGCCATCCCGGGCGGGATCGTGCTGGACGACATGTGGATCCCGCTGGGCATCGCCCGTGCGGGATACCGCACCGTGTTCGTGCCCGAGGCCCAGGCCTTCGACCGCACACCGGCCAATCCCGCCGACGAGGAACGCCGCAAGCGGCGCACGCTGGCCGGAAACTTCCAGCTGATCCACCTGCAACCTGCGCTGGCCATCCCGGGCGCTCACCCGCTCGCCTGGCGGCTGTGGGGCCACAAGTGGCTGCGCCTGCTCGCGCCATGGCTGCTCGCGCTCGCGCTGTTGGCGAACGTCGCGCTGGCGCTGCGAGGCGGCATGCTCTATCCGCTGCTGCTCGCGTTGCAGCTGTCCGGCTACGCCATCGCCGTGCTCGGTCGCGGCTGGCCGCGACTGGCGACGCTGCTGCCGGTGCGCCTGGCCGTCGCGTTCCTCAGCCTCAATACCAGTGCCATGCTCGCCCTCGCGGACTACCTGCGCGATCCCGAGGCACACCTGTGGCAGACCACCCGACTGGAAGACGTTCGCCGATGACCGCTCCCCCTCCCCTGCAACGCGCCGTGTACGTGGTGTCGTTGTTTCCCTGCTGGTCGGAGACGTTCATCGTCCGCGAGATCACCACGCTGATCGAGAACGGCGTGGACGTGCGGATCATTTCGCTCAAGAAGCCGTCTGAAACGCTGGTGCAGGCCGACGCGCAGGCCTTGATGGACCGTGTGCGGCATCCGCGTTCGCCGCTGCATGCGCTGTGGGGGGCGACAAAGGCCCTCCTGCGCAATCCCGGCGCCGTCATCGCTACCCTCGGCAGCGTCGTTGGCGACAGTTGGCGTTCGCCCTCGGTGCTGGTCAAATCGCTCGCGGCGTGGCTGCGTGGGCTGGAGCATGTGGACTGGCTGCACGGTTTCAAGCCGCAGGTCCTGCACGCGCACTGGGCGACCTACCCGTCTACCGCCGCCTGGACGCTGTCGCGTGTCCTGGACGTGCCGTTCGGTTTCACCTGCCACGCGCACGACATCTTCATCGAGCGCCAACTGATCGCCCGCAAGATCCAGGATGCCGCGGTCGCGGTCACCATTTCGCGTTTCAACGTGGCGTGGCTGAGCGAACGCGAGACCGCGCAGGCGAGCGACAGGCTGCACGTGATCCATTGCGGCGTCGACCTGCGCGCGAATCCCTGGCAGCCGGACGGCCGCCTGCCGCACCAGATCCTCACCGTCGGCCGGCTCGACCCGATCAAGGGCTTCGCCACGCTGGTGGAAGCGCTCGCCCTGCTGCAGGCGCGCGGCGTCGACTTCCAGTGCCGCCTGCTGGGGTCCGGCCCGCTGGATGCGTCGCTGCGCGCGCTCGCGCAGGCCCGCGGCGTGGCCGACAGGATCGAGTTCTGCGGTGCGCAGCCGCAGGACGTCGTGCGCCGCTGGATGGGCGAGGCGGCATTGTTCGTGCTGCCTTCCGAAGTGGCGCCCGACGGCAACCGCGACGGCATCCCGGTGGCGCTGATGGAAGCGATGGCCACCGGCTGCCCGGTCGTCAGCACGCGCGTGTCCGGTATTCCCGAGCTGGTCGAGCACGAAACCACCGGCCTGCTGGTGGACGAAAAGCAGCCGGCCGCCCTGGCCGATGCCATGCAGCGCCTGCTGGAAGATGCCGACCTGCGACGGCAGGTCGTCGCTGGAGCCCGTGCCAAAGTCGAGCGCGAGTTCGACGCGCGCAAGGAGGCACGCCGCTTGCAGGACCTGATGGAGGGTGTCGCACATGCGTCCTAGGAAGCTGCTGGTGGTAAGCGACGAGATGGAAGTGGGCGGCAGCCAGCGCCAGATCACCTACCTGCTCGGCGGCCTGGACCGTCGCCAGTGGCAGGCGGAACTCGTGTTCTTCCGCAAGGAGTCGTTCCTGGTCCGCGACCTGCGCGCGCAGGGCATCGTGGTGCACCACATTCCCAAGCGTGGCCGGCTGGACCTGCGCTTCGTGCTGGCCTACGCGGCGCTGTTGCGCCGCCAGCGCTACGACCTGGTCCACGCGTTCTCGCTAACGGCGGAACTGTGGACGATCGTGTCCGGCTGGCTCGCGCGTCCGCGGCCGCCCATGGTGGCGTCGATCCGCGGCCTGTACCTGGACGAATCCGAACGCTTCTGGCGCATCAAGCGCTTCATCCTGTCGCGCTCGGCGGCGGTGATCGCGAATGCGCGCGCCGGCGCAGTCGCCGCGGCCGAGCGGGCGGGCGTGCCGCTGGCGCGGATCGACGTGGTGCCGAACGGCATGCTGCCCCCCGAGCCCCTGCCCACCGGCCAGCGCGAGGCCCTGCGCCAGACCATCGGCGCGCCGGCGGACCGTCCTTTCGCGTTGTTCGTCGGCCGGCTGGTGAAAGAAAAGAACCTGGCCTGCCTGATGCGCGCCCTCGCCCGCCTTCCCGCGGATGAACGCCCCTGGGTGGCGCTGGCCGGCAACGGGCCGTTGCGCGGCGACATCGACGCGATGCGCGAGGCGGCCGGTCTGGACGCCGATGTACGTTTCCTAGGCGAACGCAAGGACACTGCCGCCCTGATGCAATCCGCCGATTTCCTGATCCTCCCCTCTTCGTACGAAGGCATGTCGAACGTTCTCATGGAAGCCATGGCGGCCGGCTGCCCGGTGATCGCCTCGGACGTAGGCGGCAATCCCGAGCTGGTGGAGGACGACGCGACCGGCCTGCTGTTCCCCAGCGACGACGCCGAAGCGCTCGCGCGTTGCCTGCAGTCGCTCGGCAAGGACGCGGCATTGCGCCAGCGACTGTCGCAACAGGCGGCCCAGGTGGCGCGCCAGCGCTATTCGGTGGAGCAGCTGGTGCGATCGACGACCCGCGTCTACGACCGCTGCCTGCAGGCACCGGCCACCGACGCCGGCGCCGTTCCGCTGTCGCCCATCGGCTCAGCACGGGACGACGCATGAGCTCCGCCGGTTCGCTCTGCGAAGACTTCATCCTGGCCAGCGGGCCGCAGGCCGCTGCCTGGCTGGCGACCAAGCCCGGCCTGCAGGTGCGGGACGTGGGTGATGGAACGCTGCAGGTGGCCACCACCGCCGGGGTGCGGCATGGCCGGCACGCCGACGGCCGCCACTGGCTGGCGATCGCCGACCTGATCTCGGGCGATCTCGAGGAGGCTGCCGCCGGTACGGCGACGGCGCCGCAGCGCCACTGGCGTGGTCGCTTCGCCTGCGCCAGCTGGCAGGCCGGCCCCGCCGGAATCACCGCGTTCACCGACCACTTCGGATCGCTGCCGCTGTTCTGGTACCGCCGCGACGGCCATTTCGCCGTCGCCACCGATCTGCGCCTGCTGCTCGACGCGCCCGGCGTGGGCAATGAGGTCGACCTGAGCGCGGTCTACCACTACCTCAACTTCACCTGCATCCCGGCGCCGCTGACCATCCATCGCGACATCCGTCGCGTCGAGCCGGGCTGCGTGCTCACGCTCGATGCCGGCGCTGACGGCAGCACGCGCTACTACCTGCCGGAGTATCCGGCCGACCTGCAGGGCACCGACACGCAGCTCGCGCACGATCTGCGCGACCGCATGATCGCCACCGTGCAGGACTTCCGTCCTTCATCGGATGGGGACTGGGGCTGCTTCCTCAGCGGCGGCACCGACAGCAGCAGCATCGTCAGCATCCTGGCGCGCCAGGGCGGATCGCAGGTGCACAGCTGCTCCATCGGCTTTCCCGAAGCCGGTTACGACGAACTGGATTTCGCGCGACTGGCCAGCGAAGCCTGTGGCGCACAGCCGCACCTGGCGAAGGTCGACCGCCATCGTGCGCTCGGCCTGCTGGACTCGGTGATCGATGCCTACGACCAGCCGTTCGGCAATGCCTCGGCCGTACCCACGCTGGCGTGCGCCGAACTCGGCCACAGCCAGGGCTTCGCCACCATGCTGGGCGGCGACGGCGGCGACGAGATCTTCGGCGGCAACCAGCGCTACGCCAAGGACAAGGTGATGGAGGCGTTCTACCGGCTGCCTTCCCCGCTGAAGGCGGCCGCGCGCGCCATTGGCGAGACCGTCGGCGGCGGCCATGTACACGTGCTCAACCGCGTGCAGAACTTCACCCGCCGTGGCTCGCTGCCGAACCCGGACCGCTTCTATACCGACGACTCCTTCGCCTCGGATTTCTACGGCGAACTGCTGACGCCCGCCTTCCGCGCGCAGGTGCCGCAGAATGCCTCCCTGGACTTCATGCGTGGCGTGTACGCCATCGGTCCGCGCACGGAACCGCTGCACCAGATCATGCGGCTGGACCTGCTGATGGCCATCGCGCAGAACGACCTGGTGAAGGTCCATCGCGCCTGCCGCCAGCACGGCGTGTCGGTGCGCTTCCCGTACCTGGATCCCGCGCTGGTCGACTACTGCGGGCGCCTGGCGGCGCACTACAAGGTGCGCGGCCTGAAGAAGCGGTATCTGTTCAAGCAGGCGGTCGCCGACATCCTGCCTGCGGAGATCCTGAGCAAGCGCAAACAGGGCTTCGGTTTGCCCATCGCCATATGGATGAAGGAAGACACTGCCCTGCAGGCGCGCGTGCGCGAGGTGCTGCTGGATGAGCGCACCCGCCAGCGCGGCTGGGTGAACCCGGCCTTCATCGAACGCCTGGTCGACCTGCACATGGCCGGTGGCTGGGACCACTCCAACGCGCTCTGGCAACTGCTGGTGCTGGAGCTGTGGATGCGGAGGTACATGGATGTCCGCTGACGCGCTGCGCGTGCTGATGGTGATGGAAGCCGCCTATCCGGCGCACAAGGGCGGTGGCGCGGAGGCGCAGGTCCGTACGCTGGCGCGCGGCCTTCGCGCGCGGGGACACCGCGTCACCATCCTCGTACCCCGCCTTCCCTATGCGTCGCCCGCGCGCGTCGAGCGCGTGGATGGCGCGGTCGTCTGCCGGCTGGCCTTCCCGCGCCTGCCGCTGCTCGCCAGTCCGTTGCTGTGGCTGCGCACGATCGCCTTCCTGTATGCACGCAGCCGTCGCTACGACGCGTGGCATGTCCACATCGCGCACCGCATGGCCGCGATCTGCGCGGTGATGGGCCAATGGCTGGACGTTCGCGTGCTGACCAAGGTGTCCGGCTGGTGGGAACTCGAGAAGGGCACGCTGGCGCCGCGCACGGGCCTGGTCGACACGCTCGCCCAGCGCGCGCTTCGACGCACCGAACACTGGCAGGCGATCAGCCGCCGCATCGCGCGCACGCTGGAATCGCGCGGCATTCCGCCGGAGCGCATCGTCGCACTGCCCAACGCGGTCGACACGTCGCGCTTCGCCGGCATCCGTCGTAACGGCGCCCTGCCGCCGCGTTTCGTGTTCATCGGCCGGCTGGAGGCGGAAAAGGGCCTGAACGTGCTGGTCGACGCCTTCTCCGACATCGCGCAGGACCACCCCACGGCCGGCCTGCTGCTGGTCGGGACCGGCCGTCTGGAAGCCGAACTCAAGGCGCGCGTGCGTGCGCTCGACCTGGAATCGCGCATCGCCTTCGCCGGCCACCGCGACGACATCGAAGCCCCCTTGGCCGAAGGCAACATCGGCGTGCTGACCTCGCGCATCGAGGGCCTGTCCAACACCTTGCTGGAATCGATGGCATCCGGCCTGCCGATGGTCGCCAGCCGCATCAGCGGCAACGAGGATTTCGTGCGCCCCGGCGAGAACGGCTGGCTGTTCGAACCCGGCGACCGTGCCGCCCTGGCGACGTGCCTCGCGGAGGCGGCGGCGATGGATGGCGCCAGGCGCACCGCCATGGGTGAAGCCGCCCGCGCGACGGTACGGACGCACGCCGGCCTCGATCAGGTGCTCAACCGGCTGGTACAGCTGTATCGCGGCGAACGCCTGCTTGCCCACGGCACGCCCGCGCACAACGGGAACGCCTGACCATGTGCGGCATTGCAGGACTCGTGGTCGCTCCCGGCCAGCCGGCGCCCGACCCCGCGCTGGGCCGGCGCATGAACGCCGTCATCCACCATCGCGGTCCCGACGACGAGGGCCTGCACCACGACGAGCGCGCACTACTGGGCATGCGGCGGCTGTCGATCATCGACGTCGGCGGTGGTCACCAGCCGATGTACGGGGCCGACCACCAGGTCACGATCGTCTTCAACGGCGAGATCTACAACTACCGCGAACTGCGCGCGGGCCTGGAGCGCGATGGCCACGCCTTCGCCAGCCAGAGCGACACCGAGGTGATCCTGCAGGGATACCTGCGCGACGGCGTCGGCATCTTCGCGCAGCTGGACGGCATGTTCGGGGTCGCCATCTGGGACCGCCGCACGCAGGAACTGGTGCTGGCCCGCGACCGCCTGGGCGAGAAACCGCTCTACTACGCGCACGACGAGCGCCGCGTGCTGTTCGGTTCCGAGTTGAAGTCGCTGCTGCAATCTCCCGACTGCCCGCGCGACCTCAACGACGATGCGCTCCGCGCCTACCTCACCTACGGCTACGTGCCGTCGCCTTACAGCGTGTTCGCGGGCGTCCACAAGCTGCCGCCTGCGCACTTCCTGCGCTACCGCGACGGCCAGATCAGTCTGCATCGCTATTGGCAGCCCTCGCTCTCGCCCAAGACCTCGCTGAGCGAGCCGGAAGCGGCGGAGCAGTTGGAGGCGTTGCTGGACCGTGCGGTCGCGAGTCGACTGGTATCGGATGTGCCCTTCGGTGCCTTCCTCAGTGGCGGGCTCGATTCCAGCACGGTTGTCGCGCTGATGGCGCGCCACCTGGGACAGCCGGTGAAGACGTTCACCATCGGCTTCAAGGAAGCGGCCTACAACGAACTCGACGACGCGCGCCGCGTCGCGGCGCATCTGGGCACCGAACACCATGAACTGGTGGTGGAGCCCGATGCGGTCGACCTGCTGAAGACGCTGGTCTGGCACTTCGACGAACCGTTCGCCGACTCCTCCGCCGTACCGACCTTCCTCGTCTCGCAACTCGCGCGGCAGCACGTGAAGATGGTGCTGACCGGTGACGGCGGCGACGAGATGTTCGGCGGCTACGACCGCTATCTCAAGCTGATGAAGCTCGAGCGCCTGGGCGCGATGCGGGGCCCGGTCGCGGCAGGATTGTCGCTGGCCGGTGCCGTGGCGCCCAATCCGTACGGCGAACGGCTGGCCCGCGTCGGCGAGCGCCTGCGGCTGCGGTTCGACGAGCGTTACCTGAGCGGCGTCGCCGTCATGCGCTCGGACATCGCGCAGCGCCTGCGCCCGCAGGCGGGCTGCAGCAACCACTTCCACCTGCCGGCACTCGCACAGCCCGGCAGCGATCTCGGTGCGGGTGACGAACCGCTGGACCGCGCGGTCGCCATCGACCTGCAGAGCTATCTGCCCGATGACATCCTCGTGAAACTCGACCGCATGGCGATGGCCGCGTCACTGGAAGGGCGCTCGCCGTTCCTGCAGCCGGACCTGGTGCAGTTCGCGCTGTCGCTGCCGGTGGGCTACCGCGTCCGCGACGGCCGCGGCAAGCACCTGCTGCGCGAGGTGGCCAACAAATGGTTGCCGCCGCGCGCCATCAGCAAGCCCAAGCAAGGCTTCGCGATTCCGCTGGCGGACTGGTTCCGCGGGCCACTGCGCACGCTGGCCGCCGACACCTTCGGCAGCCGTGCCTTCCGCGAACGCGGCCTGCTGCAGGCGTCCGCCGCGCAGGCGCTGCTGCACGACCACGTGGAGCGCGACATCGATCGCAGTGAGGCGCTGTGGCAGGCGCTCTGCCTGGAACTGTGGGCGCAGCGCTTCCTCGACGGCGACGTCGCGTCAGGAGCCTGACCCATGTGGATGCGGCTGCTGCTCGCGGTGCCCCTGCTGTTCATGCCGAACATGCTCCATTTTTCGGTGGATACCGGCATTCCCGGACTGAATCTCGCAAACATCATCTTCATCGTGGTGTTGGCTGCGCTGCTCATGGCAGGACGGCGCTATGCCCCGCTCAAACAGGTTGGCTACCTGACGCCTCCCCTGCTGACGCTGTTCTTCGCGCTGACCCTTTCCTTCCTGGTCGCGCAGGCGACCCTGCAGCGCGACTTCATGGAGGATTTCACCTATCTCAAGAACCTCCTGTTCTATCCGCTGCTCTACTTCGTCTACCGCCGTTGCGGACAGGATCTGAAAGGCACGCGGCAATTGATCATCTTCGTGATGATCGTGGCCGCCCTCGCGGGCTTGGAAGCGATACGCGAGGGATTGGATTACGGCTTCGGCAACTACAACGAGTCCCGTCGCGCCTCGGGTCCATTCGGCGTTGACTACTCGACGGCCAACCGCGCGGGTGTCTTCTACGCCATGTTCCTGCCGATGTTCATCGCGATGGCGTTGTTCTTCCGCAAGCAGAACTTCTGGCGTCTCGCGGCCATAGGCGGCTGCGGGATCATGGTCGTGGCCATCATGGCAACCTACTCTCGCCAGTCCTACCTTATCGCACTGGTCGCCTTCGCTCTGCTGTTGGTCCGCCGCAATGTGGTGCTCGCCATCGCCATCAGCGTTTTGATGATCCCCGCGATCAGCTTCCTGCCGGAAAGCGTCACGCAGCGCGTGGCCGAGACCGAACAGCAGGATGCGGTCGGCGAGGAAAAACTCGACGTCAGCACCGCGAGCCGTTTCGAGATCTGGGGCGGTGCGATGGAGATGTGGAGCGAACACCCGCTCGGCGTCGGCCTGAACCGTTTCAAGCAGTACATCGGCAACTACGTTCCGCGCTATGCGGGCTACGATGCCCACAGCATCTACTTCTTGATGCTGGCGGAGTGCGGCCCTCTGGGCCTGTTGGCGCTACTGTTCCTGCTGGGGCGTGTGCTCTGGATGGGCATACGCTTCACCCGATCCGTACCTGCCAGCGACGCCGAAGGCAAAGCACTGTCGCTCGGTTTCATCCTGCTGACAGTGTCCACGGCACTCGGGAACGTGTACGGAAGCCCTTTTTTCGAGGGTGCTGTCATGGCCAACTTCTGGGCGCTGTGCGGCCTCATGGAACACTATTTCGCGCTCAAGTCCGCGCCTGCAACGACCACTGCGGCATTCGCCGACGCCATGCCGGCGTCCGCGGCGTCCAGCATCGGCCAGCGGTTCCCGCTGGCGGCGCGCTTATCGCCCGGCAAATATCGCTCCAAGTGACCTGCGGGCGGATCATAGCCCGTACAAATCAGGGGTCGGACCGAAGCAACCGCGGTCATTGATGGGGGGCACGCCCCCGCCATAGCCGGTAGTACAACAGGCCTACCACTTCGTGCAGTGCGCGCTCAGTCTTCACGACGCCACCACTGCTCGGGACAAGGTGGTTCGGCGCACGGAACGGAACATAGTTCCAGTCCGCGCCCAGACTGCACACTTCGAATCCCGCCTGTTCCATCGAGTAACGCGCCCTCGGCATGTGCATGGCCGACGTCACCAACACTACGCGCTTCGGCACATCCTCCATCGCCGCGACGTTGATAGCGTTCTCCCACGTATCGGCAGACTCGCGCTCCACCGATATCAGGTCGGCCGGCACTCCAAGGCGCTTGGCGTAGTTCGCCAGTAGATCTCCCTCGGGCAGGCTTTCGGGCCAGCCTCTTCCACCCGCAAACACCAGACGCCGACCTGGCGCGGATCCCCACCAGGCAACCGCACTGTCGGCCCTTCGCCGACTGGCGATGCCGATTGCCGACAGGTCGAACAGTCCGCGGGGCTTGCGATCCACGCCCCCCGACAGGACGACGGCGACCGATGGGGGGTCGGACGAGCACGCTGCAGGAGGCGGACCGAAGTTCTCCAGCCGCGCTACCAGCAGGTTGGCGAACAGCGGGGTCATGGCCAGGAACGATGTTGCCGTCACGATGAGCGCCGCCATCGCGAGGCGGCCCCTAGCCGCGCGCCATGTCAGGGAGAGGATCACGAGGGATGCGGCAGCGAGCAGCCACAGGAGGGGCGAAAGCATGTTCCCCAAGATACCCGATTACCTCAAGCGGCGGACTGTCCGCCGGCCACGGCACGTTTCCGGAGCTCGATCTGCAGGAGCCACGCCTGCCCCTGCAGCCACCGCAGTTTCAACAGGCGATCATCCAGCCAGCGTGCGACGCGCGTGGCCGGCGCGCTGTTGAACAGCAACATCGGTAGATAGGGACGCAGGAAGGCTTGATAGGAAACGCGGACATCAAAATGCTTTTCCAGCAACGCGATAGTCGCCGCGTCGAAAGGAAATTCATCAGGCGTCCGCAGTTTCGGCGTCAGCTTCCGGAACATTCTCAGCACGAAGTTGCCCTGTGCCGGCTCAACGAAGCGCGCATAACCGTTCGCCGACAACTTTCCGGCGAGAACGGGCGCAAAACGCGGAAGATCGAGATGGTGCAGGACGCCATTGCCGAAGGCGTAGTCGACCGATCCATCGCCTACGCTTTCCAGCACGTTGGCATCGTCCACCACGAAATCGAAGCGGGCCGGCAAACCGAGCTGGTTGCAGTAGTTCACTGCCGCCGGGCTGATGTCGATACCCGTGTACTTGCCTTCGAAACCACGCAATGCAAGGGCTTGGTCGCCGCGGAAGCAGCCCACCTCAAGCACCCGTTTGTCCAGGCACTCCTGCGGTACGCCAGCGAAGGTGTACACATCGCGCACTGATTCATAGGCGTAACTCAGCCTGCGCTCATCAGTGATATTGATGCGCGCGTCGTGGAACTCAGCCTCGCTCCTGGCTCGGGAAGCGAGGTCATCCTGCGTTGAACTCATGGTGTTGTTCCGTCCGAAATACGCCCCAACTCCTCCTCCAACGTTGGAAGGCGATCCAACCGGTCAAGCCCCGGATCAGCCGCCCCCGAGTCGCCGCACGCCGGGAATCATCGTCCGCACACGGCTGTCCAGCGCCAGCACTGGAAGCACGTAGAGCAGCATCCACAGCCCACCTGCCACGAGAAGACGCGGCCAGGGCGTTTCGAGCCCGAACAGGCCGGAGACTTGCACAACCACGACGAACGTGGCGCCGGCGGTTAGCGCGAGCAGCAGCGATCGCGCGTCGGGCCGGTGGCGCAGGTCGCGTGGGCAGAACGCATAGAGTGCCACTCCCAGCGCGGAGAAACTTGCCACCGTCGCCCATGTCGCACCCATGTAACCGTGTCCGGGGATAAGCCACAGGTTGAGCAGGACATTGAGTCCGGTGGCGAACACCGTCAGCCAGAGCACCGTCACCGAGCGCTTGTGCAGCAGCAGCCCATAGCCTCCGATCTCGAGCAGGGGATACAGCGCATAGAGCGCTCCTATCCACGCGAAGACGGCACCGGAAGGCGCCTTGTCCGCACCACTGATGGCCTGTACGGCATCGCTCCCGACGCAGGCAATCGCGACGGCGATCCCGATAGAGGCGTAGGTCATCGGCAACAGCACCTTGGACTTCAGGGCGCGGACGGCCACGGCACCGCTGGTCTCCCAGCTCCGGTTCGCGACGGGGATGAAGGACTCCGACAGCGCAGCGCTCATGAGCAGACTGACCTGAAGCGCCAGCGAGTACCCGATGGTGAAGATGCCGACCGCCGAAAACTCGCCTGTCATGCCCTTCAGCATCAGGCGACCGATGGAGATGAGCAGGACGGTGGCGATCTCGTTCACGACGAGCGGCATCCCGTAGCGCAGGGTCAAGCGCATCTGCGACCAATCCCATTGCCGCGAGAAACGGAGGTTGCGCCGCACCCAATGGATGTAAAACACCACGACGACCGCCGCGGCCAGGAATCTGCCTCCATAGGCGGCCACGGCAGTGCGCTCGAGCGCGACGACTGCGCCCACCATCAGGACCAGTTCCATCCAGCGCCATGCCACACGCGTCACGGTCAACAGGCCGGAATGCTCGCCGGCTCTGAGCATCATCTGCACCAGACTGACGAACACCTGCAGCGGCACCATCATCACCGCCATCCACAGCACCGGCGAGAACGAGACGCCGCCAAACCAGTCCACGCACGCGAACACCGTGATGCCCACCGCCCAGATGCCGCACGACACCAGCAACGGCAGCAGGAACATGTTGGTGGCGAACCCCGGCAGTGCGCGGGCTTCGTCCTGGTAGGGATAGAAGCGCAGGATGGCGTGCTGCGCGCCCAGCTTCGCCACGGCGACGCCGATCATCAGCCACGTCTCGTAGTAGCCGAGGATGCCGTACTGCGTGTTGTCCAAAAGCCGCGTCAGCAGCGGGAACGACACCAGGCCGGCGACCATGACCAGCAGGCTGGCAGAGGAGTAGCGCAGGTAGTGCGCGCCCACGCTGCGCTTTCGCGGCGCCGTCGTGCCGTCTTCGCGGCTCATGGCGCGGGCTTGCCGCGAAAGACGGCGGGCAGGGGCTGGGAAGAAACGGCGTCAGGCATCACGGGTACAACGCACAAAGGCGCGCCGGTCGGTCATGGCCGGGCTGCCTGTACCCCCGCGACGCAGGCGGCGAAGCGCTGCGCGAGCTCCGGCTGGTCGATGAAGTCGTGGTGACGGCCGGGTAGCGTGTACACCTCGATCCGGCCTTCCACCCACCCGCGCCAGCCCAGCGCGTCATCGTCCTCGTGCCCGCGCAGGGGGGTCCGGAACAGGGCCACTTCGCCCGGATAGGGGTGCGGCCGATACGAGGCGAGCGCCTGGTGATGGGCGCGCTCGACCTGTTGCAGGCGTACCTGCTGCGGCAAGGGAAGTCCCGGCGAACGCCGGTGGCGCCAGCCCGCACGCGGCGAGTCCCACAGCCGCACGCGCAGGCGACGGAGGAGTTCGGTCCATGGCGTGTGCGCCAGCGCTTCGCGCCAAAGCGGCACGCGCCGCCACCACCGGCGATGCATCAGACCGGGCCCGAACGTATCGAACATCGCCAGCAGCACCACCTCGCGCCCAGACGCACGCAGCAGGCGCGCCGTTTCCAGCGCGAGTACACCCCCCATCGACCCGCCCGCCAGCATCAGCGGGCCCTGCGGGCGCGCAGCCTGGATCGCGGTGGCATAGGCGTCGGCCATGGTCTCCACGCGTGTCGAAGCGGCCGACATCCCGTCGAGACCCACCGCCTGCACGCCGAAAACCGGCTGCCACGATGGCAACGCATCGAGCAGCGGCATGTAATTGAGCACATTGCCGCCGACGGCATGCACGAGGAACAACGGTATGCCGTGCCCGCCGGCACGCAGGGTCACCAGGCACCGTCCGTCCGCGACCGCGACACCTTCGCCCTCGCCGGCCACCGCCACCGTCGCCTCGATGGCCTGCGCAAGCGTGGCCACGGTGGGATGCGCGATCAGCGTGGCCAGCGGCAGGTCCACGCCATGCCGCTGGTGGAGTTCGTTGAACATGCGCACGGCCAGCAGCGAGTAGCCGCCGGACTCGAAGAAATCGTCATCCACTCCGACCTCGGTCCGCTGCAGCAATCGCGCCCACTGTTCGCAGAGTTCGCGCTCGAGCGGCGTGCGGGGCGCGACGCGGCGACGCAGCGGCGTGGAGGCATCCAGCGTGGGCGGCGGCAGCGCGCGCCGGTCGATCTTGCCGTTGGGCGTCTTCGGCAGGCGTTCCAGCACTTCGATGTAGTGCGGACGCATGTAGGCCGGCAAGGCCGCCGTCAAGCGCTGGCGGAGGCGTTGCTCCACCCCGGCCGGTTCGGCCGCCGTCGACGCATACAGCACAAGCACCTGGTCGCCGCCGTCTAGGGTACGCACGACCGCCACGCACTCGGTGACGCCGTCGTCGCCCGCCGCCGCCGCTTCGATGTCGCCCGGTTCGATGCGGTACCCGCGCAGCTTGATCTGCTCGTCCGCGCGCCCGTGGAAGTGGAGCCGCCCCGCATGCAGGCGGCCCAAGTCGCCGGTGCGGTACATGCGCGAGCCGTCATCGGCGAACGGATCGCGGACGAACCGCTCGCTGCTCAGGTCGGGCCGATGCAGATATCCATCGGCAACCCCTGCGCCGCCGATCCATATCTCTCCCAGCGCGTGCGGCAGCGCCGGTCGCCGCTGTCCATCCAGAAGATAGAAGCGCGTGCGGGCGACCGGTTGTCCCAACGGCACGGTGTCCTCGCTTCCGTCGATGCGATGAAGGCTCGACCATACGGTCGTTTCCGTCGGCCCATACATGTTCCAGAGTTCGCGGCATTGCCCGTGCAGCGTTCGCGCCAGCGGAAGCGGCAACGCTTCGCCGCCGACCAGCAGGCGCAGGGGCGCGAGCACCTCGGTGCGTCCCACCTCCTGCAGCAGCGCCATCAGCGACGGCGTGGTCTGGAACAGCGTGCATCCGTGCCGCTCGATCAAGCGGCACAGGGCTTCGGGGTCGCGATGTTCCGCATCGTCGGCGATCACCACCTGCGCGCCGCAGACCAGCGGCAGGTACAGCTCGAGCGCGGCGATGTCGAACGAGAGCGTGGTCGCCGAGCACACCACGTCGTCACGGGTACAGCCCGGCTGTTCGCGCATCGTGGCCAGGAAGTTGACCAGGTTGCGATGCAGGATCCGCACCCCTTTCGGTTCACCGGTCGAGCCGGACGTGTACAGCACGTAGGCCGCATCGTCTTCCGCGACCCGGGGCAGCGCTCCGTCCTCACCGGTCGACTGCACGTCCGCCAACGTGAGCAACGCCCGACCTTCTGCCAGTCCGTCGGGCAGCGCGGCGCCCTCGCCGACCAGAAGCGTGCGCAGGCCGGCATGGTCGGCCATGTGCCGCAGGCGCTGGGGAGGAAAGGCCAGGTCCAGTGGCACGTAGGCCGCCCCGGCGCGCAGCACCGCCACGACCGCCACCAGCATGTCCAGCGATCGCGGCAGCGCGATGCCGACCAGATCGCCACGCCCGATGCCACGCGCGGCAAGTCCGCCCGCTGCGGCGCGCGTGCGCTTATCGAGCGTCGCGTAGTCGATCGAATGGGGCCCGCATGCGGCGGCCTTACGCGCCGGATGCGCGGCGAAGGCCTGTTCCAGCATCGCCACCAGGGACGGGGCATCCCCACCCGGCGGTGCGATGTCATTGACGAGCGCGAAGTTCGCCAATGGCTGCGAGGACGTCAGGTCGATGGACTGGATAGCCGCCTCGTTCCCTGACGCAAGTTCCTCCAGCAGGCGCAGGTACAGGCCCACCCAGTCGCGCAGCGTCGCCGCGTCGTACAACGCGGTCTGGTATTGCACCTCCAGCACCAGGGCCCCGGGCGTCTGGCGCCAGTAAAAACCCAGCTCCCAGGCAGCGGCCGAACGCGGAAGCACGTTCAACGCGCAGCGCACGTCGTCCATGCGCAGCTTGTCGAGCGACGGGGCCAGGGTGAAGATGGATTCCAGCAGCAGCATGCGCCCCGCGTGCCGCGGCAGTTGCAGCGCATCCACGATGCGTCCGAGCGAAGTGTCCTGGTGATCCGCCGCCTCCGCCAGGCGGGCCTGCACCTGCCGCGCCAGCGCTTCGAGCGGGGCGGCCGGGTCCACCTCAACCCGCAGCGGCAGGGTGTTGTCGGTATCGCCCACGACGCGCGCGCCACCGCCGCGTGCCGCACCGGCGAAAGGAATGCCGCAGACCAGGTCGGTCTGTCCGCTCAACCGATGCAGCAATGCGAAGTACGCCGACAGCAGCATCGCGAACCGCGTGGTACCGGTATCGCGTGCGCGTTCCCGGATCTGCTGCCACCGCGCCACGGGCAGCTCCACGGTGAAGCTGGCGGCATCGAAACGGATCCGCGCAGGCCTGGGCCGATCGGTGGGCAGCCGCAAGGGTTCCGGCAGCGTGGCGAACCGCGCGCGCCAGTACGCCAGGCTGTGCGCGCCTTCGGGCCCGTCGCGACGCGCGCGTTCTTCCCGCACGAAGTCGCTCCAGCGATCCGCAGCCGGAATGCGTGCACGCGCCTCGGGCGTCGTCGCGTTGTAGTGGTCCATCAGGTCCTTCAGCACCACCCGCATGGACCACCCATCCATCACCAGGTGATGCGCGGCCATGAACAACCGATGGTGGTCTGGCGCGAACGCGTACAGGATGCCCCTCACCAGGGGCGCGACCGCAGGATCGAACGGTGTCGCGCGCCACCGGCGGCACGCGGCGGCGTAGGCGGCTTCCGCGTCGGCCACGGCGGACAGGTCTTCGACCTGCAGCACCACCGCGCACTGCGGCTGGTGGATCTGCTCGGTACCATCGCGCGAAAACGCGACCGCCAGCGCCTGGTGCCGCGACACCACCTCGCGCAGCGCATTCTCGAAGCGCGTGCGATCCAGCGGCCCCTCCATCACCAACTCGAAGGCTTCCCCGAACGCCAGGGTGGCCTCGTCGCTGTAGCGGCTCCCCAGCCACTTCTCCGCCTGCGCATCCGTCAACGGAAACCGGAGGTCCCCCGCATGCCCTGCCCCTGGTGCATCTTTCCGCAAGAATGGCCTCCTGATGCACATTCCTCCCTTTGCCTTCGAGTATAGGCAAATGTGAGACGTGCGACCCGGTTTGGCGTCTTGCAGTGTTGACGGGGACGCCGCGCCATGGCGTCTACTCGCTCCCCAGACGACACGCTGGCTGCGGCCATGTCGTTCGTGAAGGCGTCCTTCACGATGCTGTGGGCGGGCTGTATGCCAGCGCCCATAAAGCGCAAAAACGTGAATCAGGTTTGAATCCGGCCAGAAGCGATTCTCCGATCCGTGAACCAATCGGCAGCGCCACGCATAACGTCGTATAGACTGGCCATCGGACAGGGGGTCCCCGTTTTTCGATACACAACGGCCGACAGGAGCCGTTCTAGATGACTGCATCCCGCATTTTGTCCCCCCGTAGCCTGCTGGGCCTCGTGCTGGTCCCGCTGGGCCTGGCCGCTTCGGCCGCCCACGCCCAGTCGCTGGGTGTCTGCAACTCGTTCTACACCTCCGGCTTCTCCCTCGCCGAGGGCAAGGTCAATCCGGCCATGCCGGCGCTGGGCAAGCCCGCCAAGGGCGCCGTGCTGAAGGAGCCGAACTTCAACACCTGCCTGGTCCGTGCCACGGACCATGCCGTCGAGCCGCCGAGCACCTTCGCCCGCAACGACTACTCGCGCCGGCAGGCGTTCAACGCCGACAACACCTATTTCATCGTCTACTCGAACGATGGCTGGTGGCACCTCTACAACGCCAACACCCTGGCGCACGTCCGCGCGCTGTCGCCCAAGGTGGCCAACGCCAACGTGTCCTCGGCGTACCACATGGCCGGCGATGCCGAGCCGCAGTGGCACCCCACCAATCCCAATATCCTGTACTACCTGCCCACCAACGGCGGCACCACGCTGCTGTCGCTCGACGTGCGCACCAACACGCACACGGTGGCGGCGGACTTCAACGGCAAGCTGCCGTCGTGGGCGTCGACCGCCGCCCACATCTGGACCAAGTCGGAAGGCTCGCCGTCGGCGGATGGCCGGTACTGGGGCTTCCAGGTGGAGAACAGCAACTTCGGCCTGCTGGGCTACATCGTGTGGGATCTCCAGCAGAACCGTCTGGTCGGCAGCCGCCAGGACAGCAACCGCCCCGATCACTCCAGCATGTCCGCGTCCGGCCGCTGGTACGTCACCTCGTCCGACACCACGGGTACCTGGGCGTGGTCGCCGGATTTCACCCAGAAGAAGAAGCTGCACCACAAGAGCGAACACTCGGACATGGCGCTGGGGCCGAATGGCCAAGACTACTATGTCTCCGTGGACTACCAGAGCAATACCGGCGACGTGTTCTACACCGATGTCGACGCTTGCCCAGCCGTAGCGGCGAGCGTCACCACTGCGCCGATCTGCCCGCGCACCGTCCTGTTCCCCAGCTACGTCAACGGCGCCGCCACCGCGATGCATTTCTCGGGTAAGGGTTTCAACAAGCCGGGCTGGGTGATCTGGAGTACATACGCGTCCAACGCTTCGCGCGACGGTTCGTGGCCGTGGTACACCAACAAGATCTACGCGATGGAACTGAAGGCGAACCCGCGCATGTACGCCTTGGGCTACACACGCCGGGCGGAATCCGCCGGCGGCTACTGGTCGGAACCGCATGCCTCGGTGAGCCGCGACTTCACCCGGATCGCGTTCAACAGCAACTGGGCCGTCAACGACGCCAACAACATCGATACGTACATCATCCACATCCCGCAGTCCGCGCTGCCCGGCGGCACCACGGCGCCGCCGCCGACCAGCGGACGCGTCACCGGCGGCACCCTGCCCCCGCTGACCAATACGGCGACGACGGCGGGCAGCCAGCCGGTGTCCGCAGGTACCGCCCCGGCGGTGACCGGTGGCAGCACCTCGACCGTTCCGGCGTCGGGTGATGTCGGCACCGGTGCCACGACCAGTGTCGCCTCCCGCGCCGCACGGAGCGCCAAGGCCAATGCGCGCCGCGCGATGTCGGCACTGCGGCGCAGCAGCCCACGGCTGACCAGTGCGCTGCTGTCGCTGCCGCTGGTCTACTGGGCGGACCAGCAGTGGGAGCTGGACGGGCAGAAGTAAGCCGTCGCCGCGCCCCCGCGGGACACGATCACGAGGCCGGCGGAACCCTGGGTTCCCCGGCCTTTCTGCTTTCTGCGCGACGTCACAGGTACCACGGCCAGAGCGACGCGCCCCACAGCAGTCCCAGCCGCGACTGCTGCATCACGTGCGAAACCCGAGACGCCATGCGTGGCGAGCGTGCCGCGGGATCGTGGGTCACCGGCATCCGTCGCGCTGCATCGGGTGGCACGCCGTGGGCGTCCAGCACCTGCCATCGCCCGGCGGCATTGAAGGTATGGCACCCATCGTGGTCCGGTGCCCAGGTCGGGTCCAGTTGCGAACTCCTGCGCTCGCGGTAGCGTTCGGGATCGAGTTCGATGACTTCGTTGAACACCACCGCCGCGCCATACACCGGTGCACAGCACTGGGCGGGACGCCAAAGGCGCCCGCCGTGGTGGAACAACCGGCCTGCCGGACGCGCGCTGCGCACGTCCGCGACGAGCGGGTTGGCCGGATGCGGGCGGTAGGGTCCCTCGAGCGCGTCGGCGACGAACAGGAACAGTTCGTCGGACGGATTGCCGCCACTCTCGGATACGTTGCCGAACAGGTACCAGTGCCCGTCATGGTGGTGCAGCGTCGGGTCCACGCAGGCGCAGCCTTCGAGCAGATCGCACACGCGGGTCCAGCCGCGCGGAAAGTCGGTCGTGCGGTACAGGCTGACGCAATCGGCCTCGTAGGATTCCACCGTCATGTACCACGCACCTTCCCAGCGGAACACCTGCGGATAGGAAAGGTGGAAGGGCTCGTCCAGCACGGTGCCTAGATTGATCGCCGTACCGTCGTCCAGGATCTGCAGGCATGCGATCACGCCCTGGTTGCGCGCATCGACGAACTCCTCGACGAACAGCAGGCAACGTCCGTCGTCGTCGACCAGGAAAGGATCCGCCCAGTAGTCCTTGCCCGGCGCCACCAGCGCACGCGAGGCGCCGATGCGCGGTGCCTCCGGCAGTACCGGGTCTGCGGCATCCGGCATCAGCACGTACCAGGGTTGGTGCGTGGCGCGGCGCCGTGCGCCGGACTGCAGGAGCAGGCGCAGCGCGATCCACGCGGCATGCACGCACATGCCCATGTTCCAGCGGATCGGCGCCGGCCCCACCTGCAGACGCGCCATCGACGCGGTGCCGCCCGTGTCGGGCAGGTCGCGGATCGCGCGCAGCAGCAGCGCGGGCAGCTTCAGGAACGCCATGTCGCGATGCTGGCTGAAGGACACGGCGCGTGTCGCGCCCCAGCTGCCGGCCAGCACCTCGGGCGCGGCGGCTCCGTCCCGGCACAGCTCCAGCGTGATCGGCGTGGCATCGTGCCCTTCCAGGATCGGCGACAGCAGGGCCGCACCCGCACGCACCGGATCACGCAGGTCGCCGTCGAGCAGCCAGCAGCCGTGCGTGGCCACGCTGGCGAAGGCACGGCCCCATGCGACCGGCGCCATGCAGATGACCAGGTCCGGGGCCAGCGCGGACAGGCGGTCGCGGATCGCGGCGGAATCGCGCAGGACGGAGGTGTCTCCCGTCGCAGGGCCATGCAGGTCCGCGGGCAGCGTCCCCGTGGTCAGCGGGCCTTCCATCGGACGTCCGCGCAGGCGCAGGAACAGTCGGAGCAGCGTGCGCTCCAGCCAGAGGAACGGGAACAGGCCGAGCGGCAGCCGGCGCGGCGACGGCTCCGCGTGCGCTTCCGCGTACACGGCGAGCAACTCCATGTCGTCACGGTCGCGCGACAGTTCGAACGCGCAGGTCAGCCAGCGCGGCACGCGTGCGGGCCCGACGAACACGACGCGCAGGGGCCGCGCGCG
The DNA here is from genome assembly GCF_947498795.1 of uncultured Pseudoxanthomonas sp. NCBI lineage: Bacteria > Pseudomonadati > Pseudomonadota > Gammaproteobacteria > Lysobacterales > Lysobacteraceae > Pseudoxanthomonas > uncultured Pseudoxanthomonas sp. The sequence goes on along the minus strand of NZ_CANMLQ010000002.1, from coordinate 244,595 downwards.
GCGGCGGGCGTACAGCGAGGTACGCAAGCGCGCCGTCATGCCGCCACCGCCCAGTCGCGCACCTGCGCGAGCACGTCGTCGCGGTGCGACGGCGACAGGATCAGGTGGTCGATCTCCGGCCTGAACGCAACGCGCAGGTGCGGGTGGTGGCGATGACGGCCGAACGTGGCATCGAGTTGCCGGGGATGGAGCAGGTAATACGAAACACCGCCGGTATAGAGCGCGAAGATGCGGACGCCGCGCTCGAGCAGTTGATCCAGTTCGTCCAGGAATTGCGGGTGCGCAGGCCAGTCGCGGTAATCGAGCAGGCCCGGCGCATCCTCCGGACGGGACCGGAAGAAGCGCGCCAGCATGCCGAACCAGTGCGTCGGCGCGCGCGACAGCACCAGTCCCATCTGGCCCACCCGGAACCACGCGTTCTGCACGGCCAGGCCATCGAGCAGCCACAGGCCGTCCACGCGCGGATCCTTCACCGCCGTGCGCCAGCCGAGGTCGGCCGCACTGCAGATGCCACCGACGATGAAGCGATCATTGCCGGTGGCGGCCTGCGCGGCATCCATCGCCTCCCGCACGACCTCCGTCTTGCCGGGATGCGAGCCCGCGGGGGCATCGCCCACCATCGGCAGGTCGAAGCGCAGCACGTCGTACCCTTCGGCCGCCAGCGTGCGCGCCAGCCGGACGTGCAGACGGAACGGACCCATCCGGTGGATCAGGCCGGCGTTGAACAGGACGAACGTGCGTCCACGGCGCGTCCCCTGCGCACGGGTCAGCAGGCCGAACGCCTTGCCGCCATCCAGCGGAATCACATCATCCATGCGCGTGCCGCTCCGGTCGCCACTGCGTGGCCTGGTCGAGGACTTCCTGCAGCCCGCCCAGGGGAATGAGGCCATCGAGATCGATTTCGCTGGTCCATCGCTGCAAGGCGTCGGGCAGCACGAAGCGCGCATCCGCGCGGACCGGGCCTTCGCCCGCCGGCGTGTCGAACAGCGCCACCGGCACGCCCGGATCGCCGTCGAGACGCAGCGCCTGCATCTGCGCGGGAAAACCTGAAGGCAGGCGATAGCCCATCAGATCGTCGGGCGTCGCGGGTGCGGCCGAGCGTGCACGCGGGTAGCGCGACCGCGAGTTGCGTTCGCTCGCATCGCGCCTGCGCAAGGTCTCGACATGGCGCGCGCCGTCGACGACGGGTTGCCAGAGCCAGAGCGCCGACGCGCCGAGCGACGCCGCTTCCCGCCATGCGAACAGGGCCGACGCGCGCACGGCCATGAGGTACAGCGGCACGCCGGGCGCGATGCTGCGCGCGGCGGCGGCGGCCAGTGCCAGGTCGCGCGACGCACCTTCGGGATCGAACGCGGACTCCTCGCCTTCCGAATCGCCGGTACCGAAATAGTCGAAGCGCAGGCACGCCATGCCGCGGTCCGCGATCATTCCGGCCAGTTGCGAGAAGAAACGGTAGCTGCGCATGTGTTCATGCAGCAGCGGCGGGCACATCAGCACGACGGCGTCCGCGCGCGCCTGTCGCGGCAGGTGGCGGATGCAGAACAGTCGCCGGTCGTCCACGCCGAAGAATCCCGGCGTCATCGTGGTGTCGCTCATCGCCGGCATGCGCAGCGCCCCGTTCGGCGCATGCAGCCTGCGGACACTTCCGTCCGCGCTGATCCGTTCAACACCACGTTCCTCCCCAGTATCGGCGCCGGCCGGGCGGCCATCGCCACGCCGCGTCCCCGCCGCCACGCTAGCGAACACGGGACCGACTCCCACGCCGCCACCAGTTCGCCATCCGGCGGAACATACCCACAGGCGGCGCTTCGGCCGCGCCGTCGATACGATCGCCTGCCGACGATGGCAGCTGTTCCGCCGCCTGCGCAAGGGTCTGCGTGGCCAGCTCCAGGATCCGCAGGCGCACGCCGGTGTCGCGCGCGACCCGGTTGGCCATCTGCACGGCGAGCATCGAGTGCCCGCCTACCTCGAAGAAATTGTCGCCCGCCTCGACCGGCACGCCCAGCATGTCGCTCCAGACCTGCGCCAGGTACGCCTGGCGCGGGTCGTCGAAGCACGCGGGCCCTGTGGTGCCGTGGTTCGGGGCCGATGCGGAAGGTACTGGCAAGCGGCTTCGATCCAGCTTTCCGTTCGGCAGCAGCGGCACCGCCGGGAGCCTGACGATGTGCTGCGGCACCATGTAGCGCGGCAGCGCATCGCGCAATGCGGCCAGCAGACGCTGCTCGTCGGCCTCGCCGTCGGTGTCCATCACCACATACGCCACCAGGCGCACATCGCCCGGCGTGTCCTCGCGCACGATCGCCACGGCACGCTGCACGCCAGCCTGCCGTGCCAGCACGTGTTCGATCTCGCCCAGTTCGATGCGATGGCCACGCACCTTCACCTGGAAGTCCAGCCGGCCCTGGTGCTCGAGCACGCCGTCGGTGCGCCAGCGCCCGCGGTCGCCGGTGCGGTAGAGGCGCGCGCCCGAGGCGGTGCCGCCCGAGACCAGATGATCGGGGATGAAGCGGTCGGCGGTGAGTTCGGGGCGGTCCAGGTAACCTTGGGTGACGCCGGCGCCACCGATGTGGATCTCGCCCGACACGCCCGGCGGACACAGCGCACCGCGCGCATCGAGGACCCACACCGTGGTGTTGGCGATGGGACGCCCGATGTGGATGTCGGGGCTGCGCCCGTCTGCGCCAGGCAGGATGCGTGTGCAGGTCGACCAGACGGTGGTCTCGGTCGGGCCATACATGTTCCACAAGTCCGAGCCGCACCCCAGCAGGTCCACTGCCAGGTCCGGCGGCAGCGGCTCGCCGCCGCACAATGCCTTGAACGGCCCGTCCGCCTTCCAGCCCACATCGCGCAACATGCGCCAGGTCGAGGGCGTGGCCTGCATCACCGTCGCCTTCGCGGTGCGCAGCAGTCGGGCCAACGCATCGCCATCGATGGCCTGCTCGCGGCTGGCGACGACCACATGGCCCCCCACCGCCAAGGGCAGGAACAGCTCGAGTACGGCGATGTCGAACGAGGTCGTCGTCACCGCGACCAGCCTGTCGTTCGCGGACAGGCCGGGTTCGCGCGCCATGCTGGCGAGGAAGTTCACCACCGCACCGTGCGGCACGCAGACGCCCTTCGGCTTGCCGGTGGAACCCGAGGTGTAGATGACGTACGCCGTCGCGTCCTGTCCGCCGAGGGTGGCGTCGTGGACGGCCGGCACGCGCGGAGCGGCGGCGATCGCGTGCGCATCGGCGTCCAGCCGCAGCAGACGCTCCATGGGCAGGTCCAGCGGCGCCGCGAGATCGCCTTCGCTCACCACCAGGCGAAGGCCTGCGTCGTCGACCATGAAGCGCAGTCGGTCCGGCGGGTAGGCCGGATCGAGCGGCACATAGGCAGCGCCGGTCCGCCATACCGCCAGCATCGCCGCCACCAGATCCGCGTGGCGGTCGAGGCAGATGCCGACCCGGTCGCCGGCCTGTACGCCGCGCCGCACGAGCTCGTCGCCGATGCGGGCACTGCGTTCGTGCAGGGCGCGATAGGCCATCTCGCTGCCGTCGCAGGACACGGCGACCGCGTCGGGCGCCAGCCGGGCCTGCGCGTGCAGCAGCGCATGTGCCGTGCGTTCGGCAGGCACGGTCACGGCCGTCGAGTTCCACTGCCCCAGCCGGGTGGCATCGTCGGCGCCGACGATCGGCAGCGACCCGATGGTCGACTCGGGCTGGCGGGCGATCGCGTCCAGCAGGGTGCCGAAGCGGTAGCCGATCGCGCGCGCGCCTTCCGGCGTCAGGATGTCCGCGTTGTAGCCCAGTGCCCCCGACAGGCCGGTCGGATGCTCGAGGAACCAGATGCCCAGGTCGTGCGCCATGCCCTTCTGGAACATCAGCAGGTGTTCATGGCGCAGTTCGCCCCACTGCAGGTTGCGCGCACGCACATCCTGGAACGAGAACAGCGCCTGGTAGATCGGCGAGCGGCTGGGATCGCGCGCGACCTTCAGTGCCTGCATCAGGTGTTCGAACGGGACGTCGGGATGGTCGAGCGCTTCCACCAGGCCGGCCTTGACCTCTTCCACCAACGCCAGGAACGGCATCGCCGGATCCAGCCGCCTGCGCAACGGCAGCACGTTGACGAAGAAGCCCATCACCTTTTCCAGCGCATCGCTGGGACGGTTGCGGAACGGCATGCCGACGACCAGGTCGTCCTGTCCGCTCAGGCGGTGCAGCAGCACGTAGTACGCGGCCAGCAGGGTCATGAACAAGGTCGCGCCGACGCGCCCGCCTACCTGCCGCAGGGCATCCGTGGTGGCGCTGTCCACGTGCACCCAGTCGGTACCACCGATGCCGCTGGCGCGCGCCGGCCGCGGCTTGTCTTCCGGCAGGTGCAGCGGTTCGCCGCTGCCCGCGAGGTGCGTGGTCCAGTAGGTCACCTGCCGCTGCAGCGCGTCGCCTTCCAGTTGCTGGCGATGCCAGGCAGCGAAGTCACCGTAGCTCGTCTCCAGCTCCGGCAGCGGCGAGGCCTGGCCCTGGGCGAAGGCCGCGTACAGCGCCGACATCTCCGTGTAGAAAATATCGAACGACCACCCGTCCCAGATCACGTGGTGGGTCATGAAGTAGAGCACGTGGTCGTCTTCGGCCAGCGTGTACAGCGCCACGCGGAACAACGGGCCCTGGTCCAGCACGAAGGGCTGCGCGGTGCGGGCCTCCAGGTCGGCCATCAGCGTGGCCATGCGCTCCGGTTCCGGCAGGTGGGTCAGGTCGATGGCGGGCAACAGCGGGACATCGAGCGCATCGTCGATGACCTGCACGGCCGTCTCGCCCTGCGACACCAGGCGCGTCCGCAGCGAGGCCTGGCGCCGCACCATTTCGCGGAATGCGCGGTCCAGCGCCTGCAGGTCCATCGGGCCATGCAACCGGTGCGCCGACGGCGTGTTGTAGGTGACCGTTCCCGGCTCGATCTGCTCCAGCACCCACAGGCGCTGTTGCATCAGCGTCATCGGCGCGGTGCGCGGGTCGGCGAGCTTCGGCACGATCAGCGCGGCGGACGCGGCGTCCTGCGGCAGCCCGCCCAGGCGTGCGCGGAGCGCCTCGGACAGACCGCGCGCCGTCGGCGTGTCGAACAGCTGTCGCAGCGGCACGGGCAGCCCCAGCGCGCGACCCAGGCGCGTGCACAGTTGCGCGGCCAGCAACGAATGGCCTCCCGCTTCGAAGAAGCCATCGTCCATGCCCAGGCCCGGACGCCCGAGGACGTCCTCCATCGCTTTCACCACCTGCGCCTGCAGCGCATCGGCCGGTGCGGTCGCCGGCGACGAGCGCGTCGCGGCGGCCGCATCCACGGTCGACGCCTCGGGCGCAGGCAGCGCCTTGCGATCCACCTTCCCGTTGGGCAACAGCGGGATCGCCGGCAGTCGCAGGATGTGCTGCGGCACCATGTAGTCGGGCAGGTGCTGCTTCAGGTGGTGCACCAGCGCGGCGTCATCGACGCCCGGCGAGGATGCGGGAACGACATACGCCACCAGCCGCACATCGCCGGGCCGGTCCTCGCGCGCCATCACGACCGCGCGCGCGAGTGCCGGATGCGTCAGCAACTGGCTTTCGATTTCGCCCAGCTCGATGCGGTACCCCCGCACCTTCACCTGGAAGTCGAGACGTCCCAGGTGTTCGAGCTCACCGTCCGGACGCCAGCGGCCGCGGTCGCCGGTGCGGTACAACGTCGGCGATGCGATGCCGGTACCGAAGCCGGCGGCCGTGGTGGCGAACGCATCCGGCAGGAAACGGTCCGCCGTCAGCTCGGGCCGGCCGAGATAGCCCAGCGTCACGCCTTCGCCACCGATGCAGATCTCGCCCGGCACGCCCCGCGGACAGGGCTGGCCGTTGTCGTCGAGGATCCAGACCTGCGTGTTGGCGATGGGACGGCCGATATGGATGTCGGGCATGCCCGGCTGCGCCGGCGCCATCACGCGCGTGGCCGTCGACCACACCGTCGTCTCGGTGGGGCCGTAGAGATTCCACAGCTCGCCGCAGCGCGGCAGCAGTGCCTGCGCCAGGTCCGGCGGCAGCGGTTCGCCGCCGCACATCGCCTTGAAGCCCGCACGCCCTTCCCACCCCGCTTCGAGCAGCAGGCGCCAGCTGGCCGGCGTGGCCTGCATGGCGGTGGCGTCGGTCGCGGCCAGCAGCGCGGACAGTGCAAGGCCGTCGATCACCGTGTCCTTGCCGGCCAGGATGATCTCGGCACCCACGCTCAGCGGCAGCATCAGCTCGAGGACGGCGATGTCGAAGGACAGCGTGGTCACCGCGACCAGGCGATCCTCGGCCGACAGACCGGGCTGGACCTGCATGGCGGTGATGAAATTGGACACCGCGCGGTGCGGTACCTGCACGCCCTTCGGGCGGCCGGTAGAGCCCGAGGTGTAGATGACGTAGGCCGGCCCTTCCGGATCCGCCGCGCCGCCATCGCGTCCCAGTCGCGCGGCCGGCAATGTGGCGAGTTCCGTCGCCAGTGAGTCGAGCGCCAGCACCGGACGCCCGCGAAGATCGAAGCGGGCCGCGTGGTGCGACTGGGTGACCAGCGCCGCCAGGCCTGCATCGCCGGCCATGTACGCGAGCCGGTCGGCGGGAAACTGCGGGTCCAGCGGCACGTAGCCGGCGCCGGCCTTGAGGATGCCCAGCAGGGCCGCCAGCATGTCGGCGCCACGGTCCAGCGCCAGGCCGACCAGTGCGCCCTTCTGCACGCCATGCCGGCGGAGCAGGTGCGCAATGCGGTTGGCGCGCACTTCCACCTGGCGGTACGTCAGCGCGCCATCGTCCGCGCGCACCGCGTTGCGATCCGGCGCGCGGTCGCACTGCCGTTCGAAGAATTCGTGCATGCGGCACTGGCGATCGAACGCCACGGGCGTCGGCTGCAAGGCCACCAGTTCCGCCAGCATGGCCGCGTCGACCAGGGGCAAGCGTGCGATCCGTTCGCCCGGTGCCTCGCACGCCGCGCGCAGCAGCGTCTCGAAGGCCGACAACCATCGGCGCACCGTGGCCGCCTGGAACAGGTCGGTGTTGTACTGCGTTTCCAGCCGCAAGGTGCCGTCGACCTGCACGGCGTTGATCGACAGTTCGAAGTTCTCGTAGTGGCGGGGATTGGTGGTGAAGTCCAGCGCCAGGCCCGGGAAGCCGCTCTTCTCCTGGTCCAGCGCCTGGTCGATGTTGAACATCACGCTGACCAGCGGCAGGCGCGCGGGATCGCGCGCGATGCGCAGCTTCTTCAGCAGCGTGCCGAAGGTGTAGCGCTGGTGCTCGATGGCATCCAGCAGCGTGGTCTGCGCGGCATCGACGACCTGGGTGAAGCTGTCGCTGGACTGCAGGTCGAACTTCAAGGGCAGCAGGTTGACGCAGTGCCCGACGAGATGGTCATGGCCATCCACCGACTGTCCCGCCGCCGGAATACCCACCACCACCTGCTCCTGCCCCGCGATGCGCGACAGCAGCGCGGCGAAACCGCCCAGCAGGGTCGCGAACAGGCTGGCACCGCGCCGTGCACCGAGCCGGCGCACGGCGGCCACCAGGTCGGCGTCGAGCACGTGGTCCTCGCGCAGCGACGCGAAGCTGCGGCGCGCGGGGCGCGGCCGGTCGGTGGGCAGGTCCAGCACGGGCGACAGGCCTGCGAACTGCGACAGCCAGTAGGCCTCGTCGTCGCGGTATTGCGGCCCCATCGGATGCCGCGCTTCCGCCAGCGCATAGTCGGCGTAGTGCTCGGCCTCCGGCAGCGCACCTTCGCCCTGCCCGTAAGCGGCTCCCAGTTCGCGCACGATCACCCACCACGACCAACCATCGCAGACCAGGTGGTGCGCATGCATCAGCAGCACGTGGTCCTGCGCGGACAATCGCACCAGTTCGGCGCGGAACAGGCGGCCCTGCGCCAGGGCGAACGTGGTTTCGACGCCCGTGCGGCGACGCTCTGCGAGCTGCTGTTCGCGCTCGGCCGCAGGCAGCGGAGAAAGATCCGTCAACGGCAGCGGCAGCGGCGCGGGCTCCAGCACGCAGAAGGTCTCGCCGTCCGGACCGAAGCTGGCACGCAGCGCGTCGTGACGCGCAACGACGGCCTGCAGCGCACGCTGCAGGCGCGCAGCGTCCAGGGCACCGCGCAACCGCAGCGATACCGATTCGTTGTAGGCGAGGGACGCGTCTTCACCGAGCTGCGACGCCAGCCACAGCTCGCGCTGCGGCTCCGTGGTCGGCACCACGCGCGCCAGCGCGCCACCGGCGAACGGGTCGTAGTCGACAGCGATGGTCGCGTCCTGGCGTTCCACCCTCGCCTCCCTCACGCAGTCACCCGGAGATACTGGCCAGGAGCATCGGGATTGGGCACGTACCACGCCGGGCGGCCGTCGGGGTCGCGTCCCAGCCGGGCGCCGGGCGCAACCGGATCAGCCGCGTCCATGACCGTGCGCGAGGTGGCCGCGTGGCGCGGCAGCAGTTCGGCTTCCTGCAGCTCGAGCACCGCTTCCTTCCACGCCTGCGCAATGGCCTGGAAGTCGGCCTCGCTGTGGGCGGTGGTGAAGAAGCACGGGAAATTGTCGAGGATGTGGATGCCACGGCTGCGCATCATCGCGAACAGCAGGTCCTGCAGCGGATGCTCTTCGTCGAAGTGCGTGCGCCACAGCGATGCGAAGTGCTTGATGCGCACCGGTGCGCCGACGCCCTCCGAGAACGCATTCAGTTCCGCCGCCATCGCCGCGGTGCGCTCGTTGAGGCGCTGCTGCAGGGCCGCGCCGTGTTCCTTCATGTGCAGCAGCGACGCCTTCGCCGCCGCAAGCGTGAGCGGATGGCGCACGAAGGTGCCGGCGAAGTAGGTCACGCCGGCCGGCGGCGTGGAGTCGTCGCCGTACTGCCAGTAGCCGCCATCCAGCGCATCCATGTACTCGCGCTTGCCGGCCATGACACCGATCGGATAACCGCCACCGACCACCTTGCCGTACGTGCACAGGTCGGCCTTGATGCCGAACAGCGCCTGCGCACCGCCGGGATGCGAGCGGAAACCTGTGATCACTTCGTCGAAGATCAATACCGCGCCGGCCTCTGCCGTGATCTTGCGGACGTCCTTGAGGAACTCGACCGGCTGGAAGTCGGGACGGCGGCTCTGCACCGGCTCCACCAGCACGGCCGCCAGCTCGTGCGCGCGCTCGCGGATGATCTGCAGGGTCTCCGGCGTGCCGTAATCGAGCACCAGCACCTTCTCCGCGGTGTTGCGCAGGATGCCGGGGGCGGCCGGCACGGCGCGCAGCTTCTTGGTGCCGCGCACGATCACTTCGTCGTTGATGCCGTGGTAGGAGCCGGAGAACACCACGATGGTCTCGCGGCCGGTCGCGGTCCGCGCGATGCGCATCGCGCCGAGCACCGCCTCGGAGCCGGTGTTGCACAGCGCGGCGCGATCATGGCCGGTCAGTTCGCACACCAGCTGCGACACCTCGCCGGCCAGCGGATGCATCGGGCCGATCTCGTAGCCCTGTTCGATCTGCTGCTTCACCGCCTCCACCACGAAGTCCGGCTGCCAGCCGAAGAGGCTGGTGCCGAAGCCATTCAGAGCGTCGACGTATTCATGCCCGTCGATGTCCCACACGTGGGATCCCTTCGAGCGCTGCACGACGATCTGGTACACGATCTCCTTGGTGAGCGGCCGGAAGCCGGTCACCACGCGCGGATCGGCCATGTGGCCGCGATGCTGCTGCGTGTAGGCCTTGGAGTTGGGCGTGCGTGCCGTGTACCGACGGATGAAACCATCGAGGCGTTCGCGCTGGTGCGGGTTGAGTTCGGTACCGTTGTGCGCGTCGATGCGGGCGATCGCGCCGAAGGCCTTCTTGACGTCGTAGCGCGTATGGGCGAGCGCCGCTTCCTCGTCGGCGGCGACGGCCGTGCCCGCGGGTGCGGACGCGGCAACCGGTGCGGACGGCGGCGCGGAGACCGGCGCGGCCTCCACGGGCGGCGCGGGCGCGGGCGCGGGCGCCACGGCGGCAGGCGCGACGGGTGCGGTGCCCGCAAGCAGGGCCAACTGCTGGGACATCAATTGCATCTGCTGGGCGATCAGCTGGCTCAGCGCATCCCCGCCTGCCAGTGCCCGCATCGGCGCGACCGTCATGGGCGCCGGTGCGGGCGCCAATGTCGCCGGCATCGCGAGGGCCGACGGTGCCGCGAGCACCGCGGGCGCTGCGCTCTGGACGACGGGGGCCGTCGGGGCCGGCGCGGTTTCGGGCGGCAATTGCGCATCCAAGCCCTGGGTCAGGCGATCGAGACTGGCGTATTCGCCCATCAACTGGCGGAAGGTGATGCGTACCGGGAAGGTCTTCTGCAACTGCAGCGCGACCTGGGTCAGCATCAGGCTGTCCAGGCCCAGCTCGATGAAGTTCGCATCGCCGTCCGCGTCTGACAGCTCGAAACCGGCCACGTCCTCGAACACCTCGCGCAGCTGCGCGGCAATGCGGGGGCGACGATCGGCGGCGGGCGGTGCGATTTCGGGCACGACGGACATCAGGAACTCCGGGGCCGCACGCGCGGCCAGGCTGGGGTGGGGAATGACGTTGCGGGGCACCGCATGGGCGGCCTCTACCCAATAACGCTTTTTTTCGAACGGATAGGTCGGCAGGCAGAGACGCAGGCGACGGCCCCGTCGATCCAGGGCCTCGGCATGCACGTCGACGCCCTGCGACCACAGCTGCCCGAAGGCGTTCAGCAAGGCCGCATGTTCGCCCTCCACGTTGTCCGCCAGCGAGGCGACGGCGGCAATGCGGTGCTTCTGCAACAGGGGTTGCTGGCGCGATAGCGTGGCGAGGGTATTGCGCGGGCCGATCTCCAGCAGCACGCGGCCAGGACGCTCCAGGACGTGCGCGACGGCAGAGGAGAAGCGCACGGGCTCGCGCAGATGGCGGGCCCAGTACTCCGGCGACACCGCCTGCGCGTCCGCGAGCCATTGGCCGCTTGCGGTCGACAGGATGGGCAGCGACGGCGCGTGGCGCACCAGCGCCTCCACTTCCGCGCGGAATGCCGGCACCACGGCGTCCATCATCGCGGAGTGGAACGCGTGGGATGTCTTCAGCGCGCGGCAGGCCACGCCCTCCCCCTCCAGCTGATGCTGGAAGGCGGCGATCGCCTCGTGCGGCCCCGCCACAACGCAGGCGCCCGGTGCATTCTCCGCCGCCAGCGACAGCGCATCTGGCAGGCGCGCCTGCAGCGCATCGAGCGGCAGGCGCACGGACAGCATCGCGCCCGCGGGCTGCGCCTGCATCAGGCGGCCGCGGCGCGCGACCAGCCGCAACGCATCCGGCAGCGAGAACACGCCCGCCAGTGTCGCGGCGACGAATTCGCCGACGCTGTGGCCGACCATGGCCGTGGGCACTACGCCATGCGACATCCACCAGCGCGCCAGTGCGTATTCGATGCTGAAGATCGCGGGCTGCATGATGGCGGTGGGCAGCAAAGCGTCGGCGTCGTCTCCGAACACCAGCGCGCGCAGGTCCTGGCCCAGTTCGACATCGAGCACCTGCGCGCAGTCGTCGAACGCGGCGCGGAAGGCCGGCTCGGCGGCGTACAGCGCCCGTCCCATGCCGGCGTACTGGCAGCCCTGCCCGGGGAACATGAAGACGACATCCGCCGCCTGGACAGGCCGCGACTTCGATGCATTGGCCGACACATCGGCGCTGCGCAGCAGCGCGACCGCGTCTGCCGCACTCGCCACCGCCACGGCGATGCGATGCGGGAACGCCTTGCGACCCACGGCGAGTGTCCATGCCACGTCGGCGACGTTGAGAGCGGGTTCGCGTTCCAGGTGATCCGCGAGCCGGGCGACCGCCTCGCCCAGGGCGGCGGGCGTGCGCGCCGACAGCGTGAGCACCTGCGGGCCGTCGCCGGGGTCGGATGGCGCAACCGCGGGTGCTTCCTCCATCACCACGTGCGCATTGGTGCCGCCCACGCCGAAGGAGCTGACCCCCGCGCGCCGCGGTTGGCCCTCGAGCGCATTCCAGGGCGCCAGCTCGCCGCTCACGCGGAATGGCGTGCGCGCGAAGTCGATCACCGGGTTGGCATGGCGGAAGTGCGCCGTGGGCGGCAGGCAACGCTCGCGCAGCGCATAGGCCGTCTTGATGACGCCGGCGGCACCGGCCGCCATCAGCAGGTGGCCGACGTTGCTCTTCACCGAGCCGACCACGCAGAAGTCCGTGTCGTCGGTACTCCGGCGGAACGCGCGCGTCAGCCCTTCGATTTCGATGGGGTCGCCCATCGGGGTGGCGGTACCGTGGGCCTCCACGTACCCGATGCTGCGCGCCTCCACGCCTGCGTCGGCGTGCGCCATGGCGATCACCGCGGCCTGCCCTTCGCTGCTCGGCGCGGTGAAGCTGGCTTTCTGGCCGCCGTCGTTGTTGACCGCCGCGCCACGCACCACGGCATGGATCGGGTTGCCATCGGCGATGGCATCGGAGAGGCGCTTGAGCAGGACGACGGCCGCCCCGTCGCTGAACACCGTGCCGCTGGCATCGGCATCGAAGCTGCGCGTATGGCCGTCGGCGGAGAGCATGCCGCCTTCCTGGTACACGTGTCCGCTGCGCACCGGGCAGGTCACCGCGATGCCGCCTGCCAACGCCATGCTGCAACGCCCCGCACGCAGGCTGTCGATCGCCTGGCTGATGGCGACCAGCGAGGTGGAGCACGCGGTGTGCACGCTGACGGCCGGGCCGGTGAGGTTCAGCTTGTGCGCGACGCGCGTGGCGATGTAGTCCTTCTCGTTGCCGAGCATCACCTGGAACGCGCCGAGCTTGTCGACCAGGTCGGGATGCGCCAGCACGTTGCGCTGGTAATAGCTGGCGTTGTACATGCCGGCGAACACGCCGACCGGCTCCGTCGTCGCATCCGGCACGTGGCCGGCGCGCTCGATGCATTCCCAGCACAGCTCCAGGAAGATCCGCTGCTGCGGATCCATCAGTTCCGCTTCCTTCGGCGAGATGCCGAAGAAGGCGGCGTCGAACTTGTCGACGTCGTCAAACACGCCCCGCGCCGGTACGTACGCCGGGTCGGCACGCTGCGCATCGGGAATCCCGGCATCCAGCTCATCCGCGGCGAAGCGGCTGACGCTGTCGCGGCCGGCGCACAGGTTGTCCCAGAACGCTTCGACGGTCGAGGCGCCCGGGAAGCGACCGGCCAGCGCCACGATGGCGATCGGCTCGTGCGCGTGCAGGTCGCGCCGGGCGGACATGCGCGCGGCGTCCAGCGGCTGGCGCTGGCCATCCGCCATCGCGGCGGCGAGTTGCGCCGGCGTCGGCGCGCGGAACAGCGCCATGGCGGGCACATCGCCCACACGCTCGCGGCGCGCCGCTTCGAGTACACGGATCGCCAGCAGCGACGTACCACCGAGGTCGAAGAAGTTGTCGTCGCGCCCCAGGTCTTCCAGGTCGAGCACATCGGCGAAGATGCGGCACAGCGCCGCTTCGGTCGCATCGCGTGGCGCGCTGTACGCCCCGGCCCATTCGGGACGTCCACGACCGGGGCGCGGCAGCTTGTGCCGGTCCAGCTTGCCGTTCGGCGACAGCGGCAGCGCGTCCATCTGCACATACGCCACCGGCACCATGTAGTCAGGTATTGCCTCCACCAGATGCTGCCGCAGGCGCTCCAGGTCGACGGGCGCATCCCGGTCCCGGGGCGCCAGGTAGGCCACCAGGCGCTTGAGGCCGGGCACGTCCTCGCGCGCCAGCACACCCGCTTCGCGCACGCCGGGGAACGCCATCACCTGCGCCTCGATCTCGCCGAGCTCCACGCGGAAACCGCGGATCTTCACCTGGAAGTCCTGCCGCCCCAGGTATTCGACCGTACCGTCCGGCAGCCAGCGACCGATGTCGCCGGTGCGATACATGCGCGCGCCGGCGCAGTCGACGAACGGATCGGGCAGGAAACGTTCGGCCGTCAGGTCATCGCGATGCAGGTAGCCGCGCGCGACCACCGGACCGGCCAGGTAGAGCTCGCCGACCACACCGAGGGGCAACGGGCGGCCCTGCGCGTCGAGCACGTAGAGGCGCGCATTGGCGATGGGCCTGCCGATGGTGGGCAGGCGCGGCCAGGCATGCGGATCTTCCGGCAACGTCAGCGCGGTGACCACATGGGTTTCGGTGGGACCGTAGTGGTTGTGCAGGCGGCAGCCCGGCAGCTGTTCGAAGAAACGCACGATCTTCGGTTCGATGCGCAGTTGCTCACCGGCGGTGATCACTTCGCGCAGCGCACACGCGATGCGCTGGCCCTCGGGCAGCGAGGCAAGGTGGCCCTCCAGGCCCTCGGCCAGCATCTGCAGCGCGAAGTACGGCAGGAACATGCGCTCGATGCGCTGTTCGACGATGGTCTCGAACAGCTTGCCCGCGCTCATGCGCGTTTCCTGGTCGATCGTATGGAGCGTCCCGCCGGTCGCCAGGGTGGCGAAGACTTCCTGGAACGCGACATCGAAACCCAGCGCCGCGAACTGCAGGGTACGCAGCGGCGCGTCATTGCCGGGCTCGCGCATCTGCCACTGGATCAGGTTGACCAGCGGCCCGTGCGGCATCGCCACGCCCTTGGGCTTGCCGGTGGAACCGGAGGTATACAGCACGTAGGCCAGATCTTCGGGGCCCACGCCGGCCTCGTCGTCGGCCAGATCGTGCGATGCCATCGACGTGGCAGCCGCATCGGCGTGCTGCATGTCGATGACGACCAGGTGTTCGGGAAGTTCGCCCAGCACGTCACGCGCCTCGCGCTCCATGCCCGGCATCGTCAGCAGCACGCGCGGCGCGCTGTCGGCCACCGTATAGGCCAGGCGGTCGGCGGGATACGTGGGGTCCAGCGGCACGTAGGCACCGCCCGCCTTCAGTACGGCCAGCAGGCCGAGCACCACCTCGATGCCGCGATCGACGTAGATCGCCACGCGCTCATCCCGTCCCACGCCGTGGTGCTTCAGCATCCGGGCCAGCCGGTTGGCGCGCGCATTGAGTTCGGCGTAGGTCAGGCGCGCATCGCCCTGCACGAGGGCCACGGCGTCAGGGGTCTCCGCCACCCGCGCCTCGAACAGGCGATGTACACCGGCTACCCGGGGGAACGGGTGGGCCGTGTCGTTGCCGAACGCGAGCAGATCGCCCGCCGCGTCCGCAGGCACGATCGCGGCCTCCGAGAGGAGCGTATCCGGCGCTGCGGCGAGCGATGCCAGCAGGCACGCCCAATACGACAGCCATTGGCGCAACTGCGCGTCCGTATAGCCACCGTCGTGGTCGTGCAGCACCACGTCGCCGCCGATCAGCTGCAGCACCAGCGGACATGCCGGCGCGTCGGCCGCTTCGCGTACATACGCCGCCCACGGTGCCGCGTCGCTGGCGAAGGCGGCCGTTGCGTCCGACGCCGGGGCGACTGACGCATCGAGGGCCGCCACAAGCCGGCCGGTCGCGCTGGCGACTCGCTCGCCGTCCAACGCCAGCGTCCATGCGAGCGCGGGCGTCGTCCGGTCTCGCGACCAGGCCAGCGACACGCTCGCCATCGGCTCGACGGTCATCCGTGCGAGCAGCGTGGCCCAGGCCACTGCCGCGACTGCGTGCGTTTCCACGCCGATCTCGCTCGCGAGCTGCGCGAGTTCCGCCGGTTGCGGCATGCGCGCCGACGTGATGCCGGCATGCGGCGCGCTGCGCCAGGGCAAAGCCTGGCTCGCCGCCGGTAAGCGGCGAGGATCGTCGAGGGTGTCGCTGGCAGTGTCCACGTCGGTGCCCCATGGAGGCCGTCCGCGCCTCCCCCATTCCTCCAGAACGTATGGGAAGATAGATTCAGGTCACAACGTGAACGTTTTCATCCCCGCGCCATGGAAGTCGATTTCCATTCGTTGTACAGCGAACTGCGGGTGCAGCCCGACTGCAGCCTGGACGACTTCAAGCGCGCCTATCGGCGGCGCGTCGCCGAGCTGCATCCCGACCGGCACGGCGACCAGGCCGTGCGACCCGACATGCCGGGAATGTCGTTGCCCGACCTGACGTTGCGCTACAGCCAGGCGATGCAGTTCTTCCGCGCGCATGGCCGACTTCCCGGCAGCCCTCCGCCGCGGGTAAACGTGCGGACCACCCACCTGACGCGTCCTCCGCGCCCGCACGTCGCGCCGGCCACAGGCGAATCCCCGGGATTCGCCAATGTCTCGCAGCGCAGCTGGCTCGTCCTGCTGGTGCTGCTGGCGATCGCCGCCTACCTGGTGTTTTCTTCGCCGCCGGCGTCGGCCGCCCTTCGCTGACCGGCGCGCTCAGCGCGCGCCACGCCCGAACAGCACGACTTCGACGGTCTGCAGCAGGATCATCATGTCGAACACCAGGCCATGGTTCTTGACGTAGAAGAGATCGAACTTCAGCTTCTCTTCGGCGTCCTTCACGGACGCGCCGTACGGATAGCGCAGCTGCGCCCAACCGGTCAGGCCCGGCTTCACGCAATGGCGGACACGGTAGTAGCGGACTTCGTCGTTCAACATGTCGACGAACTGCGGGCGCTCGGGGCGCGGCCCGACGAAGCTCATGTCGCCGCGAAGCACGGCGAACAGCTGCGGCAGTTCGTCCAGTCGCGTCTTGCGGATGAAGCGGCCAACGCGCGTGGTGCGATCGTCGTCCTTGCTCGCCCACACCGCGACGCCGCCCTTTTCCGCATCCGTCCGCATGCTGCGGAACTTGGTCAGCTTGAAGTGGTTGCCACGCTCGCCGACGCGGATCTGGCTGTAGAGGATCGGGCCACCGGATTCGAGCCATACCGCCAGCGCGGTCAGCAGCATCAGCGGCCACGCGAGCAGCAACAGCGCGCCTGCCGCGAGCAGGTCGAAGAACCGCTTGCTGAGTCGCCTCGGCGTGGAGTAATCGAAGCCGCCGGAGAAAACCAGCCAGGACGGATCGACGATGTTCAGCTGCACCATGCCGGCTTCGCGTTCGAAGAAGGTCGACAGGTCGATGACGTTCACCCCGTGCTGCACGCACTGAAGCATGTCTTCCATCGGCAGGCCGCCGCGACGCTCGTCCGGTGCGATCACCAGCTCGTCGATCTGCAGGTCTTCCACCAGGTCCGCCAGCGTGCCCTCGGGCTTCACCAGCAGGTCATCCCGCACGACCACCGGCTGGCCGGCCACGGGCACGAAGCCGACCACGATGAAACTGCGGCGGTCCGCCTTGCGCCGCATGCGGCTGTTGATGAGGTCGGCGTTGTTGCCGGCGCCCAGCACGAGCAGACGCTGCTTCAGCACATCCGTGCGGAACAGGCTCACGGACAGCATGCGCACCGCCACGATGCCTGCAGCCGACAGCGCCAGCGACAGCGCCAGCACGCCGCGGCCGATGTACGCCTGCGGCACCAGGTAATACAGCACGATCAGCGCGATGCCGCCGAGCACGAACGACATCAGGAAGCGCAGGAAGAAGTCCATGCGGCTGTGGCGCATGTGCACCTGGTAGAGGCCGAACGCCGCCATGGCGCCGGTCAGGCTCAGCGCCACCAGCAAGGCGCGCGCCGGCGCATGTTCGACGAACTCCAGGTGGGTCTCCTGGTCATTCAGGAAGCGCAGCCAGGCCGAGCCCAGCACGGCCAGCACGATGATCACCACCTCCAGCAGCCACAGGAACCGGATGGCCCTGGACTTCTGGCTCGCATGCGTCGACTTCATTACGTCCCCCTGATGCCTGATCGCCGGGCCCGGAACTACCGCCTCGCGCGACGCCGCCGCGTGAGAAGGACCCGGCCCTGATGCCCCTCACTTTCGAAAAACGCAAAAAGTGAGAGATCCGGACACACGCCTGCCCGCCGCACGACGGCCCTAGCGGACTTCGTCCCTTCGCATCGGCCGCAGCCAGCCGGCGATACAGCCGGCACCCGGCGGCCGCGCCACGGCGCAGACGACATCAGGCCCCAGATCCAGCCGCTCGATCTCCACCTCTGCCGTGCCGTCCGGATGCAGCGCTACGACGCCTTCGACAGGCAGGGAGAACGTATCCATCTCGCGTTCCAGCCCGACACCGGCCGCTTTCAGGAAGGCTTCCTTGCGAACCCAAAGATCGAGCAGCGCCGCCGCGCGATCGGCGTCGGGAACCTGCGCAATGCGTGCCGACTCGGCAGCATGGCAGATGCGTCCGGCGATCTCCGGCATGACCTGGGCGCGACTCACCGGTTCGATATCCACCCCGACGTCGCCGGACATGCTCACTGCAACGGTCACCACACCTTCGGCGTGGCTCAGACTTGTCTGTTCCAGCCTGCCCTCGAGCATGGGTCGACCGCGGGCATCCCGCGTCAGCGGTACCTGTGCCGCCGGGACACCCAGGGCGTGCGCCAACACCAGGCGATGAAACGCGTAAGCCAGCACGAGGTCTGCACGATGTCGTGGCTGCCGCTGCCGCTCCGCACGCCCGCGCTCGCGCGGATCGATGATCGCCAGCGCCTGCGTCTCCCATGCGCGCCAGTCCTGCAGCGCGAAGGCGGCTATCAGTACGTGTCGTTCCAGCGCAGGCTTCAATGCAATGCCGTTCAGCCACTGCGGAAACACGGATGCCATCGCGTCCGCGGACGGGTAGCGATCCGGTGAAAGCCCCGGGGGATGCGCGGATACGAAAGACATGCCGATGTCGGAATCACTACGTGAGCGAACCATCTTCGTCACGTATGCCACGACACGAACAGGTCACGCGGATCGCGATGACGCACGATCAGCGAAACCCCGAAACGCAAAGAGCCAGCGGATGGCCGCTGGCTCTTTGCGTTCGTAATGGCGCGCCCGGAGAGATTCGAACTCCCGACCGCCTGGTTCGTAGCCAGGTACTCTATCCAGCTGAGCTACGGGCGCGTGAGGAGCGGAATTATGCGTGAAGCGTTTTCCGCCCGTCAATCTTTTTTCTACCACTTCTTTGCACGACGACATTGTGCAAAGCACTACCGGAACACATCCCGCGAGCCTCGTTCGAGTGCCCGCTCTCGCCATCTTTCCGGCGCGTCACCCGACAAGCACGGGCAACCGCGGAACTGGCGGAGTGAGAGGGATTCGAACCCTCGATAAGGCTTTTGACCCTATACTCCCTTAGCAGGGGAGCCCCTTCAGCCGCTCGGGCATCACTCCGGTTTGACGCTCGTTGCAGCCAAGCTGCAGCGGCCGCATAGGATAGCGGCTCACCGCGCAGGCGGCAAACAAAATCAATCGGACGTGACGTTCTCCGACGCCGCATGCGAAGAGATTTCTTCGCCGCGCTGGATGCGCTGGTAGATTTCTTCGCGGTGCACGGCCACATCCTTGGGCGCAGTGATGCCGATGCGCACCTGGTTGCCTTTGACGCCGAGCACGGTCACCGTGACCGAATCGCCGATCATCAGGGTTTCGCCGACACGGCGGGTCAAGATCAACATGTTTCTTCTCCGTAATCCGGCAAAGGATAGTGCCGGGGGCGCGTCGGCACCGTGAAATAGGGCCGCCGGCTTCCTGGTACATTCATGAACCTAAAGCATGTTAGCGGCCGGAGGCACGCGGCCGCAAGCGCCGTCTGGTCCAATAGAGGGGTCAACCGAGGCGCTGCCGGACCCATTCCGGAATGGCCTGGAGGGCTGTCGCAAGGGCGGGCCCGTCCTCACCACCACCCTGGGCGAGGTCCGGGCGACCACCGCCCTTGCCACCGATCTGACTGGCGATATGTGAGAGGAGTTCCCCCGCCTTGACCTTGCCGGTTGCGGCGCCGTTCACGCCCGCCACGAGGGCAGCCTTTCCGTCCGATGCGCCGGCCAGCACGATCACGGTATCCCCCAGTTGCTGCTTCAGGCGGTCGACCGCGTCACGAAGGGCCTTGGCATCGAAGCCTTCCAGGCGGGAGGCGAGGACACGGATTCCGCCAACGTCCACCGCGGCACTGCCCAGATCGGACGTGGCACTGGAGGCCGTCTTCGCCTTCAGGGATTCCAGCTCCCGCTCGAGCTTCTTCTGGCGGTCTGCCAAGGAGCGGATCTTTTCGACGATCTCGCCCGGACTGCCGCCCAGCAGACCGGCAGCCTCGGACAAGCGACGCTCCTCGTCGGCCACATAGTCCAGGGCGCCCTGCCCGGTCACGGCCTCGATGCGCCGGACCCCGGCGGACACACCGCTCTCGCCGATCAGCTTGAACAGGCCGATGTCGCCCGTGCGCCCCACATGCGTGCCGCCACAGAGCTCCGTGGAGTAATCGCCCATCTTCAGGACGCGGACGTTTTCTCCGTACTTCTCGCCGAACAGCGCCATGGCGCCGAAATCCAGCGCCTCCTGCATGCCCATGTTGTGCACTTCAGCGGCGTTGTTCGAGCGGATCTGCGCATTGACGCGACGCTCGACCTCGGCCAGTTCGGCCGGCGTCATCGGCTGGAAATGGGAGAAGTCGAAGCGCAGCCGGTCGGGCGCGACGAGCGAGCCCTTCTGCTGGACATGGGTGCCGAGCACCTCACGCAGCGCCGCATGCAACAGATGGGTGGCGGAGTGGTTCAGGATGGTATCCGCGCGGCGCGCGGCATCCACGGAAGCGACGACATGGTCACCCAGCTTCAACACGCCCTCGGCGACGCGGCCGGCATGGCCATGGAACTGGCCGGCGAACTTCAACGTGTCCCCGACCTCGAACCGCACGCCCTGCTCGACCAGCACGCCCGTATCACCGACCTGGCCGCCGGATTCCGCGTAGAAGGGCGTGCGATCCAGGATGACGACCGCCTCGTCGCCCGCCGCCACGGATGGCACCGGACGCCCCTCCTTCAGCAGCGCGACGATCTGCAGGCCACCCGCATCGAGCTGGTCGTAGCCCAGGAACGCGGTCGGCGAGAGCTGGGCCACCAGGTCGGCAGGCAAGCCAGTGTTCGATGTGAACTTGCCGGCGGCACGCGCGGTCTCGCGCTGCTGTGCCATTGCAGTATCGAACCCGGCCATGTCGACCGTCAGCCCGCGTTCTCGGGCGATGTCGGCGGTCAGGTCTACCGGGAAGCCGTAGGTGTCGTACAGCCGGAAGGCATCGACGCCGGGAATGACGCCATCGGCGACGCGCGCAGCGACGTCGTCGAAAATGCGCATGCCGGAATCCAGTGTCTCGGCGAACCGCTCCTCCTCCGCCTTGAGTGCGCGCTCGACCAGGGCCCGGGCGGCAGGGAGTTCCGGATAGGCATCCCCCATCAGGTCGGAAAGCGTGTCGACCATCTTGTGGAAGAACGGCTGGCGCATGCCCAGCATCCAGCCGTGGCGCAGCGCGCGGCGGATGATACGGCGCAGCACGTAACCCCGGCCTTCGTTGGACGGCAGCACGCCGTCGACGATCAGGAAGCTGCAGGCGCGGATGTGGTCGGCGATGACGCGCAGCGACTTGTTTTCCAGGTCGGCCGTGCCGGTCAGCTCCGCCGCCTTGCGGATCAGGCCTTGGAACAGGTCAATCTCGTAATTCGTGTGGACGTGCTGGAGTACCGCCGCCAACCGCTCCAGCCCCATGCCCGTGTCCACGCACGGCGCCGGCAGCGGCACGAGCGTGCCATCGGGCTGACGATCGAACTGCATGAAAACGTTGTTCCAGATCTCGATGTAGCGGTCGCCGTCCTCGTCCGGCGAACCCGGCGGACCGCCGGCGATATGCTCGCCGTGATCGTAGAAGATCTCCGTGCATGGGCCGCAGGGGCCGGTATCGGCCATCTGCCAGAAATTGTCCGATGCGTACGGCGCGCCCTTGTTGTCGCCGATGCGGACGATGCGCTCGGCCGGCAGGCCGATCATCCTGTTCCACAGGTCGTAGGACTCGTCGTCGGTGTGGTACACCGTGACCAGCAGCCGTTCCGGTGCCAGCCCCCACACCTCCGTCAGCAGTTCCCACGACCAGGCGATGGCTTCCTTCTTGAAATAGTCGCCGAAGGACCAGTTGCCAAGCATCTCGAAGAAGGTGTGGTGCCGGGCGGTGTAGCCGACCGAATCAAGGTCGTTGTGCTTGCCTCCCGCGCGCAGGCAGCGCTGCACGTCGGCCGCGCGCACGTAGCTGCGCTTCTCGGCGCCCAGAAACACGTCCTTGAACTGGACCATGCCTGAGTTTGTGAAGAGCAGCGTGGGATCGTTGCCGGGCACCAGCGAGGCGGAGGGCACGATGGTGTGGCCCTTGCCGGCGAAGAAATCGAGGAAATCCTGGCGGATCTGGCGGGTGCTGAGGGTCTTGGGAGTGGTCATCTGGCAGGCATTGGCTGGAAGGCGCCTCACTGCGACGCACCATCCACAACATGCGGACGCGGCCGGGGGAAGCAACCCAATGCGCTAGATTATCAGGCCGCCCCGCCCCAGTCCTCCGGCTCCATCTGGCTGGCAGCGCGCACCGCTGCGGCGTCGAAGCCGCGCCGGACCAGGAAATCCGCGATCTTTCGCGATTGCGCCGGATCGATCCGGCGGGCTGGACCGAAACGGCGGCGGACGAGGTCGCATGCCGTTTCGGTCCAGTCGCCATCGAAGGTGGCCATGGCCGCCGCAACCGCCTCGCGATCCAGCCCGTGGGTGGACAGCTCGGCCCGGATGCGCAGCGGACCATACCCCCCTGAGGCCCGATTGCGGACGAGGGCCTCGGCAAAGCGCGTGTCGCTCTGCCACCCCTCCTCCGACAACCGGTCCACGGCCGATCGCACATCGGCCGCTTCCACACCGCGGGATGCCAGCTTGCGGGACAGTTCCCGCCGGGAGTGCTCGCGCCGGGTCAGCAGGCCGAGGGCCCGCTGCAGTGGCGTCTGCGGGGACGACGGGCGACGCCCCCGCTTGCCGCCGCCGGCTGGCTCATCCTGTTCGCTCATCACCTGCCGCCTTGCGCTTACTCGCCGTCGTCGGCGCTCTCATCGCGCTGCGCCTCGGCGGGCTGGAACTTCTCGCGCAGCTCCGACTCGAGCTTGGCGGCGATGGCCGGATTCTCGCGCAGGAAGGTGCGGGAATTGTCCTTGCCCTGCCCGATGCGCTCGCTGCCGTAGCTGTACCAGGCACCCGCCTTCTCGACCAGCTTGGCCTCGACACCCATGTCGATCAGTTCGCCCTCGCGGCTGATGCCCTCGCCATACAGGATCTCGGTGACGACCTGCTTGAACGGAGGTGCCAGCTTGTTCTTGACCACCTTGATCTTGGTCTGGTTGCCGATGATCTCGTCGCCTTTCTTGATGGCGCCGATGCGACGGATGTCGAGGCGGACCGACGCATAGAACTTCAGCGCGTTGCCACCGGTGGTGGTTTCCGGGCTCTGGCCGGGCATCATCACGCCGATCTTCATGCGCAACTGGTTGATGAAAATGACCGTGGTGTTGGAGCGCTTGATATTGCCGGTGAGCTTGCGCAGCGCCTGGCTCATGAGGCGTGCCTGCAGGCCGGGCAGCTGGTCGCCCATCTCGCCTTCGATTTCGGCCTTCGGGGTCAGGGCCGCGACGGAGTCGATGACCACGATGTCGATGGAGCCCGAGCGGACCAGCATGTCGGCGATCTCGAGCGCCTGTTCGCCGGTATCCGGCTGCGACAGCAGCAGATCGTCGACATTCACGCCCAGCTTGGCGGCGTAGATCGGGTCGAGCGCGTGCTCGGCATCGATGAAGGCCGCGGTGCCACCCTGTTTCTGGCACTGTGCGATCGCCTGCAGCGTCAGCGTGGTCTTGCCGGAGGACTCCGGACCATAGATTTCCACCACACGACCGCGCGGCAATCCGCCGATGCCCAAGGCGATGTCCAGCATCAGCGAACCCGTGGGAATGATCTCGACGGGCTCGATCACCCGGTCGCCCATGCGCATCACCGAACCCTTGCCGAACTGGCGCTCGATCTGGGTCAGGGCAGCGGAAAGGGCGCGCTTCTTGTTCTCGTCCATCGTCGTGGTCCTAGTCAATGTGGTCAGGTGCGATCAGTGTGGTGGGTGCCCATCGCACAGGCTGCGACGGAGCGGGCATGAGTGAAATTACGTCGGGGCACGGGTTGCGGACATCGGGGCATGCCGTGCCCGGGCATCGGGAAATGCCGTTCGCCGGCATCGGACATGCCCGTCACCGATTGGGCCTCACCAGCCCGCAATACAACCCTTCGATGGCGAAGTCCTGATCGGGCAGCACTTCGATGGGGGCGTAGTCCGGATTGCGCGGGAGCAGGCGGATGCGGTCTTTCCCGATCTTCAGCAGCTTGACGGTGATGGCGTCGTCGACCCGCGCCACCACGATCTGGCCAGAACGGGCGTCCCGTGTGCGGTGAACGCCGATCAGGTCACCATCGAAGATGCCTTCGTCGCGCATCGAATCTCCCTTGACCTTCAGCAGGTAGTCCGGGGCAGGCGCGAAGAAGGCGCGGTCCAGCAGCACATAGTCATGGTGGCCCGCGTCGGCCCCGATCGGAGCACCGGCAGCCACCTGCCCGAGCACGGGCACGCGGAGGCCGTCGTCGTTGGCGGCCGGGAACGCAAGGTCGGGCTGCGCCGATGCCGGCACCTTCAACAGGCGGATCCCGCGTGCCCGGCCGGGAACCCGCTCGATGACGCCCGCCTGCTCAAGTGCCTCGAGGTGGTACTGCGCGGCGCGTACTCCCTTGAAACCGAAGGCCTTGGCGATTTCCGCCTGCGACGGCGGCATGCCCTCGGCTTCGAGCCGGTCGGCGATCAGGGCGAGGATGGCGTGCTGGGTATCGGTCAGGTCCATGGTTAGTAGTAATACTACTAACCCGGCCGTCTGGCAACCGGTCGCGCGGGAGGGATTCCGTCAGGATCCCGGCTACAGCCGTTCCAGGCCCGCAAGTGCGGTCGCCACCGTCTGCCGGCGTACCGCCTCACGGTCACCTGCGAACTGGAAGACCTCCGCCCGCGCGTAGCCCCCGCGCCGCTTCCAGCCTATCCACACCGTGCCGACCGGCTTGTCGGGGCTGCCACCCCCGGGGCCGGCGATGCCGGTCACGGCGACGGCGACGCTGGCACCCGAGTTGACCAGCGCACCGGAGACCATTTCGATGACGGTTTCCCGGCTGACGGCGCCGTGCGTTTCAAGCGTCTGCGGCCGCACGCCCAGCAGGGCCTGCTTGGCTTCGTAGCTGTAGGCGGCCAGGCCGCAGTCGAACCAGTCCGACGAGCCCGCGATATCGGTCACGCACTTGGCGATCCAGCCTCCCGTGCAGCTTTCCGCCGTGACCAGGTGATCGCGGTCCTGCCGCAGGCGTTCGCCGACCTGATGGGCCAGGGCGCGCAGTTCTTCATCGGTGGGGGCTGACATCATCGGTTCCGACGG
The DNA here is from genome assembly GCF_947498795.1 of uncultured Pseudoxanthomonas sp. Classification (NCBI taxonomy): domain Bacteria; kingdom Pseudomonadati; phylum Pseudomonadota; class Gammaproteobacteria; order Lysobacterales; family Lysobacteraceae; genus Pseudoxanthomonas; species uncultured Pseudoxanthomonas sp. The sequence goes on along the minus strand of NZ_CANMLQ010000002.1, from coordinate 219,384 downwards.
GGGACTGTCGTGTTGTAGCCGATTTGCCGCGCGCTGTCGCCCGTCGGGCACACAAGAAAACGGCCCGCCAGGGGGCGGGCCGCTCGCCACATCGTGCGAAGGGGATCAGTAGCGGACGCGGAAGGTCACGCCGTACATGCGGGGCGCACCGAGGAACGCGTTGAAGGTGTTGAAGGGATTGTTCGGGGCCGGCGAGACGTTCTGCAGCGGACCGTCGAAACCGACCTGCACGTATTCCTCGTCGGTGATGTTGGTGCCCCAGAACTCGAGCATCCAGCGCTGGTCCTGCGCGCCGATGCCGAAGCGCGCGTTGGCGACCGTGTACGCGCCCTGCATCTTCTCCGGGTCGAGGTCGGAACCGGTGTTGTACTCGGACACGTACTTGGCACCGATGTTGAAGCGCGCCATCAGGCTGCCCACGTCCCATTCATACGTCACCGATGCCGAACCGGACCACTTCGGAGCGAAGCTCATCTGCGCACCGGGCAGCTTGTACAGCGCGCCGGTCGGCGAAACGAAGTCGCCGCCGGGGATGTTGTCGCCGTAGGTGGTGTCGGCATACATCAGGCCACTCTGCAGCATCAGACCGCGTATCGACCTGGGCTGCCACATCAGTTCGGCATCCAGACCCTGCGAGGTGACTTCCGGGATCGAGCGCACCACGAAGCTCGTGCCCAGGAAGCTGTTGAGCTGGAAGTCCTCGTACTTCTGATGGAACAGGGTGGCGTTCAACAACAGGTTGCCGTCGAGCCAGGTGGTCTTGGCGCCCAGCTCGTAGCTGTCGACGAACTCACCGCCGAAGGAGGTGTCCAGGACAGGCTGGATGCCGTTCGCACTGCCGCTGCTCAGGCCGTTCGACGACTGCACGCGGTCGAGGTTGAAGCCGCCGCCCTTGTAGCCGCGCGCGAACGAACCGTACGTCATCACGTTGTCGTTCCAGCGGTAGGCGGCCTTGAGCGTGCCGGACCACTCCTTCTCCTCGCGGCTCTGCACCGTGTCTCGCGACGGTGCGTTGTGCAGCGGATTGGCCCAGGGCAGGCAGCCGTATCCGACCACCGTGGGGGCGGCGGCGCTGGCCTGCGCTACCGTCAGGCCGCGCGCCACCAGGGCGGCGACGACCTGCGCGGGATTGGCCAGCATGGAACCGCAGCCCGCACCGCCGTTCGGATTGCTGTAATTCGAAATCAGCGTCTTCTTCTCGCGCGTGTAGCGCAGGCCCAGCGTCAGGTCGAGGGCATCGGTGGCATGCCACGTGTTGTTGGTGAACAGCGCCGTGCTCTTCGCGCTCTGCTGGTAAGTATCCAGCGCACCCAGGCCGGCGAACACCGTGCCGAACGGGCGACCAGTAGCCTGCGAGAGGAACAGCGGCGCGGTCGGCGAGGTGCCCAGCGCGGGATTGATGATCGACAGCAGCGCGACCGACAGGTAGGGCTCGTAGTGCGGACCGATGCGATAGGTCTCGGTGCGATCCAGGTCTTCGTCCGTATAGAACGCGCCGACCATCCAGTCGATGCGATCGGTCGCGCCGGTCAGGCGGAATTCCTGGCTGAAGGTCTTGAAGCCGGTGAACGACTCGTCCTTGTCCGCCACGCGGTACAGGATGTCGGCCGTGCTGAAGTCGTAGTCGAGGCCGTTGATCGCCTCCCATTCGCGCTGTGCGGTGATCGAGGTCAGCGTGGCGCCGCCGAACCAGGACGAGTCCCAGTTCACTTCGACGGCAACACCATTCTCCTTGATGTCCTGGGTGGTCGGCCGGTTGCTGTAGGCCACGCGGTTGAACGGGTCGTCGCCCGGCGCGGCCACGGCCTGGCCGCCGACCAGCCGGTTGAGGATGGCGGCCGTCGCACCCACGGTCGTCTGTACCGCCGCGCAGCAGTTCTCCTCGCGGCTGGTGAAATCGCCGGACAGCATGATTTCCAGGTTCTCGGTCGGCTCCAGCAGCACCTTGCCGCGCATGGTATGGAAGTTCTGATCGTTGTCGTCGGTCTCGCGACGCGGGCCGGCGCCCGTGCGCACATCCATCCAGCCGTCGCGCTTGCGCTTGGCGGCGTAGATGTTGAACGCACCCACTTCGCCCAACGCGTCGTTGTACGCGCCCGACACGCCGATGGCGTTGTAGTTGCCGAGCGTGATCTCGCCTTCCGCGCTCTGCGTATAGCTGGGACGGCGTGTGACCACGTTGATGACGCCGGCGGAGGTGTTCTTGCCGAACACGGTGCCCTGCGGGCCCTTCAGCACTTCGATGCGCTCCAGCTGGCCGAGGTCGCCAAAGCCGACGCTGTTGCGGGGGCGGTACACGCCATCGATCACCACGCCTACCGACGATTCCAGGCCGACATTGTCGCCGACGGTACCGATGCCGCGGATACGCGCGGTGGTAATGGCCTCGCTCTGGGTGCTGGTTACGGTCAAGCCCGGCACCAGGACCTGCAGGTCCTTGATGTCGCGCACGCCGGTGTCCTGCAGCAATTGCTCGGACACCGCGGTGATCGCGATCGGCACGTCCTGCATGGCCTCCTCGCGCTTCTGCGCGGTGACCGTCATGGTCGCGAGCGTGGTGGGTTCCTCATCCGTCGCCGGCGCGGCGGCCTGCTGCGCATACGCATGCGAGCTGGCGCAGAGCGCGGTGAAGACGGCAAGCGAAAGCGCTTTGTGCCTGGGCGATGCGTTGACCATGTTCTCCCCTCCCAAGGGTCATGTCTGGCGGTTGATGCTGTGGTGTACCTGATGTGGCGAGCGGCGATGCCGCTGACGACGAACGCAACTCCCCTTGCGTCAACGCGAAATTAACACCGGCTTCACAGCACGGCATTCTGCACTGCGTCGATACGCAGGCCATCACTTTGGCACGGATAACCCACTGATTTTCCGAACGATCGTGCGGAACTGGCGTTACGCGGGGCGTGCAGCATGCGTGGCTTCGAGCCATGTGCGTGCTCGACCCGCAGGGGCAGCGCATGGCTCACGGTGCACACGGGCATGGGTGCCCAGCCGCTACAATCAACGCCCTTTTGCCTCCACTTCCCCGCTGGCCACGTGAGCAAAGACAAGTCGGAACACACGCCCCTGATGAAGCAGTTCTTCGCCGCCAAGGCGGAGTATCCGGACCTGCTGGTGTTCTTCCGCATGGGGGATTTCTACGAGCTGTTCTACGACGACGCGCGCAAGGCCGCGCGACTGCTCGACATCACGCTGACCCAGCGCGGCAGTTCCGGCGGCGCCCCCATCCCGATGGCGGGCGTGCCCGTGCACGCCTGCGAAGGCTATCTGGCCCGCCTTGTCGCACTCGGCGAGTCGGTGGCGATCTGCGAACAGATCGGCGATCCGGCGCTGGCGAAAGGCCTGGTGGAACGCAAGGTGGTGCGCGTGGTCACGCCGGGCACGGTGACCGACGAAGCCCTGCTCAACGAACGCCGCGACACCCTGCTTATGACGATCAGTCGGGGACGCTCGGGCTATGGCCTGGCGTGGGCGGACCTGGCCGGCGGCCGTTTCATGGTCAACGAAGTGGACAGCGACGATGCGCTGGAAGCCGAACTCGCGCGGCTCGAGCCGGCCGAGTTGCTGGTGCCAGACGAAGAAGGCCTGCCCGCATTCCTGCAGCAGCGCACCGGCTTGCGCCGTCGCGCGCCCTGGCTGTTCGATCCCGACAGCGGTCGTCGCCAGTTGCTTGGCTTCTTCGGCCTGCATGATCTCACCGGCTTCGGCATAGACGACAAGGCCCTGGCCACCGGCGCGGCGGGCGCGTTGCTCGGCTACGTCGAGGAGACCCAGAAGCAGCGCCTGCCCCACCTGACCGCGATCGCGCTGGAATCGGCCGGCGATGCCATCGCGATGAATGCCGCCACGCGGCGCCATCTCGAACTGGACACGCGCATCGATGGCGACACCAGGCACACCCTGCTCGGCGTACTCGACACCACGGTCACCCCGATGGGCGGCCGCCTGCTGCGCCGCTGGCTGCACCGGCCGCTGCGCGACCGCGCCGTGCTGAGTGAGCGCCACCATGCCATCGCGACACTGATCGGGCACGGTACGGATCGCGACCTGCGCAGCGGCTTCCGTGCGCTTGGCGACCTCGAGCGCATCCTCACCCGCGTCGCGCTGCGATCGGCGCGGCCACGCGACCTGTCCACGCTCCGCGACGGGCTGGCGCTGTTGCCCGACATCCGCGGCCACCTGCAGCCACTCGACTCGCCACGCCTGCAGGCGCTGGCCGCGGAACTGGGCGAACACGACGACACCGCGACGCTGCTGCTGGCAGCGGTCGCACCGCAGCCACCACTCAAACTCACCGATGGCGGCGTACTGGCCGACGGCTACGACGCCGAGCTCGACGAACTGCGCCGCCTGAGCACCCACGCCGACCAGTTCCTGGTGGACCTGGAAGCACGCGAACGCGCGAGCAGCGGCATCGCCACGCTGAAGGTCGGCTACAACCGCGTACACGGGTACTACATCGAGATCAGCAAGGGCCAGGCCGACAAGGCGCCCGTGCACTACACGCGCCGGCAGACGCTGACCGGCGCCGAACGCTACATCACCGAGGAACTGAAACAGTTCGAAGACAAGGTCCTGTCCGCGCGCGAGCGCTCGCTGTCGCGCGAGAAGCTGCTGTACGACGCGCTGCTGGATACGCTCAATGCGCGCCTGGAACCGCTCAAGCGCTGTGCAGCCGCGCTCAGCGAACTCGACGTGCTGGCGTCCTTCGCCGAGCGCGCGCAGGAACTGGACTGGGCACGGCCCGAACTGGCCGAAGCGCCCGGCCTGTGCATCGAGCGCGGCCGCCATCCGGTGGTCGAGGCGGTGCGCAAGGAGCCGTTCGAGCCCAATGACCTGCGCCTGGACGAGGGCCGCCGGATGCTGGTCATCACCGGCCCCAACATGGGCGGCAAGTCGACGTACATGCGGCAGAACGCGTTGATCGTGCTGCTCGCGCACATCGGCAGCTTCGTGCCGGCCTCGCGGGCGGTGATCGGGCCGATCGACCGCATCCTGACCCGCATCGGCGCTGGCGACGACCTCGCGCGCGGGCAGTCCACCTTCATGGTGGAAATGGCCGAGACCAGCTACATCCTGCATCACGCCACCGCGCAGTCGCTGGTGCTGATGGACGAAATCGGCCGCGGCACGTCCACCTACGACGGGCTCGCGCTGGCCGATGCGGTGGCGCGTCATCTGGCGGCCAGCAACCGCTGCTATACGCTGTTCGCCACGCACTATTTCGAACTGACTGCACTGGCCAACGAACCCGCCAGCGGCATCGCCAACGTGCACCTTGATGCGGTGGAGCACGGCGATACGCTGGTCTTCATGCATGCGGTCAAGGACGGTGCGGCCGATCGCAGCTTCGGCCTGCAGGTCGCGGCGCTGGCCGGACTTCCGAAGACCACCCTGAAACAGGCGCGGCGCCGACTGGCGGAGCTGGAGCAGCGCGGTCGCGACACGCACGCCTCGGACATGGCGCCGCAGGCGCTCGATGCCCCGCAACAGTTCGGACTGTTCGCCGCGACACCCTCCGCCGCGCAGGAAGCGCTCGCCGCGCTGGATCCCGACGAACTGACGCCGAAGCAGGCGCTGGAAGCCCTCTATCGGCTCAAGGCGCTGCTCTGAAACGCGCTGCGCGAGGTCGCGCGGATAGGTAAAGCCATTGCCGGGCGGCCTCCGTCGCCCCTGCGGCTGCGCCCGCATCTCCAACATCCGCGTAACGCGCGCGGAGTATCGTGAGACCAGTTTCAGGGAGGGGCGATGGCGCGCCGCACCATTGAGCACCGCTATCGGACTCTTCGCCACAAACGATTTTCATTGATCGTCCGCACTGCCTAGTCTGGTCGCCATCCGCCAACGCACCGCCGGGGACGTCAGCCATCAACGCGCATCTCCTGCCTGACCATCGGCATGCCGCTCCCGCCTTGCCCTGCCGCACGCGCGATTGACGTCGCCGCGTCGCGTTGTATCCCGCGTGACACCACCCCGCTCCCACCCACTCACCCGACCGCCAAAGGAAGGAAATCCATGACCACCGAATCGAAATGCCCGTTCCATCCCACCGCCGGTGGCGGTACCGGCAACCGCGACTGGTGGCCCAACCAGTTGCGCGTGGATCTCTTGAACCAGCATTCCTCGCGCTCCAATCCACTGGGGAGCGGATTCGACTATGCGGAGGCCTTCAACAAGCTGGACTACCACGCGCTGAAAAAGGACCTGCGCGACCTGATGACCGACTCGCAGGACTGGTGGCCGGCCGACTTCGGACACTACGGCGGTCTCTTCATCCGCATGGCATGGCACAGCGCGGGCACGTACCGCATCCAGGACGGGCGCGGCGGCGGCGGACGCGGGCAGCAGCGCTTCGCCCCGCTCAACAGTTGGCCGGACAATGTCAGCCTGGACAAGGCGCGCCGCCTGCTGTGGCCGATCAAGCAGAAGTACGGCCAGAGCATCTCCTGGGCCGACCTGATGATCCTGACCGGCAATGTGGCACTGGAAACCATGGGGTTCCGCACCTTCGGTTTCGGTGGCGGACGCGAGGACGTGTGGGAGCCCGACCAGGACGTCTACTGGGGCCGCGAGACCACGTGGCTGGGCGGCGACATCCGCTATGCGCATGGTTCGGACGGCGTGGAGAAACCAGGCGATGCCGCCGTGCTGGTGTCTGACGACGATGCCGATGGCGACGTGCATTCGCGCCGCCTCGAAAACCCGCTCGCCGCCGTGCAGATGGGCCTGATCTACGTGAATCCGGAAGGACCCGACGGCAATCCGGATCCACTGCTGGCGGCGAAGGACATCCGCGACACGTTTGCACGCATGGCGATGGATGATGAGGAAACCGTCGCCCTGATCGCCGGTGGCCACACGTTCGGCAAGACCCACGGTGCCGGCCCCGCCGACAACGTCGGCGCCGAGCCCGAAGCCGACGAACTGGAAGCACAGGGCTTCGGCTGGCACAACAAGTTCGGCAGCGGCCGCGGCGGTGACACGATCACCTCGGGCATCGAAGTGACCTGGACGCAGACGCCGACACTGTGGAGCAACAAGTTCTTCGAAAACCTGTTCGGCTTCGAATGGGAACTCGAGAAATCGCCGGCCGGCGCGCACCAGTGGGTCGCCAAGGAGGCCCCCGAGGACGTGCCGCATGCGCACGACAAGACCCGGAAGCAGCGCCCCAAGATGCTGACCACCGACCTGTCGCTGCGCTTCGATCCGGTCTACGGCCCGATCTCCAGGCGCTTCCTCGAAAACCCGCAGGCATTCGCCGAGGCCTTCGCGCGTGCATGGTTCAAGCTGACCCATCGCGACATGGGCCCGCGCGCCCGCTACCTGGGTCCGGAGGTTCCGAAGGAAGAACTGGTGTGGCAGGACCCGTTGCCGAAGGCGGACTACGCGACCATCGACGCCGGTGACGTCGCGTTGTTGAAGCAGAAGATCGCCGCCTCGGGACTGTCCGTCGCCGAGCTGGTCTCCACGGCATGGGCCTCGGCCTCGACTTTCCGCGGCGGCGACAAGCGGGGCGGCGCCAACGGCGCACGCATCCGCCTTGCTCCGCAGAAAGACTGGGCGGTCAACCGGCCGGACCAGTTGTCGAAGGTACTGAAGGCGCTGGAACGGATCCAGACGGAATTCAACCTGGATGCCGCCGGCGGCAAGAAGGTCTCGCTCGCGGACCTGATCGTGCTGGCCGGTGGCGTGGGGGTCGAACAGGCGGCCAGGGCGGGCGGTCACGATGTCACCGTGCCGTTCCGCGCAGGCCGCACCGATGCGCGTGCCGACCAGACCGATGTGGCCTCGTTCGCCGTGCTGGAACCGGTGGCGGACGGTTTCCGCAACTACCTCAAGGGACGCTCCGCCGTGCCGGCAGAGCACTTGCTGGTGGATCGCGCGCAGCTGCTGACCCTCACGGCCCCCGAGATGACCGTCCTGGTCGGCGGCCTGCGCGCACTGGGCGCGAATGCCGACGGCGGTGCGCATGGCGTGTTCACCGACAAGCCGGGCACGTTGAGCAACGACTTCTTCGTCAACCTGCTCGACATGGGTACCGAATGGAAAGCGACCGGCGCCAACAGCTACGAGGGCCGCGACCGAAAGACCGGCGCCGTGAAATGGACTGGCACGCGCGTAGATCTGGTGTTCGGCTCCAACTCGGTGTTGCGCGCGCTGGCCGAGGTCTACGCGAGTCGCGATGGCGAGGCGAAGTTCGTGGACGACTTCGTCGCCGCCTGGACCAAGGTGATGGAACTGGATCGCTTCGATCTGGCGTAGCGCGATGGTCGCGACCCGCACGCGGCGCGTGCGGGTTGGACCCGATCCGCCGGTCGGTCCGGTCTATTGTGAGACGGAGGTCACGGGATTTGGCGCTAGGATGATCGGCGCCACCCATCGCGTCCAGGAGGACGGCCACACCATGAGCAACCAGTCACTCGCAGAAGAACTCTTCGCCCAGCTGCAGGGCGCGCCCTTGCAACAGGTTTCGCAGCAACTCGGCGTGGGCCAGATGCAGACCTCCGGCGCCGTGGCCGCCGCCCTGCCCTTGCTGCTGGGCGCGCTGGGCAAGAACGCAGCACAACCGCAGGGCGCGGAGGCGCTGTTCGGTGCCCTGCAGAAAGACCATGCCGGCCTCGACCTCGGCAGCGTGCTGGGGGCTGTGCTCGGCGGCGGTTCGGCGCCGAGTCGCCAGACGGATGGCGCAGCCATCCTGGGTCACATCTTCGGTGGTGCGCAGCCGCGCGCGGAAGCCAGCCTAGGTCAGGCGACCGGGTTGGGTGGCGACAAGTCGGCGATACTGATGAAGATCCTCGCGCCGATCGTGCTGTCCTTCCTGGCGCAGCGTTTCCTCGGCCAAGGCGATGCCGGTCCGAATGCGCTGGGCCAGGTGCTCGGCCAGGAACGCCAGGTCGCGCAGCAACAGGGCGGACTCGGGGGTGGCCTGCTGGGCGCGGTGCTGGACCAGGACGGGGACGGCCAACTGGGCCTGGGCGACATCCTCAAGATCGGCAGCGGCATGTTGGGCGGCGGGCGCTGATACGCATCACGCCTAGACGCGGCAGTGAAGAAGGGCGCCGATGGCGCCCTTCTTCATGCAGTCCCCGGTCACAGGGCGTCGATATCGCCCAGCGCACGGATCAGGCGCCGCGCACGCTTGTCGGGACGCGACGACGGCGCCTGATACCCCGCGCGCTCCGCCTGCCTTGCCGCCAGCGCGGCAAGGCGCCGCGACCGGGAGGCGTCCGATTCCAGGTACAACGCCTGCGCCACGGTCGCCGACGCCCGCTTGTCGCTGAGCGCACGCACTTCGACCTCGAACACGTCCTCGCCGCGCGTTATCGCCAGCACGTCGCCCACGCGCACCGCCCGCGACGCTTTCGCCCGCTGCCCGCCTGCTTCGATCTTGCCGGTCTCGATCGCCTGCTTGGCCAGGCTGCGGGTCTTGAAGAAGCGGGCGGCCCAGAGCCAGAGATCCAGCCTGACCGCGTCGGGCTGCGCACTGCCGCTATGCATCGGACGCCCCCGACGGAGTCGCGCTAAGGCAGTTCATACAGCCCCGCCTTTTCCGCGATGATCCGCGACAGCTCGACGCTTCGCGGGGCCGCCAGTCCACCATAGTGCGCATCGAGTCGCGCAAGCAGCCGTCCCGCCTCATCGAGCTCTCCACTTCCCACCTTGGCCGCGACCGCGTCGAGTTGCGCCTGGATGCTTTGATCGAGCGCGCCGGCACAGGCACCGGCATCCGCACGTTGCGATACCGGCATCTCCAACTGCTTCAGGGCCCTGCCGAATCCACGACCGTCCGGCACCCAGTGTTCGACGCCGTTCTGCGGAACCAGCCGAATGCCCTGCATGCACAATGCTTCGAGGTCTTTACGGGTACGTGCATCCTTCGCACGATTGGGTGAATCGTTGCCCCCTGTCGAGAACACGAACCGCGTACGTTGCTGGAGTTCGCGGGACAGCGCGGTCGACGGCAGCGTGAATCCGCTCTCCCCGCCGAGCGGATCGCTGCCGCCGATGAGCAGCACGCCATGGAACACGTCCGGGTACGCCATCACCACCCGCTGCGCGGTGCGCGAGCCACCGGAGAAACCGCCGATGTACACGCGTCCGGGAGCCAGTCTGTAACGGCTACGCACGTACTCGTAGCCATGGAGCGCCAACGGCACGCGTCGGTCGAAGATATTCTCGACATTGCTCGAACGGCGGGAAGCGACATAGATGATGTGGTTGTCCCGAAGGACTTTCCACCATCCTTCCGGCACCTGTATCTCGTCGCCCGGCCAGATGAAGACCAGCAGGCCGTATGTTCCGTCCGCAGCAGGCTCGGGGACGAAAAGCTCGTAAGGCTCTTCCCCCACTTCGATGGTCTGTTCCCTGAAGCTGAAATCCACCTTTTCGCGAAACTTGAGGATGCGATCCTGCGTCACGGGCGTCAGCAGGCGCGAGGTGAGTTCCGAAGCCGACGCAAGGGGAGACAACGCGTCGAGCGTGAACCGACGGCTCGGTGACGTGGCGGCGGCCAGCTCGCCGAGCATCAGAAGGCCCGCCATCAAGGCCATGAGGCGGCGCCGCCGCCTTTTCCAGTCACGCGTCATCACACACGAATCCGATGGGAAAGTGGAAGGATCACTGCGGGCCGCCCACACAAAAAAGATACGCGATGCCCCAACGCAAACGGCCACCCGAAGGTGGCCGTCCGTTGCGACGCGCTCGAGCCGGTATTACTCGGCAGCGGCAGCGGCGGCAGCCGCCTGGCGGGCGACCTTGGCGGCGGCGTTCGCTGCCAGATCTTCCTTGATGCGCGCAGCCTTGCCTTCCAGCTCGCGCAGGTAGTACAGCTTGCCGGCGCGGACCTTGCCGCGGCGCTTCACTTCGACCGAGTCGATGGAGGCGCTGTGGGTCTGGAAGACGCGCTCGACGCCGTAGCCGTGCGAGATCTTGCGCACGGTGAAGGCGGAGTTCAGGCCGGCGTTCTTCTTGGCGATGACGACGCCTTCGTACGCCTGCACACGCTCGCGGTTGCCTTCCTTGACCTTCACGTTGACGACGACCGTGTCACCGGGGCCGAACGCGGGCAGCTCGCGCGTGATCTGGGAGGCTTCGAATTCCTGGAGGAGCTTGCTCATGTTGGCACCAATGCTTGTATGCGTGATCGTGTCTTGCGACAGCGGAAACTGATGCAGTCGCCGGATTGCGCTGCACGATATTGTTATGGGGTCCGCAGGCGAGAACCGCCCAAGGGTCGCGCATTCTACCGGATTCCCGGCCGTGATGGCTACCCTGCGCCTTCCCCGCCCGCCTGGCTGGCCTTGAACGCCTCCAGCAGGGCCTTGTCGGCCTTGGACAGACCGGTCTCGTCCAGCAGGTCCGGCCGCCGCAGCCAGGTCCGCCCCAATGCCTGCTGCCGGCGCCAGCGCGCGATGGCCGCATGGTCGCCGGAGCGCAGCACGGCCGGCACGTCGCCCAGCGGATGGCGGGACGGGTGGGTGAAGTGCGGACAGTCCAGCAGGCCATCCCCCTCGAAGCTGTCCTGGACGGCCGAGTCGGCATCGTTCAGTGCCCCCTCCTGCAGCCGGCCGACGGCGTCGATCAGCACCGCCGCAGCCAGCTCGCCGCCGGAGAGCACGTAATCGCCGATGGAGATTTCCTCGTCGACTTCGGCGTCGAGAAAACGCTCGTCCACGCCCTCGTAGCGGCCACACAGCAGGATCATGCGCGGCAGCGAGGCCAGCTCACGCGCCTTCTTCTGGGTGAGCGGCGCACCCTGCGGACTCAGGTAGATTAGCGGCGCAGGCTGTGCATCGGCGGCGCGGACCGCCGAGAGGCACGCCTGCAAGGGCTCGATCATCATCACCATGCCGGGACCGCCACCGAACGGGCGGTCATCCACGCGGCGATAGCCACCGCAGGCGTAGTCGCGCGGATTCCAGCCATGCAGCGACAACAGCCCCCGCTCCTGCGCACGCCCCACCACGCCCACGGCCGCGGCCTGGGCGATGAAGTCGGGGAACAGGGTCATGACGTCGATGCGCATGGAGGGGAGAAGTGAGTGGAGAGGGGTGAGCAGTGAGCAAGAGCGCCGGCAGAACACGGGAGAGCGCGAGGGGAGCGATGATGGCAAGGCGCGACAGGAACTCCGGCATCCTTACCCACTGCTCTCCGCTCACTGCTAGAACGCCGGGTCCCAGTCCACGGTGACCACGCCCGCCTCGAAATCCACCGAGCGAACGTAATCGGGTTCGACGAAGGGAATCAGCCGCTCACGGTCGCCACGCGCGACGAGCACGTCATTGGCGCCGGTGGAAAATAGGTGCGAGACGGTGCCGAAGTCGGTCCCGTCGGCATTGACGACGCGAAGCCCCTCCAGATCGACCCAGTAGAACTCGCCCGCGCTCGGCGGCGGCAGGGCAGCGCGCGGAACGAGGATCTCCTGCCCGTGCATCGCCTCGACCTGATCGCGGTCTTCCACGCCCGGCAATGTGGCCACCAGATGCTTGCCCGATGCCTTGCCGCGCGCGCCGCTCAGCTCGCGCTGGGCGCCGGACGCATCGCGCAGCGTCCACGGCTGGTAGCGGAAGATGGCCTCGCGCGGCTCGGTCCAGGATTCGATCTTGATCTGGCCACGCACACCAAAAGCGCCCAGAAGCCTTCCCAGCAGAATCATCTTCTGCGGGGTCGGTGGGCGCTCGGTGTTCATGCGAAGGAAAGGCCGCGCCGTTCGCGCGGCCGGGCCATCAGGCCGCCGGAGCGGACTTGGCGACTTCCTTGTACAGGCTGCGGACCTTCTCGGTCAGCTGCGCGCCGTTGCCGACCCAATGGTCGACGCGGGCGACGTCGAGTTCGACGCGCTTCTCGGCACCAGCGGCGACCGGGTTGTAGAAGCCGACGCGCTCGATGTTGCGACCGTCACGCGCGCTGCGCGAGTCGGTGACGATGATGTGGTAGAAGGGGCGCTTCTTGGCGCCGCCGCGGGTGAGACGGATCTTGACCATGGTGTTTTCCAGTGTTGCCCAGTCGCCAGAATGGCGAGGTAAGCCGGCTATTCTAAGCCATTGAATCCGTCAGGAAAACCCCGCCCATGGCGCGGGCGGGCAGGTCACGCCAGCGGCTCCCAGGGGACGGCGCGCAGGAGGTCCGACAGCCCGGCCATCAGATCGGTATCAGCCCCCCATGCGACAGCGTCGACCCCGGTCACAGGCTGCAAGCCACTGGCATTGCAGGCAAATCCCGCCCGGAACCGTGCCAGCTCAGCCACCGCGACCGGCTCATGCCGCTGCGATACGCCCTTGGCACCCAGGGCGTGTTGCAACAGCTGCTCGGTCGTTCCGCGGAGGGCGGGACCCTGGGGCCAGATGACCGTCGCGCCGTCCCACAGCCCCAGATTCCAGATCGACCCCTCCACCACGCACCCCGCAGGATCGACGAACAACGCATCGTCGAAGCCGTCCTCCAGCGCCTGCCTGCGGTAATGGAACAGCGGGAACGTCCCGACATGCTTGAACTGCGGGAGTGGACGCACGAACGGATACGTCTTCACCCGCAGCGCCGGCTTTTCCGCCGTGGAAGGGGGCGCGAGCGTGACCAGCACATCCGGCGTCACTGCACGCGCAGGATCGCGGTAGTCGAAGCGCAGGGAGAACACCGTGATGCGCAGGGACGCATCGCGCAGGTCGGCGGATTCCATCGCATGCGCCGCCTGGCGCAACGCCGTCACGCCATCGAACGCGGCGCCAAACAGCGCCTGCGTCGCCTCTTCCAGCCGCCGGACATGCAAGTCACGGCCCTGCACGGCACCGTCGCGCACCTGCATCGAGGTGAAGTGGCCATAGTTCGCCAATGCCAGCGCGCGCAGATCGTCGGCGCTGGCGGGTTTGCCGTTGAGGTAAGCGAGCGTCATGGGACCGGAACTCCGCTTCAATCCAATGTGGGAGCGACGTGAGTCGCGATGAGCGGAGGCAAGATCGCGACTTACGTCGCTCCCACAGCAAGCGAAAGCCTCAGCGGAACGGCATGCCGCCGCGGCCGCCCATCATGCTCTTCATGTTGCGCATCATGCCCTTCATGCCGCCGCCGGCCAGCTTGCCCATCATCTTTTCCATCTGCTGGTACTGCTTCATCAGCTTGTTGACGTCGGCCGGCGTCAGGCCCGCGCCCTTGGCGATGCGCGCACGGCGCGAGCCATTCAGCAGCGCCGGGTTGCGACGCTCCTTCTTCGTCATCGAATTGATGATGGCGATCATGCGCGGCACTTCCTTGCCCTGCTGCACCTGCTGCTTCACGTGCTCGGGGATCTGGCCCATGCCCGGCAGCTTGTCCATCAGGCCGCCGATGCCGCCCATGTTCTGCATCTGCTCCAGCTGGTCGCGCATGTCGTTGAGGTCGAACTTCTTGCCCTTGATGACCTTCGCGGCGAGCTTTTCGGCCTTCTCGCGATCGACGCTCTGCTCGACCTGCTCGACCAGCGACAGCACGTCGCCCATGTCGAGGATGCGGGCGGCCACGCGCTCCGGGTGGAACACGTCCAGACCGTCGGGCTTCTCGCCCACGCCGATGAACTTGATCGGCTTGCCGGTGATGTAGCGCACCGACAGCGCCGCGCCCCCGCGCGCATCGCCGTCGGTCTTGGTCAGCACCACGCCGGTCAGCGGCAGCGCTTCGCTGAAGGCCTTGGCGGTGTTGGCGGCGTCCTGGCCGGTCATCGCGTCGACGACGAACAGCGTTTCCACCGGCTTGACGGCGGCGTGCAGCACCTTGATCTCGGCCATCATGGCCTCGTCGATCGCCAGGCGGCCGGCGGTGTCAACCAGCAGCACGTCGACGAAGGACTTCTTCGCGTCGTCGATGGCGGCACGCACAATGGCTTCCGGCTTCTGCCCGGCATCGGACGGGAAGAACAGCACGTCCACCTGCTCCGCCAGCGTCTTCAACTGCTCGATCGCGGCGGGACGGTAGACGTCCGCGCTGACCACCATCACCTTCTTCTTGCGCTTCTCGCGCAGGTGCTTGGCCAGCTTGCCGACGGTGGTGGTCTTGCCCGCGCCCTGCAGGCCGGCCATCAGGATGACGGCCGGTGCCGGCACGTTGAGGTTCAGATCGCTGGCCTGCGACCCCATCACCGCGGTCAGTTCGTCGCGGACCACCTTGATGAGCGCCTGGCCCGGCGTCAGCGACTTCAGCACTTCCTGGCCGACGGCGCGCACCTTGATGCGCTCGATCAGCGCCTGCACCACCGGCAGGGCCACGTCGGCCTCCAGCAGGGCGATGCGGACCTCGCGGGTGGCCTCGCGGATGTTCTCCTCGCTCAGGCGGCCACGGCCGCGCAGGCGTTCGATGGTGCCGGAGAGTCGCTGGGTCAGGGATTCGAACATGGAAGCAGTCACGCCAGGGGAAAACGGAGGGCGATTATAGCGGTCCCGCTCTCCGCCTCCTCCCCGCGCAGCGCGGGCCGCCTTCTCCCCTGCGCCGGCGCCGCCCGCTGTGCGACACTTCCCCGATGACAGTCATTCTCATCGCCGTTGCGCTCTATCTGCTCGCCGCCGGCCTGCTGGTCCGCTCCGTGGCCCGCGACACCGGCGAGGCCTCGCGGCCCTGGGTGTGGCCTGCACTCGGCGCGGTGGTGCTGCACGGCGCCTACCACCTGCTGGTGGCCTGGCGCACCCCCGGCGGCCCGGACATGCATTTCTTCGCCGCGCTCTCGTTGGTGGCGCTGGGCATGGCGGCGATGACACTGCTGGTCGCCATCCAGGGCCGGATGGCCGCACTGGGCGTGGTGGCGTTCCCGCTGGCGGCCGTCCTGCTCGCGGCCTACCACTTCTACGGTCACCAGGCCTCCAGCGGATTGGACTGGCGCCTCCAGCTACACGCCTGGCTGGCGCTGCTGGCGTACGCGGCGCTGGCCATCGCCGCGCTGCTTGCCGTGATGCTATGGGCGCAGGAACGCGCCCTGCGCCGGCGCGAATTCCACCTCTGGCTGCGCGCCCTGCCTCCGCTGACGGAACTGGAAGACCTGCTGTTCCGCACGATCACGGTCGGCTTCATCCTGCTGACCGCCACGCTGCTGACCGGCGTGCTGTTCGTGGAGAACTTCCTGGCCCAGAAGCTCAGCCACAAGACGGTGCTGAGCGTGCTGTCGTGGCTGGCGTTCGGGGCGCTGCTGGTCGGCCGCTGGCGCTATGGCTGGCGAGGCGTGAAAGCCGTCCGCTGGACCCTCGCCGCGATGGCGCTGTTGCTGCTGGCGTTCTTCGGCAGCAAGTTCGTCTATGAAATGGTGTTGAGGCGCGGTTGAGTACGCGCCTGGGCGATCGGATCCTGAAGGTCGATCACGCGGGCGAGCACGGCGCCGTCAACATCTATCGTGCGCAGATCCTCGTGGCGCGCTGGACGGCGCCACACATGGCACCGGTACTTCAGCATTTTCTCGAACACGAGCGGGGGCACCGCGCCCTGTTCTCGAGTGCGCTTCAGCTTCGCGGGGTCCGTCGCTGCCGCAGCTACGTGCTGTGCGGTGTCGGCGGCTGGACGCTGGGGCTGGTGACCGGCCTGCTGGGGCCCTCCGCCATCGCGGCCACCACCTTGGCCGTCGAAAGCGTGGTGTTGCAGCACCTGATGGAGCAGCAGCGGCAGTTGGAAACGACTGATCCGGAGGCGTTCGACACCGTGTCGCGCATCGTGGCGGAAGAACAGGAACATCACGATCATGGACGCAACGCGATGCCGTCCGGCGCTTTCTGGCCGCCGATCCTGACCCCCGTTGTCCGTGTTTCGACCGAGGCCGTCATCTGGCTCGGCATGCGGCTCTGATTCGAGACCGGCTTCTGTAGGAGCGACGTAAGTCGCGACCGCACGGCCGGCGCACGCAACAACGTTTGCCGGGGCCTCATTCTCGCTATCGCGACTAACGTCGCTCCCACAACGTTCTCTGCCGCCCTACTCCGCCGCCGCCTCCAGCGCCTGCGACAGCCGCTCCACCGCCACCACTTCCAACCCCTTGAACGTGCCCGACTTCGGTGCGTTGCCCTTGGGCACGATGGCGCGCTTGAAACCGTGCGTGGCCGCTTCGCGAAGGCGCTCTTCGCCGTTCGGCACGGGGCGAATCTCGCCCGAGAGGCCCACTTCGCCGAAGGCCACGGTCTTCTCGGCCAGCGGACGATCGCGCAGCGAGGACAGTACTGCCAGCAGCACTGGCAGGTCGGCCGCGGTTTCCTGCACGCGGATGCCGCCGACGACATTCACGAATACGTCCTGATCGCCCACCACCACGCCGCCGTGCCGGTGCAGCACGGCCAGCAACATCGCCAGGCGATTCTGTTCCAGGCCCACCGCCACGCGACGCGGATTGGATAGCGGCGAGCTGTCCACCAGCGCCTGCACTTCCACCAGCAGCGGGCGCGTGCCCTCACGGGTGACCATCACGCAGCTGCCGGGCTGCTGCGCACTGCCGGAGAGGAAGATCGCCGACGGGTTGGGCACTTCCTTCAGGCCCTTCTCGCCCATCGCGAACACGCCGAGTTCGTTCACCGCGCCGAAGCGGTTCTTGAACGCGCGCAGCACGCGGAACCGGCTGCCGCTCTCGCCTTCGAAGTACAGCACCGCATCGACCATGTGTTCCAGCACGCGCGGGCCGGCGATGCCGCCTTCCTTGGTCACGTGGCCCACCAGGAACACGGCGGTGCCGGTCTCCTTGGCGTAGCGCACCAGCCGCGCGGCGCTCTCGCGCACCTGGCTGACGGAACCCGGCGCGGCGGTCAGCGACTCGGTCCACAGGGTCTGCACGGAATCGGCGACGATCAGCTTCGGCCGTGCGACGGACGCGTGCTGCAGGATGGTCTCGATACCGGTCTCGGCCAGCGCCTGCAGGTTGTCCAGCGGCAGGTCCAGGCGCACGGCGCGGCCGGCGACCTGGGCCAGCGATTCCTCGCCGGTGACGTACAGCGCCGGCAGGCTGGCCGACATCCGGGCCAGCGCCTGCAGCAACAGGGTGGATTTGCCGATGCCCGGGTCGCCGCCCACCAGCACCACGGCGCCCTCCACCAGTCCGCCGCCCAGCACGCGGTCGAACTCGCCGATGCCGGTGGTCACGCGCGCTTCTTCGCTATGGCGCACGTCCTTCAGGGCGGTGATCTTCGGGGCTTCGGCCTTGCCGGCCCAGCCGGAACGGCGGGCGGCGGGCGGTGCGCCGGCGGCGGTTTCGAGGACGATCTCGCTGAGGGAATTCCACGCCCCGCAGTCGGCGCACTGGCCCTGCCATTTGCTGTGGTCGGCCCCGCATTCGGTGCAGACGTAGGCGGTACGGGACTTGGCGGAGGTCTTGGCCACGGGAAACCTGTCGGGACGGCGAGCGGCTACTGTATCGGCCCGCCGTCTCCGCGGGCGAGACCCGGAAAAAACAAAGCCCCGCCGAAGCGGGGCCTTGTCACGACTGGTGCCGGAAATAGGAATCGAACCTACGACCTACGCATTACGAATGCGCCGCTCTACCAACTGAGCTATTCCGGCGGAGCCGCGAATTTTAGGGGTTGGGGTGGGGGCGGGTCAATGCGGGGTGTTCGGGATGGGATGGGAAGCGGGCTAGTAAGCCCTTATCTCGGTATACGCGTCAGCCGACTGTTGCTGGCGTAGCTGGACTTCCGGCTCTTCCAGCCTGCGGAGTTCCTCCAACTTGGCCTTGGCCGTGGCGATGGAGGCGAGGATTGGTTTGGTCATTCGGCAGTGGCCTCTAGTAGCAGTTGTCGCCGGCTAAGGCGGTCAATCCAGTCTGTCGGATTGACCCACTCTCTCAAAGAAAGGCTGCGCCGTGCTTTCTGCCATGATCTGTCTGTAAATCGTACTGGCGATCCATTTCCTTGTACTTCTCAAACAAAGATGTAGCGACACGTTCGAACTCATCACCGATTGAATCGCAATTTTTAGCTGTCTCAAAATTGCGTCCGGCCGCTTCAAGTTCTTTGTACAAGCTCAGGCCGATATCACGGTGGCCTAACTCATGTTCGAGAAGCGCTTGGTAGAAGGACTGCCATTTCTTTCCAAGCTCTGACGTCAAGTCGGCATCAACCCAACGAGGCATGGTGATCGTTGTTTCGAGTACAGGAGAGAATTCACTGAATTTGCAACCATTCGTAGTTGGAGCGTATTCATATGTGTAAGAGATCGAATTATCGGTGATGCCATCGAAGCGGTCACCAGACCCGTCTTGAGGCCGCTTTTCATCAAGTTGCTTTCGGAGAGTTCCTGCGCTGTCACCAGAAATTTCATAGAAGGTAAAGCTAGGCTCGCCAGCGAGCGCTATACCACTCACAAGCAGGGCGCACGAGGGCAGAATTACTGAGCTGATTTTTTTATGGTGCACATTGATCCCCATGAGCGGCTAACGCTTGAATTAAGCTAACCCGCCGAGCGGATTCAGCTTGAATGAATTGTTAGGGAGCATCTGTACCACCCGAGAAGTAGAAGCGTGTCTTAGAACTGAAGGTGGCCCAAGTTACAAACAATAATGCTAAGGACTGACGAATGATGTTGCTCCAAAGGCGCATCTCTCCATCCTTGCTAAAAACTGAGTGGCCTTGACCAAGCAAACCAGCACTCTGAATTATTAGTGCGCCGTAGTACAAGACGGCAGCCGCGAAAAGGACGAAGTTACCGTACCGCTTACCGAGCAGCGCATACCAAGATGCGATAAGCAGCACCAAAGCTATAAGTGCCCCGCGAGTCATGGATAAGGCATCAGCATTCAGCACTGCCATCGCAGCACTATCTCGGTATAGCAGCGACAGCGCGGCGAGACCAAGAACAGACATGAGGGTGGTAAGAACTGCTGCGACCCAAAGCCGCTTCGGGCGTTTACGTCTCGGTGTACTCAATATGCCCCCTAGCTAACTAATAGAAGGATCCCTAGGTCCAGTCATCGGACTTACCCACAGCGCAACAGACGGTGAGCTATCCCCTTGATACGGTTGATCTTAGGGCGGCTCGGCCCGGCTAACAAGCCGACGTAAACCGGACCCAGCAGGGTGCAAAACGGGCGCTTAGGCTGATGTCCGCTCTGGTTGCGAATCAGCCAAATGGCCGAAGCCGGAACTAAGCAAATTTAGGCCGGAGACATTGGCTTTGCGCTCGGACGGCTCTCGTCCGCATTCGATGAAAACACCTGGAAGAACGAAGGCCCGCATTAGCGGGCCTTGCTCGGTGTTGCTTAAAAGTTTCGCTTCGGAACTGTGCTGGAGGTGAATCGCCCCCGGTTCAGTAGACATCTCCAAGCCTTACATTACGGCAATCACGGAGGTATGTATCAGCGACACTCGGGTATCCGGACAGGCATCTAATGCTGTTCTTCATCCGGACCTCACCTGGACTGCATCGCCGCCACACGCGCTGCCCCCAAAGTTGTCCACCTCCCTCACCTCCACCAACCGCCCATGTCTTCCCTCCTCGGTCACGCCACGGCCGGACTCACCGTTTTCCTCTGCTGCCACCATGCCCCTGGTGCGAGCAGGCAAGTTGCGGTCATGTACATCGCCCTCGCGATCTGCGCCGACGTGGACTACCTCGCGGTATGGGCCTTCGGCTATTCCGCAAATCCACGCGTCACGCACGGCCTCCTGTTCGCGCTGGTCGCGGCCCTGCTTGCCCGCACCGCGTTGCGCAGTCGGGACAATGCGCCCGTCCCGATCGCCGGCCTGCTGATCGCCGCCCTCTCCCACCCCATCCTCGACCTGCTCGTGGGTGCGCATGGCTTGCCGATGCTGTGGCCGTGGCCCATGGACGTATCGCTCCCCATCGGCATACTCCCGAGCGCAGGTTCACTCGATCCCGCCAACTATTTCCTCTGGCGCAACCTGATTATCGAAATGGGCATCCTGCTTCCGTTCTTCGCACTTCTGATCGCAATCTCGCGGCGCGCCAGATTTCGAGTCATCTTGCGAAGGGGCCTACTGATCGCGCCGATGTGGGTCGCGTTCGTCATGTGGTCGGTACAGCTGTCGCGCTGAGGCGGCGCGACAGCTGCTAATACAGCGATCGTCCACTGGCGACGTGTCGACGACCGCACTCCGGACAGGTGCGATACGGACCGAAGCGACCCTCGCGCGCGCTACCGGGCAGCCCGCCACACCCGCAGATCAGGGCGTCGCTCACCTGCCAGCGTCGGAGGCGCAGACTGGCGATCACAGCGAGCATCGCGGCGATGCCGCACAGCCCATAAGGAAGCCAGCGAAAAGTGCTCGCGAAAACGCCTGCACCCACAGGCAGCGACCCCGCCGGTGCGAGCCAGGTCGACGCGAGTGCGAGCAGCAGGCATCCGAGCGTCGGCAGATACAACTGCACGGCAATGCGATGCATGCGAACCATCCGGTATTCCCTGTTCCCAAGGGCTGCCACGATGCCTTGTGCATGTCGCACGGGTTGATACGTTGCCAGCGCGAACACCTCTTGTCCTCGCTCATCCTGTGGGCTGGACATTCGGCGCGAGCCTCGGTCCATGGCCATAGAGCGACAGACAGGACACTCGCTGGGTTCCAGCGACACCTAACGTTGCGTGATGACGTCTGTCAGCGGTTGTTTTCGTCGACCGGGGTATCCGGTTCGCGCCCATGTCGAACGCTCGACGGCAAACGCCGCCACGCGGAACGCAGGCACTTCAGCTGACGAGCTGCAGCCGCAGTTCCTTCGGCAGCGCGAACACCATGTTCTCGGGTTCGCCGTCCAGTTCGCTGACGCCGGCGGCGCCGAGGTCGCGCAGGCGCTGGATGACGCCGTCGATCAGTACGTCCGGCGCGGAGGCGCCGGCGGTCACGCCGATGCGCTGCTTGCCGTCGATCCAGCGCGGGTCGATCTCGTGTGCGCCGTCGATCAGGTACGACTCCACGCCGTCGCGCTCGGCCAGCTCGCGCAAGCGGTTGGAGTTGGAGCTGTTCGGCGAACCGACCACGAGCACCAGGTCGCACTGCTTGGCCAGGTCGCGCACGGCGTCCTGGCGGTTCTGGGTGGCGTAGCAGATGTCGTCGTTCTTCGGTCCGTGGATGGCCGGGAAACGCGCCTGCAGCGCTTGGATGATGCCCACCGTGTCGTCGACCGACAGCGTGGTCTGGGTGGTGTAGAACAGGTTCCCGGGCTGGCTGACGACCAGCGTGGCCACCTGGTCGATGTCCTCCACCAGGTAGATCTGCCCTTCCCCACCTTCGCGGTTCCACTGGCCCATCGTGCCTTCCACCTCGGGGTGGCCGGCGTGGCCGATCAGCACCACGTCGCGCCCGGCGCGGCAGTGGCGCGCCACTTCCAGGTGCACCTTGGTGACCAGCGGGCAGGTGGCGTCGAAGACTTTCAATCCGCGCCGCGTGGCTTCGCCGCGCACTGCCTGCGATACGCCATGCGCGCTGAAGATGACGGTGGCGCCATCCGGCACTTCGTCGAGTTCTTCCACGAAGATCGCGCCGCGCTGCTTCAGGTCGTCGACCACGAAGCGGTTGTGCACCACTTCGTGCCGCACGTAGATCGGCGCGCCCAGCGTCTCGATGGCGCGCTTGACGATCTCGATGGCGCGGTCGACACCGGCGCAGAAACCACGGGGATTGGCGAGCAGGACGTCCATAGAATCCGATAGTACCGAAGGCGGGAAAATGAAACGCTAAACGTGTTGCCGGTGCCGATCCCGCATGGCACCTACGCCCCTCTCCCGTCCGCGGGAGAGGGGAACGGGGTGAGGGCAATCCGCCGCGATACGCCCCGTAGAGTGGGCGTTGGCCCACCGCAGGGGTGTGTCGCCGAGCGACGGGCCAAGGCCCGCCTTACGCAGCCTTCTTCTTGCCGTCGAACAGGCCGAACAGCGCAATGCCGATGGCTCCGCCGACGACCGCGCAGTCGGCGATGTTGAACGCCGGCCAATAATGGTCGCGCCAGTGCCACTGGATGAAATCGATCACGTGGCCGTGGATCTGGCGGTCGATCACGTTGCCCAGCGCGCCGCCGATCACCAGCGCGTACGGCAGCGCCTGGCGCCAGTCGCCCCGGCGCGTGCGCGACAGCCAGAAGCCCAGCAGGCCGCTGATGCCCACGGCCAGCACGGTGAAGAACCAGCGCTGCCAGCCGCCTGCGTCGGCCAGGAAGCTGAATGCCGCGCCGGTGTTGTAGGTGCGGTACCAGTTCCAGAAGCCGTCGATCACCGGGATGGCGGTGTACTCCGGCAGCGACGCCAGAACCCAGGCCTTGGACCACTGGTCCAGGCCGATCACCACCGCCGACAGCAGCAGCCAGAGCAGCGCGGTGGGCTTGGGGGCGGCCGTCATCAGAACCACTCCCGGGTTTCGCCGGCGCCGTCGATGTTGCTGACGCAGCGGCCGCACAGTTCCGGATGCTCGGCATGCGCGCCGACATCGGCGCGGTAATGCCAGCAGCGCACGCACTTGCTCTTGGTGGTCGGCGTAGCGAGCACGAAGACGTCGTCGGCGCTGACTTCGGAGACGGTGACGTCGCCGCTGATGAAGAAGAAGCGCAGTTCCTCGGCCAGCGGCTGCCACTTGGCGGCGGTCGCGGCGTTTACGGACACCGCGATCTCCGCTTCCAGCGCGGCACCGATCAGGCCGTTGGCGCGCATCGGCTCCAGCACTTTGGCGACCTGTTCGCGCAGGGCCAGCAGCTGGTCGAAGTCGGCGGCGTTCAACGCAGCGTCGGCCGGCAGCGGCGCCAGGCCGTCGTACCAGGTGGCGAACAGCACGTTACCGGTGCGCTCGCCCGGCAGGTAGCCCCACATCTCGTCGGCGGTGAAGCTCAGCACCGGCGCGATCCAGCGCACGAAGGCCTCGGCGATGCGGTACATCGCGCTCTGGGCGCTGCGGCGACCGCGCGAATCCTCGCGCATGGTGTACAGGCGGTCCTTGGTGACGTCCAGGTACAGCGAGCCGAGGTCGACGCTGCAGAAGTTCAGCAGCGCCTGCACGATTTCGGCGAAGTCGTAACGGTCGTAGGCGGCCTTGATCTTCTCCTGCACCTCGAACGCGCGGTGCACGATCCAGCGGTCCAGCGCGACCATGTCGGCCGGCGCCAGCAGATCGCGGGCGGGATCGAAGCCGTTGAGGTTGCTGAGCAGGAAGCGCGCGGTATTGCGCAGGCGACGGTAGGCGTCGGCGTTGCGCTTCAGGATTTCCTGCGACAGCGACATCTCGTTGCTGTAGTCGGCGCTGGCGATCCACAGGCGCAGGATGTCGGCGCCAAGGGTCTTCATGATGTCCTGCGGCTCGATGCCGTTGCCCAGCGACTTGGACATCTTGCGGCCGTGCTCGTCCACGGTGAAGCCGTGGGTGAGGCACTGCTTGTACGGCGCCCGCTTGTCGATCGCCACGCCGGTCAGCAGCGAGGACTGGAACCAGCCGCGATGCTGGTCGGAGCCTTCCAGGTAAAGGTCGGCCGGCTTGCCGAGGCCACGCTCCAGCAGCACGCCTTCGTGGGTCACGCCGGAGTCGAACCAGACATCGAGGATGTCGGTGATCTTGTCGTAGTCCTTCGCTTCGTCGCCCAGCAGTTCGGTGGCGTCCAGCGTGTACCAGACATCGACGCCGCCCTGCTCCACGCGGTCGGCGACCGCGCGCATCAGATCGACGCTGCGCGGATGCGGCTCGCCGGTTTCGCGATGCACGAACAGCGCGATGGGCACGCCCCAGGTGCGCTGGCGCGAGATGGTCCAGTCGGGACGGCCATCGACCATGCCGGCGATGCGGGCTTCGCCCCATTGCGGGAACCAGCCGACCTGCTTGATCGCTTCCAGCGCGTCGGCGCGCAGGTGGGCCTGCTCCATCGAGATGAACCACTGCGGGGTGGCCCGGAATGCGATGGGCGTCTTGTGGCGCCAGCAGTGCGGGTAGCTGTGTTCCAGCTTGCTGAAAGCGAGCAGCACGCCGCTCTGTTTCAACACGTCGATGATGACGTCGTTGGCCTTCCAGATGTGCAGGCCGGCCAGCTCCACGCCATGCGCGGCCGGCGTGGACGGCAGGTAGACGCCTCGGCCATCGACTGGGTTGAGCTGCGCGGCGGTGTACTTGTCCAGCAGGCCGTACTGCTTGCTGACGACGTAGTCCTCCTGGCCGTGGCCGGGCGCGGTGTGCACGGCGCCGGTACCGTCTTCGGCCGACACGTGGTCGCCCAGCAGCACGGGGATGTCGCGCGTGTCGTAGAACGGATGCGCGAACAGCAGGCCCTCCAGCGCACTGCCCTTCACCCGCGCGTGCACGACCACGTCGGTGACGCCGTAGCGCTGGAGCGCGCGCGCCGCGAGCGCATCGGCCAGCACCAGCCAGCGGCGCTTGCCGTCGTGCGCGGGGCCTTCGACCAGGGCGTATTCCAGTTCGCCGCCGATGGAGATCGCCAGCGACGCGGGCAGCGTCCACGGCGTGGTGGTCCAGATCGGCAGCGCGACCTCGACATCCGCCGGCACCGTGGCGCCGAACGCCGTCGCCACCGCCTGCGCATCGCGCGCGGCGTAGGCGACATCGACGGCGGGCGACACCTTGTCGGCGTACTCGATCTCGGCCTCGGCCAGCGCCGAGCCGCAATCGAAGCACCAGTGCACCGGCTTTACGCCTCGGGTCAGGTGGCCGTTGGCGACGATCTTCGCCAGCGCGCGGATCTCGTTCGCTTCGAAGCGGAAATCGAGCGTCTTGTACGGGTTGTCCCAGTCGCCGATCACGCCCAGGCGCTTGAAATCCTTGCGCTGGATGTCGATCTGCGACTCGGCGTACTCGCGGCACTTCTGCCGGAACTCGACCGCATCCAGCTTCACGCCGACCTTGCCGAACTTCTTCTCGATAGCGATCTCGATCGGCAGGCCGTGGCAATCCCAGCCGGGGATGTACGGCGCATCGAAGCCGGCGAGGTAGCGCGACTTGACGATGATGTCCTTCAGGATCTTGTTGACCGCATGGCCCAGGTGGATCGCACCGTTGGCGTACGGCGGCCCGTCGTGCAGCACGAACAGCGGGCGGCCCTTGGCGTTCTCGCGCAGCTGCGCGTATAGGCCCTGGCTTTCCCAGCGGGCCAGCGTGTCGGGCTCGCGCTTGGGCAGGTCGCCGCGCATCGGGAAATCCGTGGCGGGCAGATGGAGGGTCGCTTTGTAGTCCTGGCTCACGCCGTCGCTCGTTCTTTGTGTTCGGAAAGGAGTGCGCGCGCCTGGTCGGCATCGCGGTGCATCTGCTCGGTGAGGCTGGGCAGATCGGGGAATTTCAGTTCGTCGCGCAGCTTGGCGACGAATTCGACTTCGATGTGGCGCCCGTAGAGGTCGCCGGCGAAGTCGAACAGATGGGCTTCCAGCAGCGGCTCGACGCCGTCCACCGTGGGGCGCGTGCCGAAGCTGGAGACCGACCGCCACGGTGCATCGCCCACGCCGTGCACCCAGGTGGCGTAGATGCCGGACAGGGCGGGCGCTTTCGGGAAGCGCAGGTTGGCGGTGGGAAAGCCGAGCGTGCGGCCGAGTTGCTTGCCGCGCACGACCCGGCCGCCGATGGCATAGGGTCGGCCGAGCAGGCGGGTGGTGGTGGTGAAGTCGCCGCTTTTCAGGGCTTCGCGAATGCGCGTGCTGGACACGCGTTCGCCCTGCACTTCGACCGGCGCGATCGCATCGGCGCTGAAGCCGAGTTCGCTGCCCATCGCCTGCAGCAGCGCGACGTCGCCGGCGCGGCGGTGGCCGAAGCGGAATTCCGGGCCGATCCAGACTTCGCGGGCGGCCAGCCGGCCGACCAGCAGGGTGCGGACGAAGTCGTCGGCGGACATCGCCGAAAGCCTGGCATCGAAGCGCAGCAGGCCCACGCGATCGGCGCCCAGGCCCAGCAGGCCTTCTACTTTGGCGCGCGCCAGGGTCAGGCGCGGCGGCGGATGGTCCTTGGAGAAGAACTCGCGCGGCAGGGGTTCGAAGGTGACGACGACGCACTCGACGCCCAGCGCACGCGCGCGCGTCACGGCATGCCGCACCAGCGCGCGGTGGCCCGAGTGCAGGCCATCGAAGGCGCCGATGCAGACCACGCTACCGTGCGGGCACAGAGACCCGCCATCGACGTCACGGAACAGCCTGCTCATGGAATCCTGTCAGGGCGGACGCGCCAGGCGGCGGATCCGGGATGGTGCAAGACATTGAAGTATAGCCGGCCCCGCCCGTCCTCAATGCCCACGCAGGTCTCGCGGCCGGATGCCCTGAACGTACAGCAGGCCGGCATACAGGCCGCCGCCGGCGCCGACCATCGCCGCGAGCCGCCAGCCGCGCTCCCACCACGTCCAGGCGGACCAGTCCGTCCAAAGCAACCGGAACGCCAGCACCGTGAGCGTCATCGCCAGGGTGGCGATGCCGATCTGGCGCAGGAAACGCCCCCAGCCCGGCTGCCGGCGGTAAACGCCTGCTTTGCGAAGCAACCACGCCAGTTGCAGCGCATTGACCCAGCCGGCGATGGCAATGGCCAGGGCCAGCAGCGCATGCGCCCCGGGAATGCTCGCGAGCGCCTGCATCCAATCGCCGCCCGCCGCCTGCAGCGCGGCGTGCCCGGCAGGCGTGGCGTACAGCAGGCCGGCGAAGAGGCCGATGGTGCAAAACGCATTTGTCAGGACAGCCACCACGGCCGCCTTCACGGGCGTGCGGGTGTCCTGCCGCGAATAGAAGGCGGGGGCCAGCACCTTGACCAGCAGGAAGGCCGGCACGGCGGTGGACTGCGCGATCAGGCTCCAACTGCTCATGCGCGCGTCCATCGCAGTGAAGTTGCGGTACTGGAACAGGGTCGACATCAGCGGCTCCGCGCACAGGATCAAGCCCGTGCAGGCCGGCAGACCGATCATCAGGCAGAGGCGAAACCCCCAGTCGAGCCCCTTCGAATAGCCGTCGGGATCGGTCGCGGCGTGCCGGCTGGACAGGTGCGGCAGGATCACCGTGCCGATCGCCACCCCGAACATGCCCAAGGGGAACTCCAGCAGGCGGTCGCTGTAATACAGCCAGGTGATGCTGCTGCCGATCAGGTACGAGGCCGCCATGGTGTTGAACAGCAGGTTGAACTGCACCACCGAGGAACCGAACAGCGTCGGGACCATCAGCGTCAGGATCTTGCGGACACCGGCATGGGCGAAATCTAGCCTGGGCCTCGGCAGCAGCCCCAGCCTCGCCAGTGCAGGCAGCTGGAACCCCAACTGCAGGATGCCGGCGGCGAACACGCCCCACGCCAGCGCCTTGACCGATCCGCCCATCAACGGAGCCAGCCCCAGCGCTGCGGCGATCATCGCGACGTTCAGCAGGACCGGGGACAGTGCGGGCACCGCGAACCGCTGGTAGCTGTTGAGGATGCTGCCCGCCAGCGAGGCCAGCGAGATGAACAGCGCGTAGGGAAAGGTGATGCGCAGCATCTCGATGAACAGCGCATGCTTCTCGCCCCCGACCTCGAAGCCGGGCGCGATCACCCTCGTCAACCACGGCGCCGCCAGCAGGACCACCGCGGTGACCACCAGCAGGGCCGCCAGCAAGGTACCCGCGACCCGGTCCACCAGGTTCCTGACCGCATCCTGCCCGTGCTTCTCCTTGTATTCGGCCAGCACCGGCACGAAGGCCATCGAGAACGACCCCTCCGCCGACAGCCGCCGCATGAAATTCGGGATGCGGAAGGCCGCAATGAACACGTCCATGGCCGGGTTGGCGCCAAAGACGATGGCGTAGACCTGATCCCGCACCAGCCCGGAGACCCGGGACAGGAACGTCATGGAACTGAAGATGGCGGTGGAACGAAGCAGCCGGTTACCGCTCATCGCCCCCCCTCTGCCCGGGGACGACCCAGGTTGACGCAACCCATTGAATGCCCCATAATTTCCGGCTCAATTTACCCGTCTTCCGTTCACCCCCTGAATTCTCTCAGGTATTCACCAGGAATCCCACCGTGGCCAATATCAAGTCCGCCAAGAAGCGCGCCAAGCAGACCGTCGTGCGCAATGCGCGCAACGCCGGTCAGCGTTCGATGCTGCGCACCGCCGTCAAGAAGGTCCTGAAGGCGCTCGACGCCAATGACGCCGCCGGCGCCCAGGCCGCGTTCGTCTCGGCCCAGCCGATCCTCGACCGCCTCAGCTCGCGTGGCCTGATCCACAAGAACAAGGCTGCCCGCCACAAGAGCCGCCTGAACGCCCGCATCAAGGCCCTGCAAGCGGTCTGATTCACGGCGGTACGCAACGCGAAGACACGGAAACCCGCCGAAAGGCGGGTTTCTTTTTGCCTGCGCGCCGCGCACGACCCGCGCGGCGCGCAGACGAAAAACCCGCCTTCCGGCGGGTTTCGAACATCATCCTCAACCCTCGCGGGCGGCCTCGTCTGCCTCTTCCTTCTGCCGATCGAAGAACGCCATCACGTCCTTCATGATCGGCCAGGTGCCCTCGCGGGAGATGGCGGACACCTGGTACCAGGGCTGTGTCCAGCCCAGGCTGGCGATGATCTCGGCAGCGCGCTCTTTCGCCTCGTCCTCGAACATCAGGTCGGCCTTGTTGAGCACCAGCCAGCGTGGCTTCTGCAACAGCTCCGGGTCGTGCTTTTCCAGCTCGCGCTCGATGGCGCGGACCTGCTCGACCGGATCGACGTCCTCGACGCCGCCTTCCATCGGCGCCATGTCCACCAAGTGCAGCAGCAGGCGCGTGCGCTGCAGGTGGCGCAGGAACGTCGCGCCCAGGCCGGCACCGTCGGCGGCCCCCTCGATCAGCCCCGGAATGTCGGCGATCACGAAGCTGCGATGCGCTTCCACGCTGACGACGCCGAGATTCGGGTACAGCGTGGTGAACGGATAGTCGGCCACCTTCGGCGTCGCCGCCGACACCGCCCGGATGAAGGTGCTCTTGCCGGCATTGGGGAAGCCCAGCAGCCCGACATCGGCCAGCAGCTTGAGCTCCAGCTTCAGCAGGCGCTCTTCACCCTCCTCGCCCGGCGTGGCCTTGCGCGGCGCACGGGTGATCGAACTCTTGAAATGCATGTTGCCAAGGCCGCCCTTGCCGCCCTTGGCGACCAGCAGGCGGTCGCCGTGCTGGGTCAGGTCGCCGATGACTTCATCGGTACTGACATTGGTGACGACCGTGCCGACCGGAACGGTGATGGTCAGGTCGTCGCCCGCCTTGCCGTACATCTGCCGGCCCATGCCGTTCTCGCCACGCTGGGCGCGGAACTGGGTCTGGTGGCGGAAGTCGACCAGCGTATTGAGGTTCTCGTCGGCCTGCAGCCAGACGCTGCCGCCGTTGCCGCCATCACCCCCGTCCGGTCCGCCCAGCGGAATGAACTTCTCGCGACGGAAGCCCACGCAACCGTTGCCGCCGTTGCCGGCGCCGACCAGAATTTCTGCTTCGTCTACGAGTTTCATGAGAGCCGGGAGTGGGGTTCGGGAGTGGAGAGTGGGAGAAGCGGGTGCGCTGCCCGATCATTGCCGGGTCTCGAAACGAAAAGCCCCGCACGCGGCGGGGCCCTTCGCTCGACGTGTGCGAAAGCCTCAGGCTTCCGTCACCACGCTCACGGTACGGCGCTTCTTGGCGCCCTTGATCGAGAACTCGACCTTGCCGTCGACCAGCGCGAACAGCGTGTGGTCGCGGCCCAGGCCGACGCCCGGACCCGGATGGAACTGGGTGCCGCGCTGGCGGATGATGATGTTGCCTGCGTCGATCGCCTGGCCACCAAACACCTTGACGCCCAGCATCTTCGGGTTGGAGTCGCGGCCGTTGCGCGATGAGCCTACGCCCTTTTTATGTGCCATGACTGCTTCTCCTTACTTGTTGATGCCGGTGATTTCGATTTCGGTGTAATGCTGCCGGTGACCCTGACGCTTCATGTGGTGCTTGCGGCGGCGGAACTTGATGATGCGCACCTTGTCGGCGCGGCCATGGCCGACGACCTTCGCGGTGACCGTGGCGCCCTTCAGGGCGTCACCCAGGCTGATGGTCTCGCCATCGCCCAGCATCAGGATGTTGTCGAAGGTGAGCTCATTGCCGGCTTCGGCCTCGAGCTTCTCGACGCGGAGCGTCTCGCCCTTCATCACGCGGTACTGCTTACCGCCCGTGACTACGACTGCGTACATGTGGATTCCTTGGTTTCTGTAGTTATTTTCTGGAGCCTGCCCGCCATCGAGGGCGAACAGAAGCGGAATTCTAGTGGATTCATGGGGTTACGGTCAACCGACCCCGGCGTCGCGAGCCGCGCGGCCGTCCGCTCGCGCTTTGCGGACCGGAACTGTCCGCATGGACGCCCATGCTGGCGGGTCCCGCTTCCCCCTCCGCCCTGCACGATGGCATCGCATTCCCTTGTAACTCAGCCACTTGGATGCGCCGGGAGGACGGCGCTGCGACATCGCCCGATGACCTCCTAGCGGCTGCCCCGCACGGAGCCCGTGAGTGCCCATGCTGACTGCCCACCTACCCTTCCCCCTCGTTTCGCTGGCAATGGCGGTATTTGCCCCCACCTAGGCAGATCGCTACGCTTCCTTGTTCGCTTCCGGATCCCCCCACCCGATGGCCATGGACTTCATCCGCATTCGCGGAGCCCGTACCCACAACCTCAAGAACATCGATCTCGACCTGCCGCGCGACAAGCTGATCGTGATTACCGGCCTGTCCGGTTCCGGCAAGTCGTCGTTGGCGTTCGACACCATCTATGCCGAAGGCCAGCGCCGCTACGTGGAGTCGCTGTCGGCGTATGCGCGGCAGTTCCTGTCGGTGATGGAAAAGCCCGATGTCGACCACATCGAGGGCCTGTCGCCGGCCATCTCGATCGAGCAGAAGTCGACCAGCCACAACCCGCGTTCGACCGTCGGCACGATCACCGAGATCTATGACTACCTGCGCCTGCTGTACGCACGTGTCGGCCTGCCGCGCTGCCCGGACCACGGTTATCCGCTGGAAGCCCAGACCGTCAGCCAGATGGTCGACCAGGTGCTGGCGCTCGACGGCGAGCAGCGCTACATGCTGCTGGCGCCGGTGATCCGCGAGCGGAAGGGCGAGCATGCGCAGGTGTTCGACCAGTTGCGCGCGCAGGGTTTCGTGCGCGTGCGCGTGGACGGCGAGCTGTACGAGATCGACGCCGTGCCGGCTCTGGCGCTGCGCCAGAAACACACCATCGAGGCAGTGATCGACCGCTTCCGGCCGCGCGAGGACCTCAAGCAGCGCCTGGCGGAGAGCTTCGAGACCGCGCTGAAGCTGGGCGACGGCATGGCACAGGTTATGTCCCTGGACCAACCGGAAACCGCACCGCTGCTGTTCTCGTCGAAGTACTCCTGCCCGGTCTGCGACTACTCGCTGCCGGAACTGGAGCCGCGCCTGTTCTCGTTCAATTCGCCGGTCGGCGCCTGCCCGACCTGCGACGGCCTGGGCGTTGCGCAGTTCTTCGATCCCTCGCGCGTGGTCGTGCATCCGGAACTGTCGCTGGCCGCCGGCGCCGTGCGCGGCTGGGATCGCCGCAATGCGTACTATTTCCAGCTGATCGCCTCGCTGGCCAAGCATTACCAGTTCGACACCGATGCGCCCTGGCAGTCGCTGCCCGCAAAGGTGCAACAGGCCGTGCTGTACGGCAGCGGCGAAGACGTCATCACCTTCACCTACCTCACCGAATCGGGCGGACGCACGCAGCGCAAACACCGCTTCGAAGGCATCGTGCCGAACCTGGAGCGCCGCTACCGCGAGACCGAATCGCCCGCGGTGCGCGAGGAGCTGGCGAAGTACATCAGCGACCGGCCCTGCCCCGACTGCCAGGGCGCGCGCCTCAACAAGTCCGCGCGCAACGTGTTCGTCGCCGACCGTCCGCTGCCGTCGCTGGTGGTGATGCCGGTCGATGAAGCGCTGGCGTTCTTCCGCGGCCTCGACCTGCCGGGCTGGCGCGGCGAGATCGCCGCGAAGATCGTGAAGGAAATCGCGGAGCGCCTCGGGTTCCTGGTCGACGTCGGCCTGGATTACCTGACGCTGGAGCGCAAGGCCGACACCCTGTCCGGCGGCGAGGCGCAGCGCATCCGACTCGCATCGCAGATCGGTGCGGGCCTGGTGGGCGTGATGTACGTACTCGACGAGCCCAGCATCGGCCTGCACCAGCGCGACAACGAGCGCCTGCTCGGCACGCTGACGCGCCTGCGCGACCTGGGCAACACAGTGATCGTGGTGGAGCACGACGAGGACGCGATCCGCCTGGCCGACTACGTGCTCGACATCGGCCCGGGCGCTGGTGTGCACGGGGGCGAGATCGTCGGACAGGGAACGCTCCAGGACCTGCTGGAAGCACCGCGCTCGCTCACCGGCCAGTACCTCTCCGGCAGGCGTCGGATCGAGGTGCCCAAGGCCCGCCACAAGGCCAACCCGAAGATGACGCTGCACCTGCGTGGCGCCACCGGCAACAACCTGAAGGACGTGGACCTGGACATTCCGTCCGGCCTGTTCACGTGCATCACCGGCGTATCGGGTTCAGGGAAGTCGACACTGATCAACGACACGCTGTATTCGCTCGCCGCCAACGAGATCAACGGAGCCTCGCACAAGCCGGCACCGTACCGCGAAGTGACGGGACTGGACCTGTTCGACAAGGTCGTCGACATCGACCAGTCGCCGATCGGGCGCACGCCGCGTTCCAATCCCGCGACCTACACCGGCCTGTTCACGCCGCTGCGCGAACTGTATGCGCAGGTGCCGGAAGCGCGCGCGCGCGGCTACTCGCCGGGCCGCTTCAGCTTCAACGTGCGGGGCGGTCGCTGCGAAGCCTGCCAGGGCGACGGCCTGATCAAGGTCGAAATGCACTTCCTGCCGGACGTGTACGTGCCCTGCGACGTCTGCCACGGCAAGCGCTACAACCGCGAGACGCTGGAGATCCTCTACAAGGGCTACAACATCAACGATGTGCTGGAGATGACGGTCGAAGACGCCCTGACCCTGTTCGAGCCGGTGCCGTCGATCGCCCGCAAGCTGGAAACGCTGGTGGATGTCGGCCTGAGCTACATCAAGCTCGGCCAGAGCGCGACCACGCTGTCGGGCGGCGAAGCCCAGCGCGTGAAACTGTCGAAGGAGCTCTCGCGCCGCGATACCGGACGCACGCTGTACATCCTCGACGAGCCGACCACGGGCCTGCACTTCCACGACATCGAGCACTTGCTCGCCGTGCTGCACAAGCTGCGCGACGAGGGCAACACCATCGTGGTGATCGAACACAACCTGGATGTCATCAAGACCGCGGACTGGGTCGTGGACCTGGGGCCTGAAGGCGGTCACCGGGGAGGGCAGATCCTCGCGACGGGCACGCCCGAGGACATTGCCGCGCACGCGGATTCGCACACGGGTCGCTTCCTCGCCAAACTGCTGCCCACCGCCAAGGCGCCGAAGCCGACCAAACCTGCGGCCGTCGCGAAGCCCGACGTCCTGCCGCCGCGCAAGTCCGCCACCAAGAAGACCGCCAAGTCCACCACGAAGAAGGCCGCCCGATGAGCGACACCCACGATACCGGCCGCAAGCTGCTGGCGAAGATTCCGATCAGCGTGCGCTGGCGTGACATGGACAGCATGGGCCACGTCAACAACGCCAAGTACATCTCGTACCTGGAAGAAGCGCGCGTACGCTGGATGCTGACCGTGCCGGACGTGTCGATGACCGACCGCATCGCCCCCGTCGTGGCGGCCAACAACATCAACTACAAGCGTCCCCTGACGTGGCCGAACGACGTGGTGGTAGAGCTCTACGTCGACCGGCTGGGCACTAGCAGCGTCACCATCGGCCACCGGATCGTGTCGGCGAAGGACGACAGCGTGCTGTATTCCGACGGCAACGTGGTGGTGGTGTGGATGGACACGCAGACCGGCCAGAGCGCGGCGCTGCCGGCGGCGATCCGCGCGGCGTCGGAGTAACCGCGGAAAGGCTGTAGGAGCGACGTGAGTCGCGACCGGAAACTCAAACAGCCATGGACTATCCGGACATCCAGCCGCTATACCGTCCCTACCCTGCTGCCCTGGAGCTTGGGATCTACGGTCGCGACTGACGTCGCTCCTACAACAAGCCGACGGATCTCAGGGCGACGACTTGCGCACCTCGAAGGTCACGGGCAGCGAACGGCCATCGGCCAGCTTCAGCGTGATCACGGGCCTCTCGCCCGCCACCAACGACTGGTAGGCGCCATGCAGCATCAGGTGCAACCCGCCCGGCTTCAGCTCGACGGCCTTGCCCGGAGCGACGGGTAGCGCGGTCACTTCGCGCATGCGGCTGACGCCGTTCTCTTCGCGCGTTTCGTGCAAGGACACATCCTCGAAAGCCAGGCTTTCCGCGCCGACGATACTGACCGGCGTCCTGCACGGATTCTCGATTCGCACGAAGCCGGCCATCATCGGCATCGCGACCGGCGGCAGGCGCACCCATGCCGCCTTGGCGACGGGCACGCACTCGGCCGCATGGACGGTGCCCAGGCACGACATCAACAGGGCCGAGAGGCCGATCATTCCGATGCGATGGTTCATGCGCCTATGATACCGGCCTGGCTTCAGGGAGAGGATGAATGACGACCGGACTCATCGAGACCATCGACCACGGCGACATCCGCGAGATCCGACTGGCGCGCGCACCGGTCAATGCCCTCAACACCGAGCTGTGCCGTGCGCTGATCGATGCGCTCAACGCCGCGCTGGACCAAGGCGCGCGCGGCATCGTACTGGCAGGCAATCCCAGAATATTCTCCGCCGGCATGGACGTGCCCTACCTGCTGTCGCTCGGCGACAACCGCCATGCGCTGCTGGACGCCTGGCAGGCCTTCTTCGGCGCGGCGCGTACGCTGGCCGAATCGCGTGTCCCGGTAGTGGCCGCACTGACCGGCCACGCACCAGCCGGAGGCTGCGTGCTGGCGCTGTGCTGCGACTACCGGGTAATGGCCCGCAGCGCGGATCCGGCGCGCCCGTTCGCACTCGGCCTCAACGAAACCCAGGTGGGCCTGGTGGTGCCGGAAGGCATCCAGCGGCTGATGCGCCGCGTGGTCGGTTCCTACCGCGCGGAGCGGTTGCTGGTCGCGGGCGAAATGGTGCCGGCCGAGCGGGCGCTGGAGATCGGACTGGTCGATGAACTCGTCGAACAGGACAACGTCACGGCGCGTTCCATCGCCTGGCTGCAGCAATTGCTGCGGCTGCCGCATCACCCGATGCTGCAGACCCGCACCCTCGCCCGTCGCGATCTGGTCGAGGCACTCGATCCGTCGTTGATCCAGTTGGAGCGCTTCGTCGATGCCTGGCATGCGCCCGATACGCAGGCAGCCCTGCAGGCGCTGGTGGAAAAACTGAAGAAGTGACGTGAAGCGGGGGTCGCGTCAGTCGCCGCGTGCGACGGGACGCGACGGATCGCTGATCCAGCCACTCCACGAGCCGGGATAGATCCGGGCGCCATGCAGGCCGGCATGCTCGAAGGCGAGCAGCAGGTGGCAGGCCGTCACGCCGGAGCCGCACATCAGCACGCTGTCGCTGGCGGCGCGGGTGCCCAGTAAAGCAGCAAGCTCCGTGCGCAGCGCTTCCGCAGGCCTGAAACGGCCGTCGCGCAGGTTCTGTGTGAACGGAAGGTTGAGTGCGCCGGGCACGTGCCCGGCGACCGAATCGATCGGCTCGACATCCCCACGGAAGCGTTCTGCCGCGCGCGCGTCGAACAGCCAGCCGCTGCCTTCGCCCAGGCGCGCGGTCACTTCATCCGCGCTGGCGAGCCGACGCGTGTCGAAGTGCGACGGGTACGGCGCCTCCGATGCCACCGGCGCGAGATCGGCCGTTTCCGCGCCACCGAAAGCGCGCCACGCGGCCAGGCCACCATCGAGCACGGCGACGCGCTCATGCCCCATCACCTTCAACAGCCACCACAGGCGTGCCGCGGCCATGCTGCCGTCGCCCGCGTCGTACACCACCACCTGGTGCGCGGGTCCGATTCCCCACGCGCCCAGCGTGCGCGCGAAGGCATCGCTGTCGGGCAGCGGATGCCGTCCCTCTCCCGTCTTCGAAAGGTCGGAGAGATCGCGATTGAGATCGGCGTAGACGGCACCCGGCAAGTGCGATGCAAGATAGGCCTCGCGTCCCGCATCGGGCGCGGCGTTGAGCATCACGAAGCGCGCATCCACCAGCTTCAAGCGCGGATCGCCGAGCACGGCGGACAGGGAAGACACGTCGACGAGGGTCGTCCAGTTCACGTTAGCTGCTCCAGCCGTTGCCGCAGGTTGAAGAGGATGGCCGCCGTCGCGCCCCAGATGCGCTGTCCCGGCCATGCGTACTCGAGCACTACCCGCCGGCGCCCGCGGTAGTCGACCTCGACACGGCGCAGATTGTCCGGCGACAGCAGGTAGTCGAGCGGAACCTCGAACACGTCGGCCACTTCGTTGGGGTCGGGCACCGGCACGAAGGCCGGATCGATCAGGGCGACAACCGGCACCACGCGGAATCCACTGATCGTGGTGAACGGATCGAGGAAGCCGAGTGGCGTGACCTGCGATGCCGGCAGCGCGATCTCTTCGTGGCTCTCGCGCAGCGCGGCAGCGACGGCATCGGCATCCGTCGGCTCGATGCGTCCGCCGGGGAAACTGACCTGTCCGCCGTGATGGCGCAGGCCATCGGTGCGGCGCGTCAGCACCACCTGCGTGCCCTCCTTTCGCGGCACCAGGCCCGCCAGCACCGCGGCTTCGGCCAGGCGCCCGGGAGGGAGCAGGTCGATCAGTTCGCCATGGTTCCAGCCGGCTGCACGGGGCACCTCACCCAGCGGATGCAGTGCGCGGCGCAGATCGCCGCCCTCGCGCAGCCGACGCTCGAGCGGCACGCGACCCTGCTCGCGTGCGGGCAGCACATGTTCCATCAGACGCAGGCGTTCGTCATCGTTCATCTGCGACCAGCGCGCGATCTCGGCCGTGGTGCGGAGGCAACCTTCGCACAGCCCGTCATTGTCCAGCGTACAGACGCCAATGCAGGGGCTGAGCACGGCACGGAATGCGGTAGTCATGTCTTCGGGCACCTGCGGAGGGTAACGCGATGCGTCGCCCAGCGCGGAAACGCACTGCGCCGGCACTAGGCCGGCGCAGAGGGTGTAGCGACTGCTGGAATTACTTGACGCTGACCAGCTTGATTTCGAACACGACGGCCACGTTCGGGGGGAAGCCCGTGCGCGGGTCCGCGCCATACGCCTTGTCCGGCGGCAGCGCGACTTCCCACTTGGAACCGGCCGGCATCTGCAGCAGCGCTTCGCGCATCGCCGCCATCTCGACCGCACTGACCTTCAGGTCCTTCATCTGCTGCGCCGGACGCGCTTCCGCCGGACGCTGGCCGAACGGATACGGACCGGACACCAGCAGTTCCACCGTACTCGCCTGGGTCGGCTTGGCGCCGGTGCCGTTCTCCAGCACCTTGTACGCGACACCGCTCGGCAGGGTCTTCACGCCCGCCTGGCCCTTGAACGTGCCGATGAACTGGTCGCTCTTCGTCTTGTTCTCGGCGGCGACCTTGTCGTACTCGGCCTTGGCCTGCTGGGCGCGCGACTGCTCGCGCTTCTGGAAGGCTTCCAGCGCGGGCTTCAGCTGGTCGGCGGTCAGAGCCGGCTGCTTCTTGGCGTAGGCGTCCTGCAGGCCCTTTACCACGGAATTGATGTCGAGCTGCTCGCCACGTGCGGTCAGCTCGGCAAGGTTGTTGCCGTAGTCGTAACCGAAGTAGTAGCTCAGCTTGCCTTTCTCGGACGAGACGTCCTGGGCCAGGGCGCTACCGGCCATGGCGAATGCCGCAACAGCGACCGCAATCGAACGCAACTTCATCAACACACTCTCCGATATGGCGACGGCGGCATACCGCCTGGAATGGACGCGCTAGGATAGCCGCCGGGGCGCTTAACCGCCACTGACGACAGGCTGCTCAGACCGGGCCCTGCGGGCGGAGTTCCGAATTCACCCAAATTTTACAAATCGACGCGAAAAACCCATGTCCGAACCTCTTGTCCTGGTCGCCGATGACGCCGGCGTCCGTCGCCTCACCGTCAATCGCCCCGACAAACTCAATGCCCTCAATGCGGCCACGCTGGACGCGCTGCAGGCCGCGTTCGACGACGCCGCGCGCGATCCCGGCGTCCGCGTGGTCGTCCTCACCGGTGCGGGGCCCAAGGCCTTCGTCGCGGGCGCGGACATCGCGGAGATGGCCGACCTGCGCGCGACCGACGGGCGCGACTTCTCGCTGCGCGGCCAGCGACTCATGCGCACCATCGAAACCTTGCCCAAGCCGGTAATCGCCATGATCAACGGTTTCGCACTCGGCGGCGGGCTCGAACTGGCGATGGGCTGCCACCTGCGCATCGCAGCGGACAGCGCCAAGGTGGGGCAACCGGAAATCAACCTCGGCCTGATCCCCGGCTTCGGCGGCAGCCAGCGGCTGCTGCGCCTTGCCGGGCGCTCGGCGACGCTGGAATTGTGTCTGCTCGGTGCGCCGGTGACGGCCGAGCGCGCGCTCCAGTTGGGTATCGTCACCCGCGTGGTGCCGGCCGCGGAACTGGACGCCGAGACACTGAAGATCGCGACCCAGCTTGCCGCCTCCGCACCGCTCGCGCTGCGGGCGACGCTCGACATCGTCAACATCGGCGGGGAATGCGGCATCGAGGAAGGCCTGCAGTACGAGAGCGCGCAGTTCGGCCTGATGTTCGCCACCGACGACATGCGCGAAGGCACGCGTGCGTTCATGGAACGACGCAAGCCTGCGTTCACCGGTCGCTGAGGCGGGAATCACGCGTGCCGGCCATCGCCTGCCCCAGCTGCGATCACGCGCGCATCCTGCGAGCGCACCTCACGGCCGACGATGTCGATGCCGCGATCGAGGGGGGCCTGATGGCGTTCCAGCCGTGCGACTGCGCGGGCGACGCAGTCACCGCTGTCTTGCAGGCCCAGCAGCGCCTGCGGACGGCCTGGGCCGCCAGGGCGCGTTACCGGCAACGTCAGGCGCGACTGGCATGCCGCGCGGCGGAGCGTGAGGCGCGTCGATTGAAGGTGAGCGACGTCGCCAGCGACATCAAGGTCGCGCGACCTGCCCTGCCCTCAGGCGCCGCCGCGATCCTGGCCCGCGCGAAGGCGAAGGCGGCGGAAAGGATGAAGCCGTGACGCGTGCAGCCCGGCGCAGCGCTACGCTCACCCGCGCCGAGGTCGTGGAGCTGTTCTCACGGCTTCGCGAACTCAATCCGAAGCCGACCACGGAACTGGAGTACAGCACCCCGTTCGAACTGCTGGTGGCGGTGACGCTATCCGCCCAGGCGACGGACGTGGGCGTGAACAAGGCGACGCGACGGCTGTTTTCCATCGCCAACACGCCGGCCGCGATCCTTGCCCTGGGCGAAGACGGGCTGAAGAAATACATAGCGACCATCGGCCTGTTCAATGCCAAGGCGAAAAACGTCATCGCCACCTGCCGCATCCTGATCGACGACCACGGCGGTGAGGTACCGCGATCACGAGCAGCACTGGAAGCCCTGCCTGGCGTAGGACGCAAGACCGCGAACGTGGTGATGAACACCGCGTTCGGCGAACCCACCATCGCCGTGGACACCCATATCTTCCGCGTCTCGAACCGCACGGGACTGGCGCCGGGCAAGGATGTCCGCACCGTGGAGGACAGGCTGGTGAAGGTGGTGCCGGCGGAGTTCATGCAGGATGCGCACCATTGGCTGATCCTGCACGGACGCTACGTGTGCAAGGCCCGCAAGCCGGACTGCCCGCAATGCGTTATCCGCGATCTTTGCCGGTTCAAGGACAAGACTGTCGCTTGATGCGGCAATAACACCTGCCGCCGGCGCGGCCCTGTTGCAGACGGCGCACGCAGGCTGTTGCGGGCCGGCTGATCCTGCACGGACGCTACGTGTGCAAGGCCCGCAAGCCGGACTGCCCGCAATGCGTTATCCGCGATCTTTGCCGGTTCAAGGACAAGACCCTCGCCTGACGTAGCGTGCGCCATGCGCACGACATCGCATTGCCGGATTCCACGCGTTCGTGCGCGCAGCGCACGCTACGGCGCGTCGCGCTCGATGAAGGGCTTCCGGGGCAGGCGCTCTTCGCGCATCGCGGCGTGCCA
This sequence comes from uncultured Pseudoxanthomonas sp., assembly GCF_947498795.1. Lineage (NCBI taxonomy): Bacteria > Pseudomonadati > Pseudomonadota > Gammaproteobacteria > Lysobacterales > Lysobacteraceae > Pseudoxanthomonas > uncultured Pseudoxanthomonas sp. The sequence continues at coordinate 178,369 of NZ_CANMLQ010000002.1, read as the reverse complement.
GGCGAACGAGGCGATGATGGCCGCGGCCTGCTTCAGGTCTTCCGGCACCACGTGATCGTACGTGTCGAGATGCGTGTGGTGGACGTGGGTGAAGTAGTCCGCCGGATCCTGGACGAACTGGAATCCCGGCAAACCGACGCGGTCGAACGAAATGTGGTCGGTGCTGCCGGTGTTGCGCGTGGTGACGATGGTGGCGCCGAGATCGTTGAACGGTTCCAGCCAGGCCTTGAAGATCGGCACCGCCGCATGGTTTTCCTGCGCATAGATGCCGCGGATGCGCCCCGTGCCGTTGTCGAAGTTGAAGTAAGTCGAGAACCGATCGTAACCACGCTGGCGCTGCAGCGGGCCGGTACCTCGCTGGTAAGCGCGCGGTAGTGCCTTCTGTTCCGGATCGGTCGGTGCGGGATAGTCCGCCAGATGCCTGGCCACGTACCCGGCCGAGCCGTTCAAGCCCTGCTCCTCACCGCCCCACAACGCCAGCCGGATCGTGCGCCGCGGTTTCGCACCGACCGTCTTGAGGATGCGCATGGCCTCCATCATCACGACCACGCCCGCGCCGTTGTCGTTGGCGCCGGTGCCCGTGTGCCAGGAATCCAGGTGTGCGCCGATGATGACCAGCTCGTCCGCCTTGCCGCTGCCGGGAATCTCGGCAAAGGTGTTGGTGGCTGGCAGGTCCTCTGCGCTGGTGAACGCCGAATCGACGTCGATGCGCAGGCGCACCGGTTGCTTGCCCTGCACCGCACGCACCAGCGGGTTGTAGTGCTCCGCGGGGAGCACCAGCTCGGTCACGCCGACCGGTTCGCCGGCCTTGCGTGCGCCACCGCCGGTCGCGCGGATGATGCCGTTGTCCCACGAACTGATCGACAGCGTGGCCAGCACGCCCTCTTCGGCGAAGAACTCGTTCAGCGCCTTGCTCAGCGCAGTCCGCTTGCGGTACTCGTCGAGGCGCTTCTGCTGGGCGTCGGGGGCGGCGTCTTCCGGCATGGGAAACGTCTGCAGCTCGCCCAGCTCGGCCTCGCTGTAGCGACGGAAGTCGTTCTTGTCGGACGGCTTGTAGGTGCGCGCTTCATCGACCAGCACGATGCGGCCGCGCAGCTTGCCGCGCTGCTTCCCGATGTCTTCCAGCGTCTTGAACGACGCCAGCACGACCTCGCCTTCGACCGGTCCGTCGGTACCGCGTGTCCAAGCCTTGGGCAGCGCATGGACCGGCAACTGGCGCGGCGACAGCATTTCGACGCGGGACGCACGGAAGGCCCAGCCTCGGCCGAAGGCCGGGTCGTACACCTCGTCATGCACGTTCGCGAGTCCCCAGCCGGACAGCTTGCCGCGCGCCCACGCGCTGGCCGCCGTGTAGTTGGGCGAATTGGTCAGGCGGGGACCGATGGTCTCGGTCAGCTCCTTGAGGTTCGCGGCCGCCTGGGAGCGATGGAGCGCCTCGCTGCGGATCTTCGCCACCATGTCCAGGTCGACCGGCTCGGCGGCCCGCGCCGCCCCTGCCATCGACAGGCCCGCCCACAACGCCACGCCAAGAACACTCGCCGAATGCTTCACCACGCCCCCTGGTTCGAAAAGGATCCCCATCCCTCGGCGACCCGGCCGTGCCTGGGTGCCACCGCCAGTGTCGCCGCCCCGTGCGTGACGGCCCCCTGCCAATGGTCATGGTCGCCGGCATCCCCGCTCCAGAAACGACAAGGCCCGGGAGACGATCCCGGGCCCTGCGTTCACGCGGTCGCGGACATGGCCGCGCGACGGTCTTACCAGGCGAACTGCGTGCGCAGCGCGTACTGGGCGGTCTCGTCGCCGGTGACTTCGTTGTCGCCCTGCGTGTAGTTGAACATGAAGCGCAGGTTCGGATTGACGTAGTAGTTCACGCCGAGGATCCAGCTGGTGACTTCGCGGTTCAGCGTTTCGTTCTCGACATAGTCGTAGCGGCCGGTCAGTTCCCACAAACCCTTGTCGGCGACCTTCGGCGAACCGAACACGCCGGTGGCGCCCTTGTACGGCTTGTGTCCGCCGTTGAGCATGAAGCTGCCCTGTACGTAGTACGTGGTCACATCCTGGTCGCGGCCCAGCGGCTGGCCGAAGGTCGCATCGGCGTACTCGGCCTGGAAGAAGGCCGGGCCGAACGAACCGGCGGCTTCCACCGCCATCACGTCGACGGTGTTGCGGCTGGCGCCGGTCGTGGTGGCGATCACCTGCGACGGACCGCGACGGCCGGCGTAGTTCGAGGTGGCGACCAGGTCGGCCGAACCGAGGTTGTTGTTCTCGGTGCTGTACCACGCGCCGAAGTGCAAGGTGTTGTTGTCGTTGTTGATCGGGGCCCAGGTCACGCGGCCGGCGGCACCGGTGCCTTCGTTGCGCGTGGCGGCCGCGCCGCGCAGGTTGAACACGCTCAGCCCGGCGGTGTAGTTCTCGCCGGCGCGCAGGTAACCGACGCCCTGCTGGAACTGGCGGCCGGAGAACAGGCCGGTGGCGGAAGAGAACGGCCGCTCCATCGTCAGCAGTTCGTTGGAGCTGGTCAGTTCCTCCATCGCACGGTAGGGCTTGAAGTGGCCGATGGTGAACTTGCCGCCGAGCGCGGACTTGGCGATGTAGGCATCGCGCAGGCCGTCGAGGTTGGTGCCGGCGCCGAAGTCCTGCTCCATCTTGTATTCCCAGCCGTAGGCCTTGCCGGACAGGGTCAGGCGCGCGCGGCGGAATTCGGTCGTGCCGGTGGTGCTGGCGATGTCGCGATCGAACGCGTAGGTGTCGAAGTGGATGCGGCCGCCGATGCTGGCCTCGAACTTGCCGTCGGCCGAGGTCACCTTGACGCCGCCCTTGGTGTCGATCTTCGGAGAGCCGGTGGTGATCTTGTCGAGCTGCGCCGCCGTGTCCAGGTTCACGTCGGACTGCGCGTCGGTGCGCTCTTCCAGCTCGGCCACCTTGGCCGACAGCGCTTCCAGCTGCGCCTTCAGTTCGGCGATCGTCTGATCGCGGGAGTCGGCGGCGGACGCCGAGAAGCTGGTGCTGCCCATGGCGACGGCAAGCGCGGCGGCCAGGAGGGAATAACGCATGGTGACTCTCCGAGTGGAATGGGAAGTGAAAGCGCAGGCTTCGTGGGCGACCCGCTTCGTTTCCGAGATCACCTTCGGAAATCATTAAGCGCCCGTCAAAGATGCGCTAAAGGATGGGAGTGAAATCTTGCAGTCACATGTGAGTTTCATGACCGATGTGTGACAGCGGCGCCGTGGTGCCCCAGGTGGTCCCGGCTCGAAGGCGATGCATCTATATGTATCGCGCCTACAGAGGCGGATTGGATCGACATCGCCGGCGCTTCCCCACCTTCGGCCCTTGCCCGCATCGATGCCACCCCGGCCTGGAGGTGCGGAGGCCGCCCAGCGTCACGCGACTGTCGCAATGCCGACACCGGGCTGTCACACAAACGTCGTGGAATGGCCACCCAACGGGCATGCCCGTCCTTCCACCCTGCCTTCTCCCAGGAGATTTCCGTGCTCAACTCGATCAAATCCCGCGTCGCGCTGCTCGCGCTCGCCTCGGCCTTCTCGGCGCAGGCGTTCGCCGCCGACGTGACCGGCGCTGGCGCGTCGTTCGTGTATCCGGTGATGACCAAGTGGTCCGCCGACTACGCCAAGGCCACCAACAACCGCGTGAACTACCAGTCGATCGGTTCGGGCGGCGGCATCGCGCAGATCAAGGCCGGCACGGTGGATTTCGGTTCGTCCGACGCGCCGCTGAAGCCGGAAGAGCTGGCCAAGTACGGCCTGGCCCAGTTCCCGTCGGTGATCGGCGGCGTGGTGCCGGTGCTGAACGTCGCCGGCCTGAAGCCCGGCCAGCTGAAGCTGGACGGCCCGACGCTCGCCAACATCTTCCTGGGCACTATCAAGACTTGGAACGACCCCGCCATCGCCGCCCTGAACCCGGGCCTGACCCTGCCGGCGCAGCGCATCACCGTGGTCCGTCGCTCGGACGGCTCGGGCACCACCTTCAACTTCGTCAACTACCTGTCCAAGGTCAGCCCGGAGTGGAAGACCAAGGTGGGCGAAGGCACCACCGTGCAGTGGCCGACCGGCGTGGGCGGCAAGGGCAACGAAGGCGTGGCCGCCTACGTGAAGCAGATCAAGGGCGGCATCGGTTACGTCGAACTGTCGTATGCGCTGCAGAACAAGATGGCCTACGCCAGCCTGAAGAACGCCTCCGGCAACTTCGTGCAGCCCAGCGACGAGACCTTCGCCGCCGCCGCCGCCAGCGCCGAGTGGGCCAAGTCCAAGGACTTCTACCTGGTCATGACGAATGCGCCCGGTGCGAACTCCTGGCCGATCACCGCCACCAACTTCATCCTGATGTACAAGGCGCCGAAGAAGGGCAACAAGGACGCCCGCGACTTCTTCCGCTGGGTCTACGCCAATGGCGACGCCCAGGCCAAGTCGCTCGACTACGTGCCGCTGCCGCCGGCGCTGGTGCAGCAGATCGAGACGTACTGGAAGGCCAACCTGAAGTACTGATCGCACCCCGCCGGCACGGTCTCTCCCCGTGCCGGCACCGGCGCCGCGACTCTCCCGCGCGGCGCTACCCCGACGGGCCTTCGGGCCCGTTTTCTTTTCCCGGCGCCCGCGCCGCGCGTCGCATGACAGCGCGAGATGGCGATGTCATCACGCTGTAACAAAAACATCATTTCATAGCCGGGATCACACACGACCTGTCTGGAGAGCCCATGCCTATCCGCACTGCCCGCCTGGCCACGCTGGCCCTGGCCACCGCCTTCCTTGCCACGGCCTGCGGTGGCAAGACCGATGCACCGGCCCCGTCGGCCAGCAGCGATGCCGCCGCACCGGCCGCCAGCGGGTCCCAGCAGATCTCCGCCGAGCTGACCGGCGCGGGCGCATCGTTCATCTACCCGCTGATGGCGCGCTGGTCCACGGACTACAACAAGACCACCGGCGCCAAGATCAACTACCAGTCGATCGGCTCCGGCGGCGGCATCGCGCAGATCAAGGCGGCGACCGTCGATTTCGGTTCGTCCGACAAGCCGCTCTCTTCGGAAGAGCTGGCGCAGGCCGGCCTGGCCCAGTTCCCGTCGGTCATCGGCGGCGTGGTGCCGGTCATCAACGTGGAAGGCCTGCAGCCGGGCCAGCTGAAGCTCAATGGCGCCGTCCTGGCCGACATCTTCCTGCACAAGATCACCACCTGGAACGATCCGGCGATCGTCGCGCTGAATCCGGGCGTGGCCCTGCCCGCCGGCAAGATCAACACTGTGCACCGCTCCGACGGATCGGGCACCACCTTCAACTTCGTCAACTACCTGTCCAAGGTCAGTCCCGAATGGAAGTCGAAGGTCGGCGAAGGCACCTCGGTCAACTGGCCGGGCGGTGTCGGCGGCAAGGGCAACGAAGGCGTTGCCGCCTACGTGCGCCAGCTTAAGGGCTCCATCGGCTACGTCGAACTGGCCTATGCCGAGCAGAACAACATGTCGTACGCGTCGCTGCAGAACGCCGCCGGCCAGTTCGTGAAGCCCACGCCGGAGAGCTTCGCCGCCGCCGCGGCCAGCGCCGACTGGGCCAGCGCCAAGGACTTCAACCTGGTCATCACCAACGCGCCGGGCGAACAGGCGTGGCCGATCACCGCGACCAACTTCATCCTGGTCTACAAACAGCCCAAGGATGCGGCCAAGGCCAAGCACACGCTGGACTTCTTCAAGTGGGCCTACGAGCAGGGCCAGGCGCAGGCCAACGAACTGGACTACGTGCCGCTGCCGCCGGAGCTGGTAGGCCAGATCGAGCAGTACTGGAGCACCGAGATCAAGCTCTGATGCAGATCGTGCGGCGGGCCGTCCCGAGGGGCGGCCCGCTGTCATCACGCGGTAACCGCATCACCGTGCACTAACGCCTCCCGCGTCACCCCGCCCCTTCCCCACTCCCCGGGTTGCATGAACGCCACCGCCCTCCCCGCCTCACTGACGGACGTGCGTACCGCGAAAGACGCGCGCGCCGACAGGCTGTTCCGGCTGACGCTGACCGGCGCCGGCATGTTCGTCCTGATTTCGCTCATCGCTGCCGCGCTTTCGATGCTGTGGGGCGGGCGCGAAGCGCTGCAGACCTTCGGCCTGGGCTTCTTCACCAGTACCGAATGGAACGTGGGTACGCGCGAGTTCGGCGCGCTGGTGCCGGTGTTCGGCACGCTGGTCAGTGCCGGCGTGGCCATGCTGATCGCGGTGCCGGTGAGTTTCGGCATCGCGGTGTTCCTGACCGAAGTGGCACCGGCCTGGATGCGCGGCCCGGTGGGCATGGCGATCGAACTGCTGGCCGGCATCCCTTCGATCATCTACGGCATGTGGGGCCTCTTCGTGCTGGCGCCGCAGTTGAGCGAACACGTCTATCCGTGGATCAACGACAACCTCGGCCAGCTGCCGCTCGTCGGCGCGGTGCTTTCGGGTCCGCCGCTGGGCATCGGCATGCTGACCGCAGGGCTGGTGCTGGCGATCATGGTGATCCCGTTCGTGTCGTCGGTGATGCGCGAGGTCTTCCTGACGGTCCCGGGCCGACTGAAGGAATCGGCGTACGCGCTGGGTTCCACGAAATGGGAGGTCGTGTGGGACGTGGTGCTGCCGTATACGCGCTCGGCCGTGATCGGCGGCGTCTTCCTGGGCCTGGGCCGCGCCCTCGGCGAGACCATGGCGGTGACGTTCGTCATCGGCAACGCCTACACGATCAGCGCCGCTCTGCTGGAGCCCGGCACCTCCATCGCCTCCACCATCGCCAACGAATTCGCCGAAGCCACCGATCCGCTGCACAAGGGATCGCTGCTGCTGCTCGGCTTCACCCTGTTCCTGCTGACCTTCATCGTGCTGGCCGTCGCCCGCCTGATGCTGCGCCAGCTGGCCAAGCGCGAGGGCAACTGATGTCCGCGTCCCTGTACACGTTCCGCAAGGTCAAGAACGCCGTCGCCCTGACGCTGTCGATCGCCGCGGCCATCTTCGGCCTGATGTGGCTGGTCTGGATCCTGTGGACCACGATCACCAAAGGCATGGGCAGCCTGAACCTGGACCTGTTCACCCAGATGACGCCGCCGCCGAACGAACCCGGCGGCCTGGCCAACGCGCTGTTTGGCAGCGTAGTGATGAGCCTGCTGGCCATCGTGCTGGGCACGCCCATCGGCATCGCCGCAGGCACCTACCTGGCCGAGTACGCCAACAAGCACTGGCTGGGCGAAACGGTCCGCTTCGTCAACGACATCCTGCTGTCGGCACCGTCCATCGTGCTGGGCCTCTTCATCTACACCGTGATGGTGGCGCAGATGGGCCACTACTCGGCATGGGCCGGCGCCGTCGCGCTGGCGTTCATCGCGTTGCCGGTGATCGTGCGCACCACCGACGAGATGCTGCGGCTGGTACCGCAGCAGATGCGCGAGGCCGCGCTGTCGCTGGGCGTGCCGCAGTGGAAGGTCACCACCCAGGTGCTGATGCGATCCGCGCTGCCGGGCATCGTCACCGGCATCCTGCTGGCGCTGGCACGCATCAGCGGCGAGACCGCGCCGCTGCTGTTCACCGCCTTCAACAACCAGTTCTGGAGCACGGATCTCAACCAGTCGATGGCCAACCTGCCCATGGTCATCTTCCAGTACGCGATGAGCCCGTACGACTCCTGGAACTCGCTGGCCTGGGCCGGCGCCTTCCTCGTCACCGGCATGGTGCTGGTGCTCAGCCTGATCGCCCGAACCATCCTTCTTCGAAACAAGGTGACCCATGAATGACGCCGCCCGCATCGCCGTGGTGACGCCGCAGCGCCACGACGAACACGCCGCGACCGCCAGCGTGAAACTGGCCGCCAAGGGCCTGGACTTCTACTACGGCGATTTCCATGCGCTGAAGAACATCAACCTCGAAATCCCCGAAAAGCGCGTGACCGCGCTGATCGGTCCGTCCGGCTGCGGCAAGTCGACCCTGCTGCGCGTGTTCAACCGCATCTACTCGCTGTACCCCAAGCTGCGCGCGACGGGCGATGTACTGCTGGACGGCGAGAACATCCTCGATGCCCGGTATCCGATGAACCGCCTGCGCAGCAAGGTGGGCATGGTGTTCCAGAAGCCGGTGCCGTTCCCGATGACGATCTACGAGAACGTCGCCTACGGCATCCGCCACCACGAGCGCCTCAACAAGGCCGACATGGACGTGCGCGTGGAACAGGCGCTGCGCCAGGCCGCGCTGTGGGAAGAAGCCAAGGACAAGCTGAAGCAGAGCGCGCTGGGCCTGTCGGGCGGCCAGCAGCAGCGTCTGTGCATCGCACGCGCGGTGGCACTTCGTCCGGACGTGATCCTGCTGGACGAACCGACCTCCGCGCTGGACCCCATCTCGACCAGCAAGATCGAGCAGCTGATCGAAGAGCTCAAGCACCAGTACACCATCGCCATCGTCACCCACAACATGCAGCAGGCCGCGCGCGTGTCCGACTACACCGCCTTCATGTACCTGGGCGAGCTGGTGGAGCACGACGTCACCTCGACGATCTTCTCCAACCCCGGCAAGCAGCAGACGGAAGACTACATCACCGGCAGGTTCGGCTGAGGACGCCCATGAACACCCAACCCAACGACCATATCGTGAAGAGCTACGACGAAGAACAGCGCCGCATCGTGGCGGAGATCGTGCGCATGGGCGAGACCGCCGTCGCCCAGCTGGAGGCCGCGCTGGACGTGGTCGAGCGCCGCGACGACAAGGCCGCGCAGCGCATCATCGCCAACGACGAGGCCATCGACGCCATCGAGCACCAGGTCAGCCACGACGTGATGCACCTGGCGCTGCGTGGCCCGATGGCGCGCGACCTGCGAGAGATCCTCGCCGGCCTGCGCATCCCCGCCGACATCGAGCGCATCGGCGATTACGCGGCCAATGTCGCCAAGCGTTCCATCGCGCTCAATGTGTCGCCCCCGATGCCACAGATCACCGGCCTGCGCGCGCTCGGCAAGCTGGCCGCCCGCCAGGTGCGCGACGTACTGGTCGCCTACCAGAATGGCGATGCGGACCAGGCCGTGCAGGTGCGCGAGCGCGACGCCGAACTCGACGCGCACTACACCGCCCTGTTCCGCGAACTGCTGACCTACATGATGGAAGACCCGCGCAACATCACGCCGTGCACGCACCTGCTGTTCATGGCGAAGAACCTGGAGCGCATCGGCGACCACGCCACCAACATCGCCGAGAACATCTGGTTCCTCGTGCACGGCGAACAGCCCTTGCCGCCCCGCGACAAGCGCGACGAGACCAGCACCACCGGCGCGGTCTGAGATTTCCGCACCGCAGCACCCCCGCGCCCCGCTTCCACGCGGGGCGCGAGCATTTCCGGGCATGCATACGGCCGGCTAACGGACTGCGTCTACACTGTCGCCACTTCCCGTGCGGCTCCGCCGCACCTCACTGGAGAGCATGACGATGTCCAAGACGAACAAGCCTGCCGCGGTCGCCATTGCCTTGGCCGGAGGCCTCGCCCTGACCGGTTCCGCGTTCGCGATGGAGCCGCTTTCGCAGGGTTACCTGCTGGCGGGCCAGGAAGCGGCGAAGGCGGCCGAAGGCAAGTGCGGCGAAGGCAAGTGCGGCATGGCCAAGGCCGACACCGACAAGGACGGCAAGGTCTCGCAAGCCGAATTCAACGCAGCCCATCCCGACAAGGCCGCGAAATTCGCCGAGATCGACACCAACAAGGACGGCTTCATCGATGCCGCCGAGCACAAGGCCCATGCCGGCGCCAAGGGCGCCGAGGGCAAGTGCGGTGAAGGCAAGTGCGGCGAGGGCAAGTGCGGCGGCACCAAGAAGGCCGGCGAGACCAAGTAAGTCCGGAGCAGGCCCCGGCGTTGCGCCGGGGCCTGCGTGTGCATCCGCATGATCACCCTTCCTCCCGCCTCCGCCGGCCTGGGCCTGCGCCGCGCCCTGATGGACGAGCTGCTGGCCGCGCCGGCCGGGGCGTTCGACTTCCTCGAATGCGCGCCGGACAATTGGCTGGGGGTGGGTGGACGCTACGGCGATGCGTTGAAGACCCTGGCCTCGCAGTATCCGATCACCTGCCATGGACTGTCGCTGTCGCTGGGCGGCACCGCGCCGCTGGACGATACGTTCCTCGCGCGCACGCGGCGCTTCCTGGACGAATACCGGGTGGTGCTCTACAGCGAACACCTCAGCTACTGCACCGACGACGGCCATCTGTACGACCTGATGCCGATCCCGTTCACCGAGGAGGCGGTGCATCACGTCGCCGCGCGCATCCGCCACGCACAGGACGCGCTGGGTCGGCGGATCGCGATCGAGAACGTCTCCTACTACGCCGCGCCCTACCAGGCGATGGACGAAGTCGACTTCATCACCGCAGTACTCGACGAGGCCGACTGCGACCTGCTGCTCGACGTCAACAACGTATTCGTCAACGCCATCAACCACGGCTATGACGCATGCGCCTTCCTCACGCGCCTGCCGTCGGCGCGGATCGCGTCGTACCACATCGCCGGCCACTACGACGAAGCCGACGACCTGAAGGTCGATACGCATGGCGCCCCGGTGAAGGACGACGTGTGGGCGCTGCTGTCGCAGGCCTATGCCACGCATGGCGTGCGCCCCACGCTGCTGGAGCGCGACTTCAACTTCCCGCCGCTGGCCGAGCTGTGTGTCGAACTGCAGCGCATCCGCGCCCTGCAGGCGCTGCATCTACCTGGCGCATCGGCGCGGGCGACGCATGGCTGACACCCTGCACGACCAGCAGTTCGCGTTGTCGCGCCACCTGCGAGATCCGTCCTCGCATCCGCCGCCACCCGGCATCGAAGCGCGCCGGCTGGCGATCTACCGCGACCTGTTCTTCAACAACATCGAAGCCCTGCTGGCCGGCAACTTCCCGGTGATCCGGAAGACGCTGGGCGAGGACGCGTGGCGCGTGCTGGTGCGCCGCTTCTACGCCGACCACCGCAGCCAGACGCCGCTGTTCCCGGAGATCGCGCGCGAGTTCATCCGCTACCTGGAAACGCGCGACGACGACCTGCATCCCTGGCTGCGCGAACTCGCGCACTACGAGTGGGTCGAGCTGGCGCTGCAGATCGCCGACGATCCCGTGCCACCGCATGACCCGCACGCCGACCTGCTGACGGGCGAACCGGTGGTCTCGCCCTTCGCGTGGGCGCTGGCCTACCAATGGCCGGTGCACCGGATCGGTCCGGACTTCCAGCCCGATGCGCCGCCGGTCGAACCGACGCTGCTGCTCGTGCGTCGGGATGCGGAACACCAGGTGCGCTTCGCGGCGATCTCGCCACTGGTCTACCGGCTGGTCGAACTGCTGGGCGAAGGCGGTCGCAGCGGTGGCGATGCGGTGCGTCAGCTGGCAGCGGAGGCAGGAGTCGACGACGTGCCCGCCTTCGCCGACCAGGGCGCCGCAATGCTGGTGCGCATGCGCGACGAAGGCACCGTGCTCGGGACGCGCACACCTGCACTGTAGGAGAGACGCAAGTCGCGACCGCACGACACGGGCGACCAGGACATCACTGCAGGCCAGCAACCGGGGCATGGCGTCCGCCCTTCATGCGGCCCCCTCATTGTCACTGGAGTGGCAGGTTGACGGTCGCGACTCACGTCGCTCCTACACAAAACCTGGCCGACATCGGGTTTCCAGCCGAGGAAGCACGCGCGCCCTCTGCTACCCTTTCCCGCATGGAAAACGCTGCCGAACCCGTCCGCATCACCCCCATGGCCCACCGCTTCCGCGGTTACCTGCCCGTGGTGGTGGACGTGGAGACCGGCGGCTTCGACTGGAACCGGCACGCCCTGCTCGAAATGGCCGCGGTGCCGCTGGACCTGGACGAGAACGGGCTGCTGGTCTGTGGCGAAACCGCGAGCGTGCACCTGCATCCGGCGCCGGGCACCGAGATCGATCCGAAATCGCTGGAAGTCACCGGCATCGATCTGGACCACCCGTTCCGCTTCGCCAAGCAGGAGAAGGAGGCGCTGGACCACGTGTTCGCGCCAGTGCGCGCGGCGGTGAAGAAGCACGGTTGCCAGCGCGCGATCCTGGTCGGCCACAACGCGCACTTCGACCTCAATTTCCTCAATGCCGCCGTTGCGCGCGTGGCGCACAAGCGCAACCCGTTCCATCCCTTCAGCGTGTTCGACACGGTGACGCTGGCTGGCGTCGCGTACGGCCAGACCGTGCTCGCCCGCGCCGTGCAGGCCGCCGGCTTCGACTGGAATGCCGACGACGCGCACTCGGCGGTCTACGACGCCGAACAGACCGCGCGCCTGTTCTGCAAGATCGCCAACATGTGGCCGAAGCCGTTGGGCTGATACCTCGCACAGGACGGCGTCATGCGGTTGACTGCGATCCAGGCCGACATCACTGCGCTACAGGTCGACGCCATCGTCAATGCGGCGAACAGTTCGCTGCTCGGCGGCGGTGGCGTGGATGGCGCGATCCATCGCGCGGCGGGTCCGGAGCTGGTGCACGAATGCCGACTGCTCGGCGGCTGCGCCACTGGCGAAGCGAAGATCACGCAGGGGTATCGCCTGCGGGCACGCCATGTGATCCATACCGTCGGTCCGGTCTGGCGTGGCGGTGGACACGGCGAGCCCGCCCTGCTCGCTGCGTGCTACCGCAACAGCCTGGCGCTGGCGGAAAGGCACGGCCTGCGCAGCGTCGCTTTTCCCTGCATCAGTACCGGTATTTTCGGCTATCCCGCGGAATCCGCCGCACGCGTCGCGGTCGACACTGTCCGTGCCGCATTGTCTGCATCGCCCACGCCGCCCGAGGTGATCTTCTGCTGTTTCTCCGGCAGCGACCTGGCGGTCTACCAGGCCTCGCTCGCCTGACTACGCTTCACCGTTGGCCGCGGTCTGCACCGGCGGACGCGAGGTCATCGCCGCGCCGGCGGACGCGACGATGATCGCCGCGATCGCCAGCCACTGCAGCAGCGACAGGCGCTCGTGCAGGAACAGCAGGCCGCACAGGGCGGCGATGGCCGGTTCCAGGCTCATCAGCATGCCGAAGGTGCGCGTGGGCATCTTCGTCAGCGCCACCATTTCCAGGCTGTAGGGGATCGCCGTGGACAGCAGCGCGACCGCCAGGGCGATGGGCAGCAGCGCTGGCGCCAGCAGCGCAGCACCGGCATGCGCGACGCCGAACGGCACCGCCACCGCCGCCGCGATGCAGCTGCCGATGGCGACCGTCTGCGGCCCGTGCGCATTGCCTGCCCGTTGGCCGAACACGATGTACATCGCCCAGCAGGCGCCTGCACCCAGCGCGTAGACCGCACCCACGGGATCTAGCGCCTCGGCACCCTGCTCCGGCACCAGCAGCACCAGCCCGGCGACGGCCAGCACGACCCACACGACGTCGCGCAGATGGCGCGAGCCGAACAGCGCCACGGCCAACGGACCCGTGAATTCGAGTGCGACCGCGATTCCCAGCGGCACCGTTTCCAGCGACTTATAGAACAGCAGGTTCATCAGTCCCAGCGACGCGCCGTAGAGCACCAGCAGCGGCCACTGCGCGCGGGTGACCCGCGCGCGCCACGGCCGGAACACCGCGACCAGCATTACCGTCGCCAACGCCAGCCGCAGCGCCGTGGCGCCGGTCGCCCCCACGGCAGGAAACAGACTCTTCGCCATCGACGCGCCGGCCTGGATGGACAGCATGGCGATGAGCAGCAGTGCGATCGGCTGCCAATGCAGGCAGGCGCGGGAATTCGGGGACGACATGACGGCATGACCTGCGCGCGCCAGAAGCGCCGCGCTTGAAGAAGGGAAGGAATGCGCACTATATTGCGCATACCGAAGCTTACCGGATGCGCAATATAGTGCGCAACCCCGCCCATGAGTGTGCTTGAACACGTCGCCGAGAACATCCGCCGCCTGCGTACGGACGCAGGTCTCAGCCAGCAGGCCCTGTCGGTGGCGGCGGACGTCTCCCGCCGCATGCTGGTGGGCATCGAATCCGGCGATGCGAATGTCAGCCTCAACACCCTCGACCGCATTGCCGAAACCCTGAAAGTGACCTTCGCGGACCTGGTGAAGCCGCCGAGTGCCCCGGGTCTGGACCGTATCGAAGCCTTGGCCTGGAGCGGCCGCACGCCGGGCTCGCAGGGCGTGCTGCTGGCCACCGCACCCGCCTCACACGATGTCGAACTGTGGGCGTGGACACTGATGCCCGGCGACCGCTACGTGTCGGCGGCCGATCCGGCCGGCTGGCACGAGATGTTCTTCGTCATCGAAGGCCATCTGGTCGTCGAACTCCCGGACGGCGACCACATCGTCGCGGCAGGCGACTTCTTCGTATTCCCGAGCGATCGCGACTACGCCTACCGCAACGATGGCGACACGCCGCTGCGCTTCATCCGCAACGTCGTGCACTGAAACCGAGGAACATCACTTCTTGGGTGCGGTGATGCCGTGCCGCCGGAGGATCTCTCGCACCCGGTCGAGCGGGATGGCCTCGACGGTCTCGCCATTGCCGCTGACCGTGGTGGCCATGAAGAGCGAATTGTAGATCGCTTCCTCGACCGCCTCGACGCTGGCCTGGAAGACGGCACTCATCTGCTCGTTCGCCAGCTCCGAGGTGTCCAGCCGGGGCGCATCGAAGGCGCGCCGCACCGACTCCGCGGTGGAGAACGCGAGGACGTAGTCGCCGCTGCCGTTGGATGCGGAGCTGCCCGTGCGACCCAGGCCCATCATCGCGCGCGACGCGACGCGGCGCAGGTTGCGGTCGGCCAGCGGGGCATCGGTGGCGATGACGATGATGATCGAACCGTCGCCACGATCATCCGCCGGACCACGACGACCATCGCCCTGCATCGCGACCGCCTTCTGGAAGGCGTAGCGATCCAGTTCGCGGCCGACCGGCGCCCCCGACACCTGCAGCACGCCACCGAAGTTGCTCTGCACCAGCACCCCGACCGTCCAGCCGCCCAGCGACGCAGGCAGCTTGCGCGATGACGTGCCGATGCCGCCCTTCCAGCCGAACGCCACCGTACCGGTGCCGGCACCGACGCTGCCTTCCTGCACGGCACCGCTCGTGGCGTCATCCAGCGCGCGGCGCACGGCGTCGGCCGTGACCGGACGCGCGCGGATGTCGTTGAGGCCTCCGTCGTTGGTTTCGCCGACCACGACATTGAGCGAGCCCACCTGCTGCATGTCGGGCCGGGCCAGCATCCAGTCCGCCATCGCATCGGCGGCCTTCCATACGCACAGGGTGCAGGTCAGCAGGATGGGGGTTTCGAGCTCGCCCAGTTCGTTGACCTGGGTACTGCCGATGAGCTTGCCGAAGCCGTTGCCGACGTGCACGGCAGCCGGCACGCGCGAGCGGTACACGTTGCCGGGGTGCGGCAGGATGGCGGTGACGCCCGTGCGTACCTTGTCGCCCTCCTTCAACGTCACCTGGCCGACCCGCACACCGGCGACATCGGTAATGGCGTTGTACGTCCCCGGCGCGAAGATGCCTGGCGCCACGCCCAGGTCTCGCGCGTGAGCGCGCGGCGCGTCCTGCGCGAAGGCTGCGAACGAGGACAGCCCCAGCAGCAGCGCCACCAGTCGCGGAAACGGAGGATGCGGCATGCGGGACACGTGGACTCCTTTACTGGCGCTGGCGGACCGCCTCGAACAGCGTGATGCCGGCGGCGACCGACACGTTGAGGCTTTCGATGTCGCCCGGCATGGGGATCTTCACCAGCCCGTCGCAGTGTTCGCGCGTCAAGCGGCGCAGGCCGTCGGCTTCGCCCCCGAGCGCCAGCGCGACGTTGCCGCGCAGGTCGGTGGCGTACAGCGACGCCGTAGCCTCGCCGGCCAGGCCGTAGATCCATACGCCGAGCTGTTGCAGGTCGCGCAGGCAGCGGGACAGGTTGGTGACCTGCACGACCGGAATCCGGTCCGCCGCACCCGCCGAGGTCTTGCGCACGGTGGCATTGACGCCGACCGACTTGTCCTTGGGGATGATCACCGCGGTCACGCCGGCCGCCGCGGCGCTGCGCAGGCACGCGCCGAGGTTGTGCGGATCCTGCACACCGTCCAGCACCAACAGCAGGGCCTTGCCTTCGGCGCCCTCCACCAACCCCTGCAGTTCGTTCTCGTCCCAGGTGGGCGCAGCGGCATAGCGTGCGGCGACGCCCTGGTGGCGCAGCGAACCGGCCACGCCATCCAGCGCCTGCCCGGTGACGCGGCGCACGTCGATGCCCTTGCGGCGCGCGTTCTCCTCGATCTCGGTGAGGCGCGCGTTCTTGCTGCCGCCTTCGACCAGGATCTCGCGCACGTTGTCGGCGTCGTTCTCGACCGCCGAGGCGACCGCATTGACGCCGACGATCCACGAATTCTGCTTGCTCATGCGCTGTAAGGCCGCGTTGGAAAGGGCGGCATTATCGCACCGACCGCCCGCTCAGCGTGGCGGCCAGGCCGCCGTGTCGTGGTCCGGATGCTGGAACGAGACCACCCCTGCCAAGAACGCCGCAGCCGCCTCATCCTCCTCGGTGCGCCGCTGCGGCAGTGCGGACAGGGCATCCACATAGGGTAGCTTGCCCTCCACGCCGTACTGCACCCAGGGCGCCAGCCCGGACGGATCATCGAACGCACCGGCTGCGAGAGCCACCCCATCCGGTGCTTCATAGGTCAGCGGCGTGCCGCACTCGGCACAGAAGCCTCGCCGCACCACGTTCGAGGACTGGAAGCGCTTCGGTTCACCGCGCGTCCACGCGAGCACCGCGCCGCGCGTGGACACCAATGGCGCGTAGTACGCACCGAAGGCTTTCTGGCACATCCGGCAATGGCAGATGGAGGCGTCCTTCAGGTCGCCGGTGACGCGGAAGCGGACCGCGCCGCATTGGCAGCCGCCGGTGTGGGTCTGGGTGGACAAAGCGGCTCCTCATCAAGCAGGGGAAACGAGAACCGACGCCGTCATCCCGGCGAAAGCCGGGACCCAGCGACTTTGGTTCCGTCGCGACCGTCGTCTGCGTGAACTTCGCAGCGTCGCCAGCAAAAGACCCTGGGTCCCGGCTTTCGCCGGGACGACGGACCTGAATCAATACTTTTTCTTCGTACGCTTGGCCGGTTGTCCGCGCGGCGGGGGCGGCGGCAGGCCGCTGTCCCTGGTCTTGTCCTCGACTAGGCGGAAGTCGATCTTGCGCTCTTCCAGACTGGCTTTCAGCACGATGATGCGCACGCGATCGCCGAGACGGAACGACATGCCGCGACGCTCTCCCGACAATGTCTTGCGCAGCGGATCGAAGTGGTAGTAGTCCTGCGGCAACTGGGTGACATGGACTAGGCCATTGACCTTGGATTGGTCCAGCTCCACGAACAGGCCGAAGCTGGTGACGCCGCTGATGACGCCGTCGAACTGGCCGCCGACGTGCTTTTCCATCCACGCGGCGCGGAAACGCTCGTCGACCTCGCGCTCGGCTTCGTCGGCACGGCGTTCGCGCTCGGAACACTGCAGCGCCAGCGCGGCCATGTCGCGTGACGAGTAAAGAAAGGCGTCGGGCTTCTTCTTGGTCAGCCCGTGCTTGATCGCGCGGTGCACCAGCAGGTCTGGATAACGGCGGATCGGCGAGGTGAAATGCGCGTAAGCGCTCAACGCCAGACCGAAATGACCGATGTTCTCGGGCGCATACACCGCCAGGCTCTGGCTGCGCAGCAGGACCGATTCCAGCAACGGGGCGTCGGGACGCTCGCGCACCTTCTTCAGCAGGTTGGTGAAATCCTTCGGCTGCACCTTGCCCCACGACGGCATCGACAGCTTGAACTCCTTCAGGAATTCAAGCAGGTCCATGTATTTGGTTTCCGGAGGCTTGTCGTGGATGCGGTACGGGGCCGGGATGTGCGCCGCGAGCAGGAACTTCGCCGCTTCCACGTTGGCCGCGATCATGCATTCCTCGATCAGCTTGTGTGCGTCGTTGCGCACCAGCATGCCGGCCTGGGTGACTTCGCCGCGGTTGTCGAGCACGAAGCGGACTTCCGAACTTTCGAATTCGATGGCACCGCGCTGCGTCCGCGCCTTCGCCAGCACCTGGTACAACTGGTACAGGCGTTCGACGTGCGGCAGCACCGGCGCGATCTGCGCGCGGGTCTCCTCGTCGTTCTCGCCGACGGCCTTCCATACCTGCGTGTAGGTCAGGCGCGCATGCGAGTTCATCACCGCTTCGTAGAACTTCGACTGCGTCACTTCACCGTCGCGATTGACGTGCATGTCGCAGACGAAGGTCATGCGGTCGACCTTCGGGTTCAGCGAACAGATGCCATTGGACAGCGTCTCCGGCAGCATCGGCACGACATAGCCCGGGAAATACACGGACGTGGCGCGCTTCTGCGCTTCGTCGTCCAGTGGCGTGCCGGGACGCACGTAGTGCGACACGTCCGCGATGGCGACGATCAGGCGGAAGCCGTCGCGCGTGGGCTCGCAGTAGACGGCATCGTCGAAATCCTTCGCGTCTTCGCCGTCGATCGTCACCAACGGCGTGGACCGCAGGTCGACGCGGTCGCCGATCATCGCCGGCTCGACCACCAGCGGCACCGCGGTGGCTTCGTCCAGCACTTCCTGCGGAAACTCGTGCGGCAGGTTGTGTCCGTGGATGGCGGCCTCGACCACGAGCGATGGCGTCAGGCTGTCGCCCAGCACGGCGATCACCTTGCCGATCGGCGGGCGCCGCGCGTCCGGTGCCTGCGTCAGTTCGACCACGACCAGCTGGCCATCCCGCGCACCCCCGGTGGCATCCTGCGGAATCTGCACGTTGCGCTGGATGCGCTTGTCGTCCGGCGCCACGTAGGCGATGCCGACTTCGAAACCGAAGCGGCCGATCAGGCGGGTGACGCCGCGTTCCAGCACGCGCGCGATGCTGCCTTCGCGGCGGCCGCGGCGATCGATGCCGGTGACGTTGGCCAGCGCGCGGTCGCCATGCATGACCTTGCGCATTTCGTAAGGGGGCAGGAACAGATCGTCGCCGCCGCCCGTGTCGGGACGGAGGAAACCGAAGCCGTCCGGGTTGGCGATCACGGTGCCGGAGATCAGGTCAGTCTGCTGCACGGGCGCGAAGCCGCCGCGCCGGTTCTGCACCAGCTGGCCGTCGCGGACCATCGCACCCAGGCGCTTGGACAACGCATCGAACCGTTCGGGTGCATCCAGTCCCAGCGGACCGGCGATTTCCTCTGCCGTCTGCGGCCCTTCGGCCGCTTCCAGGAACCCGAGGATGGCCTCGCGGCTGGCGATGGGCTGTTCGTAACGCTGCGCCTCGCGCTGCGCGTGCGGGTCGACGAAACGCCCGCCCGTCCGCGGCGCGTGCCCACCGGAGGGGCGTCGCGACGGGGACGTGCCACCCGCTGCACGCGAAGGCGAACGCGCCGCCTCGGGCATCCAGGGGGGCAGGCTCTTCTTTGCCGGAGTACCGGATCTGGCGGGCTTGCCGGCCTGGCCCGTGCCACGGGAGGCGGACGCTCCGCCCTGCTTGCTTCCCTTCCCGGCGGGCGTCTTGCCGCCACTTCGCTGTGTTTTCTTGGTCATGGGGCGATGGTACACCTCGCCTGAATACCGCCACGCGAAGGAACCGTTGACATTCCCCTGCCCGGTCCTCAAAATGCGCGCCTCGCTTACCTGCCCAGGTGGCGGAATTGGTAGACGCACTAGTTTCAGGTACTAGCGGGTAAAACCGTGGAGGTTCGAGTCCTCTCCTGGGCACCACGCACAACGAAAACCCTCGCGAAAGCGGGGGTTTTTCGTTTCCGGAATGGGCGCGTGCCTGCGGCATGCCGCCTCACGCGTCCTCACGCCGATCCGCAGTAGGCTGTCGGCACGCACGACGACGCAACGCACGGGGAAGCGCATGGAAGTCCAACAGATCCTGTTCCTCGCCATCCTGGCGATCACCCTGGGTCTGTTCATCAGCGAAAAACTGCGCGTCGACCTGGTGGCGTTGCTGGCCCTGCTGGCGCTCACGCTGACCGGCATCCTGGGACCGAAGGAAGCATTGTCCGGATTCGCCAGCGAGCCCGCGATCATCGTCGCGGCGGTGTTCGTGCTGTCCGCCGGTCTCTCGGCCACCGGCATCACCGACCGCATCGGCGCCGGCATCGGCAAGGCGGCCGGCGGCAGCGAGTGGCGCACCATCGCCGTGGTCATGCCCGCGACGGCGGCGCTGGCGGCGTTCTCGCACCACGTGATGGTCACCGCGATGATGCTGCCGATCCTGATGCGCATCGCCCGCGAGCAGAAGCTGGCCGCTTCCCGGCTGCTGATGCCCATGTCGCTGGCCGCCTCGCTGGGCACCACGCTGACCTTGTTCAGCGCGCCGGCCTTCCTGCTGTCGAACGACCTGATCAAGCGCGCGGATCTGCCGGCCCTGGACATCTTCGCCATCACGCCGATCGGCGCGGCACTGGTGGTGCTGGGCACGGTCTACATGTTGCTGGCCCGGTGGCTGGTACCCAAGCGCGAAGGCGAAACGCCGCAGGGCGATTACCTGAAGCTGGACCGCTACTACACCGAACTGCTGGTGGAAGAGGATTCGCCTTGGATCGGCAAGTCGCGCGGCGATTTCGCGAAAGCCTTCGATGACCGCCTGCAGGTGGTGGACTGGCTGCGGCACGGCATGCGCCGCCGCGTCCAGCGCAGCGACAGCCTGCTGGCCGCGGGCGATGTGCTGCTGGTGCGGGCATCACCGGACGAGATCGCCTCCATCCGCGACGAGCCGGGCCTTGCCCTGCATGCCGTGGCGAAGTACGGCGAAAAGCCGGGCGAGCAGCCGAAATCCGAGGCGCTCGGCGAAGAGCAGCTGGTGCAGGCGGTGGTGGCGCCGCATTCGGAGTTCGTCGGCCGAAGCGTTGCGGACATCGACTTCCTGCGCAACCTCGGCGTCGTGGTCGTGGGCCTGTGGCGGCGCGAGGGCTGGCTGCACGGCGAACTGTCGGAGATGGTGCTGCAGGAAGGCGACCTGCTGGTCCTGTGGGGCCAGCAGCAGAACCTGGAGCCGCTGGCGACCCACCACGGCTTCCTGATGCTGATGCCGTTCGGCGGCCAGGAAAAGCCGCGCCGCAAGGCCCCCGTCGCGCTGGCCATCATGGTCGGCGCAGTGGCGGCGGCGGCCACCGAGACGCTGGCGCCGCACATCGCGTTCCTCGCCGGCGCGGTGGCGATGGTGCTCACGCGCTGCGTCGATATCGAACGGGCCTACCAGGAGATCGATGTGCGCATCTTCGTGATGATCGGCGGCGTGATCCCGCTGGGCATCGCGATGGAGAAGACCGGCACGGCCGCGCTGGTGGCGGACCTGCTGCTCAACCACACCGCGCACTGGTCGCCGCTGATGCTGTTGCTGGTCATGTTCGGGACCGCCGCGCTGCTGACGCAGATCCTGTCCGACGCCGCCACCACGGTGCTGCTGGCGCCCATCGCCCTGGCGCTGGCGACGGGACTGGGACTGAATCCGGTGCCGTTCGTGGTCTGCACCGCGATGGGCGCCGTGGCCTCGTTCCTGACCCCCATCGGCCACCACGGCAACCTGCTGATCCTCAATCCCGGCCGCTACACGTTCGGCGATTTCCTCCGCGTGGGCGTGCCGCTCACCCTGGCGATCGCCTTCACCACGGCCTGGCTGGCGCGCTGGCTGTGGCTGGACGGTCCGCTGCTGCCGGGTATCGGCGGCTGAGACGACGCGACGGGTAGAATGGCTGGGCTTCCGACCCGCAGACCGCACGCCCGCAATGACCGAAACGATCCGCCCCACCTTTCACGGCTTCGAACAGATCCCGCTGCGCGAGTACGCCGAGCGCGCCTACCTCGACTATTCGATGTACGTGGTGCTCGACCGCGCCCTGCCCTTCATCGGCGACGGCCTGAAGCCGGTCCAGCGGCGCATCGTCTATTCGATGAGCGAGCTGGGCCTGAACGCCGGCGCGAAGCCGAAGAAGTCCGCGCGCACGGTCGGCGACGTCATCGGCAAGTACCATCCCCACGGCGACAGCGCCTGCTACGAAGCCCTGGTGCTGATGGCGCAGCCGTTTTCGTACCGGTATCCGCTGATCGAAGGCCAGGGCAACTTCGGCTCGCCGGACGACCCAAAGTCGTTCGCGGCCATGCGCTACACCGAATCCAAGCTGACGCCGATCGCCGAGGTACTGCTGGGCGAACTCGGCCAGGGCACGGTCGACTGGACACCGAACTTCGACGGCACGCTCGAGGAGCCCACCTGGCTGCCGGCGCGCCTGCCGCACCTGCTGCTAAACGGCACCACCGGCATCGCCGTCGGCATGGCCACCGACGTGCCTCCGCACAACCTCAACGAGATCGTCAGCGCGTGCATCCGCCTGATCGACGATCCGGACGCGACGGTCGCCGACCTGTGCGAACACGTCCGTGGCCCCGACTACCCGACGAAGGCGGAGATCATCACCGCCGCTTCCGACCTGCGCGCGATGTACGAGAACGGCACCGGCAGCGTCCGCGCGCGCGCCACCTGGCGCAAGGACAACGCCAACATCGTCATCGACGCCCTGCCCTACCAGGTGTCGCCGTCGAAGGTGATCGAGCAGATCGCCGCGCAGATGCGGGCGAAGAAGCTGCCCTGGCTGGAAGACATCCGCGACGAATCCGATCACGCGAACCCGGTGCGCGTGGTGTTGATCCCGCGCTCCAACCGCGTGGACGCGGAACAGCTGATGGGCCACCTGTTCGCCACCACCGACCTGGAGAAGAGCTACCGGGTCAACCTCAACATCATCGGCCTGGACGGGCGCCCGCAGGTCAAGAACCTGAAGATGTTCCTGACCGAGTGGCTGGCGTTCCGCGGCGACACGGTGACGCGCCGCCTGAAGCACCGGCTGGAGAAGGTCGAGCGTCGCCTGCACCTGCTGGAAGGCTTGCTGGTCGCGTTCCTCAACCTGGATGAAGTCATCCGAATCATCCGCACCGAGGACGAGCCCAAGGCCGCGCTGATCGCGCGCTTCAAGCTGAGCGAGGAACAGGCAGACTACATCCTCGACACCAAGCTCAAGCAACTCGCCCGTCTTGAGGAGATGAAGATCCGCGGCGAGCAGGACGAACTGCTGGCCGAGCGCGAGAAGATCGCCGGCATCCTGGAGTCGAAGAGCAAGCTGAAGAAGCTGATCAAGGACGAACTGACCGCCGACGTGAAGAAGTTCGGCGATGCGCGCCTGTCGCCGCTCGTGCAGCGTGATGCCGCCCAGGCACTGGACGAAACCGAACTGGTCGCCAGCGAGCCGATGACGGTGGTCTTGTCGGAGAAGGGCTGGATCCGCGCCGCCAAGGGCCATGACGTGGATGCCTCAACGTTGTCGTATCGCGACGGCGACGGACTGCTGGGTGCGGTGCGCTCGCGCAGCACGCAGCAGGTGGCGTTCCTCGATTCGGAAGGCCGCAGCTATTCCACCGCCGTGCACACGCTGCCGTCCGCGCGCGGCAACGGCGAGCCCCTGACCGGGCGCTTCTCGCCGGCGGCCGGCGCGTCGTTCCAGGCGCTTGCCAGCGGCGACAACGACAACCGGTTCGTGCTGGCGTCGTCGCATGGCTATGGCTTCGTCACCCGTTTCGAAAACCTCACGGGCCGCCAGAAAGCCGGCAAGGCCATGCTCAACCTGACCGCCGGCGCGAACGTGCTGCAACCGGCCCACGTCCCCAACCCCGCGGCCGACCGCATCGTCGCGGTGACCAGCGCGGGGCATTTGCTTGCCTTCCCGGTCAGCGAACTGCCGGAACTGGACAAGGGCAAAGGCAACAAGATCATCGAGATCCCCAAGGCCAAACTGGGCACCGAGCATGTCGTCGCCATCGCCGCCGTATCGCCGGGCACCACGTTGTCGATCAAGAGCGGACAGCGCACGATGAGCCTGTCGTTCAAGGATCTGGACGCATACGTCGGCGCGCGTGCCACGCGGGGTGGCTTGTTGCCGCGGGGGTGGCAGAAGGTGGATGGACTGGAAGTCCAATAGTTCGTCGAACGGGCGCGCCGCCGCGACTTTGACATCGCAGCAGCGGTGCTTCATGTAACGCGGAAGGATGGCCACCAGGAGGAACAGGTATGCGTCATCTCTGGCTGCTTGCGTTGCTTCTGGCAGCGTCGCCAGCTTCAGCCGCCTGGCTGAAAATGGACAGGACCCAAGACGGCTTCCTGTTCACCGGCGCCGAGGACGGGGAGCCATTCTCCTTCACTGTCCCGGGTAAGCATGTACGCACGATCAAGGACGGCGACAGGGCGTTCGCAGAGATTGACGGCGTCCTGATCCAGGTATTGCTGGTGCCTTCCGAGGAGCCTGGGAGTCCACCTGGCTTGGATGCACACGCTTCGGTCGAGAAAAGATACCTGGAGTCGCTGGGGGCCGAGGTGGCCAGCGCTTCGTCATGTTCGCACATGGCCTTGCGGCATCAGGAGTGGGCATCCGAGTTCGCAGGCAGGACTACGTACTATCTGACGGCCAATGCGGGCAGGCGCATCCTGGTAGTGGCGGTGGTTGCCGCGCGTAAGGACATTCCAGCTTCTTCCGCCCTCGAGACGTTGGGCGCTATTTGCTCGTCGCTCACCACGAATTGACGTCATTCCGAATCGCGGGACAGCGCTACCGGGCACGCATCATCGACGTCCACGCCCAGGCATCTAAACGCGCCTCGCTCTACTGCACGTCATACTCACCGCCCAAGACACGCGAGGGAATAAGACCATGGACACCGACTTCTGGCTGCAGCGGTGGCAGGAAGGCCAGATCGGCTTCCATCGCCACGACGTGATGCCGCTGCTGCAGAAGCACTGGCCATCGTTGCAGCTGCCGCAGGGCTCGCGCGTGCTCGTGCCGCTGTGCGGCAAGTCGCTGGACATGCACTGGCTGGCGGCGCAGGGGTACCGCGTGCTGGGCGTGGAACTGTCGCCGCTGGCGGTAACGCAGTTCTTCGAGGAAGCCGGGCTGGATCCCGTGCGGACGACCAGCCGCTACGGCGAACACGTCAGCGCCGGTCCCATCGAGATCATCGTCGGCGATGCCTTCGGCCTTGCACCGGCGCTGCTGGCGGACGTCGCCGGCGTCTACGACCGCGCCGCACTGATCGCCCTGCCGCCCGACATGCGCCTGCGCTATCGCGACACCGTGTATGCCGCGCTGCCGACCGGCTGCCAGGGATTGCTGATCACGCTCGAGTATCCGCAGGAGGAGAAGGCCGGGCCACCGTTCTCGGTGGCACAGGCCGAGGTCGAAGCGCTGTTCTCGGCGCCTTGGCGGCACACGCTGGCGGAGCGGCGCGACATCCTGGACCAGGAGCCGCGTTTTCGCGAAGAGGGGCTGAGCGCGCTGGAGACGGCGGTATACCGCCTCCGTCGCGGCTGATCACTCTGCGGCGGACTCGCCGTCGAGCTTCGACGTCAGGTACAGCGCGATACCGAGGCGCTCGATCAGGCCCAGCTGCTGCTCCAGCCAGTGCGCGTGGTCTTCCTCGGTGTCCTTCAACTGCGCCAGCAGGATGTCGCGGCTCACGTAGTCCCCATGCTGCTCGCAGATCCCGACGCCCTTGGCCAGGTTGGCCCGCACCGCGTATTCGACCTCCAGGTCGCGCTGCAGCATCTCCTCGACCGTCCTGCCGGCGGTGAAGGCTTCCGGCCGCATGTCCGGATCGCCCTCCAGGAACAGGATGCGGCGCAGCAGCGCGTCGGCATGCTGGGTTTCCTCGTGCATCTCGTGGTCGATGCGGTGGAACAGCGCCTTCAGGCCTTGGTCTTCGTACCGGCGCGAATGGATGAAGTACTGGTCGCGCGCGGCCAGTTCCCCGCGCAGCAGGAACTTCAGGTAGTCGACGACATCGGGATGGCCTTTCATGGGAGCGGCTCCTGGGGCAAGGCGCGCATCATGCCCCATCCCTCGGGGCGATGACCGAATCGGAATCAGTCTCGTTGGGCGCTGCAGCGCGGCGTTGGTGGCATCGGCTTCCATGGAATAATCCGGCCACCCCGCCACGCAATCTCCGCAAGGATCCCGCAATGCTGAAGTGGACCCGGCGCATCGCGCTGCTGTTGTTGGCCCTGGTGGTTCTGGCGGTGCTGGCGGCATGGTGGTCGCTTCGGGGAAGCCTGGCGCATCTCGATGGCGAGCAGCCGCTGGCCGACCTGTCCGCGCCGGTGGCGATCCAGCGCGATGCACTGGGCGTGGTCACCATCGAGGCCGCCAGCGAAACCGATGCGGTGCGCGCACTCGGCTACGTGCACGCGCAGGAACGCTACTTCGAAATGGACCTCATGCGGCGCAGCTCCGCAGGTGAGCTGTCGGAGCTGTTCGGCGCGATCGCCCTGCCGATGGACAAGGAACGACGCATGCATCGCATGCGCGCACGCGTGACCGAACACCTGGACGATTTCGCCGGCGACCGCCTGCCGCAGCTCGAAGCGTATGCGCGCGGCGTCAACGCCGGGCTGGGCGATCTGCGCGCGCGTCCCTGGCCCTATCTGCTGCTGCGGCAGGCACCGCGCCCATGGGAGGTGGCAGACTCTGCGCTGGCCGGGTATGCGATGTACTTCGACCTGCAGGACTCGGAGAACCTGCGTGAACTGGCTCTCTGGCAGCTTCGCCAGCAGGTGCCTCCGGGGCTCTTCGGGCTGCTCGCGCACGACGGCACGGAATGGGACGCGCCGCTGTACGGACAGCCGCGCGGCAACGCGGCGCTGCCGGCGGCAGACGAGGTCGACCTGCGTACGCTGCCGATGCCGACGACGGAAGCGCACCGGCGGCTGGCCGACAAGGGCACGCCCGGCAGCAACAACTGGGCGGTGGCCGGCGCGCTGACGGCCGATGGCCGCGCCATCGTCGCCGACGACATGCACCTCGGCCTGCGCGCGCCGAACCTCTGGTTCCGCGTGCGCCTGCGCTATCCGGACCCGCGCGCCCCGGGCGGCCGCGTGGACGTGTCCGGCTTCAGCCTGCCCGGCCTGCCGGCGATCATCGTGGGCAGCAACGGCAATGTGGCGTGGGGCTTCACCAACAGCTACGCGGATACCGCCGACTGGTACCCGGTGACGCCCTGCGGGAAGGATGCCGCACCCGGCACCTGCGATGCCGTCGAGCACCACGCCGAAACGATCCGTGTGGCCGGCGCCGACCCGGTCACGCTCGACGTGCAGGACACGCGCTACGGTCCGCTCCTCCATCCGGCGCGGGACAGGCAGCCTGCGCTGGCGCTGCGCTGGGTGGCGCACCAGCCGGGCGCACTGAATTTCGGCCTCGCCGATTTCGCACGCGCGGGCGACCTGTCAGCGGCCTTGTCGGTCGCGCAACGGACCGCCACGCCGGCACAGAACCTGGTGATCGCCGACCACAATGGCCGCATCGCGTGGCGCATCCTGGGTCCGCTGCCGTCGCGCGCCGGCGCCTGCCCGTCGCCCCTGGAAGCAGGCGGCCCGATGACAGGCGACAGGACCACATCGGGTGCACCGACGTGCACGCCATGGGCGATCTCGCGCCAGCTCACTCCCGTACTGACCGCCCCCGCCAACCATCGCCTGTGGACGGCGAATGCGCGCGTGCTGGACGGCGAGCCGCTCGCCCGCGTCGGTGATGGCGGCTATGCGCTGGGTGCGCGCGCAAAGCAGATCCGTGACGGCCTGATGGCGAAGGAACGCTTCACCGAACGCGACCTTCTGTCGATCCAGCTGGACGACCGTGCTGTGTTCCTCGAACGCTGGTGGCGGCTGCTGCAGGACGAAGCGAAGCGGTTGCCGGCCAGTTCGTCCATCAAGGCGCTCGCCGAGGCAGGCAAGACTTGGGAAGGACGCGCCAGCACCGATTCGGTCAGCTACCGCGTGGTCCGCGCCTGGCGACTGGCGGTGCACGCACGCATCGCCGACGGCCTGACCGCGCCTGCGCAGGCCACGCTGGGCGACGACTTCATCATGCCCGACCTGCCGCAGCTGGAGGGCGTGGTGTGGCCGCTTTTGCAGCAGCGCCCCCTGCACCTGCTGTCGCGCCGCTACGCAACGTGGGATGCATTGCTGGAAGACGCCGCGAAGGAAGTCCGCGACGACCTGGCCGAGCAGGGACCGCTGGCAGAACGCCGCTGGGGCGAGCGCAACACCGCGAAGATCTGCCACCCGCTGGCCAACGCGCTGCCCGGCTTCCTCAAGGCGAAACTTTGCATGCTGGGTGAACCGCTGGCGGGCGACGGCGCCATGCCGCGCGTGCAGGGTCCCGCGTTCGGCGCGTCGGAACGCATGGTGGTCTCGCCCGGCCATGAGGCGGACGGCATCATCCACATGCCCGGCGGCCAGAGTGGCCACCCGATGTCGCCGTTCTGGGGCGCGGGCCATGACGATTGGGTGCACGGCAGGCCGACACCCTTCCTGCCGGGCGAAGCGACCCACACGCTCACGCTGCGGCCCGCCAACGCTCAGACCAGGTAGTGATCCGGCACCGCCAGCCCCTGCTGGCGGACGGTGTCATGTCGTCGTCGCCTGCAGCGCGGATGCATGCACGCCGGCGACGGCACGACCGGACGGATCGGCCATCTGCGCGAAGCTGGCGTCCCAGGCGATGGCGGCCGGCGACGAACACGCGATCGACTTGCCGCCCGGCACCGTTTCGGCGCAGGCCTGGCCCGGATAGTGCTGCTCGAACAGCGTGCGGTAGAAATAGGCTTCCTTGGTCTGCGGCGGGTTCACCGGGAAGCGCTTGTCGGCCGCTGCCAGTTCGCGATCGCTGACCTGCGCTTCGGCGTGCGCCTTCAACCCGTCGATCCAGCCATAACCGACGCCATCGCTGAACTGCTCCTTCTGCCGCCACAGGATCGATTCCGGCAGGTAGCCATCGAACGCCTCGCGCAGCACGCCCTTCTCCATGCGCTTCGCGCCCTGGCTCGTCTTGTCGATCATCTTGTGCGCAGCGTCCATCTTCATCGCCACGTCGAGGAACTCGACGTCCAGGAACGGCACGCGCGGCTCCACGCCCCACGCCATCATCGACTTGTTGGCGCGCAGGCAGTCGTAGTTGTGCAGCGCGTCCAGCTTGCGCACCAACTCTTCATGGAATTCCCGCGCATTCGGCGCCTTGTGGAAATACAGGTAGCCACCGAAGATCTCGTCGCTGCCCTCGCCCGACAGCACCATCTTGACCCCCATCGCCTTGATCCGCCGCGCCAGCAGGTACATCGGCGTGGACGCACGGATGGTGGTGACGTCGTAGGTTTCGATATGGCGGATCACCTCGGGGATCGCATCCAGTCCCTCCTGGAACGTGTAGGTGAAACCGTGGTGCACGGTGCCCAGCGCCTTCGCCGCCACTTCAGCCGCGGCCAGGTCGGGCGACCCGTCCAGGCCGATGGCGAAGGAATGCAGGCGCGGCCACCACGCTTCCGTCGTGTCGTTGTCCTCGATGCGATGGCGTGCGTAGCGCGCGGCGACCGCCGCGACCAGCGACGAATCCAGTCCGCCGGAGAGCAATACACCGTACGGCACGTCGGTCATCAACTGCCGGTGCACGGCACGCTCGAAGGCTTCCCGCAGTTCTTCCCTGGGCACCTGTACGCCTTCGACGGCGGCGTAATCGCGCCAGGGCTTCCCGTAGTACTTCACCAGTTCCCGGGTGGCGGTGTCGTAGTAATGACCGGGCGGAAACTGCGCCACGTCCGCGCAGATCGGCGCCAGCGCCTTCATCTCCGAGGCCACGCACAGGCGACCTTCACGATCATGGCCCCAGTACAGCGGGCAGACGCCGATCGGGTCGCGTGCGATCAACGCACGTCCGGTCGCACGGTCCCACAGGGCGAACGCGAAGATACCGTTGAGGCGGTTGAGGAAGGAGGCCGGCGTATCTTCGCGATACAGCGCGTTGATGACCTCGCAGTCCGAACCGGTCTGGAAGGCGTAGTCCTGCGCTAGTTCGCCCTTCAACTCCCGGTGGTTGTAGATCTCGCCATTGACCGCCAGCACCAGCGCGCCATCGGCCGAGCGCAGCGGTTGCGATCCGCCGGCCGGATCGACGATGGCCAGACGCTCGTGCACCAGAATCGCGCCGTCGTCGTGGTAGACGCCACTCCAGTCCGGCCCACGGTGGCGCTGCTTCTGGGAAAGCTCGAGGGACTGCCGTCGCAGCGCGGCGATGTCGTCGCCGGGCTGCAGCCCGAAGATGCCGAAGATGGAACACATGGGTGGAAGCTCCTGGGTGGGGTTCGGAATCGGAGGCCTGAAACGAAGAAACCCGCATCTTGCGATGCGGGTTTCTGGAATCCGGCAGGTCTTTCTTTGCCTAGTCGCAGAGCCGCATCGCCCGCGCCCCGTTGTTCGGGCGCAGGTTGTTGCGGTTGTAATTGATGGCGGCGCGACAGGGCATGAGGCGACCGTAACCGCTTCACCCGGACCTTGGCAAGTCCCGCAAAAGTTGCGCGTGCAACCACTTGCATCCTGCAGGAGCGCCCTGCGACACGATGCTTTCAGGAACCTGCGGAACAGGCAGCGCGCCCGCGGGCGCTCCTACGAATCTGCGCGAACCGGCAGCATCAGCCGCTCGAGCAGCTTCTGGTACAGGCCAGGCAGTGCCTCGAGATCCGTCACGCGGATGTTCTCGTCGACCTTGTGGATGCTGGCGTTGACCGGTCCCACCTCGATGCACTCGGCGCCCAGCGGCGCGATGAAGCGGGCGTCCGACGTGCCGCCTGCGGTGCTTTCCTCCGGCGGCGCGCCGACGAACTCGCCCAGCACTGCGCGCGCGGTCGCACGCAGATGGCCTTCCGGCGTATAGAAGGGTTCGCCGCCGCGCAGCCACTGGATGCTGTAATCCACGCCATGGCGGCGGAGGATGCCCTCGATCTCCCGTTCCAGCCCTTCCGCTGTCCAGCTCGGATTGAAGCGCAGGTTGAACACCACCTGCAGCTCGCCCGGGATGACGTTGCTGGCACCGGTGCCGGCGTTGATGTTGGAAATCTGCAGGCTGGTCGGCGGAAAGGTTTCGTAGCCTTCGTCCCACTGGCGCGCGGCCAGCTCTTCCAGTGCAGGCAGGGCCTTGTGGATGGGGTTGAGCGCCTTGTGCGGATACGCCACGTGGCCCTGCACGCCGTGCACGTTCAATGTGCCGGTCAGCGTGCCGCGACGACCCACGCGCAGCAGGTCACCCAGCGTTTCCTTCGAAGACGGCTCGCCGGTGATGCACCAGTCGATGCGCTGCCCGCGTTCGCGGAACAGCTCGGCGACCTTCTTCACCCCATCGTGCGCGGGCCCCTCCTCGTCCGACGTGACCAGCAGGGCGACCGTGCCCGGATGGTCGGGATGCGCATCGACGAAACGTTCCAGCGCGATCGTGCATGCGGCCACGCTGCATTTCATGTCGGCGGTGCCGCGCCCGTAGAGCACGCCCTCGCGCACGGTCGGCACGAAGGGATCACTGGTCCAGGCAGACAGCGGACCCGGCGGCACCACGTCGGTATGTCCGAGCAGCACCAGCACCGGTGAGCCGGTTCCGTGCGTGGCCCATAGATTGTCGGTATCGCCGAAGCGCAGGTGTTCGCACTGGAAACCCCATTGCACCAGACGCGTCGCCAGCACGTGCTGGCACCCTGCGTCATCCGGCGTCACCGAATGGCGGCGAATCAGTTCGCTGGAAAGCTCGACGACATCGCTCACGACCCGGCTCCGAACTGCTTCTTGAAACCATTGTCGCTGAAACCCTGTGAAAAGCCCGCCATGCCGCCGATGACGACGGGGCGACGGATCAGTTGCGGATACTCCTTCAACAAGAGCTTCCATTCCGCATCGGAGCCCGGTGACTTGCGGCTCTCGGGCAACTGCCGCCACGTGGTCGACGACTTGTTGATCAGCGCGTCCCAGCCCCCCGCTTTCTCGGCCCATTCCTTCAGCGTCTCCGGCGCCTGCCGGTTGTCGCGGTAGTCGACGAACGTGTACGCCACGCCGAAGCGGTCCAGCCACTTCGTCGCCTTCTTGCAGGTGTCGCAGTTCTTCAGGCCATAAAGCGTCGTCGCCATCGATCAGTCCGCCAGGCCACGCAGCAGTTCGTTGACGCTGGTCTTGCTGCGCGTCTTCTCGTCGACCTGCTTGACGATCACGGCGCAGTACAGCGAATGCGACCCATCGGCGGCCGGCAGCGAGCCGGAGACGACGACGCTGCCCGGCGGCACGTAGCCGTAGGTGATTTCCTTGGTGGCGCGGTTGTAGATGCGCGTGGACTGGCCGATGAACACGCCCATGCCGATCACGCTGTGGTGCCCGATCACCACGCCTTCGACGACTTCCGACCGCGCACCGATGAAGCAGTGGTCTTCGATGATCGTCGGGCTGGCCTGCAACGGTTCCAGCACGCCGCCGATACCGGCGCCGCCGGACAGGTGGCAGTGCTTGCCGATCTGCGCACACGACCCCACGGTGGCCCAGGTGTCCACCATGGTGCCCTCGCCCACGTACGCGCCGATGTTGACGAAGCTCGGCATCAGCACCACGTCCTTGCCGAAGTACGTGCCGCGACGGGCGATGGCGCCCGGCACCACGCGCACGCCGAGCTTGCGGAAGTCGTTCTCGTCGAACGCGCCGAAGCGCGCTTCGACCTTGTCCCAGAACGGCGCGGGATAGGCCTCGACCAGTTCCATCTCGTTGACGCGGAAATACAGCAGCACGGCTTTCTTCAGCCACTCGTTGACCTTCCACCCGCCCTTGCCGTCGGGCTCGGCCACGCGCAGCTTGCCGGCCTCGAGGCCTTCGATGGCCAGCTCGACGGCAGTGCGGGTGGAGCCCTCGATCTCGGCGGGGGTCAGTTCGGCGCGGCGCTCGAAGGCGCTCTCGATGGTGGACTTCAGTTCTTCGGTCTTGCTGGCTTTACGGGTCATCGAACGGTCTACCGGATACGTGTCAGGGGGGAGTCTCGAGGCCGGCGCGCAACGCATCGCGCAGCGCGTCCTGCAAAGCGGCGTCGTTCAGCGGCTGGTCGTGCTCGTCGGTGATCTGGAACACGTCCTCGGCGCGCTCGCCGAACGTCGCGATGCGCGCATCGTGCACGCGCAGGCCTTGCCGGCGCAGCACCTGGGCCACATCCGACAGCAGACCGGGGCGATCGGGCGCGACCAGGCCGAGGATGGTACGGCGCCCATCGGGCGTCGTGCCGAATTCGATCCGCGGGGCGAACCGGAAATGCCTGAGTTGGCGCGGCACGGCGCGACGCGAGGTGCGGACGCTGTCGAGCGGGCGCGCCAGCGCGTCGCCGAGGGTGCGCTCGATGTCGGCCGGATCGCGGGACGCGTAGGCGTCGGCCGGCAGCACTTCGAACGTGTCGAACACCGCGCCCTGCGGCCCGACCAGTACGCGCGCCTGGTGGATCGCGAAGCCCATGCGGTCCAGGGTGGCGAGGATGGCCGCGAACAGCCCGTCCCTGTCGGGCGAATGCACGAAGACTTCCATGGCGTCGGCATCGTCGGCGATGCGGCGCGCACGCACGCGCGTTTCGCCTGCCGACGCACCGCGGATCGCATGCGTCTGCCAGGCAAGTTGTTCGGGGCGGAAGCGCAGGAAGCTTTCTTCGGGCATGGTGGTGAACAGTGCGTCTGCCTGCGCCGCGGACAGGCCCTGCAGTTCCAGCATGGCGCGCACGCTGCCGCGCGCCTCGTCCAGGCGTTCATCCACCGCCACCGGATTCTCCAGGCCTTCGCGCAGCACGCGGCGGGCGGCGAAGTACAGGTCTGCGAGCAGGCGGTCCTTCCACGCGTTCCACAGCTTCGGGCTGGTGCCGGCGATGTCGGCGCAGGTCAGCAGGTAGAGATAGTCGAGGCGCTCGCGGTCCTCGACGAGCGCGGCGAAGGCGTGGATCACGTCCGCATCGGAGATGTCCTGCTTCTGCGCCGTCACCGACATGCGCAGGTGCTGCTCCACCAGCCACGCCACCAGGGCGGTGTCTGCCTCGCTGAGCCCGTGGGCGGAACAGAATTCGCGCGCATCCACCGCGCCCAGTTCCGAATGGTCGCCGCCACGGCCCTTGGCGATGTCGTGGAACAGGCCGGCCAGCAGCAGCAACTCGGGTTTGCGCAGGCGCGGCCAGACCTCGTGCGCGATCGAGAAGCGCTCGTCGGCGCGACCCGCGGCGAAGGCGGCGATGTTCCGCAACACCATCAGCGTGTGCTGGTCGACGGTGTAGACATGGAACAGGTCGAACTGCATGCGTCCGGACACGCGCGCGAACGCGGGAATCCATTGCCCCAGCACGCCGAGGCGCGCCATGCGGGTGAGCGTTTCCACCGCTCGCGGGCCACGCAGCAACGCCATGAAGGCATCGCGCTGTTCCTTGCCGGCGGCGGGATACGCCGAAAGTTTCGGAAGCGACTCCGCCAGCGCGCGCGCCGTGCGCGAATGCAGCCCGCGTACCTGCGGATGGGCGGCCCACACCGCGAACAGCGCGAACACCTGGCCGACATCGTTCGCCGGCCAGGCGCCTTCACGTGCGGCCAGGTAGCCGCGACGGAGAGCGAACTGCCCGTCCAGCGGCTCGGGCAGCGCCTCGCCGTCGAACTGCTCCTCGAAGCGTTGCAGCAGGCGGTCGCTGATGCGGCGCACGATGGCCGCGCTGCGGTAGAAGCCCTGCATCATCTTCTCGACGCCGAGGCTTTCCTCGTCGTCGGCGAACCCGAGCCGCTGCGCCAGCGTCTTCTGGTAATCGAACCGCAGGCGCTCCTCCGGCCGGTTCGCCACCCGGTGCAGGCCGTAGCGCAGGCGCCCCAGCGCGCGGCGTTCGCGCGCCAGCGCCGCGGCTTCGTCCGGGCCCAGATGCCCCAGTCCCACCAGCGCCTCGAGATCGCGCACACCGAACGTGCGCAGCGCCATCCAGCCGAGGGTGTGCAGGTCGCGCAGGCCGCCCGGGCCTTCCTTGATGTTGGGCTCCAGGTTGTCGGAGGTGTCGCCGAACCGCGCGTGGCGGATGCGCAGTTCCTCGCGCTTGGCGACGAAGAAATCCCGCGGTGGCCAGACCCGGGCCGGGCCGATGGCATCGATCAGCAGCCCTTCGTCGACAGGCTCGCCGACGATCAGGCGCTCCTCGATGAGCGCGGTCAGCACGCTCTGGTCGGCAGCGGCCGCAGCCGTGCATTCGCCCGCCGAGCGCACGCTGTGGCTGATCGGCAGTCCGGCGTCCCACAACAGCGCGAACAGGCGCGCCACGGCGCCGTGATGCGCCTGCTGCACGTGGGGCGCCGCCAGGACCAGCACGTCGACGTCCGAATGCGGAAACAGTTCGCCCCGGCCATAGCCCCCCACCGCGAACAACGCCATCGGCGCCTCCGGCGGAATGCAGCGCAGCCACGCATCCTTCAGCAGGTGATCGACCGCCCGCGCACGCAGCGCGAGGATACGGTCCATGCCGTCGTCCTGGTCGAAGCGCTTGTCCAGCCGGGCATCGGTATGGCCCAGCGACGCGCGTGCCGCCGCCGACCAGGCCGCGTCATCGGCAACGCCCGGGCCGATGTCCGGCAGCCGCGTCGCCTGTCCGTTCGCGGCTGTCGGGGTACTCACAGGTCGTTGTCGTCGCCCGGCACGCGGGTCAGGATCTCGACGCCATCCTCGGTCACCGCCACGGTATGTTCCCACTGCGCCGAGAGCTTGCGGTCCTTGGTCACCACGGTCCAACCGTCCGGCAGCACGCGGGTATGGCGCGCACCCTCGTTGATCATCGGCTCGATGGTGAAGGTCATGCCCGGCTTCAACACCACGCCCTCGCCCGGGCGGCCGTAGTGCAGCACCTGCGGCTCGTCGTGGTAGACCTTGCCGATGCCGTGGCCGCAGTACTCGCGCACCACGCTGAAGCGCTCGGATTCCGCGTACTGCTGGATCGCGTGACCCACATCGCCCAGGGTGGCGCCCGGCTTCACCGCGCGGATGCCGCGGAACATGGCCTCGCGGGTCACGTCCACCAGGCGCCTGGCCATCACCGACGGCGTGCCCACGATGTACATGCGGCTGGTATCGCCGTGCCAGCCATCCTTGATGACGGTGACGTCGATGTTGACGATGTCACCGTCCTTCAGCACTTTCCCCTCGCTGGGGATGCCATGGCAGATGACGTTGTTGACCGAAGTGCAGACCGTCGCCGGGAAGCCCTTGTAGCCCACGTTGGCGGGAATCGCCTGCTGCACGTTGACGATGTGATCGTGGCAGATGCGGTCCAGTTCCGCGGTGGTCACGCCCGGCTTCACATGCGGGGCGACCACCTGCAGCACCTCGGCGGCGAGGCGGCCGGCGATGCGCATCTGGGCGAGGTCTTCGGGGGTCTTGAGCTGGATGGCCATTGGCCGATTATCCCCCATTTGGCGCGCGGGCTGAACGGCTCGGGCCACCGGCGCCCTCCCCGCGACTCCACCCGGTTTGCCGCCACCGGGCAAACCCCGCTATACTCCCGCGGCTTCGCGCCCGGGCCTGCCCGGCCGGACCGCCCACGTCGGGCGACACCGACGAATCCACACCTGCTGCCTCAACCCGTGCCGGGGTGCCCTTCGCTGGAGGGTTCGGACACGGATGCCGCAGGGAGGCCCAACCCCGGAACCCCGCCCTCACGGGCACCGCCTTCCTTTGCCTGGCGGTGGGTTCCTTATCAGGAGTCATGCAATGCCCCAAGTCACCATGCGCCAGATGCTGGAAGCCGGCGTCCATTTCGGCCACCAGACCCGCTACTGGAACCCCAAGATGGCGCCGTACATCTTCGGTGCCCGCGGCAAGATCCACATCATCAACCTCGAGAAGACCGTTCCGCTGTTCAACGACGCGATGAACTTCATCTCGGGCGTCGCGCAGAAGCGCGGCACCATCCTGTTCCTGGGCACCAAGCGCAGCGCGCGCGAAGCAGTGAAGGAAGAAGCCGAGCGTTGCGGCATGCCGTTCATGACCCAGCGCTGGCTGGGTGGCACGCTGACCAACTTCGCCACCGTGAAGAAGTCGGTCGCCCGCCTGAAGGAACTGGAAGCCGCCGAAACCGATGGCACC
Source organism: uncultured Pseudoxanthomonas sp. (assembly GCF_947498795.1). Lineage (NCBI taxonomy): Bacteria > Pseudomonadati > Pseudomonadota > Gammaproteobacteria > Lysobacterales > Lysobacteraceae > Pseudoxanthomonas > uncultured Pseudoxanthomonas sp. The sequence goes on along the minus strand of NZ_CANMLQ010000002.1, from coordinate 141,445 downwards.
TTCGAGAAGCTGGTCAAGCACGAAGTGCTGGGCCTGCGCCGCGAGCGCGAGAAGCTGCTGGCCTCGCTGGGCGGCATCAAGGAAATGAACCGCCTGCCGGACGCCCTGTTCGTCATCGACATCGGCCATGAAGACATCGCCATCAAGGAAGCCAAGAAGCTCGGCATCCCGGTGATCGCGGTGGTCGACTCGAACTACGACCCGGCCCTGGTCGACTACGCCATCCCGGGCAACGACGACGCCATCCGCGCCGTGCAGCTGTACGCCCGCGCCGCCGCCGACGCCGTGCTGGAAGGCAAGGCCGCATCGCCGAACGCCGCCACCGTGCGCGAGGAAGAGTTCGCCGAAGGCGGCGACGACAAGGGTGCCCGCCGTGCCCCGGCCAAGAAGGCCGCCGGCAAGAAGTCCGACGAAGCCGCTGCCGAGTAATCCGGCTGCAACGCCGCCGCGCCATGCTGCGCGGCGGCCCCTATTGTTCCTTCTCCCCGGAGAAGGTGCCCGAAGGGCGGATGAGGGTACGGGAAGCACGCTGGCGTTCAATGCGTCGCGACTCCACCGGCCCTCACCCCAACCCCTCTCCCGACGGGAGAGGGGCTTTGCCAATCCAAACAGAGGTAATCCCGTGGAAATCACCGCATCCCTGGTCAAGGAACTGCGCGAGCGCACCGGCGCCGGCATGATGGAGTGCAAGAAGGCGCTCACCGAGAACAACGCCGACATCGACGCCGCGGCCGAGTGGCTGCGCAAGTCGGGCCTGGCCAAGGCCGACAAGAAGGCCGACCGCGTCACCGCCGAAGGCCGCGTGGCCGTGGCGCAGGACGGCGGCAAGGCCGTGCTGGTCGAGATCAACTCCGAGACCGACTTCGTCGCCAAGGACGCCAACTTCATCGCCTTCACCGACGCCATCGCGCAGGCCGCGCTGACCTCGGGCGCCGCCGACGTCGAAGCGCTGAAGAGCGCCAAGCTGGCCTCGGGCGAGACCGTCGAGGAAGCCCGCGCCGCCGCCATCGCCAAGCTGGGCGAGAACATGCAGATCCGTCGCCTTGTCGCCATCGACAGCGCGAACAACGTCGCGGCCTACGTGCACGGCGGCAAGATCGGCGTGCTGGTCGAGGTCAAGGGCGGCGACGCCGAACTGGCCCGCGGCCTGGCGATGCACATCGCCGCCATGAACCCCCCGCACAACAAGGCGGCCGACGTGCCGGCCGAGTTCGTGGCGAAGGAAAAGGAAATCGAGCTGGCAAAGATGTCGGACAAGGACAAGGCCAAGCCGGCCGACATCCTGGAGAAGATCATCTCCGGCAAGATCAACAAGATCGTCAACGAAGTGACGCTGTACGGCCAGCCGTACGTGCTGGACAGCGACAAGTCGGTCGAGCAGGTGGTCAAGGCCGCCGGCGCCGACGTGGTCGGCTTCCAGCGCCTGGTGGTCGGCGAAGGCATCGAGAAGGTGGTGGAAGACTACGCCGCCGAAGTGATGAAGCAGGCCGGCCTGGCATAAGCCGCGCGTTCCGCTTCACCCGGAAAAGCCGCGGGAAACCGCGGCTTTTTTGTTGTCCGCGAAACGCGTCCCGACGCGGCGGCGTGCGCACCGCCTTTCGTCGTGCGCGCCTAAAGTTTGACGCTGCCGTGCCGAAACTGTCTACAAAGCTGCCATCCCGTCACGCTTTGCTGGCATGCTGCCGGCCACTTTCCTCCAGCGTAGTGCGCACCCGGATGCGTCCCGAACTCGAATCCCAGTTGTCGAACTGCCGCAACCTGCCCAGCCCGCCGGGCGTGGCGTTGCGCATCCTCGAACTGGCGCAGGACCCCGAGGTGGTGATGGCGACCGCGGCCGATGCGATCGGCCTGGACCCCGCCCTGAGCGCGCGCATGCTGCGCATCGCCAATTCCCCGCTCTATGCCAGCCGACGCCGCGTGGAAAACCTGTCGCAGGCACTGACGGTACTCGGACTCAACGCGACGCTCACGCTGGCCCTGGGCTTCTCGCTCGCGCGCTGCGGCAGTGGCAGCCATCCCGTGGCGCAGGAGCGCGTCTGGCGCCGCAGCGTGATCGCCGCACTGGCATGTCGCCTGCTCGGCCAGCATGCCGGCACGCGCAAGGCCGAGGAACTGATGCTCGCCGGACTGCTGCAGGACATCGGCATGCTGGCCCTGCTGGAAGTGCTGGGCGACGACTACGCGCAGCTGGTCGAACGCACCGAAGACAACGCGGCACTGCTTGCCGCCGAATGCGACTGGCTGGGCTGCGACCACGCCTCTGTTGGTGGCTGGCTGGCGCGGCAGTGGAACCTGCCCGCACTGCTGCGGGAAGCCATCATGGAAAGCGAGGGGCCCGCTTCCGATACCACGTTCAATGCGTGCGTCGCCGTCTCCGGCCATGTCGCCGACATCTGGCTGGCCGGCGCGGATGAAGCCCGCACCGAGGCCGCCCATCGGCACGCGGCGCTGCAGGCGGCCACCCGCCTCGGGCTGGACTATGCGGCCTTCCTCACGCTGACCGAGGACATGATCGCCGCCCTGCCCGAAGTCTGCGCGATGTTCGACGTTCCGCCTGCGCCCCCCGCCCGCATCCAGGCCCTGCTGGACCAGGCGCGCGAGTTGCTGGTGGTACGCAACCTGCGCGAGATCCAGGAAGCCGCGCGCGCGCGCAAGGAGGCCGACGAGCACGAAGACCGCGCACGCCGCCTGGCCGAGGAAGTGCGTCGCGATCCGTTGACCGGCGCCTACAACCGCAGCCAGCTGGAAGAAGTGCTGGAAAAGGAGTTCGACGCCGCCACCCGCCACGGCTGGCCGCTGTCGATCGCCTTCATCGACCTGGACGACTTCAAACAGGTCAACGACCGCTGGGGCCATCTGGTCGGCGACGAGGTGCTGCGCAACTTCGCCAAGTCGCTGATGCGGCATGTGCGCAGCAGCGACATCGTCGCCCGCTACGGCGGCGAGGAATTCCTGGTGGTACTGCCGGGCATCAATGAGGACGCGGCCGCCCACGTGGTGCGACGCATCCTGTCCGAGGTTTCCGGCGCGGCCATGGCGCACGTCAACGGCCAGCCGCTGCACATCACCTTCTCCGCCGGCCTCGCCACGCAAGGGGCGCTGGAACAGTTCCGCCACGTCGACGATCTGCTGCGCGCTGCCGACGAAGCGCTGTATGGCGCCAAGCGCGAGGGGCGCAATCGCGTCTCGGCGGGGGCCGTCGGCTCCTGAATCGACCCGGTGATGCCGGAGGCCGGCATCATCGTTCAGTCATTGCCGAGGCGCTCCCGCAACGGTGCAAGGTACCGCTCGTACGCGCGCCACTTCGGCACTTCCCGCACATGGATCGCGGTGCGGACCTGCACGGCGCTGGCCGTGACGACACCCCGCGTGCGCGACTGCATCCCCAGCATCTGCGGCTCGAAGGCGAGGCCGATGAAGTCGCAGACCCGGCGGACCACCTGTTCCGGCTCGCGCGTCAGTTGCGCGTAGTCCACGTCCATGATCCGCCCGGGATAGCGGGCATGCCAGTGGGCCATCAACGTGCGGTAGTGCGCATGGAAATCGGCCAGTTCGCGCTGGTCGTAGCTGTAGGGATTGGCGTCGGAGAACAGTTCGCGCAGATTGGAGAAGCCGGTCTCCATCGGGTCGCGCACCATGTGCAGGATCTTCGCCTGCGGCAGGGCCTCGCAGATGAAGCCCAGGTTGAGGAAGTTCGAAGGAAGCTTGTCGGTGAAATGGCCCTCGCCGGACAAGCGCCAGCCGATGCCTTCCAGATAACGGCGGCCGACCATGTCGAAGTCGACGGAAGCGGCCCTTGCGACGATCTCCGGATCGATCACGCCCGCGCAATGATGATCGGTGCCGTAGCGCATGGCACTGGTGAAGTCGTAGAGCTCGCCCAGTCCGCACACGTCGGAATGCCCGTCGAGCAGGTGCTCGATCAGCGTCGTGCCCGACCGATGCATGCCCACGATGAATACCGGCACCGCAGGGGTGCCGGACCCCGCCTGCACGGGGGAACCGCGTCGTTCGAAACGCAGCAGCCGCTCGAAAAGCAACGCCGTCTGCGCCGCGTCGTAGCGCAGCGAGGAACGCTTGCTGGCGCACCCTTCCTGCAGCGCATGCCAGGCCTCCTCGTAGCGCCCAAGACCGTCCAGTTCCTTGTGCAGCGCGAAGGCGAGCAACGCACGATCCTGCGCGGTCCGTCGCGGCACCTTCAGCTGCGCCCAGATCCGGGCCAGGTGGGCCTCGCCGGCGTGCTGCCTGCGGACCTGCGACAGGAGCCAGTAGCCCTGCGCGATCTGCGGCGCCCGCGCGAGCGCACGGGAGGCATCTTCCGCCGCCTCGTCGAATCGACCGAGGAACATCAGCACATGGGCCCGCGACAACAAGGTCGGCGGATAGTCCGGGTCCGCGCGCCGCGCTTCGTCCAGGAACATGATCGCCCGCTGCGGCAACCCCGCGTAGGTCAGCTGTGCCGCAATGGTGATCAACGAAGGGATCGGAATGCGGGACATCGGCAACATGCGCTCGATGCACGCCAGCATGGCTGGGATTTCATTGAAGGTACGCAACCGTGCAAGCAGCTCCTTCACGACCTCGACCCGCTGCGTGTCGTGCTGGCTGGCCTGCAACGCATGACCGTGCGCGGCCCGGTAACGGCCTGCGAGGGACGCCATGTAGGACAACTGCAAGAGGATGTCGGGATCGCCGGGCGACAGGGCGAGTGCGCGCCGGTACTCTTCGGTCGCCGCGTCGAAATCCTTGGCCACGGCATGCGCCTGGGCGCGTTGCATCAGCGCAGCCACGCGTCCGGACATCGGCTCAGCGGTCATGTCCGTTCCCCTGCGCGTCCAGCATCCGGCGCAGGGGCTCCAGCGGGACGGCGTAACGCCGCCATGCCCCTATTCCGCGATCGTGGATGGGCGAACGGACTTGCGAACTGCTGGCGGTGGACACGGGCGCCGCATTGGCGGTGATGTCCAGCATGTCCAGGGCGGGCGCCAGGCCGCAGAACGCGAGAATGCCGCGCAGGGTGTCCTCGCCGCTCCGCACCAGCGCCTCGTAGTCCACCACGTGCATCGCACCCCGTGCCTCGGCCATCCAGTGCGCCAGCAGCCTGTCGAAACCGCGATGGTGCGCAGCCAGGTCTTCGAATGCGTAGCTGTAGGGATACGCGCCGCCCTCGAACAGCTCCTTCAGGTTCGAGAAGCAGGCGTCCATCGGATCGCGGCGCACGCAGAGGATGCGTGCCTGCGGGAGCGCCCGCAGTATCAGACCCACATTGAAGAAGTTCCGGGGGTTCTTGTCGATGAAGCATCGGCTCCCCGCGACCATCGGCGCCAGGCGATCCCTGTACCGTACGCCGACGGTGAGCGGATCGATCCCCGCGAGCTTCTCCCACCGCGACTCCCTCAGTCCGCCCGGGTAAAAATGATCGGACACTTCGCTTATCGCCGCCTCCAGGTCGTTGCGCTCGCCCAGCGAAACGACCTCGGGATGATTACCCAGCACCCGGTCCAGCACGGTCGTGCCGGTACGCGGCAGGCCGACGATGAAGATCGGCACGGGTCCGGATGGCGCCTGATCGACGCGCACCGGCATCGCCCAGGGAGAGGACTGCATGAGACGCTCGAACGCCCGCTCCTCCTCTGCCGGATCGTGCCGCAGCGTGCTGCGCACCATGGCAGCTCCCTCCCGCAACGCGTCCCAGGCAGCCGCCGTGTGACCGGCATCGTCCAGCTCCTTGAACAGCGCATAGCGCAGCTGTGCACGTTCGGGCGATCCATCCGCATGTTGCCCGTAGGCCGCTTCGATCCTCGGCGCTCGGCTACCGGCTGGCTTCGCAGCCTGGTGGAACGCGAGGGTCCGGTGCACATAGGCGTTGTCCGGATCCAGGCGCAGTGCGTATTCGTAATAGTCGGTGGCTTCGTCCAGCCTGCCCAGCGACCTGAGTACGTTGGCGCGGGTGTAGCAGAGGAGCGGATCGGGCCGCACACGGCTGGCGACATGCGTCAGGAACTCGAGTGCGAGGTCGTGCCGATCCACCAGCCAGAGATGCTGGGCGAGCACCGCTGCCTGACGCAGGACTTCTTCGTCGGACCACGGCATGGACCGGATGAGCCGGACGATTTCCGCATCTTCGGCAAAGGCGAGCAGGCGCAGGCTGGCGAAGCCGACCGACTTGGTGTCCTGGATCCGGGCGCATATCCGCGCGGCCTGCAGTGCGTGCAGGCGCGAATCGACATAACGATCGGCGACCTGCGCAAGCCGCGAAAGGCGAAGGTGTGGCGCCACCAGATCGGGCGCTATCGCCAGCATGGCTTCGTAACAGGCGCGGGCCGCGGATGGGTTCCTGGCGGCCTCGTGGTGGTTCGCCTCGTTCCAGTGGCGCTGCAGCGCTCCGTTCATGGTCGCCATCGTGAGGGAGTTGGTTCAAGCATATCCGCAACACGATCAACGCAGGCCGCGGCGCACAAGAAAAGGCCGCCCGAAGGCGGCCGAGAAGAGAGCATGGAGCGTTGTTCTTGTTCGAACAGATGCGGGATCAGAAGTCGTACTGGACCATGAAGCGGACCGAACGGGGTGCCTGGTACGAGCGTGGCAGCAGGTAGGTGCTCAGCGGATTGCCGGTCGCCGAGTCTTCCGCCACTTCGCTCACCGCCGTGACCTTCTGCGAATTGAAGACGTTGAACACGTCCATCTTGAACTGCAGGCCCGGTGCGAACGACGGCCTGAAAGCGAGGTTCAGGTCCAGGCTGGTGGTCGTGGGCAGGCGCCCGGCGGTACCACGCGGAACCGCGCTCACCGTGGAATCGTCAGAGGCGCCATTTTCCGAGTTGCTGCAGCGCATGAAGCCCGAACCATAAGGATGCGGCGAATAGTTGGTCACCGGACCCACGGGCTCCAGGGGGTTGAGATCCAGTACACCCAGGCAGTTGATCGGTCGTCCCGTCTGCACGATGAGGTTCGCACCGAGCGACCACTCGTCGTTGAAGTCGTAGTTGCCGAATACCTTCAACGCATGGCGCCGATCGTTGGGCAGGTAGCCGTAGGTATCGACCGTCAGCTCGCGGTAGTCGAAGTCCTGCGTGGTGTTGGTGTCGCCCTGGCCGATGTCGGACTTCACGCCGCCTTCGGTATTGCCCTTGTTGTAGCCGAGCGTATACGAGGCCTGGAAGAAGAACTTGTCCCAGCTGCCGTCCAGGAACAGTTCCAGGGCCTTGTACGAACGCTTGGCCGGCGGGCTGAGGCGGTCGCCCTCCACCGTGTAGGTGGTGTAGACGCCGTCGCCGTTCAGGTCGGTGACCAGCACCGCATCTTCGCCCGGGTTGAACAGGCGGCAATACGGGAAGCCGGGGTTCGGCACGGTGTAGTCGAGCCCGTCGGCATCGGCCAGGTCGGTGATCGCGGTGTAGTCGCAGTTGTCGTCGATGGCGGCCTTCAACTTACGGTAGATGCCGCGCGCACCGAAGTTGAGGTGGTCGGTCAGCGTGGTCTGGAAGCCGAGGATGAACTCGTCCTGGTACATCGGATCCAGGTTCTTGCTGGCGATCGTGTTCGGATCATGCGCTTGGCCGTCTTCGCCGTTGATCAGGTTCAGCGGATTCAGCGGGTTGATCAGGATCGGCGCACCGGTCACCGGGTCGACGCCCGAGAAGCGGTTGTTGTTGGAGCGCTGGTAGATGGAGGCGCTGGAGCCGCGCACCGCGACGCTCGGCGTCAACGGCAATGCGTAGCGACCGGCATTACCGTAGATCTTCAGGGACGAGTCGCCCTTGGCATCCCACGAGAAACCCAGGCGGGGGCCGAACTGGTTGTCGATCTTGACGAAAGCGCGTCCGTCGGAGCCCAGGTTCTCGAAGGTATCCCAGCGCGCGCCGAGGTACGCCAGGAAGTTGTCGGTGATCCTCCACGAATCTTCGAGGTAGTAGGCGCGCTGCTTCACCTCGATGGTGGTGCCACGCGCCGTGGTCTGGCGACGGACCACGTCGAACTCGTCGCCGGTGTTCGGGCGCCCGTCGGGACCGTTGTTCGTCGAGTAGCGCCACAGCCAGCCACCCACGTTGGCTTCGCCCGCCACCGACTCGTAATTGTCCACGTCCACGCCGAAGCGCAACTGGTGCGAGCCGAGGATCCACTCCGCGTCGATGCGGTACTGGTCGCGGGTATCCTTGTTGTTGGATGCCTGCAGCAACGCGCCGTCGGTCAGATGGCACAGGCTGCCATAGGCGCCGGTGATCAGTTTGCGGTAGCCCGGACGCACGTCGATGATCGCCGGGCAGCCGCCGAGCGCGGTCGTCCCGTTGATGTCGGTCGTGTAGGCCGTGGTGATATCGCCGTTGTAGCTGACGGTCGAACCGTCCGGATTACGGAGATGCTGCGCGCGCTTGAATTCGCCGTGGCCATACAGCGCGGTCAGGGTGAAGGCGTCGGTGAGATAACCGGTGTACTTCAGTACGTAGTTGTTGCCGCCCTGCTCGTCGAACACCGTGCCGACATAGGTGGTGCGGTCCACTTCGCCCGGGGTGTTGTTGTAGACCCGCGTCTCGGTTTCCTGCTTGTCGGAGAACGCGGTCAGCTCCAGCTTGTTGCTGTCGTTGATGTTCCAGTCGAACTTCGCAAGCCAGGTCGGATTCTTGATCGACCCGTTGCGGTTCGTGACCGCATCCATGTTGCCCCAGGCATCGGTGTCGGTCTTGCCGTAGGACAACAGGCCGTAGGCGAACAGCGTGTCCTTGATCAGCGCACCACCTGCCCACACGGCACCGATCAGCTCTTCCTGCGTATCGTTGCTGTTGTTCTCGGCGACGTTGCCGTAGTCGCCCGGGACCAACGGGTTGGAGTACTTGTAGTCCTCCACGTCCGAACGCAGCGATTTCGGCGACCAGAACACATTGGCACCGGCCTTGAACTCGTTGGTGCCGCGCTTGGTGATCTGGTTCACCACGCCGCCCAGCGAACGGCCGAACTCGGCGCCGTAGCCACCGGTCTTGATCTGCTGCTCGGCGATCGCCTCGAAAGGCACCTTCGAGAAGTTCAGGCTCCGGAACGAATTGGTGATGTTGAAGCCGTTGATGTAGTACTGGTTCTCGGCGACGGAGGAGCCACCGAACGAGGCAAGGTTGCCGAAGGCGCCATCGCCACGCACCGTGCCCGGCGCCAGCAGGGCCACCGAGGTGGTATCGCGCGGCACGGGGATGCGGGCCAGCTGCTCGGACGTCAGGATGGTGGTGGACTCGACCGACGAGACGTCGATCGGGTTGACCAACTGCGACCCGGTGACGGTCACCGTGCCGAGCGTTGTGGCACCACTGCCGGAACTTTCCGCTGCGAAATTGACGGCCGTACCGGTACCGACGTTGACCGCGACTTCGCGCGTCGTCGTCGTACCGTCGGCCCGCTGAAGCGTCACGCGGTACGTGCCGGGCGAGAGCGCGGATACGCGGTAACTACCGTCGGCGCCGATCGCGATTTCACGGCTGAAGCCGGTGGCCGGGTTCTGGACCAGGACCTTCTCGCCCGCCGATGCCTGGCCGAAGACCGCGCCCGAGGTATTGGACTGGGCGTAGACGGACGTGTTGAAGCAGACGCCGAGCGCCAGGGTAAGGGCGCTGCGTTTGAGTGTTCGATTGAACGTACGCTTGGACACTGTGCGACTCCCTGCTGCAGGTTGATTCACATGAGCGTCCGGACGGGCCCGCCCTCTCCGAGAATGTGCGGCGCGCCCTTCAGGGCAGCCACGGGCCTTAATAGCAGGTTAATCAAATGTTGGAATTAGGTTACGCAACACTCAAGTAATAATGCCAAATACATCACAAAATGCCGTGTAGTTTTGCCCCCCCTCAGGCGCATTTTTTGGACGCCCCGGAACGTAATAGCGATAACAGAATGCGGCCACGCGCAACATCGACACGCTGTTACGGATAGCGAGGGATCTCCGGGTCCGCCGCAACGGGCGCCGCGTTTGATGGACGGCCGTGCGCCCGCGCCTTTGAAGCCGCGACAGCGCGGCAGAAGGCTGGGCGTGGGGTGCGCATGCGGGTTCCCCCCTCCGCAGTCGACGCCGCGCCTCCACGCACCGGCGGGTGACCCTGGATCAGAGAGGAGCGCCGGGCGCTTACTGCCTCGGCTGGTACACGACTTCTTCGTAGGGCTGCACCACCACCCAGCCGTCGCCCGCAAACCGTAGCTGCACGCTTTCTCCGGACCCCCGTCCCAGCAGCGTGCCCAGCGAGATGTCGGTGACGATTTCGGGCGTCAGGCTGCCCGACCACGCCACGGTGGCGTTGGGGTCGGTAAACACCGGACCGGTCTGCGCATTCACCGGCAGTGTCAGCGGTTCGTAGTGCGACGTGATCGCGACGATGCCGTGCCCGCTGAGGCGCACGTTGAACAACCCGCCGGACAGCATGCCGGCGACCTTGCGCATCATGGTGATGCGGCTCTCGATGCCCGACTCCACGGCCAGCACGTCGTTGCCGTTGACGAAGATGGCCTCCCCGGCGAGCCGCAGCAGGGTGATCCGCTTGCCGGCATCGGCCAGATAGACGCGCCCCTGCCCCTCGATCTTCATCAACTGCATGCCTTCCCCGCTGACCGCCTTCTTCAGCAGGTTGCCCAGGCCCTGCTCCAGCACGCCTTGGCGGGTGAACTTGACCGCCCCCTTGCGTGCTACCATCGCGCCGGACTTGGCCCAGACCAGCCCGTTCAACCGCACCTCGAGCAGGTGCGGGCTCTCGAGCTCGAAGGCATCCGGACTGGCATCCTTCTCACGCGACGAGGCGAGGAATTCCTGCAGGGTGCGCACGCTCATGGCCGTTCCTTGATGGTTGCCGAAAGAAGGCCACATCATAGTCGCCCCGCCTGCCGGTTCCGCTCATGTCCCGCATCGTTTCCGTACCGCACACCCCGGATGAAGCCACGCGTGCGCCGGTCGCGGCGGAGCGCGTCGTGCACGGCGCGCCGCGGCAGGCGCACGCCAACGCATATTCCACGCAGGACGAGCGCTTCCATTGCGGCGTCTGGGAAGGCAGCGTCGGGGCGTGGCGCGTGCAGTACACCGAACACGAGTTCTGCCACCTGCTCAGCGGACGCATGCGCCTGCGCGGTGACGACGGCAGCGACGTGCTGCTTGAGGCAGGCCAGAGCTTCATCGTGCCGGCCGGCTTCACCGGCACGTGGGAGGTGCTGGAAACCGCGCGCAAGCTCTACGCCATCTACGAACCCGGCGACTGAGACGGGGGCACTCGGCTAGAATTGCCGCGTTTGCCCCCACGCCGAGAAATCCCCATGCCCGCTCCCCTCGTGTATCGCCGCATCCTGCTCAAACTGTCCGGCGAGGCGCTGATGGGGGCCGAGGACTACGGCATCGACCCCGCCGTCATCACCCGCATCGCTCGCGAGATCATCGAGGCGCGCGACGCCGGCGCCGAAGTGGGCCTGGTGATCGGCGGCGGCAACATTTTCCGCGGCGCCGGCCTGGCCGCCGGCGGCATGGACCGGGTCACCGGCGACCAGATGGGCATGCTGGCGACCGTCATCAATGCGCTGGCCATGCAGGACGCGCTGGAAAAGCTCGGCGCCAAGTGCCGCGTGATGAGCGCCATCAAGATCAACGACGTCTGCGAGGACTACATCCGCCGCCGTGCGATCCGCCATCTGGAAAAGGGCCGCATCGCGATCTTCGCCGCAGGCACCGGCAACCCCTTCTTCACCACCGATTCCGGCGCCGCGCTGCGGGCGATCGAGATCGGCGCGGACCTGCTGCTGAAGGCGACCAAGGTGGACGGCGTCTACGACAAGGACCCCAGCAAGCACGCCGATGCCGTCCGCTACGATCAGCTGACCTACGACGATGTCATCGCGCGCGACCTGCAGGTGATGGACACGGCGGCGTTCGCCCTGTGCCGCGACAGCGACGTACCGCTGCGCATCTACGACCTGTCGGTGCCCGGCAACCTGATGCGCATCCTGCGCGGCGAGCATGTCGGCACGCTGGTGAAGGGCCGCAACTGACTGACGGGCGCGGCCCCGGTGGCCGCGCCTTTCGGCCACGTCGGGCACGTGGGACGCGATCGCCCTTGTAATAGTGTTCGCACAGGGCCGCAGGCACCCTAGTCCGCCATGGGACACGCACATCACCACGGGCACGGGGCGCACGCCCACCCGCAGGCTTCGGCCACGCGCACGTTCGCGTGGGTCACGCTGATCAACCTCGCCTACACCGCCATCGAAGCGGGCTACGGCTTCCACACCAATTCGCTGGCGCTGCTGTCGGATGCGCTGCACAACCTCGGCGATGTCCTCGGGCTCGCCCTGGCCTGGGGCGCCGCCGCCCTGGCCGGACGTCCGCCGCGCGGACGCCACACCTACGGTTGGCGGCGCGCGACGCTGCTGTCGCCGCTGGCCAACGCCGTCCTGCTGATGGTCTTCTCGGGCGCATTGGGCTGGGAAGCGTTCCGACGCTTCAGCGCGCCGCCGGAAATTCCCGCCACACCGGTCATCGTGGTCGCCTCGCTCGGCATCCTGGTCAACCTCGGCGCCGCCTGGCTGGTCAAGGACGGCCACCTGCACGACCTCAACAAGCGCGGCGCTTTCCTGCACCTGATTGCCGACGCCGCCGTGTCGCTGGCTGCCGTGCTGGCTGGCGTCGGCATGGCGACCCTGGGCTGGGCGTGGCTGGATCCGGCTACCGCGCTGCTGATCGCCGTGGTCGTCGCCGTCGGGTCGTGGGGGCTGCTGCGGGCCAGTTTCGACGCCGCCATGGACGCGGTGCCGGGACACGTGGATCCTGACGAGGTCCGCGCATTCCTGCAGGAACAGACCGGCGTGTCGGCTGTGCACCACCTCCACATCTGGTCCCTGGGCGCCAACGAGATCGCCCTGACCGCGCACCTGGTGCGGGCGCGGGACGACGACCACGACGCGTTCATCGACGCCACGGTGCATGCGCTGGACCATCGCTTCGGCATCAACCACGCCACGCTGCAGATCGAACGGGGCGCGGGCTGCGGCCACGATCTGCATGATGCGGCACCGCATCATTCGCACCGGACCGGCCCCTGACGGTCGGCAACGGGGCCGAATCGCCCTATAATCCGTCGTTTACAGGCTTTGCAACGGAAAGGGCGATGCTCAACGACATCAAGAAAGACGCGCAGGCGCGCATGACCAAGAGCATCGAAGCGCTCCGCCACACCCTGATCAAGGTGCGCACCGGCCGTGCCTCCACGGCCCTGGTGGAACACCTGAAGGTCAACTACTACGGTTCGGACATGCCGCTGAGCCAGGTGGCGACGGTGACGATCTCCGACTCGCGCTCCCTCACGATCACCCCGTGGGAGAAGCAGATGGTCGGCGCGGTGGAGAAGGCCATCCTGGCATCGGATCTGGGGCTGACGCCGAACACCGCCGGCACCACCATCCGGCTGAACCTGCCCGCGCTGACGGAAGAGCGCCGCAAGGAGCTCTCGAAGGTCGTGCACAGCGAAGGCGAGGATGCCAAGGTCGCCATCCGCAACATCCGGCGCGATGCCAACCAGCAGGTCAAGGACCTGCTGAAGGACAAGCAGATCACCGAAGACGAAGAGCGCCGGACCGAAGACGAGATCCAGAAGCTCACCGACAAGTCCATCAAGGACGTCGACGATGTGGTGAAGGCCAAGGAGCAGGAATTGATGGCGGTCTGAGGACTGCCATGTCCCCTGCCGCTTCCCCGTCCGTGCCCCGCCACCTGGCCGTCATCATGGACGGCAACGGGCGCTGGGCGGAACGCCGTCGCCGTCCCCGCGTGATCGGCCACCGCGCCGGCGCACGCGCGGTCAACCTCTGCATCGACTTCTGCCTGGAGCGCGGTATCGGCGCGCTGACCCTGTTCGCGTTCTCCAGCGAAAACTGGGGGCGTCCGGAAGAGGAAGTCGGTGCGCTGATGAAACTGTTCCTCAACGCGCTGGACCGCGAGGTCGACGAACTGCACCGGCGCTCGGTGCGCGTGCGCTTCATCGGTGACCGGGCCCGCTTCTCGACCGACATCCGCGCGCGGATGGACGCCGCAGAGGCACTGACCCGCGCCAACGGACGCCTGCACCTGGTCATCGCCGCCAGCTATGGCGGGCGCCAGGACATCGCGCACGCCGCGCGGGCACTGGCCACGGAGGTCGCCGCCGGCCGGCTGCGACCCGAAGACATCGACGAAGCCGCCCTCGGCTCGCAGGTGGCACTGGCCGACCTGCCCGCGCCCGACCTGTTCATCCGCACCGGTGGCGACCACCGCGTCAGCAACTTCCTGCTGTGGCAGCTGGCGTACACCGAACTCTGGTTCACCGATGTGCTGTGGCCCGACCTGGACGCGGCGCTGCTGCAGCGCGCGCTGGACGACTTCGCGCAGCGCGAGCGCCGCTTCGGCCTGACCAGCGCCCAGGTCGCCGGCAGCGCGACCGAGGATCACCCCGCATGAGCGCCACCCGCACCCGTGTCATCGCCGCACTGGTGATGGCGCCGTTCGCCATCGGGGCGATCCTGCTGCTGCCCACCTCGTGGCTGGCCATGCTGGCGGCGCTGGTGTTCCTGGTCGGCCTGTGGGAATGGTTCAAGCTCGCCGAAATCGACGACACCCTGCAGCGCACGGTGCTGCTGACCGCCAACCTGCTGGTGATGGTGGCGCTGGTATGGGCCTCGCGTGGCTCGGGCGACGCCACCGACCTGGTACCGCTGCGCCTGATGGCGCTGGTCGGCGTGGGATGGTGGTTGCTGGCGTTGCTATGGCTGCGCTTCTTCACCTTCGCCTCCGACCACGAGACCTGGGCGCGGGTGTTCAAGCTGGCGGCCGGCACGCTGGCCGTGGTGCCCGCCTGGTGCGCGCTCGGCCTGATCCATTCGTCGCAGCCGAACGGACACATCTGGCTGTTCGTCGCGCTGGCCATCGTGTGGGCCGCCGACAGCGGCGCCTACTTCGCCGGCCGTCACTTCGGTGGTCGCTGGTTCGGCGGCCGCAAGCTGGCACCACGGATCAGTCCCAACAAGACGCTGGAAGGGCTGCTGGGCGGCCTGGTCGCCGGCATGGTGGTCGCCGTGGCCGGTGCGCTGATCGCCGGCGCAGGCGCCGGACACCTGCCCGGCGTGCTGGTCGTGGCGGTGTTCACGGTGCTGTTCTCGGTCGTCGGCGACCTCTTCGAAAGCCTGCTCAAGCGGCATGTCGGCGCCAAGGATTCGGGCGACCTGATCCCGGGCCACGGTGGCGTGCTCGACCGCATCGACGGCGTGCTGGCGGCCCTGCCCATCTTCGTACTGGGCAAGGAAGTCTTCGGGTTCTGAGCATGTCCATGCCCGCCTCCCGCAACGTGGCCGTCCTGGGCGCGACCGGCTCGATCGGCGCGTCGGCGCTGGACGTCATCGCGCGTCATCCGGACCGCTACCGCGCCAGCGTGCTGGCGGCCGGCGGCAACGTCGACGCGCTGCTGTCCTTGTGCGCAGCGCATCGACCCGACCACGCGGTGATCGCCGACGCCGACCTCTACGCGCGCCTGCGCGACGGTCTGGCCGATGCCGGCCTGGCGACGCGCGCGCATGCCGGCGTGGCCGCCCTCGACGCGCTGGTGGCCGCGCCCGACTGTGAGGTCGTGGTCGCCGCGATCGTCGGAGCGGCCGGCTTGTCCTCGACCCTGGCAGCGGCCCGCGCGGGCAAGCGCTTGCTGCTGGCGAACAAGGAGTCGCTGGTGCTCGCCGGCGAACTGGTGACCGCTGCGGCGGACGCGGCGAGCGCCGAGATCATCCCGATCGACAGCGAGCACAACGCCATCTTCCAGTGCCTGCGTTCACGACAGGCTCAGGCCGACGTAAGCCGCATCGTGCTGACCGCGTCGGGCGGACCTTTCCGCGGACGCAGCCGCGCCGAACTCGCGCAGGTCACCCGCGAACAGGCCGTCGCGCATCCGAAATGGTCGATGGGGCCGAAGATCTCGGTCGATTCGGCCACTCTGATGAACAAGGGCCTGGAGCTGATCGAAGCCCACCACCTGTTCGGTGTCGGCCGCGAGCGGCTGGACGTGCTGGTGCATCCGCAGAGCCTGGTGCACTCGCTGGTGGAATTCGTCGATGGCTCGACGCTGGCGCAACTCGGCCTGCCCGACATGCGCACCTCGCTGGCGGTCGGCCTCGGCTGGCCCGAACGGATCGCATCCGGGGTGGGTGGGCTCGACCTGTTGGCCCACCCGCGCCTGGAGTTTGAAGCGCCCGACACGGACGCGTTCCCCTGCCTGCGGCTGGCCTGGGACGCCATGGCGGCGGGCGGCACCGCCCCCGCCGTGCTGAACGCCGCGAACGAAGTCGCCGTTTCAGCCTTTCTTCAGGGCCGGATCGGTTTCCTATCCATCCCCGCGCTGGTCGAGGACGCCCTCGCTGCGCTGCCTGCGGCGCCGGCGGATTCGCTGGAGGTGCTGCTGGCAGCGGATGCACAGGCTCGCCGGCTGACCGAACGCAACCTCGCAAGCCACCTTTCCCGATGAGCGCCGACATCCGATGAGTGAAGTGCTGGGCTCAATCTGGTGGATGATCGTGGCACTGGGCGTGTTGGTCACGTTCCATGAATTCGGCCATTACTGGGTCGCACGCCGTTGCGGCGTAAAGGTGCTGCGCTTCTCGGTGGGCTTCGGAAAGCCGTTGTGGTCCCGGCGCGACCGCCACGGCACCGAATTCGCGGTGGCCGCGATCCCGCTCGGCGGCTACGTGAAGATGCTGGACGAAGCCGAGGGCGACGTCCCCGCCGCCCAACTCGACCAGGCCTTCAACCGCAAGTCCGTGTGGCAACGCATCGCGGTGGTGGCGGCGGGTCCGCTGGCCAACCTCGTTCTTTGTGTGGCGCTGCTTTGGGTCATGTTTGTCATTGGCCGCCCGGATTACTCGGCAACCGTGGGCCGAGCAACGGGGCTGGCAGCCCAGGCACAACTCCAGCGCGGCGATCGCATCGAGGCCATCGACGGAGCCCAAGTCCACACCTCACTCGACGCATTGCAGACGCTGACCATCGCGGCCATTGATCGGCGCGACATTACCTTGAACTTGGTCGGCATCGACGGCAGCGAACGCGAGCGGACGTTGGCCCTCTCACGTCTTCCTGCCGACTTCAACCAGGAAAACGTGAGCGCCGCCATCGGCCTGGTCTGGAATCACCAGACGCTCCCCGCGACGATCGGGAAAATCCGTCCCGGTAGTGCGGCGGCCGGCATCCTGGAGGTCGGCGATACAGTGACCGCCATCGACGGCCAGCCTGTCCACAGCTTTGGCGATATCGGCCCGTTGGTCCAGGAATGGGGTCATCGTGGCGGTCTGGCGATGGTGGAGGTCGACCGCAAGGGGGAGCGCCGTGCCCTTGAACTGGCGCCCAAACGCCAGCGCGACGAGGCGACCGGCCAAGTGTACTGGGCGCTCGGGCTCGAACCGGCAGGTAGCGGGGTTCCCGCTGAATTCGACACTACACAGCAACTCGGCCCGATCGCGGCCATCCCCGCTGCATTCCAGCAAACCGGAAAGATGGTGACTGACTCCTTGGGCATGATCCGGCGCATGCTCACCCGTGATGCCTCCAGCAAGAACATCTCGGGCCCCCTGACGATTGCCCAAGTCGCCAATGACAGCGCAAAACAGGGCCTTGCCTGGTTCCTGTTCTTCCTGGCGCTAATGTCCCTCAGCCTGGCCATCATCAACCTGCTGCCGATCCCCGTCTTGGACGGCGGGCACCTGCTGTATTACCTTATTGAATTGGTCAAGGGCAGCCCCTTGAGCGAGCGCCACATGGTGGCCGGACAATATGTGGGCCTGGCCGCGCTGGCGGGCCTGATGGGATTGGCGTTCTACAACGACATCCTGCGTCTGATGACGCGTCTGGTGACCTGATGCCCCTGAACTTCTTCGGGCCGGCCCGCCCAAAGGCCGCCACCCTTCCCCTGGCAACACCCCGGACCGCTGCCCTGCAGTCCACTCCTGCCCCGCAGGAACCACCCCAACCGGATGTAACGATGACGCGACTGCCTTCCCGCCGCCTGCTTGCCCTCGCCCTGGCTTCGGCCATCGCCATGCCGGCACTGGCCCAGACGACGGAACCCGCTGCCGCGCCCGTGGCCGCCGCGCCGTCGAGCGGCGCATCGTTCACCGCGACCGATATCCGCATCGATGGCCTGCAGCGCATCTCGACCGGCACCGCGCTGACCTACCTGCCCATCGAGCGTGGCGACGTCGTCACCTCCGCCAGCGTGGCCGAGTCGATCCGTGCGCTCTACAAGACCGGCTTCTTCGAAGACGTCAAGCTCGAACGCCAGGGCGACATCCTGGTGGTGACGGTCACCGAGCGCCCCGCCATCAACAAGCTGACGCTGACCGGCAACAAGGACATCAAGACGGAAGACCTGATGACCGGCCTGAAGGACATCGGCCTGTCCGAGGGCGAAACCTTCGACCGCCTGAGCCTGGACCGGGTGACGCAGGAACTGGTGCGCCAGTACAACAACCGCGGCAAGTACAACGTCGACATCACGCCGACCGTGAGCCCGCTGGACCGGAACCGCGTGGACGTCACCATCGCGGTCAAGGAAGGCAAGGCGGCCAAGATCAAGCACGTCAACGTCGTGGGCGCGGAGAAGTTCGAGACCGAAGACCTGCTGGAGAACTGGGAATCCAAGGAGTCGAGCTGGCTGTCCTGGTATCGCCGCGACGACCAGTATTCCAAGGAAAAGCTGTCCGGCGACATGGAGCGCCTGAATTCCTGGTACCTGGACCGCGGCTACGTGGACTTCAATATCGACTCCACCCAGGTGTCGATCAGTCCCGACAAGCGCGACATGTTCATCACCGCCGGCATCACCGAAGGCGAGCAGTACAAGATCTCCGACGTGAAGGTCACCGGCGACACGGTGCTGCCGAAGGAAGAGATCGAGAAGCTGGTGATCGTGAAGCCGGAACAGACGTTCTCGCGCATCCTGCTGGAAATGACGTCCGATTCGATCACCTCGACGCTGGGCAACATCGGCCACGCCTTCGCGCAGGTCACGCCGATCCCGACCATCGATCGCGAAAACCGCACCGTCGCCATCAACCTGCAGGTCGTGCCGGGTCCGCGCGTCAACGTGCGCCGCATCCTCTTCAAGGGCAATACGCGCACGTCCGACGAAGTGCTACGCCGCGAGATGCGCCAGTTCGAAGGCAGCTGGTTCTCGCAGGTGGCCGTCGACCGCTCGCGCGTGCGCCTGCGCCGCCTGGGCTATTTCGAGACGGTCGATGTCGAGACCACCCCGGTGCCGGGAACGTCCGACCAGGTCGACGTGGTCTTCAACGTCAAGGAAACCACGTCCGGCAGCTTCGTGTTCGGCCTGGGTTATTCGCAGCTGTCCGGCCTGACCACCTCCATCCAGCTGTCGCAGAACAACTTCCTCGGCGGCGGCAACCGCGTGTCGGTGGAAGCGCAGCGCAGCGATTACCTGCAGCGCTATTCGTTCTCGTACACCAACCCGTTCTTCACCGACGAAGGCATGTCGCTGGGCTACAACCTGTGGTGGCGCGAGTTCGACTACTCGGACTTCAACACCGCGCAGTACTCCACCACCAGCGCCGCGGCGCAGGGTGTTCTGGGCCTGCCCATCACCGAGAACGACACCGTCTCGCTGCTGTTCGGCGTCGACAGCAATGAAATCCTGACCTTCGGCGGATCCACGCCGTCTTCGATCATCGACTACATCAACGCCGTCGGCCAGCGCACCTTCCATGCCTGGCGCACGGAGCTGGGCTGGGCGCGCGACACGCGCAACGACTACTTCATGCCGACGGGCGGCACCTACCAGCGCGTGTCGGCGGAAATCGCGCTACCGGGTTCCACGGTCGAGTACTACAAGCTCAACTACGAGTTCTCCAAGTACTGGTCGATCAGCCCGGCGCTGGTGCTGAACACGCGTGCCGAGATCGGCTACGGCGACAGCTACGGCTCCGACATCTACCGGTACATCTGCCGCGCGAACGGCTCGGATCCGCAGATCCCAGGCCAGGGCACCACCACGCCGCCGGCCGCGGATGGCACGTGTGCGGATGGCGGCACCCTGGACCGCACCCTGGTGGCAACCGGCCTGCCGTTCTTCGAGAACTTCTATGCCGGCGGTACGCGCTCGGTGCGCGGTTTCCGCGACAACACGCTGGGTCCGCGCTCGGAGGTCATCTCGGGCTATCGCGGCCAGCCGCTGGGCGGCTCGCTGAAGACCACCGGCTCGGTGGAACTGATCTTCCCGAAGCTGTTCGATTCCAACGCGGCGCGTATCGCGGCGTTCTTCGACTTCGGCAACGTGTTCGACGGCGTGGACAACTTCGACGCCGGCCAGTTGCGCGCCTCCACGGGCATCTCGCTGCTGTGGCGCGCGCCGGTCGGTCCCATCTCGATCAGCTACGCCTTCCCGATCAAGAAGGAAGAGGGCGACGAGCTCGAGCGGTTGCAGTTCACCTTCGGCGGCGCGTTCTAACGCGGGCGTCCGGTCCGGCATGACGACCCGACGGGGGGCGCAAGCTCCCCGTCTTCGTTTCCACCATACGCCCCGGTGGAGCGGTTCCAGGGCGGTGGGGCTAAACTACGCGCCCTATGACCCTGCCCTCCTTCACTTCCGGCGACCTGGCCGCCCGCTTCGGACTGGAGCTGCGCGGCGACGCCGGTCTGCCCATCGAGGGCGTGGCGACACTGGCGCGTGCCGAGCCGGGCCAGCTGGCGTTCCTCGCCAACAGCCGCTATCGCGCGCAGCTGGCGGACAGCCGGGCCAGCCTGGTGGTGCTGCGTGCCGAGGACGCCACCGATGCGGCCGGCACCGTGCTCGTCGCCAAGGATCCCTACACCGCGTTCGCGAAGATGGCGGCGCTGTTCGAACACAAGCCCGCCCGCGCACCCGGCATCCACCCGAGCGCGGTGGTCGATCCCAGCGCGCGGATCGCGCCGGGCGCGCACGTCGGCCCCTTCGTCGTGGTGGGCGCACGCAGCACGCTCGGCGAAGGCAGCGTGCTGGGCCCGGGCTGCATCGTCGGCGACGACTGCGTGGTCGGCGAAGGATGTGAACTGGTCGCGCGCGTCACCCTGGTCACGCGCGTGCGCCTGGGCCAGCGCGTCCTGGTCCATCCCGGCGCCGTGATCGGCGCCGACGGCTTCGGCCTGGCGATGGACAGCGGGCACTGGATCAAGGTGCCGCAGCTGGGCGGCGTGGTGATCGGGGACGATTGCGAAATCGGGGCGAACACCACCATCGACCGCGGCGCGCTGGACGATACCGTGCTGGAGGAAGACGTCCGCCTCGACAACCAGATCCAGATCGGCCACAACGTCCGCATCGGTGCGCACACGGCGATGGCCGGGTGCAGTGCCGCCGCCGGCAGCGCACGCATCGGCCGCTATTGCCTGATCGGCGGGGCGGCAGGCGTGCTCGGCCACCTCGAGATCTGCGACCGCGTGGTGGTCACCGCGATGTCGCTGGTGACCAGCTCGATCACCGAACCCGGCGAATACTCGAGCGGCACGCCGCTCACCGACAACCGTACCTGGCGCAAGAACGCCGCGCGCTTCAAGCAACTGGACGCCTTGGCACGACGCGTGCTGGCGGCCGACAAGGAAACCTGATGACCCTGGACCTGCAACTGCCCGTCGACTCGGCCACCATCCGCCAACTGCTGCCGCACCGCTACCCGTTCCTGCTGGTCGACCGCGTGGTGGAGTTCGAGAAGGACAAGCGCGTGCTGGCGTACAAGAACGTCACCCAGAACGAGCCCTTCTTCACCGGCCATTTCCCGGACCGCCCGATCATGCCCGGCGTGCTGATCATCGAGGCACTGGCGCAGGCCGGCGGCCTGCTGACGCAGCTTTCGCACCAGGGCGACACTGCAGGACGGATGTTCTACATGGTGAAGGTGGAAAACGCGCGCTTCACCCGCATGGTGGTGCCCGGCGACCGGCTGGACCTGGACGTCACGCTCAAGCGGCTGATCCGCAACATGGCCTTCTACACCGGCGTGGCGTCGGTCAACGGCGAACAGGTCGCCTGCGCCGACGTACTGTGCGCCGAGGACACCCGCTGAGATGAGCGCCCCCACCGCCATCCATCCCAGCGCGGTCATCGATCCCGGCGCGATGCTGGGTGAAGGCGTGCGCATCGGTCCGTTCGCCTACGTCGGTCCCGAGGTCGAGATCGGCGACGGCACGGTGATCGGCACGCATTGCTCCGTCACCGGGCCGACGCGGATCGGCCGCGACAACCATTTCGTCGGCCATGCCGCGATCGGGGGCGACCCGCAGGACAAGAAGTTCAAGGGCGAGCGGGTGGAACTCGTCATCGGCGATCGCAACCAGGTGCGCGAATTCGTCACCGTGAACCGCGGGACCGGCACCGGCGGCGGCATCACCCGTGTCGGCAGCGACAACATGCTGCTCGCCTATACGCACGTGGCGCACGACTGCATCGTCGGCAACCATTGCGTGTTCTCCAACAACTCGACGCTGGCCGGCCACGTCACGATCGAGGACTGGGTGATCATGAGCGGCTTCGCCGGCGTGCACCAGTTCTGCCGCGTCGGCGCCCACGCGTTCATCGGCATGGGCGTGCTGCTCAGCGGCGACGTGCCCCCGTTCACGATGGTGGCCGGCGACGCGGCAGGGCGTCCGCGCGGCATCAATAGCGAAGGCCTCAAGCGGCGTGGCTTCGATGCCGAACGCATCGCCGCCATCAAGCGCGCCTACCGCACGCTGTACGTCGCCGGCCTGCCCCTGGCGGAAGCCAAGCAACAGCTCGCCGAACAGGCGCAGGCCAGCGAAGACGTCAAGGCGCTGCTGCACTTCATCGACAGCGGCGAACGGCCGTTGCAGCGCTGATGGACGCGACACCCGCGGCCCGGCCGCTCCGCATCGCGCTGTGCGCGGGCGAAGCATCCGGCGACGGCCTCGGGGCCGGACTGATCGCCGCGTTGAAACAGCGTTTCCCGCACGCCGAATTCGCCGGCATCGGGGGCGACGCGATGCGCGCCGCCGGCGCCGACACTTGGTGGGACGCGGACGAACTCGCCGTGATGGGCCTGGCCGAGGTCCTGCGCCATCTTCCCCGCCTGCTGAGATTGCGCAGGGCGTTCCGTCAACGCGTGCTGGACTGGAAACCCGACGCCTACGTCGGCATCGACGCGCCCGACTTCAACCTGGGCATCGAGCGCTGGTTGAAGATGCGCGGCGTGCGCACCGTGCACTACGTCAGTCCTTCGGTGTGGGCGTGGCGCGAGAAGCGCGCCGAGAAGATCGGCCTCAGCGCGGATCGGGTGCTCTGCCTGTTCCCGATGGAACCGCCGATCTACGCCCGACATGGCATCGATGCGCGCTTCGTCGGTCATCCGATGGCGGACGACATTCCCCTGCACCCCGATCGTGCGGCAGCACGTGCTGCGCTCTGCCTGCCACTCGATGCCCCGGTCCTCGCCGTGCTGCCCGGTAGCCGCCTTGGCGAAATCGGTCGCCTGGCGCCGGACTTTTTCGAGGCGGCACGCCGCGTCGCCAGCCAGATGCCCGGCCTGCAGATCGTGGTACCGGCCGCCAACGCCGCCTGCCGCCGGGCCCTGGAAACACAGCTCGCCGCGCAGGGCGTCGACACGGCATGGCGCCTGCTCGACGGCCGTGCACGCGAGGCGATGATCGCCAGCGATGTCGTCCTGCTCGCTTCGGGCACTGCGACACTGGAAGCCATGCTCTGCAAGCGGCCGATGGTGGTCGGCTATAGGATCGCACCGTTGACCTACCGCATCGTCAAGGGACTGGGCCTGCTGAAGGTCGAGCGCTACGCCCTGCCGAACGTGCTGGCAGGCGAGGACATCGCGCCGGAGCTGATGCAGGACGACTGCACGCCGGAAGCGTTGTCCTCCGCCGTCCTCCACTGGTTCCTCGAACCGGAGGCCGTCGCCGGCCTTCAGCCTGTCTACCAGCGGTTGCACGCTCAGTTGCGCCAGGACGCGTCAGCGAGTGCCGCCGAGGCGGTGGCGGAGTTGATCGGTTCCCCAGCAGGAGCGATGTAAGTCGCGACCGGCCACCATGATTTCCGCTGCCTCCGCATCGCCCGACGGACAGGGCCTCTCCGCACCCTCTCTTGCCCTGGGGAACATCCGCGTGGATATCGTTTACGCGGTCGCGGCTGACGTCGCTCCTACAAGGAGCATTCCACGATGACCTCGGCGTCACTGTTCCCGGATCCTGTCGTCCGTCTGGTTGCCGGTGTGGACGAAGCAGGTCGGGGACCCCTCGCGGGGCCCGTGGCGGTTGCAGCCGTGATCCTCGACGCGTCGCGCCCCATCGAAGGCCTGAACGATTCCAAGCAACTCAGCGAAGCCAGGCGCGAGGCGCTGTTCCCGCTGATCCAGGAGCACGCGCTCGCTTGGCGGGTCGTCTTCGTCGAGCCCGACGAGATCGACCGGCTCAACATCCTGCAGGCCACGCTGGAAGGCATGCGCCGTGCCATCGCGGCGCTGCAGCCGCTGCCGGAGCTGGTCCGCATCGATGGCAACCGCGCGCCGAAGGGACTGGGCTGCATGGCCGAGACGCTGGTGGGCGGCGATGCCATCGAGCCGGCGATCATGGCGGCATCGATCCTGGCGAAGGTCTCGCGCGACCGGCTGATGGTGCAATTGCACGCCACCTTCCCGCAGTACGGCTTCGATGTGCACAAGGGGTATCCCACGCCCGCGCATCTCTCCGCATTGACGCAGCACGGACCCTGCGTCCACCACCGGCGCAGCTTCGCGCCCGTGCGCGAGGCCTTCAACCGGCGCTGACGCGCGGACCCCCGCGCATGACCACCGGCACGGTGTCCATCGTCACGGTGGCTTCCTGCAGGCGCGTCCGTGCCCACGCGCCGGCACCATGGCCCTGCATCCTGCACTCCCTGCGCAGGAGCCTCTTCCCCCATGAGGTGCGCCATGAGCCTGCCCAATCCGATTCCCGTCGCGTCCGTCCCGCCCCATCCCGTCGAAGATGCACGCGTGCAGTTGCTGCGCAGCCTGCTGGCGGACCGCGACTGGACGCAGTCCCCGATTCTTCGCGCCCGGCTGCAGCACGCAGCGGCGCTGCTGCGGAACGCGGACGCCCATCCGCTGGACGAAGCCACCTGGCTACTGGTCGCCGACGAAACCGCGCGCTATCTGGATTTCCGCCGCCTGCGCAGCCTCGAAGCGCAACTGCAGGGGTGCGCACCCGACGCGCTGCATTACACCCGTGCCGACTGGGAAGCCGCGCGCACCGCCGAAGCCGCGCTGGAATCCCACCTGCGCCACGTCCGCTTCAGCAGCTATGTCCCGGAACCGGTGCCGATGTTCCGGATCCACTGACACTCCGGCGTCGCCCACGCAGCGGCGCCCACCCCACCCGACCCCTCGGGTTTTCCCCTGAGCCGCCTTCCCCGGGCGGCTTTTTTTCGTCTCCGCCGGCCCGTTCCGCGCACCCGGAATGTCAAGCCTTGCCCCACCCTACCCCCGCCGGTACGCTGCCCCGACAGTACCCCGAGTCGGCATGTCTTCCCGTTTCGTCCACCTCCACCTGCACACCGAGTTCTCGCTTGCGGATTCGATCATCCGGGTGCCCGAGAAACCGGATCATGCCGACCCGAAGAAGGCCAAGCAGGCCAACCTGCTGAGCCGGGCGGTGGAACTGGGCATGCCGGCACTGGCGGTGACCGACCGCAACAACCTGTTCGCGCTGGTGAAGTTCTACAAGGCCGCCGAGGGCGTGGGCATCAAGCCCATCGCCGGCGCCGACCTGCTGGTGGCAGACGGCAACGACGCGCCGTGGCCGGTGACGCTGCTGTGCCGCGACCGGGAGGGTTACCTGTCGCTGTCGCGCCTGCTGTCGCGCGCATGGATGGAAGGTCATCGCACCGATGGCGTCGCCATCGATCCCGATTGGCTGCGCCACGACCACCAGGGCCTGTTCGCGATCATGGGTCGCCAGAGCCTCGCGGGACGCCTCGCGCTGACTGGTCGCCATGATCTGGCGGAACAGCACTTGGCCGACTGGCAGCGCGCCTTTGGCGACGACCTGCACCTGGAACTGACGCGGACGCAGCGCGACGGCGAAGAGGCGTTCAATGCGTTCGCACTGCACGCCGCCGGTGCGCGCAGCCTGCCGGTCATCGCCAGCAACGATGTGCGGTTCCTGTCGCCGGATGATTTCGACGCGCACGAAGCACGCGTGTGCATCGCCTCCGGCCGCGTGCTGGACGATCCCAAGCGGCCGCGCGAATACAGTGCCGAGCAGTACATGAAGTCTGCCGACCAGATGGCCGCACTGTTCGCCGATGTCCCCGACGCGATCGACAACACGCTGGCGCTGGCGCAGCGCTGCAACATCGAGATGCGGCTGGGCACGTACTTCCTTCCTGCGTATCCGGTGCCGGACAACGAAACGCTCGACAGCTGGATCCGCAGCCAGTCGCACGACGGACTGAAGGCGCGGCTGGAGAAGAATCCGCTCGCGCCCGGCCATACGCGCGAGGACTACGAGCGGCGGCTGGACTTCGAGCTGGACACCATCTGCAAGATGGGCTTTCCCGGCTACTTCCTGATCGTGGCCGACTTCATCCAGTGGGGAAAGAACCACGGGATCCCGATCGGACCGGGTCGCGGTTCCGGTGCCGGCTCGCTGGTGGCGTGGGCGCTGCAGATCACCGACCTGGACCCGCTGCCGTACGGGCTGCTGTTCGAGCGCTTCCTCAACCCGGAACGCGTGTCGATGCCCGACTTCGACATCGACTTCTGCATGGACCGGCGCGACGAGGTGATCGACTACGTCGCGCGAAAGTACGGCCGCGACCGGGTCAGCCAGATCATCACCTACGGCACGATGGCGGCGAAGGCCGTGGTGCGCGACGCCGGCCGCGTGCTCGGCTTCCCGTACGGGCTGGTCGACGGTGTCGCCAAGCTGATCCCGAACATCCTGGGCGTGTCGCTGAAGGATGCGATGGGCGAAGGCAGCAGCGAAGCCGCGTCGCAGGAGTTGATCGACCGCTACCGCGACGAGGACGACGTCCGCGACCTGATCGACCTCGCGCGCCAGCTGGAAGACCTGACGCGCAATGCCGGCAAGCACGCCGGCGGCGTGGTGATCGCGCCGTCGCCGCTGTCGGACTTCTGCCCGCTCTTCGCCGAACACGACGAAGGCGGTCGCGGCAAGAATCCCGTCACCCAGTTCGACAAGGACGACGTGGAAGCCGTCGGCCTGGTGAAGTTCGACTTCCTCGGCCTGCGCACGCTGACCATCATCGACTGGGCGGTGAAGGCGATCAACGAACGGCATGCCCGCGCGGGCGTGCCGCCGGTCGACATCACCACCATCCCGCTCGACGACGCCAGCGTCTACCGCGACGTGTTCGCCAACGGCAACACCGGCTCGGTGTTCCAGTTCGAATCCACCGGCATGCGGCGGGCCCTGAAGGAAGCCAAGCCGGACCGCTTCGAGGACCTGATCGCGCTGAATGCGCTGTACCGGCCCGGCCCGATGGACATGATCCCGTCGTTCGTCGAGCGCAAGCACGGCCGCGAGGAATTCGAGTATCCCGACCCGCGCACGCGGACCATGCTGGAAGAGACCTACGGCATCATGGTCTACCAGGAGCAGGTCATGCAGATGGCGCAGATCGTCGGCGGCTATTCGCTGGGTGGCGCCGACCTGCTGCGGCGTGCGATGGGCAAGAAGGTGCCGGCCGAAATGGCCAAGCACCGCGAGATCTTCCGCGAGGGCGCCGCCAAGGGCGGCGTGGAAGAGCGCAAGGCCGATGAAATCTTCGACCTGATGGAGAAGTTCGCCGGCTACGGCTTCAACAAGTCGCATGCCGCCGCGTATTCGCTGGTCGCCTACCAGACGGCGTGGCTGAAGAAGCACTACCCGTCCGAGTTCATGGCCGCCACGCTGTCGTCGGACATGGACAAGACCGAGAAAGTCGTCGGCTTCCTCGATGAAGCGCGCGGCCTGGGCCTGAACGTGCTGCCGCCGGACGTGAACCATTCGGACTTCATGTTCGTCGCGACCGACGCCAATACCATCCGCTACGGGCTGGGCGCGGTGAAGGGCGTCGGCCAGGGTGTGTGCGAGAGCATCGTCGAGGCGCGCAAGGACGGCGGGGACTTCCGCGACCTGTTCGATTTCTGCAAGCGCGTCGATTCCTCCAGGCTCAACAAGCGCGCGCTGGAAGCGCTGATCAATGCCGGCGCGCTCGACGCGCTGGGTCGCAACCGCGCCTCGCTCGCGCTGCAGCTGCCGGAGGTGCTGAAGGCCATCGACCAGATCAGCAAGAACCGCAATGCCGGCATCGTCGACATGTTCGGTTCCAGCAGCGGCGGCGACGACATCCACGTGGAGCTGCCGGTCACGGACGAATGGCCGCTGATGCAGGTGCTGCACGGCGAACGCGAGACCCTGGGCCACTATCTCAGTGGCCACCCGATGGACCCGTATCGCGACGACCTTCGCTCGCTGGTCGGCAACGACCTCAGCGAGCTGGACCGCATCTGGTCCAGTTCGTCCGGCGGCGACAAGAAGGGTTGGCGTCCCGAAGTGAATGCCATCGTCGCGGGCCAGGTGGTGGGCATCCGCCGCAAGGGCGACAGCCAGGTCTTCGTGCAGCTGGAAGACGGTCGTGGCCGCATCGAATGCAGTGCGTTTTCCGATGCGCTGGCGGAGTTCGGCGCGCTGATGACGCGCGATCGCGTGCTGGTCATCAAGGGTGGACTGCGCGAGGACGAGTTCAGTGGTGGCTACAGCCTGCGCATCCGACAGGTGTGGGACTACGCTCAACTCTGCCAGCAGCACGCGCAGCGCCTGCAGTTGCGGCTGGACCTGCGCGTGCCCGGCCTGTGGGAGCGCGTCGATGCGCTGCTGTCGCGCCACCGCCCGGGCGGCACGCCCCTGCGCCTGGACCTGCTGATGGCGACCAACGGCGCCGCCATCGCCGGCATGCTGGATCTCAACGGCCAGAAGGCCGTGCGCGTGGATGCCGAACTGCTCGATGCCCTGCGCGCGATGCCGGGCGTGCGCGCGGCCAAGCCCGCTTTCAGCCGTCCTTGGGCGAACTGACGCGCTGCGCGTGCGCGATGGCGGCCCTACCCCCCCGTACGTGACCGCTGGAGCGCTTCGGCTACACTTTCCCCCTTTCCGGCCCATGGCCCGCAGATGAACCCGAACTACCTCGATTTCGAACAGCCCATCGCCGATCTGGAAGCCAAGATCCAGGACCTGCGCGCCGCCAGCACGGGCCCGGCGGTGAATGTCGATGCCGAGGTCCATGCGTTGCAGGACAAGCTGCGCGTGCGCACGGCACAGATCTTCCGCGACCTGTCGCCGTGGCAGGTATCGCAGCTGGCGCGCCATCCGGCGCGCCCTTACACGCTGGACTACATCAAGGTCTTCTGCGACGAGTTCCAGGAACTGGCCGGCGACCGCGCGTTCGCGGACGACTCCGCCATCGTCGGCGGCCTGGGCCGCATCGACGGCCGCAGCGTGATGATCATCGGCCACCAGAAGGGGCGCGACACCAAGAGCAAGATCGCGCGCAACTTCGGCATGCCGCGTCCCGAGGGTTATCGCAAGGCGCTGCGCCTGATGAAGATGGCCGAGCGCTTCAAGCTGCCGCTGCTGACCTTCATCGATACCCCGGGCGCGTACCCGGGCGTGGGCGCGGAAGAGCGCGGGCAATCGGAAGCCATCGCCCGCAACCTGCTGGAAATGGCCGAACTGAAGATTCCGATCATCTGCACGGTGATCGGCGAAGGCGGTAGCGGCGGCGCGCTGGCCATCGGCGTCGGCGACCGCACGCTGATGCTGGAATACGGCACCTATTCGGTGATCTCGCCGGAAGGCTGCGCGTCGATCCTGTGGAAAGACGCCGCCAAGGCCAAGGACGCCGCCGAACAACTCGGCCTGACCGCCAAGCGCCTGCATGGCCTCGGTCTGGTCGACAAGGTCGTGCGCGAACCCATCGGCGGCGCGCACCGCAACCCGCGCCAGATGGCCGTGCGCCTGAAGGCCGTGCTGCTCAACGAACTGGACGCACTGGACCAGTTGCCGGTCGAGCAGTTGCTGCAGAAGCGCTACGAGCGCCTGCGCGGCTACGGCGCGTACGAAGCGGCCTGAGTCCGCACGGGGGATGGCCTGGCTCAGAGCCACCCTCGGGATCCTGCTGGCAGTTGCGACACTCGTCACGGGGTTGTGCTTCGGTCTGCATGCCTACGGCGCTTCCGGACTTCCCGACGACCTCGATCCGAATCGCTACCGCGCTACGCCGGCGTTGCGCGCGCTTTATCTGGACGTTGAAGCAGGGGACATCGAAGACGTGCCACGCCTCAACCCCGTCAGCATCCGGGGCTACTGGCTCTGGCACTACTCGGGCCGGCAACGCGAACCCCTCGGTCACCAGCTGCGACTGCTCGGCCGTGCAGGCCGTGCTCTGGTGATACGACGAGATGCAGGTCAGTCGGCCGCTACGCACTGGCACCTCAGCCACCTGGCGGCCACGATTCACGTCAGTCGCACCTGGAGCATCGGACGGATGGTCGACACGGTGTTGGCGGAGAGCGGGTTCGGCCGCAACGCGACGGGCATCGAGCAGGCGGCGAAGGTCTGGTATGGACGGCCCCTGCGGGACCTGGTGCCCGAAGAGGAACTGCTCCTCATCGCGCTAATGAAAGGTCCGTCGTATTACGACCCCGCATGTCGTCCGGAACGCTTCGCCAACCGTTTTCGCCACCTCGCGGCCAAGGCCGACGGATTCGAAGCCGATACCGCGCTGGCACGCGCATTGGCGCGACTGTCGAAGCAGGACTGTCCCGGCCGGCGCTGATCGCCGGCAGGACAGCGCGGGGTCACAACGACCTGAGGAAATCCACCAGCGCACGCCTGTCCTCGGCGCTCATCGCCTCGAACCGCTGCTTCGCCGCCGTCCCCTGTCCGCCATGCCACAGCACGGCCTCCTCCAGCGTGGCGGCGCGACCGTCGTGCAGGTAGCGCACGTTCGGATCGATGCTGGACGCAAGGCCGAGGCCCCACAGCGGCGCGGTCCGCCACTCTCGGGCGGTGGCGCGGCCTTCGACGTAGGTGTCGGCCAGGTCCGGCCCCATGTCGTGCAGGAGCAGGTCGGTGTACGGCCGGATGGTCTGGTAACGCAGTTCGACGAACCGGTGGTGGCCCGTGCGCAGTTCCGGGACGTGGCAGGTGCTGCATCGCGCGGTGTCGAAGAGCTGCGCACCGCGTTTCACGCGCAGCTGCCGGGCGCGCGCCTGGGCGTCCTGTTCCAGCGGATTGTCGAAGTCGCGTCGCGGCGGCACGCCCAACAGACTCAGGTAGAGCGTGGTCTGGTGGATGTCGGCCGCCGTCAGTGTTGCGCTGCCGTTGTCGACCTGTGCACACGCCGTGCCCTGGCTGACGCGTGCGCATTCCAGCGATGGCATCAGCGGTGACGTGACGCCCATGTCGGTGTTGAACGCGAGCGATGCCTGCTGTTCCAGCGTCGCCGTGCCCGCTTTCCAACCGAACCGTCCGACGCGGCTGAGTCCTGCATCGCGCGCATCGGCCACCACCTGCAGCCGCCCGGCGACCCCATCGGAATCACCCGGCTGCGCCAGCGCCAGGCGCTCCAGTTGCTGCTCGGGGACGGCTTCCAGCAGACCCAGGCCGATCAGCGAGGGCGCCACGCGTACCGACAGCGCCGTCGGCATCGCCAGCGGCTGACCGGCACGGTCGCGCAGCGCATAGGTCGGGCGTCGCAGCACATAACCGCTGCCATCGGCATAGCGGCCCGGAAGCTCGGTGTACCCGGTGAGCACCAGTTCGGCTTCGCGCCCGTCGAGGTTGGCGCCGGCTTCGCGATAGGTGCCCTGCTGCAGGCGCAAGCCGAAGCGTGCATCCGGCGCCTGCGTGCCCGCACCCGCCACCCCGACGAACACGCCCAGGCGGTTCAGCGGCGCACCGACCACGGGCGAACTGCGGCCGTTGCCGGTGTGGCAGTCGACGCAGCGCGTCTGCGAGAAGCGCGGCGCCGCCTTGCCGGCATGCGCAGCGAAGACGGTGTTGCTCTCCTCGGAATGGCGACCGCTGGCGAACGAGGTATGGATCAGCCGGCGTCCTTCGGCCCACGACTGCATGTTGTAGCCGGCGATGTTGTGCGACGCCTGCTGCAGCATGCGGAACGGCTCGCTGGATGTGTCCTCGTGCAGCGTCATCCACGGACCGGCACTGAGTGCTTCGCCCGGCATGGCCAGCGAGTCCAGCGGACGCTGCACGCCGTAGCCGGGCCCGCGGAACCAGGACACGATGCCGTGCGATCCCGCTCGGTAGACCAGCGCTTCGGCGTAGTAGTTGAAGCGCCCGATGAGGTCGGGGTTGCCGGCCAGGAAGATGCCCAGCTCGAACTCCACCAGGTCGCCCTTGCGCAGCGGCCGGTGCGATTCGTTGGCGGCGGTGCGGATCTCCTTGACCAGCACGAAGGCGTTGCCCGGCGTGCCGGCCGGCGGCGTGTAGTTGCTGCCGGGGTCCTGCCCGAGCTGCGCGTAGCC
This sequence comes from uncultured Pseudoxanthomonas sp., assembly GCF_947498795.1. Classification (NCBI taxonomy): domain Bacteria; kingdom Pseudomonadati; phylum Pseudomonadota; class Gammaproteobacteria; order Lysobacterales; family Lysobacteraceae; genus Pseudoxanthomonas; species uncultured Pseudoxanthomonas sp. The sequence goes on along the minus strand of NZ_CANMLQ010000002.1, from coordinate 108,889 downwards.
GGTGATCGGCGTCTGCCCGACCACGCCGCCAGGCAGCAGCTTCATGCCGCCGTTGTCCGCGTACAGGGCGACCGAGGTAGGCGCCAGCGGATCCTCGCTGCGCCGGCCGATGTAGCCGTGCCGGAAATTGGTGCCGTACCAGTAGTGCTGCGGCCTGACCACGACGGTCAGGATGCGCTGCTCGCCCGACGTGCCGGGCACCGCATCGTCGTGGATCACGATCTCGTGCGTGCGCCGTTCGAAATACTGCGGCGGGAACACTTGGTAGCTGTCGTCGACGATGGGTTCGCGCGCATGCCGATCGCGCACGCGCCCGCCGACATGCGTCACCAGCGTGCCATCGTCCTGCGTGAAGTGCACAGGTGCGGCATCGTCGGGCCAGAGCAGCGGCTGGTAGGTGGCCGAAGGCGGCACCGGCCGCGGCGGCGGCAACAGCGGCTGCGACCCGTTCTGCCGCACCGCTTCGGGCTCGCCCGCGCCCAGGTGGAACTGCTGTGCCGGCACCGCCGCGCACGTGAGCTGCTCGAGTACGGCGCCCGCCGCGGTGGACGCGGCGGTGATGCCCAGGCACTTTCCGCTGTTGACGTTGACGACGCGGTACCGGTCGCTGGTGTCGATCCGCTGCAGGCGGAACCGCTGCGCGCCGCTGCCGTTGTCCTCCCACTGCTGCACGGTGACGTGGTCGGCGCCCGATCCTGCGGGAATGTCGGCGGACTTCTGTGTGGCCAGGTTGCGCAGTCGGTACTGCCCTGTCGTCGTCTCGGCGATATCGAAGAATTGCCGGTGCAGCGTGGCATCGCAGACCGATTGCACCAGCGGGGTGCCGTTGGCGGCACTCCCCTCCCGGACCTCGATGCACAGACCGCTCGCCACGCTCACGATGCGATAGCGGCCGGACGGGACCGGGTCGATATTGATGTTCTGCGGCGGAGCGGCCTGCGCTTCGGCGGACGCCGTCGTGGCCGTGCCACCGGCCATCCCCGCCGGGGAGGCCGACGCGACGCGCGCGCGACTCCAGAACGGCGCGTCGTCCGTGTCGTCGGACGGTGCGGAGCAGGCGGTCAGCGCCATGACGGCCAACACGGAAAACACCGGCGCGCGGCGGCGCCGGACGAACACGGGCAAAGGCATCGGGTACCGACTCCAGGGGACGCGTGGGGAACGTCGGCGGCACGCTCGCCTCATTCCCCGAAACGGGCGCGCGCCATCCGATGGTCGGACGCGGCATCGTCGCAGAGCGTTCGCCCGCACTGCTGTGACCGGCGCCGCACATCATGGCGCGGGGCGCACGCGCCCGACCGGCGCCCTGCGCTGGCGCCGGTCACGCGGATGGCCGATGCTTGGCGCTCCGCCGCCACTTCCATTACCGCATGAGCCCACTCCTGCTGCTGACCTATGCCGTGCAGATCGCGTGCTGCGTGCACGTGGTGCGCACCGGTCGCCCCCTCTACTGGGTCTTCATCCTGCTGGTCTTCCCGTTCCTGTCGGCCATCATCTATTTCATCGCCGAGATCCTGCCCGACCTGCGCCACAGCCCGTCCGCCCGCCGCACCGTGCGCAACGTGCGCAACCGCATCGACCCCGAGCGCGACCGCCGCGACGCCGCCAGGCTGCTCAAGGCGGCAGACACGCCGGAGAACCGTCGCCGGCTGGCCGACGAAAGCCTGCGCAGCGGCGACTACGCACAGGCCGCCGAACTGTACGAACAGGCGCTCAAGGGCCTGTACGCCAGCGATCCCGACCTCATGCTGGGACTGGCGAAGGCGCAGTTCGGCCTGGGCGAGTCGGCGAAGGCGCGTGCCACGCTGGATGCCCTGATCGCGGCCAATCCCGGCTTCCGTTCCGTCGACGGCCATCTGCTGTACGCGCGCACCGTGGAAGACACCGCCGATGCCGCCGCCGCGATCCACGAGTACGAGGCCGTGGTGCAGGGCTATCCGGGCGAGGAGGCGCGGGCGCGTTTCGGCCTGCTGCTCAAGCGCCAGGGCGAGCATGCCCGCGCACGCAGCGTGTTCCAGGAGATCCTCGACCGCTCCGACGCCGCGCCGCGCTACTACCAGCGCGAGCAGCGGGACTGGATCGAGGTGGCGAAACGGGAGCTGGCCACGTTGCCGCACGCCTAGATCGCGTCAGAACAGCCCCACGACCTTGCCCGTGATGTCCTCGCGCCGGGTCATGGGTTGCATCCGGCTGTCCACGCTGTTGTCGCGATTGTCGCCCATCATGAAGTAGTGCCCCTGGGGCACCCTGACCGGCGCGAACGCGAGGGCGTAGCCCGTGCGCACGTTCTGCGCCGCGACGTACGGCTCATCCAGCGCAACACCATTGATGTGCACCTTGCCGTCGACGATCCCGACCCATTCGCCGGGCAGCCCGACGACGCGCTGCAGCCACACCTGGCCCGCGTGTTCGGGCACGAACAACGTCACCACGTCACCGCGCTGCGGACGATGGCGGGTGTAGTAGCCGGCACGCGTCACCAGCACCTGGCCGGGCACGATGCCGGGCAGCATGCTGGACGAAGGCACACGGTACAGGCCGTGCCCCAGGACGCGCTGCCGCGGATCGAGCGAGCGCGCACCGAACGGATTGAAGGCATACATCGCCAGCGACACCGCCGGGATGAGGATCATCAGCGCCACCAGCACGCGGACGATGGAACGACGAAAGCGGGACATGCTTCCCCAGCGGCGGGACCGATGGCGAGCATGCCGCAGATCGCCGCGCCCCGCACGCGTGGCCATGGGCCTCGCCCGATGGCGGGCGGAGATCTCCGTCCGCACCGCGGATCCGCCGCGCATCGGGTGAATCCGCGGCATGCCCACCACCCGCGCCGGGCCGCATCGGCGCCACGGATTGCGAAACCCTGCGCACGGTGGACGCGGGCGCCGTCCCGCGGCGCAGTGCTGGTCAGGCAGCGCGCCTTTCGGAGACCGCATCCTTCTGCCGACTGAGGGCTTCTTCCGCACGAAGGTAGGCAAGATGCATGGCCTCGCCCGGCAGGGCGGTGGCGACCCCCACGAGCATCGACAGTCCCTCGCGCTGTCCGGCACGTCGCGCCGCGTCGCGAAGCGCATCCACGCGCGCATCCGCCTGCTCACCATGGAGCAGCACGACGTACTCGGGACTGCCGGTGACCCGACCGACGTGATCGCCCCGTGCGGGCTGCACACAGGCATCGAAATCCGTCCCCAGCCCCTCCAGCTTCCGCTCCAGCACCCGTTCCCCCAACCGCCGCACGGCGTCCGCCATGCCTTGCAGCTCGATGATGGCCACCGTGAACGCAGGCGCGTCCGCCGTATCGGTGACCACCGCGGGCGTGCCGGCTTGGAGCGCGGCGAGCGCCGATGCGTCGTGCTCTGCCCTGTGCGCGTCCAGCAGCGCTATCGTGACGCGCGCGAGCGACCGCAACGAGGCCTTCTGCTGGCCACTGAGCCGGCGGGGCTGCGTGTCGACCACGCAGACGGTCCCGATCGCCTCACCGTTGCCGGTCACCAGCGGCATGCCGGCATAGAAGCGCGCCTTGATGTCGCCGGTCACGATGGGGAAGTCGGTGAAGCGCGCATCCTCGCTCAGGTCCTGCACCTCCAGCAGGTCCTCCGGATGCCGGATCGCATGGTCGCAGACGGCGGTATCCCGCGTGGTCTGGTGGTCGTCCAGTCCGAGGCGTGCCTTGAACCACTGGCGATCCCGGTCGATCAGCGAGACCACCGCGATGGGCGTGCCGCAGAGCGCCGCGGCGAGCGTCACCAGGTCGTCGTAGACCGTGGCAGGCAGGGTATCCAGCACGTGGTAACGGTCGAGCGCGTGCTGTCGCCGGGTTTCCGCAAGGGATGAGGCCGTGGACGCCGTCATGCGTTCTCCTTCGTTTCGGTGACGCGATCATCCTCGCCCGTGGCCGGTTCACGCACCGTCAACGCGCCGTCGATCGCGGTGTGACCGGCTGCACATCGCACGCTTCGCCGCTAGCATGCACGCATGCAGCACCCTGCCCTTCCTTCGCTCGCCCTGTCGCCGTCGCCGGTCGCGGGCCGGGTGTGGGTGGCGTTCAGTGGTGGACGGGATTCGACGGTGTTGCTGCACCGGCTGGCACAGGATCCGGACGTGCGCGCGCGAGGACTGCAGGCGATCCATGTCCATCACGGACTGCAACCGCAGGCCGACGCATGGGCAGCGCATTGCGAAACGACGTGCCGGGCACTCGGCGTGCCGTTGCAGGTGCATCGCGTGCACGTCGATACCTCGCGGGGCGAAGGCCCGGAGGCCGCGGCACGGCGTGCACGGCATGGCGCCTTCGCGTCGGCCATGTCGCCCGGCGACCTCCTGGCGACCGCACACCATCGCGAAGACCAGGCTGAAACGTTCCTGCTGCGCGCCCTTCGCGCGTCCGGCCCGGAAGGACTCGCAGCCATGCGACCGTGGCGCGCATTCGGGCCGGGGTGGCAATGGCGTCCGCTACTGGATACACCGCGCGCCCTGCTGGAGGCGTACGCCGACGCCCACGCGCTGCGGTGGATCGACGATCCCAGCAACGAAAGCACGGCATTCGACCGCAACTTCCTGCGGCACACGGTGATGCCCCTGCTGCGGCAGCGTTGGCCGCACACCGATGCCGCGTTTGCGCGCAGCGCCGCGCTGAGCGCGGCGGGCGCAGACCTGCTGGCGCAACAGGATCGCGCACTGCTGGCCCGCGCGGCCACGGCAGACCCTGCGGCGCTCCGCGTCGCCACGCTGCGGTCGGAGGATGCGCGCGCGCGTGCCCGCGCGCTGCGGCGATGGATCGAAACGCTGTCGCTGCCTCCCTTGCCTGCGCAGGGCGTGGCGCAGATCGAGGCGCAGTTGTTGACCGCGCGCGACGATGCGCAGGCGGAATTCGCCTGGCAGGGCGCGGTGGTGAGGCGCTGGCGCGGCCTGCTGCATGCAGAACGCCTGCGCACCGCGCTGCCCGGCACGTGGCAGGCAACGTGGGATGGCAATGTCCCCCTCACCCTGCCCGATGGCGGAACGCTCGCGCTGGAGGGTGAGGGGGAGCCCATCGCCCCCCGTCTCCGACTGACCGCGCGCCGGGGTGGCGAGCGCATCGCCCTGCCCGGCCGCGCGCACCGGCATGCGCTGAAGGACGTACTGCAGTCGTGCGGCGTCCCGCCCTGGGAGCGGCGCCAACTGCCGCTGCTCTGGCAGGGCGATGAGCTCTGGGCCGCCGGCGACCTCGTCCTCTCCGCCGGATGCGACGCCTGGCTGCGCGACCGCGACCGCCGCCTGGTGTGGCGACGCGGCTGAGCCCACCGGTCGGTTTGACCTGACCGCACGCGATCCCCACACTTGCCCCATGGCAAAGAAGACCCCCGCAGACGCCTCACCCGTCGCCCATTTCGAGCAGTCGCTGGATGAGCTCGAGCAACTGGTCGAGAAGATGGAACACGGCGACCTCAGCCTGGAAGCTTCGCTTGCGGCCTATGAGCGTGGCGTCGGACTGTACCGGCAGTGCCAGGCGGCGCTTGAGCAGGCCGAGTTGCGCGTGCGCCTGCTGACCGATCCGGAACAGCCGGAGAACGGCGAGCCCTTCGCACCCGCGCCCGATGGCCGCTGAGCCGCGTCTCGCGGCGTGGGCCGCAGCGCTGGAAGACCACCTGGACCGCGCACTGCCGCCGTCCGACGCCGCCCCGCACCGCCTGCATGCCGCCATGCGCCATGCCGTGCTCGGCGGCGGCAAACGCATGCGCGCACTGATGGTCTATGCCAGCGGCACGCTGCTGCAGGCGGATGAAGTCACCCTGCATGCGCCCGCGATCGCGGTGGAACTGGTCCACGCCTATTCGCTGGTCCACGACGACCTGCCGGCGATGGACGACGACGACCTGCGCCGCGGCAAACCCACCGTGCATGTCGCCTTCGACGAGGCCACCGCCATCCTCGCCGGCGACGCGCTGCAGACGCGTGCATTCGAACAACTGGCGGACGCCGACGTCGACGCCGCGCTGCGCGTGGCATGGATGGGCACCCTGGCGCGGGCCTCCGGCGCCGCCGGCATGTGCGGAGGCCAGGCGCTGGACATCGACGCCACCGGCACACGGCAGCCGCTGGACGACCTGCAACGGATGCATGCGCTGAAGACGGGGGCGCTGATCCGCGCCGCGGTCCGCATGGGAGCCTTGGCTGGCGCCGCCGACGCCGGCACGCTGGCGCGGCTGGATGATTTCGCCGATGCGCTGGGCCTCGCGTTCCAGGTACGCGACGACATCCTCGACATCGAAGCCAGTTCCGACCAGTTGGGCAAAACCGCCGGCAAGGACGTGGCGCAGGCGAAGTCGACCTATCCGGCGCTGCTCGGCATGGAAGGCGCGAAGGCGAAACTGAGGGAACTCGATGCGCGGATGCGCGAGGCGTTGTCCGTGTATGACGCTCGCGGCGACGCCCTTCGTTCACTCGGCGATCTCGCGATCCATCGTTCGTATTGAGTGACAAAAAAGCCCGGCGATGCCGGGCTTTTTCTCGCTGCGCGAAGGTCGCTTACTTGACCAGGCGCAGACCGAACGGAAACCGATACGCAGTCCCGTCCTTGGCCTTCAGCGCCGCGATGATGCACAGGATGAAGCTCGCGAGGCCGAGGGCCATGTACAGCAAGCTTCCCAGCACCGCCAGCTTGGCCGACACCATGGCCAGCACGACCACCACGATCCACAGCAGGACGAAGGCGATGGTGACGGAGATCGCCCAGTTCAGCGCCTCGCTGGTCTGATCCTTGGCGAAAGGTCCCTTGTCCTTGAAGACCGCCCAACCGATCACCGCGCCGATGATGCCGAGGAAAGCGGTGAGCAGGTAGGTGATGAGGGCTGCGGAGCGTTCTTCCGGTGAAACGTTCGAGGTGGACATGCGAATTCCCTGTTGTGAGTCGGACGAACCACGCGCCCGCTGCGTCGCTGATGCGACGCGCGCGCCGGGTCCGCGGGATTCTAGGTGCCTGTCCACCGCTTGACACCTAACAATAAAAAAGCCCGGCATGGCCGGGCTTTCCCATCACGCTTGGCGTGCGATCACTTGATCAGGCGCAGCGCGAACGGATAACGGTAGGACTCGCCATTGTTGGCCTTGATGCCCGCGATGATGCAGAGCACGAGATTGGCGATGCCGATCAGCGGCATCAGCAGCAGGCCGATCAGCACGAAGGCCAGGATCCAGGAGATCACGAACGCGATCAGCACGGTGATCTGGAAGTTCAGCGCTTCCTTGGACTGGTCGACGACGAAGCCCTTGGAAGCGTCGTCCTTGCTCACCAGCCAGATGACCAGCGCGCCGATCGGCCCGGTGATGATGCCCAGCAGGTGCCCCAGCAGCGACATCGTGCGCTGGTCCTGTGGTGCATCGCCCGTGGCCGGCGGCGGAGGTGCTGTGACGTTGTCGAATTCGCTCATCTGGATGATTCCCCGAAAGTGTTGTGGTGGGCGGTCGAGCGCCGCGATCCCCCGCAGCACTCCGCACGCCAAGCATAACGGGTAACGATGGCGCCGTCGGCCAGGGTCGCGCAGCCGCGCCCCGTCACTCTCCCGCGACGGTCATCCGGCCGACCAGGACAGAGCCGATGCCGACATGCGAGCGACGATCCACGTCGCGCCCCACCGCCTCGATGCCGGCGAAGATGGCCTTCAGGTTGCCGGCGATGGTGATGCCGTCGACCGGGTAGGCGAGCGTGCCGCCTTCCACCCAGAAGCCGGCCGCACCCCGCGAGTAATCCCCGGTCACGCCGTTCACCCCCTGCCCCATCAGCTCGGTGACCAGCAGTCCCGTGCGCATGCCCGCGAGCAGGTCCTCGAATCCTCCGGCGTTGGCCTGCACCTGCAGGTTGTGCACGCCACCGGCGTTGCCGGTGGTCTGCAGGCCGAGCTTGCGCGCCGAATAGCTTCCCAGCACGTAGCGCTCCAGCACGCCGTCGCGGATCAGATGCGAACGCTTCGTCGCCACGCCTTCGGCATCGAATGCCGCCGAGCGCAGCCCATGCGGCAACAGGGGCAGCTCCTCGATGGCGAACCAGTCCGGGAAGATCCGCTGGCCCACGTGGTCGAGCAGGAAGCTGGCTTTCCGGTACAGCGCGCCCCCCGATACCGCGCCGAGCAGGTGGCCGATCAGCGACCGGGCGACCTCAGCGGAAAACAGCACGGGATACGCGCCCGTCGCCAGCGGCCGCGGCTGCAACCTGGAGACCGTGCGTTGTGCTGCCTTGCGCCCGATCGACGTTGGGTCGTCCAGTTCCAGATGCGACAACGCCGTGCTGTACCAGCCGTCGCGCTGCATGCCATCGCCCTGTCCTGCGATCAAGGCGCAGCCGATCGTGTGCTGGGTCTCCCGCTCCCTGCCGACGAACCCGTGCGAATTCGCGTACACCGACAGGCTTTCGCCGCTGCCGACGGACGCGCCGTCGGAATTCTCGATGCGCGCGTCGGCCTCGCGTCCCGCCGCCTCGCAGGCCATCGCCAGGTCGACCGCGTGGTCCATCTCCAGCGCCCACGGATGCCAGACGTCGAGGTCGGGGACATCGGACGCCATCAGCGCCGCATCGGCCAGCCCGGCTGCCTCGTCGTCCTCGGTATAACGGGCGATGGCGCAGGCCTGCGCCACCGTCGCTTCCAGGCTTTCCTTGCGCAGGTCGGCCGTACTGGCGCTGCCCTTGCGCTGCCCGAAGTACACGGTCACGCCGATACCGCGGTCGCGGGTCGACTCCACCGTCTCCACGTCGCCCAGGCGCACGCTGACGTTGAGGCCGGTCTCTTCGCTGCAACTGACCTCGGCCTGCGTGGCACCGTGCGCCCGGGCGCGCTCCAGCAGGCGCAGCGACAGCGCTTCCAGGCGTTCGAGCCGGGCCAGGCTCTGGTCGGGGGACGTCAGGTCGGTGGCGTTCAATGCTTTATCCTTGTGTCCTGTGATCCGCGCCCGCAGGGCAGGATCGGATGAATCCAGGCGTCCGCGCGATGCGACGGAAGCGAGAGAAAGAGGCAGCACCATGCGCGGACGCGACCCCGAAACCGGCGAATTCCTCAGCCCCAGCCGTACCCAGCAGCGGGGCGAAGCGCTGGAGATCCGCAGCCTGGCCGAAAAACTGGTGGCGCTGCCGCCCGCGCAGCTGGCGCGCCTGCCGATTCCGGAGGAGCTGATGCCGCATATCGTGGAAACCCAGCGCATCACCTCGCACATCGCGCACAAGCGCCAGCTGCAGTTCCTGGCCAAGCAGATGCGACGGGAAGAGGACGAGGTACTGGAAGCCATCCGCGATGCGATGGACGAAGGCGGCGACGCCGCGCGACGCGAGACGGCGCTGCTGCATCGCGCCGAGCAATGGCGCGACCGCCTGCTGGCCGGCGGCGACCAGGCGCTGGCGGACCTGCTGGACGAATTCCCGACGGCCGACCGCCAGAAGCTCCGACAACTCGTGCGCAACGCGCTCGACGAAAAAGCGAAGAACAAACCGCCGCGCGCGTTCCGCGAACTTTTCCGGGAACTGCGCGAAGTACTGTCCTCGCTCGATACGCAGGCCCCCGAAGACGACGAGACGGAATAGCCCCTCTCCCCTCGGGAGAGGGGTTGGGGTGAGGGTTCGGCGAAGTCCGTGCGAGGCAGGCGTCATGGACTCCGCCGCACCCTCATCCGCCCCTTCGGGGCACCTTCTCCCGACGGGAGAAGGGACAGCCAGGAATGCATCACGCTTTCGTCCCGCCTACCGTCAAGCTCTCGATCAACAGCGACGGCTGGCCCACGCCGACCGGCACGCTCTGGCCGTCCTTGCCGCAGACACCGACGCCCTGGTCCAACGCCAGGTCGTGGCCGATCATCCTCACCTTCTGCATGGTGTCCGGACCGTTGCCGATCAGGGTGGCGCCCTTCACCGGCGCGGTGATGCGGCCGTCTTCGATCAGGTAGGCCTCGGTGGCCGAGAACACGTACTTGCCGCTGGTGATGTCGACCTGCCCGCCGCCGAAATTGACGGCGTACAGGCCCTTCTTCACCGAGCGGATCATGTCTTCCGGATCGTCCTGCCCGGCCAGCATGTAGGTGTTGGTCATGCGCGGCATCGGCAGGTGCGCGAACGATTCGCGACGACCGTTGCCCGTGGGCGCGACGCCCATCAGCCGCGCGTTGTGGGTGTCCTGCATGTAGCCGACCAGCACGCCATCCTCGATCAGCGTGGTGCAGTTCGTCGGCGTGCCTTCGTCGTCGATGTTGAGCGATCCGCGGCGTCCAGGCAGCGTGCCGTCGTCGACGATGGTGACGCCCTTCGATGCCACCTGCTCGCCGATGCGGCCGGCGTACACACTGGTGCCCTTGCGATTGAAGTCGCCTTCCAAGCCATGCCCGACCGCTTCGTGCAGCAGCACGCCCGGCCAGCCGCTACCGAGCACCACCGGCATGATGCCGGCGGGCGCGTCGATGGCGTCCAGGTTCACCAGCGCCTGGCGCAGCGCCTCGCGCGCGAGGTCTTCGGGCTTGCCGTCCGCGAACAGTTCGGCATAACCGTAGCGGCCGCCCATGCCGGCATAGCCGGATTCGCGGCGTCCGTTCTGCTCGACGATCACCTGCACGTTCAAGCGCACCAACGGGCGCACATCGGAGGCCATCACCCCGTCGCTGCGCGCGACCAGCACGGTATCGATGCCGCCGGAGAGACTGACGGTGACCTGTTGCACGCGCGGATCGGCCGCGCGCAGGGAACGATCCACCGCACGCAGCGCCTCGACCTTGGCATCGTTCCCCATCGCATCGATGGGATCGTCGCCGGCGTACAGCGCGCGGCCGCCGCTGCGTACCAGCGTGCGTGGCGCATGGGTCGCGCCGTCGCGCGCGATGGCGCGTGCCGATTTCGACGCCTCGAGCAGTGCCTGCGCGTTGATGTCGTCCGAATACGCGAATCCGGTCTTTTCGCCGGAGATGGCGCGCACGCCGACGCCCTGTTCGATCGAATGCGCCCCGTCCTTGACGATGCCGTCCTCGACCGTCCAGCTCTCGCGTCGGGCGTGCTGGAAGTACAGGTCGCCGAAATCGATCCCGGGGCCCAGCAGCGTGCCGAAGGCGCGGTCGAGGCCGGACGGGTCCAGTCCGGCAGGCAGGAGGAGGCGGGTTTCGGCGAGCGTGATCGGCAGGGTCATGGTCATCACAATGGGGGCGGAAAACGGCCGCGGCAAGCGCGGCCGCGGACAGGCGGCGTCAGGGCGCGCCCGCGCTGTCGGTACGGTCGTCGTCGTCCGTGCGCACGCGAGACTGTTCGCGTCCCACCACCTCGACCTTGGGCGACTTCCACGGGCCGGTGACGCGATAGGTCTTGGCGCCCATCTCGGACAGGGGCTTCTTCAGCACCGCGTTGGCAACCGCGCCCACCGCCGCACCGATGGGGCCACCGGCCACGGCGCCGACGGCAGTCAGCACGTTGGCGGATTTGGGCTTCACGTCGACGGTCTGGTCGAACCGTTCGCTGCGCAGGTCGGTATCGCCGCGGATCGCGATCTCGGCCGCGGGACCATCGATCAGCAGGTTGTCGCTGCGTGCCAGTCCGCCGCCAATCCGGATATCGCCGTCGATGCGGTTGAACGCGAAGCCCTTGGAGAAGAAGTCGCTGAAGTCGAGCATCAGCCGGCGCCGCACCTCGGCCACGCTCAGCAGGCCCAGTACACGGCCCGCGCCGGGTTCCACTTCGAGCAGGTGACCGTCGCGCACGGCCAGCTTCACGTTGCCGTCGAGTGCGGCCAGGCGGAACGCTGCAGGGCTTCCCGGCCATGCGGCCTCGGCGCTGATCTGGCCATGACCGCCCCCCACCCGATCGCCCAGGCCAAGATCGTCGAACAGCACCCCGAAGTTCTCGCTCTTCACATCGGCCGCGAAACGCGTGCGGGCGGCGGACGTCGTGCCGGTCCACTGGCCACGCACGTCGATCTGCTGGCCGGGAGAGCGCAGCTGCAACTGGTCCACGTGCATGCCATCGGCCTGCTGGCGCGTGCGCAGCTTGGCCGTGCCCAATCGCGCATCGCCGAAACGGAGATCCTCGACGTCCAGCGACAGCGGCGGGACGGCAGCGGGATCGATGTCGTCGGTGGCGGCGCGCGCGCCCGACGCGGCGACCGGCGCACCTTCGACGGGCGCCTTGCGCCAGTGCACGCGCGCCAGCTTGCCGGCGATCGGCGCGCCCTTCGCATCGGGTACCAGCAGGGCACCCGACAGCGCATCGCCATCCAGCGACACCGCCAGTGCCTGCTGCGCCGGCGCGAGTTGCAGGCGCGTATCGGGGAACACCGAACCGATCATCAGCAGACGCTCGGCAGTGACATCGATATGCCGCAGCGGCACGCCATCGGCATCATCGCCCCCGCCGCGCGCGACCGCGATCCACTCCATCGCATCGAGGGTTCCGGTGCGCCCCGTCGCCACCAGACCCGACGATGGCGGCGCGTCCATCACCCGGTCGCTGCCGAGTACGACACGCACCCCGGTCTGCCCGTTGGTAGTGCGCGCGCGCAACGCCAGCAGATCGCCGAACGCCACATCAATCTCACCGCTGCCGATGGGCAAGGGGGCGCGGACCGTCGTCGGCAGTGGCGTTGCGGACGCTTTGCGCATGGGGGCCGGCAGGCTCATTGCCGTGCCGACCAGATCGGACGTCAGGCTGAGCTGGGTGGGCGGAGACACCGCGCCCGTCGGCGTACGCGGAATCGTCACGCCCACGGTCCACGACGAACGCCCGTCCATGTAGGGCTTCAGCCATGCCATCTCGGGCGCGCGATCGAGCAGGCGGTCGGCATCGACGGCTGCGGACAGGTCGGCTTCGAACGCCTGGTTGCGGTCGCGCGTGCCGCTGCCTGCGCGCAGGCCCAGCACACCGGGCAGTCCGTCGTGCACCACCTGCAGCGGGCCTGACGCGAAACCGCCGTCGTCGTATTTCGCCTTGCCACGCACGTTGTCGAACACCAGGTTCCAGCGCGTTTCCGACAACTGCGCGCCCTTGAGGTCCACCGTGCCGGCGAGCTTCTTGCGTATCTGCTCGGCGGCATGCAGCGGCTGCAGCAGGTCGAAGGTCGCCGCGACCGGTCCCTTGGCCTGCAGGTGGTCCAGGGTGTCGCCGTAGGTCTTGCGCAACGGACTCTGCCTCAGCAATGCCAGCAGCTTGCCCGCCTCCGTGTCGGTACGCGCTGCGATCTTCAGATCGCCCGCGGCGAAATCGGCGATGCCGGCCTGGAACGCCGGGATCGCAACGCCGCCCAACGCGCCTCGTCCCTTCAGTTCGAATCCGTTGCCGATGAAGGCGATGTCGGCATCCACCTGCTCGAGTGGCGGCCACTCCGGCTGGAACTTGAACTGCCCACGCTCGATGTTTGCGACCGCCTCGAAGCGACCGTCGCGATCATTGAACGGCCAGTCGTCCAGGTCGCCGCTGACGATCGCGCGCCCGTTCCGCACGGTGCCGCCGACCAGCGCGGCATCCAGCCAGTCGACGGCCGCCTTCGACATCTTGTGGTGGATCCAGAAACCTTTCGCCACCGGGACGGGCGCATCGGCCAGGTCCGCCGCCACGTCGATCCAGGGCCGCGTGCCGTCGCCCTGGAACCACATCCCGCCGCGCACATCGGCCGCGTACTGTTCGCCCTGTACGTGCAGCGCGCTGGTGCCGACACGCCACCCGCCGCCTTCGCGCCAGCCGAGCACATCGCCCTTCAGTCGCACGTCGTGCACCACGGCGAATCCGCTGGGCCAGTCGAAACGCATCACCGACGCAGGATCCAGCGTCAGCCGGAAACCCTCCGCGTCGCCGTCGAAGTCGCCGGCAAGGCCGCTGAGACCGGGGGCATCGCCCACGGTCCGGAACGAGATGTCGCGCAACCGGCCTTCCGCACGCAGCCCGCCGTCGCGGCGACCGGCGAGGGTCAGTCGCGCGAGCCGTGCGCCCGGCCGTGCCTGCACCAGCCAGCGGCGCAGGCCGGCGTCGACCTTGTCGCTCAGGCCGAGGACGGCGAACAACGGCGCCGCATCCACCTGGTCGGCCAGCAGCGCATAGCGTTCGCCGCCAGCCAGCACCAGGCCATCCAACGTCTGCACGGCCGGCGCCGTGCCCACGCGCAAGCGCGGCGCGTCCAGCCGCCAGCCGCCGGAGACCAGGCGCCAGCGCATGCGGCCTTCCATCTGGTCGAACGCGATCCGGGTCGGCGCGTCGGCATCCGCCAGCGGCGCGCCGCGCAGCCCGACCTGCTGCAGGTTGGCGTCCGCCGTCACCAGCACCACGCGATGACGGCGCAATTCCGTCCACGCCTGCACGCGTCCCTTGCCACGCTCGGCGACGACGCCGGCATAGCGAAGCAACGGCGACCAGGCGCCGATATCGTCCGCGGACACATCCAGGTACGCACGGCCATCGCCCGCCTTGCGGTCGAAATCCACGGCGACGTTCAGCGGCGCAGCGTCCTTGCTGATCCACGCCCGTGTGCCGGCACGCACGCGGTCGCCCTCGACCCGCAGGCGCAGATCGATCTCGGGCAGCCGGATGTCCCAGCCCAGCGAAGGCGCAACGACGGCGAGCCTGCCGTCGATGACCTGCAACTCGCCCAACCCCTCGAGACTGCGCAGCGGATCGTCGCCGGACTGCTGCTGCCCCGGCAGGCCCCGCACCGACCAAGTGCCGTCGTCACCACGCTGCAAGGTCAACGACAGGCCACGCAGGCGCAATTCGGTGAACGAACGACCGGGCAGCAGGCCGCCATACATCGACACGAGCACTTCCGCCTGGCCGATGCGCACGCCGCTGTCGCCTTCGCCCAGGCGCAGGCCGTCGAGCTGCAGCAGCGGCCCGCGTCGCGTCCATTGTGTCTTCACGGCATCGAAGGCGACCGGCCGTCCGGCTCGCTCGCTCAACCACGCGGCGACGCGGTCCGGATGGCGCTCGGCCAACGGCAACACCTGGCTGGCGATGCCGAGCACCACGGCCATGCACACCAGCACCACGGCGATGCCGTAGACGGCACCCCGGCGGGCCAGGCGCAGGCGGCGGCGCAGCGGCGTGGGCATCAGTTCGCGGCGCTCGCCGGGATGCGGGTGTCTGCGTTCGGTCGCCCGGAGCGCAGACGCCGGGATCCGCTCTTGCGGCTTCCGAATGCCGACGCCCGCCCCCCGGGCTTACAGCAGCACGACATCGAACTGCTCCTGCAGGTACTGCTCGTCGGCCTGGAAGCGGATCGACTTGCCGAGGAATTCCTCCAGCTCCGCGACCGCGGTCGATTCCTCATCGGTGATGCGGGCGACCACCTTGGGGGATGCGATCACGAGCAGGCGCGCGGCCTCGAACTGGCGCACGGCACGCGTGATCTCGCGGAAGATCTCGTAGGTGACGGTTTCGGTGGTCTTGATGCTGCCGCGGCCACTGCATTCCGGGCACGGTTCCGACAGCTGGCGCGCGAGGCTTTCCACCGTGCGCTTGCGCGTCATCTCCACCAGGCCGAGCGGCGAGAATTCGTACACCGTGGTCTTGGCATGGTCTTTGGCGAGCGATTTCTCCAGCGTGCGCAGCACCTGACGCCGGTGCTCCGGATCGTCCATGTCGATGAAGTCGATGATGATGATGCCGCCCAGGTTGCGCAGCCGCAGCTGGCGCGCGACCGCCTGCGCGGCCTCCAGGTTGGTGCGATAGACGGTTTCTTCCAGGTTGCGCTGGCCCAGGAACGAACCGGTGTTCACGTCGACCGTCGTCATGGCCTCGGTCTGGTCGATCACCAGGTAGCCACCGGACTTCAGCGGCACCTGCTTGTCCAGCGCGCGACCGATTTCGTCCTCGACTCCGTAGAGATCGAAGATGGGCCGCTCACCGGAATAGAGTTCGATCCGTTCGGCCAGCACCGGCATGTACTTGGCGACGAACGCCTGCAGGCGCTCGTGGGTTTCCTTCGAATCGACCTTGACCTTCTCCACGTCCTTGCGGATGAGGTCGCGCACGGCGCGCAGCGGCAGGCTGAGGTCTTCGTACAGCACGCTGCACGAAGGCGATTCGCGGCCGCGGCGCTCCACCACGTTCCAGACGCGGGACAGGTACGCGATGTCTTCGGCCAGCGCCTCGGCCGGCTGGCCCTCGGCATTGGTGCGGATGATGTAGCCGTGGCCACCGTGCAGGCCGGCCAGTTCGCCGACGACCTGCTTGAGGCGCTGGCGCTCGGTTTCGTCCTCGATGCGCGCCGACACGCCGATCACCTTCGACTGAGGCAACAGCACCAGGTAGCGCGACGGAATGCTGATCTGCGTGGTGAGCCGCGCGCCCTTGCTGCCGATGGGATCCTTCACCACCTGCACCACGATGTCCTGCCCGTCGCGGAGCAGGTCCATGATCGGTGCCGCCGGCGGCGTGGGCAGCGGTGCGTCTTCACCATCGGCCACCGCGCCCGGCGACGAACGCACGATGTCGTTCGCATGCAGGAACGCCGCCCGGTCCAATCCCACTTCGACGAACGCGGCCTGCATGCCGGGCATCACCCGCTGCACCTTGCCCTTGTAGATGTTGCCCACCACGCCCCGGCGCCAGCCGCGCTCGATGTGCAATTCCTGCAGCATGCCGTTTTCGATCACCGCGACGCGCGTTTCGCGCGGGGTGACGTTGACCAGGATTTCTTCCGACATGGGGTCCTTCCCTCAGGCTGACACAGGAGTGGCGGATGCCGACGGATGGATGCCGAAGTCGCGGAGCAGCTTCGCCGTTTCGTGCAGCGGCAGCCCCATCACCGCCGAATAACTGCCGGACAGGCGGGTGACGAACTGCTCCGCACGCCCCTGGATACCGTAGGCCCCCGCCTTGCCGATCGCTTCGCCACTGGCGACATAGGCCGCGATGTCATCCTCGTCCAGCTCGGCGAAGCTGACATCGGTGACCACCAGCGCCTGCGCCTCGCGCGAGGCGCTGACCACCGAGACGGCTGAGACGGCCTGATGCGTGCGGCCGGACAGGCGACGCAGCATGGCGGCGGCATCGGCGGTGTCCACCGGCTTGCCGAACACCTCGTCGCCCAGGATCACCTCGGTATCGGCCCCCAGCACCACGGCATCCGGGGTGGCCACGACCTTCAGCAATCCGGCACCCGCCTTCTCGCGGGCGACGCGGCGGACATAGTCGACGGCGGGCTCGCCGGGCTGGCGGTGTTCGGGGATATCGAGGTCGATCCGTCCGAAGGACAGGCCCAGGCGGGTCAGCAGTTCGGCACGTCGCGGGGATTGGGAGGCCAGATAGAGCATCACGAAAGAATAACCCGCGGCGCCTGACTGAATGACCGCTGATGTCGGCCGAATCCCGCTAACCCTGCGCCAGATCACGACGCGTTCATGTCATCGTGAACACCCTTGCGCGTCGCCGACGACCGGGTGCCCGCCACTCGAACCACGAAAAGGAGATCCCATGCGCCTGCCCCTGATCCGCCCGCTGCTGCTCGCCCTGACCCTGTCCCTTGGAACCACCGTCGCCATGACCAGCCACGCCCAGACCGCACCCGCCTACGCCGTGCCCTCCGACGGCACCCTGCTCAACGTCTCGGCGCAGGCCGACGCGTCGCGCGTGCCGGACATCGCCACCATCTCCGCCGGGGTGGTGACGCAGGCCGTGGACGGCAACACGGCCATGCGCCAGAACAGCGAGCAGATGGCCAAGGTCGTGTCGGCCATCAAGGCCGCCGGCATCGCCGACAAGGACGTGCAGACCAGCGGCATCAGCCTGAACCCGCAGTATCGCTACGCCGAGAACGAAGCCCCGAAGATCACCGGCTACCAGGCCAACAACACCGTCAGCATCAAGGTCCGCGACATCGCCAAGCTGGGCAAGGTGCTGGATGCGCTGGCCGGCGTGGGCGCCAACCAGATCAATGGCCCCAGCTTCGAGATCGACAACCCGGAGCCGGTGTACGACGAAGCCCGCCTCGCCGCATTGAAGAAAGCCCAGTCGCGTGCCGAAACCTATGCCAGGTCGCTGGGGCTGAAAGTGCGCCGGATCGTCAGCATTTCCGAGGGCAACGGCGGTTTCCGCCCGGTCCCGATGATGGCCATGGCCAAGATGGAAGCGCGTGACGCCAGCGGCGCCCCCCCGGTCTCGCCTGGCGAGACCACCGTCTCGATCAACCTGGACGTGGTGTTCGAACTGGGCAAGTAAGGCCAGCGCCCGCCGGTCCACGACGACGGCGCCCCGGGGGCGCCGTTTTCGTTTCCGGGCCGGGCGACCGGGCTACGCCAAAGGTCGAAGTCCGCCCCCTCTTGCGCACGCCATCCGCCGGAGTACAGTCTGGACGTGCGGCGCCGGGACGTTGCAACCCCACTCCCCGCGACCGAGCGTTGTTCCGTTCACAGCCCTCAAGGAGGTGGATCATGGTTCGCGCACTACCCCACGGTTCCGATACCCGCATCGACATCGGCCGCATTGCGGCCATCGCGGCCGCCATCGCGGTGCACGCCGCCGCCCTGCTCATGCTGCTGATGCCGATGGCGGCGCCCCCGATCACGCCCACGGTCAAGCCGAAACCCGTGGTGCGCTGGATCCAGAAGGAAGAGCCGGTTCCGGTCGTCGTACCGATCGAGGAACAGCAGACCACCGTCAAGCGCGAGGAGCCGCGCCCGGTCGTTCCGGCCCGCACGGTGACCACGGACACGACCATCGTCGACACGCCGGCCGTGGTGGACCCCGGTATTGAGCGCACGATCGACCTTCCGGCCATCGACAGCACCGCGTCAACCGGCACGTCGCTGGGCGCCGGCCCGCTGCAGTCCGCCACGCTGGAATACGTCCGTGCGACGTCGCCGCGTTATCCGACCAACGAGCTGCGCAACGGCATCCAGGGCACGGTGATCCTGCGCGTACTCGTGGACATCGATGGAAGGCCGGTCGACGTGAGCGTGGAGACCAGTAGCGGCAACCGCAACCTCGACAAGGAAGCGCGGCAGCACGTGTTGAAGACCTGGCGCTTCAAGCCCGCCATGCAGAACGGACAGGCGGTGCAGGCTTACGGCCTGGTGCCGATCGCGTTCAACCTGCAGTGATGCATCCGAACTGAAAAAGTCGAAGCCCGCCGAAAGGCGGGCCTCCTGCTGTTCCTGTAGGTGCGACGTGAGTCGCGACCACGCACCAGAGAGCACCGGCAACCTCGCGGCGGGTCGCCGACTCTCCACCTAGACCGTCCCTGCCGCGCACCTCACCCGGTCGCGACTCACATCGCGCCTACCGAGAGCCGCAAGCCTCATGCGCGATGGTACGGATGATTCGCCAGCATCGCCGCCGCGCGGTAGACCTGTTCGGCGACCACCAGCCGCACCAGCATGTGCGGCAGCGTCAGCGGACTGAGCGACCATTTCTCGTGCGCCGCCGCGAGCACATCCGGGGCATGGCCCTCGGGGCCGCCGATCAACAGCGCGATGTCGCGGCCCAGCGTGCGCCAGTGTTCGAGCCGTTGCGCGAGCTGTTCGGAGGAGTAAGGCTTGCCGGTGACTTCCAGCGCCACGACATGCGCGCTTTTCGGCAACGCCGCCAACACCCGCTTTCCCTCGTCTTCGATGGCCCGCTGCGGATCACGGCCCTTGCCGCGCAGACCGGGCTCGATCTCGACCAGCTCGAACGGCAGCCAGTGCGACAGACGCTTCTGGTATTCGGCGAAGCCTTGCGCGACCCATGTGGGCGCGCGTTCTCCGGTAGCGATGAGGCGGCATTTCATATGGACATGTTATCGCCGCAGTGCGCCACGTGGCAGGCTAGGAGGGTCGGGAGATCGCTTCGCACTCCCATCCGTCATAGCGACCGCCGCATTCGCTCGCGAGGTCATACAGCGGCAGGCAGATGTCGTCGATGGTGTCATAGGCGGGAACGTCGCGGCGAAACACCTGTGCCCCCCACCCCTGCTCTCCGTCATCGTCGTTATTTTGCGTGCGGCTCTTGAACCCGATGGCGGCGGCCCTGCGCAGGAACTCATCGCGCGCATCGGAGCTGGAAAAGTAGGCCCAGTGATAGATCTCCCGCGGCTGCCGCAGCGCGTCGCCCCGATCTTCTAGGACGGCGCAGACATCGCGGTTCTCCATCGACTCTCGCGTGCGCGCGTCGGGAAAAAGGAACTCGCGATACGTGCTCCATGTCGGATCGGGACGATGCCCGGACTGGTAGCGATACTCGGACGCCGCACGCATGGCCTGCTCAACCTGCTCATCCCAAGCATCGCCCGCCGTCAAGTAGAAATAGAAATCGCGGCAACCCGAGGAAGTATTGCGACCGGCGTAGACGCCCCGCCCCTCAGTCGCCAGCAACGGGACCACCCGGTCCTCCAACGCAATCAGCGCATCGAACTCCTGCTGGCTCGACAGTCCGTCATCCCGGGGATCGCGCATTTCCACACGTAACCACGCCATCACCGGGTAATCATCGGTCCTGACCTCGTCGGCCAGGCTCAGGTCGAGATAGATCGATGCAGGCTGCTCATCCACACGGAGCGCATAGAAATTCCAACGACCTTCCCTGGCCATCGACAACCCCTAGAGCCGCGATTCGTCCGCGGTCTCGACGTCTTCCGGCGGCTGGTCGCCGACGGTCCACAGGCGCTCCAGCGCGTAGAACTCGCGCACGCGGGGCAGCATGACGTGGACGATGACATCGCCGAGGTCCACCAGTACCCACTCGGCCTCGCGTTCGCCTTCCACGCCCAGCGGCATCACGTCGAGCTTCTTGGCGAACTTCACCACCTCGTCCGCGATCGATTTCACGTGGCGGGTGGAAGTGCCCGAGGCGATCACCAGGTAATCGGCGACGCTGGACTTGCCGCGCACGTCGATCTCGACGACATCCTTGGCTTTCAGTTCCTGCACCGCGGCATGCACCGTGGCGAGCAAGTCCGGCAGGGCCGGCGGCGGGCTGGGAAGGCGGGTCTTGATGACGTGGGCTTGGCTGGACAAAGGCTTGGTGGCTCTGGGAATACGGCCGGGATTATAGCGGACCCGTGTCGGCGGCCCGTGAGGCGTACAGCCTTTCGTCGGCAATGGCCTCCGCCACCCGCGCGGGCACGAGCTGGCGCCAGGCTTCGCCCGTTGCGATGCGGCGGCGGATTTCGGTGGCCGATTCGGGCTGCAGGGGCTGGTGCAACCGGAACACGCGCCCCGCGGCCACCCGCGCCAGATCGTCCGGGTGGTCCGTCCAGCGACCCTCGAGAGCGGTGGCGAGCACGGGCGGCAGCGCTGAATCCAGCCCACTGCCCGGCCGGTCGGCGACGACGAAATGCGTGAGGTCGAGCAGCGCCGTCCACGCCCGCCAGGTGGGCAGTCCGAGCAGGCTGTCCGCGCCGATCAACAGCGCGATGGGAACGACGTTGCCCAGCTCGCTCCTCAGCTCCCGCAGCGTGTCGATCGTGTAGGAACGGGAGGTCGGCTCGCGCGCGGCGCGGTCCAGTTCCCGCCGATCCACGCACAGGCCCGGGATGTCCCACGTGGCGAGGTCGAGCAGGTGCGCGCGCTGCGCAGCGGTGGCCCCCGGCGGAGCGCGATGCGGCGGATCCGCCGCCGGCATCAAGCGGACCGGCACGCCGAGGGCATCGTGCGCCGCGCGCGCGATGGCCAGGTGTCCGTTGTGGACGGGATCGAAAGTACCGCCGTAGAAGACGCGCAGCATCGCCGGATCAGGCGACCAGCAGGCGCACGGCCTTCGCGTCCGCGATCGCCAGCAACAGGCGCTCCAGCCCCACCCAAGCGTCGCCATCGCCACGGCCCTTGGCGGTGCGGTCGATCTTCGAGGCCTCGGCGACGAAGCGGTCCCAGCGCGCGGGCGTGGCATGGCGCTGCAGTGCGCGCTTGAAGGGCGCCTGCTTCGCCTCCCAGATACCTTGCGATTTCATTTCGGCAGCGAGGTTGCCGCCGTTGGCCTGCACCCGCGCTAGCGACGCGGTGCGCAGCAGCTCCTTGACGATCATCGGCATCAGGCCCGCGACGACGTCGCCCTCGGCGCGCAATCCCGCCAGGATGCGCGACACCTGTGCCCCCTGCCCCGCCAGCACGGCGTCAGTCAGGCGGAACACGTCGTAGCGCGCGGCATTGGCAACCAGCGATTCCATGCGCTCGGCATCGAGCACCTCGCCGTCGCTGAGCAAGGCAAGCTTGTCGATTTCCTGTGCTGCGGCGAGCAGGTTGCCTTCAACGCGATCCGCCAGCAGCTGCACCGCATCGCGATCCGCGCGCAGGCCCTTGCTGCGCAGGCGGCCTTCGATCCAGCCCGGCAGTTCGTGCGGCTTGATGGCCCAGGCCACCGCCAGCACGCCGACGCGCGTGATGGCATCGCTCCATTTGCCCTGATAGGCCTTGCCCCACTCTCCGGCCGTGATCAGCAGCACCACGTCGGACGGCGGGTTGGCGCAGAACGCGCTGATGACCTCGGCGCCCTCCTTGCCCGGCTTGCCTCCCGGCAGGCGGACTTCGACCAATCGCTGCGCGCTGAAGAGACTGGGCGCATTGAAACTCGCCTCCAGCTGGCCCCAGTCGAAATCGCGTCCGTCGGCATCGAAGACCTCCCGTTCGCCGATGCCCTGCGCACGCGCCTGCGCGCGCACCGCATCCGCGGCTTCCAGTACCCGCAGCGTCTCGGGGCCGGCGATCAGGTATACCGGCAGCAGCGGCTCGGTGGTTCCGCGCGCCGCCAGCTGTTCCGGCTTGAGTTCCATCAGGGGGCCGGCGTCACCGGGCCCGAGCGCACGACGCCGTCGATGCGGCGCAGGATCGAGGCGGCCATCTCGCGGCGCAGTTCGTCGGCGAGCACCTCGCGCTCGGTCGAGGTGCCGGTCGCGTCCTGCGGCGGCGACACGTAGTCGCGCGACAGTTCGACCACCTGCTGCGGCACCAGGTCGGTGCCGTCGGCCTTCTTGAAGGAGAAGACGACGGCATAGCGCAGGCTGAATTCCTGCGCACGGCCGAACTGGTCGACCGCGATCGGAAGATCGCCCCAACGCTCGGACACGACGCGGAGCGTGGCGACCTGTCCGGACGCCGTATCGTCGCGTTCGTCACCGATCGACGAGGCGAGCGTGGCACCGGCCGCCTGGAGGCCGCGCGACAGGCTGGTCACCAGCGCGCTGTAGGAAGTCGATGATGCCTCCACGCGTACCGGCCCCAGGTCCGCCGGCAGCGCGATCTTGTTGCGCAGGTGGAAGCCGCAACCGGCCAGCAGGGTCAGGGCGAGGATGAGGGCGGGCAGGCGGAATCGGGTCATGGTCGAAGTCTGGACGAGCCTGTCATGGGCGGCAAGAGCGTAGCCGGACCGGAGGTGAACACAGGGGCAAGGCGGTCGAGTGCCTTACCCCGCGACGATGTTGACGATCTTGCCGGGCACCACGATGACCTTCCGGATGGCCAGGCCCTCGAGGAACTTCGCGGTGTTGGGCTCGGCCCTGGCGAGCGCTTCCACGTGGTCGCGCGGCGCATCGGCGGCGACGTCGATGGTGCCGCGCAGCTTGCCGTTCACCTGCACCGCGAGCGTTACCGAGTCGCGCACCAGTGCATCAGGGTCCACGACCGGGAACGCCACATCCTCGATCAGCGTTTCCCCGTGGCCCAGCGCCTGCCACAGCGCATGGCTCGCGTGCGGCGTGATGGGATTGAGCAGCAGCACGGCCGCTTCCAGCGCTTCCTGGCGCACGGCGCGCCCCTCAGGGGAGGCATCGTCGAACTTGCCCAGCGCGTTGGACAGTTCCATCACCGCCGCGATGGCGGTGTTGAAGCTGTGGCGCTTGCCGTAATCGTGGCTGACCTTGTCGATGGTCTCGTGGGTCTTGCGGCGCAGGGCCTTCTGGTCCGCGTTCAGCGCGGCCACATCCAACGCCGGCGAAGCGCCATCGGCGGCATGCTTCTGCACCTGCGTCCACAGGCGGCGCAGGAACCGCGCCATGCCTTCCACACCTGCCTCGTTCCATTCCAGCGACTGCTCGGGTGGTGCGGCGAACATGGAGAACAGACGCAC
The DNA here is from genome assembly GCF_947498795.1 of uncultured Pseudoxanthomonas sp. NCBI lineage: Bacteria > Pseudomonadati > Pseudomonadota > Gammaproteobacteria > Lysobacterales > Lysobacteraceae > Pseudoxanthomonas > uncultured Pseudoxanthomonas sp. The sequence goes on along the minus strand of NZ_CANMLQ010000002.1, from coordinate 84,933 downwards.
GGTATCCGCACCGAACTTGTCGACCATCGACTGCGGATCGACGCCGTTGTTCTTCGACTTCGACATCTTTTCGACGGGGCCGATCTTCACCGGCTGACCGTCGGCCTTCAGCGTCGCGCCGACGACACGCGCCTTGTCGTCGCGCTGGATCTCGACATCGACCGGATTGATCCAGTCCTTCGAACCATCGGCATTGTCGCGATAGAACGTCTCGGCGATCACCATGCCCTGCGTCAGCAGATTCGTGGCCGGCTCGTCGCTGTCCACCAGCCGCGCGTCGCGCAGGAGCTTGTGGTAGAAGCGGAAGTACATCAGGTGCAGGATCGCGTGCTCGATGCCGCCGATGTACTGGTCGACCGGCAGCCAGTAGTTGCCGCGCTTGTCGACCATGTCCTTCGCGCCGGGCGAGGTGTAGCGCGCGTAGTACCAGCTCGATTCCATGAAGGTGTCGAAGGTGTCGGTCTCGCGCTCGGCGGCGGCGCCGCACTGCGGACACTTCGTCTTGCGCCATTCCGGGTCGGCCTTGATCGGCGACTTGACGCCGTCCAGGGTGACGTTCTCGGGCAGCACGACCGGCAGGTCGGCGTCCGGCACCGGCACGGCGCCGCAGCTCTGGCAGTAGATGACGGGAATCGGGCAGCCCCAGTAGCGCTGGCGGCTGACGCCCCAGTCGCGCAGGCGGTAATTCACGCGACGCTGGCCCTGGCCCTTGCGCTCGAAGCGCTCGGCAAAAGCTTCGAACGCGCCGCGGTAGTCCAGCCCGTCGAACTCGCCGGAGTTGACCAGTTCCAGGTCGTCCCGCGTCTTGTCTCCGTACCAGTCGCGCCAGGTGGTGGCGTCGTAGGCCTTCTCCTCCTCGTTCCTCGGTGCCTTCAGCGCGATGACCTGCTGGATCGGCAACGCGTACTTGGTGGCGAACTCGAAGTCGCGCTGGTCGTGGCCGGGCACGGCCATGACCGCGCCGGTGCCGTAGCCCATCAGCACGAAGTTGGCGACCCACACCGGTACCCGGTCGCCGGTGATCGGATGGATGGCGCGCAGGCCGGTATCCATGCCGCGCTTTTCCTGCGTCTCCAGTTCCGCCTCCGAGACGCCGCCATGCTTCAGCTCTTCCAGGAACGCGGCCAGTGCCGGATTCGACGCCGCTGCCTTCAGTGCCAGCGGATGTTCACCGGCGATCGACACGAAGGTCACGCCCATCAGCGTGTCGGGTCGAGTGGTGAACACCGTCAGCGGCTCGTGGCCCTCGACGTTGAACTGGATTTCCAGGCCTTCGGAACGGCCGATCCAGTTGCGCTGCATGGTCTTGACCGCATCCGGCCAGCCCGGCAGGTCGTCCAGCCCGTCCAGCAGTTCCTGCGCGTAGTCGGTGATGCGCAGGAACCATTGCGGAATCTCGCGCTTCTCCACCAGCGCGCCGCTGCGCCAGCCGCGCCCATCGATGACCTGCTCGTTGGCCAGCACGGTCTGGTCGACCGGATCCCAGTTCACCACCGAGTTCTTGCGGTAGGCCAAACCCTTGCGCAGCAGGCGCGTGAACATGCGCTGCTCGTGCACGTAATAGTCCGGGCGGCAGGTGGCGAACTCGCGCGACCAGTCGATCGCGTAGCCCAGCGACTTCAGCTGGCTGCGCATGTGGTCGATGTTGGCGTAAGTCCACTTGGCCGGCGCGGTCTTGTTCTTGATCGCGGCGTTCTCGGCCGGCAGCCCGAAGGCGTCCCAGCCCATCGGCTGCAGCACGTTGTGGCCGGTCATTCGCTTGTAGCGGCTGATCACGTCGCCGATCGTGTAGTTGCGCACATGGCCCATGTGCAGCGCACCCGACGGATACGGCAGCATCGAGAGGCAGTAGTACTTCGGCTTGTCCGACCGCTCGTCGACCTCGAAGGCGCGCCGGGCCTCCCAGAAGGACTGGGCCTGGGACTCGACGGATTTCGGATCGTAGGAAACGGGTTCGGCGGCAGTGGGCATGGCGGCGTGCAGAGACGGCTACGGCAAAGCCGCCAAGGGTACCGCAGCGCACCATGACCCGCCATGCCACCGGTTAGCATGACGGGGTCGAAACAGGGGATCCCACATGAACAAGACCGTCCTTGCCCTCGCCATGGCCGCTTGCGGCCTGACCGCCTGCATGACCGCGAGGGCTGCCGAACCGGCTGCGCCGGCGACGCTGGCCCTGCATTGCGAACGGGTGTTCGATGCCCGCAGCGGGAAGGTCCTGGGTGAGCACACCATCCTGGTCCGCGACGGCCGGATCGCCGAAGTCATCCCCGGCCGCGCCAAGCTGGCCGACGCAGAATCGATCGTCCTGGCCGACCATACCTGCACGCCGGGCTGGACCGACCTGCACGTGCACCTGGACGGCGAATCCAGCCCGCAGAGCTATTCGGAAGGTTTCCGCCTGGACCCGGTGGATTTCGCCTACCGCTCGGTGAGATACGCCGAGAAGACCTTGATGGCCGGCTTCACCAGCGTGCGCGACCTCGGGGGTGACGTGACCCTGCACCTGCGCGATGCCGTGAACCAGGGTGCCGTGAAGGGGCCGCGCATCTTCGCCGCCGGCACCTCCATCGCCACCACCGGCGGCCACGCCGATCCCACCAACGGCTTCAACACCCATCTGGCGCACCTGATGGGCCCGCCGGGACCGACCGAAGGCGTCATCAACTCCATCGACGACGCCCGCCAAGCCGTGCGCCAGCGCTACAAGGACGGCAGCGACGTCATCAAGATCACCGCCACCGGCGGCGTACTGAGCTACGCCAAGTCCGGCGACGCACCGCAGTTCACCGTCGAGGAAGTCAAGGCGATCGTCGACACCGCGCGCGACTACGGCTTCCGCGTCGCGGCGCACGCGCACGGCAAGGAAGGCATGAAGCGCGCCATCCTGGGTGGCGTCACCAGCATCGAGCACGGTACCTACATGGACGACGAGGTGATGCGGCTGATGAAGCAGCACGGCACCTGGTACGTACCGACGATCTCGGCCGGCCGCTTCGTCGCCGAGAAAGCGAAGATCGATGGCTATTTCCCGGCCGTGGTAAGGCCGAAGGCCGAACGCATCGGCGCACTGATCCAGCAGACGGCGGGCATGGCCTACCGCAACGGCGTGAAGATCGCCTTCGGCACGGACATGGGCGTGGGGCCGCACGGCGACAACGCGCGCGAGTTCGTCTACATGGTCGAAGCCGGCATGCCGGCCGCTTACGCCCTGCAGGCAGCGACGATCCGTGCGTCGGAGGTGCTCGGCGTGGACGACCAAGGCGTGATCGAAGCCGGCAAGCGTGCGGATATCGTGGCGGTGCCCGGCAATCCGGTGGAGGACATCAACGCCGTGTTGAAGGTGGATTTCGTGATGAAGGACGGCAAGGTGTATCGCCAGCCGTAACCGTGCCCGGGGGGTCGCGCTAGCCCAGTTGCTCCTTGGGCCAGCTCGCGCCCTCATCCACCCGAGCGCAGCGGAGCCAGCTCCCTACGCGCCGCGGTGTCGCGACGCCACGCACAACCACCCCAGCCAGCCCAGGTAGCCCATGCGCTGGGCCAGGCCTGCGGGCATGAGCTCTACCGCCAGCAGCGCGACGAACAGCACCAGCAGCGCCGCCACGACGCTGGCCCGTGCCAGCCCGCGCCAGGACTGTCGTCCACGCAAACCGAGCGCGATCAGCAGCGCACCCGGCACGAAGGCCACCCACCAGAGCATCCACGCCGTGGCGTGCAGGCTGCTGGCCGGATTGTCCAAATCCGATGGATCGAGCGGCAGCAGGCCCATCGCCGCGAACCCCAGCGCCGACAGCAGAATGAGTTGCGTGCCCACGCGCAGCGGCCAGCCGGCGTCGTGCGGTACATGGCGACGCAGGCCAAGCGCCGCCGACGCCGCCAGCACACCCGTAAGGACGAATCCGAACATGTTGAACGCCATCGCGTGCGGGACGCCTTTCGCGCCCAGCACCGCCACCGGATGCCAGACGTGCGAATAGCCGGACAACGTCGCGCCGAAGCCGATCATCGCCAACACGAACACGCCCAGGGCCGCCCACCCGCTCCACGTCCACGCACTGTTCATTCGCCGCCCCATCTGAATACCTCGTCGATCCCCACGCCGAACGCCCGCGCAATGCGGAACGCCAGTTCCAGCGACGGTGCGTAGCGCCCCGCCTCCAACGCGATGATGGTCTGGCGTGTCACGCCACAGGCATCGGCCAGTGCCTGTTGCGTCATCTCGCCGCGCTCGAAGCGCAGCCGGCGGATGTCGTTGGCGATCGGCGTGCCGGTCATGCACGATCGCGCCGATAGAGCGCCGCCACGGTCGCATGGCCCGCGACATTGGCCACCGTCACACCCACCAGCAACAGGCCCGGCACCCGCAACGCAGGCGCCAGCAACGCCTCGCGCACAGGCGGCCAAGCCAGCGCAATGGCGAGGCCCACCATCCACATACTGGCGGCGATGCGGAACGTGCGGTCACCGCGTGCCAGCAGCACGTCGTCGCGCTCGTCCTCGATCGCGCGACGCCGGTCTGCTTCTTCCTGCCGAGCGCGACGCCGGAAGAAATACGACATCGCCAAACAGGCGGTGGTCGACAGGAAGGGGAACACCCCGCCCTGCACGACCACCGCGATGGCGGCGAACAACGCCAACCCGGACATGCCCAAGGCCGAGTTGCGGGCGAACCGCTCGCCGAACCCCGCTTGCACCGTCTCCCGCCCGGCCCTCATGCCCGGACCTCCCGACGATCACGCCAGTACAGCAAGGCCGTCGCCACGTACTCGCACAGCCAGCCCCACATCAGCGCGAACACCAGCAGGTTCGCGATCATGAAGTGCGTGGCCCATGCCAACCGGTCGGAAGGCGAGAACGCCAGCATCGCCGCCAGTCCGATCAGGCAGAACGTCAAGGCGCCACGTCCCCAACCTGCCGCCTGCTTTTCGATCTCGCGGTCGCGCTCATCCTCCTGCACGCGCCCCTTCCAGCGCGCGCCCAGCACGCCCAGGAGCACGCTCCAGGCGACCAGCAGCAACGCCAGGTTGCGTCCCACAGCGCGGGCGCCGTCATTCTCAGCCGCCGGACCATCGGCGAAGACATGCGCCTTGGCCAGAAAGTATCCGGTCGCCGCCAGCATGAAGGCGACGCCGACCCAGGCCTTCCACTCACCCGGCGACAGGATGCGCTCGGCCTCGTCCACGGGTGCGCGCGACACCGCAAACATCGAGATCCAGGCGACCGTCACCAGCAGGGCCGTTCCCCACTTGCCCAGGTCGACGCCCAGCAGCACGTCGGGCCCCGCCAGCAATCCCCAGAACGCCAGCATGGCGCCGAAAAGCAGGATCCACCACTTCGCTCGCTGCACTCGCATTGAGTAACCTTCGCTATACAAAATGTAAGGCAAACTTTACATGTCAATCGGCGAATGTCAAACACTTTTTACATCGCCTTGTATCCTGCGGCCCGCGACACCATCTGAACGCCACGCCCCCACACGCCCAAGAGCGCCCCGATGAGCGAACTGCCCCACGTTTTCGATGCCACCACCGAAACCTTCGAAGCCGAAGTCCTGCGCAAGTCGCTGGAGGTTCCGGTCCTCGTCGACTTCTGGGCCACGTGGTGCGGGCCGTGCAAGACGCTGGGGCCGATCCTCGAGAAGCTGGCCGGGGAATACAACGGCGCCTTCCTGCTGGCCAAGGTCGACGTGGACAAGGAGCAGCAGATCGCGGCCGCCTTCCAGATCCGCTCGGTGCCGACCGTGTTCCTGGTCAAGGACGGGCAACTGGTCGACGGCTTCCCGGGTGCCCTGCCGGAAGGCCAGTTGCGCGAGTTCCTCGCTTCGCACGGCATCCAGCCGGCAGAAGCGGCCGACGCCCTCGTCGAAGAAGTCCCGCTGGATCCCCAGCACCAGGTCGCCGCCCTGCGCGAGGCCGTCGCCGCCGAGCCCGACAAGGACGAACTGAAGCTCGACCTGGTCCTTGCCCTGCTGAAGACCGGCGACGCGAGCGAGGCCGAGCGGCTGCTCGACGCGCTGCCCGCGAACCTCGCCACCGACGACCGTGCGGTCAAGGCCCGCGCCCGGCTCGGATTCGCGGCCGCCCTGAAGGACGCACCTGCACGGGCGGTCCTGCGCGCCGCGGTCGCCGCGAATGGCGACGACCTGCGCGCGCGCCACCTGCTGGGTGTGCACGCGCTGGTCGCGGGCGAATCCGAAGAGGCGCTGGACCAGTTCCTGGAAATGCTGAAGCGCGACCGATCCTTCGAGGATGGCCTGCCGCGCAAGAGCCTGATCGATGCGTTCCGGGTGATCGAGGACGACGCGCTGGTGGGCCAGTACCGCCGGAAGATGTCCTCCCTGCTGTTCTGATCCGCGAATACCTTCCCGTCCCCTCCTGATCCCTCCGTCGTCCTGCATGAAACCCGGTACCCTGCGCCACATCTTCAACGTGTGGCCGCCCTTCCTGCTCAGCGGCATCCACGTCACCGAGCTGGCCGACGACTGGACCTTCGCGCGTGTCGAACTGCGCATGCGCCCCTGGAACCGCAACTACGTGGGCACCCATTTCGGCGGCAGCCTGTTCGCGATGACCGATCCGTTCTGGATGATCCTGGCCAAGGAGCGGCTGGGTCCCGACTACTACGTCTGGGACAAGGCCGCCGAGATCGAGTTCGTGAAGCCAGGCAAGGGCACGCTGCACGCCGAGTTCAGGCTGGACGGCCATGTATTGGACGAGATCCGCGCCGGGGCAGCCGATGGCCAGAAGTACCTCCGCTGGATGCCGGCCGACGTGTTCAATGCGCAGAACGAAGTCGTCGCGCGCGTGCGCAAGCAGATCTACGTGCGGTTGAAGCCCGAGGCGCGCACGACGGCACGCTGAGGCGCGGACGGCATCACGGCGTTTCACCGATGGCGCTACAGCCACCGCCCTGCAGCGGCCTACAATAGGCCCATGCCCCCCGACCATCCCCCGCACCGCGTCTCGGTGCAGAAGCTCTTCATCACCGGTCTGCTGACCCTGTTGCCCATCTGGCTGACGTGGGTCGTCATCAAGTTCGTGTTCGTGCTGCTGTCCGACATCAGCAAGCCGTGGGTGGAGCCGTTGTCGCACCAGATCGCGGCCACGTTCCCGCAGTCGCTGGGGTGGTTCAACGGCCTGTGGGTGCAGAACACCATCGCCATGGTCGCGACGCTGTTCGTGATCCTGGCCGTGGGTGCGCTGACGCGGCGCGTGGTCGGGCAGCGATTGCTGAGCTGGTTCGAGGCGCTGATCGCGCGCGTACCGCTGGCGAACGTCATCTACACCAGCGCACGCAAGCTGCTGGACATGCTCGAGACCAAGCCGGGCAGCACGCAGCGCGTGGTGCTGATCGACTTCCCGCACCGGGAGATGAAATCGGTCGGCCTGGTGACGCGGGTGATCCGTGAGGAAGGCAGCGGCCGCGAACTCGCCGCCGTCTACGTGCCGACCACGCCCAACCCGACGTCGGGTTACCTGGAGATCGTGCCGGTCGAGCTGCTGACGCCGACCGACTGGACCGTGGACCAGGCGATGAGCTTCATCATTTCCGGCGGTGCCGTGGCACCGGAAACCATGCCGTTCACCCGCGCCGGGGAGCGCTGACCGATGGACGCGCCGCGCACGCTGGACGACCGTGCGGTCCGCCTCTTCATCGTGCTGGCGGCGGTATTCTGCGCCAACGCGGTGCTGGCCGAGTTCATCGGCGTCAAGATCTTCGCGCTGGAAGACACACTGGGCATCGCGCCGCTGGAATGGAACCTGTTCGGCCAGACGGGCTCGCTCAGCTTCACCGCCGGTACGCTGTTGTGGCCGTTCGTGTTCGTCCTCACGGACACCATCAACGAGTTCTTCGGGAAGCGCGGCGTGCGCTTCATCTCGTGGCTGGCGGTGGCGTTGATCGTCTACGGCTTCCTCTTCGCCTTCGCCGCGATCGCGCTGGCGCCGGCAGGCTGGTGGGTGGACGCGGCACAGGCGCAGGGCGTGCCTGATTACCAGAAGGCCTTCGCCGCCATCTTCGGGCAGGGCATGTGGACGATCGCCGGCTCGGTCGTGGCGTTCCTGGTGGGACAACTGATCGACGTGTCGGTGTTCCACCGCATCCGCGCGGCTACCGGCGAACGCTGGGTGTGGCTGCGCGCCACCGGCTCCACCGCGATCTCGCAGCTGGTGGACAGCTTCGTGGTGATCTACATCGCCTTCGTGCTGGGGCCGCAGAAGTGGCCGACCTCGCTGTTCCTGGCGGTCAGCACGGTGAACTACGTGTACAAGATGCTGGCGGCCATCGCGCTGATCCCGCTGCTTTACCTGATGCGGCATGGCATTCGCCGCTACCTGGGCCATGAACGCGAGCGTCAACTCCGCGCCGAAGCCGCCCTCGACTGAGCGGGTGCTAGGCTTCGCCCTGGGTGGCCGGGAGAAGGCGATGAAAGCAGCCTGTCTGTGGGGGATCCTGGTGATGGCGAACGTCGAGGCGAGCGCGTCCACGCGCGAAGACGATATCGACGCATGGATGCGCGACTATGCGGGCCAGGTCCCGGGCGCTTCGCTACTGGTGCTCAAGGAGGGTGTGCCCGTCTTCCAGCGCAGCTATGGCATGGCCGATCTGGAAGCAGGCATCGCCGCTTCGCCCCGGACGAACTTCCGCCTCGCCTCGATCAGCAAGCAGTTCACCGCCGCCTGCGTGCTCCTGCTCGCCGAGGACGGGATGCTGACGGTCGATGATCCGCTGCGGCGCTGGCTGCCTTCGCTGCCCGCGGCGGCCGACGGCATCACGCTTCGCCATCTGCTCACCCACACGTCGGGCCTGGTCGACTACGAGGATCTCGTTCCCGCCACGCAGACGCGACAGGTACGTGATGCGGATGTGCTGCGCCTGCTGGAACGCGAGGATCGTCTCTACTTTCCCGCCGGCAGCACCTACCGTTACAGCAACAGCGGCTATGCGCTGCTGTCGCTGGTCGTGGAGCGTGCCTCCGGACAGCGGTTCGCCGAGTTCGTGCACGCGCGCATCTTCACGCCACTGGGCATGACCGCGACGCAGGCACGCGAAGACGAAGGCCCGCCGGTAGCCGATCGCGCATTCGGTTACAGCCTCCGCGACGGCCGCTGGCGGCGCACCGACCAGAGCATGACCAGCGCGGTGCTCGGCGACGGGGGAATCTACTCATCGATCGGGGATCTTGCGCGCTGGGACGCCGCGCTCTACGACGATCGACTCTTGTCGGCCGCGTCGCGCGCACTGGCGTTCGCGCCTTCGATCACCACGCGGGAACCCGACGTGGCGCACTACGGCTTCGGATGGCGCCTGCAGGGCGGCATGCAGTGGCACTCGGGCGAAAGCATCGGCTTCCGCAACGTCCTGCTGCGCTTTCCGGCGCAACGGCTGACGGTCATCGTATTGACCAACCGCGATGCGCCGGAGCCCTACGCGCTGGCGCGCCGCATCGCCGCCCGGTGGGGCGGCACACCCTGAGGGTGCCGGGACGGGGCGCGCCCCGCCCCGCCAAGCCAAGTCACATTAACGACGAACAAGGGCAACACCGGCCAGATGCCGGATCAAAGCTTCTATAATTGTGATCGATTCAACATTTCCTGACGATCAATGCGGGAGCGTGCAATGCGAGGGCGGGCGAGCCGGGGAAAAGGATGGCTGGGCTGGTGTGGCCTGGCGATGCTGGTGCTGGCGTCGTGGTCCGTCCACGCGCAGGAATGGGTCTATCGCGTCCGTCCTGGCGACACGCTGTGGGATGTGACCGGCGCGTACCTCAAGCCTTCGATCCCCTGGCAGCGGCTGCAGGCGCACAACCGCATCGCGAACCCCTACCAGTTGCCGCCGGGCAGCACACTGCGGATTCCGCTCGAATGGCTGCATGACCAGCCCGCGACCGCCAAGGTCGTCGCGCTGCAGGGCGCCGCGGTGGCACGCACCGCAGCCGGCCGCGATGCGCCGGTGACGGCCGGGATGTCGCTGGGCAGCGGCGCGCGCGTGACGACCTCGCCGGAGGCCTCGCTCAGCCTGCAGTTCGCCGACGGCTCGCGGCTGCTGTTGCTCGGCGGCAGCGAGTTGCTGCTCGACCGGCTGACCCGCTTCGGCCGTTCCGGCATGGCCGACACCCGGCTGCGACTGCAGCGCGGGCGCATCGGCAACGACGTCCGCCACCTGCGTGGACCGGCGGCCAACTTCATCGTGGACACGCCCAGCGCATCGTCCGCGGTGCGCGGCACGCAGTTCCGCGTGGAGGCCCGCGACGGCAAGACGCACACCGAGGTGCTGGAAGGACGTGTCGCGGTAAGCGCTCCCCGCCAGCGCGGCGCCGTGCTTCGCCGGGGTTTCGGCGCGGTGGTGGCGCAGGGCCAGGCCGCAGTCACCCCGGTCGCGCTGTTGCCGGCGCCCGACCTGTCGCGCCTGGCGCCACTGTCGCAGCGTGCCCGCGCGGATCTTGCGTGGCCTGCCGTCCCCGGCGCGCAGCGATACCGCATCCAGGTCAGTGCGCAGCGTTCGTTCGACAGCCTGAGGGTGGATGCCGAAAGCGATGCTCCGCGCTACACGCTGCCTGCGCTCGGAGCAGGCCATTACTTCGTACGTGTCCGTGCGATCTCGTCCGCCGGGCTGGAAGGCCACGATGCGGTCGCAAGCCTGCAGATCGATGACCAGCCCGCGGCACCGTATTCCATCGCGCCTGCCGCAGGGGGCGTCATTCGCACGCCCGGGGTAGACCTGGCCTGGACGCAGGCGCCTGGCGCCGCCGCGTACGACTACGAGGTGGCGGGCCCCGCGGGGTTCGACCAGCCCGTCGCGCAGGCGCGCATCGAGGGCACCACGCAGGCCCCGCTGCCCGATCCCCTGCCCCCCGGCGACTACGCCTGGCGCATCCGCAGCGTGGACGGCAACGGGAAGGCCGGGCCCTTCGGCGACAGCGTGGCCTTCACCGTGCGTCCGCTGGCGGAGATCACCGACATCGACCGCGCTGCGGCCGAGCCTGGCAGCACCCGTGACGTGACCTTCCGCTGGCCAGCCGGCCAACCCGGGCAGCGCTATCGCTTCCAGATGTCGCGGACCCCGGATTTCAGCGCCCCGCAGGTCGACGAACTCGTCGCCGAGGCCGAGATCACCCTGCCCCGGCTGCGCTCGGGTACCTGGTACCTGCGCGCCCAGACCATCGACGTGGATGGCTTCGAAGGCCCGTTCCCCCCTGCCCAGGTGGTCGAGGTGCCCTGCCGCTGGTGCCGGATTGGCGCGGGAGCCGGCGCATTGCTCATACTGCTGGCCCTGTGAGCACCGCCCCGGCCACGCCCAAATGGAAACCCCGCCTGTTGACGGCGGTGGGCGCGGCCGCGCTGGCGATTCTCGTCACCCTGTCCGGGATCACCGCCCCGCTCGATGCGTGGGTGTATGACCGGTTGATCCTGGGCGCAGCGCCGGACGCCGACCCCCGCATCGTGGTGGTCGACGTCGACCAGAAAAGCCTGGCCGAACTCGGCCGGTGGCCGTGGTCGCGGCGCACGCATGCGCAACTCGTCGACCGTCTGCGGCTCACCGATGTGAAGGGCATCGCATTCAACGTGCTGCTGTCGGAGCCCGCACTGTTCGATCCCGAAGGCGACGCCCTGCTGGCGCGCGCGATCAGCCGCAGCGGCCGGGTGGTGCTGCCGGTGCTGGCCGAGCCGGTCCAGCTCAACAGCTCCACGGTCGAACTGATGCCGATCCCCGAGTTCGCGGCCTCGGCGGCATCGCTGGGCCATGCCGAGATGGCGCTGGATGCCGACGGCGTGGCGCGCACGGCTTATCTGCGCGCCGGCCTTGGCTCCCCGCACTGGCCCGCGCTGGCGTTGGCATTGCTGCAGCTCGACCAGCCCGCGGGCGCGGGCACGGAGTTGCCCGGGCGCCGGCTGGTCATGACGGGCCTGGAACCGGCCTCCGCGTCGGAGTGGGTGCGCGACTACGAGGTCAGGGTGCCGTTTACTTCGCCGCCGAACGCGTTCCGCCACGTGTCGTATACGGACATCCTCAACCAGCGCATCCCGGCGTCGCTGCTGCGCGGCAACTGGATCCTCGTCGGCGTCAGCGCGACCGGCATGGGGCCGCTGGCGCGCGCGCCCGGCCAGCCCCCGAACGCCAGCATGAGCGGGACCGACTACCAGGCCAACCTGCTGAACATGCTGCTGAAGCGCGCCGCCATCACGCCGATGTCGGAAGGCTGGCAGGCGATGCTGGCAGCGACGCTGGCCGCGCTTCCGTTGCTGCTCTCGCTGCTGCCCGGGCTTCGCCATATCTGGCGCCCCACCATCCTGACGATGGCCGGCGTCGTGGTGCTGTCGATCCTGCTGCTGCGCTATGCCCACGCCTGGTTCTCCCCGGTGCCCGCCCTGCTGGTGCTGGCGCTGGGCGCGTCGCTGTGGATCTACCGCCTGCTGCGGCGTACCCACCAGCAGGCGCAGTCGGATTCCCTTACCGGGCTGGCCAACCGCAGCCGGTTCGACCATGCCCTGGACCACGAACTGCGCATCGCGCGCCGCAGCGGCCAACCGCTTTCGCTGCTGGTGATGGACATCGACCACTTCAAACAGCTCAACGACACGCAGGGACATGCGGCCGGCGACGCCGCCCTGAAGTCGCTAGGGCGCATCCTCCGCAGCCGCGCGCGCCGTCCGCGCGACCTGGTCGCACGCCTGGGAGGCGACGAGTTCGCGGTGCTGCTGCCGGAAACCTCGGCGCAGGCAGCAGCCACCATCGCCACCACCATCCACGTGGACCTGGCCAACCACGCACGCAAGCCGCACGGCGCGAACGCGGGCGCGCCGCCGCCGTTCACCGCGAGCGTCGGCATCCACACCTATACGTCCGGCGACGATGTCGGACCGGAAGACGTGTTCGACCGCGCAGACGCCGCGCTCTACCGCGCCAAGCAGGCCGGCCGCAACCGCAGCTTCAGCCATACGGGCGAACACGACGCCATCGGCGCGCCCGTCACGCGCGCCTGACGTGCGGCGCACGGCGTCGTCAGACGTCGACCACCATCCCCGGCCGCGCCAGTTCCACCGGCACCCCGTGGCGCTCGCCGATCTCGCCTGCCAGGGCTTCGCGTGCGCGATCCTCGCCGTGCACCAGCACCAGCGGCGGCGCGGGCTGGAAGTTGCCGTACCACGCCAGCAGGCCCTGCTGGTCCGTGTGCGCGGACAGGCCACCGACGGTGTGCCGCTGCGCGTTCACGCGGTAGTCGCGGCCATGGATGCGCACCCACGGCGCTCCATCGACCAGGCGCCGGCCCAGCGTGCCTTCGGCCTGGTAGCCGACGAACACGATATGCGCGTTGCGCCGCCCGACGTTGTAGCGCAGGTGGTGCTGGATGCGGCCACCGTTGGCCATGCCGGAGCCGGCGATGATGATGGCGCCGTTCTCCACCTGGTTGATCGCCATCGACTGCTGGGTGGTCTCGACCATGTGCAGATTGGGCAGGCGGAACGGATTGGGCGACTGCGCCCACACCCGCCGCGCATCCTCGTCGAACAGGCCGTGGTGGCGCGCATACACGCCGACCACCTTTGCCGCCATGGGGCTGTCCAGGAAGATCCGCCAGCGCGCCAGCTTCCACGCCTCCCAGTGGCGGGCGAACCAGTACAGCAGTTCCTGCGTGCGGCCGACCGCGAACGCCGGGATGAGCACGTTGCCGCGGTCGCGCCAGGCATGCTCGAAGATCTCGCCCAGCTCGCGGATCGTTTCCGGGCGGTCACGATGGTTGCGGTCCCCGTAGGTCGACTCCATCAACAGCAGGTCGGCCTGCTTCACCACGCTGGGATCGCGCAGGATGGGCGTGCCCTTGGGGCCAAGATCGCCGGAGAACACCAGCTTGCGGCCATCGGCCCACAGTTCGACGATCGCCGAGCCCAGGATGTGGCCGGCGTCGCGCAGGGCGATGTCCACGCCGGGCGCGATGGTCGTACGCTCGTCGTAGGGAACGGGACGCACGAGTTTCATGGTGGCGTGCACGTCCTCCTCGGAGAACAGGGGCTCCATTGCCGGCGCGCCCGGACGACGGCCGCGGTTGGCGCGTTCGGCCTCGGATTCGGACAGCGACGCGGTGTCCAGCAGCATGATGGGCAGCAGTTCTGCGCTGGCCCCCTGCGTGTGGATGGGGCCACGGAAACCACGCTTGACCAGCAGCGGCAGTCGCCCGATGTGGTCGATATGGGCATGGCTCAGCACCACCGCATCCAGCGTGGCGGGGTCGAACGGAAACGGCTCCGCGTTGCGCGCCTCGGCGTCGCGGCTGCCCTGGACCAGCCCGCAATCCAGCAGGATGCGCTGGCCGGCCGCTTCGACCAGGTGCATGGAACCGGTGACTTCGCCCGCCGCGCCATGGAAATGGACCTGCATGGAATGCCCTCCTCGCCGTGGCGCCCAGTATGGCCGCTACGGCCCCCTGGGGCATGACCTTCGACACACCTGCCCCCCCGGTGACAGGCGTAGAGTCGCCGCCACGCCCCCTCCGGGGGTTCCTTTTTTTCCATTGCCCCTGTCCGGGGCCGGAGTAGATCGTGATTGCCCGCAAACCCCAGATACTGATCCTGTCGCTGGCCGTGGCCGCCGCCCTGGCCGCCTGCGCGAAGAAGGAAGACGCCGCCCCCGCCCCGGATACGGCCGCCAAGGCGCCCGCCGCGCTGGAACTGAAACTGGACGAAAGCAGCCTGCCGGGCGTGAACCGCTTCCAGCTGGCCGACCTCGATACCACCAAGAACGCGTGCACCGACTTCTCGGGTTATGCCAACGGCAAGTGGCTGGCCGCCAATGCGATCCCCAGCGACCGCACCAGCTGGGGAGCGTTCGAAATGCTGGATGAGCGCTCCACCGCCATCCAGAAACAACTCGCCGAACAAGCCGCCGCGCACGCCGGCGCGACGGGCGTTGAAAAGATCGTCGGCGACCTGTGGGCGACCGGCATGGATGAAGCCAAGGCCAACGCGCAGGGCATCCAGCCGATCGCGCCGATGCTGGCCTCGATCGACGGCCTGCAGGACAAGGACGCCATCGTCGCCTACCTCAACCAGACCGCCGCCAAGGGACAGAACTTCCTGTTCGGCTTCGGCTCGCTGCCGGAGTTCAGCAACCCGGACATGAACACCGCGGTCGCCATGCAGGGCGGCCTGGGCCTGCCGGACAAGAACTACTACTTCGACGCCGACAAGAAGGACATCCGCACGGCGTACGTCGCGCACATCGCGAAGGTGCTCGAGCTCTCGGGCGTGGCCGCGGCCGATGCGCAGACGCAGGCCAACGACATCATGGCGTTCGAAACGCGCCTCGCGAAGGCCTCGAAGTCGCGTGAAGACCTGTCGCGCGACGTGAGCCTGTACAACAACATGGTGTCCGTCGCCGACGCCGACAAGCTGACGCCGAACTTCTCGTGGACGAAGTTCCTCGCCTCGCAGGGCGTAAGCGGCCTGCAGCAGTTCTCGCTCGCCATCCCCTCCTTCCATCAGGAGGTCAGCAAGATGCTGGGCGACACGGATCCGGCGACGTGGCGCGCGTACCTGCGCTTCCACACCGTCGACGGCGCCTCGCCCTACCTGAGCGATGCCTTCGCGAACGAGCAGTTCAACTTCTACAGCAAGACGCTGCGCGGGCAGAAGGAAATCAAGCCGCGCTGGAAGCGCGTGCTCGACACCATCGAGGGCCAGAGCGGCGAAGCGCTCGGCCAGATGTACGTGAAGGTGGCCTTCTCGCCGGAAGCCAAGGCCAAGATGGAAACGCTGGTGGCGAACCTGGGCGCCGCGCTCAAGGCACGCATCCAGAACCTGGCGTGGATGAGCGACGAGACCAAGGCCAAGGCGATGGAGAAGCAGGCGGCGTTCACCACGAAGATCGGCTACCCCGACAAGTGGCGCGACTGGGCCGGTCTGGCGACCAGCCGCGACAGCTACATCGGCAACGTGCTGGCTGCGCAGGAGTTCAACTACAAGTTCGACCTGGGCAAGATCGGCAAGCCCGTGGACAAGACCGAATGGGGCATGCCGCCGCAGATGGTCAACGCGTACTACAACCCGTTCCAGAACGAGATCGTGTTCCCGGCCGCCATCCTGCAGCCGCCGTTCTTCGACCCGAGCGCCACGGATGAAATGAACTACGGCGGCATCGGCGCGGTGATCGGCCACGAAATGACCCATGGCTACGACGACCAGGGCAGCCGCTTCGGACCGACCGGCAAGTTCGAGAACTGGTGGAGCGATGCCGATTCCAAGGGCTTCAAGGGGCTCACCGGCAAGCTGGTGGCGCAGTTCGATGGCTACCGCACGGACGACGGCCAGAAGATCAACGGCAACCACACGCTGGGCGAGAACATCGCCGACCTGGGTGGCCTGGCCACGGCCTACGACGCGATGAAGAAGGCCACCGAGGGTACGCCGGACCCGATGACCGACGGACTGACCCGCGACCAGCGCTTCTTCCTCAACTGGGCAACGGTGTGGCGCCGCAACTTCACGCCGGAAGAGCTGAAGAACCGCATCGCCACCGACGAGCACGCCCCGGCGCAGTTCCGCGCCATCGGTGCGCCGTCGAACCTGCCCACGTTCGCTGCGGCGTTCTCGTGCAAGGCAGGCGATGCGATGGTGCGCGGCGGCGACCAGCAGGTCGTCATCTGGTAACGACACGCAACTTTGCGCGTCAGAAAGGCCCGGCATGTCCGGGCCTTTCCTTTTGCGGGGGCTGGCCCGTACCCCTCGGATCACCGAGCTGTGACACGGGCCCGCAAAAGTCGCCACCTGCGGCGGGATTCCCGTCGATCCCGCACGGGGCATGGACGGCTGCCTTGCTAGAATCGCCCGACCCCTGAACTCCGGACAGTCCTGATGCCCAGCCCGCGCCACGTCTTCGGCCGCCCCACCCTGATCGCCTTCGCCCTTGTCATCGCCCTGGGTGCCCCGGATGCCGATGCGCAGCGCAAGAAGCGCAATGCCGCGCCTGCGGTGAGCGCGCAGTGCACGGACTTCTACAGCGCCACCAATGCGGACTGGCTGAAGAAGAATCCGGCGTCCGCCGAGGCCGGCGCAGTGAGCGTGCTGGGCGCCTTCCGCGAACGCACGCTGGATCAGCAACGCGCCCTGCTCGATGCCGCCATGAGGGCACCACAAGGCAACGTGCAGAAGCTGCTGGGCGACTTCTGGGCCAGCGGCCTGGACGAAGCGGCGGTGGAGGCCGACGGCTCCAAGCCGATCGCGCCGCTGCTGGACCGCATCAATGCCATCAAGAAGCCGAAGGACGTCGCGCCGGCCATCGCCGCGCTGCACCAGGTCGGCGTGCCGGTTGCCTTCAACTTCAGCCCCGACGTGGACCTGCAGGCGCTGGACCGCCACATCGGCTACTTCATGCAGGGCGGCCTGGGCCTGCCCGATCCGGCCTACTACACCCGTACCGACGCGGACACGCGCGAACTGCTCGGCCGCTACCGCACCTACGTGAAGCAGGTGCTGGCGCTCACCGGCACGCCCGCCGCCCGCCTGGATGCCGATTCGGCGCTGGTGCTCGACGTGGAAACCAAACTGGCGCAGGTCTCCAAACCGCTGGTCGACCTGCGCAGCCCGTTCGCCAACTATGCGCCGGTGCCGACCAAGGACCTCGGCAAGCAGTACCGCAACCTGCAGCTGGATGCGTTCCTGAAAGCGCAGGGCGTCAGCGACGACACCGTGTCGATGGCCGATCCGGCGCTGTTCAAGCGCCTCGACAGCCTGGTCGGCAGCCTCAAGCCAGAGCAGTGGAAGGCCTACCTGCGCTGGCGCGTCGGCGATGCGATGGCGCCGTACCTGGCCAAGCCGTTCCGCGACGCCGAGTTCGACTTCCGTGGCCGCGTGCTGCGGGGCGAAACCGCGCCGGCGCCGCGCTGGCGCCAGGTGTTGGATGCGATCAACCTGGCCGCAGGCCCGATGCTGGGCAAGGAATACGCCGAACGTTACGTGCCCGCCGACCACAAGCGCCGCGCGGAACAGATCGCGGGCCAGGTGCGCGATGCACTTGGCCGCGGCATCGAGCGCAGCACGTGGTTGAGCGACCCAGCCAAGGCCGAAGCCAAGGCGAAGCTCGACAAGCTGAAGATCGAAGTAGGCACGCCGAGGCGCGATCTCGACTACAGCGTGCAGCCGATGGGTCGCGGCAGCTTCGGCGGCAACATCCTGATCGCCTCGACCTGGCGCCATCGCGAAGAGATGAAGCGCATCGGCAAGGGCAACGCCGACCGCCGCTGGGACGTGCTGCCTCAGCAGCCGGCGCTGGCCTACGACCTGGCGCAGAACCGCCTGATCGTCACCGCGGCCGTGCTGCAGGAAGAGATCTTCGACGCGAAGCAGCCGGCCGCCGTGCAGTACGGCGCGTTCGGCGCGCTGGTCGGCCACGAGCTGAGCCGCGGCTTCGACGTGAAGGGCCGCATGGTCGACGCCAAGGGACAGTTGCGCGACTGGTGGACGCCCGCCGATGTCGCGGCATGGAATGCGCTGGGCGACAAGGTGGTCGCGCAGTACAACGCCTATGCCTTCCCCGATCTCAAGAACGTCAAGGTCAACGGTGCGCTGACGCGCGACGAGAACCTGGCCGACCTTGCCGGCGTCGAACTCGCATGGGATGCCTTCGCCACCGCCGAGCCGCAGGCCAACGCCGCCGCCAAGCAGTCCTTCTACAAGGCGTGGGCCACGCTGTGGGCACAGAATCTGTCGGAAGCCGAAGCCGCACAGCGTGCCGCCGTGGACATGCACGCCCCGGGCCAGTGGCGCGCCAACGGCCCGCTGACGCAGCAGCCGTCCTTCGCTCAGGCGTTCACCTGCAAGGCCGGTCAGCCCATGCAGGCGCAGGAAGCAGCACAGGTGCGGATCTGGCGCTGAGCCGGAACCGAGTTCCACTAAGAAGAACGGCGCGGATTTCCGCGCCGTTCTTCTTAGTGAGGTCCCGCGCTACTTGACGCTGCGCAGATGGGGCGGCCTGGGTTTGCGCGGCCCCCTGCGGAACGGCGGCTGCCCGCGCCAGTACCGGATCATCAGCCAGCCGAACACCATGCCCCCCAGGTGCGCGAAGTGCGCGACGCCCGGCTGCAGGCCGCTGAAGCCGAGCACCAGCGCAAGCACGGCGTAAAAGATCACGAGCGTGCGTGCCTTGATCTCCATCGGTAGCGGAAAGACGATCATGCGGTGGTTCGGGAACAGCATCCCGTAACCGAGCAGCAGGCCGAACACCCCGCCGGACGCGCCCACCGTCGGATAAGGCAACGCGCCGGCCGACACCATCCACCAACCCACGGCAAGCTGCAGCAGGCCCGCGCCGGCGACGCAGACCAGGAAATACGTCAGGAAGCGCTTCTGTCCCCATGTCTGTTCAAGCGGCGACCCGAACATGTAGAGCGCCAGCATGTTGAAGGCCAGGTGCGCGAGACCGCCGGTATCGTGCAGGAAGCCGTAGGTCAGCAGTTGCCACGGCATGAACCCGTGACCGACAGGCCATAGCGCGAACCACGCTTCAAACGCCGCACCCATCGTCAGCTGGAGCAGATAGATCGCGACGTTGGCGATCAGCAGATTGCGGGTGACGGGGAGAAGTCGGGGCAGCATGGGAACCTCGTGACAGTCGCGTCACATCATAAGGCACGCGTCAGTGCGCGCCCGGCCCCCACAACGCCGCATCCAGATCGTCCGCCTTGCGCGGCCGCCTGACGCGTCCGTTCTCGACCTTCACGCCCTCGGCGCGCAGGCGCTGGCTCTGTTCGCGGAACGCTTTCGAGCCCTCGGGGAAGGCGATGCGCCCGTCCGAGCGCAGCACGCGATGCCACGGCAGCGAGGGGTCGGCGTTCTGGCTGAGGATGCGCGCGGTCAATCGCGCTCGGCCCGGCAAGCCTGCCCGCTGCGCCACTTCGCCATAGCCGGCGACCTGACCGTGCGGTATCGCACGGATTGCGGCAAGAATGCGATCTTCGGGAGACTTGGCGCCCATGCGGGATTAGCATAGCGGTATCGGCAACAGGGGAGCATCCCATGCAGAACTTCGAACAGGTCCGCGGCCACCTGAGTTCCTCCGGCTACAAGGTGACTATGCACGACCCGTATGTCGCCTGCGTGGAGTTGTCGCTGGACAATGGCAAGCGCCACCAGACGATCTACCTGTCCGAACTGGGCAACGATGACGAACGCGGCTATCTGCGCGTGAGCACGGTGATCGCCCCGATGACCGGCATCGACGCCAGGCGCGCATTGAAGTTCAACTGGCAGAGCAGCGTCGGCTACCTCGCCATCGGCGAACTCGATGGCGTGCCCTACCTGCAGCTGTGCGAGAACCGTCCGTACGAAAGCCTCAGCCCGGCCGAGGTGGACCGCCTGGTGCTGGAGATCGGCGGCTTGGGCGACAGCATGGAGCGCGCCCTCTCCGCGGAGGGCGATCTGCTGTAGCCCCGGCCCGCCATCGCGGCACCGGAAAGAAAAACGCCGGGCAAGCCCGGCGTTTTCTGTTCCAACGGATGCGGGGCCACGTCACGCCCAGCCGATCGATTCCAGCAACCGCAGCAGGCCGTAGGCGATACCGCCGGCGGCGGGAATCGTCAGCACCCACGCCCACAGGATGCGCTCGATCACGCCGAACTTCAGCGCGCGCGGGTTTTTCGCGAAGCCCACGCCCATGATCGCGGTGGAGATGCTGTGCGTGGTCGAGACCGGCATGCCGAAATGCGCGGCAACGGTCAGGATGGTGGCCGAGCTGGTCTCCGCGGCGAAGCCGTTGATCGGATGCAGCTTCACCATCTTGTGACCGAGCGTCTTGATGATCTTCCAGCCGCCCGACGCGGTGCCCAGCGCCATCACGATGGCGCAGGTGATGACGATCCACATGGCGATGTCCTGCTCGCCCGCACTGCCCGGATGCAGGAACGCCAGCCAGCCCGGCAGGTTGTCGAGCGCGCCGCTGGCCTCGGCACCGAACAGCGTCAGCGCGATGATGCCCATGGTCTTCTGCGCATCGTTGTGGCCGTGCGCGTAGCCCATGTAGGCAGCCGACAGGATCTGCGCCTTGCCGAAGAACTTGTTGACGAAGTGCGGACGCGCCAGACGGCCCAGCCAGCCGCCGAGCTTCGACAGCAGCACGATCAGCCCCCACAGCAGCACCATCACCACGATGCCGAGCACGAAGCCCGCCACCGGCGACGAGATCATCGGCAGCACGACCTTCCACAGGATGCCCTTGTTCTGCGTCCAGTCACCGGCCGCCTGCGACCAGATCAGCGCGCCCCAGTCGTTGTGCGCGGCGGCCAGCGCGGCACCGCACAGGCCGCCGATCAGCGCATGCGACGACGACGACGGCAGGCCCTTCCACCACGTGATCAGGTTCCAGATGATGCCGCCGAGCAGGGCGCAGAGGATCACCTGCGAGGTCACCTGCACCACGTTGGTATCGACCAGGCCGGAAGCGATCGTCTTCGCGACGGCCGTACCGGTCAGCGCGCCGATCAGGTTCATCACCGCGGCCAGCATCACCGCCTGGCCCGGCGACAGCACCTTGGTGGCGACGACCGTGGCGATGGAGTTGGCGGTGTCGTGGAAGCCGTTGATGAACTCGAAGACGAGCGCGGCGAGGATCACCACCAGCACGAGGGTAAGCATGGGCGCGACCCGTCAGCTGTTCTTGAGGACGATCTGGTACGCCACCACGCCGGCCTCGCGGCAGCGGTCGATGGCCTTTTCCAGGATCTCGAAGAACTCCTTCAGCAGGAACATCTGCAGGTGGTCCAGGCGACCGGAGTAGATGTCGCGGTAAAGCTCCAGCATGAGCCGGTCGGCCTCGTTCTCGATCGCGCGCAGCTTCTCGTTGAGCGACGTCATGCGATCGATGTTCATCTTCTTGATCTCGTGGACCATCTCCACGACCACCGACGCCGCCTGCTCGAGCATCGCCGCGCGCGGTGCGAAGTCGATGCCGTCCAGGTGCTGGATGGCCAGCGAATAGCGGTCGGCGAACTTCTCCACCTGCTTCGGGATCTTGTACAGCGCCGAGCCCAGCGCCTCGATGTCCTCGCGCTCGATCGGGGTGATGAAGCTGTCCACCAGCGCCTTGCCGATCTTGTCCGAAGCCGCGCGCTCGCGCAGGCGCGCCAGCTTGAAGGCATCGAGCGCCGGCTGGCGGTCGGTGGCCTTCATCATGGTATGCAGGGCCTTGGTGCTGTCGTGGGCGGCTTGGGCGGCCTCGTCCAACAGCGTGTAGAACTGCTGGCCGGAGCCGAAGATCGTCTGGAGGGAGAACATCGGGCGGTCCCACCGTCACGGGATGGACGGCTTCAGGGGCGGAATTATGACCGTTCCGTGACGGTTGCGGACAGCCCGAGCCGGTGGCCAGCGCCGCCCGAGGGACTCCCCATTAGCCGAATGTCTCGTTCAGCTTCACGCGTCCGCCCGTCGGTCGTTTGCTAAACTCGCGCCGCGCCTCCGGGTGCACCCTATGGACGACGACCCTACCTCCCCCCACTGTCCCCCGCGACAGACCCCGCCCGCCCTGCCGGCCCTCCCCGCTCTGAACGGAGGCTCCCGTGCTTGAGCTGCTGATCGTTTTTGCCCTGGTGCTGTTGAACGGCTTCTTCGCCATGTCCGAGATGTCGGTCATGACCTCGCGCAAGAGCCGGCTGAAGCAGATGGCCCAGACCAGCCATCGCGCCCAGCGCGCACTCGACCTGTCGGAGAAGCCGGAGAACTTCCTGTCGACCGTACAGATCGGCATCACGCTGATCGGCGTCCTGACGGGTACCTTCGGTGGCGATGCCATCGGCAGCGCGATCGGGGCATGGCTTGTTTCCACCGTTCCGGCCTCCGCGCCCTATGCGTCCAAGATCGGCGTGGGCGTGGCGGTCGCGCTGATCACCTATCTGACGCTGATCTTCGGCGAGCTGGTGCCCAAGCGTCTGGCGATCACCCGTCCGGAAACCATCGCGGGTTTCGTCGCCGTCCCGATGGGATGGCTGGCCAAGCTCACCGCCCCTGCGGTTGCCCTGCTTGCCTTCAGCACGCGCCTGGTGCTCCGCGTATTCGGCTTGGCGGACGACAACAAGGAAGCGGTCACCGAAGAGGAAATCCGCATGCTCGTGTCCGAAGGACACGAGGCAGGCGTGATCGACGCCGACGAACGCAACATGATGAACCGCGTGCTGCGCCTGGGCGATCGCACGGCGGACAGCCTGATGACGCCGCGCAAGAAGATCACGTGGCTGGACGCGGCCGCGCCTTACGAGGACAACCTGCGGACGATGCACGAGTCCGCATTCTCCCGTTTCCCCGTGTATCGCGGAAACGATCAGGACGTTGTCGGCGTGCTGGAAGTGAAATCGCTGCTGGACCGCTTCGGCGTCGCCCAGCCCGACCTGTTCATCAAGCTGCGCGAGCCGCTGTTCGTGTCCGAATCGACCCACGCGATGAAGCTGCTGGAAATCTTCCGCGAGGAACAGCAGTCGCTGGCGCTGGTGGTCGACGAGTATGGCGAAATCCAGGGCCTGGTCACCCAGAGCGACCTGATGGGTGCCGTGGTCGGCCGCCTGCAGGCCACGGAGAACACCGAAGACGCGCCGCTCGTCGTGGTTCGCGAGGATGGATCGCTGCTGGTGGACGGCTCGCTGCCCAACGACGACCTGCGCGAGCTGATGGGTGGGGTGGCGCTGCCGGACGACGACGAATACAACACGGTCGCCGGCCTGATGATCGAGCGCTTCGGCCGCATCCCGCATGTCGGCGAACGGCTGGACTGGGCCGGCTGGCGGTTCGAGGTGGTCGACCTGGACGGCGCACGCATCGACAAGCTGCTGCTGCAGAAGCTGCCGGAAACCGACGAAGACCTGGCCATCTGACATGGCCGTCGACGAAACACCGCACCATACCAGCACTGCCGCGCTGCTCGACGGCTTCGCGGCCGGCGACCCCGACGAGGTACTGCGGATCGGCGACCTGCTCAAGGATTTCGGCCCGGCGGCGTTCGGCATGCTGCTCTTCATCGGCGTACTGCCAGCCTTCATCCCGGTGCCGGGCGTCGGCGGCGCCATCGGCGGCCCGATGGTGGTCCTGGTGGGCGTGCAGTTGCTGCTCGGCATGCGCAAGGTCTGGCTGCCGGCCTTCCTGGCCCATCGGGGGCCGCACCGCAGCACGATGATCCGCTTCCGCCAGCGCATGGCGCCATGGCTGCGCCGCCTGGAGAAGCTGGTACGACCGCGCATGGCAGGCTTCCTCGACAACCGCATCGCGCTGAGCTTCACCGGCTTGCTGCTGGTGTTGCTGGGCGTCCTGCTGGCGCTGCCGATTCCCTTCACCAACTACGTGTTCGGCTTTCTGCTGCTGCTGTTCGCGCTGGCGCTGCTCGAGCGCGACGGCGCGCTGCTGCTGGTGGGCTGGATCGCAGGCGGCATCGCGGTGGTCGTGTTCGGCTTTCTGTCGGGGAACCTGTTCGAATCGCTGGCCCGGCTGGTCGACAGCTGGTTCTGAACAAGTCGCGCTGCTGTGGGAGCGACGTAAGTCGCGAGCTTCTCCTCAGCGGCACGTCATCGCGACTGACGTCGCTCCCACGGCGGCCCCGGCGGACGTGCTTCAGGCGATCAGCTGCGCGAACTCCGCCGCAGTCACCGGATATCCCAGCCAGTAACCCTGTGCCAGGTCGCAGCCGCGCTCGCGCAGCAGGTTGAACTGGCCTTCCTTCTCCACGCCCTCGGCGACGACGGTGATGCCCAGCGAGTGCGCCATCGCGATGATCGCGGTGGTCAGCGCCAGGTCGTCCGGGTCGCGCAGCATGTCGGCAATGAAGCTGCGGTCGATCTTCACGCCGTCCACCGGCACGCGCCGCAGGTGGCTCAGCCCGGAGAAACCGGTGCCGAAGTCGTCCAGCCACACCTTCACGCCGGTGCGGTGCAGCGTGGCCAGCAGCGCGCTGGCGTGCGCCTCGTCGCTGATGACAGCGGTCTCGGTCAGCTCCAGGTGCAGGCGCGATGCCGCCAGGCCGGTGTCGCGCAGGCACTCTGCGACCACGTCCGGCAGGTCGCCGCTGCGCAACTGGCGCGGCGACACGTTGACCGAGACGAACAACGGATCCAGCGCGTCGCGTTCGGTGCTCCAGCGCGCGGCCGCGGCACAGGCGGCGCGCAGCACGCGCGGACCGATGCTCTCGATCAGTCCGCTCTGTTCGGCCACATCGATGAACACCGACGGCGCCACCATGCCCAGCTCCGGATGTTGCCAGCGCAACAACGCTTCGGCACCGACGATGCGGCTGTCGGCCATGCGGAATACCGGCTGGTACATCAGGCTGAGTTCGCCGCGCTCCCACGCGCCCCGCAGTTCCTGCTCCATGCGCACGCGGCGTTCGACGGCCTGGTCCATCGCGCGGCTGTAGAAGCGGTAGCAGTTCTTGCCCGCCACCTTGGCCTGGTACATCGCGATGTCACCGTTCTTCATCAGCGCGGTGGCGCCGGAGGCATCCTCCGGGAACAGCGTGATGCCGATCGAGGTGCCCAGGAACACCTGGCGTTCCTGCACGACGATCGGGCGACCCAGCTCCGCGACCAGTTTCTCCGCCAGGCGGGTCGCGCTGCCGCGCACGTCGCCGTCCTGGATCAGGATCACGAATTCGTCGCCACCGAAGCGCGCGAGCAGAGCGTCGTCGCCGCCCATCAGTTCGACCGCGTCGCGGATGCGGTGCGCGAACTGCTGCAGGACCTCGTCGCCGGCCTCGTGGCCCAGCGTGTCGTTGACGCGCTTGAAGTCGTCGATGTCGGCGAACAGCAGCGCCAGCTGGCGGCCGGCGCCGCGCAACATCATCAAGCGATGGTCCAGGCTTTCACGGAACGCCAGCCGGTTGGTCAGACCGGTCAGCGAATCGGTGTAGGCCATGCGTCGCACGTCGCGGTCGTGCCGCGCGATGCTGTCGCTCATCGTGCCGAACGCGCGGACGAGCTCGCCCACTTCGTCTTGGCGTTCGCTGGCCATGCGCTCGCCGTTGTAGTTGCCCACTTCGATGTCGTGCGCTGCACGAGCCAGCTCGCGGATCGGCCTGACCAGCGTGCGCTGCGCGTACACCATGATGGTCACGCACACCGCCACCAGCGCGGCGAGCAACAGCGCGATCCAGCCCAGGTGGCGCGCGCCGAGTTCGTTGAGGCGCTCGCGCGCGGCAGTGATCGCCTTTTCTTCGTACGCACGCACGGAGGCCACCGAGTAGCCCACGCGCACGCCGCCGATGCGCTCGCTGCCGATCATGATCGGTTCGGACACGTCCACGATCTGCGCCGACCATTGCGTGTGCATGCTGCGCGCATTCACCGCTTCGTAGGCCAGCGGATCGGTCATGGTCTGCCCGTACACCGCGATGTCGGCGGTACCGTCGTGGATGATCCGGCCCTGGTTGTCGTAGACCAGCACGTAGCTGACGTCAGGCTCCTTCTGGGCGGAACGGACGATGCTGCCGATGGTGTCCAGGTCGAAGTAGTACAGCGGATTGGCCAGCGCATCGCCCAACTGGTCGACGGTGGCCTCGCCGTGGCGGCGCAGGCTGTCTTCGACCATGCCGTGCATCGCTTCGCGGCCGAGGTCCGCGACTTCCTGCTGCATCACCTTCTGGCGGTGCAGCAGCGTACCGAGCAGCGCGATCACCACCACCAGCATCAGGGCCATCGCGGCGAGGAAGCGCGCCTGCAGGCCGAATTTCAATGGCTTCATTCGACCTGCTCCCGGACGCGGGTCACGCCACGGCGCAGGTCGTCGAGCGCCTGTTGCGATGCAGGATCGACCGGCAGGAAGCGGGTGGTGCGGAAGAAGACGTTCAGCGCGTCGCGCGCAGCGGGATCGCTGGCCGCCTCCAGCAGCACCTCGCGCAGGCGCGCCTCCACCCGGGGGTCCAGGTCGCCGCGCACCATCTCGAGCGCGCGCGGGAAATCCTGCGTCTCGTGGATCACGCGGAAATCGCGGCGGAATGCCGGCGGCATGCGTCGCACATCGTCCCAGTCCAGGTTGCTGACCACGCCGGCATCGACTAGGCGCTTGTGCACCCAGGCCGCGATGTTGAGCTCGGAGCGGGCGAACACATAACCGACCGAGTCGGCCGAGGGCCGGTCCATCGGCGAGAGCAGGATCTCCATCCGCTGCCCTGCATCCAGCAAGGCGACGGATGGCGCGAAGTAGGCACTGGTCGATGCGGTGTTCTGGAACGCCACCGTCCGCCCCTTCAGGTCGGTCAGGCGCTCCAGTCCGCTGTCGCGCCGGACGAAGAACACGCCGTGGTAGCGGCTGACGCCACCCCGCTCGGTGAGCAGCAACGGCCGCGCGCCGGCGCGTTCCTGCAGCCGCATGCCGGTACCCGCCGTCTCGGTGACCCAGTCGACCCGGCCGCGGCGCAGGTAGCTGGTCATCTGCTGCGCGTCGCGCGCCATCAGGATGCGGCCTTCGGTGATGCCGACATCGCGCATGCGCGGGACCACATAGTCCAGCAGCGGCTTCAGCTGTTCGTAGTGCGCCTTCGGATCGTCGCTGATGCGGCCGAGGACCAGGACGCGCTCATCGCCCGCAGCGTGGGCCGGGACAATGGTGGCGGGGAGCAGGGCTGCGCCGATCGCGGCCAGCGCCAGGCTGAACCAAGTTGTACGCAACGATAGGCGCCCGCCAGAACGATGGCGGCAGCCTATCGGAAAACGTGAGCTCAAGACAGTGATCCGGTCCCGCGATCGCCCGCCAGCCGGGCCATGCGCTGCGCGTCGGCCAGGATGCCGCGCAGCAGGCGCACCTCCTGCTCGTTCAGGTCGGCCTTGGCGAACAGGCGGCGCAGCTTGCGCATCGCCGAATCGGGTGTGCGCCCCTTGTGGAAATCGATCGCGTCCAGCGTGTCGCCCAACTGGCCGAAGAAACCCTCCATGTGGGCATGGCTGGCGGGCACCTCGTCCGGGTGACGCGGTTCCGCAGGCGTCGGCACCGCGCCTTCCAGCAAGGCGAGCCTGAGCTCGTAGGCCAGGACCTGCACGGCGGCCGCCAGGTTCAACGAGCTGTAGGCGGGATTGGCCGGGATGTGCACGGCGGCATGGCAGAGCTGCAGCTCCTCGTTGCTCAGGCCGGTACGCTCGCGACCGAAGACCAGCGCCACTTCGCCGCCTTCGGAGGCCCGTCCCACGGCGAGCGCAGCGGCCTGCCGCGGCGCGTGCTCCTCGAGCTGCACGCGGCGGCTGCGCGCGGTGCACCCCAGGACCAGGTGGCAATCCGCCACGGCCTCGGCCAACGTGGCCACGACGGGGGCATCGCCGAGCAGGTCATCGGCGCCGGCGGCGCGCCGGTAAGCCTCTTCGGCCGGATAGTCCTCGGGGGCCACCAGCACAAGCCGGGCGAGGCCCATCGTCTTCAGTGCGCGCGCGGCGGCGCCGATGTTGCCGGGGTGCTGGGTGCCGACCAGCACGACGCGCAGGCGGGCGGCCGTGGCCGGGGAGACGGAATCGGGAACGGAAACGGGCGTGTTCATGGGGGCAAATGGTAAACTGCGCGGGCCGGCCACTGCGCCGTGCTGCTCTTTTCCACTCGTTTGCCCCACCCCACGCCTGTCCGAGGTTCGTTCGCATGCAGAAGCCCGTCGTCACCGTCATGACCAAGGCCGCCCGCCTGGCAGGCAACGTGCTGTTGCGCAGCATCAACAAGCTGGATGCGCTGAACGTGGTGCAGAAGGAGCGGATGGACTACGCAAGCGAAGTCGATGCCGATGCCGAGAAGGTCATCATCAAGGAGCTGCGCCGGGCCTACCCGGATTACGGCTTCGTCGGCGAGGAAAGCGGCGCCCAGATCAACGGCCGCTACACCTTCGTGATCGACCCGCTCGATGGCACCAGCAACTACCTGCGCGGCTTCCCGCACTACTGCGTGTCCATCGCGCTGGTGGACAACGGCGAACCCACCGATGCGGTGATCTTCGATCCGCTGCGCAACGACCTGTTCACCGCCAGCCGCGGCGCCGGCGCCCAGCTCAACGAGCGCCGCATCCGCGTAGCAGACCGCAAGGACCTGTCCGGCACCGTCATCACCACCGGCTTCCCGCCGCGCGAACGCGCCCGTGCCGGTGCGCAGCTGGAATGCGTGCGCGAGTTGCTGGTGCACGCCGAGGACATCCGCCGTACCGGCTCGGCCGCGCTCGACCTGGCCTACGTGGCCTGCGGTCGCGTCGATGCCTACTTCGAGGCCGGCGTGAAGGACTGGGACATCGCGGCCGGCGTGCTGCTGGTGCGCGAAGCCGGTGGCAAGGTCTGCGACTTCCGTGGCGCCGCGCTCGGCAAGATCGACGGCCGCACCGCCCTGCCCCGCCAGATCGTGGCCGGCAACCTCAAGGTCGCCGAGGCCCTCCAGAAGACGATCGTCTCGTCGGGATACGCGGCCTCGTTCAACGGCTGATCGCCTGCTTGTACCTGTAGGAGCGACGTGAGTCGCGACCGGAAACCGGAACACTCGGGATACGATCAGCCAAGGGGGGTTTCTTGGCCTCACCGACCATTTCCAAACTATTTGAACCGATTGATCTGGCCGTGCGGTCGCGACTCACGTCGCTCCTACAGAAAACGACGCCAACAAAAAAAGGCCACGCATTGCGTGGCCTTTTTCGTACCTGAACGACGCCGCTTACGGGCGACGCGCCAGTAGCGCTTCGTCCTTGGCCTTGGGCATCAGGTCCTGCTTGGTGACCTTCAGGAAGCCGAGGGTCAGCAACGGGCAGGCCACGAAGATCGAGGAGACCGTGCCGATCACGATGCCGATCATCTGCGAGATCGCCATGCCTTCCAGCGAGCCACCGCCATACAGGTACAGCGCCAGCACCGTCAGGAACGCGACGAACGAGGTGATGATCGTGCGGGACAGGGTCTGGTTGACCGAGCGGTTCAGCACTTCGACCGGCTCCACGCGCAGGCTACGGAAGTTCTCGCGCACGCGGTCGAACACGACGATGGTGTCGTTGATCGAGAAGCCCATCACCGACAGCAGGCCGGCCAGGATGGTCAGGTCGAACTCGCGGCCGGTCAGCGCGAAGAAGCCGGCGCAGATCAGCACGTCGTGCAGGGTGGTGACGATGGCCGCCACGGCGAACTTCCATTCGAAGCGCGCGGCGATGTAGATCAGGAACCCCACCACCACGAACAGCAGCGTGTACAGGCCATTCAGCGCCAGCTCCTTGCCGACCTGGGGGCCGACGAATTCGCTGCGCATCACCGTCGCCTGGTTGTCCGGGCTGGATGCCAGGCGGACGACGTCCTGCGCGGTGCGGTTGGTGGCATCCAGGCCGGCGGGGCCCTCTTCGGCCGCCGCTTCTTCCCGTGGCTGCAGGCGGACCAGCAGGTCGCTGCCCGTGCCGAAGGTCTGGACCTGGGCGCTGCCGTAGCCGGCCGTCTCCAGGCGCGAGCGCACGGCATCCACATCGGGCGCCTTCTGGAAGCGCAGTTCCACCACGGTGCCACCGGTGAAGTCGAGCGCGAAGTTGAATCCCTTGAAGGCGATGGCGCCGATCGCCACCACGGCCATGATCACGGCGATGGAAATCGAGATCCAGCGCAGCCGCATGAAGTCGATGCGGGTGTCGTTGGGGACGAGATGCAGCGGGAAGAGTTTCATGGTTCGGTTGCTCTCGTCAGATGGCCAGCGACTTCAGCTTTCGGCGGCGGCCATAGATCAGGGTGGCCAGGCCGCGCGAGACGGTCACGGCGGTGAACACCGAGGTCAGGATGCCGATCACCATCGTGATGGCGAAGCCCTTCAGCGGGCCGGTGCCGAACGCGTACAGCGCCACGCCCGCCAGCAGCGCGGTCATGTTGGAGTCGAAGATGGTGCCCGACGCCTTGTCGTAGCCGGTGGCGATGGCGGCCAGCGGCGGCACGCCCGCCCGCAATTCTTCGCGTATGCGCTCGTTGATCAGCACGTTCGCGTCAACGGACATGCCGATGGTCAGGGCCAGGCCGGCGAAGCCGGGCAGCGTCATGGTGGCGCCGAACAACGACATTACCGCGACCACCATCACCAGGTTGAGCAACAGCGCCACGCAGGTGATCACGCCGAACATCCGGTAGTACACCAGGAAGAACGCGAGCGCGAAGATGAAGGAGTACACCACCGCCTTGGTGCCGCGGGCCACGTTCTCGGCACCCAGGCTGGGGCCGACCACGCGCTCCTCGATGAAGTCCATCGGCGCGGCCAGGGAACCGGCACGCAACAGCTTGGCTAGGTTGTCGGCCTCGGTCTTTTCCAGGCCGGTCGTCTGGAAGTTCTTGCCGAACACGCCGGCGATGCGGGTCGGCGCCAGCGCTTCCTCACGCACGCGCACGCTGCGCACTTCCTTGCCGTCGACCATTGTCACCGTTGGCACGCGCTCGATGTAGACGACCGACATCAGCTTGCCGACGTTGGCGCTGGTGTAGTCGAACATCCGCTGGCCGGCGATGTTGTTGAG
The DNA here is from genome assembly GCF_947498795.1 of uncultured Pseudoxanthomonas sp. Taxonomy (NCBI): domain Bacteria; kingdom Pseudomonadati; phylum Pseudomonadota; class Gammaproteobacteria; order Lysobacterales; family Lysobacteraceae; genus Pseudoxanthomonas; species uncultured Pseudoxanthomonas sp. The sequence goes on along the minus strand of NZ_CANMLQ010000002.1, from coordinate 53,496 downwards.
GGTAACGTCGACCGCGGGCAGGCCGTTGTTGTCGACGCCCACGCGGGCATTGACCATCTCGTCGCCCGAAGCGAGCACGCGCTTGTTGAGCAGCACCGGACCGGCGTTGTCGCGCAGCTGGTAGACCTTGGCTTCCGGCGGGATGCGGCCGCTGGCCACGGCGTCGGCAGCATTGCCTTCCACCACGGCGCGGAATTCCAGCGTGGCGGTCGCGCCGATCAGGCGCTTGGCTTCGGCGGTGTCCTGCACGCCGGGCAGCTGCACGACGACGCGATCGTTGCCCTGGCGCTGGATGATGGGCTCGGCGACACCGATCTCGTTGACGCGATTGCGCAGGGTGGTGAGGTTCTGCTCGATCGCCTCGGAGGCGATCTGGTCCAGCTCCGCCTGCGGCAGTCCGATGGTGATCTGGTTGCCGCTCGCCTGATAGGTCAGGCCGGCGCCTGCCGCGAGCGTGCCGGCGTTGCCACCGCGCGCACTGAGGGTCTGCGCCAGCGCCTGCTGCGCCGCGGCCACGTCCTCGCCATCCGCGAGCGTCACGAGCAGCGTGTTGTCGGGGCGCCGCTCGACCGCCGTATAGCGGATGCGCTTGTCGCGCAGGGTGACGCGCACGTCTTCCAGATAGCCATCGATGCGCTTGTCCAGCGCAGCCTTCTGGTCGACTTGCATCACGAAGTGCACGCCGCCCTGCAGGTCCAGGCCCTGCACCATCGAACGCGCACCGAGCTTGCCCAGCCAGTCGGGCACCGTGGATGCCAGGTTCAGAGCCACCAGATAGTCCTCGCCCAGTGCCTGGCGCAGTGCGTCGTTGGCCTTGGTCTGCGCGTCCAGGCCGGGCAGGCGGACCAGCAGGGTGCCGTCGTCGACCTCGACCTGCTTGGGCTGCACGCCCGCCTGCTTCAGTGCGGTATCGACGCGGGCACGCAGCGCGTCATCGACGGCGAAGCCGCGATTGGCGGTGATCTGCACGGAGGGATCCTGGGGGTAAAGGTTGGGAAGCGCGTACAGCGCGCTCGCCAACACGACGATCAGGATCAGGACGTATTTCCAGCGAGGAAATTCAAGCATCGTGGCAACCCGCGCAGACCCTTCCCGGGCATGCGCTCAGCGGTGGTTCGGAACAGCGGGAATCGCGCGGGCCAGACCCGGCGCGAGAAAGCGGATCAGGCGGACTTCAGGGTGCCCTTCGGCAGCACATTGCCGACGGCGGCCTTCTGCACGCGGACGCGCACGTTGTCGGCCACTTCCAGGGTCACGAAGTTGTCGCCGATGTCGGTGACGGTGCCTGCGATGCCACCCGAAGTGATGACTTCGTCGCCCTTGGACAGCTTGTCCAGCATGGAGCGGTGCTCCTTGGCGCGCTTCATCTGCGGGCGGATCATCAGGAAGTACATGATGGCGATCAGCGCGATCGGCATCAGCAGGCCGAAGCCGCCCATGCCCTGCTGGGCCGGGGCGGCCTGGGCGATCACGGGGGCAACGAAGAACTCAAGCAGATTCATGGACTTGTCCATTGGGTATGAAAAGCAGCCGGGGATTATGCCACGCGCCGGGAAGGCCCGCCCGGCCTCCCCTGTTGGCCCGGACCGGAAAAGACCGCGTCGGCGCCGGATGGTTCCCGGCCGGCGGTCCGGACATGCACCGCAGAGGACTTCGCCTCCGCCACGAAGCCTGCAGGAGCGCCCCACGGGCGCGATGCCCTTCCGGACGACCGAAGGAGATCATCGCGGGCATGGCCCGCTCCTACAGAAGCCTCCGGCGTGCGGCCCGGTATCCCGGCTAAGGCGCCGGGTCGATCCCGCGGGCCGCGTAGAAGGCGGCCCGGAAGTCGGCGAATCGTCCTTCGGCGATGGCCGCGCGCATCTGCGCCATCACCTGCTGGTAGTACCAGAGGTTGTGCAGGGTGCCGAGCATGGGAGCGAGCATTTCGTTGCAACGGTCCAGGTGGCGCAGGTAGCTGCGGGTGAAGCCGTTGCGGCAGGCATAGCAGCCGCAGCCGGGCTCGATCGGCTGCAGGTCGTGCTCGTACTTGGAATTGCGGATGCGTACCGTGCCGAACGAGGTGAAATAGTGGCCGTTGCGTGCGTTGCGGGTCGGCATGACGCAGTCGAACATGTCCACGCCGCGCGCCACCGCTTCCACCAGGTCCTCCGGCCGACCGACGCCCATCAGGTAGCGCGGCTGGTCCGTCGGCAATTGCGGGCACGTATGGTCCAGCGTGGCGTTGCGCTCCTGTTCGGTCTCGCCCACCGCGAGTCCGCCGATCGCGTAACCATCGAATCCGATCGCCTTCAGTCCGTCCGCCGATCGCGAGCGCAGGTGATGGTGCACGCCGCCCTGCACGATGCCGAACAGCGCAGCGTCGTTGCCTTCATGTGCGCGCTTCGAACGCTCGGCCCAGCGCAGCGACAGTTCCATCGACCGTTCGATCACCCGCGGGTCGACCGGCTTGCCATCGACGTTCACCGGCGGGCACTCGTCGAAGATCATCACGATGTCCGAGCCCAGCACGCGCTGGATGTTCATGCTCTCTTCGGGGCCCAGGAACACCTTGCTGCCGTCCACCGGCGAGGCGAACGTCACGCCCTGCTCGGTGATCTTGCGCCGGTGCGCCAGCGAGAACACCTGGAACCCGCCCGAATCGGTGAGGATCGGCCTGTTCCAGCGAGCGAAGCCGTGCAGGCCGCCGTGCGCGCCGATCACGTCCAGGCCGGGCCGCAGGTACAGGTGGAACGTGTTGCCGAGGATGATCTCGGCGCCCAGGTCCTCGACATGCTCCGGCAGGATGCCCTTCACCGAGCCGTACGTGCCCACAGGCATGAACGCAGGCGTTTCGATGGTGCCGCGCGGGAACGTCAGGCGTCCGCGGCGCGCAGCGCCGTCGGTGGCCAGCAGGTCGAAGGACATGCGGCTCATGCGGCCGTCTCCGGGAACAGCAGCATCGCGTCTCCATAGGAAAAGAACCGGTACTGCTCGCGCACCGCATGGGCGTAGGCGGCCATGATCCGGTCCTTGCCGGCGAACGCGCTGACCAGCATCAGCAGCGTGCTTTCCGGCAGGTGGAAGTTGGTGACCAACGCATCGATGCTGCGGATGCGGTAGCCGGGGAAGATGAAGATCTGCGTCTCGCCGGCGAAGGGGTGCAGTTCGCCGTCCCGCATGGCGGATTCCAGCGCACGCACGACCGTGGTGCCCACCGCGATGACGCGGCCACCGCGGGCACGCGTCGCACGCACCTGCTCGACCAGCGCCGCACCCACGTTCAGCCATTCGCTGTGCATGTGGTGCTCGTGGATGTTGTCCACGCGCATCGGCTGGAAGGTGCCGGCACCGACATGCAGGGTCACGTGGCCGAACTCCACGCCTTGCTCACGCAACGTGGACAGCAATGCGTCGTCGAAGTGCAGGCCGGCGGTCGGCGCAGCGACCGCGCCCAGTTCGCGCGCGAACACGGTCTGGTAGCGCTCGTCGTCGTCCTGGCCGGGCTCACGCTGGATATAGGGCGGCAACGGCAGGCGACCGGCCTTCTGCAGCCAGCTTTCGAGTGCGCCGGGCACATGGAAGCGCAACTGGTAGAACTCGCCGTCGCGGCCAACCACCTCCGCCTCGCCGCCGGCATCCAGCTGGATGCGGCTACCGGGCTTGGGCGACTTGCTGGCACCGACCTGGGCGCGCGCCGCGTTGTCCGGCAGCAGGCGCTCGATCAGGATCTCGACCCGTCCGCCGCTTTCCTTCTGCCCGAACAGTCGCGCCGGGATCACGCGCGTGTCGTTGAACACCAGCAGGTCACCGGGACGCACCCACTCGGGCAGGTCGCGCACGTGGCGGTCCACGAACGGCACTTCGCCCGGCGGCACGACCAGCAGCCGGCTGGCGGAACGCTCCGGCAGCGGCGCCTGGGCTATCAGCGCCTCGGGCAACTCGAAATGGAAATCGGACTTCTTCACGTGCGGGGCCTTGCGGGGGCGTGCATTGTACGTGACCGGCCCGCGCGGCCCCCGCCCACTCAGCGCTCGAACTTGGTCGACAGCACGATGGACGAGGTGGTGCGCTCCACGCCATCCAGCGCGCCGATGCGGTCGGTCAGCACGTCCATGTCGCCCACGCTCGGCACCGCACCGATGGCGATCAGGTCGTGGCTGCCGCTGACCGAATGCAGCACGCGCAGTTCCGGCATCGCGCGCAGGGCGGCGACCACCGAGGTCATCTGCTTCGGATGCACGGCAATCATGATGTGCGCGCGAAGGTGGCTGCGGTCGTACTCGTCATGGACGCGGACGGTGTAACCGCTGATCACGCCCTCCCGTTCCAGCCGCTCGATGCGGCTCTGCACCGTGGTGCGCGACAGGTTCAGCCGGCGGGCAATCTGCGCCGTGGAAGCACGCGCGTTCTCACGCAGCATTGAGAGCAGTTGCTGGTCGGCATCGGTGAGCTTCATTGATCAGGCGCGCTTCGTCGAATCGACGAAATATCCTCTAAATGCGCGCAGTTCACAACTGTCAAATGACGAATTATTCCCGATAATACGGGTTTGCCGCCTGCAGCCGGAGATTCCCATGGCCCTCACCGATGCCCTCGCCCCCCTGCGCGCCCACACGGGCCAGCGCCTGACCCTCGGCCTGGACGATGCCGCCATCGAACGCCTGGCCAAGGGCCATCCGGACCTGGCCGCCGTGATCGAGGCCGCCGCCGCCGAACACGCGCGCCTGAAGGACGAGTTCTCCGAGCTGTTCGAACTGGATGAAACCGAGCAGCTGCGCGCCGTGCAGGCCGGCTATGTCAACTTCTATGCCGATGACGCGATCAACCCCTACATCGCGCTGGCCGCGCGTGGTCCGTGGGTGGTCACCCTCAACGGTGCGGTGCTGTACGACGCGGGCGGCTACGGCATGCTCGGCTTCGGCCATACCCCGGCCGCGGTGATGGACGCGATGGCCCGTCCGCAGGTGATGGCCAACATCATGACCCCCAGCCTCTCGCAGCTGCGCTTCGATCGCGCCCTGCGCAAGGAGATCGGCCATACCCGTGGCGGCTGCCCGTTCGCGAAGTTCCTGTGCCTCAACTCGGGTTCCGAGTCCGTCGGCCTGGCCGCGCGCATCGCCGACATCAACAGCAAGCTGATGACCGACCCGGACGGCCGCCACGCCGGCCGCACCATCAAGCGCATCGTGGTGAAGGGCAGCTTCCATGGCCGCACCGAACGCCCGGCGCTGTACTCGGACTCCTCGCGCAAGTCCTACCAGCAGCACCTGGCCAGCTACCGCGGCGAAGATTCCGTCATCGCCATACCGCCGTACGACGTGGATGCGCTGAAGCAGGCGTTCGCCGACGCCGAGGCCAAGGGCTGGTTCGTCGAAGCCGTGTTCCTGGAGCCGGTGATGGGCGAAGGCGACCCGGGCCGTTCCGTGCCGCCGGCGTTCTACGCGGCCGCCCGCGAACTGACCCGCAGCCACGGCAGCCTGTTCCTGGTCGACTCCATCCAGGCCGGCCTGCGTGCGCACGGCGTGCTGTCCATCGTCGACTACCCGGGCTTCGAAGGCCTGGATGCGCCGGACATGGAGACCTATTCCAAGGCGCTGAACGCCGCGCAGTACCCGCTGTCGGTGCTCGCCGTGAACGAGCGCGCCGCCGGCCTGTACCGCAAGGGCGTGTACGGCAACACGATGACCACAAACCCGCGCGCCCTTGATGTCGCGTGCGCCACGCTGTCCCAGCTGACCCCGCAGGTGCGCGAGAACATCCGCAAGCGTGGCGTCGAAGCGGTGCAGAAGCTGCAGCAGCTGCAGGCGGAGCTCGGCGGCCTGATCACCAACGTGCAGGGCACCGGCCTGCTTTTCTCGTGCGAGCTGTCGCCGGCGTTCAAGTGCTATGGCGCTGGATCCACCGAAGAGTGGCTACGCCAGCAGGGCCTGAACGTCATCCACGGCGGCGCGAACTCGCTGCGCTTCACCCCGCACTTCGCCATCGATGGCGAAGAGCTGGACCTGCTGGTCGGCATGGTGGGCAAGGCGCTGCGCGAAGGCCCCCGCATCAGCCAGGCCGTGGCGGCCTGACGTCTGCCAGCGCTTCATGAAAAAGGCGAGCCTCGGCTCGCCTTTTTCTTTCCTGCAACCCTTCTTACCTTACGGCTTCTGCGTGGCGAAGCGGTCCAGCGAGACCTGGATCAACGCCTTCGCTTCCTTCGCATCGCCGTAGCCGTTGAGCTGCACCGGATTGCGGCCCTTCGGCAGGTCCTTGTAGACGCGGAAGAACGCTTCGATGCGCTGGCGCTCGATCTCCGGCAGGTCGGCCAGGTCGCGGATGCCCGCGTAGGTCGGGTCAATCTTGTCGGTCGGCACGCCGATGATCTTCTCGTCGTGCTTGCCGTCATCGAGCATGCGCAGTACCCCGATCGGGCGGAACTTCACCAGCACGCCCGGATGCAGCGGCTCGCGCGTCAGCACCAGCGCATCCAGCGGATCGCCGTCGCCGGCCAGCGTGCGCGGCATCGACCCGTAGTTGGCGGGATACGCCACCGGCATTGACTGGAACCGGTCGACGAAGACCAGCCCCTCGTCGTTGATCTCGTACTTGGTGAAGCTGCCTGCGGGGATCTCCACCGCCAGCAGCACCTCCTCCGGCGCGGACTTCGGCTGCTGGGCGAGCAACGGATGGCGGATGTGCGCCTCGCGTGCGAGGGCGGCGCCCGCCGACACGGCGAGCAGCATCGCGAGCAACAAGGGAGTGGTGCGCTTCGGCATGCGGAAGGTCCTGGCGTGATTGTCGGTGTAGGTCATTCCCAGCACCGGTCGGCGCGACCCTTCAGGGTCTCGGCGCGGGTGCAGGTACGTTCTTCGATACGGCCTTCTGCGTGCTCGACAAGCTGCTTGCCGGCGGTCCCGCCGTCGACGAGGTCGAAGGCATCGTAGAGGCGACCGGTCGCCGTGCGCGCTTCATAACGCAGACGTGGACCGTCGAAGCGCAGCACCTGGAAGAGCTGCGTGTCCTCGGCGACCGGCCGCATCGTCTTGCGCGCCTCGTCGGAGAGCCGGTACTGCTTGGCGCCGGTGACGGACACGACGAACACCGGTGTCGGTGCCTCGTTCTTGAGGCGGCCGTAGACGTGGTCATGGCCCTGCAGCACCAGATCGACCTTGCGCTTGCGGATCACCGGCAGCAGGTGCTGGCGCAGCAGCACGTTGTCGCGCCCCTCGCGCGGGGAGAAGAACGGCTGGTGCGTCATCACGATGCTCCAGCGGTGCGGATTCGAGGCCAGCGCCTGGTCCAGCCACGCCGCCTGCGCCTTCGCGGTGCCCAGGTCGAGCGCGGACGTGCCATCGATCACCACCACGCGCACATCCTGGTAGTCGAACCAGTATGTGGTGCGCTTCGCCTGCGCCACGCCGTTGCCCGGCAACGCGAACGTCACCGGCCAATGCGCACCGAGCACGCGGCGTTCCTGCGGCGTGTCTTCGAACTCCTCGAAATACTCGTGATTGCCCGGCGCCGGCGCGACCACCAGCGAAGTCGGCAGCACCTCGTTCGCGTCGAACCACTCGCCCCACTCGTTGTCGTCCTCGCCATCGCCACCGCTGACCAGGTCACCCGCGAACAGGGCCAGGCGCGCATCCGGTGCGTGCCGCATCGCTTCGCGTACGACGCGCGTGGTCAGGCTGACGTTCTTGTTCTGGGTATCGCCGAAGTACAGCAGCGTCAGCGGTGCGCTTGCGGCAGCCGCCGTGCGCGTGTGGTGCCAGGCGCTCCAGGTGCGGTCGCCCTGCACGCGCCACGCGTACAAGGTGTCCGGCTGGAGGCCCGTGACATCCGCGCGATGGTGATGGGCTTCGCCATTCTCGGTCTTCAGCGGCGTGCTGGTCGCCGCGATGCTGCGCGACTCACCCATTTCGGGCGAATCGCCTGCGACGACGATCTCCAGCGAGGGCGTGTCGATGCGCGCATCGGTGCGCCACGCCACCGAGAAACCCGTGGCGGCGTCCTGCGCGGGCGAGGCCACGATGCGATCCGGGAAGCCGCTCGGTGCGTAGCGCACCACGCCCTGCGGCACGCGTGTATTCGGCTCGGGCTGGCGCGCCGTCGCATCCTGCGCGAGCGTCGTCGCGCAAGTCCCCAGCAACAGGGCGGCCAGCACCCACGTCATCCCCGCATCCCCTGCATGTTTCATTCGGCGCGGCACTCCGGCAGCGACAGTGCCTTGGCGATGTCGCGCCAGTCGAACGCCGCCACCGCCTGGTCGTCGTCGACCGCGTAGAACGCGCCCTGCGGGAAGCGCGCATCGGCGCCCTGGTCGAGCCACACGCCGTCGGTGTTCGCCGTCTTGTTGCCGGCGAACGCACCCTTGTAGGCCAGCGTCTTGCGCTCGAACACGTGGAAGACGCTGCGGTCCTTGAACTGATCGGTGGCGATCCAGTAGCCGGTGCCCCCCGCGCACTGCGCCAGCGCCATGCCTTCGGCCTGTGCCTTGAACAGGTCCGCACCGATATCTCGGCCGCGGTAGGTGCCGTCAAGGCCGTACTCGCGCAGGCGCGTGCCGACGGCGACATCCTCTTCCGCGAGCAACAGGCGATCATTCGCCGCATCGCCGAACACGGATTCCGCGATGCGGATCGCGCCGGCCTCGCCGGTGTCGCCGAACGTGCCGGCGAGCGTGGCCTTCCAACCGCCCTCGGTGCGCTGCAGGTGGTAACGCTTGAAGCGCTGACCCAGTTCGGCGAGCGGCGGTGGCGCGTCCTCGTTCTGCGGCGACATGTAGTTGTCGCTGACGATCACCTCGTACGTGTCCTTCTGCGGTCGCACCCACAGGCCATACGGTTGCTTCAGGTCTTCCGCACCGAACACGAGCAGCGGCGTGAAGCCGGGCAGCTGGAAGACCTGCACACGACGGTTGTCGCGCTCGACCACCAATACCAGGTCGTCGATCACGGCGATGCCGTTCGGCCGCTGCATCTGCCCCAAAGCGCTACCCGGACCGGAAACGGTGCGCAGCTGCTTGCCCGTGCTGCCGTCGTAGACGACCAGGCGGTGCGTGTCCTTGGCGGTGGCGATCAGCCAGCGCGTCCCATCGGGCGCCCGCCAACTGGCGGGCGAATCGACGTTCTCCGCCGGCGTCGCGGGGGTGATGAAGGCTTCCGGCACCACGACGTGGGCGATCTTCGCCTCGCTCAGCAGCGGATCCTTCTCGACATTCTCGTCGGGCTCTTTCTCGCGCGCAGGCGCCTGTGGCACCGGGTCGGCCGCAACCGGCGCATTGGGCTTGCCGCCGCAGGCGGCCAGCAGGAGAGGGAGGGCAAGCAGGACGAGACGTGGTTTCACCGGTTTCCCCATGACATGTAGGCGTCAACAAACTGCCATGTTCTACGCAGGCGTGATGACATTTTCGTGTCAGTGCACTGCATGCGGATACCTGTCACCACACAGGAACCTGCGTGTCATGTTTCCGCCATGTGACGTGTTTACAAAGTGCCGTTTACTTTCGTCACGGGGACGACACACATGAAACGCAATGCCTTGGCCGCCTCACTCGCACAGGCGCTGTTCTGCGCTGCCCTGCTTCCGGCCAGTCTCGCTGCCTCCGCCCAGAACCAGGCGCCGGACGCGGGCACCGCAGGCGATCCCAAGCAACTGGACACCGTGGTGGTGCAGGCCGAGATCGCCTACCGCGACCGCACCGACGACATCGCGCCGACCCTGGTCTACGACCTGGAGTACTTCCAGCGCTTCGAACCGAACACCGTGGGCGACATGCTCAAGCGCGTGCCGGGCGTGGGCTTCGTCGGCTCGGACATCATGGAATACGACGGCGTGCAGCTGCGAGGCCTGGGCGGCGGCTATACGCAGGTGCTGATCAACGGCAAGAAGGTGCCCGGCGCCGGTGACGACCGCTCGTTCTACGTCGATCGCATCCCCGCGGAGATGGTGGACCACATCGAGATCAAGCGCAGCGCCAGCGCCAACCGTAGCGGCGATGCGATGGCGGGCGCGATCAACATCGTGCTGCGTGATGCCTACGAGTTCACCGGTAGTTACATCCGGGTCGGCGTGAACCGCTGGGACGACGGCGAGATCAACCCGACCTTCGGCGCCGTGACCTCGTTCGAAGCGCTCGGTGGCCGCCTGCTGGCCGGCATCAACGTGCAGGATCGCTACCGCGCGAAGTCCAAGCGCTCGGACCGCTTCACCGACAATACGCGTGAAGAGAAGATCAGCTGGGAAGACCAGACCGAGGTCAAGGACGGTCGAGACTATTCGGCGAACCTTTCCTACACCGCGGACGTGGGCGACAACGGCCGCTTCAGCATCGACGGTTTCTACGTCAAGACCGATCGCGACGTGACCGAGGTATCGTTCGAAGAAGAACTGGATGACGACGAGACGATCAACATCCGCGTGCCGGGCCTGGACCCGTACGACCAGAAGAACTACGGCGTCGGCGCCGAATACAAGTTCGACATGGCCGGCGGTACGACGGCCGTGAGCGTCGACCATGCGCGCTTCGAGAATTCGCAGGCCACCACCGAGGGCGAGCAGGTCTACGTCAGTGGTGCGGAGAACTGGGACGACACCTGGAGTATTCCCGCCGACGCAGAATGGGACGAGACCGTCTACAGCGCCGAATCCGTCACCGCCAAGGATTCCGAAACCGGCTTCAGGCTGACCCATGCGCGCCCGCTGGGCGGCGCCGAACTGGAGTTCGGCCTGGATTACCGCACCAAGAAGCGTGAAGGCCTGGTCGTCAGCTACGAATGGGAAGCCGACGAAGATGGCCAGACGCCCACCTCCCTGGCGGACTACGACCTCGACGGCAGCGTCGCCTCGGTGATCGAGGATAAGCGCCTGGACCCGTACATCATGCTCAGCGGCAAGGGCGAGGCCTTCTCGTGGGAAGCGGGCTTGCGCTACGAGACCACGGAGTCGAAGGTGGAATACCTCGAAGACGAGGAAAGCGAAGGCCGCGTCAGCAAGGACTACAACGAACTGCTGCCGTCGGTGAACCTGCGCTGGAACCTGGGCGATGCGGACCGCATCAGCCTGTCGCTGGCCAAGACCATCAAGCGTCCGAACTTCAACGAACTGCTGCCGGCCCTGCTGGACGGCGAGTTCGGCGACAACGACTACATCGGCAACCCGGAACTGGATCCGGAAACCGCCAATGGCCTGGATCTCGGTTTCGAACACCGCCTTGGCCGCAAGGGCGTGGTCGGGCTGAACTTCTTCTACCGCGACGTGAAGGACCTCATCGAGATCGTCAATACTGGTGTACCCAGTGAAGAGATGCAGGACACCTGGGAAGAGATGATCGAGGACGGCGATGCCGTCGACCTGGCCGATGCGATGGCGCAGGAACCGGCGGAAAGCTGGCTGTACACCTCGTCCAATTTCGGCGACGGCAAGGTCTACGGCTTCGAGTTCGACGTGTCCACGCCGCTGTCGGCCATCGGCCTGGAAAACACCGGCGTCTTCGCCAACTACTCGTGGGTGAAGTCCGAGGTGGATGACTTCCTGGGCGAGCGCCGCTTCAACGACCAGGCCAAGTCTGTCTACAACATCGGCTTCATCCAGGACCTGCCGACGCTGGGCGCCAGCTTCGGCGCAACCTACCGCAAGCAGGGCGACGCGTACACGCGCCTGCTGGGTGAAGAAGTGCTGATCCGCTACGGCGGCGAGCTCGACGTGTTCGTGGAGAAGCGCTTCGGCAAGAGCGTGTCGGTGCGCCTGAGCGCCAACAACCTGCTGGATGCGAGCAAGGACGAGTTCTTCGACAAGTTCGACACGCTGCAGGACCAGATCGACCGCGACTACGACGAGTACGAGCTGGAAACCGAAGAGGCCGGCCCGAGCTACCAGTTGGTCATGCGCTGGGCGTTCTGACCCCCGGCGTTTCCACGCTCCAGGCAGAAAGCCGGCTCACGCCGGCTTTCTGCTTTGTAGGGTTGCTGAGTTTGATGCAGACTTCCCGCATCGCCAGCCGCCCTGCCCTCATCATGAAGACCGTCGAAGTCCGCCACCCGCTCGTCCAGCACAAGATCGGCCTGTTGCGGAACGCCGGCCTCAACACCAAGGATTTCCGCGAACTGGTGACCGAGCTGGGCACCCTGCTGGCCTACGAGGCCACCGCCGACCTGGAGCTGACGACCGAGACGATGGCGGGCTGGGCCGGGCCGGTGGCGGTGAAGAAGATCGCCGGCGCCAAGATCACCCTGGTGCCGATCCTGCGCGCCGGCCTGGGCATGCTGCCGGGCGTACTGGCGCTGATCCCCACCGCGCGCGTCAGCGTGGTCGGCCTCCAGCGCGACGAGGAAACGCTGCAGCCGGTGCCCTACTTCGAGAAGTTGACCGGACGGCTGGAGGAGCGCGATGCGCTGATCCTCGACCCGATGCTGGCGACCGGCGGCACGCTGATCGCCACGATCGACATGCTCAAGCGCGCCGGGGCGAAGCGGATCAAGGGCATCTTCCTGGTCGCCGCGCCCGAAGGCCTGAAGGCGCTGGAAGCGTCACACCCCGATGTCGAGGTCTACACCGCGGCCATCGACGAACGCCTCAATGACAAGGGCTACATCCTGCCGGGCCTGGGCGACGCGGGCGACCGCATCTTCGGCACGCGGATCGGCTGAAACACCGCTGTTGCGGGAGCGACGTCAGTCGCGACGGCAAGCCGCCGCGTCGCGACTGACGTCGCTCCCACCGCCTTAACCGGTTATGCGGCCAGCGGGCGCGCGTGCAGTTCGGCGACCTCGTGGGCGACGCCGAACTTGCCCTTCTCGTCGCGGGTCACCTGCGCCAGTGCGCAGCCCGGGTCGTGGGTGAAGAACAGATGGACGTTGCGCGCCAGCTTGTCTTCCAGGAAGGCGCGCTTCTCGTCGATCAGCAATTCGGCATTGCGGTCGTAGCCCATGGTGATCGGCACATGCACCCACGACCGGCCCGGGATCAGGTCGGCGCAGAACACCACACCACCCTGCGGCTGGCCGTCCAAGCCCGCTGCACCGACCACCTCCGCCAGCATGAGCCCCGGCGTATGACCATCGCTGAAGCTGAAACGGACCGCGTCGCCCAGCGCAACGGAGTGCTCGCCGGATACAAGTTCCAGGCGCCCACTGGCTTCCAGCAAGGGCTGCAATTCCGGGATGAAGCTCGCGCGATCGCGCGGATGCGGCTTCAGCGCGCGCTGCCAGTGATCGGCGCCGACGATGAAGGTCGCGTTGGGGAACAGCAGTTCCGGTGCACGTCCTTCCTGCCACGGCGCCAACAGGCCGCCCGCGTGGTCGAAATGCAGGTGGCTGAGCACCACGACGTCGATGTCTTCATGCGAGAAGCCGGCGTCGCGCAGTGAATCGAGCAGCACGTGGCGCTCTTCCTGCACGCCGAAGCGCGCGCGCATCTTCGGTTCGAAGAACGCGCCGATGCCGGTCTCGAACAACACGGTCTTGCCGTTGAGCGGCTGCACCAGCAGCGCGCGGCAGGCAAGCTCGATGCGGTTCTCCGCATCGGGCGGCGACCACTTTTCCCACATGGCGCGTGGCGCGTTGCCGAACATCGCGCCACCATCGAGTTTCTGGGAATTGCCCAGCAGCGACCAGAGTTTCATGGCCCCGATTCTACGCCTCTCAGCGTGACGGAGCCGACTCGACGACCTTGGCCGCGCCGACAGGATTGCGCGGGTCGCTGCCACCCATCAGGGTGTTGGTGGTCTTGTCCCACTCCACCGTCTGCAGGTTGCCCCACACGTGGCTGGAACCGCGGCCGCCCTGGGCGCTGTTGCCGGGCACCTTGAAGCGGTGACCCATGGCTTCCAGTGTCTGCTGCGTGGCCGGGCTCAGCGCGTCGGTCTCCATCTCGATCAGGTCCGGCATCCACTGGTGGTGGAAACGTGGCAGCGCAGCGATGGCCTGCGGTTCGAGCCCCGCGTCGTAGCCGAGGATGCCCAGCAGCACCATCGTGATGATGCGGCTTCCACCCGGCGTGCCGAGCACCGCGACCTTGTCCGGCGACTCGAGGAACGTCGGCGTCATCGAGCTGAGCATGCGCTTGCCCGGCTTCGGCGCGTTCGCGTCGTAGCCCATCACGCCGAAGGCATTCGGCGTGCCCGGCTTCAGCGCGAAATCGTCCATCTCGTTGTTGAGCAGCACGCCGGTACCCGGCGGCACCAGCCCGGAGCCGTACAGCAGGTTGACGGTCTGGGTGCCGGCGACGCGGTTGCCTTCGGCATCGATGATGGAGAAGTGCGTGGTTTCCTCGTCCTCGAGCGGCGTCTGCAGGCCGGACAGCTGGTCGCTGGGCGTCGCTTTCTGCGGATTGATCGTGGCGCGCAGTCCGGCCGCGTAGTACGGGCTGGTCAGCGTCTTCATCGGGATCTCGACGAAGTCGGGATCACCCAGGTAGAAGGTGCGGTCGCGGAAGGCGCGGCGCATCGATTCCACCACCAGGTGCGTGCGCTGCGCTTCGTCCAGCTCGGACAGATCGTAGGCATCGAGGACCTGCAGCATCTGCGTCAGCGCCACGCCACCGGATGACGGCGGCGGCGCGGTGGTCACCTGCCAGTCGTTGTACGTGAAGGTCAGCGGGGCGCGCTCGCGCACGCTGTACCCGGCCAGCTCCTTCGCAGTCCATTGCCCGCCCTCGGCCTTCACGCCGGCCAGCAGCAGCTTGGCGGTCTCGCCGCGATAGAACCCGTCGAAGCCCTGCGCAGCCAAGCGTTCCAGCGTGCGCGCCAGGTCGGGCTGCCTGAAGACGTCGCCCTCCTTGATCGGCTTCCCATCCACCAGATAGACAGCACGCGTGCCCTTGTAACGCTCCATGACCTCGCGGCGCGCCTGGTAACCGCGTGCCATGCGTGCGTAGACGGGGAAACCGTCGCGCGCGGTGCGGATCGCCGGCGCCAGCGACGCCTTCAGTGGCAATCGTCCGTATTTCTCCGCCAGGTGCACGAAAGCGGCCGGCAAGCCGGGGATGCCGGCCGCCCACGGGCCGTTCTCGGCGCGATCACGGTTGAAGTCGCCATTCGGCAACAGGTACTTGTCGGGTGTGGACGCGGCCGGCGCGGTTTCGCGCGCATCGACGAAGACGTCCTTGCCGGTCTTGCCATCGTGAAGCAAGAAGAATCCGCCGCCGCCCAGTCCGGAACTGATCGGCTCCACCACCGAAAGCGTCGACGAGACGGCGATGGCGGCATCGAACGCGTTGCCGCCCTGCGCAATGACGTCCAGTCCCGCCTGCGTGGCGAGCGCATGGGCGCTGGCGATGGCGGTGCCAGGGGGGTGGGACGGAGCGGAGCTGCGGACTGCGTCGGCAGCCAGCGCGGCGGGCACGAACGCGACGAAGAACAACAGGACGAACAGACGGCGAGGAATCACGACTTCTCCTGGAACGGCTACCGGGGCGAAGCGCGTGCGTACATGGCGATCAGCCGGCCTGCAGCCTCAGCATCTTCGCCAGCAGGGCTTCGTGGGTCTCAGGATACGCTGGATCGGGGTCGATGCACTCGACGGGGCACACGACGACACATTGCGGTTCGTCATGATGGCCGACGCATTCGGTGCAGCGCGCCGGATCGATCACATAGATCGTCTCGCCCATCGAGATGGCCTGGTTGGGGCAGGCCGGCTCGCAGACATCACAGTTGACGCACAGTTCGTTGATCTTGAGGGACATAAGGTTGCCGTCATCCCGGCGCAAGCCGGGACCCAGCGACTTCATCGCGGCATTCGCCGGGGTACCGAACCACTGGATCCCGCCTTCGCGGGGATGACCTTTCCGCCGAAGCGTGGCCGCCCAAGGGCGGCCACGCGCCGGAAGATCACTTGGCTTCGACGAACACGTATTCGGCGCTGCTCGGGGCCACGGCGGCCTTCACGCGCTCGCTGTCCTCGGCCTTGCCGATGAACAGCACGCGCACGCCCTTGAACGCATCTGTCTCCACACCGGTGAAAGCGGCGACCGCCAGGTCGGCGATCTTGGCGCTGTTCGGCGAGCCGAACGCGATCAGGTTGCCGCTGCTCACGCCGCGCGCGACGGCGCCCTTGGCCTGCTCCAGCTGGCGGCCATACTTGGCCTCGAACTCCGGATCGGTGTCGGCCGGCAGGTAGTACACGTAGGGCGTGTTGGTGATCGTGCCCATGTTGGCGTCGACCACCTTGCTCAGGTATTCCTTCCACGGACCGTCCTCGGTCGTGGCCGGCGCGACCAGGGCGACTTCGGCCGGCTCGGCCGGGGCTTCTTCCTGCTTCTTGCACGCTGCGAACGGCAGCACGAGGCAGGCGGTGAGCATGATGCGGCTTGCGAACTTCTTCATGGGTAATCCCCCTCTTGGTAAAGCGGTTATTGGAATCGTGGCGCTCAGGCGCCCTGCTTGTGGTGCTGCCACTGCGCCTTGAGCGCGGCGGTGACGGCCGGCGGGACGAACCCGGACACGTCGCCTCCCAGCCGGGCGATCTCGCGCACCAGCGACGAGGAGATGAAGCCGTACTGCTCGGCCGGGGTCAGGAACAGCGTCTCGACCTCGGGGATGAGGTGGCGGTTCATGCTGGCCAGCTGGAATTCGTACTCGAAGTCGGATACCGCGCGCAGCCCGCGCAACAGTACGCCGCCGCCCACGTCCTTGACGAAATGGGCCAACAGGCCGTCGAAGCCGCGCACCTCGACGTGCGGATGCCGGGCCACTGCGTCGCGGGCCAGCTCGACGCGCTGGGCGAGCGGCAGCGCCGGGCCTTTGCCCGGGCTTTCCGCCACCCCGATGATCACGCGCTCGAACAGCGGCGCGGCGCGGTCGATCAGGTCGATATGGCCATTGGTGATGGGGTCGAACGTGCCGGGATACACGGCCGTCCGGGTGCGCGCCACAGTCATTCAGTCGTCGCCGGCGGATCGTCGGGACGCAGTGTAGCAGCGGGCTGCGGGGCCGGGGTCCGGTACAGGGCGTAGCGCACGTCCCGAGTGCGGCCTTCCCGGTGCAATATCCAGCCTGCGGGGACCGTCGGCACCCGGTCCGCCGGGGACTCCACGTAGATCCACGCATCCGCCTCCAGCCGGGGCACGAGCGCGGCCAGCGCGCGCTCCCACAGGCCCTCGGCGAAGGGCGGATCCAGGAAGACCAGGTCGAAGGTGTCGGCGCACCCGGCCAGCCACGCCAGCGCATCCGCCGCATGGACCTCGGCATCCGCCGAGAGCTTCGCCACCGCCTCGCGCAACGCCATGGCCAGGCCGGGATCGCGCTCCACCAGCACCGCCTGTGCGGCCCCGCGCGAAAGCGCCTCGAGCCCCAGCACGCCGGTCCCGGCGAACAGGTCGAGTGCGCGAGCGCCCGGAAGCGCCGGCATCAGCCAGTTGAACAGCGTCTCGCGGACGCGATCACCGCTGGGCCGCAAGCCCGGGCGGTCCGGCACCGCCAGCTTCGTGCCGCGCCAGCGCCCGCCGATGATGCGCACGTGGCCGAGGCCACGCGGCGCGGGGACGGGAGCGGAGGGTGGCCGGCGGGCGCTGCGGGACATCGGGGAAGGGGGCGACGGAAGGCCCCGCATGATACGGCCCGGCCATGACGCGCGGGGCTTGCCCCCCCTCCGCGGCCCCGCCCGGTTGAGAAAGCCACGCCCGGCCCATACACCGGACGCATCGGCCGCCGCGCGCGGCCCAGACGAATGCCATGGAGCACGACCGCGATGACCGTTGAAACCCGCAAAGAAACCCTGGGCTTCCAGACCGAGGTGAAGCAGCTGCTGCAGCTGATGATCCACTCGCTCTATTCGAACAAGGAAATCTTCCTGCGCGAACTGGTGTCCAACGCTGCCGACGCCGCCGACAAGTTGCGCTTCGAGGCGCTGAAGGACCCGAAGCTGCTGGAGGAAGACCCCACCCTGCGCATCCGCGTCGGCTTCGACGCCACCGCGCGCACGGTGACCATCGACGACAACGGCATCGGCATGAGCCGCGAAGAGGCCATCGCCCACCTCGGCACCATCGCCAAGTCGGGCACCGGCGAATTCCTGCACGCGCTGTCCGGCGACCAGAAGAAGGACGCCAACCTCATCGGCCAGTTCGGCGTGGGCTTCTACAGCGCCTTCATCGTGGCTGACCGCGTGGACGTGCTCAGCCGCCGCGCCGGCCTGCCGGCGAACGAAGGCGTGCACTGGTCCAGTGCCGGCGAAGGCGATTTCGAGGTCGCCACCGTCGACAAGCCCGAGCGAGGCACGCGCATCGTGCTGCACCTGAAGGACGGCGAGGAAGGCTTCGCCGACGGCTGGAAGCTGCGCGGCATCATCAAGAAGTATTCCGACCATGTCGGGCTGCCGATCGAGATGCCGAAGGAACAGCACGGCGACGAAGCGCCTGCCCCGCCGGCGTGGGAAGCCGTCAACAAGGCGAGCGCACTGTGGACGCGCGCCAAGTCCGAGATCAAGGACGAAGAATACGCCGAGTTCTACAAGCACATCGCGCACGACTTCACCGATCCGGCGGCATGGGCGCACAACAAGGTCGAAGGCAAGCTCGAATACACCTCGCTGCTGTACGTGCCGGGCCGCGCGCCCTTCGACCTGTACCACCGCGACGGCGCCAAGGGCCTGAAGCTCTACGTGCAGCGCGTCTTCATCATGGACCAGGCCGAACAGTTCCTGCCGCTGTACCTGCGCTTCCTGCGCGGCGTGGTGGACTCGTCCGACCTGTCGCTGAACGTGTCGCGCGAGATCCTGCAGTCGGGCCCGGTGGTGGATTCGATGCGTTCAGCGCTGACCAAGCGCGCGCTCGACATGCTGGAGAAACTCGCCACGGACAAGCCCGAGGACTACAAGGCGTTCTGGACGAACTTCGGCCAGGTGCTGAAGGAAGGCCCGGCCGAGGACTATGCCAACCGCGAGAAGATCGCCGGCCTGCTGCGTTTTGCCTCCACGCACGATGCCTCCGGTGCGCCCAGCGTCTCGCTGGCCGATTATGTCGGCCGCCTGCAGGAAGGCCAGGACAAGCTGTATTACCTGACCGGCGAATCGCATGCGCAGATCAAGGACAGTCCGCACCTGGAGATCTTCCGCAAGAAGGGCATCGAGGTGCTGCTGCTCACCGACCGCATCGACGAGTGGCTGATGGGATACCTGACCGAGTTCGACGGAAAGTCCTTTGTCGACATCGCGCGTGGCGATCTGGACCTGGGCGCGCTGGAGAGCGAGGACGACAAGAAGGCGCAGGAAGAAAGCGCCAAGGCGAAGGAAGCGCTCACCGGCCGCATCAAGGCCGTGCTCGGCCATGACGTGGCCGAGGTTCGCGTCTCGCACCGACTGACCGACTCGCCGGCCATCCTCGCCATCGGCCAGGGCGACCTGGGCCTGCAGATGCGCCAGCTGCTGGAAGCCAGCGGCCAGCAGGTACCGGAAAGCAAGCCTGTGTTCGAGTTCAACCCGGACCATCCACTGATCGCCAAACTGGATGCCGAAAGCGACGCGAACCGCTTCGACAGCCTCACCCGCGTGCTGTTCGACCAGGCCGCACTGGCAGCGGGCGAGAGCCTCAAGGACCCGGCCGGGTACGTGAAGCGGCTCAATGCGTTGCTGCTGGAGCTGTCGGCGTAAGCGACGCCCTCTCGCTGCTCCCCTCTCCCCGTGCAACGGGGAGAGGGTGCCGAAGGCGGGTGCGGGGCGAGCGGAGGCAGCGGGCTCTGGCGCCTTTAACCGGTACCAGACGCAGCCTACGGTGGGCGCAGCGTGCGACCGAGAAAAGCGCCCCTCATCCGCCCTCCGGGCACCTTCTCCCCGCGCGCGGGGAGAAGGGATCGCATTCCTACGCGCTGATATCCAGCAGGCTGCCCAGCGTCTGGTCTGCCACCTTGAGCACGAACAGGTTGGCGCCGGCCATCGCCTTGTAGGTCAGCATCGCGGCCACGTCCTCGATCGGCGCGGCCGGATCGGTGGATGCCCCGACCACGTGCGCGGACACACCGCCTGTCGCTTGCGCGGACAGCACCACGGCCTGCCGGGTGGCATCGGGCGTGGCCAGATTGGCGAGATTGTGCGCCGCAGCCTGAAGACCGGTCGAGGCGGCCCGCAGGCCCGAGTTGGCGATACCGGTGATGGCGTGCATGCGGGGATTCCGGGTTGTCCGCCCTCGATATCGGCCGTGCCTGGCCCCACTTGAGTTCCCGTGCCCGGGCGTCCGACAGCCGGGTGGTAGCATGTGGCCCTCCTCGAGATACCCCCCGCGATGATCGGTTTTTTCCGCCGCAAGAAGCCCCAGGACGGCCCCGACGCCGCCCAGACCCGCCCCAGCACCGAAGAGCTCGCCGCCGCCTTCCCGCGTGCGCCCGGCGAGCCGATGCCGACCGACAGTGGTCCGGCGTCCGTCCCCGCCGCGGACGACACCGCGCCCCAGGCGGATGCAGCGGCCGACGACATCGCGCCAGGTTCCGTCCCCCCTGCCCCGCCCGCCCCCCATCCGGATGAAGAAGCGCGCACGGACGCGGCCCCCGCCGCCGCCGCGGGCAAGTCCGGCTGGCGCGACCGCCTGCGCCGCACGAGCGCCGCGCTGGGCCTGGCTGGCCTGTTCACGCGCAACCCGCGCCTGGACGACGACCTGCTGGACGAGATCGAGACCGCGCTGCTGACCGCCGACGTCGGCGTGCCTGCGACCACCGCGATCGTCGAGGACCTGCGCAAGCGCATGAAGGAACGCGAGTTCGCCGACGCGCAGGCGCTGCTGAAGGCGCTCCGCGCGGACCTGATCGCACTGATCACGCCGGTCGCGAAGCCGCTGGTGATCGATGCCGGTCGCAAGCCATTCGTCGTGCTGACCGTCGGCGTCAACGGTGTCGGCAAGACCACGACCATCGGCAAGCTCGCGCGCCGTTTCAAACAGGACGGCCACAGCCTGATGCTGGCCGCGGGCGATACGTTCCGCGCTGCCGCGGTCGCGCAACTGCAGACGTGGGGCGAACGCAACGGCGTGCCCGTCATCGCGCAAGGCCAGGATGCGGACGCCGCCTCGGTAGCGTTCGACGCACTGCAGTCGGCCAAGTCGCGCGGTTTCGACGTATTGATTGCCGACACTGCCGGCCGCCTGCACACCCAGACCGGCCTGATGAACGAGTTGGGCAAGATCCGCCGCGTGCTTGGCAAGATCGATGCGGATGCGCCTCACGAGGTGCTGATGGTCATCGACGGCACCACCGGGCAGAACGCGCTTTCGCAGCTGCGCCAGTTCCACGCGGCCGTCGGCGTGACCGGCCTGGTGGTCACCAAACTGGACGGCACGGCGAAGGGCGGCGTGGTGTTCGCGCTCGCACGCGAATTCGGCATTCCGATCCGTTATGCCGGCATCGGCGAGCGCGTGGAAGACCTGCGCGTATTCGATGCGGAATCCTTCGTCGACGCGCTGCTGCCGGAAGCGCTGGGTGGCGGCTGACATCGGAGCCTCTGCTGTTGTGGGAGCGACGTCAGTCGCGATGACGCCATCGCGGTGGCCGATCGCGACTGACGTCGCTCCCACAGGACGCTGCACGTGAGCGCTGACTCCTTCGCGCAGCGCCTGCTTGGCTGGTTCGACCTGCATGGCCGCCACGACCTGCCGTGGCAGCATCCGCGCACACCGTACCGCGTGTGGCTGTCCGAGATCATGCTGCAGCAGACACAGGTGGCCACGGTCATTCCGTACTTCCTGCGTTTCGTCGATCGCTTCCCGACCTTGCCCGACCTTGCGGCTGCCACCACCGACCACGTGATGGCGCACTGGGCGGGACTGGGCTACTACGCCCGTGCCCGCAACCTGCATGCCGCCGCGAATACCTGCGTCGCCGACCATGACGGCGACCTGCCGCGCGATTTCGATGCGCTGCATGCGCTGCCCGGCATCGGCCGCAGCACCGCCGGCGCGATCCTGTCGCAAGCGTGGAACTACCGTTTCCCCATCCTCGACGGCAACGTCAAACGGGTGCTCACGCGCTTCCACGGCATTGCCGGGTGGCCCGGCCTGCCAGCGGTGGAAAAGCAACTGTGGGCGTTGGCTGAAGACCATTTGCTCAACGTCCCCGACGGCCGGCTCGCCGACTACACGCAGGCGCAGATGGATTTCGGCGCCACGCTGTGCACGCGCGCCAAGCCTGCATGCGGGATATGTCCGGTACAGGACGACTGCGTGGCGCGTCGCGAGGGGCTCACCGGCGCGCTCCCCACCTCCAAGCCGTCGAAAGTGCTGCCGGAACGCGAAGCGGTGGCGCTGTGGCTGGAAAACGCGGATGGCGAGATCCTGCTGCAGCGGCGTCCGGAGACCGGCATCTGGGCCTCGCTGTGGACGCTGCCGCAAGCCGACACCGATGCCGGCCTGCGCGACTGGTTCGCGCGCGAGATGAAGGGCGCGTACGACAACGTCGAAGAACTGCCTGTGGTCGTGCACACCTTCAGCCACTACCGCCTGCACCTGCAGCCACTGCGCCTGCGCAAGGTCGCCCTGCGCGCCGTGGTGCGCGACAATGACGACCTGCGCTGGGTGGCGCGCGGCGAGCTCGCCGCGCTGGGCTTGCCCGCGCCGATCCGCAAACTGCTTGGGAATTGACTGATGTCGCGCACCGTCTTCTGCCAGTACGAACAACGCGACACCGAGGGGCTCGACTTCGTCCCCTATCCCGGCGAGCTGGGCAAGCGCATCTACGCGGACATCGGCAAGCCGGCCTGGTCGGCCTGGCTGGCGCACCAGACGATGCTGATCAACGAGAACCGGCTGTCGCCGCGCGACCCGAAGCACCGCGCATTCCTGGAAGCGGAGCTGGGAAAATTCCTGTTCGGCGGTGGCGCGGACAAGCCGGCGGGCTACGTCCCGACGCCCTGAGCCCGCATGCCCGTCACGGCTTGGCCTGGCGCTCCACCGCCGACGCCTCGCGCAACTCTTTCTCGCTGGCACGCAAGGCCTTGACGTCCAGCGGGCGGATGGTCTCGATGCGGCAGGGAATCTTGATGGGGGACGTGCCGGGACCGACCGGCAGGACGTCATCGAAACGCGCATTCACCCGGTTGGCGAACTGGGTGATGCTGATGGCGGCGGCCGACTCCAGATCTTGGCAACGGCCGGCGAACTCGAGCAGGTAGCCCTCCTTTGGCTTGGTCCAGACCGCGAGCGCCGAATCGCCCACCGGGGTCCAGCCATTGAGATGGCCGAGGTAGCGGAAATCCTTGACTGGCTCACCGGCATGGTCGCGATAGAAGGCCAGCCTCTCGGCCGGGCTCAGCTTGCCGGTGGCGCAGCCTGCCAGCAGGAGGGAGGCCAGCAGGGCCGTGGGAATCAGGCGTTTCATGGGCGGACTCCTGTCGTTCGGGAGAAGGGCTGTCGATAACGCCGATGATGCGCCGGCGGCGGACAGGCGGCGCAGGCCCTGCGAACCGCGTTCAGCCCGGATGCGGCTTGCCATCCTTCACCCCGATCCGTATCATCTGCGGCCTTCGCACCGGCAGCGCCGGCCCGCGACCGTTCATGGCCTGGTAGCTCAGTTGGTAGAGCAGCGGATTGAAAATCCGCGTGTCGGTGGTTCGAATCCGCCCCGGGCCACCATATCGATTCCGGAAGGCCCGCAGCGATGCGGGCCTTCTTCGTTTGTATCGGCTGCCTCGCCCCCGCGCGGATCGCGTCCGCCACGAAGCGACCTTCTACCTCCGAGATATCCGGCGCCCATGTCCGAACCCATCCGCCTTGCCAAACGCGTTGCAGAACTGACCGGATGCTCGCGCACGGAGGCCGAGCAGTACATCGAAGGCGGCTGGGTCACCGTGGACGGAGAAACCATCGAAACGCCACAGCACCCGGTGACCACGGAACGCGTGGAGATCGATCCGGCGGCAGAACGGGGCGCGGTCGAGCCGGCCACCCTGTTGCTGCACAAGCCGCAGGGCGTGGCGTGGCAGGACGCGCCGGCACTCGCGACGCCCGAGGCACACATGGACGGTGACGACAGCGGCGTGCGCCCGCTGAAACGCCACTTCCATCGCCTGACGCCGCTCGTGCCGCTGGACGACGAAGCGAGTGGCCTGGTCGTGCTCAGCCAGGATGGCCGGGTGTGGCGCCGCTTGTCCGAAGACTACGCGCAGATCGAGCAGGAGTTCGTGGTGGAGGTCCGAGGCGCGACCGACCCCTACACGCTCAGCCGCATCGGTCTCGTGGCGGCCTATCGGGGCCAGGGCCTCGCGCCCTGCAAGGTCAGCTGGCAGAACGAAGTGCGCCTGCGCTTCGCGATCAAGAACGTGCAGCCCGGCGAACTGCGCCACCGATGCCGCGAAGGCGGCCTGGACGTCGTCTCGATCCGGCGCCTGCGCATCGGCCGCGTGGCGCTGTCGAAGATGCCGGCAGGCCAGTGGCGTTACCTGCCGGCGGGTACGCGCTTCTAGCCGGCCGCCGCGTCGCGCGCGCGGCGGATTCGCATGCAACGAACCAGCGCCCGCATGCGTTGATGTTAGGCAATCGCAGCGTGCCGCGCCGCGGGTCGACAAGGATTACTAGGAGCTGCGACAGCGCGCCGTGGCCTCGCCTACCGAGAAGAACCGGCAGAGCCTGGCAGAAGCTGCAGCGGCAGGTGACGCTCGCGATGCGGCCGGAGCGGCGTGGGCCGAAGGTCGCTGCCCGCCGCGCTAGCGCAACGCGATCGCGGGAGACGTGCGGATCGGCAGCGATGCCGCTGTGATCGGCGCAGAGCGGGAATCTTGTCGCATCCGTTCCGCAGACGAGGGCTGCGTCATGCATCGTGATTGGCCGCGCTCGAAGCCCTTTCCATTGCCATGCAACCACGTCGCCAGCAGGATCAGGGAGGCACCGCAGATCCTGAGGATCGTGCGGGAATTCGCGTCGGGGGGCATGGCATCGGACTCGGTGAACAGATGGGACTGGGCGACCGGGGTGCTCTGTGGCGCGCGGCAGGCCGTCCGCTACCCCTATCGGCAAGCACGCCCTGTGCCGGACAGAAGACCTGAGCGGGCAGCATGCTCACGCGATCCAGACACGTAGTAGCCGACGCTGAACGCTGAAACGATGCTGCATGCCGGGGCACGGGATGTTGACACCGCCGCCACGTGCCTTGCCCCAACGTCTGCGGCATCTCAGCTCCGGAACACGCGCGTGAACATCGTCATGAAGACATCCCCGCATGTCCTTCCCGAACGCTTCGCCTGGCACCGCACCGACGCCGGCCACGAACTCCGAGTGGATGACGCTGCGATTGCCGAGGTGCGACCCGTCAACGCGGGCCTGGTGCTGCGCGTGCTGGTCGACATGGGCGACATTTCGCCGTTCGAAATGGCGGTTCGCTGCGAGGAGCGTGCGATCGGCTGGGCTACCCAGTGGGCCCGCCAGCGTGCGGGACTGCTGTGCCGATATGTGGACCGTCAGCCTGTGCAGCCGCCGCGCGGCGTCGACCCCGGGATGGCGCTGGCAGGGTGATGCGGCATCACGGCGCGTCGCGCGGGGACCGCGTCACGCGATCAAGGAAGGCGACGCTTCGCTCCATGGCCATGCGCCCGGCATCGCTGTCGAGATTGAACTGGTATTCGTGGCCCAGTGCGGGAACATGGTCCTTCGGAAAGAACAGGGCGTCCACGGCGACCCCCTGCTCTTCCAGCGCGGCGGCCAGCGCACGTGAGTGCGGTTCCAGAGGATCGGCGTTGCCTGCGCTGATGAAGGTTGGTGGAAAGGCCGGGGTGACGTGGTGCACGACGGAGAACGTGTGCAACCGGGGATCGTCTCGGAAATCCTTCCGGCCAAGGTACGACCACAGGACGGTACGCATGAAGCCTGCGAACGGGCTGTCCCACTCGACCAGGCCGGCATCGTAGGGACCGCAGTACAGCAGTGTGCCCGCGAGTTGTCCCGCTCGCAGGGACGGGGCGATGCCGACACGACTGGCGTGCTCGGGTGAGGTGGTGATGGTCGCCACTTCGGCCGCGATCTGCGCGCCTGCCGAGTCCCCGGCCAGAACGATGCGGCTGGCATCGACATTCAGGTCGCCCGCATTCTCCTGCACATAGGCCAGCGCCGCATTCAGCTGCCGCGCAGGCGTGGGCCACGTCGCGCCTGGCGCGATCGAGTAGTCCACGTTGACGACCACGACGCCCCGTGCGGCGAGGATGCGCAGGTAGTTGGCGACGTCCTCCCGGCGACCGGACACGAAACCCCCGCCGTGCACCCACACCACCGTGGTCAGCCGCCGGGTGCTTCCCTGCACGTCCGCGGGGAAGTAGACGTCGAGCAGCGCATCGGGATCCTTCGCATCGTAGGACAGGGCGCGCTTCTCGGTGACGCCCGGGGGCAGATGCTTGCGCAGGGCATCGGACGCATCGGCCGCGCCGCGATCGAACGCCCAGCGGATGAGCAGCACGGAGGGCCACGGGCTCAGCTGGAACACGGTCCATGTCCCCACCCCTGCGAACACCACCGCCAGCGCGATCCGTATCGCCCACCGACGCGTGCCGCCACCCCGCCTCTCGGTCGCCATCGCCGTTCCCGGTTTCCCAGCCCGGCGCCGATGGTGCGCCTTTACGGCCGCGGCGCAAAGGGGAGGCAAAAAAAAGAAAAGCCACCTGGCTGGAGAGTAGCCAGGTGGCTGGGGACACGCGCCGGCCTCTCTCCGGCGCGCATGCACTCAATGACCGTTGCCGGCCGCCAGCTTGTCCAGATCGATGCCCTGGTTGCGCAGTGTGCGGGTCGCGGCAATGGCGTAGTACGCCAGGTAGGCGAAGCACAACACGCCGACGATGAAGCTGTAATGGATGCCGACCTTGTCGGCCAGCGCACCCTGCGCGATGCTGACGAAGCCGCCCCCCATGATCATCATGATCAACAGGCTGCTGCCCTGGTTGGTCTTGTCGCCCAGGCCGGTGATGGCCAGCGCGAAGATGCACGGCCACATGGTGCTGCAGAACAGGCCCACGCTGATGAAGGCCACCACGCTGGTCCAGCCGGTGGTGAACATGCCGATCAGCAGTGCAGCGATGCCGCAGAACGCGAAGTACAGCAGCATGCGCGCCGGATTGCCCCTGCTCGCCAGCGTGGCCAGGATCATCAGCACGATGACGGCGGCGTAGCCGAAGAACTGGGACACCTCGTGGCGCATGATGGCGTTGACGGCGAGGAATACGCCGAACGCCAGGTAAGGCAACAGCAGCGTCAGCCAGCGCTTGGCTCCGGAACTGACATTGAACGCGCCCGCCGCACCGCCCCAGCGCCCGATCATCAAACTGGCCCAGTACAACGACACGAACGGCGCGATCTGCGAGGTATCCAGACCCAGCCCCTCCGGCGATTCAAGATATGCCGGCAGGTTGCTGATGGTGGAAACCTCGACGCCGACGTAGACGAAAATGGCGATCATGCCCAGCACCAGCTGCGGATACGCCAGCGCCGACTTCTTGTGGATCAGCTTGCTGCTGTCCTGCGCCTCGGTCTCCGAAAGCTTCTCCAGG
This sequence comes from uncultured Pseudoxanthomonas sp., assembly GCF_947498795.1. NCBI lineage: Bacteria > Pseudomonadati > Pseudomonadota > Gammaproteobacteria > Lysobacterales > Lysobacteraceae > Pseudoxanthomonas > uncultured Pseudoxanthomonas sp. Next base: position 26,092 of record NZ_CANMLQ010000002.1, on the reverse strand, counting down.
TCGATGTGATTGGGCACCGAGGAGAACTTCAGGAAGACGGCCACCAGGATGAAGGCGACACCCAGCACCAGGTACGGCGTCTTGACGCTTTCGATGCTGGCTTCGGTGTTGCCGCTCAGCACGCTGCCGAAAATGGCCAGGCTTACCAGCAGCGGGCCGATGGTGGTGCCGAAATTGTTGATGCCGCCCGCCATCGTCAGGCGCTGCGCACCGGTCTTCGGATCGCCCATGACGATCGCCAGAGGATTGGCGGCGATCTGTTGCAGTGAGAATCCGAGGCCGACGATGAACAGACCCGACAGCATCAGGCCGAACGAACCGGTGTTGGCGGCCGGATAGAACAGCAACGTGCCGAGCGCCGAAATGACCAGCCCCAGGCAGATGCCGTTCTTGTAGCCGATCTTGTTGAGCAGATCGAGGCCGATCAGCTTCGAGACCGCCACGTAGATCAGGGACCCCACGGTGTACGCCACGTAGAACGCAAAGGCGACGTACTGGCTCTGCGCCTGCGTCAGGTTGAACGCTTTCTTGAACACCGGGATCAGGATGTCGTTGCTGGCGGCAACGAAACCCCAGAAGAAGAACACGGTGATCAGCACGCCGAACTGCGACCATCGGGTGGTTTGTGTGGTCATGGATTGGTATGCCTGCTTGAAGAGGATCCGGACGGAGCGGCCAGCCTACGGAGCGGCCGCGCGATTGCAACTTGCACTGCGTCAGCCGCGCCCCGGGGCCCTGCGGCCATGGGGCGTGGCTGGATTACCGGGCGCACTTCACCACATCGGCGCCGTCGGCGGCACCGGCCACCACCTGGATGTTGGTGAAAGCGGCTGCGAACGGCGCATCGGCGCTGATGCTGAAAGGCGTGTCGACACCGGTCAGGTCAGCTCCGAGCTTGCCGAAGCAGGCCAGCGGAACCTTGACCGTCTGCTTCTTGCCGACGGCATCAGCGGAGAACGTCGCGGTCAGGTCGAGGCTGGCGCCGCAGTTCGCACCGCAGCCGACGCTGAACTGCACCGGCTTGGTCGGTGCCTGCTTCACCACGACATCGAACTGCACCACGCCACGCGCGGTCGCCATCGCCGCCAGGTTGTTCTTCGACGGATTGCGGGCGAAGAAGCGCGCGGGCGCCAGCCAGGTCACTTCCTTAGCGTCCTGCTGGGTGTTGACCTGCACGGTCGCCACCTGCAAGGCCGGCTTGGGCTGTGGCCAGCGCTGGGTGGCGTTCATGTCCGAGCCTACCGCCTTCTCTTCATTGCCTGCCGCCATCTGCAGGCTGAAGGGCGCGATGTCGGACTGCTTGAAGATGCCGAGCGCCGTGGCATCGCCACAGCTGGCCGTCGCATCTTCCGGCAGCTTGCCGACCGCCTTCGTGTCGCCGTAGCGCAGGCCGCTGTCCAACGCGAACTGCGGCGTGCTGTCCGCCTTCGGACAGGCGACGGCGGGCCACGGGAACGTCAGCTTGCCGCGGAAGTCGTGTGCCGCCTTGCCGTCCGCTCCCGCTACCAGAACGTCGGTGACGCCCTTGCCTTCCGTGCCCGGCAGCCAGGCCGCGACGAAACTGTTCGACAGGTTGATCAGGTCGTTGGCGTACAACGCGCGCCCGGACAGGAACACCGTGACCACCGGCTTGCCCGTCGCCGCAGCGGCCTTCAGCACCGCCAGGTCTTCGGGGTGGCGCCGGCTGTGGGCCATCGAATCGGACGGCACGATGTCGCCGTTGGTCTCGGCATACGGCGTTTCGCCGATCGCCGCGACGATGACGTCGTAGCTGGTCGGGTCAACACCCTCGGCGCTGTCGCGCAGGACGACGTTGGCGTCGCCGAGTTGCTCGCGCAGGCCGGCCGCGATGCTGTCCGCGTTCGGGAAATCCGCATTCGTGTTGTCGGTACCTTGCCAGGTCAGCGACCAGCCGCCGGTCTGGTTGGAGATGCTGTCGGCGCTCTTGCCGACCAGCAGCACGCGCTGCCCTTTCTTCAGCGGCAGCGTGGCGCCGTCGTTCTTCAGCAGCACCAGCGACTCCCGCGCAGCGCGGCGTGCAAGATCGCGATGCACCAGCGATTCCGGCTTGCCGGCGAACTGGCTGGCGGATGGCTTGTGTTCCCACAGGCGTGCGCGCAGCTTGACGCGAAGGATGCGGGTGACGGCGTCGTCGATGCGCGCCTGCGGGATCTCGCCCGACTTCACCTGCGCGATGGTATTGGCGATGAAGGTCTTCCACTTGTCGGGGACCATCACCATGTCGATGCCGGCGTTGATGGCCTGCGGGCAGCTGTCGTCGCTGCAGCCGGTCACCTGGCCGATGCCGTTCCAGTCCGACACGACGAACCCGTCGAAGCCCATCTTGTCCTTCAACGCCACCGTCAGCAGGTCGCGTGCGCCATGCATCTTGCCGTAGTCCTTGCCGGCAGCGACGTCGTTCCAGCTGTTGAACGACGCCATGACGGTCTGCACGCCGGCCTCGATGGCCCCGTAGTAGCCCTGGCCGTGGACGTTGATCATCGTGGACTGCGTGACCGTGGCGTTGCCCTGGTCCTTGCCGCCGTCAGTGGCGCCATCGCCGATGAAATGCTTGGCAGTGGCGACGACATTGCCGTCCTTGTCCAGCATGCCCTGCATGCCCTTGACGTACGCGGCGGCGTACTCGCGGATCAATGCCGGCTGCGAGGAATAGCTTTCATACGTCCGGCCCCAGCGCGCGTTCTGCGCGACCGCGACCGTCGGGGCAAACGTCCAGGTCACGCCAGTGGCACGCGTGGACTGTCCCGTGGCTTCGGCGATGCGCTCGATCAGTTCGACGTCGTGCGCGGCACCCAGGCCGATGTTGTGCGGGAAGATGGTCGCGCCGTACACGTTGCTGTGGCCATGCACGGCATCGGTCCCCCAGATCACCGGCACGGGGATCTTGGCATCGGTCGACATGGATGCGTCGTAATAAGCGTCCGCCAGCTTGACCCAATCCTCCACCTTGGCCCGCTTGTTCATCGCCGGCCAGGAGCCGCCGCCATTGAGCACCGAGCCGATGTAGTACGTGCGCACTTCGGCGGGCGTGATCGCCTTGATTTCAGGCTGCACCATCTGGCCGATCTTCTGCTCCAGCGTCATGCTGGCCAGGATCTCGGCCACGCGCGCTTCCACGGCGGCATCCTTGGCGAAGCTGCTTTTCAGCGCCGGCCAGTCCTTCAGTTCCGCCGCATCGCGGGGTGTCGCCGCGGCGGCGGCCGGTTCGGGTTGCTTCTTGTCCGTACACGACATGCAGGCCAGAAGACTGGCTCCGAGCAGGGTCATTCGGATCGGATTCACGCACTTCTCCTTGGTGGCGGCGCGCAGGAACTCCCGACAGGATCCGCGCCTGGGTGACAGCCCGGCGGGACGCAGGCATTGCGCTGCGTCCCGCCAGGTACGGCGATGGTCAATACGGCCCGGGGATCACAGCTTGTAGCGGAAGCCCAGCAGGTACTGGCGGCCGTACTCGGTGTATTCCTCCGGGAAGAAGAGGTCCGGATGCGTGCCGGAGCTGACTTCGGTGCGGAAGGGCTCGTTGTTGACGTTGTTCACCTGGAACAGGATCGACAGGCCCGACAGACGGCTCGACTCCGGGAAGTCGTAGCCCAGCTGGAGGTCGATGGTGCGTTCGTTCAACGTGTAGCGGTAGGTGCGCTGGTTGAAGATCGAGCCGTACTCACCACGGTAGGGATCGCGGAAACGCTGGCTGACACGCGCCGAGAAGCCGTGCTTCTCGTAGTACACCGTGGCGTTGGCGACGATCTTGGACAAGCCCGGGAACGTATCGGTGCCCGATCCGATGCCCGGGCCGTCGGGATCGATCGACGACTCCGTGTACGACGCATTCAGCAGCAGGCCGAACCCGTCGAGGGCATCGTGCAGCAGCTCGCCGCCCAGCGCGGTCGAGAATTCGTAGCCGCGCATGTAGCCACCGGTGCCATTGGCGGGTGTGGAGAACACGCCCAGGGGGGAAGCCGGTGGCTCGGTGCCTTCGTAGTCGTAGCCGGAGAAGTCCCAGGGAATCTCGCGCGTGTAGATGTACGAGTCCATGTCCTTGTAGAACGCCGCGAGGGCGACATAGCTCGCTTCGCCGAAATACTTTTCGATCGAAAGGTCGTAGGCGTTCGCACGATAGGGCTCCAGCGCCGGATTGCCGCCGCTGCCGCGCCATTCGGACGGCCCGCCCTGCGACGTCTGCACGTAGACGCTGGCGCGCGCGCCCATGTCGTTGATGCGTGGGCGCATCATCTCGCGGGCCGCGCCGAAGCGCAGGTTCCAGCCGTTGCCGAAGTCGGCGACCAGGTTGAGGCTGGGCAGGATGTCGCCATACGAGGCGCCCGCCGTGCCGGCCACCAGTGCCTGTCCGTTCTCGTTCTGCTGGATGACGATGCCCTGGGACGTCTGGTCCGTGCGGATGTACTGCACGCCGGCATTGCCCCGCAGGCGCACCGTATCGGTGAGGTCCATGTCGAGGTTGGCCTTGAAGTAGAACGTCTTCACGTCCTCCTCGGTGATCGCGTCCTTCTGCAGGTCGTCGTTGGACTCGCTGATGTACACGTCGTAGTAGCGCGACAGCAGCGCGCGCGGGTCGTAGGTGATGACGTGACCCATGCCGGCGAAGCCGAGATCGGTGGGCGAGGACAGCAGCGAAGGGTCGATCAGTGTCGGCGTGCGGCCCGGCAGGTCGGCGAAGTACACCTCCGCGCTCTTCTCCTTGGTGCGCTTGCTGACATGGAAGCCTGCATCCCAGCTGCGCAGGAAGTCGGAGGACTCGATCACGTGGTTGACGGCCACGCGGAATGCCTTCATTTCGTCCTTCTGGTGGCTGTCCTCGAGGCGACCGTCATGACCCCAGTTCTGCGGATCGCGAAGGTAGACCGCGGAGGGATCCGACATGTCGGGCAGTGCGTAGTAGCCGTAGCCGGGCGACAGGCGCACGCGGAAGTCGGCCGAGACGCCCCCCAGTCGGCCCGCGTAGGTTTCGAGCTTCGATTCCTCGACCTTGGCGCGCGAGTAGCTGAGGTCGCTGGTCAGCGTCCACGTGTCGTTGATCTTGAACTCATTGTTCCAGCCCGCCGAGAACAGGCGCGACTCGCGGGTGTTGTTGTCGTTGCGGATCGCCGGCTGGATGCCGTTCAACGTGCCGCCGGTGACCACCGGGGTGCCGTGGTAGTCCGTCGTGCTGACGTTGCTGTAACTGACCGCGCCACCGTTGAACCAGGGGTCGTTGCTCCACATCGCACCGCGCATCCACTCCTCCTGGTCGAAGCGCGACGCGTACACGTCCAGCACGCTGTGCCAGAGGTCGTTCGGCTTGAATTCCAGGACCGCCATGACGCCGTCGCGCGTGGTGTCGCGCGACTTCACCCACGCTTCGGCGCCCTGCAGGGCGATCGCGTCCGCCGGCTTGCCGGGCTGTGGTGCGCCCCACATGTCGGTATTGGCCCACCACCACGACTTGTAGTGTTTTTCCTGGAACGGGGCATCCATCCGCGCAACGCCGATGGCGAAACCGATGGTGTCGTCGGCGAACTGGTCCACGTACGACGCCGAGACGCGGTAGCCCTTGTTGTCGCCGCCCTCGGTGAGCTGGTCGAAGGAATTCGTTTCGCCCTGGCCGGTGAATACGATGCGCCGCTCATCGAACGACAGCGGCCGGATGGACTGCAGGTCGACCGTGCCGGAGATGCCCTGCCCGATCAGCGACGCATCGGGCGTCTTGTAGACCGTGACGCCATTGATCAGCTCGGCAGGGTACTGGTCGAGTTCCACGCCGCGGTTGTCGCCGGTGGTGACCTGCTCGCGGCCATTCAGCAGCGTGCCGGCGAACTGTTCGGACATGCCGCGGATGTGGATCACCTGGCCGCGTCCATCGAGGCGCTGCATGGTCAGGCCCGGCAGCCGCGAAATCGAATCGGCGATGCTGATGTCGGGCAGCTTGCCGATGTCTTCCGCGGAGATCGCCTCGACGATCGAGGTCGATTCATTCTTGGTCTCGACGGCATTGGCGATCGCGGCGCGGATGCCGGTGACCTTCACCGTATCGAGGGTTTCGACGGTCGGATCGACCGGCGCTGCCGCCTGTTGTGCGCTTGCGATGACAGGAAACGCCAGCGCGAGGGCGCAGGCTGCAGCGAGATGCTGCTTGCGCGGCACACTGCGCGCGCAAGAATTCGTGGGGTGGTTCGCGTGCATCGTCTGGTCCCTCTCCGACCATGGTTGACAGCGCTGTCATATAGAAGCTTCAATGCACTGTCAACAAATTCCTAACAACCGTGACACGTTGACGCACGCACGAGCGAATCTGCGTGCTGCGCGACCGCTGCAACCGAAAATCACGCTGCGATGCAGCACCCGCTTTGCGTGGATTCCGGGAGGGATTCGCGACGCTCCGCGAGAGGACTCCACCATGACGCGACACCCGCTTCGACGCCTGCATTCTTTCTTGCTGCTCGCCTGCACGGCGCTTGCGATGCCGGCCACGACCCGCGCGCAGGACGTCGCCGTATGGATCACGACCGCGGACCACAAGACAACGCTCGCCGCATCGACGCCGGCGACGTTCGGAGCCGCCGGATCGACAGAGCGGCCGCGCATCCTCATCGACGAGCAGGCGCGGTTCCAGGAGATGGTCGGTTTCGGCGCATCGCTGACCGACTCGTCGGCCTGGCTGATCCAGCACAGGCTCGACCCGGTCCAGCGCGACGCCCTGTTGCGCGAGCTGTTCGGCCGCGCGCACGGCGGCCTTGGCCTGAGCTTCTCCCGCCTGACGATCGGCGCTTCCGATTTCTCGCGCCGTCATTACAGTCTCGACGACACGCCCGATGGCAAACCGGATCCGGCGTTGGCGCATTTCAGCATCGAGGCGAATCGCGGCGATGTCATCCCGGTCGCGCGCGCGATGCTGGCGATCAATCCGCAGCTGAAGATCATGGCGTCACCCTGGAGTGCGCCGGCGTGGATGAAGGACACCAACAGCCTGATCCAGGGAACGCTGCTGCCACAGTATTACGATGCCTTCTCCCGCTACCTGCTGAAGTACGTCGATGCCTATGCCGTGGAAGGCATACCGGTCTTCGCGCTGACCGTGCAGAACGAGCCCGACTACGAACCGAAGGACTACCCCGGCATGCGCCTCAATGCGCCGGCGCGCGCGCGATTGATCGGCGACCACCTCGGCCCGATGATCGCGGCGCGGGGGAACGGTCCATTGATCTTCGACTGGGACCACAACTGGGACAAACCGCAGGAACCGATCGGCGTGCTGGCCGATGCGAAAGCGAATCCCCATGTGGCGGCCGTGGCATGGCATTGCTACGGGGGCGATGTGGCGGCCCAATCCCCCGTGCATGATGCGTTCCCGGACAAGGATGCATACATGACGGAGTGCTCCGGGGGCGACTGGGAGCCCGTGCGCAGCGGCGGACTGCCCTTGCAGATGAAGAACATCATCATCCGCAGCGCGCGGCACTGGGCGCGCGGCGCCCTGTTCTGGAACCTGGCGCTGGACGAGAACAACGGGCCGTACGCGGGTGGTTGCAGCACGTGCCGTGGCGTTGTCACCATCGATTCGCGCACGGGGTCCGTCACCCGCACTGACGAGTATTACGCGCTGGCGCACGCGAGCCGCTTCGTGCGCCCCGGTGCGCATCGCATCGCATCCAGCGAGGCCACCCGCGACCTCGACAACGTCGCGTTCCGCAATGCGGATGACGGCTCGCTGGTGCTGCTGGTCGCCAACGCCGCGACGCAGGCACGCCAGTTCAGCGTAGGCCAGGGCGGAAAGGCGTTCGACTACACCTTGCCCCCACGCAGCGTCGCCACCTTCGTCTGGAAACCTGCTGCAACGCAGCACGACTGACCCGGATGGCGTAGCGCGCGTCGGCATCCCGCCCGCCATACGCCGTAGTATCCTGCCGCATCCCCTGACGGAGCCGCGGCATGATGCGACGTACTTCCCTGCTGGCACTTCTCGCCGTGGCCGCTTTGCTGGCCGGATGCGGCGATGGCGTGATCAGGCGGGTCTCCGACCCCGCGGTCAGCGTGCAGCAGTTGACGGTGAAGGCGGATGGCCAATGGGCCGTGGACCTGCGACTGCAGAACTACAGCAGCATCCCGATGCGTTTCGACACCGTGGAGGTCGACGTGCAGGTCGGCGACCAGGACGCGGGCACGTTGCGCGCGACCCCCAGCCTGTCGGTCGGTCCGGAATCGGCCGATGTCGTCAGCGTCGCGTTCTCGCCCAGCAGCGCCGCCCGCATCGTGGTGGCGGATGCCCTCGCCGGCCGCCGCACCCTTCCCTACACGCTCAAAGGCAGCGCCGGCGCGACACCGGAAGAAGCCAAGCAGCGCACGTTCGACATCGATACCCGCAACACCCTCAACCCCGTCCCCGGCCTGGACGGTGTGCTGCGCTGAGCGCGGCCCCACCCTCCCCTACGCGCCTCCGAGAAACCGCATGCCCGCGTCCTACAAAGCTCCCCTTACAGATCTGCGCTTCGCCCTGTACGACGTCCTTGGCGTCGAACCCCTGTTCCAGCGGCTCGGCTATGCCGACGCGACCCGCGACATCCTGGATGCCGTCCTCGACGAGGCCGCCCGTTTCACGGAGACCGTGCTCGCACCGCTGAACAGCGTCGGCGACGAGATCGGCAGCCAACTGGACAAGGCCACCGGCGAAGTCACCACGCCGCCCGGGTTCAAGGCCGCGTACACGCAGTTCGTCGAGGGCGGCTGGACCGGGCTGACCTCGGCGCCCGAGTTCGGTGGCCAGGGCTTGCCGCACACGATGGGCGTCCCGCTCAATGAACTGGTCAACGCCAGCAACCTGGCCTGGGGCAACTTCCCGCTGCTGTCGCATGGCGCGGTTGAAGCGCTGAAGCACCATGGCGAAGCGTGGCAGCAGGAGGTCTTCCTGAAGCCCCTGGTGGAAGGCCGCTGGACCGGCACCATGTGCCTCACCGAGCCGCACTGCGGTACCGACCTGGGCCTCCTGAAGACCAAGGCCGAACCTAACGCGGACGGCAGCTACGCCATCACCGGCACCAAGATCTTCATCACGGCGGGCGAGCACGACCTGACCGACAACATCGTGCACCTGGTGCTGGCCAAGTTGCCGGATGCACCCGCCGGCGCGAAGGGCATCTCGCTGTTCGTGACCCCGAAGTTCAAGGTGGCGAAGGACGGCACCGTGGGCGAGCGCAACACGCTGTCCTGCGGCTCGATCGAGCACAAGATGGGCATCAAGGCGTCGGTGACCTGCGTGATGAATTTCGACGGTGCGCAGGGTTATCTCGTCGGCCAGCCGCACAAGGGCCTGCAGGCCATGTTCACCATGATGAATACCGCGCGCCTCGGCGTGGGCCTGCAGGGCGTCGGCCTGAGCGAGCGCGCGTACCAGAACGCGCTGCGGTACGCGCGCGAGCGCCTGCAGACGCGCGCATTGAGCGGACCGAAGTTCCCCGACAAGCCGGCGGATCCGATCATCGTCCACCCCGACGTGCGCCGGATGCTGCTGACGATGAAATCGCTGATCGAGGGCAGCCGCCTGCTGGCGCTGCACGCGGGCAGCCTGATCGACGTGGCCAACCATGCCGAGGATGCCGCGGAGCGCGAGCGGGCCGACACGCTGGTGAGCTTCCTCACTCCGATCTCGAAGGCCTGCCAGACCGAGTGGGGCATCGAGAACACGTACCACGCGCTGCAGTGCTTCGGCGGCCACGGCTACATCCACGAACACGGCATGGAACAGCTGGCGCGCGATGCCCGCATCACCACGCTGTACGAGGGCACCACCGGCATCCAGGCGCTGGACCTGATGGGGCGCAAGACCGCCGCCACCCAAGCGGCGGGCCTGAAGCTGTTCCTGGCCGACGTGCATGCCTTCGTCCAGCAACACAAGGACGACGCGTCGCTCACGGAGTTCATCGATCCGCTTCAGCAGAAAGCCGCGGAGTGGGCGGGGCTGACGAAGAACATCCTGCAGCGTGCGGCGGCGAACCCGGAGGAAATCGGTGCAGCCAGCACCGACTATCTGTTCTACTCGGGCTACGTCGTGCTGGCCTACTGGTGGGCACGCAGCGTGGCAGCCGCCGACGCATCGACGCATGGCGATGCCTTCCGGCAGGCCAAGCGTGAGACTGCCCGGTTCTACTTCGCCCGCATCCTGCCGCGCACGCTGGCCCATGCCGCCGCCATCGAATCCGGCGCGGACACGCTGATGGCGATGGACGACATCCGCTTCGGCGAGTGATCCGGTACTGGAGGAGCGCGGGCGTCGCGCTCCTCCGAACAAAAGCCGCGCCGGATACACATTTCGTCAACATTTGGGTATAACCTGCTTCTCCATGGAAGCAGACAGAGCTCAGCTTCACCTGGTACAGACCGGTTCTCTTTCCTCGCCGGTTCCGTCTCCGTCGTCCCCCCGTCCCCACCCCGCCGCCCTGCGACTGCTGTCGCTGGATGCGCATGGCCGCGTGCTGGACTGGATCAACTGGCAGGACGCAACCTGTCTGTACGCGCGCGGTGCAGTCGCATGGACGCTGGGCGACCCCTGCCTGCATGTGCACGGCGGCGTCTCCCGGCTGACCGGCGAGCAGAGCCTGATCGAACTGCACCCGATCGTGGCCTCGCGCGGCCATGCCCGCGCGCATGCCCTGTCGCCCACGCCGACGCTCACCAACACCGCGCTGTTCGCCCGCGATGCCCATCTGTGCCTGTACTGCGGGCATGAGTACGCGCGCCCCCACCTGACCCGCGACCACGTGCTGCCCCTGTCCAAGGGCGGCAAGGACATCTGGGAAAACGTGGTGACGGCCTGCTTCCACTGCAACTCCCGCAAGAGCAACCGCACCCCGCAACAGGCGCACATGCCGTTGCTCGCGGTGCCGTACCGGCCGAGCTGGATCGAGCACCTGATCCTCTCGAACCGCAACATCCTGGCCGACCAGATGGCCTTCCTGAAGGCCCAGCTGCCGAAGAAGTCCAAGCTGTCCGCTTGATTCACGGGCAGCATGCCCGGCCCACACGCGCGGACAGGCGGTCGCCGACGCGAACCACGAGAGGTCGATCGCAAGCGCACGCGGCCATGCTGCCCGACCCGGGGACGCCCTGACGCACCCGCTGGCGAGGAACGCAGGGATGATGCCTGCCCGACCCTCGCCACGACCTTCCTGAACCGCCGTGGGGGACCCCACGCCGGCTTCACGCGCTTGCTTGCCCCACTTCACATCAGGGGGGGACAATGACGCCTCAGAAGAAGCCTGCTGCCGATGATCGCCCCCGACCGCTATCCCCGCCTTTCACGCATCCACGTTCCGGCCGACCTGCGCCAGTTCGACGAATCCGAACTGCCTGCCATCGCCGAGGAGCTGCGGGGCTACCTGATCGAGTCGGTGGGCAAGAGCGGCGGACACTTCGGCGCCGGCCTGGGCGTGATAGAACTGACGGTCGCCCTGCACTACCTGTTCGATACACCGCGCGACCGCCTGGTGTGGGACGTCGGCCACCAGACCTATCCGCACAAGATCCTGACCGGCCGACGCGACACCATCCACACGGTCAAGCAGAAGGACGGCGTCGCGCCGTTCCCGAAGCGCGACGAAAGCGAGTACGACACGTTCGGCGTGGGCCATTCGTCCACGTCGATCTCCGCCGCGCTAGGCATGGCGATCGCGCTGCAGCAGCAGGGCGACGACCGCAAGGTCGTGGCGGTGATCGGCGACGGCGCGATGACGGCCGGCATGGCCTTCGAAGCGCTGAACCATGCCGGCGGCATGGAGCCCGAGCCCAACCTTCTGGTGATCCTCAACGACAACCAGATGTCGATCTCCGAGAACGTCGGCGGCCTGACCAAGATGCTGGGCCGGCTGAGCAGCAGCCGCACGCTCAACGCATTGCGCGAAGGCGGCAAGAAACTGCTGGGCGACAAGAAGAAGCCGCCGGCCCGATTCATGCGCCGCTGGGAAGAACACTGGAAAGGCATGTTCGTGCCGTCCACGCTGTTCGAACAGATGGGCTTCCACTACACCGGTCCGATCGACGGCCATGATGTCGAAGCCCTCGTCGGCGCGCTGAAGACGCTCAAGACCCTCAAGGGTCCGCAACTGCTCCACATCCTGACCACCAAGGGCAAGGGATACGAACTGGCCGAGGGTGACCAGATCGGTTACCACGCCGTGGGTCCGTTCGATCCCGAGAAAGGCCTGGTCAGCAAGGGGGGTACGAAGAAGCCCACCTACACCGACATTTTCAGCGACTGGCTGTGCGACATGGCGGCCGCCGAACCCAAGCTGCTGGGCATCACCCCGGCAATGCGCGAAGGCTCCGGCCTGGTGCGCTTCAGCAAGGAATATCCCGAGCGTTACTTCGACGTCGCCATCGCCGAGCAGCACGCCGTGACGCTCGCGGCGGGCATGGCGTGCGAGGGCAGCAAGCCGGTGGTCGCGATCTATTCGACCTTCCTGCAGCGCGGTTACGACCAGTTGGTGCACGACGTGGCGATCCAGAAGCTGGACGTACTGTTCGCGATCGATCGAGGCGGTGTGGTCGGCCCGGACGGGGCCACGCATGCCGGCAACCTGGACCTGAGCTACCTGCGTTGCGTGCCGCACATGGTCGTGATGGCGCCGGCGGACGAGAACGAATGCCGGCAGATGCTGAGCACGGGCTACCACTTCAATGGCCCGGCCGCCGTGCGCTACCCGCGCGGCACCGGCCCCGGCGTAGCGCTGCAGACGACGCTGGATACCCTGCCGATCGGCAAAGCGGACCTTCGCGTGCGCGGCAACCGCGTGGCGCTGCTTGCGTTCGGATCCACCGCTGCCGCTGCAGAACAGGTCGGTCGCGAGCTGGGCCTGACCGTGGTGAACATGCGCTTCGTGAAGCCGCTGGACCGCGACCTGATTCTCGAGCTGGCGAAGACCCACCAGGGCTTCGTCACCGTCGAGGACAACGTGGTGATGGGCGGCGCAGGGTCCGGCGTCGCCGAACTGCTGAACGCCGAAGGCATCTCGCTGCCCGTGCTCCACCTGGGCCTGCCGGACGAATTCCAGCACCACGCCAGCCGTGAGGATCTGTTGGCCGAAGCCGGCATCGATGCCAGCGGCATCCGCGCCAGCGTGCTGAAGCGCTGGCCTGTACTCGCGGCCACGCAGACACCGATGACCGCGGCGGGCTGAAGCCGCGCCGCGAGGTGCAGTGTCGCTGGTCCCGCGCAGCGCGCGTTACTCCGGCGCTTCCACCGTGTAGCCCCGCGCCTGCAGCGCCGCGAGATAGCCGTCGGGCTTCACCAGATCCCATACCGACAGCGTGGCGAAGGTGATGCGGTTCTTGCGCAGGGAGGCGTCCGCCATCTCGAGCCACTTCGCACGCACGCGGGCGTCGATATCGCGGACGCCGTGCTTGCGTGCCGTGTCGGTGTCGAACCACGCCGACTCGCAGGCGGCGCGCTCGTCGGCCCGGGCTCCATTGCGGATGGCCGTCCAGTCGCCCACCGCCCAGGCGCGCGCGCTGGCTGCGGATTGGGGGAGTTCGTGTTCGATCAGATCGAGCGTCTTCCGAAAGCACGCCAGGTCCTGCGGCTTCAACGTCTCCTTGCGGAAGTCCGCCAGGGCGCCCTTGGGGTCTTCCAGGGTGATCTTCAGCTGGGTCGGCGTGCGCTTCATGCCACGCGCCTTCAGCGCGCCCTCGATTACCGGGGTGACGACGCCGCCGGCATTCTGCAGGCCGCTGCGGGACAGGGCCTTGCCATAGAGTTCGTAGACCGCAATCAGGGGACGCTTCTTCTCGACGCCGCCGTCGCGCCCCATGTAGCGCTGCTTCAGCACGGACCAGCGCGCGTACAGTTCCGGCGGAAGGACGTCCTGCAGCTTTTCGCCATCAGGATTCTTGGCGGCCTTCAGCGCCGAGGGCAGCATCGACAGGCCGCGGAAGAATCCGACATCGGCATTGACCGTCACGCCTGGCGGACCGAGGACCTCATCCGCCAGCAGCAACACCTGCGTCACTTCGTCCGATCGCCACGTCATGCCCTTGGGGAGCGGCGACTGGGTACCCAGCAGATAAAGCAGATGGTCGCCATGGCGCACCTTCCAAAGACCCGGCCCCGGCTGCATACCGGAGACGACGACCGCCTCCATGTCGATCACGCCTTTTTCGTCCACCACGACCGTGTCCGCACCGGTCGCTCCCGCATCCTGCGCGATGGCGATACCCGGCATCAGTGACAGCGACAGGCAAAGCAGCACTCGGTTGAACGACAGACGCATCCTGGCGACTCCATGTGGAAGAGTCGCGAGTGTGCCCGTGCCCAAGCGAACCGGCATGCAGTGCCGCGCAGCCGGGCGGGGAATCGTTCAGGCGACCTTGCCGCCCGCCTCCCGCAGCGTCCGCGCTACCTCGCTGCCGCTTTGCATCAGCTCGAACCCCTGCCAGCTGAAACCCGGCGATACCGAACAATCGACCAGCGTAAAAGCGCCCAGCGAACGTGCGCTTTGCCACACGCCGGCCGGCACGACCTGGTTGGATTGCCCGCCCCGCGCGGAGGTGTCCAGCTGGACCCGCGTCAGGGTGCGCTGGTCGGGATCGAACATCGACAGTTCCATCGGACTGCCGTCGTGCCAGTCCCAGACCTCGGTCGCGTCGACGCGGTGCCAGCGGGTCACCACGCCTTCCGGCAGCAGGAACTTGATGGCGGTCAGCGCGGGCCGCTCGATTCCGTTGACCTCGGTGCGCTTGGCGGACTCGTAGACGCGCCGGAAGTAGCCTCCTTCCGGATGCGGCGCCAGTTGCAGGTCACGGATCAGGGCATCGGTCATCGAAGGCATGGTCGGTCCTGCGCGTGATAACCGTGGGCCATCCTGCACGGCGGCGGACGACGGGCACAAAAAAGCCCACGCATGTGCGCAGGCTTGATGTCGAACCGCGATTGGTCGGGACGGCCGGATTTGAACCGACGACCCTCTGCCCCCCAGGCAGATGCGCTACCAGGCTGCGCTACGCCCCGAATCTCGCGGATCGGCCCGCCTTGCGACGGGCCGCGCATTATAGCCGGAATTCTTCGGCGACTCCCAGCAGGAGCGCCGCCATGCCTCACCGGCGGAGCAACTGGAGGATTTCCTCCAGCTCCATCCGCACCTGGCGCACGATCTGCGCGCTCATCGCCGATTCCTGCTTGGCGCCCTCACCCTCGAGGCGCAGGCGCGCGCCGCCGATGGTGTAGCCCTGTTCGTACAGCAGGCCGCGGATCTGGCGCACCATCAGCACGTCATGGCGCTGGTAGTAACGGCGGTTGCCGCGACGCTTGGCGGGCTCCAGGCTAGGGAACTCGGTCTCCCAGTAACGCAGCACGTGCGGCTTCACGTCGCACAGCTCGCTCACTTCACCGATGGTGAAGTAGCGCTTGGCCGGAATCGGCGGAAGCTCGCGGTTACTGCCCGGATCCAGCATACGTTTCCACCCGCTCCTTGAGTTTCTGCCCCGGCCGGAACGTCACCACGGTCCGCGCCGAGATCGGGATCTCTTCACCGGTCTTGGGATTGCGGCCCGGACGCTGGTTCTTGCGCCGCAGGTCGAAATTGCCGAACCCGGACAGCTTCACCTGCCGACCCTGCTCCAGCGCCTCGCGCAGCACGTCGAAGTACGCATCGACGAATTCCTTCGCCTCGCGCTTGTTCAGGCCGACCTCGTCGAACAGACGTTCGGCCATTTCCGCCTTCGTCAAAGCCATGGATTACTGCATCCCCATTGCGGCCGTCACCGGCCCAGCCACTGCCTTCACACGCTTCATCCGCGGATCTTCGCGCCATGCGCGGCGTCGATCGCGGTGACCACGGCGGCCACGACCTGCGCCACCTCGCTCTCAGTGAGAGTGCGTGAGTTGTCCTGCAAAATCAAGCCCATAGCGAGACTCTTTTGACCGGATTCGACCCCTTGTCCCACGTAGCGGTCGAACAGCTGCACGTCCCGCAGCAACGGCCCCGCCGCCGCTTTCGCGGTGGCGGCGAGCGCCGCCCAGGACACCGTCTCCGGGACGACGAACGCGAGGTCGCGGCGGACGGACGGGTAGCGCGACAGCTCCCCCGCACGCGGCAGGTCACGGACGCTCAACGGGGCGAGGTCCAGCTCGAACGCGAACACATCCGCGTCCAGGTCCAGACCGCGCTGAAGGCGCGGATGCAATTGCCCGATCCAGCCCAGGCGCGCACCCTCTCGGTAGACGTCGGCGGACCGGCCCGGGTGCGCATGGACGGCGTTCGAGGGACGGAACTCGAGGCTCGCGCCTGCCAGCGATGCGACGCTCTCCAGATCGCCCTTGAGGTCATGGAAGTCGACCTTACGCGCCGGCACGCCCCACTGCTCGGCGAGCGCTTCGCCGCTGACGGCCGCGGCGATGCGCAGCGTTTCGACCGGCGCGTCGCTGGGGCGGGCCGGCGCGTGGAACACATTGCCGATCTCGAACAGGCGCACGCGTCCCGCCTGGCGCGCGGCGTTGCGCTGCAGCGCCGCCACGACACCGGGCAGCAGCTGCGTGCGCATGATCGCCAGTTCCGCGCTGAGCGGGTTGGCCAACGGCACCGCGCCCTCGGCGGCGCCCCAGCGCGAAAGCCACTGGGCGTCGACGAACGCGAAATTGACGGTCTCGAAATAGTCG
The DNA here is from genome assembly GCF_947498795.1 of uncultured Pseudoxanthomonas sp. Classification (NCBI taxonomy): domain Bacteria; kingdom Pseudomonadati; phylum Pseudomonadota; class Gammaproteobacteria; order Lysobacterales; family Lysobacteraceae; genus Pseudoxanthomonas; species uncultured Pseudoxanthomonas sp. Next base: position 9,435 of record NZ_CANMLQ010000002.1, on the reverse strand, counting down.
CGCGCGGCCAGTTGGCGACGCACGACAGCCGGTTCGACCAGCGTCTCGCTGGGTGCCGCGATGCGGGTCGCGCCGCCGGGCAGCGTGGTCGGCACGCGGTCATAGCCGTGGATGCGCGCCAGTTCCTCGATCAGGTCCTCTTCGATGGCGAGATCGAAGCGCCGGCTCGGCGCAACAACGCGCCAGCCTTCCGCAACCGTGGTCGCCTGCAGGCCAAGGGCACGCAGGATGCGTTCGATCTCGGCATCGGGAATGTCCACGCCCAGCACGCGTGCCACGCGCGCGCGGCGCAGCAGGATGGTGGCGGCCTGCGGCAGGTGGTCGGAAAGCACGGCCTCGGTGGTCGGACCGGGCACGCCACCGGCCACATCCAGTATCAGGCGCGTGGCGTATTCCACCGCGATACGCGGCAATTCCGGATCCACGCCGCGCTCGAAGCGATGGCCGGCATCGGTGTGCAGGCCGAGTTTGCGGCTGCGCCCGATGATGGCGGACGGCACCCAGTGCGCGGCTTCGAGGAAGACATTGCGCGTGGCGTCGGTGACCCGTGTATCGAGCCCGCCCATGATCCCGCCGAGCGCGACGGCGCGCGCGCCATGGCCTCCCTGTCCATCCGAAACGACCAGGAAATCCTCGTCGAGCACGGCCGTGCGGCCATCGAGCAGGGCAACGGTCTCCTCAGCGCGCGCAGGACGCACGACGATGCCGCCCACCAGGCGGTCCTTGTCGAAGGCGTGCATGGGCTGGCCCAGCTCGAGCATCACGTACTGGGTCACGTCGACCAGGAAACTGATCGGACGCACCCCGCTGCGGCGCAGGCGTTCGGCCATCCATACCGGGGTAGCTGCCTGGGCGTTGACGCCTTCGATCACGCGGCCGGCGAAGCGCGGCACCTTCGCCCCGGCCTCCAGCGCAACTTCCATCGTTACCGGGCTCTGCGCGGGCACCGGCGCGTCGTCCAGTGGCTTCACTTCACTGCCCAGCGAGGCCGCCACGTCGTACGCGATACCGCGCACGCTGAAGCAGTCGGCGCGGTTCGGCGTCAGCTTGATCTCGATGCTGGCGTCGGGCAGGCCAAGATAGTCGGCGACCGGCGTGCCGACGGGCGCGTTGGCGGGCAGTTCCAGCAGGCCGGAGGCATCGGCGTCGATGCCGAGTTCCTTGGCCGAGCACAGCATGCCGTTCGATTCCACGCCCCGCAGCTTGGCCGCCTTGATGGCGATGCCGCCGACATTGGCGCCGACCATCGCCAGCGGCGCGATCAGACCCGGGCGCGCGTTCGGCGCGCCGCAGACGATCTGCAGCAGACCACCCTGCCCCGCATCCACCTGGCAGACCTGCAGGCGATCGGCTTCGGGATGCTTCGCGCATTCGACGATGCGCGCGACGATGACGTTTTCCAGACCCTCGCCCAGCACCGTGACATCCTCGACCTCCAGGCCGATGGCAGTCAGCGTTGCGGACAGCTCATCGCGGCTGGCGTCTGTGGGAACGTGGCTGCGCAACCAGTTTTCAGAGAACTTCATCGTTCGTTGTCCGTAGGGCGGGTCCGGGCCCGCCGCCTTCAAGATTTAGATATCGAGGGGTGCGTGCGGTGCGACGCGTTACGCGAACTGCTTCAGGAACCGCACGTCGTTCTCGAAGAACGCGCGCAGGTCGTTGACGCCGTAGCGCAGCATCGCGAAGCGCTCCACGCCCAGGCCGAACGCGAAGCCGGTATAGCGCTCTGGGTCGATGCCGCAGTTCCGCAGCACGTTCGGGTGCACCATGCCGCAGCCCAGCACTTCCAGCCAGCGCGTGCTGCCGTCCGGCTGCTGCCAGGCGATGTCGACTTCCGCGCCCGGCTCGACGAAGGGGAAGTAGCTGGGGCGGAAACGCATTTCGAAGTCGCGCTCGAAGAACGCGCGCACGAACTCGGCCAGCGTGCCCTTGAGGTCGGCGAACGTGGAGTGCTCGTCCACCAGCAGGCCTTCGACCTGGTGGAACATCGGCGAATGCGTCTGGTCGCTGTCGCTGCGATAGACCTTGCCCGCCGCGATCATGCGCAGCGGCGGCTGATGGGCGTCCATGTAGCGCACCTGCACACCCGAGGTATGCGTGCGCAGCAGGCGGCCGTCGCCGAAGTAGAACGTGTCGTGCATGGCGCGCGCCGGATGGTGCGGCGGGAAATTCAGCGCCTCGAAGTTGTGCCAGTCGTCCTCGATCTCGGGACCGTCGGCCAGCTCGTAACCCAGGCGGCCGAAGATGTCGGCGATGCGCTCCAGCGTACGGCTGATCGGATGCAGGCCGCCGCGGGTGCCGTTGCGGCCCGGCAGGGTGATGTCGATGGTCTCGCCCGCCAGGCGCGCATCGAGGGCGGCGTCTTCCAGTATGGACTTGCGCATCGACAAGGCGTCGCCGATCGCATCACGCGCACGATTGATGGCTTCGCCCGCCGCCTTGCGCTGGTCGGCGGGCAACGCGCCCAGTTGCTTCAGCTGGGTGGTGATGCTTCCGCTCTTGCCCAGCAGGGCGACACGCAACTGCTCCAGCGCATCCGGCGACTGCGCCGCTGCGATGTCGGACAGGGCTTGCGTGGACAGGGATTCGATATCGCTCATTGGATGTCCATGAGAGGGTGTTTTCTCGTGGGAGCGACGTAAGCCGCGATGAAGCGCACGGAACGCCCATCGCGACTTACGTCGCTCCCACAGAAGCAGAACCACAAAAAACAATGGGGAAGGACTCGCGCCCTTCCCCACGTGTTTCCGGCGATCGACTGCCGGAGTGCTTTACGGTGGAGACGCGGCTTACGCCGCGAGTGCGCCCTTCGCCTTTTCAGCCAGGGCCGCAAAACCGGCCGCGTCGTGCACGGCGATGTCCGCCAGCACCTTGCGGTCCAGGGTGATGCCAGCCTTCAGCAGGCCGTTCATGAAGCGGCTGTAGCTCAGGCCATTGATGCGGGCCGCCGCGTTGATACGCGTGATCCACAGCGAACGGAAGTTGCGCTTCTTCTGCTTGCGGCCGATGTAGGCGTACTGCTGCGCCTTGATGACCGCCTGCTTGGCGACGCGGAACACCTTGCGACGGGCGTTGTAGTAGCCCTTGGCCAGGGTGAGGACCTTCTTGTGACGGCGACGCGCCATCACGCCACGCTTAACTCGTGCCATGTCTCAGTCCTCAGAGGTAGGGAAGCATGCGGTTCAAACGGCCGCTGTCCTCGGCGCGAATGATATTCGTCGCACGCAGGCCGCGCTTACGCTTGGTCGCTTTCTTGGTGAGGATGTGGCTACGGTTGGCGTGGCCAGCCTTGAACTTGCCGGATGCGGTCTTGCGAAAACGCTTCGCCGCCGCCCGGTGGGTCTTGATCTTGGGCATTGCTATGTCCTTGACGGGTTTATGTCACTGATCCGGGCGGCACCCTTTCAACGCTTTGCGGCTGCGCCGCGAAGACTGAAAGGCCACTCTTTCCATCCATGCCCATATCGGCTTTTAAGTCGTTGATTCCAGAACGGAACCCCCGACGGGTCCATCGGCTGCGAGCAGCCTCCCGGCGTACCGGGCCGCGTATTATGCCCGCTGCTGTTTTCTCTTGCAAATCCGGCCACTTAGCGGAAAAGCGAAAGGCGCCTGGCGGCGCCTTCCCCTCACCCTTTGCCCTCTCCACGCTTGCGGGGCGAGGGGAACAGTAGGCGTCAGCGGCCAAGCCGCTGACATCACTTCTTCTTGGGGGCGATCATCATGACCATCTGACGGCCTTCCAGGCGCGGACGGGACTCGATGACGATCTCGTCGCCCAACTCGGCCTCGATGCGCGCGGCCATCTCGCGACCCAGCTCCTGGTGGCTCATCTCACGGCCACGGAAACGGATGTTGACCTTGACCTTGTCGCCTTCTTCCAGGAAGCGGCGGATGTTGCGCATCTTGATCTGGTAGTCGCCCTCGTCGGTGACGGGACGGAACTTGAGTTCCTTGATCTCGACCTGCTTGGTCTTCTTCTTGGCTTCGTTGGCCTTTTTCTGCATTTCGAACTTGAACTTGCCGAAGTCCATGATCTTGCAGACGGGCGGTTCGGCGTTCGGCTGGATCTCGACCAGGTCCAGGCCTTCGTCTTCCGCCTTGGCCAAGGCTTCGTCGCGCGAAAGCACGCCGATCATCTCGCCATCGGAACCGATCACGCGCACCCGCGGCACGCGGATCTCGTGATTCTTGCGGTTTTGCTTGTTGTCAGGGGTGCTGATGTTGCAGTCTCCAGGGATGGGTGCACCGGTCCGCGATGGACCGGAACCTTATTGCGCGGCGTGCTCGCTGCGCAAGCGTTCGGCGAAGGCGGCAACGGACATGCTGCCCAGGTCTTCCCCGGAACGCGTACGCACGGCGATGGCGCCATTCTCCTTCTCGCGGTCGCCGACCACCAGCAGGTATGGCACCCGCTGCAGCGTGTGCTCGCGAATCTTATAGCCGATCTTCTCGTTCCGCAAATCGGCCGCCACCCGGAAGCCTTGATTTGCAAGGGTTTTCCTGACCTCGGCCACGTAATCGGCCTGGGCGTCGGTGATATTCATCACGACGGCCTGCTGAGGGGCCAGCCAGGACGGGAATGCACCAGCATGGTGCTCGATCAGGATGCCGATGAAGCGCTCCATCGACCCCACGATCGCCCGGTGCAGCATGACCGGGTGCTGGCGCTGGCTGTTCTCGTCCACGTACTCGGCGCCCAGGCGGCCCGGCATCATGAAGTCCACCTGCATCGTGCCCAGCTGCCAGGTCCGGCCGATGGCGTCCTTCAGGTGGTACTCGATCTTCGGGCCGTAGAAGGCGCCCTCGCCCGGCAGTTCCTGCCACTCCACCCCGCAGCTGCGCAGGGCGGCGCGCAGGGCGGCCTCGGCCTTGTCCCAGGTGGCGTCGTCGCCCAGGCGGGAATCGGGGCGCAGGGCGATCTTGATCTGGATGTCTTCGAAACCGAAGTCCGAGTACACCTTCAGCGCCTGCTGGTGGAACGCCGTGACCTCGGCCTCGATCTGGTCTTCCGTGCAGAAGATGTGGCCGTCGTCCTGGGTGAAGCCGCGCACGCGCAGGATGCCGTGCAGCGCGCCCGACGGCTCGTTGCGATGGCAGGCGCCGAACTCGCCGTAGCGGATCGGCAGGTCGCGGTAGCTGTGCAGCCCCTGGTTGAACACCTGCACGTGGCCGGGACAGTTCATCGGCTTGACCGCGTAGGTGCGGTTCTCCGACTCGCTGAAGAACATGTTTTCCTTGTAGTTGTCCCAGTGGCCGGACTTCTTCCACAAAGCGACGTCGAGGATCTGCGGGCAGCGCACTTCCTGGTACCCGCTGTCGCGGTAGACCTTGCGCATGTACTGCTCGACCACCTGCCAGATGGCCCAGCCCTTCGGGTGCCAGAACACCAGGCCCGGGGCCTCTTCCTGCAGGTGGAAGAGCTCCTGCTGCTTGCCGATCTTGCGATGGTCGCGCTTCTCGGCTTCCTCGACACGCTGGATGTAGGCCTCCAGCTGCTTCTTGTCGGCCCAGGCCGTGCCGTAGATGCGCTGAAGCTGCTCGTTCTTGGCATCGCCGCGCCAGTAGGCGCCGGAAATGCGGGTCAGCTTGAACGCCTTCAGGAAGCGCGTGTTGGGCACGTGCGGGCCGCGGCACATGTCCACGTATTCCTGGTGGTAGTACAGGCCCATGGCCGTCACCTCCGGACCCATGTCCTCGATCAGCCGCAGCTTGTATTCCTCGCCACGTGCCTTGAAGACGTCGATCACCTCGGCGCGCGGCGTCATCTTCTTGATGACGTCGTAGTCCTGCGCGATCAGCTCCTGCATGCGCTGCTCGACCGCCGCCAGGTCTTCCGGCGTGAACGGGCGCTCGCTGTAGATGTCGTAATAGAAGCCTTCGGCGATGACCGGGCCGATCACCATCTTCACGTCCGGATACAGCTGCTTGACCGCATGGCCGACCAGGTGCGCGCAGGAGTGGCGGATGATCTCCACGCCCTCTTCGTCCTTCGGGGTGATGATGCGCAGCGCGGCATCGTGGTCGATGATGTCGCTGGCATCGACCAGCACGCCATCGACGGCACCGGCCACGGTGGCCTTGGCCAGGCCGGCGCCGATGGACTGGGCCACCTGCATGACGGAGACGGGATTCTCGAACTCGCGGCGGCTGCCGTCGGGGAGCGTGATCGTGATCATCGGTTGGGCTATCCAGTTGCCTGCGAACAGGGCGTTGGCATCGGAAAGTCCGGCCATGGATGGCCGGGCTGGTGTTCAGGGACGAACGAACGACATGAAAAAAGCGCCACGAGGGCGCCTACGGGATGCAGTGCCTCGGGCAATACCAGCTTCAGGCGGTGGTAGTGCTCATGTCGCACGCTCGGCCGGCGTTTCCGCGAGCCACCTCGTGAATACGGATGGCGCATCGGGCTGGCCCCAGAACTCCGGAATCCACGCTGTGGGAGCGTGGTGGGCGGTACAGGGTTCGAACCTGTGACCCCTACCATGTCAAGGTAGTGCTCTACCGCTGAGCTAACCGCCCGGTCTGCCCTTTGCAGGGGCGCGAATTCTAGCCCGGAAGCGGGGTCGCCGACAACCGCTGCGAGCAGGGCATGCATCACCCCCCCAGGCTGGCCGCCTTGAGGCGCTGGATCTGATCGCGAAGGCGGGCCGCGTCCTCGAACTCCAGGTCGCGGGCGTGCTGGTACATCTGCTGCTCCAGCGCCTTGATCTTCGCTACTGCCTTGGCCGGATCCATCACCCCGTACTCGGCAGGTTCCTCCGCCACGCGACGCGCCTTGCCGCGGCCCGTCTTGCCCTCGTTGGCCGCCTCACTGCGGGCACCTTCCAGGATGTCCACGATGGGGCGCGCCACGGACTTCGGCGTGATGCCATGTTCCTGGTTGTACTCCACCTGCTTCTCCCGGCGACGACTGGTCTCGTCGATCGCCGCCTGCATCGAGCGGGTCATCTTGTCCGCGTACAGGATGGCCTTCCCGCGCAGGTTGCGCGCGGCGCGGCCGATCGTCTGGATCAACGAGCCCGTGGAGCGCAGGAATCCTTCCTTGTCCGCATCGAGGATAGCGACCAGCGAGACCTCCGGCATGTCCAGGCCCTCGCGCAGCAGGTTGATGCCGACCAGTACGTCGAACTTGCCCAGACGCAGGTCGCGGATGATCTCCACGCGCTCCACCGTGTCCACGTCCGAGTGCAGGTAGCGCACCTTGATGCCGTGCTCGCCCAGGTACTCGGTCAGGTTTTCCGCCATGCGCTTCGTCAGCGTGGTGACCAGGACGCGGTCGCCCCACGCCACGCGCTCGTTGATCTGGGACAGGAGGTCGTCGACCTGCGTGCCTACGGGACGGATCTCGACTTCCGGGTCGATCAGGCCGGTGGGCCGCACCACGAGTTCGACGACCTCGCCGGCGGACTCGCGCATTTCATACGGCCCCGGGGTGGCGGACACATAGATGCTGCGGGGCGAACGCGCCTCCCATTCCTCGAAGCGGAGTGGGCGGTTATCCAGTGCCGAAGGCAACCGGAAGCCGAACTCCACGAGCGTCTCCTTGCGCGACCGGTCGCCCTTGTACATCGCGCCGATCTGCGGAATGGTGACGTGCGATTCGTCGATGACCAACAGCGCATCCGCCGGCAGGTAGTCGAACAGCGTGGGCGGCGGCTCGCCCGGGGCCTTCCCTGTCAGGTGGCGCGAGTAGTTCTCGATGCCGGAACAGAAGCCGACTTCGGCCATCATTTCCACATCGAACTGGGTCCGCTGCGCCAGGCGCTGGGCCTCGACCAGCTTGTTCTGTGCGTACAGCTGCTCCAGCCGGTCCTTCAACTCGATCTTGATCGTCTCGATGGCCGCCAGCACCCGCTCCCGGGTCGTCGCATAGTGGGTCTTGGGATACACCGTGTACCGCTGCAGCTTGCGCAGCGACTCGCCGGTGAGCGGGTCGAACAGGCTGATGCCCTCGACCTCGCCGTCGAACAGCTCGATCCGCACGGCCTCGGCATCGCTTTCGGCCGGATGCACGTCGATGATCTCGCCACGCACGCGGAACGTGCCGCGCTGCAGCTCGTACTCATTCCGCGTGTACTGCAGTTGGGTCAGGTGGCGGATCAGCTCGCGCTGGTCGATCCGCTCACCCACCGACAGGATCAGCCGCAGCGACAGGTAGTCTTCCGGCGCGCCCAGGCCGTAGATCGCGGAGACGGTCGCCACCACCAACGCATCGGGGCGCGACAGCAGCGTCTTGGTCGCCGCCAGCCGCATCTGTTCGATGTGCTCGTTGATCGAGCTGTCCTTCTCGATGAAGGTGTCGCTGGATGGCACGTACGCTTCGGGCTGGTAGTAGTCGTAATAGCTGACGAAATACTCCACCGCGTTGTGCGGGAAGAACGCCTTGAATTCGCCGTACAACTGGGCCGCCAGCGTCTTGTTGGGCGCCATGATCAGCGTCGGCTTCTGGACCTGCTGCACCACGTTGGCGATGGTGTACGTCTTGCCCGAGCCCGTCACGCCGAGCAGCGTCTGCTTCGCCAGCCCGGCCTGGAAATTCTCCACCAGCTTCTCGATGGCGCGCGGCTGGTCGCCGGCCGGCGAGTAGGGGGAAACGAGCTGGAAACGGTCGGTCATGGTGCACAACCCAGAGGCAAGCGAACGAGTATAGCGAGGGGGGCGTGACGAGAGCCGCGGCGAATTCCTACATGCGGACAGGCCTGGACCTGATGGCGAGCAGATCAAACGACCGCGAACCTGACCCCACCCCATTCAAAAGGAGCTGTCGATGGCAAGGATGCCCTCGCTTCCCGCCCGGAGGAGTCCTATTGGCTCCACCCTGCATATCCATGGTTTCACTCTGATGGAAACCGCTGTGACCCTTTCCGTCCTGGCGCTCATGGTCGCCATCGGCCTGCCGTCGATGAGGGAGTTCCGGGCTCGACAGCAAGCCAATGCGACCGCGAACCTGTTGGTGTCCCACTTCGCATCGGCGCGCATGACGGCCATCAGCCACAACGTGCCGATCGTGGTATGCCCCAGCGATGGCGCCGGCACGTGCCGACAGGACACCGACTGGGGAGGTCATTGGCTCTCTTTCCGCGATCCGGACGGCAATCGCCAGCCCGACGACGGTGACGACATCTACAGAAACGAGACCGTGGCGGAAACACCCTTCATCCGTATGATCTCGACCCAGGGACGCCGACAGGTCCGCTATCAGCCCACCGGCATGAGTTACGGCACCAATCTGACCATCCGGATCTGCTACGACGGCCACGTGGCCAGCAGCGTCATCATGAACAACAGCGGTCGAGCCCGTATCGTGCGAGGCGACCTCTCCACGGCGTGTTGAATGCCCTGCGGGGACCGGACTAGCTGTGATCTCTCGGTAGGTTGTTCATCCGGGGCATCTCTGGAAGATGGGGGTTGCGAAGCCAACCCAGCCCCCAGGAG